>NZ_JBFUIL010000006.1:0-606845 GCF_056401895.1 Sphingomonas sp. P4_D12 | reverse complement strand
CCCATAGAATACGCTGTTGGGCGGTCGGGTGGGGGAGCGGGCCGGTGCCGATTACAAAGACGCTGCTATGTCGAGATTGTCGATCAGCCGGGTCGTGCCGAGTCGCGCGGCGGCGAGCAGGCGGCGGGATTTGCCTGGCTGCGGATCTCCCAAGGTCGCGGCGTCGACCAAGGCGACATAATCGGTGACGAAGCCTGCCTCGGCCAATGACGCCATCGCGGAATCGATCGCGCCCGGCTCCCCCGCCTCGATCGCGCGCTTGGCCTCGGCCAGCGCCTTGGGCAGCGCCACGGCTCGCGCGCGCTCGTCGGGCGAGAGGTAGATGTTGCGCGACGACAAAGCGAGCCCGTCCGCCTCGCGCACCGTCGGCACGCCGACGATCTCCAGCTCCATATCGAGATCGGCGACCATGCGGCGGATCACCGCGAGCTGCTGAAAATCCTTTTCGCCGAAATAGGCCGTGTCGGGGCGCACCTGGTTGAACAATTTGGAGACCACCGTCGCGACGCCGTCGAAATGGCCGGGCCGCGCGGCGCCGTCGAGCCCGTCGCTCACGCCCGACACCGAGACGTTGGTGGCGAACCCCGCCGGGTACATGTCGTCGACTCCCGGCATCCACAACAGGTCGCAGCCATAGGCGATCAGCAACGCCTTGTCGGCTTCCGCCGGGCGCGGATAGCGCGACAGATCCTCGTTCGGACCGAATTGCTTGGGATTGACGAAGATCGACGCGACGACTTTCGCCCCTGTCGCCCGCGCGGCGTCGACCAGCGCCATATGCCCGGTATGGAGCGCTCCCATTGTCGGCACGAGCGCGACGCGTGCGCCATCGCTGCGCAGCTCGGCGGTCGCGCGTCTCAAATCGGGCAGATGATGGACAATTTGCATGGGACTTGTCGCTTCGATAGACGAGGGTTCGCCTGTAAGAGGCGCGGGGCATCTCAGGCAACCAGGGTCTTTACGTGGCGGACGCCAGCAAACCACATATGATCGTCTTCGCCAACGAAAAGGGCGGGACCGGCAAGTCGACCACCGCGGTCCATGTCGCGATCGCGCTGCAGGCGCGCGGCGCGCGCGTCGCGGCGTTCGACCTCGACCATCGCCAGCGCACCATGGCGCGCTATTTCGAGAATCGCGTCGCCACCGCCAAGCGCACCAGCCGCGAGCTGCCGACGCCCGCCTTCGCCGCGCATGACGGCGAGAGCCTGGAATTTTTCGACGACACGTTAGGCCGGCTCTGCAGCGACGCCGATTTCGTGGTGATCGACACCCCCGGCCGCGACGACCGGTTCGGGCGACTGGCGGCGAGCCGCGCCGATACGTTGGTCACGCCGATGAACGACAGCTTCGTCGATTTCGACCTGATCGGGCAGGTCGACCCCGACACCTACAAGGTCACCCGGCCGAGCTTCTACGCCGAACTGATCTGGGACGCGCGCAAGGCCCGGGCCAAGGCCGATGGCGTGGCGATCGACTGGGTCGTGTTGCGCAACCGCCTCCAGCATATCGAGGCGCGCAACATGCGCCGCGTGTCCGACGCGCTCGACCAGCTCGCCAAGCGCGTGGGATTCCGCATCATTCCGGGCTTGGGCGAGCGCGTCATCTATCGCGAATTGTTTCCCAAGGGGCTGACGATGATCGACAGCCGCGATTTCGGTGAGATGGGCATGGCGCATGTCGCCGCGCGGCAGGAGCTGCGCGAGATGATGGCGGCGCTCGCGCTGCCCGAGCCGGTCCTGCCGCTCTTCGCCTGATCATGGCCAAGCTCCTCCTCGCACTGGCGGTTGCCTGGTTCGGCTGGTGGCTGTGGCAAGGACCCAAGAAGGTCTGGACCGACGGCCGCCGCAAGCCGCAACGCAGCGAGGATGAGATCAGCGCGCTGGCCGTGCTGGGACTCGATCCCGGCGCCAGTCGCGACGAGATTCGCGTCGCGCACCGCCGCCTGTTGCGCAACGTCCATCCCGATCATGGCGGCACCGACGAGCTCGCTCGTCGCGTAAATGAGGCGCGCGACATCTTGTTGAAGCCGAGGATTGAGCCGAGGGATTGAACTTTTTCCCTGCTCGGCGGATTGGGCGCGCATCAACCTGACGGGAGCCCCCATGACCCACCGTTTCGATCCTACATCCCTGCGCGAATACGATATCCGCGGAGTCGTCGGCAAAACCCTGTCGACCGACGATGCTCGCGCGATCGGTCGCACCTTCGGCACGATCGTGCGCCGCGCCGGCGGCACCCGCGTCGCGGTGGGACGCGACGGCCGTATTTCATCGCCGGCGATGGAGGCGACATTGGTCGAAGGGTTGCTCGCGTCGGGGGTGAGCGTGATCCGCACCGGGATGGGTCCGACCCCGCAGCTTTACTGGGCCGAGGCCGAGCTGGAAGTCGATGGCGGCATCCAGATCACCGGCAGCCACAACCCAGCCGAATATAACGGCTTCAAGATGGTGCTGCAGCATCGTCCGTTCTTCGGCGAGGACATCCAGAAACTCGGCCGGATGGCGGCCGAGGGTGATTGGGAGGAAGGCGAGGGCGAAGTTTCCGACGTCGATATCGTCGACGATTATGTCGGCCGGCTGATGGCCGGCTATTCGGGCGGCGCCTATCGGATCGGCTGGGACGCCGGCAATGGCGCCGCGGGTCCGGTGATCGAGAAGCTGACCAAATTGCTGCCGGGCGAGCATCATTTGCTGTTCACCGAGGTCGACGGCAATTTCCCTAATCATCATCCCGATCCGACCGAGGAAAAGAACCTGGCCCAGCTCAAGGCGCTGGTGGCGGAGAAGGGACTCGATTTCGGCGTGGCGTTCGACGGCGACGGCGACCGGATCGGCGCGATCGACGGGAAGGGCCGGGTGATCTGGGGCGACCAGATATTGTCGATCCTGGCCGAGCCGGTGCTGCGGGAATTGCCTGGCGCGACGATCATCGCCGACGTCAAGGCGAGCCAGGCGCTGTACGACCGCATCGCCGAGCTGGGCGGGCAGCCGTTGATGTGGAAGACCGGGCACAGCCTGATCAAGACCAAGATGAAGGAGACGCACGCGCCGCTCGCCGGCGAGATGTCGGGCCACATCTTCTTCGCGCACGAATTCTACGGTTTCGACGATGCGCAATATGCCGCGGTCCGGCTGATCCGCGCGGTCCACATGATCGGCAAGTCGATGAACGAGATCAAGGACGCCATGCCGGTGATGGTCAACACGCCCGAAATGCGCTTTCAGGTCGACGAAAGCCGCAAGTTCGCGGTGATCGACGAAGTGCTCGACCGGCTCGAAACCGACGGCGCCGACGTCAACCGCACCGACGGCGCGCGGGTCAACACGCCCGACGGCTGGTGGCTGCTCCGCGCGTCGAACACCCAGGACGTGCTGGTCGCGCGCGCCGAGGCGAAGGATCAGCCCGCGCTCGACCGCCTGCTCGCGCAGATCGACGCGCAGCTGGCGGCAAGCGGGCTCGAGCGCGGGCCGCAAGCGGGGCATTGAGTCTCCCGGCAGACTTCACATCGTCATCCCCGCGCACGCGGGGATGACGGTTGGAAAGTGGCCCTAGGTGGCTTTTCCCGGCCAAAGCCCCCATCTAGCCCGAATGGCGTCCCCCTCGATCATCCGTGTCATCGACCTCGAAACCACCGGCGACGCGCCGCCGCAGCATGGCGTGCTGGAAGTGGGTTGGCAGGACGTCGCGCTGGGCGCGGACGGGCGCTGGGAAATATACGGCGAAGGCGGCAGCCGGATGGTCAATCCCGGCCGACCGATCCCGCCAATCACCCAGGCGATCCATCATATTCTCGACGAACAGGTGGCCGACGCGCCTTATTGGATCGATGTCGCGCGTCCGGTGCTCGATCCCTATCCGCGCCGCATCGCGCTCGCCGCGCATCGCGCCGATTTCGAGGAGCAATTCTGCACCCCGACGCTGACTCACGGCGCCGACTGGATCTGCACGTGGAAATGCGCGCTCAGGCTGTGGCCCGATAGCCCGAGCTTCTCCAACCAGGTGCTACGTTATTGGCGTAAGCCCGAGGGGCTCGAGCATGAACGCGGCCTGCCCGCGCACCGCGCCTTTCCCGACGCCTATGTCACCGCGCACCATCTGCGCGACATGCTCAACGAGGCGTCGGTCGCGCAATTGATCGAATGGTCGAACCAGCCCGGCCTGCTGCCGCGCGTGCGCTACGGGCCGGATCGCGGCAAGGAATGGAGCGAGATCGCCGAGGACAGCCTGGCCGGCTTCCTGACCGACCGCGACCCCGACGTGCGCTTCACCGCGGAGACCGAACTCGCCCGGCGGCGTGGCGGCGGCGCGGTCGGGCGCGCCAATCTGCAGGGCCTGTTGCTGTAGAGATTACCCTGCCGCGGTCTTAACCGCGTCGCAGATACGGTCGACCACCGCCTCGACCTGAGCGGCATCCTCGCCTTCGGCCATCACGCGGATCACCGGCTCGGTGCCCGACGGGCGAATCACCAGCCGGCCCTTGCCCTCGAGTTCGCCCTCGGCATCGGCGATCACTGCCTTGACCCCGGCATCGTCGAGCGGCTTGCCGCCCTTGAAGCGCACGTTCTTGAGCAATTGCGGCAGCGGATCGAAGCGATGGAGCAATTCGCTCGCCGGAATCCCCGAGCGGACCAGTTCGGCGAGGATCTGCAGCGCCGCGACCAGCCCATCGCCGGTGGTGGCATAATCCGACAGGATGATGTGCCCCGATTGCTCGCCGCCGACATTGTATCCCTGGCCGCGCATCGCTTCGAGCACATAACGGTCGCCGACCGCGGTGCGGATCAGCTTGATCCCCTGCGCGCTGAGATGGCGTTCGAGTCCCAGGTTGGACATCACCGTAGCGACCAGCCCGCCATTGCGGAGATTGCCCGCCCGCGCCCAGCCGGTCGCGATCACCGCCATCAGCTGATCGCCGTCGATCACGCGGCCATTCTCGTCGACGACGATCAGACGGTCGGCGTCGCCGTCGAGCGCGATGCCGATATGCGCGCCGCTGGCGACCACCGTCTCGCACAGGGTCTCCGGCGCGGTCGATCCGACCTGATCGTTGATGTTCTTGCCGTTGGGGGTGACGCCGATCGCGATGACCTCTGCCCCCAATTCCCACAAGGCCGAGGGCGCGACCTGATAGGCGGCGCCATTGGCGCAATCGACCACGATCTTGAGCCCGTCGAGCGTCAGATCATCGGGAAAGGTCGCCTTGGCGAAATGGATATAGCGCCCGCGCGCATCCTCGACCCGGCGCGCGCGGCCGATATCGGGCGCATCGGCCAATGCGACGTCGCCGTCGATCAGCGCCTCGATCGCCGTCTCGTCGGCATCGCTCAATTTATAGCCGTCAGGGCCGAACAATTTGATGCCATTATCGGCATAGGGGTTGTGGCTGGCCGAGATCATCACGCCCAGATCGGCGCGCATCGACTTGGTCAGCATGCCGATCGCCGGGGTCGGCAGCGGCCCGAACAAAGTCACGTCCATGCCGACGCTGGTAAACCCGGCGACCAGCGCGTTTTCGAGCATATAGCCCGACAGCCGCGTGTCCTTGCCGATCACCACGCGATGCTTGTGGTCGCCGCGAACGAAATGCGCGCCGGCCGCCATGCCGACCTTCATCGCCATCACCGCGGTCATCGGCTGCATGTTGGTCAGGCCGCGAATACCGTCCGTACCGAAATATTTTCTTGCCATTCTGCCCGTTTCCGTCCGCTATCCCGCGCCAAGGCCGCCTCTTAGCGCGGCAAACGAAGAAGGGCGAGCATGAGCCAAGCATTGAGGATCCTGATCTCGCTGGTGGCGGGCCTGGCGCTGGGTATCGCGCTCGCCAATTGGGCGCCCGACGCCGGCGGCTGGGTCCTGGTCTTCACCAAGCGGATCGGCGGCGCCTGGCTGCACGGGCTGCAGATGGTGATCGTGCCGCTGGTCGTGGCGCTGCTGGTGATCGGCATCGCCGCCTCGGCCGAAGCGGCGCGCGCCGGCAAGATCGCCGGGCGCGCGCTGATCTTCTTCGTCGTCATCCTGTGGTTCAACACGATCATGTCGGCGCTGCTCACGCCATTGCTGCTCAAGCTGTTCCCGCTCCGCCCCGATTGGGCAATGGCGCTCAGGGCCTCGCTGTCGAGCGCCAAGACCGCCGGCCAGGTGCCGACGCTGGGCGATTTCTTCGACAAGATCGTGCCGACCAACATCATCGACGCCGCCGCGACCGACGCTTTCCTGCCGCTGACCGTGTTCGCGATGGTGTTCGCCTTCGCCATCACCCGGTTGCAGCCCGATCGCCGCAAGCTGATGGTCGATCTGTTCCAGGCGATCGCCGACGCGATGATCGTGGTGATCGGCTGGGTGCTGGTGCTCGCCCCGCTCGGCGTGTTCTGCCTGGCGTTCGGAGTGGGCATGGAAACCGGCGCGGCCGCGTTCGGCGCGCTGGCGCATTATGTCGCGATCGTCTCGACGCTCGGTATCCTGGTGCTGCTGTCGGCCTATCCGATCGCGGCGATCGGTGCGCGCATAAGCATCGGGCGCTTCGCCCGCGCCGTCCTGCCGAGCCAGATCGTCGCGATCAGCACCTCGTCCTCGCTCGCCTCGCTCCCGACCATGCTCCGCTCGAGCGAGGCGATCGGCGCCCCGGCGCGGGTGTCGGGCATCGTCCTGCCGATCGCGGTCGCGGTGTTCCGCGCGACCAGCCCGGCGATGAACCTGGCGGTCGCGCTCTATGTCGCGCATCTGACCGGCACGCCAATCGGCCCCGGCCAGCTCGCCGCCGGCGTCGTCACCGCGGCGATCACGACGATGGGGTCAGTATCGCTGCCGGGCACGATCAGCTTCTTCGCCTCGGTCGCGCCGGTAGCGGTGGCGATGGGCGTGCCGCTCGAGGCGCTGGGGCTGCTGGTCGCGGTCGAGACGGTGCCTGACTTGTTCCGGACGCTGGGCAATGTGACGATGGACGTCGCGGTCACCGGCACGATCGCGGTGCGGAGTGGGATCACGCCGGAAGGTGAGGGCGAGACCGATCGGATGGTTGAGCAGCTGCCTGGGTGATCTTGGCTACACTCCTTCTCCCCTTGTGGGAGAAGGAGGGAGGCGCGAAGCGCCGGAAGGATGAGGGGGAGTCGGCGAACCCTTGGAGTCCCTCTCACCCTTCCCACTCGGCTACGCCGAGCGGGCCCCTTCCCTCTCCCACAAGGGGAGAGGGAAACTCGGACCCCTACCCCCCAATCCAGCGCCAGATCCCCGCGGGCATGCCCGCCAGCGGCAGATGCGCCCAGGTCGCGGCGAGCCACAAGGCGATCCCGCCCACGGCCGGCACGACCCCGGCCGGCGTGAACTTGACGCGCCCGCTGAGGATCGCGCCGAGCGGCCAGTAGCTGGTATGCGCTTCCCATGCCCGCCACGTTTCGGGCTGGAGCTTTTCCTTCTTCCTGTCCTGCAGCGCCGCGCCGACCAAGGCGAGGAAGATGATCGCCTTCGCCAGCACGATATTGGCGGGCGTCGGCATCACCAGGATATGCGCCACGCCCCACAGCGTAAAACTCCACATCATCGGATGCCGCGTCACGCTGAACACGCCGCGCGGCTCGGGCAGCGCGCTCGCCGCTCGCGGCGGTCCCGGTAGCGCCGGATTGCCAAGCAGCGACCCCACGAACATGATGCTCGCGAAGAACATGATCACCGTGCTCAGGATCCACAGCCCGTCCCCGACCGCCCAGAACGGCGCCTCGGGCGGCACCGCGCGGAACGCCAGCGCGAGCCAACCGAACGTCGCCAGCGCGACCAGCGAATAGACGCCCTGGAACGGCAGTTCGCCGATCGCGCGCACGACGGTGCCACGCAACGGGTGCGACAGCAGGAAATGCGACCCGACGAACGCCACCGCGGCGGCGATTTCCCAGCATAACGGACTCATGGACCCTCTCCCCCGAACCGTTCCGGGAGAGAGCCTAGGCCATCACTGGACCCCGTGCATCCACTTCTTGAGCGGCCAGGCCAGCACGAGCAGCAGCACGCCGAGTCCGATCGCCACCAGCGCGATCGTCGTGAAGGTGTGCGTATAGGTATCCAGGCTGACCTTCAAATTGGTCGCTTGCCCGCCAACCGTCTCGACGCTGGCAAATTGCGCCACCAGACCCGCGACATATTGCGCGACGGAGATCGACAGGAACCACACCCCCATCATCAACCCGACGACCCGCGCGATCGACAGCTTGGTGATCATCGACAGCCCGACCGGCGAGATGCAGAGCTCGGCGATCGAATGGATCACGTAGAGCCCGGCAAGCCACCACAACCCGACCTTGAAATTGCTGTCGGCGAAGGTCGATCCCCAGACCAGGAACAGGAAGCCAGCGCCCACGCCCATCAACGCGCCGGCGAACTTGATCGGGATCGAGGGCTCCCAGCCGCGCCGCGCGAGCCAACCCCAAAAGGCGCTCATCACTGGCGCCAGCAGCACGATCGAGATCGGGTTGAAATTCTGCGTCTGCGGCGCCGACATCACCCAGTCGCCGATGATGGTGCGGTCGGTATTGCGGTCGGCGAACAGGGTCAGGCTCGACCCGGCCTGTTCGAACAAGGTCCAGAACACGACGTTGAAGACGATCAGCACCATCGCCGCGACCATCATCTCGCCTTCCTTGCGGCTACCCTTCACGAACGACCAGATGAGGATGCCGGGGACCGAGACGATGAACGTGCCGAACAGCAATTTACCCGTCAGCGGGAGCGACGCGAGATAGCCGATGAAGCCCGAGCCCGCGGCGGGTTCCTCGGCCTGCATCAAATTGACGAACAGGAAATAGACCACTGGCACGGCGACGATCGCGAGCACGTAGATCAGCATCGCCCGGTCGGGACCTTCGCGTGGTGGTGGGTTGCCGTACGCGTCGAGCCGGCCGCCATGATAACTGATCATGAAGAAGGAAATCACCATCGCCACGCCGGCGAGGCCGAGCCCGAACGGCCATCCGAAACTGTCGGCGAAGATCGCGCAGAGGAACTGGCCGAGGATCGAGCCGGTGTTGATCCCCATGTAGAAGATGGTGAAGCCGGCATCGCGGCGGCGGTCGCCCTGTTCGTAGAGCTCGCCGACCATCGTCGAGATATTGGGCTTGAAGAAGCCGTTGCCGACCGAGACCAACGATAGCGCCATCAACAGGATCATCGTCAGGAGCGGGCTGCGCTCGGCTTCCTCGGCATAGCTGCCTTTGGCGATCTTGCGGACCTCGTGCCCGTCTGCGCCGAGCAGCGACAGGCTGCCATCGTCGTTACCCCGCATCACCAGCTTCTGGCTGCCGTCAATCAGGTAGCGCGCCTCTTGCGGGTCGCTGGTCGGCGTGTCGCGGAAATGATCGACGACCACTTCGTACTTCTTGCCGTCAATCACCTGATAGGGCTTGGCCGGCTGACCGCCGAAGGCGAGCGTGAAATAGCCGACCGCCATCATCAGCGCGCCGAAACGCACTGCGCGCTTCGAGCCGAGATATTGGTCGGCAAGCAATCCGCCGACCAACGGGGTCAGATAGACCAACGCGGTATAGCCGCCATAGAGGCCGGTCGAGGCGCGGTCGCCGAGGATGAAATGCTTGGTGAGATAGAGCGTGAGCAGCGCCCGCATGCCGTAAAAGCCGAACCGCTCCCACATCTCGGTCCCGAACAGCCAATAGAGCGGCTTGGGATGGCCTAACCAGGTTCCCTCCGCCGCCGGATTGGTGTGGGTGATGTCCGGCTCGCGCGGATTGTCCGCGGTCGGGGTGTCCACCATGCATTCGCTCCCTGAATTCTTGCTCCCGCCGTCTCAAAACGCGGCGAGTGGATGAAGCGAGACTAGCGGCAAAGCGAGGCGAGTAAATATACCGACAGCGGGGCACAGACTCCGTTGCCGGTGGTCGTGTGCATTCCTAGATGGCGACGATGTTCAACGACCGCTCCACGCCGCTTTCGCTGCTGTCGACCCGCCGGTCGGGCAAGCCGCGCGACCTTGTCGCGCCCGGCCCCGACGATGCGCAACTGCAGCAGATCCTGGAGATTGCCGCGCGTACCCCCGACCATGGCAAGCTCGCGCCCTGGCGGTTCGTGATCGTTCCCGCCGACAAGCGCGCCGCGCTGGCCGAAACGATCACCACTGCCTATCGTGCCGAGCGGCCGCAGGCGGCGCGGCTGGAGATCGAGGCACTCGAGCAATTCGCGACCCAGGCGCCGGCGTTGGTGGTGGTGCTGTCGTCGCCCAAGATCGACAGCCATATCCCGCTTTGGGAACAGCAATTGTCGGCGGGCGCCGCGGGTATGAACCTGCTTCACGCCGCGCATGCTCTCGGCTTCGCGGGCGGGTGGCTGACCGGCTGGGCGGCTTATTCCGACGCGGTGCGCGATGCGTTCGGCGCGGAACCCGAACGGATCGCCGGGTATATCTTCCTGGGAACGCCGGGAAAGCAACTAGAAGAAAGGCCGCGCCCCGATCTGCAAAAGATTATTTCAACATGGCAAGGGTAATTGACTGGACTCTTTTCACCGTTGCTGTATTAATGCACCATGGCACTTAGCAATGATGACAGCCCGGTTTACATCCGGTTGAGGGGCACGATCTCGGCGGCGATTCTGCGGGGCGAATATCGTGCGGGGGACCAATTGCCGTCGGTCCGCGCACTCGCGGCCGAACATGGCGCCAACCCGCTGACCGTCGCCAAGGCCTACCAGAGTTTCCAGGACGACGGTTATGTCGAGGTGCGGCGCGGCGTCGGCATGTTCGTCCTGCCCGGCGCGGCGGAAAAGCTCCGCATCGCCGAGCGCGATCGCTTCGTGACCCAGCAATGGCCGCGCATCGCCGATTATATCGAGCTGCTCGGACTCGACGCCGCCGACCTGCTCGAGCGCGAAGGCGCCTGAATTTCCGGCCGGATTTCCGGCCCTTGCCATCGATCGCCGCGGCGCACATGCTGCTTCTCTATCGAGGAGATGGTCATGGCCAGATCGACGCTCGCTTTCGCCACCCTGTCGCTGATCCTGCTCGTCGGCTGCGCTCCGCAGACCGCGACAGTGACCAATAACGTCACGGTGGAAACGACCACCACCAACACCGACATCGTCGCCTCACCCGCCGACAACGCGAGTGCAATGCCCGACAACGCCGTCGCGCCGCCGACCGAGACGCCGTCGCTGGCCGGCTATGCCGGCAAATCGCCGTACGACAAGATTGCCGGCAAGACCTTCACCGAAACCGATGCGGTCAAGGCGGCAATCGCCGGGTCGGGAGCGAACGCCGAGGCGCGCAAATGGCTGGCCGACACTACCGGGCCGGCGAGCCCGATCGTGCTGCAGGACGGCAAGCTGCTGATGAACGAGTGCCAGGAGCACAATTGCAGCGACCATAATTGGACGATCGCGATCGCGCCCGACGGCACCGGTGCGGAAATCTGTTATTACGACATGAAGCTGGGGCCGAAGCCGCAATGGTTCGTCGGCGGCAAGGCGGTGGACCGTCCGGCGGCGGGGGATGAGGGGTGTATCCAGTCGGAGCATTGAGCGACGCTGTCCGGGACGAAGTTGATCGTGCTCCCGCGAAAGCAGGGCGCCCCCCGCTTTGCCATGCTAGGTCATGAACGACGAAGGGGACTGACTGCTAAGCGCCAGAACACCCGTCGCTCAGCGATATCTCTGCCAATCCCAAAAGCCGCCCTTTGAAGGGATCAGGCGGCAACTTCCCATTCAGCACAGGCTGGTATAGCTCTAGCGATCGAGGCGGTGATTTAGGTAATGAGCGAAGCGGACAACATTGTCGGCGCCTTTAGCGAGGAGCAGGCTGCCCGCTTGTCTGGTGTCTCGTTGAACCAGCTGCGCCGGTGGGACGCGGATGAATTCTTTTGTCCAAGTTTCAGCGATGCGAAGGGTGTTCCCTTCGGGCGCATCTACTCGTTTCGGGACATCGTCTCCCTTCGCGTGCTGAACGATCTACGGAACAAGAAGAAAATTTCGCTCTCCCACCTCCGCGAAGTTTCGCGAGAATTGTCGCACCTTGGCGATGAAAAATGGACAGCGACGACTCTCTATGTCCTCGGCCGACGCGTCGTTTTCGACGATCCGCGCACCAACCTTCGTCAGGAAGTAGTGAGCGGCCAGAGGGTTTTCGACATCCCGCTTCGCGTGGTGATCTCCAGCACGCGTCGGGCAGTGCAGGAACTCAATGACCGCAGTGATCGGATTGGCCAAGTTGTTAGGGCGCGATTCATCGCTCAGAACGAGCCCGTGATTGCAGGGACGCGGGTCTCGGTAACCGCCATCCGCGAGTTCGCCGAAGACGGTTACTCGGTCGCTCGGATCATCAAGGAATATCCAGTGCTGACCGAGGCGGACGTCGCCGCTGCACTCACTTACATCTCGGAGCCGGTCGCCGCTTAATGGCGAAGACGACGATCAAACTTAGTTTTTTCCTCGACAATAACGTGCCGGATTCGATCGGCGGCTTCCTGCAGCGTCGCGGGCATAGTGTACAGCGCCAGCGCTTCTCCATTCCAGCGGACTCGCCCGATCCGGTGGTCGCTATGACAGCGCTCAGAGCCGGCCGTATCCTCGTCACGCAGGATAAAGACTTCAACAGCCAGCGCTTCCAACAGGATCGATTCGCATTGCTGAGTCGAATTTCGCTCAGCGGGCCGTCCACGACGTTGTTGCCGGCGTTGAAGGAGCATCTCCACCTCATCGAGTTCCAGTGGGCGCATTGTCAGCAGATTAGGGCGACCAGGATGGTAGCATTCGTGAAGCTGGGGAACGTTCGCTTCAAGTCATAAGGGCGGCCGAAACGATGGTGATGGTGATTTACGCTGACGGATTGCCAACCAGCGTGGGTTTCAGGCTTGCTTTAATGGTCACGTTCCTCCGCCGACTTCCGCTTCGCTCCACCATCTCAACTGGCGCGCTTTACCGCTACTGCGAACAATGGTGTCGAGAGAGACCGCCAGGCGATCGACGCTACTGGCGGTTGAAATGCGCCTGAACAACCGGCGCACATATGGCTTTGAAGGCTCGATAAAGCACAGGAAGCCGTCTCCATACTCTTCGTAATTTCCGCACCCAATCCACAGTGGGAAGGCGTCATGCTTCAGGTCGATGCGCCAGCCCCAGTCCTCGGCGTTGACACTGGCGATTTCGAACCCGCTCCTCGGCAACTCCGCCATTAGGAACTCAGCTAGGCGCTTTCCGAAGCGCCCCGGATTGATCACTTCTTCCTCGTCCGGATAGGCGGGGAATTCAATCGAGCGGAACTCAAGATGCGTTCGCATCGGCAGAGTTGGAGCAGACAATTCTTAATTTCCGCCTGCCACCACGCGCGAACCTCCGGTCGTGAACGCATTCGCGCTAATGACTGCTAACGACCCATCAGTGGACATAGGTCCGGCGGAAAAGCTCCGCATCGCCGAGCGCGACCGCTTGGGGACCTGCCCGAGCGCGAACGCGCCTGAACTTCCGGCCGGATTTGCGGTCATTATCATCGCCCAATGCAGCGCTTTAGGGCGCTTGTCCGCGGCGCGGCCTTCCATCCCAGCTCTTCAAGACGATCCGCCCCAATGCGGACGTTCCGCGATCCGCTTTGACGTGGCGAACGCTGCCGGTAATTAGCTGACCATGGCGGGGCAGGAAACGGGGAGCGGGTCAGCCGCAGCGCTCAAGCCCGACATGACCCTGGTCAGTCGCGCGACGATCGGCATCCTGGTGGCAGTGTTCCTCGTCGCGCTCGTCCGATTTACCGCGCAGGCGTCCATCGCATTCAGTTTTCCCTATGCCTTTGATTACGGCGAAGGCGTGGTCTGGCAGCAGATGCGCAACATCGCGCAGGGCCAGGGCTACCAGCCGATCGGCATCTATCCCGCGATCGCCTATGAATACCCGCCCCTATTCCATCTTTGCGCGGCCGGCGTCGCGCGGATCACCGGGATCGACGAGCTCTACGCCGGGCGGCTCGTCTCGCTGGCGTCGGCGGTCGCATGCGCCATGCTCATCGCCCGGCTTACCGCTTATGCCCTGGCCGGCGAAAACCGGAAGGTGGTCTTCGGCGCCGCGACGATTGCGGGATTAGCGTTCCTCACGCTGCCGGTGGTCGACGAATGGGCGCTGTTGATGCGGATCGATCTGTTGGCCTGCGCCTTGTCGCTCGCGGGCATGCTGCTCGCGATCCACGCCCCTCGGTCGATTGGCGCCTGTGTCGCTGCCGGCCTCATGTTCACAATCGCATTGTACACGCGCCAGACCAGCCTGCCGGCGCCTGCCGGCGCGTTCCTGGTCCTTCTCGCGGTGCGCCCTTCACGGGCCTGGCTGATGGCTGCCGTTTCCATCGGTAGCGGGCTGGCTGCCCTTGCTGCGCTCGAATCCGCTACCCAAGGCGGCTTTCTGCTCAATATCGTTTCGTACAATATCAACCGCATCATCTGGGATCACGCCCTGGCGTTCGGCACCGTGCTGCTGGCCAATATTGCGGTGATCGGGATAGCGGCATTCGGCCTGCTCGACAGTGTTCGCGGCTCGGGCCTACGGCATTGGCGCGATCTCAGGGCGTGGCTCGCCACCGATCTGAAGAACGTGGCGATTTCGGTCGTCGTCGCGACACTGGCCTGCAAGACATTGATGCTGCCGGCGATCCTGAAATCGGGCGCGAGCGACAATTATTTGATCGACTGGTTTTCCGAACTCGCCATTTTGTTCGGCATCGCGATGGTGCCGGTGTTGCGCTCGACATTGCGCTTGCCGGCGAAGCCGAACGTGATCCTGTTGGGGCTGGTCGGCATTGTCCTGCCGCTGCAAACCGCCGGAGCCGGGCTTTTACCCGATCGCGGCGCCGTCAAGGTTCAGCAGCAAGCGCTCGATGCGATCGTCGCTCGCATCCGCCAGGCCAAAAGGCCCGTTATTTCCGACGATGCGACGCTGTTGATCAGAGCGGGACAATCGATGCGCTGGGAGCCGTCGATCGTCGCGGAGCTAGGCAGCGCCGGGCGCTATGACGAAGCCAAGTTCGTGACGCTGATCGAACAGCGCAGGTTCGCGTTTTTCGTCACCGATGGCGATCGTGGTGACGTGGTGTTCGATCAACGGTTCAATCCGAAAGTCGTCGAGGCGATCCACATGGCCTATCCTCGCCACGAACGCATTGGCGGACGGGTTCTGCATCTGCCTCCTGACGACGGCAATTAAGGGCGGCGCCCTAGAACAATCCCAGCCGCGCGACCTCTTCTTCGCTCAAGTCGATCCCGAACAACATGCTGAGCCGCAGGCGATAGACGCGCGGGTCGTCGATCGTGCCGGTCATGTCCTCGCCTGCCGAATGGCGGCGATAGGCGAGATCGGTCAGCGCGGCGAAGCCGTGGGGCAGGACGATGCTGACCACGACGAGGTCGGTGAAGCGCGTGTTCGGCGCGGTCGCGGTCCAATGGTTGGACATGGCGAGGTCGATCTGCGGCACCTCGTCGAGGGTGAAACTGAATTGCTCGACCCAGCCCTCGCCCGCATCGCGCCCGTCGGTGGTTGCGGGATTGCCGTCGCGCGACAATACCCAGCCGCGCTTGTCGTTGATCAGACGGAACAAGGCGCCGTCGGGCGCGGTCGCCTCCGCCCCATCGATCAGCGGCATGATCGGCGAATAGCTGCCGCCGAAGCCGGCATCGGCGAGCCAATCCTGCCCGTCGATCGTCACCAGCAGCACCATGTGCGTGCGTCCGGGCGTCGCGGTGGCGCCAAACCAGACACGCGCGAGCAGCGGCCGCACGGTGAACCCCAATTCGGTCAGCGCGTCACAGAACAATCGGTTCTGTTCGAAACAATAGCCGCCGCGCCGCCGCATCACGAGCTTGGCGAACACCGAGTCGCTGTCGATCGCGATGCCGCGACCGAGCCGGATATCGAGATTCTCGAACGGGATCGCCAGTCGGTGCGCGCGCTGGAGCGTGGCCAAACCTTCGAGATCGCAGGCCGGACGCTCGGCGAGCCGGATCCGCTCGAAATAGGCGTCGAGGTCGAAGCTCATGCCGCGAACAGCTCCGCAGGTAATTGGTAGAGCCCGGCCGCGGGTGCTGTCGCCGCGGCGTGCAGCCCCAGCACCTCGGGCACGATCTGCTCGACATAGAAAGCGCAGACCGCGCGCTTCATGCGCAGGAAATCGTCATCGCCGTCGGCCGCCGCGCGCCCCTGCCGCTCCATCAGCCAGCCGCACACCGCGACCGACACCATGGTGAGGAAGGGGTAGCTCGCCGCCAGCCGATCATCGGCGTCCGCCGTCGCCAGCCGCCGCCCGACTTCGTCACAGGCATCGATCAGCATGCGCAGCGCCGACTCCTCGGCCTCGGCGCGCATGTCGGCGATCAGCGTCGCGAACGCCGCGCCGTTCGACAGGCCGAGCTTGCGCCCGACCAGATCGGCGGCCTGGATGCCGTTGGTGCCTTCGTAGATCGGGGTGATGCGGGCATCGCGGAAGAACTGCGCCGCGCCGGTCTCCTCGATATAGCCCATGCCGCCATGGACCTGGATGCCGAGCGAGGCGACTTCGTTGCCGAGATCGGTGCCATGCGCCTTGGCCAACGGAGTCAGGATTTCGAGCCGGTCCTTCGCCGCCTCGTCACCCAGGCCCGCGCGGTCGACTTGCGCCGAGGCGAGATAGACCAAGGCGCGTGCCGCCTGGGTCTGCGCCTTCATCCGCATCAGCATGCGGCGGACGTCGGGATGTTCGATGATCGCCACCGGGGTCTTGTCGGCCGATCCGGCGCGCGCCGACTGGATACGCTCGCGGGCATAATCGACCGCTTTCTGCGTCGCCGCCTCGGCCACTTGCACGCCCTGTAGCCCGACATTGAGCCGGGCATTGTTCATCATCGTGAACATCGCGCGCATGCCGGCATTCTCCGCGCCGATCAGCTCGCCGATGCAATCATTATGGTCGCCGAACGACAGCACGCAGGTCGGCGAGGCGTGCAGCCCCATCTTGTGCTCGATCGAGACGACGCGGACGTCGTTGAAGTCGCCGGGCTTGCCGTCGGCGTCGAGCCGGTATTTGGGCACCAGGAACAAAGAGATACCGCGCGTCCCCTCGGGCGCGCCCGGCGTGCGGGCGAGGACGAGGTGGACGATATTGTCGGCCATGTCGTGGTCGCCGAACGAGATGAAGATCTTGGTGCCCGAGATCTTCCATTTGCCGTCGCCCGCGGGTTCGGCGCGACTGCGCAGCGCACCGACATCCGACCCGGCCTGGGGCTCGGTCAGGTTCATCGTGCCGGTCCAGGCGCCGGTCGCGAGATGGGGCAGGTAGGCCGCCTGCTGCTCGGGCGTGCCGTGATGGAGCAGCGCCTCGATCGCGCCGACGGTCAGGGTCGGCGCCAGCGCGAAGCCCATATTGGCGGCGCCCAACGTCTCGAGCACCGCGCTGGCCAGCACGAATGGCAGGCCTTGCCCGCCGAAATCGCCGGGCGCGCCGATCGTGCCCCAGCCGCCGTCGACATAAGCGCGATAGGCTTCGGGATAGCCGGCCGGCATCTTGACGCCCTCGGGAGTCCATTTCGGCCCGTCGGTATCGCCTGCCCTCGCCAGCGGCGCCCATTCGCCGGCGGCGAAGGCGCCGGCGCCTTCGAGCACCGCGTCGACCAGATCGGGCGTGGCATCGGCGAAGCGCTCGCTCGCGGCGAGATCGGCGAGCTGGGCGACATGGTCGAGCACGAAACGCTGCTCACGAACGGCGGGATTGAAGGGCATTCGGCTTCCTCTCCTGATCCGACGCGCTATAGCCCCCGGCGATGGACGCGCAACTCACCCGCACTTTACCTTACGGAGCCGATTCTGTCGCCGAAGCGGCGGCGCTGATCCGGCAAGGCGCCTGCGTCGCGGTGCCGACCGAAACGGTCTATGGCCTGGCCGCCGACGCGACCAACGCCGCCGCGGTGACCGCCGTCTATGCAGCCAAGGGGCGGCCGAGTTTCAATCCGTTGATCGTCCATGTCCCCGATCTCGCCGAGGCGAAGCGGATCGCGGCGTTCGACCGGCGCGCTGATGCGCTGGCCGAGGCGTTCTGGCCGGGGCCGCTGACCCTGGTCCTGCCGCTCAAGCCGTCGGCGCAGATCGCCTCTTTGGTGACCGCGGGACTCGAGACGATCGCGATCCGCGTGCCGCGCCACCGCGCGATGCGCGCCTTGCTCGAAGCGAGCGGGCGGCCGCTCGCCGCGCCCTCGGCCAATGCCTCGGGGTCGATCAGCCCGACCCGCGCCGAGCATGTCGCCGCCAGCCTCGACGGGCGGATCCCGCTGATCCTCGATGACGGGCCGACCAGCCAGGGGATCGAATCGACCATCGTCCGCGAAGTGTTCGGGATGACGCGCATCCTGCGCCATGGGCCGGTGACGATCGACGAGGTGCGCGCGGCGATTACCCGGCCCGGCGTGAAGCTCGATCGCTTCGATACCGGCGAAGATGACGGCCAGCCCGAGCAGATCGAATCGCCGGGCCAGCTGCTCGCGCATTACGCGCCGCGCAAACCCTTGCGGATCGACGCGCCGCGCGGCGCCGAAGACGAATGGATGATCGGATTCGCCGCGACCGGGGGCAACGACAATCTCTCGCCGAGCGGCGATCTGGCCGAGGCAGCGGCCAATCTGTTCGACGCGCTGCACCGCGGCGACGCCTCGTCGCAGCCGAAAATCGCGATCGCGCCCGTCCCCAATGAAGGGATCGGCGTCGCGATCAACGATCGCCTGCGCCGCGCATCGCATCGGGAATGACTGCAAAACAAGCCGTTACGTCTTTACACAGCCGAAACGAGGCTTAGTCTCTCGCCATCGGGCCGTTCCGGCACTCGTTCCGTAAGGCGGCACGACCAAGGAGAGGGGCGTATGACGAACATCCAACGCGGGCTCGCCGAGCTTATCGGCACGTTCTGGCTCGTTTTCGGCGGCTGCGGTGCCGCGGTCCTGGCCTGTAATTTTCCCGCTGCCGGCATCGGTTTTGCCGGAGTCGCCCTGGCGTTCGGCCTGACCGTGCTGACCATGGCCTATACGATCGGACATATATCGGGCTGTCACCTCAACCCCGCGGTCACGCTGGGGCTATGGGCGGGCGGGCGCTTCGCCGGCAAGGACATCCCGCTCTATGTCGTCGCCCAGGTGCTCGGCGCGGTGATCGCCGCCTATCTGCTCTATTTCATCGCCTCGGGGCAGGCTGGCTGGGAGCCAGGCGTCTTTGCCGCCAATGGATTCGGCGAGCATTCGCCAGGAAAATATTCGCTGGTCGCCGCCGTGACGATCGAAATCGTCATGACCTTCATGTTCCTGGTCGTGATCATGGGCGCGACCGATACGCGCGCGCCGGCCGGCTTCGCGCCGATCGCGATCGGGCTTGCGCTGACGCTCATTCACCTCGTGTCGATTCCGGTGACCAACACCTCGGTCAATCCGGCGCGCTCGACCGGCCAGGCTTTGGTCGTCGGCGGCTGGGCGATCGAGCAACTCTGGGTGTTCTGGGTCGCGCCGCTGATCGGCGGGATTCTGGGCGGTGTCGTCTACAAGGCGCTGGGCGCCGATGCGACGGTCCGGCCGCCGGTCGAGGGTGAGGCGCTCTAGGTATGTGACCCTCCCCTCCCTGCAAGGGAGGGGATCAAGGGGTGGGTGTAGCGCTGGGCGAGGCTCGATGCCTCGTCCGGCGCTGTTTGGTGATCGGTCGATGAGTCTTTGAGGCGCGCAGACGCGCGCACCCACCCCCAGCCCCTCCCTTGCAGGGAGGGGAGCTTACGAGCTCAGGCCGCCGCCGTCTCGGCTTTCGACCGCGCGGCGAAGCTCTTGCGCAGCTTCTTGAGCTTGGGCGGGATCACCGCGAGGCAGTACGGATTCCGCTGGCCTTCGCCGTCCCAATATTCCTGGTGGTAATCCTCGGCGGGATACCACTCACCCAAAGGTTCGATCGTCGTCACGATCGGATTGGGCCACTCGCCCGCATTGCGGACGATCGCCGCCTTGGCTTCTTCCTCTTGCGCGGCATCGTGCGGGAAGATCGCCGAGCGATATTGCGTGCCGACGTCATTGCCCTGGCGGTTGAGTGTGGTCGGGTCGTGCGTCGCGAAGAAGATGTCGAGCAGGTCGGCATAGGAGATCCGCTCGGGATCGAAACCGACCCGGATCGCCTCGGCATGGCCGGTATCGCCGCCGCACACCTGTTTGTAGGTCGGGTTGGCGACATGGCCGCCGATATAACCGCTTTCGACGCTCTCGACACCGATCACATCGTTATACACCGCCTCGGTGCACCAGAAGCAGCCGCCGGCAAGCGTCGCAAATTCGAGGGACATTCGTCTCACTCCCTTTTCAACTTGGCCTAAACATAGGTACGGCGCGCGCGGCGGCAAAGGGCCGGGCGAAAAGGACATATCGATGAGCAAGGGCAAGGTGCTGGTCACGGGCGGCGCAGGCTATATCGGCAGCCATGCGGTACTGGCCTTGCTCGACGCGGGCTGGGACGTATTGGTGGTCGACAATCTCGTCACCGGGTTCGACTGGGCGGTCGATCCACGCGCTACGTTGGTCGTCGCCAATATCGAGGATGACGACAAGGTCCGCGCCGCGATGCGCGAGCACGACGTTCTTGCCGTCATGCACTTCGCCGGATCGGTGGTGGTGCCCGAATCGGTCGAGAACCCGCTCAAATATTATCGCAACAACACCGTCGCCAGCCGCGCGCTGATCGAAAGCGCGGTGGTGTCGGGGGTCAAGCATTTCATCTTCAGCTCGACCGCGGCGACCTATGGCACGCCCGAGCGCGTGCCGGTCGCGGAGGACGATCCCAAGCTGCCGATCAATCCCTATGGCATGTCGAAGCTGATGACCGAGGCGATGCTGAAGGACGTCGCCGCGGCGCATCCGATCAATTATTGCGCGCTGCGCTATTTCAACGTCGCAGGCGCCGACCCCCAGGGCCGGTCGGGCCAGTCGACCGCGGGCGCGACGCATCTGATCAAGGTCGCGGTCGAGGCGGCGACGGGCAAGCGCGATCATGTCGGCGTGTTCGGCACCGATTTCGCCACTGCCGACGGGACGGGCGTGCGCGATTACATCCATGTCAGCGACCTCGCCGCCGCGCACGTCCACGCGCTCGACCGGCTGATCGCCGAGCCCGACGAGAACCTGACGATGAACGCCGGCTATGGCCATGGCTATTCGGTGCTGCAGGTGCTCGACGCGGTCGATCGCGTGACCAATCACGAGGTCAAGCGCGTGTTCCAGGGCCGCCGCGCCGGCGATCCGGCGGAATTGGTATCGGATAACCGCCGCATCCTGGCGACTCTGCCGTGGCGCCCGCAGTACGACGATCTCGACCGCATCGTCCGCGACGCGCTGGCGTGGGAGCGGGTGCTCGCCGAACGGCAGGGGTAAGCGACCCGGGGAAGGAATTGGTGGGCTCGCCGGGATTCGAACCCGGGACCTACAGATTAAAAGTCCGTTGCTCTACCGACTGAGCTACGAGCCCCAAGGTGGCGGCGCTTAGGGGGCGAGGCACGCCGGGTCAACCATTGCGCCGCTTGGCATCGGGCGCCGTCGCCGCTAGCCATGTCGAATTGCAGCGATAAGGGGCATCATGGCCAGCGATCCCGATCCTATGCGCCCGTCGGTGCGCCCGGTTCCTTATTATCCCGAACCCACATACTCGGAAGGGTCAGGCGCGGCGACCGCGTCGCTGGTTCTGGGCATCCTGGGACTGATCTGTTCGATCATTCCGATCATCGGGCTGATCTCGTGGCTGCTCGCCCCCGCCGCGCTCATCACCGGCGGGATCGGGCTGAAGAGCCCGACCAGCAAGGGGCTTGCCGTTGGCGGGCTGGTGACGGGCGGGCTCGCTTTGATCGTCTGCCTGTTGTGGCTGGTGCTGTTTGGCGCGGCGATCGCCTCGGTCGGAAGCGCGCGCACCTTCTAGCGGATACGCGCCGCGAGCTGGCGCACCGTGCGCCCCGTGACCGGATCGCGCCAGTCCGGCACGATCGCGCCAAGCGGCCGGAGCACGAAGTCGCGGCGGCGGAATTCGGGATGCGGCACGATCAGCCCGTCGCCCGCCCAGGCGCCGTCCGACCACAGGATGATGTCGAGGTCGATCACGCGGTCAGTCCAGCGCTGCCCGCGCCGCCGCCCGAACGCGGTCTCGATCGCCTTCAATCGCGCCAGCATTTCGGGCGGGCTGTCCTCGCTCTCGACCAGCGCCGCGGCGTTGACGAAGCGCCGCCGCGCCGGCCCGAGCGGAGCGGTCGCGACCAACGGTGACGTCATGACGACACCGCCGATCGCCGCCAGCGCCGCGCGCACCTCGTCGGCGGGTGCGCCGTGACGGCCGCGGCGGTTGGAACCCAAGGCGATGACATAACTGGACGGCATGACGTCACGGGGCCTACCGCAAGCGCATGGACTTTGCACCCGGCCCGATCCCCGACACCGAACCGCCGCACGATTGCCCGCGCTGTCCGCGGCTGGTCGCGTTCCGCGAGCAATTGCGGGTCGAGCATCCCGATTGGTGGAACGCCCCGGTGCCCGCGTTCGGCGATCCCAATGGCTGGCTGTGTATCGTCGGGCTCGCACCCGGCAAGAACGGCGCCAACCGCACCGGCCGGCCGTTCACCGGCGATTATGCCGGCGACCTGCTGTTCGCGACGCTCGCCAAGTTCGGCTTCACCCGCGGCACCTATCAATCGCGGCCGGATGACGGACTGGCGCTCGACGGCGTCATCATCTGCAATTCGGTCAAATGCCTGCCGCCCGAGAACAAGCCGACGCCCGAGGAAATCCATAGCTGCCGCCCATTCCTGGCCGGTCAGGTCGAAATGCTGCCCAATGCCCGGGTGTTCGTCGCGCTCGGCCAGATCGCGCACCAATCGGCGGTCAAGGTGCTCGGCGGCAAGCTGCCCAAATGCCGCTTTGCGCATCTCGCCGAACATCGCGTGCCCGACGGGCGGATGCTGATCGATAGCTATCATTGCTCGCGCTACAATCAGAATACCGGCCGCCTGACCGCAGCGATGTTCGAGGCGGTGTTCGCGCGCGCGATCGCATTGCGCGGTTGAACTTCGTCCGCAGTCGTCGGTTGTTTCGGGCATGACTCACGAACCGCCCGTTCCGCCCGACAACCAGTCGCCTTATCCGATCGCCGAGCCGCCGCACGAGCACCACGCGCCGCCGCCCGCTCCCGAACCCGAGGAGGAACAATCCGGTCGGGCGCGCATGGTGCTGGTGGGCGGAGCCGTCGCCGCGGGCGTTGCCGCGATCGGTGGGCTGACCGCATTCCTGCTCCGCCGCGGCAAGTCGCGGCCCAAGGCTGCGCCAAAGGCCAGGCGGAAACGTTGACCGGTGCTTAGCCCTAAGCCAGCGGCGAGATCACCGCGTCGCGCAGCACGTAACGCGCGTGATAGAAATCGCGCAGCCGCACGATCCGCCCATCGGCCCAATCGATCACGATCATCCCGGTCGGTGGTCCGGCCGGATTGGCGGGATCGTGGACAATCGCCACGGCGCGACCTTCGATCATGCCGACCGACAAGCGCCATGACGTCATTTCGGTATAACGCGTGAAATAGGTTTCGAATGCCGCGCGGTCGCGCGTCATCCGCGCCACCAGCTCGAACCGCACATCGTCGGCGAGCATCGCGCGAATCGCGTCGAAATCGCGCGCATTGAAGCGGTCGACATAGGTCTGCAGCCGGATCAGGTCGTTATGATCGGCGGGCGGCGAGGATGACGGCGCGTCGGCGAGCGTACGGAGGCGCGCGCGGCCGCGGTGCAACGCCGCCTTGGTCGCGGCCAGCGTGGTGTCGAGAATCCCCGCCGCTTCCTCGTTCGAATAGCCCAGCACGTCTTTCAGGATGACGGTCCCGCGCTGCAGCGGCGGCAGGTGCATGAACACCGCCAGCGCGGCACCGGCGGCAAAGCGGCGCGCGGCCTCGTCACCATCCGACACCATATCCTCCTCCTGGATCTCCTGCTCGCCGGCGCGGCGGGCACGCGCGCGCAAATGGTCGATCGCGGTATTGTGCGCGATGCGGAACGCCCAAGCGGTGCCATCCCCCTCCGGCGGGGTGCGGTCGAGTGCCGCCATGGCGCGCGCGATCGCGTCCTGGACGACATCCTCGCCATCGAGCACCGATCCCACCATCCGCGCGGCATAGCGATGCAGCGCCGGCCGTAGCTCGACCAGCAATGCCTCGATCCGTGTCCGATCCGTCTCGTCCGTCATGTCCCTCGCCATCCGCCATTCTTCTACCGGGAGAGACGGTGGCGGCGCGGAAAAAGATTCGGTCGCGCGAATCCTTTTTCGCCGAGCCTCCGTCCTTGGCGATAGCGGGCGGCGCTGGGCTGCCCGGTTCGACGGAGACTGACATGAAGCTCTATGCGCTGACCAAATCGCTGAATTCCCGCAAGGTTTTGGCGCTGATCCACCATCTCGACCTGCCGGTGGAGATTGACGCCATGACCGTCGAGCAGGTCCAGTCCGACGCTTATGGCGAGATCAATCCCAACCGCCTGGCGCCGACCCTGGTCGACGGCGATTTCGTGCTGTGGGAATCGAACGCGATCGGACTCTATCTCGCCGAGGGCAGTGCGATGATCCCTGGCGACCGTCGCCAGCGGCTCGACATGCTGCGCTGGCTGCTGTGGGAAGGCGTGCATTACAACAAGGCGCTCGGCACGATCTTCTTCGAATCGGTCGTGCGTCCGCAATTGGGCTGGGGCGAGACCAACCAGCCGTTGGTCGACGATGCGCTGGTACAGGCGGCGCGCCTGCTGCCGGTGCTCGACGCCCATCTCGCGACGCGCGAGTTCATGCTCGGCGACCGGCTGAGCTTCGTCGACTTCGCGATCGCCTCAGCCGAGCCGTATCGCGACGCGATGCCGGTCGACTTCGACGCCTATCCCAATGTGCAGCGCTTCTACGACACGATCGCGCTGCTGCCGGCATGGCAAAAGGCGCTCGGCCAGCCGCGGATGGCCGTCGCGGCGTGACGTCAGCCGGGCGTCGCCATCGAGCGGCGCCCGGTTTCGCGATCAGATGTCTTGCACCAGCCGGCCGTACAGTTCCGGCCGGCGATCGCGGAAGAAGCCGAATGCGGCGCGGTGGCGCTTGACGCGATCGAGGTCGAGCGTCGCGGTGATCACGCCTTCTTCTTCACGATCGAGCTCGGCCAGGATGTCGCCGCGCTCGTCGGTAATGAAGCTGGTGCCGTAGAAGGTCTGGCCGTGCTCGGTGCCGACGCGGTTGGCGGCGACCACCGGCACGACGTTCGACACCGCATGGCCGACCATCGCGCGGCGCCATAGCCGCGCGGTGTCGAGCCCTTCGTCGTGCGGCTCGCTGCCGATCGCGGTCGGATAGAACAGGATTTCCGCGCCCATCAGCATCATCGCGCGCGCGGTTTCGGGATACCATTGGTCCCAGCACACCCCGACGCCGAGCTTGGCCGACGGGCCATCCCACACCTTGAAGCCGGTATTGCCGGGGCGGAAATAGAATTTCTCTTCATAGCCGGGGCCGTCGGGAATGTGGCTCTTGCGATAGACGCCGGCGACCTTGCCGTCGGGATTGACCATCGCCAGGCTGTTATAATGATGCGGGCCGTCGGCTTCGAAGAAGCTGGTCGGAATCCACACTTTGAGTTCGGCCGCGAGCACCTGCATCGCCTGAACCGCGCGATGCTCGGCGGTCGGCCGGGCATTGGCGAACAGGCCTTCGTCCTCGACGCGGCAGAAATATTCGCCCTCGAACAATTCGGGCGGCAGGATGACTTGCGCGCCCTTGCCCGCCGCCTCGCGGACCAGGCGCGAGACGTTGGCGATATTCGCCTCGATATCATCGGAAAAGGCGAGCTGGAGCGCGGCGACGCTGATCTGGGTCATGACCTCTGCCATAGCGGGGAAGGGTGGAAAGTGGCAGTCCCTGCCGCAGGTTCAAGAGGAGCGGCGAATGGAGCGTATTTTCGAGACGATCGCGGGCAAGGTCGCGAGTTGGACCGGGCGTCCGCCGGCGTTCGTCCTGGCGCTATCGGTGATCATCGTCTGGGGCGTGACAGGGCCGATCTTTCATTATTCCGACACGTGGCAGCTGATCATCAACACCGGCACCACCATCGTCACTTTCCTGATGGTGTTCCTGATCCAGAATGCGCAGAATCGCGACGGATCGGCGATCCAGGCCAAGCTCGACGAGCTGATCCGCTCGCTGCAAGGGCCGCGCGACGAGTTCGTTGGGATCGAGCATCTGACGCAGGATGAACTCGAGCAGATCAAGGCGAAGCTGGAAAAGGAATGCAGCGAGGTCGGCGCCGGCACCGACCACGCTTCGGTCCAACGGCTGATCAATCGGTTGTGAGCCCTGCTTTTCCTCTCCCCTTCCGGGAGAGGAGTTGAATGGATCAAACCGCCAACCCCGCCAGCAATTTTGGCAACGCGCCCGATTCGCCGCGTGCTTCGGCAATGAAGCGGTCCTTGAGCATCGGCGCGTGCTGCACCGCCGATAGTCCGAATCGCCGCACCGCGCTGGCAGTCTTGCCGGGAATGCCGAACAATCGGGTCAGGCCGTCGGTCGCCGCCGCGACCATGAAGGTGTCGAGGCTGCGCCAGCGTTCGTAGCGCGTCAGCAGCGCGCGATCGCCGACGTCGAGCCCGATCCGCTTGCCGTCGACCAGCACTTCGACCAGGGCAGCGACGTCGCGGAAGCCGACATTGACCCCTTGTCCCGCGATCGGATGGATGCCGTGCGCCGCGTCGCCGACCAATGCCAGCCGCTCGGCGGTGATCGTCGCGGCATGATGGAATCCCAGCGGATGCGCGAAGCGTGGACCGAGCCAGGTGATCTTGCCGAGGAACCCGCCCATCTTGCGCTCGAGCTCGGCCATATAGCCGCGGTCGCCGAGCTTCTGCATGCCGGGGCCCTGGTTCCCGCGCACCGACCAGACGATCGCCGAGCGGTGCCCGCGATCATCGTCGTTCAAGGGCAGGATCGCGAACGGTCCCTCGGGATAGAAGATCTCGTAGGCGACGTTCTCGTGGCTGTGCTCGTGGCCGATCGAGGTGACCAAGGCGACATGGTCGTAGGTCCAGCGCGCGACGTTGAGCCCCGCCGCCTCGCGCGTCGGCGAATTGCGGCCCTCCGCGCCGATCAGCAACGACGCCCGCACCTGGCTGCCGTCGCTTAACGTGGCGCGAACGCCAGCTTCATCGCGCTCGATCGCGACGGCGCGCGTCTGCATGTGAAGGTCGACGCCCGGCGCGGCGCCGGCGGCATCGAGCAAGGCGGCGCGCAGATCGCGATTCTCGAACATCGTGCCGAGCGCGGTCTCACCGTCCTGCGGCACGAAATCGAGCGCACCAGGAGCGAGCCCGTCGGACACGCGGATGCCTTCGATCGGACAGCCTTTGCCCGCCAGCCGGTCGGCGACCCCGATCGCGCGCAGCATGTTCATCGGTGCGCTGGCGATCGCCGAGGCGCGGCCGTCGAATCCGGCCGCGGTGACCACCGCCGGATCGGCCGGATCGACCACGATGCTGGTGATGCCATGCGCGGCGGCCGCGACCGCGAGCGCGCTGCCGACCAGCCCGCCGCCAAGGATGAGGAGATCAGCCTGAGACATGCGGAATGCCCTACGACTTGAGGTTCCGAGCGGCAATGGGGGGCGAGGAACGCAAATCCTCCCCGTTCACGGGGAGGGGAACCATTGGCGCAGCCAATGGTGGAGGGGGCGGGCCGCCAGCGAGTCCGGGGAGGCTAGCCCCCACCACCAAGCCGCTGCGCGTCTTGGTCCCCCTCCCCATAAATGGGGAGGATTTAGCTCGGCCAGCGCACTCTCCAACCACACCGCCTTGACGTCGGACTCGCGTAGAGCGAGAATCCATCGTGAACGCACAGCGTACATTTCGGGGGATTCGACCATGGCCAGCCGCGCGCAGCCGCCGCTCTGGCGCGAAACGGTGAAAGCGGGCGCCGCCCGCTCGGGCGCAATGATCGTCGCGGTGGTGGTCGCCGCGGTGTCGTTGCTGCTCGTCCTGTCGCTTGCCAGCTATCATTCGGGCGATCCGTCGCTCAGCACCGCCGCGGGCGGCCCGGCGCAGAATCTGCTCGGCTATCCCGGCGCGGTGATCGCCGACCTCGCCTATACCGTACTCGGCTGGCCCGCCTGGGGAATGCTGGCGATCGGCCCGGTGATCGCCTGGCGGTTGTGGCGCGACGAAGAAGTCGGCGGCTGGGTGCGGATGGTGCTGACCGCGGCGTTCGGGCTCTCACTGGTCGCGACCGCGCAAGGGTTCGTGTCGAGCGGCGCCAGCCTCGACTGGCCGGCGGGCAAGAGCGGGCTGATCGGCATGCTGATCGCCGACGGGCTCAAATGGCTGATCGCGCTGATCGGCAATCCCGTCGCGATTTTGTGGACCGATCGCGTCGTCGGCGCGCTGGCCGGGCTGTCGGGCGCGGTAATCTGGTTCATGAGCCTCGAGGTCGGATTGCCGCGCGTGCCGTCAATGCCGCGGATCGGCCGCTCGGCCGAGGTGCAGCGCCTGACCGACCAGCGTCCCGGCGATCGCGTGATCGACATGGAGTCCGAACAGTCGATTCGCCAGCCGCGCGCGGTCGCCTTGCCCGACAATCGCCCGGCGCCGGTCATCGCCGAGCGCAATGCCGCGCCGCCCCCCGCCAAGCCGGCCAAGCCCAAACAGGGCAGTTTCGACCTGCGCGACAATTATCCCTTGCCGCCGCTCGACCTACTCAAGCCGCCGCCGCCGTCGACCGGCGGGCCGATCGACAAGGCCGCGCTCGAACGCAACGCGCGGCTGCTCGAAACCGTGCTCGACGATTTCCACGTCAAGGGCCAGATCACCGCGGTCCATCCCGGCCCGGTGGTGACGATCTACGAGCTCGAGCCCGCCGCCGGCACCAAGGCGAGCCGAGTCGTCCAGCTCGCCGACGACATCGCGCGCAACATGTCGGCGGTATCCGCGCGCATCGCGCCGATCCCCGGACGCACCGTGATCGGCATCGAATTGCCCAATGCGCGGCGTGAAACGGTCAATCTGCACGAGCTGATGGCGTCGGACGCGTTCGAGGATCAGTCGGCGTCGCTGCCGATCGTGCTGGGCAAGAATACCGCCGGCGATCCGGTGATCGTCGACCTGGCGCCGATGCCGCATCTGCTCGTCGCCGGCACCACCGGATCGGGCAAGTCGGTGGGCCTCAACTGCATGATCCTGTCGCTGCTCTACAAGCTAGATCCCAAACAGTGCCGGATGATCATGATCGATCCGAAGATGCTCGAACTGAGCATGTATGACGACATCCCGCATCTGCTCTCGCCCGTGGTCACCGACCCGTCCAAGGCGGTCCGCGCGCTCAAATGGGCGGTCGAGCAGATGGAGGACCGCTATCGCATGATGGCTTCGGTCAACGTGCGCGGGCTCGCCAGCTTCAACGACAAGGTTCGCGCCGCCAAGGTCAAGGGCCAGCCGCTGGGGCGCAAGGTCCAGATCGGCTATGAGGACGGGAAGCCGGTTTACGAGGAAGAGCAGCTCGAATTCGAGCCGCTGCCGCAGATCGTGGTCATCGTCGACGAGCTCGCCGATTTGATGATGACCGCGGGCAAGGAAGTCGAATTCCTGATCCAGCGGCTGGCGCAAAAGGCGCGCGCCGCCGGCATCCACCTGATCATGGCGACGCAGCGCCCGTCGGTCGACGTCATTACCGGCGTGATCAAGGCGAACCTGCCGACGCGCATCTCGTTCAACGTCACCAGCAAGATCGATTCGCGCACCATCCTGGGCGAACAGGGCGCCGAGCAGCTGCTCGGCAAGGGCGACATGCTGTACATGGCGTACGGCAAGCAGATCAGCCGCGTCCACGGCCCGTTCGTCAGCGACGACGAGGTGCGGGCCGTCGCCGATCACTGGCGCGCGCAAGGCCAGCCCGATTACATCCAGTCGGTCACCGAGGAGAATGAGGACGGCTTCGCGCTCGACGGCGCGCCGCTGGGCGAGGATTCGGCCGAGGACCAGCAATATCGCGGCGCGATCCAGCTGGTGGTCGAAAGCCAGAAGGCATCGACCTCTTGGCTGCAGCGCCAAATGCGAATCGGCTATAATTCGGCGGCGCGGTTGATCGAGCGGATGGAAAAGGACGGCATCGTCGGCCGCCCCGATCATGTCGGCCGGCGAGAAGTGTTGCGCGACCGCGAGGGCAACCCGCTGTAATATGATGTCAGCTTCGCTGACCGGCACCGGCCCGCTCCGGTTCGGCGCAGCTGAACCGGACCAGGACTCGCGCGTTCAGAGCGGGTTCAAGCCTTTGGCGCCACCCTGGTCGCCTGTTTCAGGAGAATATTCGTGACGTCTCGCGCCCTAGCGCTGTTGTTCGTGCCCGCTTTCGCTGCCACCGCTGCGATCGCCGCGCCGGCGGCGACCTCGCCCGACCTTGCCAAGGTCCAGGAGCATCTGCGCGCCGCCCAGTCGATGACCGCGGCGTTCAGCCAATATGATCGCAACGGCAAGACGCTGACCGGCACCCTGTCGTTGAAACAACCGGGCAAGCTACGCTTCCAGTACCAGAAGGGCGTGCCGATCCTGATCGTGGCCGACGGCAAGTCTCTATGGTTCCTCGACTATCAGGTCGGACAGAAACAGCGTTGGCCGATCGGCGGGTCGCCGTTGGGCGTCCTGCTCGATCCCGGCAAGGACATCAGCCGCTTCGCCAAGGTGATGCCGACTGCCGATCCTTCGGTCATTTCGGTCGACGCCAGCGATCCCAAACATCCCGAATATGGCCGCATCACGTTGGTGTTCGAGCGCAACGCGGCGGGGCCGGCCGGCCTCATCCTGCGCGGCTGGGTGGCGCTCGACGCGCAGAACAATCGCACGACGATTCGACTGTCGGACCCAAAGTTCAACGTGCCGATTTCCGACGGAACGTTCCGCTTCAACGATCCAGTGCGCGGCGGCCCAAGAAAATAACCGACCGTTCATCTGGGCGACAGCTTCGCCCGCTTAATACAGTTCTCGCGGATGTGGGGCGGTTCAGGATTTTCCCCCTGTTGCCTGAAACGGACCACTTCCCGCCTGCGTGACGAACGCTAGGTCGGCCCCTGTTCCATGCCCCCGGAACAGGGGCCTTTCCATGCGCAGCGCGGACGGCGGCGCCCCGCCGCCGATCTCGCGCCAGCACGGCCGGCGCCGCAACGCGGCGTTCGACGTCAACGACGCGGCTTTGCCGCGGCGCAGAGGTGACGAACGGCTATGAACTCCCTAAGTGCGCTCCCGTGAAGATCGTCTCCTGGAACATCAACTCGGTGCGGTTCCGCATCGAGATCGTCGAAAAATTCCTGCGCGAGGTCGCGCCCGACATCTTGTGCCTGCAGGAAACCAAGGTGATCGACGCCGACTTCCCCGCAGGCGCGTTCCGTGCGCTCGGCTACGACACGATCTTCCTCCACGGCCAGCGCATGCACCACGGCGTCGCGATCATCAGCCGAGTGCCGCTGGTCGAGGACGACCGATTCGACTGGCAAGCCAATCGCGAGGCGCGGCATGTCGGCGTGCGGTTGCCGAACGGCGTGCGGCTGGAGAATGTCTACGTGCCCGCGGGCGGCGACATCCCCGACCGCGAGGTGAACCCGAAGTTCGGCCAGAAGCTCGATTTTGTGGAGCGGATGACCGCCTGGTCGGCGACGCTCGATTGCCCGACCATCTTGACCGGCGACTTCAACATCGCGCCGCTCGAATCGGACGTTTGGAGCCACAAGCAACTGATCAAGGTCGTCAGCCATACGCCGATCGAGGTCGACGCGCTCAACCGGCTCAAGGATTCGAATTCCTGGGTCGACCTCGGGCGCCATTTCTACCCCGCACCGGCGCGGCTCCACACCTGGTGGAGTTACCGATCGCCCGATTGGACGGTCAATGATCGCGGCCGGCGGCTCGACCATATGTGGGCAACCGCCGACGTCGCCTCGACGGCGCGGTCGCATCAGGTGTTCGAGGACTGCCGCAACTGGCTCAAGCCGTCGGACCATGTCCCGATCATGACCGAGTTCGACCTGTGAAGGCGCGCCGATGAGCGCGCGTGATGTTGCCCGCGCGATCGACGCACTGCGCCGCGGCTGGCCGATCGCGATTCGCGGCGCCGGTGATCCAGTCGGGCTGCTGGCGATCGAAACCGCCGATGCCGGGCGGATGAAGGCGTTCGACCCCGAGGGCGATTCGCCGATCCTGTTGTCCGCCGGGCGCGCCGCGACGCTCAAGCTCGCCAATCAGCTCGAGGCGGCGATTCCCGATTCGCCGGTGCTGGTCGAGCGCACTTTCTGGATCGATTTCGACTGCGCGGTCGCGCTTGCCGATCCGCAGCTCGACATGGCGACGCCGATGAAAGGCCCGTTCCGCGCGATCCATGTCGAGGATCGTGACGTCATGGCGGCGGCCCTGTCGCTCGCACGCACCGCCGGTGTGCTTCCCGCCTTCTTCGTCGGCCAGGCGCCGGACGAGGTCATCACCATCGCCGATATCGAGGCATTCGAGGACCCGATCAGCCTGGCGATCGCCGCGCGCGCCAAATTGCCGGTCGCCGGCTCGGAGAATTCGGAGATCGTGGCGTTCCGCTCGCCCGATTCGCCGGGCGAGCATGTTGCCCTGATCATCGGCCAGCCCGATGGCCGCCCGCCGCTGGTCCGCCTGCACAGCGAGTGCCTGACCGGCGACGTGCTCGGCAGCCTGAAATGCGATTGCGGGCCGCAGCTCCATGCCGCGATCCACGCGATGGAGGATACCGGCTGGGGGATCCTGCTCTATCTCCGCCAGGAAGGGCGCGGGATCGGGCTGGTCAACAAATTGCGCGCTTATGCGCTGCAGGATCAGGGGTTCGACACGGTCGACGCCAATACGCGATTGGGGTTCGCGGTCGACGCGCGCGATTTCCGCGTCGCGGCGCGGATGCTCGATCTGCTCGGTCAGACAACGATCCGCCTGCTGACCAACAATCCGGAGAAAGTCCGCGTGCTCGAGGCGACGGGAATCACGGTCGCCGAACGCGTGCCGATCGCGCTGCCGCCCAATCCGTTCAATGCGAAGTACCTCGCGACCAAGCGCGATCGGACGGGGCACCAGCTTTAAGCCACGATTGGAGTGTTAGCCCGAGATGACGGTTGGGCGTCAGGCGAGCAGGCTTGCCACGTCGTCAAAGTTCGATGCCACCGCCGCCACCCCGATCGCGCGCAGGCGGTCGGCATGATCGGGCGCGCAATGGCTGCCCGCGCACAGGCCGATGACGTGCCCGCCCGAGGCGACCGCGCCGGTTGCGCCGACCGGCGAGTCCTCGATGATCGCACAGTCGCCGATCGTCACGCCGAGCTTGTCGGCAGCATAAAGGTAGAGATCGGGCGCCGGCTTGCCACGCTCGACATGCTCGCGGCCCGAATAGAGATGATCACCGAAAATGTCGGACAGGCCGATATGCTCGAGATGGCGGCTGATCCAGCGCGTCGAGCTTGACGATACCACCGCCTTGGGCAGGTCCGTGGGCAGCGAACGGACGAAGGCGATCGCGCCGGCGACCTCGCCGATCCCTTCCGCCATCACGCGCGCATCCTCGGCCTCGCGCGCGGCGAAGAAGTCCTCGGGCAATGCGCGGCCGATCCACGCCTCCACCCGATCGAGGAAATCCTTGCCCGCATAGCCCATGAAATTGGCCATCGACTCTTCGGGCGTGGTCGGGTGGCCGATCGACGTCAGGAAATCGGCGATATGCTTGTTGCCGATATATTCGCTCTCGATCAGCACACCGTCGAAATCGAACAGCAACGCCGCGAACCTGATCGGGATCACACCGCCGCTCATGTCCGCGCTCCGAACAGTGCCGATCCGACGCGGACATGGGTAGCGCCAAGCGTCACCGCGGTCGGATAATCGCTCGACATCCCCATGCTGAGGCCGGTCAGGCCGTTGTCGCGCGCCAGCTTGGCGAGCAATGCGAAATAGGGTGCCGGTTCGACCTCGAGCGGGGGCACCGCCATCAGCCCGACGATCGGCAGATCGGCGGCGCGCGCTTCGGCGAGCAGAGCGGGCAGATCGGCGATCGCGCAGCCACCCTTTTGCGGCTCGTCGCCGATATTGACCTGGACGAAGCAACCGGGGCGGCGGCCGCTTTCCATCGCCTTGGCCAGAGCGGCAATCAGCGACGCGCGATCGACCGAATGGATTTCGTCGAACAGAGCCACCGCGTCGGCCGCCTTGTTCGATTGCAGCTGGCCGACCAGAGCGAGGCGGAGATCGGCGTGGCGCTCGCGCAGCGCCGGCCATTTTCCTTGCGCTTCCTGCACGCGATTCTCGCCGAACACGCGCTGTCCCGCGGCGATCAGCGGCTCGACCGCCTCGGCGGGGTGCGTCTTGGAGATGGCGATCAGCTCGATCGGGTCGCTGCGCCCGGCGAGCTTCGCCGCCCGGGCAATCGCATCGCGGACGCCGGCGAGCCGCGCGGCGGGGTCGTCGGTCGTCATGCCGCGCGCTATAGGCAGGGTCGTGCCGCATCGCCAGTCCCCGATCCCAGTTTTGTGGCTGATGACCGACGAGCGGCTCGGCGAGGGGTTGTGGGCGGCGTTGCGGCGCTTGCCGCGCGGGAGCAGCGTGGTGTTCCGGCATTATGCGACGCCGGCGCGGGAGCGGCGGGCGCTGTTTCGGCGCGTGGTGCGCGTTGCGCGCGCGCGCGGGCTAGTGGTGGTTCGGGCCGGGGAGCGGGCCGGGTTCGGCGAGGATGGAGTGCATGGCGGAGTGCGCGGGAGCGGGCTGCGGACGGCGGCGGCGCATGATCGGGCCGAGGCGGTCGCCGCAGTGCGGCGCGGGGTGGACGTGCTGTTCGTGTCGCCGGTGTTTGGGACTCGGTCGCATCCGGGGGTTGATGGGTTGGGCGAGCGGAAGGCGCGGCGGATTGCTCAAGGTCTGCCGGTTATCGTGATCGCGCTTGGCGGAATGGACGCGCGGAGATTCCGGGGAATGGCCGGGTTCGATGGCTGGGCGGCGATCGACGCGTGGGGCGCGGGCGGTGGCGGCGCGAAGTGAATTCGCGCCGTCGGTCCTCGCTACGCGAGGCCGGCCGAGCCCGTTTCCGAGCGCGATTTAACTGCGTTAAATCCCTGAAACGGGCTTAGAACCTGAACGCGGTTCCGACGTACACCGCCTGGCTGTCACGCTGCGCATCGGGCAGCGGGGCGAGGCGATCGCGATCCTGCGACTTGTAGCGGACGCCCGCGGTCACATCGAGATTGCGGCTGAGCGAATAGGACCCGCCGACATCGATCGAATCCTTGGGCAGAGATCCCACCAGGCGCGTATCGCCGACCGTGGTACGTTCACTGGTCGCCTTCAGCCTGTTGGCGCGGCGGACCGAGAAGCTGGTGCCGAGATCGATCGGCTTGGTGCCGACCGGGCTCGCGGCCAGATCGATCTTGAGATCGCTCGGCGTCACGACGTGCTTGACCGGAGCGTTGCGGCCGAGATCATAGGCGATCGGCGCCAGGCCGACCGAATCGGTATCGACCGTCGGCGCGCCGCGCAGCGTCACGACACCGGTCTTGACCGCTGGCGGCGGCGTCACGCGGCGTTGCGTGCCACGCGATTCGGCCGGCGTGAACCGGAACGGAGTCGTGTCGAGCCCGTTGCGCGCGATCAGCGCGGCAAGCTTGGGATCGGCCGAGGCCGGGGTGAAGAAAGACGCGACAGGGCGCGAAATCAACCGCTTGGCGGCATCGGGTGCGCCGATCGCGGGCACGGCAAACGCGGCGGTGACGGCTAGCGTCCCCACCACAGTTCCGAAAATTGCCCGCTTCCCAACCACGATTGGTTCCCTGCGACTCCAATAGTCATACAAGCCCTAACACGGTTCGATCCCGACTCGCCACAGGTGATCGCGTTTTTCCGCCGAGTGTTGCATTGCGTCCACAGACTCGTTCTGGTCTGTCGGCGCTTGCGGCGGACGGCCCTGTGTCTATAGATGCGCGATAATCTCCCCCTTTCGTATCAGGGAACGACCGATGACCCTTCTGCGCCGTGCCGCGTATCTGGCCCTTCCGCTCTCACTGATGGCGTGCGCGCACCACCGGGGAGGGCCCGCCAAGGCCGATATCGCCGCGTCGAAAGTGACGACGATCGGCGTCAACGCCTATCTGTGGCGAGCGACCCTCGACACGCTGAGCTTCATGCCGCTGCTCCAGACCGATTCCAACGGCGGCGTCATCGTCACCGACTGGTACGTCAATCCGCGCTCGCCCGGCGAGCGGATGAAAGTCACGGTGTCGATTCTCGACCAGGATTTGCGCGCCGACGCGATCCGCGTCGCGGCGCTGCGCGAAGTCAGCACCAACGGTCAGTGGGTTGCCGCACCGGTCCAGGCAGCGACGGTGCAGAAGCTCGAGGACGTGATCCTTACGCGTGCCCGCGACCTTCGTCGCCAGGCGATCGCTCCCAAATAAGCAAGAACCCGGCGGGCGGGTAATGCCCGCCCAGCAGGATAGACCCTAATGTCGCGCTTCAACCCGCTGAAAGCGGATGCCCATTGGCAAAAGATCTGGGATGATTCCCAGACCTTTGCCGCGCGAGACGATTCGCCCAAGCCCAAAAGCTATGTGCTCGAGATGTTTCCCTACCCGTCGGGGCGGATCCATATGGGCCATGTCCGCAACTACACGATGGGCGACGTGCTCGCACGCTATCGGCGGATGAAGGGGATGGAAGTGCTCCACCCGATGGGGTGGGACGCGTTCGGCATGCCGGCTGAGAACGCGGCGATGGAAAAACACGTCCATCCCGGCGGCTGGACCCGCCAGAATATCGCGACGATGAAGGCGCAGCTGAAGCGACTGGGCTTCGCGCTCGACTGGTCGCGCGAGATCGCGACGTGCGAGCCCGATTATTACGGCCAGGAACAGGCGCTGTTCCTCGACATGCTCGCCGCCGGCCTGGTCTATCGCCGCGAATCGGCGGTCAATTGGGACCCGGTCGACATGACCGTGCTGGCCAACGAGCAAGTGATCGACGGCCGCGGCTGGCGGTCGGGGGCGCTGGTCGAGAAGCGCAAGCTCAACCAATGGTTCCTCAAGATCACCCAATTCGCCGATGAGTTGCTCGAGGGACTGAAGGGGCTCGATCACTGGCCCGACAAAGTCCGGGTGATGCAGGAGAATTGGATCGGCAAGAGCCAGGGATTGCAATTCGCCTGGTCGCTGTCCGACGGCGGATCGGTCGAGGTGTTCTCGACGCGCCCCGACACGATCTTCGGCGCGAGTTTCATCGCGGTCGCCGCCGATCATCCGATCGCCCAGGGCATCGCCGCGCGCGATGCGAAGGCGGCCGCGTTCATCGAGCTGTGCAAGCAGGGCGGGACCACCGCCGCCGAGCTCGAGACGCAGGAGAAACTGGGCTACGACACCGGCATCACCGCGACACATCCCTTTGATCCGGCGTGGCAAATCCCGGTCTATATCGCGAACTTCGTGCTGATGGACTATGGCACCGGCGCGGTGTTCGGCGTGCCCGCGCACGACCAGCGCGACTTCGAATTCGCGACCAAATATCAGCTGCCGATCCGCCGCGTCGTATCGGACGGCGACAAGACCGACGTTAAGTTCGACGGCGCCGAAGCCTATTCAGGCCCGGGCACGATCGTGAACTCGCACTTCCTCGACGGCATGGATGTCGAGGATGCCAAGCGCGAGGTGATCATCCGCGCCGAGGCGGGCGGCTGGGGCAAGGGCACCACCGTCTATCGCTTGCGCGACTGGGGAGTCAGCCGTCAGCGTTACTGGGGTACGCCGATCCCAATCATCCACTGCGACCAATGCGGCGCGGTGCCGGTGCCGCGCGATCAGCTGCCGGTGGTGTTGCCCGAGGATGTTGCCTTCGACATCCCCGGCAATCCGCTCGACCGCCATCCGACCTGGAAGCATGTCGATTGCCCGTCGTGTGGCGGCAAGGCCGTGCGCGAGACCGATACGCTCGATACTTTCGCCGATTCGTCCTGGTATTTCATCCGCTTCGCCAGCCAGCCCAAGGACAGACCGTTCGACCGCGCCATGGCCGAGCAATGGCTGCCGGTCGGGCAATATATCGGCGGGGTCGAGCATGCGATCCTGCACCTGCTCTATGCCCGCTTCTGGACGCGCGCGTTGAAGCATATCGGCATGCTCGACATCGCCGAGCCGTTCGCCGGGTTGTTCACCCAGGGGATGGTCACGCACGAAACCTACAAGTCGGTCGAGGGCAAATGGCTGAGCCCAGATGACGTGCGTGACGGCAAGGAGATCGCCACCGGGCAACCGATCACGGTCGGCCGCACCGAGAAGATGTCCAAGTCGAAGAAGAACACGATCGATCCCGAGCCGATCGTCGACCAATATGGTGCCGACGCGACGCGCTGGTTCATGCTGTCCGATTCGCCGCCCGAGCGCGACCTCGCCTGGTCCGAGGCGGGGATCGAGGGCTCGTGGCGCTTCGTGCAGCGGCTGTGGCGCCTGGTCGACGGGATCGAGCAGGGCGAAGGCAATGACGTCGTGCTCGACCGCAAGCTGGCGCAGACGATCGCCGGCGTCGCCGTCGATATCGAGGCGCTGCAGTTCAACAAGGCGGTCGCCAAGCTCTACGAACTGGTCAACGCGATCGAGAAGGCCAAGCCGTCCGCGTCGCGCAGCAACGCGATCCGTACGCTCGTCCGCCTGGTCTCGCCGATGACCCCGCATCTCGCCGAAGAAGCCTGGGCGGCGATGGGCGGATCGGGACTGGTCGCCAATGCCGACTGGCCGTCTTATGATCCGGCGTTGCTGGTCGAGGATGAGGTGACGATCGCGGTGCAGGTCAACGGCAAGTTGCGCGATACGTTGGTCATGCCCAAGGGCAGCGACAGAGCGGTGGTCGAAGCCGCGGCGCGCGCCAATCCCAACGTGCTCCGCATCCTGGACGGCGCCGAACCGAAGAAGGTGATTGTCGTGCCCGATCGTCTGGTCAATCTGGTCGCATGAAGCGACTCGCGCTCCTCCTCGCGCTGGCGACCGCCGGCTGTGGCCTCCACCCGCTCTATGAAGGCGGGGCTTCGGGTCCGGTCGCTTCCAGCCTGTCGCGAATTGAGGTCGCGCCGATTGCCGGCAAGAACGGCTATCTGATGTCGACCGCGCTGCGCGATCGCCTGCCCTCGCGCAGCGGCGAGCCGGCGCTGTACCGGCTCGAGGTCAAGCTCGACGATTCGATCACCGGCCTGGGCGTGAAGCGCGACGACACCATCACGCGCGAGCGCCGGTCGCTGCGCGCGCGGTACCAGCTGGTCAATGCGTCGAGCGGCGAAGTGCTGGTCGACGCGACCGCGGGGTCGGATGCCGGCATCGACGTGGTCAATTCGGAATATGCCACGATCGCGGCCGAGAACACCGCGCTCGAAAACCTGTCGCAGATCGTCGCCGATCAGATCGTCACGCGGATCGCCGTCTATCAGCGCCGCGCCGCCGCCTCGGCGAAGTGAAAGCGTCCGAAAATCAGCTAGTTAACTCGCTGGATTCGGCGGCTTCCGCGGTTCGGCTCTATCTGCTCCACGGTCCCGACGAAGCGGGCGCGATGGACTATGCCACGCGGCTGGGACGGGCGCTTGGCGCCGATGCCGAAAAGGTCGCGATGGAAGGGCCCGCGCTGCGCGGCGATCCCGGAAAGCTGGTCGACGAAGCGCGGTCGCTCGCCTTGTTCGGTGGGCGGCGCTGGATCCTGGTCGCCAATGCCGGCGACGAATCGCTCGAGGCCGCGCAAATGCTGCTCGCCGAGCCGCAAGTCGAGCATCCGGTGGTGATGATCGGGCCGGGGCTGCGCACCACCTCGAAGCTGGTCCAGTTCGCGATCGCGCAGCCGGCGGCGATGAGCTTCGCCTGCTACATTCCCGATGGCGCCAATGCCGACCGCATGGTGGTCGGGATCGCGCGCGAATACGGCCTGCGCCCGACGCCGACGGCGATTCGGCGGTTGATGGCGGCATCGGGCGGCGATCGCAGCGTGATCGCGCGTGAAGTGGAGAAACTCGCGCTCTATCTCGACGCGGCGACCGACCGGCCGCGCGAGCTCGACGACGAGGCGCTCGACGCGCTGGGGGCCGATCTCGGCGAATCGCAAATGTCCGACGTGGTCGATGCCGCGCTGGAGGGGCGGGTGCACGACATCGCGCGCGAACTGGCCCGATTCGCCGATTCGGGCGGTGCTGCGATCCCATTGCTGCGCCAGATCGTCCGCAAGCTGATGACGCTGGCGGCGATGCGCGCCGAGGTCGATGCCGGCAAACAGCCATCGGCGGTGGTCAAGGCACGGCGAGTCCATTTCCGCGAGGAACCGGGGATGATCCGCCAGGTCCAGAAATGGAAATCGCCCGACATCGCCGCGGCGATCGACCGGTTACGGCGGGCCGAACGTCAGTTGATGGCGCCGGGCGGGGCAGGGGAATTGTTGTCCGACGTCGCGATTACGGAGACGACACGCGCCGCGGCGCGGATGCGGTAGATTTGGTTCACGCAAAAGCGCGAAGGCGCGAAGGCGCGAAGAAGAATAGATTGATGTTCGCGCGGAGGCGCGGAGAGCGCGGAGGTGTTTCGCTGTGGGCTGCGCGCGAAACTCAAATGCGGCGATCAAACGCTGAGCCTCGCTCGCGCAGCGAGGCTCTCCAAAATCTCCGCTTTCTCTGCGCCTTCGCGTGAACAATTAAAGCGGTTCGCCGGTTAGCCGCTGGCACACCATGTCGAGCTGGTCGAGCGTCGAATAGGACACGGTCAGCGTCCCGCCCTTCGCCCCATAGGTGATCTTCACGCCCAGCCCGATCACGTCGGTCAATTGGCGTTCGAGCGCGGCGATATCGGCATTGCGTCCGCCATGGCCACCACCACTGCCACCGCCATGGCCGCCCGATGTCCCGTCATCCTTCGCTGCCTTGGCCAGCCGCTCGGTCTCGCGCACCGACAGGCCGCGAGCCACTACCTCGGCTGCGAGGCTTTCCACATCCGGGGCGCCGATCAAGGCGCGCGCATGCCCCATGTCGATCTTGCCGTCGGTCAACAGCGACAGGACAGATTCTGGAAGGTCAAGCAATCTCAATAGGTTAGCTATATGACTGCGCGACTTGTGGACCAGCTTGGCCAGCGCTTCCTGTGTATGGCCGAACTCGTTGATCAGCCGCTTATACGCATCGGCCTCTTCGACTGCGTTGAGATCGCGGCGCTGGATATTCTCGAGCAGCGCGATTTCGAATGTATCGGCATCGTCGAGTTCGCGGACGATCACGGGGACTTCGTGCAGCCTTGCCCGTTGCGCCGCACGCCAGCGCCGCTCGCCGGCGACGATCTGGTAGTTGCGGCCATGCGGACGGACCAGGATCGGCTGGAGCACGCCGCGCGCGGCGATCGATTGCGCCAGCTCCTCGAGTGAGGCTTCGTCGAACACGCGGCGCGGCTGGCCCGGCTGTGGCGTCAGCGCGCCAACCGGCAGCATGCGAATACCCGCGGGTGTTTCGCCGCCACCCATCGTCGGCACCGCTTCGGGCGCGATGTCGCCGAGCAGAGCGTTGAGGCCGCGGCCAAGGCTGGGGCGCGGCTTGCGGGGAGCTTCTGTGGTCATGCGGCGATCGCCGGGGCAGCGGGGGGCAGGCGCCCAATCAACTCACGCGCCAGCGCCATATAGGCTTCGGACCCCGAACAGCGATAATCGTAGATCAAGGCTGGTAGCCCATGGCTAGGCGCTTCGGATAGCCGCACGTTGCGCGGGATCACCGTGTCGAACACCACCTTGCCCAGCACCGCGCGGACATCCGCCGACACCTGGTCGGTCAGCCGGTTGCGGCGATCGTACATGGTGAGCGCGACCCCCAGGATCGCGAGGCCGGGATTGAATCGCGAGCGGATGCGCTCGACCGTCGACAGCAACTGGCTCAGGCCTTCCAGCGCGAAGAATTCGCATTGCAGCGGCACGAGCAAAGAATCGGCCGCGACCATCGCGTTGATCGTCAGCAAGCCGAGCGAGGGGGGGCAGTCGATCAGCACGACATCCCAGCGGTCGCTCGCGACTTCAAGCGCATGGTCGAGCCGGTGCGTGCGCTCCTCATAATCGACCAGCTCGATTTCGGCGCCCGACAGGTCGACCGTCGCGGGGACGATGTCGAGCCCGGGCACCACCGTCCCCACCACCGCGTCGACTACTGAGCAGTCGCCGATCAATATGTCGTAGCTCGATTTCTTGCGATCAGCGCGGTGGATACCGAGCCCCGTCGAGGCATTGCCTTGCGGGTCGAGGTCGATGATCAGCACGCGCTTGTCGGTTGCCGCCAGCGCGGTGCCCAGATTGATCGCCGTCGTGGTCTTGCCCACGCCGCCCTTCTGGTTGGCCACGGCAATGACGGTCATCGCGCCCGTACTCCGCGCGCGATCACGATGCTTGATACAGGATCGGTGATGCTCTGTTCCACGTGGAACATTCCATGCCATCTTTGCTTGGCGCGCGCCACCTCTTCGCGCGCCGCTCGGCCCTTTGGTAGCAGCCAAAGTGTCTCATTGCTGGCGCATTGTGCCGCCGACGCGATCACTTGTGCCACCTGCGCGACTGCCCGCGCAGAGATGACCGCGACGGGTTGGCGAACATTCTCGACCTTGCCGGTGATCACCTCGACCTGGGGAAGGGCAAGCGTCGCAGCAGTTTCGCGCAGGAAATCGGCACGCAACCGGCGCGGCTCGACCAGGATGAACCGGCGTTCGGGCTGCACAGCCGCCAGCGCGAGCCCGGGAAATCCCGCGCCCGTTCCGATATCGAGCCAATCCCCCTTGTCGGGCGCCAGCGGCGCGAGCTGCAGCGAATCCACGATATGCCGCGACCAGATCGTCGCCAGCGTCGAGCGCGCGATCAGATTCTGCTGATCGCTTTCGACCGTGACGATCGCCGCTAGATGCTCGAGCCGGGCAATTGCCTCGGCGTCGAATCGCGCCGCTGCCCAGTCTTGCGCTTCATCCTCGGTCATGCCGCGGCCCGTGTCGCGTGAAGCAGGATCGCGGTAAGGGCGGCCGGCGTGATCCCTCGGACACGTCCTGCGGCTGCCAGGGTCGCGGGTCGGGCAGCGGTCAGCCGCTCGACCATTTCGTTAGACAGGCCGGGAATCGCCTCGAAGTCGAGATCCGATCGCAGCGCGATGCGCTCGCTTGCACGCAGCTCGGATACTTCGGCCTCTTGCCGCTCGACATAGGGAGCGTAGCGCGCGTCCTCGATCGCCTCATCGACGACGGGGGTAGGCGATGCGGCAAGGGCGGGGGAGACGTGCGCCAGCTCGACACCGGGAAAACGCAGCCACTCACCGGCGGAACGTCGCGCACCGTCCTGCGCGACCTGCGCTCCACGCGCTGCCAGCGCGCTCGCGGTGAGCGGCTCAGCCAGGTGCGCGTCGACCGCGGCGCGTTCCGCCTCGCGCCCGCGGACGTGCCGTAACCGCTCGTCGCCGAGCAGGCCGGCCGCCTCGGCAACCGCGCTCAGCCGCGTCTCGGCATTGTCGGCGCGCAGCCGCAGCCGGAACTCGGCGCGCGCGGTGAGCATGCGATAGGGCTCGGTAACGCCTTGGAGGACCAGATCGTCGATCATCACGCCGAGATAGGATTGCGCGCGGTCGGGGAGGAAGTCAGCGACGCCAAGCGCGACCGCCGCTGCGTTGGCGCCGGCGACCAGGCCCTGAGCCGCGGCTTCCTCATAGCCCGTCGTCCCGTTGATCTGCCCGGCGCAGAACAGGCCGGGTAATGCTGCGACCGCCAATCGGTGATCGAGCGCTCGCGGATCGATATGATCATATTCGACCGCATAGCCGAACGCGGTGATCCGGGCTCGCTCGAGCCCCGGAATCGAGGCAACCAGCGCCTGTTGCACATCGGTAGGCAGGGAGGTGGAAATGCCGTTGGGATAGACCGTGGCGTCGTCCAGTGCCTCGGGTTCGAGGAAAATCTGGTGCCCATCACGATCGCCGAAGCGATGCACTTTGTCTTCGATCGATGGGCAATAACGCGGGCCGACACCTTCGATATCTCCGGAAAGGAGCGGGGAGCGATCGAGGCCTCCACGAATAATCGCGTGCGTCGCCTCGGTCGTCCGGGTGATCGCGCACCACAATTGGGGAAGGGGACGCCCCGTCGACAGCGCCGACATCGTCCAGCTATCCGCTTCGGACGGCTGCGTTTCGGTCCGCGCCCAGTCGATCGTCCGCCCGTCCAGGCGCGGCGGCGTGCCGGTCTTGAGCCGCATCATCGGCAGGCCGAGATCGCGCAACTGCACGGCCATCACCGTTGCCGCGCGCTCGCCGAGCCGGCCACCCGCGTCGCGCTCGTCACCCCGAAACATGCGGGCGCCAAGGAATGTCCCGGTGGCCAGCACCACCGCTGGCGCGGCGAGGCGCATGCCATCCGCCATCTCGACGCCGGCAACCCGACCGCCGTCGATCGCCAACGCCGTCGCTTCGTTAGCGACGATCCGCACGCCATCGTGCTGCGCGAGTAGCTGGCGCACCGCGGCGCCGAACCGGGCGCGATCGGCCTGGATGCGTGGGCCACGTACCGCAGCGCCCTTGGAACGATTGAGCAGGCGATAGTGGATCGCGCCGGCATCGGCGGCGCGCGCGATGATCCCGTCGCAGGCATCGACCTCGCGAACCAGATGCCCCTTACCGAGTCCACCGATGCTGGGGTTGCACGACATCGTCCCGATATTGCGCGCGTCGAATGTGACCAACGCGACCGACGCGCCGCGTCGCGCGGCCGCCGCGGCGGCCTCGACACCGGCATGGCCGCCGCCGATCACGATGACATCGAAGCTGTTCATGGCGGCGCGATTAGCAGGGATGTTCCACGTGGAACACTCACTTTCCGATGCAGAACCTAGAGAACAAGGCATCCAACATCGCTTCGATGCCGACATCGCCGGTGATTCGCGCCAGCGCCACGTTGGCCCGCCGCAATGCGTCGGCAACGACGAGCTCGTCCGATGCACCGATGTCACCAAGTGCCTCAAGCGCCTCCTGGCAATGAGCCCGCTGACGTTGATTGAGCGCCATATCGCCCGCGCCGGGGATCAGCGCCGATGAGCGGATGACCAGCAACTCCCACAATTGCTCGACTCCGGAACCTGTTTCCGCCGACACCGCGAGCGCCGCACCGTCCGGCGCTTCCTCACGGCCGGCCATATCGGCGCGGGCATGGAGCCATAGCATCCGGTCCTCGGGCGGGTTCTCGTCACCCAACCACAGCACCAGATCGGCCCCGGCGATCGCCTGCCCAGCACGATCGATTCCGATCGCCTCGATCACGTCGCCCGTCGAATCCCGCAGCCCGGCTGTATCGGTCAAGACGAAGGGGATGCCGGCTCGCGAGACCGGCACCTCGATCCGGTCGCGCGTCGTCCCCGCGATCGGCGAGACGATCGCCGCCTCGCGCCTGGCCAATGCATTGAGCAAGGTCGACTTGCCGCTATTGGGCGGGCCCGCCAGTACGACCCGGATGCCGTCGCGCAGGCGATCCACCGCAGGAGCGCTAAGCGCCGCTTCGATCGCGGACGCCACCGTCCGGGCGCCGCTTCGAATGCTATCGAGCAACACCGGGTCGACGTCGGCCTCGTCCGAAAAATCGAGCGACGCTTCGAGCCGTGCCGCCAGTCCAAGCAGCGCGGCGCGCCAATGGGCGATCTGCCGCGACAGCGTGCCGTCAGCCATCGCCAGCGCCGCGCGCCGCTGCAATTCGGTCTCCGCCGATAACAGATCGCCAAGGCCTTCCGCTTCGGCAAGATCGATGCGGCCATTGGTCAGCGCCCGCCGGGTGAACTCGCCTGGCTCGGCCCGCCGCAATCCCGGCTGTCGGGCCAGAGCCGCCTCGACCGCGGCAACTACCGCGCGACCGCCATGGACGTGCAGTTCGACCAGATCCTCGCCCGTCGCGGTGTTGGGGGAGGGGAAGACCAGCACCAGCGCGCTGTCGAGATGATCGCCGCTCGCCGGGTCACGCAAGGTCCGCAGCCGTGCTTCACGTGGAACAGGCAAATCGCCAGCCAGCGCCCGAGAGGCCGCAAGAGCCTGTGGGCCGCTGATACGGATGACCGCGATCGCCGCCGGCGGCAGACCGGACGAAGGGGCAAAGATCGTGCTCATGGCAATGTCACGCCAAACGGCGATTACTCGCTCTTGCCGCCCTCGAACATCTTGCGCCAGAATTGCATCCCGGCATCGCCCATCGGCATCCAGCTCTTCATCATCGTCTCGAGCAGTTCGGGCTTGACCATATTGCCGTCCATCGCGCCCATCAGCGCCTGAACATATTTGTCGTGGATCGGCGTCAGATCGGGCAGGCCGATCGCGCGGCGCGCCTCTTCGGGGGTGCAATCCACCTCGACATTGATCTTCATCGCCGAAACTCCGCTTGAGCGCGCCGACCGCGCTGCTACCTGTTTGAACGACCTGTATGCGCGCGACGGACCATCAATCGCAACGCCCCATTCGGAGAGAGCCATGACCGCGACGATCAAGATCGAGACGCTCGAAAAAGATGCCAGCTTCGATGCCTATATCGCCGAACCCGCCGGGGGCAGCGCGAGCGCGGCGATCATCGTCATCCAGGAGATTTTCGGGGTGAATGCCGGCATCCGCCGCAAATGCGACCAGCTCGCCGAGGCAGGCTATCTAGCGATCGCGCCCGATTTGTTCTGGCGGCTCGAGCAGGGCATCGAGCTCGATCCCGATATCCCCGACCAGTTCAAGGCCGCGCTCGAGCATATGGGCAAGTTCAATCAGGATCAAGGTATCCGCGACATCGAGGCGGCGATCCATGCCGCGCGCGATCGGGTCGGCGGCGGCAAGGTCGGGGCGGTCGGCTACTGTCTGGGTGGCCGCCTGGCCTATATGACCGCGGCGCGCACCGATATCGACGCGACCGTCGGCTATTATGCGGTCGGCGTGGACGGCCTGTTGCGCGAGAAGCACGCCATCGCGCGGCCGCTGATGCTCCATATCGCCGGCGCCGACGGCTTCGTCAGCCCCGAGGTGCAGAAGGCGATGCACGAGGGGCTGGACGACCACCCCAAAGTCACGCTGCACGACTATCCTGGAGTCGACCACGGCTTCGCGACCGAGTTCGGCAACCGCCGGAGAGAAGAGGCTGCCAATCAGGCGGACGCGCGGACGATGGCGTTCTTCGCCGATAATTTGGACTGATTTATCTTATATAACAGAGTGTTACGGTAACTTGATGTCGACGCCCAGCGCCGGCAGCACGCCGATCCGCCGGTCGGTCAGGCCGTCGTAAATCATCGAGCACGCCACCCACAATATCACTGCCAACCCGACATAGGCGATCCAGCGATAACGGTCGATCACGCGCGCGATATAATTGGCGGCTAGTCCCATCAGCGCGACCGAGAATACCAGGCCGAAGATCAGGATCGCCGGGTGGTCGCGCGTCGCGCCGGCGACGCCGAGGACATTGTCCAGACTCATGCTGACATCGGCGAGCGCAACCGCGATGACCGCGCCGCCAAAGGTCTTGGTGCGCCCTGCATGTATTTCGTCGTGGCCGGCATGATGGCGCAACTCTCGCCACATCTTCCACGCCACCCACAGCAGCAGCAACCCGCCAGCGGTCAAAATACCAACGAAATTAAGTAGATAGGTCGCGACTAGCGCGAACAGGACGCGCAGCACCAACGCCGCCAGCGTCCCGAACAGGATGACCTTGCGTTGCTTGTCGTGGGGCAGGCCAGCGGCAAGCGCACCGACCACCACGGCATTGTCCCCCGCCAGCGCCAGGTCGATCACCACGACCTCGCCCAGCACGGCAAGCGATTCGGCGGAGAAGAAGTCGGCGATGGTCATCGGCGGTCTCTACAAGCCCGCCAAGGTGACGGATGTTCCCGGGCTAATCAAATCCAGCCGAACAACCGTCCAAGCCCGATGGCCGGATCGACAATCCCTTCGTGGATCATCGATCCCGCGACATAGAGGATCACGACCAACCCCAGATACGCGATCCAGTGATAGCGCTCGATCAGCCGCGCGATGTAATTGGCCGCGATCGCCATCAGTGTGACCGACAGCGCCAGCCCGAACAGCAATACGGTGGGATGATCGCGCGCCGCGCCGGCCACGGCGAGCACGTTATCGAGGCTCATCGACAGATCGGCGAGCGCGACCTGGAACGCCGCCTTGGCGAAGCTCTTGGGCGCGCGGGCCGGCGTGGCGGCATCGGCCGCGACCGCCTGATTGTGCCGCCGCGCGTGCTGCAGTTCGCGGAACAGTTTCCACGCCACCCACAGCAACAACACGCCGCCGGCGAACAGCAAGCCGACGACGTGGAGCAATTGCGTCGCGACGAACGCGAACGTCACCAGGCAAAGGAGCGCGACGCCGACGCCGATCGACAGGACGCGCTTGCGGTCCTTTTCGGGCAGGCCTGCGGCGAGTGTGCCCAGGACGACGACGTTGTCGCCGGCCAGCATCAGGTCGATCATGATGACCTGGCCCAATGCGGCGAGGCCCGCGGCGGTGAAGACGTCGGAGATATCGATGACCGGCATGGGGAGGCGTTAGCAGCGAGGGGGAGGGGTGCAAATGAAAACGGCGCGGGGTTAGCCGCGCCGACACGCTTGTCGGATGTGCCATCGCATCGAAGCCGTCGCCCCGGCGGAGGCCGGGGCCGCTGGCGACGGTCCAACACCGCTTGAGGCCCCGGCCTCCGCCGGGGCGACGGGTCGTTTGGTTCGTCGACAATGGGGGCGGGCGGCGCGGAGTAAATCCGCGCCGTCGGTCGGAGCTGCGCTCCGCCGGCCGAGCCGGAACGAGTCCTGAGCCAGCGGTGCTGGCTCAAGCCGTTCTCGGCTACTGGTTCATACTGTCGAAGAAGTCTTCGTTGGTCTTCGAATCCTTCATCTTGTCGAGCAGGAATTCCATCGCATCGGTGGTGCCCATCTGCATGAGGATGCGGCGCAGCACCCACATCTTGGAGAGCTTGCTCTTCTCGACCAGCAGCTCTTCCTTGCGGGTGCCGGACTTGCCGACGTCCATCGCCGGGAAGATGCGCTTGTCGGCGACCTTGCGGTCGAGGACGATTTCCGAGTTACCGGTGCCCTTGAACTCTTCGAAGATGACTTCGTCCATGCGGCTGCCGGTATCGATCAGTGCCGTCGCGATGATCGACAGCGAGCCGCCTTCCTCGATATTGCGGGCAGCACCGAAGAAGCGCTTCGGGCGCTGCAGCGCGTTGGCGTCGACACCGCCGGTCAGCACTTTGCCCGAGGACGGCACAACCGTGTTGTAGGCGCGGCCGAGACGGGTGATCGAGTCGAGCAGGATCACGACGTCCTTCTTGTGCTCGACCAGGCGCTTGGCCTTTTCGATCACCATTTCGGCGACCTGGACGTGGCGCTGCGCGGGTTCGTCGAACGTCGACGACACGACCTCGCCCTTCACGCTGCGCTGCATGTCGGTGACTTCTTCCGGGCGCTCGTCGATGAGGAGAACGATCAGGAAGACTTCGGGATGGTTGTCGGTGATCGCCTTGGCGATGTTCTGCAGCATCACCGTCTTGCCGACGCGGGGCGGAGCGACGATCAGCGTGCGCTGGCCCTTGCCCTGCGGGCTGACGATGTCGATGACCCGCGCCGATTTGTCCTTGATCGTCGGATCGAGCTGATCGAGCGTCAGCTTCTGCTCGGGATAGAGCGGGGTGAGGTTGTCGAAATTGACGCGATGACGGACCGCGTCGGGATCGTCGAAATTGACGCTGGTGAGCCGCGTCAGGGCGAAATAGCGCTCGCCGTCCTTGGGCGCGCGGATCTCACCTTCGACCGTGTCGCCGGTGCGCAGGCCGAACTTACGGACCTGGTTGGGCGAGATGTAGATGTCGTCGGGGCCGGCGAGGTAATTGGCCTCCGGGCTGCGCAGGAAGCCGAAACCGTCGGGCAGCACTTCGATCGTGCCCAGACCCATGATCAGCTCGCCATTTTCGGCCTGTTCCTTGAGGATCGCGAACAGCAGATCCTGCTTGCGCAGAGTCGACGCGCTCTCGACCCCCAGCTCTTCGGCCATCGCGACGAGCTCGGCGGGGGGTTTCTTCTTGAGGTCTTTAAGATGCATTTCGGGTGTATTCCGGGTGACTTGGGGGAGATTTTTCGAGCTTCTGTCGGCGAGGACCGCGACGATGCTGGAGGAAGGAGGAGAGCGAGCGTCCCGAAGGGCACCGCTCGTCTCCACGATCTATGGGCGCGATTCCCTCAAGTCAAGGCGATCAGAACGGTTTCACCACCACCAGGATGACGATCAGCGCGACAAACAGGGCAGGAAGCTCGTTGACCAGGCGGAGTTGCTTCGACGTCAGCGTCGCTTTGCCGCCGGCGAGCTTCTTCGCATAGGCCGTCATCCAACCGTGATACCCGCTCATCACGATCACCAGCAACAGCTTGGCGTGGAGCCAGCCTTCGCTCCAATGCTGGCCGACCGTGGCGATGGTCAGACCGAACACCCAGACCAGGATCATCGACGGGGTCATGATGATCTTGCGCAGCTTGGTCTCGCGCTCGACCCATTTCGCCGCCTCGGGCGTGCCGAGCGAGTCCTGGTGATGAACCAGATAGCGCGGCAGCATGAACAGCCCGGCCATCCAGAAGATCACGAAAATGACGTGCGCCGCCTTGAGCCACAAATAGATCGAGGCGAGGAAGTCCATCATCCATTCCTTACGAAATTTAGGAGCTGCTCGACATGCGCGATCGGCGCATCGGGCAGGATGCCATGGCCCAGGTTGAAGATATGCGGGCGATCGGCGAACGCCGCAAGGACGCGCCGCGCGGCCGACGTCATGACGTCGCCGCCGGTGATCAGTGCGAGCGGATCGAGATTGCCTTGCACCGGCAATCCCTTAGGCAGCACCTCGTTGGCCCAGACCGGATCGACTGTCTCGTCCAGCCCGACAGCGCCGACTTTAGTTTCGCGCGCATAAGCGGCAAGCTTCGCGCCCGCGCCCTTGGGAAAGCCGATCACCGGCGTCGTCGGATGGCGCCCGGCCAGCGCCGCGGTGATGCGCGCAGTCGGCGCGATCACCCAGCGTTCGAATTCGCTCGGCGCCAGGCTGCCCGACCAGCTGTCGAACAATTGCACCGCCTCGGCGCCCGCCTCGATCTGTTTCGACAGATAGTCGATCGTCATCGCCTCGATCGCGCTGATGATCGCCTGGAATGCCTGGGGATCGCGATAGGCGAGGCGCCGGGTTGAGCCCTGATCGCGGCTGCCCTGGCCCTCAACCATATAAGTCGCGACCGTCCATGGGCTGCCGGCAAAACCCAGCATGGTAGTTTCGGCCGACAATAAGGCGACCACGCGTCGCACCGTCTCGTACACCGGCTCGAGCCGCTCGGGTACTGCCACAAGCTCGCTAAGCGCAGTGTCGACCAGCTTGGGGGCCAGGCGTGGGCCTTCGCCGGTTTCGAACCACAGACGCTGTCCCAGCGCCCAGGGCACGATCAATATGTCGGAGAACAGGATCGCGCCGTCCATCCCGAAGCGGCGGACCGGCTGCAGGGTGATTTCGCATGCAGTCTCGCTGTCGGTGGCAAGGTCGAGGAAGCCGCCCTTTTGCGCGCGCAGGTCGCGATACTCGGGAAGATAGCGTCCCGCCTGGCGCATCAGCCAGACCGGAGGTACGTCGCGGCGCTCGCCGAGCAACGTCGCGAGTAGGAGTTTTTCCGGAATCGGGGCGGTCCCAAGAGTCATATAGATATATTGATAGAAGGTTGTTGTAGTTGTTGGCGCGTGGATGCCGGGGCTTATGCGTTCGTCCCGCAAATGCCAACAGCTTGACGGCAGCGGACTCACGCAACCGCGCCGATTCCATTCTTTCGTCCCCGCAATCCACAGCCTGTGTGGGGAAACGTCCCCTGTCGATGACGTTGTGGATGACCGATGGCTTTATCCACCGCCGAGCATCGCTTGGCCGAGGGGATGACTTGCGCTAGCGGTTTTCCCGATGTTGCCCACAGGCTTTCCGGCGCGCTGAAAAATGCGGCTCCATTTGCACCTCCTGTCCGATTCCACCGGCGAGACGCTGGAGAACATCGCCAAGGCGGCGCTGGCGCAATATGACGATGTCGAGACGATCCGGCATTTCTGGCCGATGGTCCGAAGTGAGGCGCATCTCGAGCGCATCCTGCAGGAGATCGCGCACAATCCCGGGCTGGTGCTGTTCACCTTGGTGTCGGGCGAGATGCGCCGTGCGCTGGAGACGCGATGCCGCGCATTGGGCCTGCCCGCGGTGGCGCCGCTCGATCCGGTGAATGATGCTTTGTCCAATTTGCTCGGCCAGCAGGCCAAGGCGCGTCCCGGCCGCCAGCACGTGCTTGACGCCGCTTATTTCGCGCGGGTCGATGCGATCCAGTTCACCATCGCGCATGATGACGGCATCGGCTGGGAGAATTGGGAAGAGGCCGATATCGTCCTTGCCGGCGTGTCGCGCACGTCGAAGACCCCAACCTCGATCTACCTCGCCAATCGCGGCTACAAGACGGCCAATATCCCGATCGTCCCGGAAAGCCCGCCGCCGGCCAAACTGTTCGAGCTCAAAAATCCGATCGTCGTCGGCCTGACCACCAGCGCCGACCGCCTGATCCAGGTGCGGCGCAACCGCCTGCTATCGCTCAACCAATCCCCGGAAACCGCTTATGTCGATCAGGAAGCCGTGACCCGAGAAGTCGCCTTCGCCCGGCGGATGTTCGCCGATAATGGCTGGCCGGTGATCGACGTCACGCGGCGCTCGATCGAGGAGACCGCGGCGGCAATTGTCGCGTTGATCAACGACCAGGCTGGTGACGAATGACGCTGATCCTCGCTTCACAAAGCGCTTCCCGGCGGGCGATGCTCGATGCCGCCGGCGTGACGTACATCGCCGAACCCGCGCGGGTCGACGAAGATGGCGTCAAGGCGGCAATGGTCGGCCAGCCGGCCCGCGACATCGCTGACGCGCTGGCCCAGCTCAAGGCATTGAAAGTATCGCAGGCGTATCCCTCGGCCTTAGCGCTGGGCAGCGATTCGATCGTCGCGCTCGCCGACGGCAGGCTGCTCGACAAGCCGATGACTCGCGACCAGGCCGGCGATCACCTCCGCGCCATGTCCAATGGCGAGCATGCCTTGTGGAGCGCGGCGGTGATCGCCGAACAGGGCCGGCCGGTCTGGCGTCACGTCGACCGCGCGCGGCTGTTCGTGCGTCCGTTGTCGGAAGCGTTCATCCGGGCCTATCTCGATCTCGAATGGCCGGCGATCGCCGGCTGTGTCGGCTGTTTCCGCATCGAAGGTCCTGGCGTGCAATTGTTCGGCCGGATCGAGGGCAGCCATTTCACCGTGCTCGGCATGCCGTTGCTTCCGGTGCTCGATTATCTGCGCACGCGGGGGGAAATGACGTCATGAAATACGCCGAAGTGATCGGCGACCCGATCAGCCATTCCAAATCGCCGCTGATCCACGGCTTCTGGCTGAAGGCGCTCGGCCTCGACGGCGACTATCGCGCCACCCGGGTCACGCCCGAGGGGCTGGCCGACTATTTCGCTGCGCGCACCGCCGACCCCGACTGGCTCGGCTGCAACATCACCATCCCGCACAAGGAGACCGCGCTCGCCTTTGTCGAGGATCGCGGCGGGGTGAAGGAGTCGATCGGCGCGATCAATCTGGCGTTCCGCTCGGAGGGCGCTTTGGTCGGGACCAATACCGACGCCGCCGGATTCTACGCGCCGATCTCTGGCCTAGACCTCGCTGGCCAGCCGATCGTGGTTGTCGGCGCCGGGGGCGCGGCGCGTGCGATCCTGTTCGCGCTGTCTCGCGTGGGGGTGGGGCGAGTCACGTTGCTCAACCGCAATCCGCTCAAAGGCGCCGCGTTGCTCGCCAGCTTCGGGCTCAAGGGCGATGCGCTCAAGCTCGACGCGCCGCTGCCGCCGGCCGCCTTGCTGGTCAATGCGACCTCGCTCGGCATGGCGGGGCAACCGCCGCTCGACCTCGATCTGGCGCCATTGCCCGACGATGCGGTGGTCTATGACGTGGTTTACGCGCCGCTCGAAACCGGGCTGCTCAAGGCGGCGCGGGCGCGCGACCTCGATACGGTCGACGGGCTCGACATGCTGATCGGCCAGGCCGCTTTGGCCTTCGAACTGCTGTTCGGCGCCGAACCCCCGCGCGATCGCGACGACGAGCTGAGGGCGTTGCTGACGTCATGAAGACAATCGGCCTTACCGGCTCGATCGGGATGGGCAAATCGGCGGTGGCGCAGATGTTCGCCGATGAAGGGATTGCGGTCTTCGATGCCGATGCGACGGTGCGCCGGCTTCAGGGACCGGGCGGCCGGCTGCTGCCGGCGATCGAGGCGGCTTTCCCCGGCACGACCGGTCCCGATGGCGTCGATCGCGCCGAACTCGGCGCCCGCGTGTTCGGCGACGATGCGGCAATCGAGCGGCTCGAGGCGATCGTCCATCCCGCGGTCGGTGAGGAGCGCGCCGCGTTTCTGGCACAGCATGGCGACGACGACATGGTCGTGTTCGACATTCCCTTGCTGTTCGAGACCGGCGGCGACCGCAATGTCGATGTCGTCGTGGTGGTGTCCGCCGACGCCGCAACCCAACAGGCGCGCGTCCTGGCGCGACCCGGCATGACTCGCGAACGACTCGCCGAAATTCTCGCTCGCCAGACCCCCGATGCCGAAAAAAGAGCGCGCGCGGACCATGTTATCGCGACCGATTGCCCGATGGATCAAACCCGTACCGCCGTGCGTAGGGTGATAGCTTGCGTCCGTGCCAGCCAAGACCGATAAAAGGACAAATGCGCGAAATCGTCTTCGACACCGAAACCACCGGCCTCTCCTTCAGCGGGGGCGACCGTATGGTCGAGATCGGCTGTATCGAGATGATCAATCGTGTCGAGACCGGACGCAGTTTCCACCTGTATTTCAATCCCGAACGCCCGATGCCGGTCGAGGCGTTCCGCGTCCACGGGCTGTCCGACGTCTTCCTGTCCGACAAGCCGCGCTTCCACGAAAAGGTCGACGAGCTGCTCGAGTTCCTCGGCGATTCGCGGCTGGTCGCGCACAATGCCAGCTTCGATTTCGGCTTCTTGAACGGCGAGCTCGGCAAGATCGGCCGCGAGATCATCTCGCTCGACCGCATGATCGACACCGTGGCGATGGCGCGCCAGCGCCACCCCGGCGCCAAACATTCGCTCGACGCGCTTTGCACGCGCTACGGCATCGACCGCAGCCACCGCGTGCTCCACGGCGCATTGCTCGACGCGCAATTGCTGTCGCAAGTCTATATCGAGCTGACCGGCGGCCGCCAGATCGGCCTGACCCTGGTCAGCGAAGTCGAGGAAACAATCGAAATCTCCGTGATCGACATCGATCCGCGCACCGCCCAACCACGGCCGATGCGCGTATTCGAGCCGAGCGCGGAGGAACTGGCGCGCCACGCCGGGTTCGTGGCGACGCTCAAAAACCCTTTATGGGGGGCCGAGGCGTCCGGTTGACGCGCGTTGCGAGGGACAAGGCGAATGCGCCACCGTCGCCAAGAATGGAGAAGAGAAAATGGATATCCGTGTCTCGGGACATCAGGTTGAAACGGGCGAAGCGCTGAAGGGCCATGTCCAGGATCGCCTCCAGGGTATTGCGGACAAATATTTCTCGCGCGCCATCTCTGCTCAGGTGACTTTCGGGAAAGGCCCGCACGACAATCGATTCAAATGCGATGTCGTCGCGCACGTCATGCATGGCCTGGTGCTCAAGGCCAGCAATGACGGCAACGATGCGCACGGCGCGTTCGATGGATCGGCCGACAAGATCGAGAAGCAACTGCGCCGCTACATGCGCCGGCTGAAGGATCGCAAGGCGGCCGGGACGATCGTCAACGGCGAGGCCGAACCCGCCGCCAATGCCGGCTATACCCTGTTCCAGGATTCGACCGACGAGGACGAAGCCGGTGATTCGCCGCTGATCATCGCCGAAACCCGGGTCGACGTGCCCGAGGCATCGGTATCCGACGCGGTGATGATGCTCGATCTGCGCAACACCCAGGCGCTGATGTTCAAGAATAGCGGGACGGGGTCGTACAACATGGTCTATCGCCGCGGCGACGGCACGATCGGCTGGGTAGAGCCGCAGCGCGCCAGCTAACGCCAGAGGCCGGAAGAGAGCGCGATATGATCGACCTGTCGGACCTGGTCCGGCCCGAAGCGGTTGCCGAGGGGCTGGCGGCGGCGAGCAAGAAGACGCTGTTCCAACAGCTCGGCGCGCTCGCCGCGACGGCCTATGGCATCGACGCCAAGGCCGCGGCCGAGGGACTCGCCCAGCGCGAGAAACTCGGTTCGACCGGATTCGGCGGCGGCATCGCCATCCCGCACGCGCGGATCGAGGGGATCGAGGCGATCCATGGCGTGTTCGTCGAGCTCGCGCGGCCGATCGATTTCGCCGCGGTCGACGATCTGCCGGTCGATCTGGTGTTCGCGTTGTTTTCGCCGCCCGATGCCGGCGCCGCGCACCTCAAGGCGCTGGCGCGGGTATCGCGGTTGCTGCGCGACGCCGCGTTCGTCGCCAAATTGCGCGGCGCGGGGTCGAAGGACGCGCTCTATTTCCTGCTGACCCAGGACGAGGCCAGGGATGCCGCCTGACTCCGGCGTGGATTCGGGTGCCCAAGCGCATTTCCGCGCGCTCGAATCGCTCTATGCCGCGGCGCCGATCAACCGATTATTCTCGTCGCGGCTCGAAATCCCCGAAAGCGGGGTGGCGCGGATCCATTTCGACATCGACGAGCGTTATTATCATGCCGGCGGCGCGGCGCACGGCACGAGCTATTTCAAGATGCTCGACGACGCCGCTTTCTATGCCTGCAACAGCTTGGTGTCCGATCGTTTCCTGCTGACCACCGCCTTCAACCTGCTGTTCACCCGGCCGTTAAAGGCCGGGCCGGTGATCGCCGAGGGCAAGTGGGTCAGCGGCCAACGCCGTGTGTTCGTTGGCGAGGCGCGGCTGATCGACGAGCAGGGCGAGGAAGTCGCGCGCGGCACCGGCACGTTCATGCGCTCGTCGATCGCCCTGGCCGGCTTGCCTGGCTATCGTTCGGCGTGAGTGCACGGCTGGCGACCGGCGCGCTGGTCAATGCGCTGGTCCGCCGTGCGAACCAGGCAGGCGGTTTCGCTACCGTCCTGGCCAAGGGCGACGCAACCGCCGGCGCCGTGCTCGTCGTAGCCCAGGATCGCGGCCAGAATGCCAGATTGTGGGAACGGGGCATCGGCCCGAGCGGCGATGTCGAGCTGATCGCGGTAGGACCGGAAGGAGATTCGCAAGCGTTGACAGATTATTGGGCGAAACGGCGCCGAAACGATCCCGATCTCTGGGTAGTGGAACTGGATATCCCGCAGGCGGAACGGTTCGCCGCTGAAACCCTGGTCGGCGATTGACTTGCTGCGATGCACAATTCAAGGGATTAATCACCAATTATCCGCGTTGTGCCGCGACGGGGTGCGATCCCTAACGGTTACGCAGTCGGGTGGTGGTCCGGGCGATCCTTTTCCTTGCGATCGAGTCCGCGCCCCAACCGCACTTTAGCAAGTCTAAATGCTGTTTTCCTCTCGCGCCGCGAACCTCGCGGCGACGTTCCTTGCACTAACCACGCTCGCCGGCCTCACCGTCTCGAGCAAGGCCCTGGGAGCGGATCGCGACGCTGCGCTGATCCCGGCAATCGCCACCACGGCTACCACTACCGCCATCAACCCATCAGTCCCCAAGCCGGTTCCATCGATCGATCCGGGTGACAGTGCGCCGACCTCCTCCGACGAGGTCCGTTCGGCGGCGCCGGCGCCCGCGCCGGGCCTGCAGTTTGCCAGTCTGGCCGCGGCAGTCGCCGGTCAGGATGTTGGCGACGACGTTGATTCGGAACTGTCGTGCCTTGCCGGCGCAGTCTATTTCGAATCCAAAGGCGAGCCGCTGTCGGGCCAGCTCGCGGTCGCCAACGTCATCATCAACCGCACCAATTCGGGCCGCTTCCCGCGCACGATCTGCGGTGTGGTCAAGCAGCCGGGGCAATTCTCGTTCATCCGCGGTGGCGCGATCCCGGCGATTCGTTCGGCCGCGCAATATCGCACCGCGATGGCCATCGCGCAGGTCGCGATGGACAAGGAGTGGGACAACCCAACCCCAGGCGCGCTCTATTTCCACGCCCGCCGCGTCTCGCCGGGCTGGGGCCGTCCGCGCGTCGCGACGATCGGCAACCACGTTTTCTTCCGGTAAAAAACGCATCGGGTCTTCCCGATGTTCCGGTGATGTTCTAAAGCGGGGAGATGCTCGATGCGTCTCCCCGCTGTCCTCCGACAGGAACCGAGGCGCTGTGCGCGGCTGACGTCGCGCGCGGCGTCATTCGCATGCTCGCGCGCCACGATCTCGCCGCGATGACCGAAGTCCCGCTCGATGGCGGACGCCGTGCCGACATCATGGCAATCGATTCGCGTGGGCAGATCGTCATCGTCGAGATCAAGGTGTCGCGCGCCGATCTGCTCGGCGACGGTAAATGGTTCGACTATCTCGACCATTGCGACCGCTTCTTCTGGGCCGTGCCCGATGGCTTCGACCATGGCCCGCTGCACGGCGAAGCGTTCCTGCCCGAACGCTCGGGGGTGATCATCGCCGACCGCTACGACGCTGCGATCCTGCGCGAGGCGGCAACGCATCCCCTGAGCACGCCGGGGCGCAAGAAGTGCACGCTTGCCTTTGCGCGCCGGGCGGCCCGGAGGGCTAGCGGGTTGGCCGATCCTGAACTGGGGTTCCTGCTTCAGGCGGAGTAATTTTTCTCGCACAAAGACACGAAGCCACGAAGATTTGTGGACTGCCTGACGGCCACTACCGAATCCAATCGAGACGGGCGAGAGAAAGAGCCTCGCAAAGCGAGGCTCAATTTCGGCCTCCTAATTCGCACTTATTGGAAGCATCTTCGTGGCTTCGTGTCTTTGTGCGAGCTAATCGACGACCGAAAATCAGTGCCGGAAGTGCCGCATCCCGGTGAACACCATCGCCAGCCCGGCTTCGTCGGCGGCAGCGATGACTTCGTCGTCGCGGATCGAGCCACCCGGTTGGATCACCGCGGTCGCGCCCGCCTCGACCGCCGCGAGCAGCCCATCGGCGAACGGGAAGAAGGCGTCCGATGCGACCGCCGATCCGATCGTTCGCGGCGTCGCCCAGCTAGCCTTGTCGGCGGCGTCCCTGGCCTTCCAGGCGGCGATGCGCGCCGATTCGAGGCGGTTCATCTGGCCGGCCCCGACACCCGCCGTCGCGCCGTCCTTGGCGTAGACGATCGCGTTCGACTTGACGTGCTTGGCGACGGTCCAGGCGAACAGGCAGTCGGCGAGCTCCTGCGGCGTCGGCTGGCGCTTGGTCACGGTCTTGAGGTCGGCGGCGGTGACTCGGCCATTGTCGCGGCTCTGGATCAGCCAGCCGCCGGTGATCGACTTGGCGTCGAGCCCGGCGCGCGCCGGATCGGGCAGTTCGCCGGTCAGCAACAGCCGCAGGTTCTTCTTCGCGGCGAACAGCGCCAGCGCTTCTTCGTCGGCATCAGGCGCGACCACCACTTCGGTGAAGATCCCGGTGATCTGGCGCGCGGTGGCCGCGTCGAGCGGCCGGTTGACCGCGATGATCCCGCCGAACGCCGACACCGTATCGCAGGAAAACGCCTCGGCATAAGCGGTTTCGAGGCTCGCCGCGGTCGCGACGCCGCACGGATTGGCGTGCTTAACGATGACGCAGGTCGGTTCGGAGTCGCGGAATTCGGCGACCAGCTGCAGCGCGGCGTCGGCATCGTTGAGATTGTTGTAGCTGAGCTCCTTGCCCTGCACCTGGCGCGCCTGGCCGATGCCGCGTGCCGACGGCCCGGCATGGCGATAAAAGGCAGCCTGTTGATGCGGGTTCTCGCCATAGCGCAACACGGTCGGCTGGTTGAGGACGAGCGGCAGCGTGTCGGGGAACATCTGGCCCTGGTCGGCAAAGCCGAACCAGCTCGCGATCATCGAATCATAGGTCGCGGTCGCGGCGAACGCCTTGGCGGCGAGCTTCTTGCGCTCGTCGAGCGTGGTCTCGCCTTTTTCGAGCAAGGCATAATCAGCGGGATCAGTGACGATCGCGACGAAAGCGTGGTTCTTCGCCGCCGAGCGCACCATCGACGGGCCGCCGATATCGATATTCTCGATGATCTCGTCGCGTGCGGCGCCCTTGGCCACGGTCTGCGCGAACGGATAGAGGTTGACCACCACCAGATCGATCGCGCCGATCGCATGCTCGTCCATCGCCTTGGCGTGCTCGGGATCGTCGCGCACCGCGAGCAGGCCGCCATGGACCATCGGGTGGAGCGTCTTGACCCGGCCGTCCATCATTTCGGGGAAACCGGTCAGGTCGGATACGTCGCGAACGTCCAGCCCGGCGCCGCGCAGCGCCTTGGCGGTGCCGCCGGTCGAGACCAGTTCGACGCCCTTGGCCGCGAGTCCCGTCGCCAGGTCGACGATTCCGGTCTTGTCCGAAACGGACAGCAGCGCCCGCCGGATGGGGACGATGTCGGTGGCCATGGCGAATTCCTGTGCTGGGGCTGGTTGGCGCCCCCATTGCCGATCAGGTCGCGCGCTTCAAGGCCCAGCTGATATTCTCGCCGCCCGCCGCCGCTTCGCCGCTCACCACCAATTGCTGGGTGGAGACCGGCCGCCCGTCGGGGTCGATCCACAAACTCTCCTCGATCGTCAGCGACCCGCCGCGGCAGCGGAATTGCCACAATCTTCCCGACGGCAAGCGCAGAAGTGCCGCCATGCCGTCAGCGGTCGGTGCCGCCTCGACTCCTGCCCCCAGATGGAAGCGGATCGCGAATGGGATCGTGCCGACCTTGCGCTTGCGTCCGGCCGGTAACAGCATGTCGTCGCCGCGCAATTCGCGGCCGTCGCCCGCCAGCAGCAATTGGCGGCGATGGAGGAATCCGAACCGCCGGGCATAACCGTCATGGCTCGCCTCCAGCCGGCTGGCGCCGTTGCTTTCCTGCCGCGCCAGTTCGACCTCCGCGACGCCCTTGCCCAGCGTGCCGTCGGCATGGATCGCGGTCGAATTGCTGTCGCCGACCACCAGGGTCGAATGCGCTGCGGTGGTGCGCAGCCCTTCGGAAAGCGTCGCCGGAATCTGCGCGATCGCCGCGCGCGCGCCGCCGCAATTGACGATCAGTCGCTCGGCGCCGTCGGACATCTCCAGCGCCAGGGTCGACGCACAGCCACCCTCGGCCAGCCGCGACACCGGCGGCGGGGCGGCATCGACGATCACCACCGCCTCGGCTTGCGCCAGCCGCTGATAGCCCCAGTCGCGCGCCTGGCGCAGCGGCCGCGCGCGCACCCCCGTCGCGGCGACGATCTCGTCGATCCGCTCGCCGCGGATCGGGCCGCCGCCTTGCCAGCTCGAGAGACCATGATCGCCGTGACACACGCCCTGTAGCGCCGGCACCATCCGGCCGAGCGCGGCGGACAAGGTCGCCGGCGGCGCCAGCCGCCGCGCGGTATAGGCCTCGCGCAACGCGGTCAGCAGCATGATGATGTCAACCTGCGCCAACGGCGCGCGCGCGATCACCCCGCCATCCTCGTACACCGCGCCTTCGATCGCCTTTTCCAGCCCGTCCTCGCCGATCTGGCGGCGCGGGTCGCCGCCCGGGATCAGCAGCCCGGCGCAGATCACCCCGCACCAGGCCGCGATCCGCGCGACCCCGGCAGGCGCCTTGTCGGCGCTGCGGTCGAGGTGGCGGGCGCCGCGCGCCAGCGTGTTGAGCACCTTGCTGCGATAGACCAGATCGGACGACGACAGGATCAGCGGTGCGTGCGCGGTCCAGTGGAGGATGCGGCGGCCCCACAATTCGGGCGTCCAGGCGGGTTCGCTAACTTTGTCGGCATGGACTTCCAGCCACAGCCGCATGATCGTCTCGGCGATCGGCACGCCGACCGGGCGCGTCGCCACCGTCGACAGGTCGCGCAGCCAGGCGAAGCTATGGAGGTGATGCGCCAGGGGTTTCGACCAATCGGGCTTGGCGAAATCGAGATCGGCGATCGCCACGCTGTCGCCCCGCACCGCGATGCGTCCGTCGAGCAGCGCATTGCCACGGCGCGGATCGCCGACGAACGGATCCTCGGGCACCGCGACCAGTTTGAGCGGATGGCGGCCGCGCAGCCGAAGGGCGTGGAGCGGGGTGCGCCAGGCGAGCTTGCGGAAGCGTTCGGCAACCCGGTCGGCGAGCGACAGGCCGGCGCTGCTCCCGATGCGGATCAGCCGCTTGCCTTCGTCGATGCCGTCTGGCGCGCGCTCGTCGGTCACCCGCCCCTCAACGCCGCGATATTGGCGGCATAGGCGCTTGGCCCGCCGCGGAAAGTGGCCGTGCCCGCGACCAACGCATCGGCACCCGCCGCGATCACCTGAGGCGCGGTCTCGCGATCGATCCCGCCATCGACTTCCAGGTCGACGTCGAGCCCCTGCTTGTCGATCATCTTGCGCACGGCTTCGATCTTGCGCAGCGCCGAATGGATGAAGCTCTGCCCGCCAAAGCCGGGATTGACGCTCATCACCAGCACCAGATCGACTTCCTCGATCAGATAATCGAGCGCCTTGGCCGGGGTTTGCGGCGTCAGAACGACCCCCGCACGCTTACCCAGGCTGCGGATATGGCGAAGGCTGCGGTGCGTATGCGGCCCCGCTTCGACATGGATCGAGATGGTGTCGGCGCCGGCTTCAGCGAACTGGTCGAGATAGGGATCGACCGGCGCGATCATCAGATGGACGTCGAGCGGCTTGGCGGTGTGCGGGCGGATCGCCTTCACCACTTGCGGGCCGATCGTGATGTTGGGGACGAAATGTCCGTCCATTACATCGACATGGATCCAGTCGGCGCCGGCGGCATCGATCGCGCGAACTTCCTCGCCCAGTTTGGCGAAATCGGCGCTCAGGATCGACGGGGCAATGCGGACGGGATGGGACATGCCCTGCTCTAACCAGCCCTCGCGAATCGGGCAATGAAGAAGCCGTCGCAACCGCCCTGTTCTTCCAACACGCCGGGCAGAATGCGTGCCCAGCCGCGCGGATCGGGGGCGATTCCAGCGGGAAGCTCGTCAGCGCGGACCGGATCGATAGCGAAATCGGGGTTGGCGGCGAGGAACGTCTCGGCCTGCTCCTCGCCTTCCTCGCGCTCGAGCGAGCAAGTAGCGTAGACGAGCGTGCCGCCCTTTTTTACCCAACCTGCCGCCTGGACCAGCAACTGGCGCTGCAAATGCGCCGCTTCCTCGATGATCGCCGGGTGGACGCGATGGAGCACGTCGGGATGGCGGCGGAAAATGCCGGTCGCGCTGCACGGCGCGTCGAGCAGCACCGCGTCGACCGGTGCCGGCGGCGACCAGAAAGCGACATCGGCGGCGATGATTTCCGCCGTCAAATGCGTGCGGGCCAGATTGTCGCGAAGTCGTGCCAGACGACTTTCCGACGCGTCGATCGCGGTAACGCCCCAGCCGGCGGCGGCGAGCTGCATCGTCTTGCCGCCGGGCGCGGCGCAGGCGTCGATCGCGCTCCCCTTCCCCGGCCCGAGCAGGCGCGCCGGGATCGCGGCGGACAGATCCTGCACCCACCAATCGCCGTCCGAGAAGCCGGGCAAATCGGGGATCGCGGTGCCGCGCGGCAGGCGGCGTTGGCCGGGCATCAACTCGAGACCCTCAGGCCCCTCCTCTCCGCCAAGGGTCAGGTCGACGGGCGGCGGCTCGGCGATCGCGCGTCGCGCCGCCTGCACCATGTCGTCGCCCCAGGCCGCTTGCCAGCGCGCGGTGACGGCGTCGGGTAGAGTCGGGGGCTCGGGCAAGGTCGCCTTGCGCCGGTCGAGCGTGCCGAACACGCCATGGACCAATTTGCGCGGCCCGCCATCGACCAGCGGCAGCACGGTCGAGATCGCCGCATGCCCCGGTGTTCCGAGCCGCAGCGACTGGGCGAGTGCGATGCGGAGCGCGAACCGCGCCTTGGCGTCATGCGGCAATGGCCGCTGCGTCGCCGAATCGATCAGCGCGTCTAGATCCAGCAGATGCCGCAGCACTTCCGCCGCGATCGCACGGGCAAGCGCGCGGTCGTTGTCCGCCTTCAGGCTGGAGAGCACGCGCGGCGCCGCCTGGTCGATCGTCTCGCCGCGGCGAAGCACGGCATCGAGCAGGCGAAGCGCGGCCTGGCGGGCGGGGACGCCGGGGGGCAGCGGAGGATTAGACAAGCAGGAAATATCCGATCGTGAAGAGCGCAGCGATCCCGACGAGCCAGATGATCAGGCCCAGGACAGTGGCGGCGATTTTATTGACTGGCCGATCCGGCCTGATCACTTTCAGCACGAATGCGCCTGTGCCCCACATCAATGTGTCGAGGATCGCGTCGACGAACAATTCTGCTATTAAACTGCCCAAAAGGCCCTCCGGCACGATCTGCTATTGCGCCGACCGCTTGCTGCTCCAATGTGGCCCGTCGACGACCAGCGTTCAATCAATGGACCCATCATGCCCCGCCCGCCGCACGTCAAGCCGCCCGCTTACCTCACGCCGAGCCCGCCGGTGCCCGAACCGGAAAAGGTCGAGCCGTCCAAGGACGATCCGCTGGGCAAGGATCCGACGCGGTACGGCGACTGGACGCTGAAGGGCATCGCGGTCGATTTCTAGGATTGCCTGCACTGCAGCTGAATCGTCGCCCCGGGCTTGTCCCGGGGTCCACCGGGCCGCAAGCCCGGGAAAAGAAGCTCCTGCTGCTCGCTAACCTGCACAGTGGATGCCGGGACGAGCCCGGCATGACGATCAGATTTGATCTGCTCGACCATGAATAGACCTTTCGGTCCCTTCGACCCCGCCTAGCGGTTTAGGCCAGGAAGGCGAGACTATCCCTCCTCCACCCACGCCGTCAGCAAGGTATGCGCGATCGCGTAATGCGGGGGCGACAGGAACGGCGCGGACGGGTCGCCGGCCAGCGACTTGCGCACATCCTCGCGGCTGACCCACATCGCGTCCTGCAATTCGTGCGGATCGATCGTGATGACGTCGTCCTCTGCCTCGCCGATGCACGCCATCATCAGCGACGAGGGGAACGGCCAGGGCTGGCTGGCGATGTAGCGGACGTTGCGGACGCGCACGCCGGCTTCCTCGAAAATCTCGCGCGCGACCGCTTCCTCGATCGATTCGCCCGGCTCCATGAACCCAGCCAGCGCCGAATAGCGCCCCGCCGGCCATTGCGGCCCGCGTCCGACCAAAGCGCGGCCCGAATGCTCGGCGATCATGATTACCACCGGATCGGTGCGCGGGAAATGCTCGGCGCCGCACTTAGGGCACAAACGCCCCCAGCCGGCGCGGAACATCGCGGTCTGCGTCCCGCAATTGGGGCAGAATTGGTGGCGGCTATGCCAATCGAGCACGCTCCGCGCCGCGGCATAAGTCTCTGCTTCCTCGGGCCGCATCTGGTCGAGCGCGCGGAACAGGCTGGGCGAGCGTCCCGCCGGCGCGCGCATCCCCGGCACATAAGCGGCGAAATGCGGCTTGCCCTCGATCAGCCCGAGCAGGACCAATTCGGCATCGTCAGGCGCATCGGCCAGGCTGGTCCAGCCAAGCGTGCCGTCCTCGGCCACGTCGGGCTCGAAATTGTCGAGCTTGAGCAGCTTGGCGCGCCAGTCGCCCATCGCCGCCGCCAGTTTCTCGGCATCGTGACGCAGCGGGTCGGCCCGATCTAGTGGGCTACCGGTAAAACCTGGGCGAATCACTTGGTCTTGAATCGCTGCATGTCGCTGATCAGCGCCTTTACCGTCTCGTCGCGGATCGGCCATTTGTCGGCGGGGAAGTAATTGACCATGATCGTGCCGCGGATCTTCTTGGCCGGATTGACCCAGGCCGCGGTGCCGGCAGCGCCGCCCCAGCCATAAGTGCCAGTGCCCATCGAATTCGCCTTGTCCTCCAGCACCACCGATCCGCCGGCGCCGAAGCCCATCTTGGGGCCGGAGGTGCCGCCGGTGGCGCCCGCCACGCCGCCGAACTCGACGCCTGCGGGCAGCAGGTTGGACATGGCGAGTTTGGCGGTCTCGGGCTTCATGATGCGGACGCCGTCGAGTTCGCCGTAATTCTGCAGCATGTGCAGGAACGTGTCGTAATCGCGCGCCGACATGACCAGCCCGGCACCGCCATAAGGAAAGCTGGGCGACGACAGATAGGCCGAGGTCGCCGCCGGATCGAGCGCGAAGAGCTTGTCGCCGGGCAGGAACGCGTAATTGGTCGACAACCGCCCGACCTCGCTCGCCGGCACGGACCAATAGCTCGACTTCATCTTGAGCGGGTCGAAAATGCGTTGCTGGACGAATGCCTCGAACCGCATCCCGCTGGCTTTCTCGATCACCGCGCCCATCAGGTCGAGCCCGATCGAATAGCTCCACTTGGTCCCCGGATCGGCGATCAGCGGGACGGTCGCGACCCGGTCGGCGAATTCCTGCAGCGATGCGGGACGCGTCTTGCGCGCATCGACCTCCATCGCCGCATTGACCTGACCAGGGGTGAGACCCTTGTCCATATAAAGCTGGAGCAACGGCCCCTTGGTGACGATATTATAGCCCAGGCCGGCAGTGTGCGTCAGCAGGTTGCGGATCGTGATCGGGCGCGCCGCCGGACGGCTGTCGACGGTATTCTCGTTGAGCTGGACGCGCATATTCTTGAATGCGGGCAGGAAGTCGCTGACCGGTTCGTCGAGCTTCATCTTGCCGTCTTCGATCAGGATCATCGCCGCCATCGCGGTGATCGGCTTGGTCATCGAATAGACCCGCCACAGGCTGTCGGGACCGGCCGGCGCGGCATTGGCGTCGGTCGCGATCTTGCCGGCCGAGACGAACGAGGTCGGGAAGTCGCCCGCGCCGAACGCGCCGACAATGCCGGGCATCTTGTTGGCGGCGACGTAGGAATCATAGAGCGCCTGGGTGGCGGGCAGCGGGCTGGCGGTCGCGGGTGCCGCAGCCGGTGCGGGCAGCGGTACGCTGGCGGTCTGGGCGATGCCGGCGCCGGTCAGCAACGCGATCGTCGCGGTGGCGGTGAGGAAAGGAGTCAGGCGGATCATCAAGGCTCTCCCGTCGCGCTCGCCGCCTTGGCGAAGACGGTCGGCAGACCCGCCTCCCCCAGCGACTCGATCGGCCACCATATGGCGCCGTCCGGCGCTGCATGCCGATCGATCGGCGCGGTCGCAAGCACGAGTTGCAATCTGAAATGGGTAAAGACGTGCTCGACCGTCGCGGGGAGCAGGCGCCAATCAGCAGGCGCGGGCGCATCGGCCAGGCCAGGCGGCTCGGCGCTCCACGGTCCGGTCGGCAGCGCGCGCATGCCGCCGAGCAATCCCTTTGGCGGCCGGCGCACCAGCAGCACGTCGCCGCCATTGCGCGCCCAGAAGATCGTGCCGTGCCGCGTCGGCTTGGCGGCCTTGGCCGGCTTGACCGGATAAAGCTCCTGATCGCCCGCCGCATGGGCCGCGCATCCGTCGCGCAGCGGGCACAACAGGCATTTGGGCACGCGCGCCGTGCAGATCGTGGCGCCCAGATCCATCATCGCCTGGGCGAAATCGCCGGTGCGGACGGCCGGCGTCAGCGTTGCTGCGGCGGGGCGGATCGTCGCCTTGTCTTCCAGTCGGAACAGCCGCGCGACGACGCGCTCGACATTGGCGTCGACCACGGTTGCGGGCTCGTCGAACGCGATCGCGGCGATCGCGGCGGCGGTATAGTCGCCGATCCCGGGCAGCGCGCGCAGCTCGGCCTCGGTGCGCGGGAAAACGCCCTCATGTTCGGCGACGACTGCGCGTGCGCAGGCGACCAGGTTGCGCGCCCGGGCGTAATAGCCCAGCCCCGCCCACGCCGCCATGACGTCAGCTTCGTCGGCGCTGGCCAGGCTGGCGAAATCGGGCCAGCGCGCGACCCAGGCGGCGAAGCGCGGCCCGACCGTCGCGACGGTGGTCTGTTGCAGCATCACTTCGGACAGCCAGACGCGATAGGGATCCGCACGCTCGCCCGGCCCGGCGCGCCATGGCAGGGTGCGGCGATGGGTGTCGTACCAGCGCAACAGCGCCGGCGCGACAAAACCGGACAGGGATGGTGCGGAAGGAAGCTTGGCGGCCACCCCGCGGCTATGGCATGGATGACCGAATGAGCAAGCGCGCCACCCCCAAAGGCCCGGCTAAACCCGCGCCGGCCAAAGGCTTCGCCAAGGATTCTGGGCGCCCGCGGGGTGGACCGGCGCGCGCGGTCGGCGACTTGCTGCCACAGGTCGGCGGCGCCGCTTTCCGGCGGTTCGGCTTCATCCAGTCCGGAATCGTCACGCGCTGGGCAGAAATCGTCGGACCCAAATATGCCGGCGTATCGTCGCCCGAATCGATCCGCTTCCCGCCCGGCAAGAAGGCCGATGGCGTGCTGACGGTTACGGTCAAGGGCGCGCACGCGTCGATGATGCAGCATATCGCGCCCGAGATCGTCGAGCGGGTCAATCGCTTCTTCGGTTACGCGGCGGTCGCGCGGCTGACGCTCAAACAGGGGCGCGTCGCCGAGCGCACGCCGCGGACCGCGCCCCCCAGCCTGCGCCCCGCGCCGACTCCGCCCGCCGAACTCGGCCCGGGGCTGCGCGCGATCGCCGATCCCGAATTGCAGGCAGTGCTCGCCGCGCTCGCCGCCGGCGTCGCCAGCAATCGCGGCATCCCCGTCCTTGGGCCCGTCAAAGTGCCCGTCATCGGAAAGACCGAGAAATGATCCGTTCGTTGATGGTGCTGGCGCTGATTGCCGGGCTCCCGCTGGCCGCCGGCGCCGCGACCAAGGCGCCGGTGAAGAAGGCCGCTCCGGCCAAACGCGCCCCGGCCAAGGTCAATTGGATCAACGTCGTCGCTGCGACTCCCGAAGGCGGGATGCGGATGGGCAATCCCAATGCCAAGGTAAAGCTGATCGAATATGGCTCGCGCACTTGCCCGCATTGCGCGCTGTTCGACAAGGAAGGGCTTCCCGTGCTCAAGGCCGGGCCGATCGCCGCCGGCAAGCTCAGCTACGAATTCCGCGATTATCCGGTCCATGGCGCGTTCGATCTCGGGCCGATCCTGCTCGGCCATTGCGTCTCGCCGGCGCAATTCTTTCCGTTGCTCGATGCGATGTTCGCCAACCAGCAGGCGCTGACCGCCAAGGCGCAGGCGGCCGAGGCCAAGGTCCAGGCGATGACCAAGCCGACCCCCAACCAGATCGCGACCAGCTTCGCGACCGATCTCGGCTATGTCGATTTCGTCAAGCGCCGCGGCATGGCGCCGGCGCGGGCGCAGGCCTGTCTCGCCGCGCGTGCCGGGGTCGACCGGATCGTCGCGGTGACCAATGCTGCCGAGAAGCAATATGCGGTGAGCGGCACGCCGACTTTCGTCATCAATGGTACCAAGGCCGATAACGTCTATGACTGGGCGGCATTGCAGCCATTGCTCGCCGCCGCCGGCGCCTGAATTTTCCCAAGGGAGTAGTACATGAAGATCTTGCCCCTTTTCGCCGCTCTGCCGCTGCTGGCGCTCGCCGCTTGCGGCGGGTCGGGCAGCGACGCCAACAGCGCGACTCCTGCCGCGCCGGTCGCCGCCAAGCCCGCTCCCGCCGGTACCGCCTGGGTCGACACGGTCGTGAAGACGCCCGAAGGCGGCATGCGGATGGGCAATCCCGATGCGCCGCTCAAGATCGTCGAATATGGATCGCGCGCCTGCCCCTATTGCGGCAAGTTCGATCAGGAAGGGTTCCCGGCGCTCAAGGAGAAGTACATTTCCGCGGGCAAGGTCAGCTACGAATTCCGCGAATATCCGGTCCATGGTCCGCTCGACCTCGGCCCGATCCTGCTCGGCCAATGTTCGGGCGACACCGCGACCTTCTTCCCGATCCTCGATCAGATGTTCGCCAACCAGCAGACCTTGCTGACCAACGAGCAGGCGGTGTCGGCCAAGGTCCAGGCGGCGCAAGGCGCGACCCCGAACCAGGTCGCGACCATGTATGCCGAGGGGCTCGGCTATCTCGATTTCATGAAGCAGCGCGGCCTGCCCGAGGACAAGGCGCGCGCCTGCCTCAACGACAAGGCGGCGGTCGACAAGCTGGTCGAGCGCACCAAGTTCGCCAACGACAAGTTCCAGATCAGCGGCACGCCGACCTTCATCATCAATGGCGAGAAGCTCAACGATGTCGGCGACTGGGCGACGCTCGAACCCGTGCTCAAGGCACGGGGCGCCTGACGGTTGACCGCGCCGGGGGGCCATTGAGCGAATGCAGATAAAACGGCTGAGACTGTCGGGGTTCAAAAGCTTCGTCGACGCGGCCGATCTCCGCATCGAACCGGGGCTGACCGGCGTGGTCGGCCCCAATGGCTGCGGCAAGTCCAACCTGCTCGAAGCGCTGCGCTGGACGATGGGCGAGAACAGCCCGAAGTCGATGCGCGGCGCCGGGATGGACGACGTCATCTTCGCCGGCACCGACAAGCGCACCGCGCGCGATTTCGCCGAAGTGTCGATCCTGGCCGAGATCGACGGCAGCGAGACCGAAGTGGTGCGGCGGATCGAGCGCGGCGCGGGATCGGCCTATCGCATAGACGGGCGCGACGTCCGCGCCAAGGACGTCGCCTTGCTGTTCGCCGATGCCGCGACCGGCGCGCATTCGCCGGCGTTGGTCAGCCAGGGTCGGATCAGCGCGGTGATCTCGGCGCGGCCGACCGAACGCCGCGCAATGCTCGAGGAGGCCGCCGGGATCGCCGGTCTCCATGTCCGCCGCAAGGATGCCGAGCAGAAACTGCGCGCGACCGAAGCCAATCTGCTGCGGCTCGACGAGATCATGGCCGACCAGGAAGCGCGCGCCTCGGCACTGCGGCGTCAGGCGCGCCAGGCCGAGCGCTATCGGCTGCTCTCGGATCAGATCCGCGTCGCCGAAGGGCGGATGGTCTTCGCGCGCTGGCGCGACGCCGCGACGGCGGCCGATGCCGCCAAGGCTGAAGCCGCGCAATGCGAGGAGAAAGTGGCGGCCGCCGCCGAGGCGCAGCGCGCGGCGACCGCGCACCAGCATGCCGCAACCGAAGCGCTGGGCGACGCCCGCGCGGTGGCGACCGCGGCGCGTGAAGCGGCGAGCGAGGCGGCGCATGCGCTCGCCGGTCTGCGCGCCGAACACAGCGCGGCCGAGCGGCGGATCGTCGAGCTTGCTGGACAACGCAACCGGATCGGCGAGGACCGCGAGCGCGAAGGGGCGCTGGCGGTCGATGCCGCCGAGGCGCTGGCGCGGCTCGATGCCGAAGCCAAGATGCTGGCGAAACGCGCCGACGAGGCCGCCGCGCGGCTCCCCGCGCTCGACGCCAATTTGGCCGAGGCCGAACGCGCGGCGCGCGACGCCGATGTCGCGCTTGCCCAAGCGATGAGCCGGCAAGCGGCCGAACTCGCCGATGCGCGTGTTGCCGACGCGGCGGCGGCGGCGGCCAAGGCGCGGCACGACCGCGCGTTGCGCGATCAGACGAGCCTGGCCGCCGAACTGAAGGCGCTGGGCGATGCCGCGCCGCTGCGCGAGGAACGCGACCGCGCGATCAAGGCGCGCGCCGACGCGCTCGATTCGACCGAAACCGCGCGCGGCGCCCGTGCCCGTGCCGACGCCGACGAACGCGCAGCGCAGGAGGCGCGCGACGCCGCCGAACAGGCGCGGGCCGCGGCACGCGCCGAGCTCGCCGCGATCGAAAGCGAAGTGCTCGCGCTCGAAAAGACGACCCGCCCGTCGGGACGCGACCGCCTGCTCGACCATGTCCGCGCCGCGCCGGGGTACGAGCGCGCGCTGGCGGCCGCCCTCGGCGACGATCTCGAAACCGGGCTCGACGCCGCGGCCGATCGCTATTGGGCTGGCGCCGAGCCGCAGCCGGGCGATCCGGCGGCAGGCGCGCTGACGCGGCTCGCCGATCATGTCGAAGCGCCCGCGGCGCTGGCGAGGCGATTGGCGCAGATTCTGGTCGCCGAACGCGACGACGGCCAAGCGCTCGCGGTCGGGCAACGGCTGGTGACGCTTGGCGGTACCTTGCGGCGCTGGGACGGCTATGTCGCCAAATCGGGTGGCGCGGCGGCAGCCGAACGGCTCGAACGGATCAACCGCTTGGCCGCGCTCAACAAGGCACGGCCCAGGGCGCAAGGCGCGGTGGAGAAGGCCAATGGCCAGCTCGACGAGGCCGAACGCCGCATCGCTTCCGCGCGCGCCGACGCCCAGGCAGCGCGCGCGTCGCTCGAGCGCGCCGAGAATGCCGCGCGCGAGGCGACTCGTACCGAGGACCGCGCCACCGCGCAGCTCGAACGGATCGAGGCGCAGCGTGCCGATCTCGATACGCGTGGGCGCCGGGTGGCGGCCGAAGTCGGCGAAGCCGAAACCGAACTGGCGCGCGCCGAGGCGGCCCGCGCCGCTTTGCCCGACGGCGCCGACACGCGCGCCGCGGTGGCGCGGCTCCAGGCCGAGGCCGAGGCGCGCCGCGCCAATGCCTCCAACGCGCGCACCGATCGCGCCCAGCTCGACCGTGCGATCGCCGCCGACCGCGAACGGCTGGCGGCGGCCGAGGCCGAGCAGAAAGGCTGGAAAGCGCGCGCCGGCGAGGCGGCCAAGCGCATCGCCGATATGGACAAACGCGAGGCGCAACTCGCCGCCGAGGCCGAAGCGGCGGAAGCGCGCCCGGCCGAACTCGCCACGCAGATTGCCGCGCACGAAGCCGGCCATGCCGAGCTGCGCACTGCCGCCGACACCGCGGCGGTCACCGAGCGCGAGGCCGAATCGCGCGTCCGCACGACCGAGGAAGCGGGCCGCATCGCCGCCGAAGCGCTGTCGCTGGCGCGCGAGGCCCGCGCTGGAGCCACGGCGCGCGCGGAAAACCAGGATCTGCGACGGATCGAGATGGCGCGACTGTCGGGCGAGCGCTTCGCTTGCCCGCCGCCCCTGCTCGGCGAGCGCGTCGGGTTCGATCTCGACGACGTCGGCGATCCGCAGGACGAATCGGTCAAGCACGACAAATTGCTGATCGATCGCGAGCGGCTCGGGCCAGTCAATCTGGTCGCCGAAACCGAACTCGCCGACCTCGATTCGCAGCGCACCGACGCCGCGGCCGAGCGCGACGAGCTCGGCCAGGCGGTGGCGCAACTGCGCGGCTCGATCGGGACGCTCAACCGCGAAGGCCGGCAACGCCTGCTCGCCGCGTTCGAGGCGGTCAACGGCCATTTCCAGCGGCTGTTCACGACCTTGTTCAACGGCGGCGCGGCGCGGCTCGAACTGGTCGATTCGGACGATCCGCTCGAGGCTGGCCTCGAGATCATGGCGCAGCCGCCGGGCAAGAAATTGCAATCGCTTACCTTGCTATCGGGCGGCGAACAGGCGCTGACCGCGGTCGCGCTGATCTTCGGCCTGTTCCTGACCAACCCCGCGCCGATCTGCGTGCTCGACGAAGTCGATGCCCCGCTCGACGACGCCAATATCGAGCGCTTCTGCGACCTGCTCGACCGTATGACCGTGGAGACTGCGACGCGCTATCTGATCGTCACGCACAATGCGGTGACGATGAGCCGCATGCACCGCCTGTTCGGCGTGACCATGGTCGAACGCGGGGTCAGCCGGCTGGTGTCGGTCGACCTGGGCGGCGCGGAGAGTTTGCTGGCTGCGGAGTGAGGTGCTCGGCCAGCGCGGGCGTCGCCTGCGGACGCACATAACGCTGTTTTGACGAAACTTGCTTCTGATCCGTCACCAGGGAAGGCAAATTGGTTCAACCGTAGCGCGATAATGGTGTGGCCGTCTCAGATTGGCGCGAGCTCGTTGCATTCGATCTCGTATTTTCCTCGACTCAATTCGCCGAGCGCGCTCGCATCGCCGCAGATTCGGATAGATTGTGTCCGTTGGCCCGCCGACCAGCTTGTAAGTGGTCGGCTTGTCCGCCGAGATGGCCAATGCCAGCGCGAGTGCTATCGCGATCACGGCTGCTGCCCTATTTGCTCCGGCAACAACAACTTCCCGAACACCAGCTTGATCGCCACGAACACCGCCGCCGCGCCCAGGATCGCGCCGACATGGATTCCCCAGAATTGCCCGGCCGGCATGATCTCGAGCCAGCCGCCGACCACGCCGACCAGGTAATTGGCCAGCGCGAGGAACAGGTAATAGATGCCGACCACCGTCCCCGAGATCGCTCGCGGCGCGGCACGCGAATAGAGCGCGAGGCTGACCGGAAAGACGTTGGCGAACCCCAGATTGTTGAGCGTGTTGACGGCGAGCGCGACCCATAAAGCCGGCTTGACCCCGGTCGCCTCGTGACGGCTGGCGACGATCATCACCAACAGGAACGCGGACGACGAGATCAGGCAGCCGATGATCAGCTTGGTCATCTCGTCGGGCTCGCGCCAATGCCGCGCATACCAGCGCCAGAACGCCACCGCGCCGGCCAGCGTCACGAACCCGGTGAAGGCGTCGAACGAGACCAGGAACGAGGTCGGCATACGGTGCCCGAACAGCATGAATTCGTAGGACCGGTCGGCCCAGACCAGATAGGCGTTGAACATCTGCTGGTTGCCGATCGCACTCACCGCCAGCACCGGGACCATGAACAGCAGCAGCACCAGCACGACGATATCGCGCCGCGTCATCGCCGGGCGCGGTGCCGCCGATGCGCGCGCCGCTCGCCGCTCGATCAGTGGGTCGGGCGGCAGATGGCGGCGACCCGCCAGATAGATGACCAGCCCGATCACCATCCCGACGCCGGCCGCGCCGAATCCCCAATGCCAGCCGACTTCCTCGCCCAATGCGCCGCAGACCAACGGCGCGAAGAACGCACCGAGGCTGATGCCGATATAATAGATCTGGAAGGCATCGGTCGCGCGGCCGTCGCCCGGCGCGTAGAGCCCGCCGACCTGGCTCGCGAGATTGCCCTTCAAGCAGCCGACGCCGAGCACGAGCAACAGCAAGGCGAGCAGGAACGACACGTCGAACGCCATCAGGAAATGGCCCGCCGCCATCAGCAGCGCGCCGATCGTCACGGTCAGCGTCTTGCCCAGCCAGCGATCGGCGAGCAGCCCGCCCAGGATCGGGGTGACATAGACCAGCATCGTATAGGTGCCGAAGATGTGCGAGGCGAGCGCCTGGGTGTTGGGCGGCGCGCCATAAATCCCTGCCAGCACGTTGCTGAACCAGCCGAACCCGACGATATGCTCGACATGCGGCGCCAGCAGCAGCGCCTTGACCATGTACAGCACCAGCAAGGTCTGCATGCCGTAATAGGAAAAGCGCTCGAACGCTTCGGTGAAGGCGATGACCGGCAGGCCGACGGGGTGCCCCAGGAATTCGCGACGATGCGGCACATCGACGGGTCGCGGCCCGGCATCCGGTTCTTCGATCGTCACGCACCCGCTCCCACTCGAAAGAGTGAGGCTAGGGCGATGGCACGGCAGGGGCAATGGGCAGCGTCCGGGGATCATTCGCCCCGGCGGCCTGATATAGTTCACGCGAAGGCGCTAAGGCGCGAAGCGCTCTTTTTCGCGCAGAGGCGCGGAGAACGCAGAGGTGCTTTCCTTCCGGACGGGGCGCCGGATAATTGAGGGCCTCGCCTTTGCGGGCTCTCTTTTTTCTCCGCGCCCTCTGCGCCTCTGCGCGAACCTTCTTAGCGCCTTCGCGCCTTTGCGCGAAAACATATAGCTCCTGACGGACCATCGGACGCCCGTGCGAAATCTCAGACGACCGCTTGCCCCAGGCCGAGCTCTACGGCACCACCGTGCGCATGACCGAAGCCGCTCGCGCCGACACCGTTTTTTTCGGCCACCCGCGCGGGGTCGCCTATCTTGCCTTCACCGAATGCTGGGAGCGGTTCAGCTATTACGGCATGACCTCGCTGCTGACGCTCTACATGGTCCAGCAATTGTTCCTGCCAGGCCATGCCGAGCATGTGCTGGGACTCGCGGCGTTGCGGCAGGTGTTCAGCTGGCACGGCGCGCTCAGCGATGTCGCCTTCGCCTCGTTGATCTATGGCTGGTATAGCGGGCTGGTCTACTTCACCCCGATCCTTGGCGGCTGGATCGCCGATCGCTGGCTGGGCGCCAAGGCCACCGTGGTGATCGGCGCCTTGCTGATGTGCGCCGGGCATCTGGCGATGGCGTTCGATGCGTCGTTCCTGCTCGCATTGTCGCTGCTGATCCTCGGCTCGGGCTGTCTCAAGGGCAATATCGCGGCGCAGGTCGGCGAGCTCTATCCGGCCGAGGCGGAATCGCGGCGGACGCAGGGCTACACGATCTTTTCCGCCGGCATCAATCTCGGCGCGATCCTGGGACCGCTGGCCTGCGGCGCGCTCGCCGCCGCCTATGGCTGGCATGTCGGGTTCGGCGCGGCGGCGGTGCTGATGCTGTTCGCTTTGATCATTTATCTCGCCGGCCAGCGCCATCTCGCCGGGCGCGGCCCGCGCGCCGACCGTGTCGAGCTGCCGCCGATGACTGCGGCCGAGCGCAAGCGGATGTGGCTGCTAATCCTGGTCGCAACGATGACCGTGTTTCCCAACGTCGCCTTTCCGATGATCTGGAGCATCGGGGTGCTGTGGGTCGACCAGCATGTCAGCCTGTCGACGCCATGGGGCAATATGCCGCCCTCCTGGTTCAACTCGATCGACCCCTTCGCCTCGGTCGTCGCGGTGCCGCCGTTGGTGGCACTGTGGGCGTGGCAGGCCAAGCGCGGGCGCGAGCCGTCGGACGTCGCCAAGATCGGCATCGGCTCGCTGTTGACCGGCCTGTCCGCCTTCGTGCTCGTCGCCGGCGCGTTGTTGCCCGGTGCCGACGGCAAGACCGCCGTTTGGTGGGCGCTCGCCGGGTTCTTCGGCATGGGTGTGGCGTTTCTCTATTACTGGCCGGTGCTGCTGGCGCTGATCAGCCAGGCCGCGCCCAAACAGGTTACCGCGACGATGATGGGCGGGGTGTATTTGTCCTTCTTCCTGGGCAGCGTGATCATGGGCTGGGTCGGCAGCTTCTACGACACGATGAGCCCGGCCGCCTTCTGGGCGCTCGACGGGACGATCGGCTTGGTCGGCGGCGTGCTGATGCTGGCGATCGCGCGGCCGGTCGCGCGTGCGCTGGAACCCGTGCCAGAGGGAGATTCGGCGTCGCGCTGACACCCACGAATTCGCTTGGTACAAGACCGGAACGGGCGTAACATTCGCGTCATGCGCGGGTTTATCCCCTTGCTGATATTGGCCCTTGGCGCGACGGGTGCCCCGTCGTCGGCCGATAGCGGCGTTCCCCAGGATCCGCCGGTGGTTCCGGCGACCGGCGCGACCACCGCGGCGACCGCATCCGAGCTGCTCGGCTTCGCCGATGCCGATCAGCGCATGACCGTTCCCGTGTCGATCGGGCCGAGCGGTCCCTATTCCTTCATCATCGATACCGGGTCGGAACGGACGGTGGTGTCGCGCGAACTGGCCGACGTCCTCAAGCTCGCCACCGGACGCCGCGTCCGCGTGACGACGATGGCGGGGCAGACCGAGCTCGGCACCTACAAGCTCTCCGATCTCCGCGTGAACATGATCGCGCCCGACTTGATCGAGGCGCCGGCGGTCGAGGCGACCAATCTCGGCGCGCCGGGCATGCTGGGTATCGACGCGCTCAAGGGCCACGCCGTGTCGATCGATTTCGACAAGAATGTGATGGAGGTTCGCGCTTCCAAGAAGCGCGGCCTGATGGGCAGCCCTGACGACATCGTCATCAAGGCCAAGAATCTCTACGGCCAGCTGATCGTCACCGACGCGCGCTATCGCGGCAGACGCATCTCGGTAGTGATCGACACCGGGTCGCCGGTGACCGTCGGCAACCTCGCATTGCTCAAGCGCGTGAAGACCGAAAAATCGCTCGGCACGGTTTCGCTGCAAGCGGTGACCGGCCAATATCTCCAGGCCGATTACCGCGTGATCGACTCGCTCGACATCGCCGGAGTCGGTTTCCACGGATTGCCGATCGCCTTCGCCGATGCGGTGCCGTTCAAGCGGTTCGGATTGAGCGATACGCCGGCATTGATGCTCGGCATGGATTCGCTGCGGCTGTTCCGCCGTGTCCAGATCGATTTCGCCAATCGCGAAATCCGCCTGACCTTGCCGCGCAACGTGATGGCGAGTTCGGCCCGCATGCGTCCCTGAGCCCGGGCGGTTGCCAGCCGCCTGATTTCGCGCTCTAGTCTCCTGGTCATCGCAACAATCGGGGGTCGGCATGCGCGCTTTGGGATGGATCATTGCGGCGGGCCTCGTCGCGCAACCGGTGGTCGGAGCGGCAGCCGACCTCCGTCCCGACCAGCAAGCGTTTTTCGGCCTCTACAAGGAACTGGTCGAGACCAACACGGTGGTCGACATCGGCAGCTGCACCCAGGCGACCGCGCAGATCGCCGCGCGGATGAAGGCGGCGGGCTATAGCGACAGCGAGCTGACGCCCTTCTCGGTCCCCGACCATCCCAAGGATGGCGGGTTGGTCGCGACCCTGAAGGGTAGCGACCCCAAGGCCAAGCCGATGCTGCTGCTTGCGCATATCGATGTCGTCGCCGCCAAGCGCGAGGATTGGGTGCGCGATCCGTTCAAGCTGATCGAGGAGAACGGCTTCTATTATGGCCGCGGCACGGTCGACGACAAGGCGATGGCGGCGATCTGGGCCGATTCAATGATTCGCTTCAAGGCGAGCGGATACAAACCGAAGCGCACGATCAAGCTGGCGCTGACGTGCGGCGAGGAGACCACTTACGCGTTCAACGGCGCGCAATGGCTGGCCGCGAACAAGCGCGATCTGATTGCCGCGGAATTTGCGCTCAACGAAGGCGGCGGCGGGCGCTACAATGCCAAGGGCGAGCGCGAGTTGCTGGCGATTCAGGTCGGCGAGAAAGCGGCGCAGAACTTCACCTTCACCACCACCAATCCCGGCGGGCACAGTTCGCAGCCGGTGCCCGACAACGCGATCTACGAGCTTGCCGACGCGCTCGAGAAAGTGCGCGGCTACGAATTCCCGGTGAAGTTCACCGACACGACCCGCGCCTTCTTCACCGCGGTCGCCGGCGCGCCGCAGACACCGGCGCCGATGGCCGCCGCCGTCAAGCGGCTGCTCGCCAATCCCAGTGATACCGAGGCCGACAAGATCGTCTCGCTCGACAAGGCGATGCATTCGACCCTGAGGACGACCTGCGTCGCGACCTTGCTCAACGCCGGCCATGCCGAGAACGCGCTGCCGCAAAAGGCCACCGCCAACGTCAATTGCCGCATCTTCCCGGGCGAAAGCGTCGACGGAACGCTCGCCAAATTGAAAGAATTGGCCGGGTCCAAGGTGACCGTCACCGCCAACCAGCCAGTCCGCCCGATCGGCATCCCGCCGACGCTCGATCCCAAGATCGTCGGACCGATGAAGACGCTGGCCGACAAATATTTCCCCGGCGTGCCGATGCTGCCCAGCATGTCGACCGGCGCCACCGACGGCATCTTCTTCGAAGCGATCGGCATCCCGACCTATGGCGCGCCGGGCGTGTTCATCGAATCCGACTTCAGCGGCATCCATGGATTGAACGAACGCATCCGCGTCGAGTCGCTCTATGTCGGCCGCGATTACCTCTACGACCTGGTGAAGGCGTATGCGGGGTAACTCAGTCCTTCTTCACCGGTGAACGGATCAAAGTGGGTGCCTACCCGGAGGGGCCATTGGCCTCACCAGTAGCTAAGTCACCGCTGGTTATCGCCGCTCAAACGCAGCAACGCCGCGCCATGCGAAGGCACATTCCGTACGATCCGGCCCGTCGCCGTCCCGGCATCGGCGCGCGCCCAGCAATCGCGCACGCGCACCGTGCCACGCAGGCCGAGCTGGCTGAGGGCGATCGATATTTCGCGCGGCTTCGCAGCGGTGTTGAACAGCGCGAGATAGGTGTCGCCGTCGGGATGGCGCGCCGACCATATACGCGTGTCGTCGGCCAGGAAGTGCGGACGGTTGTCGCTCGACTGCTGGTTGACGGCGATCACTTCGGGATTGGTCAGCAGATCGAGCGTCGCCTGGTCGAGATGGCGCAGGTCGCCGCCCATGATCAGCGGCGAGCGTGCGATCGACCACAAGGTCATCAGCGTGCGTTGCTCGTCGGGCGTGAACTTGGTGTCGCGCTGCCCGAGCGCGAGGCGGCCGAGCGGCAGCATGTCGGCGTCGGGCCAGCAGCCGGGCGAGCGATGCGGGTTCCAATTCTCCAGCCGCGTGAACTGCGCCTCCAGCAGCGGCCATTCGTCCCAGAAATCGTCCGAGATACGCCACATCTGCGCATGTTTGCGGACATGATCGGCGCGGATCACCGGGGTTTCGCCAGGCGAGAGGCTGAGGATGATCGGCCGCCCGGTCGCAAGGATGGCGCGATGCGCGGCCTCGATCTCGGGCGCGTGGGCGTCATAGGGGCGGCTCATATCGTCCATCTTGACGAAATCGACGCCCCAGGACGCATAGAGCCGGAAGACGCTGTCGTAATAAGCCTGCGCGCCCGGCCGGGTCATATCGACTCCGTACATATCGGGATTCCACGGGCAAATGCTGGCGGTATCGGCGATATCGCGCGCGTTGTAGCGTGTGCCGAGCACCGGCAAATTGCGCTCGACCGCCAGCCGCGGGATGCCGCGCATCAAGTGGATGCCGAACTTGAGCCCGAGCCGGTGGACGTGCGTCGCGATCGGCGCGAAGCCGCGTCCGTTCGCACTCGACGGAAATCGATTGGGGGCAGGAAGCAGCCGACCATTGCCGTCCATCGTCGGCATTGGCTTGGCGGCATAAGTGTAGCTCGATGCGCCGGGTTCGTACCATTGAATGTCGATGGTGAAGATGTCGTAGCCGGCCGGCTTCAGTCTGGCCGCCATGATTGTCGCGGTCTCGAGCGCCTGGGCTTCGTTGATCGTGGTGGCGAAGCTGTTCCAGCTATTCCACCCCATTGGCGGCGTGGACGCGAGCGGGGGGCTCCGGCGGGCGCGGCCGGCTCGTGCGATGGCCGGTGCCGCGGCGGCCGCGCCGGTCCCCAGCAGCAGCGCGCGGCGGTCGATCGTCGGGCCGTTCATATTTGCACTCCCCTTTTTGCTGGTGCACTTCCAGCGCGCCGGCTCGAGCGCTTGGCTGCTGACGTCCCGCGAGTCAATTTGAGTTCGCTCGTCGGGACGTCAACCGCTTCAGGAACGCCTAAACCGTCACCTGCTCGCCCAGCTCGAGCACCTTGCCCGGCGGGATATGGAGGAAGTCGGTCGGGTCGCTGGCATTGCGCTGCAGGAACATGAAGATGCGGTCCTGCCATAACGGCATGCCGACCTCGGCATCGGGCTTGAGCGTGTTGCGGCCGATGAAATAGCTCGCCTTCATCGGGTGCAGGTCGATCAGCCCCGCCTCGGTCGCGTCGGCCAGCGCGCGCGGCACGTCGGGCGTCTCCATGAAGCCGTAGCGCAGGATGACGACGCTGAAATTGTCGTCGATCCGTTTGACCTCGCACCTTTCCTCGGGCGGCACTTGCGGCCGGTCGGTAGTGCGCACCGATGCGACCAGATTGACCTCGTGCAGCACCTTGTTGTGCTTGAGGTTGTGGAGCAACGCCCCGGGCGCGCTGTCGGGATTGCCGGTCAGGAAGATCGCGGTGCCTTCGACGCGCTCGGGCGCGCGGCGCGCGAGCGCAGCAGCAAGGTCGGCGAGCGGGACGCTCTGGCGTTGCTCGAAGGTCTTCACGATCGCCTTGCCGCGCACCCAGGTGAAGATGACCAATCCGATCAACGCGGCGATCACCAGCGGCACCCAGCCGCCTTCGATCACGCGCAGGATATTGGCGCCGAAAAAGATCAGGTCGAGCGTCAGGAACGGCAGGATCAGCGCCAGCGCCCAATGGCGCGGCCAATGCCAGCTGTGCCGCACCACGACATAAGCGAGCAGGGTAGTGATCACCATCGTCCCGGTGACCGCGATGCCGTAGGCCGCGGCCATCGCCGACGAGGTGCGGAACTGGATCACCAGCACCAGCACGCCGACCAGCAGTAGCCAGTTGATCGACGGCAGATAGATCTGCCCGGCATAATCGGCCGAGGTGTTGCGCACCCTGAGGCGCGGCAGGAAACCGAGCTGGACCGCCTGCTGGGTCAGCGAATAGGCGCCGGTGATCACTGCCTGGCTGGCGATGATCGTCGCCAAGGTCGCCAGGATGACGAGCAATGGGCGAACCTGCTCGGGCGCCATCAGGAAGAACCAGTCGGCATTCTCGAACTTGCCGCCGGCCGCCTGCACTGCTTCGAGCTTGTTGAGCGTATAGGCGCCCTGTCCGAGATAATTGAGGCACAAGGCCGGAAAGGCGAGCAGGAACCAGCCGAGCCGGATCGGCTTCGCCCCGAAATGCCCCATGTCGGCGGTCAGCGCCTCGGCCCCGGTCACCGTCAGGAACACCGCGCCCAGCACGAACAACCCGAGCACGCCATGTGTCGCCAGGAAACCGGCGGCATAATAAGGGTTGAATGCCCACAGGATGCCGGGCTCGTCGGCGATATGGTACAGGCCCAGCCCGCCAATCACCAGGAACCACAGGACGCAGACCGGGCCGAACAATCCCGATACGCGCGCGGTGCCGTGCGACTGGATCAGGAACAGCCCGATCAGGATCACGATGGTGACCGCCATGATGGTGTGCTCGCCGATCGCATCAGCACCGCCGGGAATCGTGCGCAGGCCTTCGACCGCCGACAGCACCGATAGCGATGGGGTGATGATCGCGTCGCCATAGAACAGCGATGCGCCTGCCGCGCCGAGGACCAACGCGATGCGCGAGCGCCAGCCGAGCGCGCGCCGCGCGAGCGCCGCCAGCGCGAGCACGCCGCCCTCGCCCTGATTGTCGGCGCGCATCAGGAAGGTGACATATTTGATCGAGACGACCAGGATCAGCGACCATAAGGCCAGGCTGAGCACGCCGAGGATCTCGTCGGCGGTCAGCCCGTCGGCTGCGGCCTGGCCCAGTGCTTCGCGAAAGGCGTAGAGCGGGCTGGTCCCGATATCGCCGAATACCACGCCGATCGCGCCGATGGTCAGCGCGGCAAGCGCCTTTTTCGACATCGTTTTTTGGGGTGAAATGGCTGCTGACATGGAGTCGGATGGGCCTGCCGGGAAGGACGGCGCGCTTTACGCCTGTTGGCGCGCCGATCAAGTGGCATTTGTTGCACTGCCGCAAGCCATTGATCGCGCCTTGCTATTACGGCATGGATGGGAAATGGTTCCCTTTTCGTTCGCCGGCCATCAGTTTGCCGCGCTGCCTGACGGCGCGCTGTTCTGGCCTGCGCGGCGTGCGCTGATCGTCGCCGACCTGCATTTCGAGAAGGCGAGCTGGTTCGCTAGCTTCGGCCAGATGCTGCCGCCCTATGACAGCGCAGCGACCTTGGCGGCGCTGGAGAACGCGGTCGCGGCGACCGCTCCGGCCGAGATCTGGTGCCTTGGCGACAGCTTCCACGATTCGCGCGGCTGCGAGCGCTTGCCCGTCGCCGAACAGGACCGGTTGCGCGCGCTGACTGCCGCGCATCGCTTCGTCTGGGTGATCGGCAATCACGATCATGCGATGGCCGATCCGTGCGGTGGCGAGATCGTCGACGAGGCCGAGATCGACGGGCTGGTGCTGCGGCACGAAGCCGATCCGCGCGACCCGCGGCCGGAATTGTCCGGCCATTTCCACCCCAAATTGCGCGTCCGCGTGCGCGGGCGATTGGTGTCGCGGCGGTGCTTCGTCGCGACCGGCACCAAGCTGGTGCTGCCCGCGTTCGGTTCGCTCACCGGTGGGCTCGACGTGCACCATCCGGAAATCGTCCGCGCGGTCGGCCGGTGCGGCGAAGCGCTGGTGCCGGTGGCGAACCGGCTGCTGCGTTTTCCGTTGGCGGCATGAGATCTAAGCCCTCTCCCGTCTACGGGAGAGGGTTTGGGTGAGGGTCTTCTTTCTTCTTCCGGGCAATGAGGTCTAAAAAGAAGGAAGAAGACCCTCACCCTCCCGCTTCGCGGGTCCCTCCCTCTCCCGCAGGCGGGAGAGGGAAGCGTTACTTTGCCAGCGCCGGAAACGCCGCCTTGAACGCCGCGACCTTCGGCTTGTCCCACGCCACGATGTACGGGTGGTTGGGATTCTTGTCGAAGAAATGCTGGTGATAGGTTTCGGCCGGATAGAAGCCGCCGGTCTCGATCTTGGTCACGATCGGCCGCGGATAGGCTTTCGCCTGGCCAAGCTGGGCGATGTACGCCGTTGCCACTGCGCGTTGCGCCGCATTTTGCGGGAAGATCGCCGAGCGATAGCTGGTCCCTTGGTCGGGCCCCTGACGGTTAAGCGTCGTCGGGTCGTGCGCGACCGAGAAATAGATGCGCAGCAAGGTGCCGTAGCTCACCACGCGCGGATCGTAGGCGACGCGGATCGCCTCGGCATGGCCGGTGCCTTCGGTCGAGACCTGGTCATAGCTCGCGGTCGCGGCGGTGCCGCCGGCATAGCCCGCGGTGACGTTGGTCACGCCCTTCACACGCTCGAACACGGCCTCCATGCCCCAGAAACACCCGCCGGCGAGCACCGCGACATTGGGCTTCACGGTCGGCTGAACGTCGTGCGTCGGCGCGGGAATCGGCACGGCGCGCTCGGCATGGGCGAGGGGGCTGGTGAAGATCGCCGCGGCCAGCGCACCGGCGGCGGCAAGCGGCAAGACATATTTGATCATATGCGGGGCTCCGTTGTTCCGATCATATAGATACGGAACACGGCGCCCCATGGTTTCAATCCGCCAGATGAGCGACGGACGCCGGCGCCTGCGGCGCGGTCTGCGCGCCTGCCGGATGTAGCGTCATCACGCCGAACCCGCCCAAAGCGAAGCCGCCGGCGAACCGCCAGAAAAACGAAGAAGTGAGAATGGCCTTCATGGCTCTTGTCCCTTGGTTGCGGGTGCGAAATCGGGAATGTGGCGTTCCGCTTCAACCCTGATGATCGAAACGATAGGTTTCCGGGCCTGAACTTTCTCTGGCCGGTCCGTTCATCCGGGGTTTGGGTTTGGGGCGTCCCAACGCCGTGCTCCTGCGAAAGCAGGACCCCAGGGTTACAGGCCGTGTCGCTCGTGGTCCTGGGTTCCTGCTTTCGCAGGAACACTGAGCATTCTCAGCGCAGCGCGGCGCAGGCCGTCTGGATGCGTTCGCACGCCTCGCGCAGTAGCTCGTCCGACGTGGCGTAGCTGATCCGCATCGCCGGCGAGAGGCCGAACGCCTCGCCCTGCACCGCCGCGACCTTGGCATCGTCGAGCAGGTACGTGACGAAATCCTCGTCGGTCGCGATCGTCCGGCCGCCCGGCGTGGTCTTGCCGATCAGCGCGGAGAATTCGGGATAGACGTAGAAGGCGCCCTCGGGCCGCGGGCAGGTGATGCCCGTCGCCTGGTTGAGCATCGACACGACGAGATCGCGGCGATGCTCGAACAATTTGGCATTGTCCTTCAGGAACGCCTGGTCGCCGGTCAGCGCCGCCACCGATGCCGCTTGGGCGATCGAGCAAGGGTTGCTGGTCGATTGCGATTGCAGCTTCGACATCGCCTTGATCAGCCAGGGCGCGCCGGCGGCAAAACCGATCCGCCAGCCGGTCATCGCATAGGCCTTGGAACAGCCATTGGCGGTCAGCGTGCGGTCGTAGAGCGACGGGCAGACCTGCGCGATCGAGGTGAACTTGAAATCGTCGAACACGATATGTTCGTACATGTCATCGGCGAAGATCCAGACATGCGGGTGGCGCTCGAGCACGTCGCCCAGCGCCTTCAATTCGGCCTCACTATAGGCGGCGCCGGTCGGGTTGGACGGCGAGTTGAGGATCACCCATTTGGTCTTGGCAGTGATCGCCGCCTCAAGCTGCTCGGGCTTGAGCTTGTAATTCTGCGCCGCGCCCGCCGCAGCGAACACCGGCGTGCCGCCGGCGAACAGCACGACGTCGGGATAGCTCACCCAATAAGGCGCGGGAATGACCACCTCATCGCCCGGATCGATCGTTGCGACCATCGCGTTGAACAAGGTGTGCTTGCCGCCGGCGTTGATGGTGATCTGGTCGATCGCATAGTCGAGCGCATTGTCGCGCTTGAACTTCAGCCGCACCGCTTCCTTGAGCTCGGGCGTGCCGTCGACATTGGTATATTTGGTCTTGCCGTCGCGGATCGCCTTGATCCCGGCTTCCTTGATGAAGTCGGGCGTGTCGAAATCGGGTTCGCCGGCGCCCAGCCCGATCACGTCGACGCCTTGGCGCTTCAATTCCAGGACGCGGCTGGTGATCGCCAGCGTCGGCGAGGGCTTGATGCGGGCGAGCGCGGCGGAAGGCTGCATGATGGGCTCCTGATGGTCGCCCGCGGCTATAGCGATGCGCCCGGCCTTCGCAACCGCACCAAAAGTTTCGCGGCTTTATAGCTTCGCTGTGTCGGCGCCCAACCGCGAATGCTGCCGTTACCGCTCGCGCGTCGCGGCGAACTTCACCTTGGGATAGCGGTCGGCGACATAGCCGACGTCCCAGGCCGACTTCGCCATATAGACCGGATTGCCGTCGCGATCCTTGGCCAGCGACCCGCGATTAAGGTCGAGGAATTCCTTGAGCGCCGCCGGATCGTCCGACGAAATCCAGCGCGCGGTCTCGTACGGCGCCATCTCCAGCCCCGCGGCGACCTTATACTCGGCCTCGAGCCGGCTGATCAGCACTTCGAGCTGGAGCTGGCCGACCACGCCGATCACCCAGTTCGATCCGATCTCCGGATAGAAGACCTGGGTCACGCCTTCCTCGGCCATGTCGTCGAGCGCCTTGCGCAATTGCTTGGTCTTGGTCGGATCCTTCAGCACGACGCGCCGCAGGATTTCGGGCGCGAAATTGGGCAGGCCGGTGAAGCGCACATCGGCGCGCTCGGACAAGGTATCGCCGACCCGCAACGTGCCGTGATTGGGGATGCCGATAATGTCGCCTGGATAGGCCTCGTCGGCGACCTCGCGATTCTGCGCGAAGAACAGGATCGGCGAATGCACCGCGATCGGCTTGCCGTGGCCGGTCGGGGTCAGCTTCATGCCGCGTTTGAACACCCCCGAGCACAATCGCATGAACGCGATGCGGTCGCGATGTTGCGGGTCCATATTGGCCTGGACCTTGAACACGAAGCCGGTGACTTCGTCGAAATTGGGCGAGACCGGCGCCGGCTCGGCCGGTTGCGGGCGCGGCGGCGGGGCGTAATCGGCGAGCGCGGCGATCAGCTCGGCCACCCCGAAATCCTTGAGCGCCGAGCCGAAATAGACCGGCGTCAAATCGCCATGGCGATAGGCGTCGGCGTCGAACGCGGCATAGCCGGCCTGCGCCAGCTCGACTTCCTCGGCGATGTCGATCGGGAGTTCGGGCGCGTCGTCGACCTTGCCGAGGAATTCGCGGCTGTCGCCCTCGGGCCGGCTGACCTTGTTGGTGGTGAGGTCGAGCACGCCCTGGAATTGCCCGCCCATGCCGACCGGCCAGCTCATCGGCGCGACGTCGAGCGCGAGTATGTCGGCGATCTCGTCGAGCAGTTCGAACGGCGGGCGGCCTTCGCGGTCGACCTTGTTGACGAAGGTGATGATCGGCACCGACCGCAGCCGGCAGACCTCGAACAATTTGCGCGTCTGCGCCTCAATGCCGCGCGCCGCGTCGATCACCATCACCGCGGAATCGACCGCGGTCAGCGTGCGATAGGTATCTTCGGAAAAGTCCTCGTGCCCCGGCGTGTCGAGCAGGTTGAAGGTGATGCCGTCCTTCTCGAACGTCATCACCGAGCTGGTGACCGAAATGCCGCGTTGTTGCTCGATCTTCATCCAGTCGGACCGCGCGCGCCGCGTCTGGCCGCGCGCCTTGACCTCGCCGGCCAAATGGATCGCGCCGCCGAAGTAGAGCAGCTTTTCGGTCAAGGTGGTCTTGCCGGCGTCGGGATGCGAAATGATCGCGAAGGTGCGGCGGTCGGAAATACTCATGGTCCGCGGCTCCTAGCCGCAGGGTAGGCCTAGGTCGAGGGTCAGGGTTCGAGCGTGATCGCCATCCGGCCCGTCCAGTCCGCGCCCGGCGCGACCTCGAACACGCCCGGCTTGGTCCGGAAATCGCCGCCGAACCCGGCGGGGTCGGCATGGCCATGCCACGGCTCGATACAGACGAACGCGGCGCCGGGCTTGGTCCAGATGCCGAGATAGGGCGTATCGGGGAAATCGACCCTGAGCTGCGGACCATCGGCCGCGCCATAGGTCACGCTTTGCGACGCCACCGGATCCCAGATCAGCGCGTCTTGGGCGAACAGATCGTCGGCAAGATGAAGGACGCGGCCATCGAGCGGCGAGGGGCGCGTCGACGCGAACAACCCGCCGGCAAGCTCGACGATGTCGCCCGGGTCGTCGGCGGCGAAGATGATGCGGTGCTCGTCGCGCGGGCGGCCATAAGGCAATGGCCAGGCGAAGGCGGGGTGAAAGCCGAGGCTCGCGGGCAACGGCGCGCTACCGGGATTGGAGATACGCACGTCGATCGCCAAGGTCGCCACATCGATAGAGAACCCGACCTCCAGCACGAACTCGAACGGATAGTCGGCGCGCGTCTCGTCATTGGCGGTCAGTCGGAACGTCGCGCTGGTGGCGGTGCGTGCGGCGAGGTCGAACGTTTCGTGCCGCGCGAAGCCGTGCTGTTTCATCGCATAGTCGCGGCCATCGAGCCGCAGCGTGTCGCAATTCAACCGTCCGATGATCGGAAACAATATCGGCGCGTGCCCGGTCCAATAAGCGGGATCGGCATCGGTCATCAGCTCGCGACCCTCGGCGTCGCGCAACTGCGTGAGCTCGGCGCCGAGCGGATTGATCGCCGCCGACAGCCGATCGGTGCCGATCTCGATCAGGGTTTCGGTCACGCGATGTTCTCCCTTACTGCCCGCCAGGCGGAAACGATCGCGTCGACAGTCAGGTCCGCGTCCGCCTCGGTCGTCGCCGACGAACTGACCGACACGCGCATCACCCAATGTCCGTGCCACTCGGCCCCGCCGATCCAGGCGATCGCGTCATCCTGCACACGCTGCACCGTGGCACGCGTCGCGTCGTCGCTATCGCCGAAGCGGAGCATCAGCTGGTTGAGTTCGGGCACCAGCACCAGCGCGATCCCCGGTTCGCCGGCGGCGCGCTCGGCGATCCGTGCGGCTACCCGGCAGCAACGCTCGACCATCTCGGCAATCCCGGCGCGGCCGAGCTGGCGGATCATCGCCCAGGCAGCGAACCCGCGGGCGCGGCGCGAGAGCTCGGGGACATAGGCCGATGGATCGCGCTCGGCGCCCTCGGCAGGCGGCAGATAGCTGGCGGAGATCGCCATCGCGCGGCGGTGCGCTTCGGCATCGCGGACGATCGCGAACCCCGAATCGTACGGCGTCTGCAGCCATTTGTGCCCGTCGGTCGCCCAACTGTCGGCCAACTCGACGCCTTGGGTAAGGTGCGCGTACCGGTGGCTGGCTTGAGCCCACAATCCGAACGCGCCGTCGACATGGAGCCAGGCGCCCGCCTCGTGCGCCATCGGGGCGATGTCGGCGAAAGGATCGCTCACCCCGCTATTGATCTGGCCGGCCTGGGCGATCGCGATGACCGGCCCCGATGCCGCCTTCAACGCCGCCTCGAACGCGCTCGGCAGCATTCGCCCTGCGTCGTCGGTGGCGACCGACGTCACCCGCCTCGCGCCGAGGCCGAGATATTTGAGCCCCGAAAACACCGTCGCGTGCGCATCGGCACCGATCAGCACATTGATCGGCGGTGCGCCGAACATGCCGTCGCCTTCGACGTCCCAGCCGACCCGGCGCAACACCTCGCTCCTCGCCGCCGCGAGGCAGACGAAGTTCGCGACCGTCGCGCCGGTGACGAAGCCGACCGATGCCTCACCGGGCAGGCCGAGCAGGTCGAGCAGCCAGCGTGCCGCCACCGCCTCGACCGCGCTCGCTGCCGGCGCGGCCAGGATATTGCCGGCATTCTGCCCCCAGGCGGCGGTCAGCCAGTCGGCGGCGACCCCGGTCGGGTGCGAGCTGCCGATCACCCAGCCGTAGAAGCGCGGGCCGGTCGAGGCGCGGATCCCCGGCGTCGCGCGCTCGATCAGCTCGGCGATGATCGCGTCCGCATCCCCGCCCAGCTCGGGCAGTGGAGCGTCGAACGCCGGCAAGACCTCGGCGTAGGTCGCGGCGGGCGTGGTCTCCGCCGTGGCAATGCGGCGGCGATAGTCGATCGCTGCCTCGGCGGCGCGCATCATCGCGGTGAAGTCGGAGTCGGTCATGCCGCCGGTGTCGTTGCGCGGACGACCCGGCGCAACCCGAAACCTGTTGTCGAAGCTTGGACTATATCGCCGTTCGGCTTTCGGACTCCCCTCCCTGCTTGCAGGGAGGGGTTGGGGGTGGGTGCGCGCGTCTGCGCGCCTAAAGCTCTAAAAAGCTGCCGTCAAAACAGCATCGGACGAGGCATCGAGCCTCGCCCGATGCTCACCCACCCCTAGCCCCTCCCTTGCAGGGAGGGGAATTTTACGACCTATGCCCGCGCGACCTGGAACCCGGCGAAGGACTGGCTGACCGGCATCAGCTCGAGCGTGTTGATGTTGAGGTGCGGTGGCAGCTGGGCGACCCATAACAGGGTGTTGGCGATATCCTCGGCAGTCATCGGATTGGCGCCACCATAGAGTTTGTCGGACGCTTCCTGGTTCCCCTCGGTGCGGACCAGGGTGAATTCGGTCTCGACCATGCCCGGCTCGATCGAGGTGACGCGGACGCCGGTGCCGGACAGGTCGGAGCGCAATCCCAGGCTGAATTGGTGCACGAACGCCTTGGTCCCGCCATACACATTGCCGCCGGTATAGGGATAGGTCGCCGCGACCGACGAGATGTTGATGATCGCGCCCTTGCGCTCGACCAAGGCGGGCAGGAGCTTGCGCGTCAACGACACCAGAGCGGTGACGTTGGTGTCGATCATCGTCTTCCACTGATCGAGCGAGGCGGATTGCGCGGGCGCGGTGCCGAGCGCGAGCCCGGCATTGTTGATCAACAGGTCGATCGCGCGGAACTCGGCCGGCAGTACGTCGAGCGCCGCGTCGCGTGCGGCCTCGTCGCGCACGTCGAACATCGCGGGATGGACCTTGTCGGCGCCCAGCTTGGCGACGAGCGCGTCGAGCCGCTCCTGGCGCCGCCCGGTGGCGATCACGCGCCAGCCTGCGGCGACGAACGCGCGCGCCGCGGCCTGGCCGATGCCCGAGGTTCCGCCGGTGATCAGGACAGTGCGCATCGTCTACTCCTTCGGGTCCAAATTCTCTTCGTCGATCGACCGCGCTTCGGCCAGATGCCAGCGCTCGCCGTCCCAGCGATCTTCGCGATCGTCGAATTGCAGCAAGGTGCCGGCGGGGCAACCGAGTTCCGCCAGCTGTACGCGGATCAGCGCACGCCCGGCGTCCAGGTCGGTCACGTCGGTGTCGATGATCGAATAAAGCACGCGCCACTGGCCATCGCCGGGCTGATCCTCGTCTTCGTCGTCTTCATCGAGAAATTGGATAGCGCTGCCGCCACCAGCGCTGCCCAGCCCGGTCATCCGCAACTCGGCATCGATATATTGCGTGAACCGCGCCTGCCGCTCGAACGGATCGAAGTCACCTGGCAACAGGATCGGCGTATAGATATCGCCCGGCTCCTCATGGAGCGCGGTGAAGCCGACGAGGAAACTATCGATCTTCATGGCTGGGGCGCCCCCCAGGCTGAATCGCCCTCGCGACGATCGGCCCGCCAACATTGGGTGTTTCGCCGATGATCAGGGCCGTCCGCACCTTACTTTCCCTTCGTCCCATTTCTGCCCTCACCCTTCCGGCGCTTCGCGCCTCGCTCCCTCTCCCGCCGGGAGAGGGAGGGGCCCGCCGCCGAAGGCGGTGGGAAGGGTGAGGGCAGGTATATTAGCCCCGCAGAGTCGCCCCGAGTTTCTCCGCCGCGCCAACCACCTTGTCGGCCACTGCCTTCAGATCGGCATCGGTGAAGCTCTTGTCGCTGGGCTGCAATGTGACCTCGATCGCCATCGACCGGACGCCATCGCGTTCGAACAGGTCGAACACGCGCGCGGCCGTGATCGCTGCCTTGTCCGATCCGCGCACGGCGCGGGTCAGCGCGTCGGCGGTCAGGCCGGCGGGGACGGTGAAGGCGAAGTCGCGCTTGACTGCCTGGAGCGCGGGCGGCGCATAGGCCGTACGCATGAAACCAGACGAGCGCTTGCCCGGGATCGCGTCGATATAGAGCTCGACCGCGGCGACCGGGCCGTCGAGGTCGAACGCCTTGGCGGTCGACGGATGAAGCATGCCGAAGGCGGCGAGCACGGTCTTGGGGCCGAGCCGCAAGGTGCCCGATTGGCCGGGATGCCAGGTCTCGCCGGCGTCCCCCATCACTTGCAAATTGTCGACCGGCGCCCCGGCGGCGGCGAGTAAAGCCAGCGCCTCGGCCTTGGCGTCGAACGCGTCGAAGCCCTGCGCCTTGCCCGTTTGCCAGCCGCGCGGCCGGCGATCGCCGGCCAACACTACGCCCAAGGTCGGACGCTCGGCCTCGGGCAGATAGCGCCGGCCAAGCTCGAACAGGCGAATGGTGCCCACGCCGCGATTAAGGTTGCGCGCAGCTGCCGACAGCAGACCGGGCAACAGCGACGGCCGCATGACCTTGAGGTCCTCGCTGATCGGATTGGCCAGGCTCCACGCGCCGCCACCAAAGGCATCGGCATCACCCTGGCTGAGGAAGCTCCAGGTCACCGCCTCGTCGAGCCCGCGCGCCGCCGCCGCCCGCCGCAGCTTGCGTTCGAGCTTCTGCTCGGGCGTCGCAGTCGGGCGCGCCACGCCCGGTGCACGGTCGAGCGGGACGGACGGGACGTTGTCGATCCCCTCGATGCGGATGACTTCCTCGACCAGATCGGCCGAGCCGTCGACATCGCGGCGCCAGGTCGGGATGGCGACCTGCCAGTCGCCACCGACCGTGAAGCCGAGGCGCTCGAGGATGTGCTTTTGCCGCTCGGGCGCGATGGCGAGGCCGCCGAGCGTCTCTGCCCGCGACGGATCGTAGCTGATCATGCGCGGCGCGAGCGGCGGCTCTCCAGCGCGGGTGATCCCGCTGGGCGTCCCGCCGCAATGGTCGAGCACCAGCTTGGTCGCGATCGCCAGTCCGTCGTTGAGGAACGCCGGGTCGACCCCGCGCTCGAACCGCTGGCGCGCATCGCTGGTCAAGGCGAGCTTCTGCCCAGTCCGCGCGATATGGTCGGGATCGAAATAGGCGCATTCGATGACCACGTCGGTGGTCGTCTCCGACACGCCCGAATGCTCGCCGCCCATGATGCCGCCGATATCGTGGACTGCGACATCGTCGGCAATCACCGTCATCGTCTCGTCGAGCGTATAGGTCTTGCCGTTGAGCGCGAGCACCTGCTCGCCGGCCTTGGCGCGCCGCGCGACGAGGCCGCCCGACAATTTGGCCTTGTCATAGACGTGCAGCGGTCGGCCGAGATCGACCGAGACGAAATTGGTGATGTCGACCAGCACTGAGATCGGCTTCTGCCCGATCGCGGTGAGGAAGCGCCGCATCCATTCAGGCGCGGCACCATTGGTCACGCCGCGCACTTCCTGCCCGTAGAAGGCCGGGCAGCCCGCGGTGTCGTCGGTGCCTACGTCGGGACCCGGGCCTTCGCCCGCGACTGGCGCGATCGCCTCGACACGATAGACCTGGGCGAGCGGCTTGAGCGTGCCCAGCCCCGCCGCGGCAAGATCGCGCGCGATGCCGCGCACGCCCATGCAATCCTGGCGGTTGGGCGTGATCGACACGTCGATCACCGGATCGTTGAGCCCGGCATACTCAGGGAAGGTCGTGCCGACCAGCGCATCGGCGGGAAGCTCGATGATCCCGTCATGGTCGTCGCCCAGCTCGAGCTCGCGTGTCGAGCACATCATGCCATTCGATTCGACCCCGCGGATCGCCGAAACCTTGAGCTCCATGCCATTGGCCGGCACGATCGCGCCCGGCAGCCCGAGCACGCCGACCAGCCCCGCGCGGGCATTGGGCGCGCCGCACACCACCTGAAGCGGCGCGCCGTCGCCGGTATCGACAGTCAGCACCTGCAATTTGTCGGCCTGGGGGTGACGCTCGGCGGTCAGAACGCGCGCTACCTTGAACGCCGCCAGCTTCTCGCCGGGATTGTCGACGCCTTCGACCTCGAGCCCGACGCGGGTCAGCGCCTCGACGATGTCGTCGAGCGAGGCCTGGGTATCGAGATGCTCCTTGAGCCAGTTGAGGGTGAATTTCATATCAGTTCCCGTCGCCCCGGCGAAGGCCGGGGCCGTTGAGTTGGAGAGGGCATCGCGCTGCCACGCAGCGGCCCCGGCCTGCGGGGTCCCCGCAAAGTAGTACTTTGCGGGGTGCCCCTGCGCCGGGGCGACGGGAATGGGTCATGCCCCAACACCTCCGCTGAGCGTCGGGACATCCAGTGCGGCGAAGCCATAATGCTTCAACCAGCGGATATCGCCGTCGAAGAAGGCGCGCAGGTCGTCCATGCCGTATTTGAGCATCGCCAGCCGATCGATCCCGCAGCCGAACGCGAATCCCTGCCACTCGTCGGGATCGAGCCCGCACGCCGCGATCACCTTGGGATGGACCATGCCGCTGCCCAGCACTTCCATCCAATGGTCGGACCCGCCGATCACGCGCTTGCCGTTCTGGATCGTGTAGCCGACATCGACCTCCGCCGACGGCTCGGTGAAGGGGAAATAGCTGGGCCTGAGGCGCAGCACGATGTCGTCGCGCTCGAAATAGGCCTTGAGAAACGTCTCGAGCGTCCATTTGAGGTGACCGAGCGTGATCCCCTTGTCGATCACCAGCCCTTCGACCTGGTGGAACATCGGCGTGTGCGTCGCATCGGAGTCCGATCGATAGGTCCGTCCCGGCGCGATGATGCGGATCGGCGGCTTCTGGTTGACCATCGTGCGGATCTGCACCGGGCTGGTGTGCGTGCGGAGCAGCATCTTGCGTTCCCCGTCCGGCTGGTCGGGGAAATAGAAGGTATCGTGCATCGCGCGCGCCGGGTGCGATTCGGGAATGTTGAGCGCGGTGAAATTGTGCCAGTCGTCCTCGATCTCGGGACCGGTGGCGACCGCGAAGCCGAGGTCGGCGAAAATCTCGGCAAGCTCGTCCATCACCTGGCTGACCGGATGGACCGTCCCGGCCGACGGGATATCCACTGGCAAGGTCATGTCGAGCGTCTCGCCCGCCAGCCGCGCGTCGAGCGCCTCGCGTTCGAGCCCCGTCTTGCGTGCCGTCAGCGCCTCGCTCACCGCCTCGCGCAGTGCGTGGATGCGCGGACCGGTCGTCTGGCGCTCCTCGGGCGACATGCCGCCCAATGTCTTGAGCAACCCGGTCACGCTGCCCGACTTGCCTAGCGCCGAGACGCGGATGTCCTCCAGCCCGGCCAGATCGGCGGTGCCGATCGCCACGAGCAGGTCGCTCCTGAGCTGGTCGAGATCACTCATCGTTCAATCCGATCGTCCATAAATAGAGGTCGCCGTCCTCGGGGTCGGTGCGCTCGCCGGTGCGGGTGAAGCCGTTGCGCTCCAGCACCACTTGCGACGCCCGATTGTCGACCCCAGTCTCCGCGGTCAAGCCGTCAAAGCCCCGCTCCCTGAGGATCGGCAACAACGCTGTGACCGCGCCTGTCGCGTGGCCGCGTCCCTGACGGCTGTCGGCGATGCCGTAGCCGATCTCCGGGCGCTTGCCGTCGAGCGGGCGCGTGAAGCTGATCATCCCGACCGCTTCGCCGTCAGCAACGACCAGCCAGGCGACGTCGCCGCCCAACGCGTCTCGGTTCTTCACCGCGACGCCGCGGATCAACTCGATCACCTCGACCGGCGCGACGCCGCCATCGCAGATCGCTGGCGGGTTCGCCGCTGCCTGAGCCTCGCCCAGCAGCCACGCGAAATCGCTGTCCTGCATCGCTTTCAGTTCGACCACGAAAGGCTCCTTGGGAGTATTCCAGAACGAAAAAGGGCGCCGGTGCTGCCACCGACGCCCCTGATCTGCGTAACGCTCAGGCTGCTGTTAGGCGGCCTGGGGCAGTGCCGCCTTCGCCTGAGCGATGATGGCGGTAAACGCTTCGGCTTCGTGCATCGCGATATCGGCCAGGACCTTGCGGTCGAGGTCGATGCCGGCGAGCTTCAGGCCGTGCATGAATTGCGAATAGGTCAGACCCTCGGCGCGGACGCCGGCGTTGATGCGCTGGATCCACAGACCGCGGAAAGTCCGCTTTTTGACCTTGCGGTCGCGATACGCATATTGCCCGGCCTTTTCGACGGCCTGCCGAGCGATGCGGATGGTGTTCTTGCGGCGACCCGAATAGCCCTTGGCCTGCTCAAGAATGTTCTTGTGCTTGGCGCGGGTGGTCACACCACGTTTGACGCGTGCCATTTGTTCTAGCTCCTCAGTTCAGGCCGTACGGGGCCCAGGCCTTCACCGTCTTGGTGTCGGCGTCCGACAGCACCTTGGTGCCGCGGTTCTGGCGGATGTACTTGCCGTTGTGGCTGATGAGCCGGTGGCGCTTGCCGGCGACGCCGTGCTTCAGCTTACCGGTGGCGGTGAGCTTGAAGCGCTTCTTCACGCCGCTCTTGGTCTTGAGCTTGGGCATTTTGGTCCTTTCTCTATGGCGATGCGCAAGCATGCCGCGGCAGCCCTTGATGGCCGGGCAAACTTCATCCGCATCGCTCGGAAGTGGGCGCGCATAGCGGCGAGTCCCTCGAAAAGCAACCTCGGGCTGGGGATTCAGATTCACGCGGAGGCGCGGAGGCGCGAAGAAGGCAGCCTATCGGGTCGCGGGCATCCGAGCCAAATCCTCCGCGTTCTCCGCGCCTCCGCGTGAAAATATCAATGTCCGCGACAGGCCAGCGCTTCCAGCACTTCCTCGACGCGCGCCGGATCGCCGGCCGCTACGACTTCGCCTTTGCTCGCGGCGGTCAGCGGGTCGCCCGACCAGTCGCACATCCGACCACCAGCGCCCTCGATCACCGGAACGAGCGCGGCGAAGTCGTGGAGTTTGAGCCCCGCCTCGACCACCAGGTCGAGCCAGCCCGACGCCAGGCTGGCGTAATTGTAGCAATCGCCGCCGAGCACGACCGACCGCACCGCGCCGTCGAGATGCTCGAAGGCATGGAGTTGCGCATCGTCGAACAAGGCGGGCGAGGTGGTGGCGAGCAAGGCATGGCTCAGCTCGCGGCAGGTCCGCGTCGCGGCGGGCTTGCCGTTGAACAAGGTCGGCCGTCCGATCGCGCCGACCCAGCGTTCCTTCAGGATCGGCTGGTCGATGATCCCAATCGCGGGCCAGCCGTCGATCACCAGCGCGATGAGCGTGCCGAACAGCGGCCGCCCGGCGATGAACGCCCGCGTCCCGTCGATCGGATCTAGCACCCATTGCCGCCCGGTCGATCCTTCGGTCGTGCCGAATTCCTCACCCGAAATCCCGTCGCGCGGCGCTTCGGCGGCGAGCAACGCGCGCATCGCCTGTTCGGCGGCGCGATCGGCGATCGTGACGGGGGAGGCGTCGTCCTTGATTTCGACGTCGAACGGAGCGCGGAAATGCGGGCGGATCGCCGCGCCGGCGGCGTCGGCCAGGGCCATGGCGAGGGCGATGTCGGTATCGGTAATGCGCATGGGGGCTGGCACTAAGGTGAGTCAGAGGGGGCGGCAATGGCGGAAGCGGGTTACTGGGTTTCGCGGAAAAGCCCTCTCCCGTTCACGGGAGAGGGTTGGGTGAGGGTCTTCTTACTTCTTCCGTGCGGCTGTGCCCAAAAAAGAAGAAAGAAGACCCTCACCCTCCCACCGCTTCGCGGCGGGCCCCTCCCTCTCCCGCGTGCGGGAGAGGGAGTTCAGGTCTCAGGCCGCGTTGTCGATGCCGAGTTCGCCGAGCTTGCGATAGAGTGTCGAGCGCCCGATCCCGAGCCGCCGTGCGACTTCGGTCATGCGGCCGCGATAATGGCCGATCGCCAGGCGGATGACGTCGGCTTCGATCTCTTCGAGCGGACGCATATTGCCGTCGGAGCGGAACAGGGTCACGCCGCCAGATGTCGCCATCTGGCCGCCCGGGGTCGGCACGCGCGCGGTGCCGAGCGCGGCGATCTGCGGGAAATCGGCGCGGGTCAGCGCGTCGCCCTCGCACAAGACGGCGGCGCGGAAGAGCGCGTTCTGCAGCTGGCGGACATTGCCCGGCCAGACGTAGCGGCCGAGCAGCGCGAGCGCGTCGTCGGTGATGCCGAGCGGGCGCAGCCCGGGCTGGTCGGCGATCCGCGCGAGCAGATGCCGGGCAAGCGCGGGAATGTCGGCGATGCGTTCGCGCAAGGGCGGGATCGTCACCTGGACGACGTTGAGGCGATAATAGAGGTCTTCCCGGAACCGGCCGGCCTCGACTTCCTCGATCAGGCGCTTGTTGGTCGCGGCGATGACGCGGACGTCGACTTCGCGGGTGTGGCGCGCGCCGATCGGCTGGACCTCGCCCGATTGCAGCACGCGGAGCAATTTGACCTGGGCGTCGAGCGGCATCTCGCCGATCTCGTCGAGGAACAGGGTGCCGCCATCGGCATCGGCGAACTTGCCGATCTTGCGCTCGAACGCGCCGGTGAAGGCGCCTTTTTCGTGCCCGAACAGCTCGCTTTCGACCAGATTGGCGGGGATCGCGCCGCAATTGATCGCGATCATCGGCTTCTTGCCGCGTGGGCTTGCGGCATGGATCGCCTCGGCTACGACTTCCTTGCCGACGCCGCTTTCGCCCTCGATCAGCACGGGGACGCGGGCGCGCGCCGCCTTGGCCGCGATCGCCAATGCGGCGCGGAAATCGGGGGAGGCGCCGACGATCTCGTCAAAGCCGAGCAGGGCCGGAATCTTCTCCGTCAGCGGGCGCAATTCGCCGGCATCGGTGCCGGCGACGACCACTTCGAGCGCTGACAACAAGCGGTCGGGCGCGAACGGCTTGACCAGATAATCGGTGGCGCCGGCGCGCATCGCAGAGACCGCTTGGGCGACCGAGCCATTGGCGGTGAGCATCAGGATGGGGAGCTGCGGACGGCGGGCGCGCAATTCCTTGATCAGCGCCTCGGCTTCGCTTTCGGGGCCGAAACTGTCGAGCAGGATCGCGTCGAGCTGCATCCCGTCCTGAGTGCCGAGCATCGCGATCGCGGTCTCGCCATCGGGCGCGAACACCGAACGCCAGTCGCGCCGCGCGGCGATCGCCGAAACGAGGCGGCGCTGCGCGGGTTCGTCGTCGATCAACATCAGGAGGCGCTGTCCGTTGCGCGTCATCCCGCCCTCTTCTGCTCCTGGGTCATGTGGTAACCATAAGGCGAGCGGGTAAAGGTGAGCTTAAGCGTATGCGGACACTAACTTAACGCTTGCGGGCTTGAGGCGCGGGGCGGTGCTGGCTAAGACCGCCGCACAATCAGGGTGGAGAGAGTTGCGGCATGGCCGACCAGACCGACATGAAAGTACATGAGTCGACCTATCACTCGGTGCTCGGGTTGCTCAAATATGGCGCGGTGGGGTGCATCCTGATCGCGGGAATCGTGATCTGGCTCATTTCCTCCGGTCACAAGTAAGCCGCGGGTGAAGATCGCCGTCCTGCGGGAAACCGCTTCGGGCGAGCGCCGCGTCGCGGCGACTCCGGAAACGGTCAAGAAGTTCGTCGCGCTGGGTGCCCAGGTCGCGGTTGAGCAGGGCGCGGGCGCTGCCGCCAGCTATGACGATGCCGGCTATGAAGGCGCGGGGGCGACGATCGGGACGCGGGCGGCGACGCTCAAGGGCGCCGATATCGTGCTCGGCATCCAGGGCCCCGATCCGGCCGAGTTGAAGGACGCCGCCAAGGGCGTCTGGCTGGTCGCCGGGCTCAATCCGTTTGGCGAGCGCGCGCGGGTCGACGGCTATGCCGCCGCCGGTATCGAGGCGCTGGCGATGGAATTCATGCCGCGCATCACCCGCGCGCAGTCGATGGATATCCTGTCGAGCCAGGCGAACCTGGCTGGCTACAAAGCGGTGCTCGACGCCGCCGCCGAATATGGTCGCGCCTTTCCGATGATGATGACCGCGGCGGGCACCGTGTCGGCGGCCAAATGCTTTGTCATGGGCGTCGGCGTCGCCGGGCTGCAGGCGATCGCCACCGCGCGGCGGCTGGGTGCGCAAGTCTCGGCGACCGACGTGCGTTCGGCGACCAAGGAACAGATCCAGTCGCTCGGCGCCAAGCCGATCTTCGTCGAGAATGTCGCCGGAATCGAGGGCGAGGGCTCGGGCGGTTACGCCACCGAGATGAGCGAGGAATATCAGAAGGCACAGGCCGAGCTGGTGTCCGGCCATATCGCCAAGCAGGACATCGTCATCACCACCGCGCTGATCCCCGGCCGCCCCGCGCCGCGGCTGATCAGCGATGCCCAGATCGCCACGATGCGCCCGGGCAGCGTAATCGTCGATCTCGCGGTCGAAAGCGGCGGCAATGTCGAGGGCTCGGTCGCCGGCGAGGTGGTGGAGAAGCACGGGGTGCGGATCGTCGGCCACAAGAACGTCGCCTCGCGCCTTGCAACCGACAGCTCGGCGCTGTTCGCACGCAATCTGTACAATTTCCTCTCGACCTTCTGGGACAAGGAAGCGGGCAAGCCGGTGCTCGACGAGGAAATCGGCGACGCGGTGCGGCTGACGAAGGACGGCGCGGTCGTCAATCAGAGGCTGCTGGGTTGAGCATCGCGCTCGTCGCCCTGGCGCTCGCGCAGGCCACGCCCGCGCCACAAGTGCCTCCCTCTCTGCTGTTCGGCTTCTACCGAATGGTCGCGTTTCACCAGCGCGCCGCCGACCTCAAATGCGAAGGTCCCGATCGCAAGGCGGCCGACGACGAATTCGACTCGATCCGCAAGCGCCTGATCGCGCGCTATGGCAAACAGCCCTTTTCGCCGCCGCGGCCCGGTCCCTCGGGCCCCGGCGACTGCCGCGCGGTGATGATGGTCTATCAAACGAATCTCGCCGAGTATCGCAGGCTCGTCGATTCCGCGCTGGCCGCCCAGCCCGCGCCCGGAGAATAAGGCAATGGACTTCATCTCGATCCTCTCGATCTTCGTCATGGCGGTGTTCGTCGGCTATTACGTCGTCTGGTCGGTGACCCCGGCGCTGCACACGCCGCTGATGGCGGTGACCAATGCGATCTCGTCGGTGATCATCGTCGGCGCGCTGATCGCCAGCGCGGCGATCGGGATCGGCGGTACCGGCGCGACGTCGAAGTGGTTGGGTCTGCTCGCGGTGGTGCTGGCCAGCGTCAACATCTTTGGCGGCTTCGCGGTAACTGCGCGGATGCTGGCGATGTACAAGAAGAAGGACCGGCCGGCGGCCGGTCACAAATAATGCGTCACCCCAGCGAAAGCTGGGGTCTCGTGCGGCTTGGAACCGTGCGGGTAACAGGGAGATGCCAGCGTCCGCTGGCATGACGGGGTAGGACAGAATGGAAGAAGCGATCGCGGTGAATCCCTGGGCGTCGCTGGCCTATCTTGTCGCCGGGGTGTGTTTCATCCTCGCGCTGCGCGGGCTGTCGAGCCCGACCTCGAGCCAACGCGGCAACCGCTTCGGCATGATCGGCATGACCATCGCCGTGCTGACGACGCTGGTGACGCATGCGCCCTGGTTGGTTACGAACTATGCAGAAGATTCGTATGTGGCGCGCCTCGATACGGTCACGTTGATCGAAATCCTCGTAGCGATCGGTATCGGTGCCACAATCGGCATCGTTACTGCCCGGCGCATCGCGATGACGGCGATGCCGCAGCTCGTCGCAGCGTTCCACTCGTTGGTCGGCATGGCAGCGGTGCTTGTCGCGGGTGCCGCGTTCCTCAACCCCGAGGCGTTCGGCATCGCCGAAGCAGGCGTCATCTTCACCCAGAGCCGCATCGAAATGGGTCTGGGCGTCGCGATCGGTGCGATCACTTTCTCGGGCTCGGTAATCGCCTTCCTCAAATTGAACGGCAATATGGGCGGCAAGCCGATCATGTTGCCTGGCCGCCACGTCATCAACCTGGCGGTGCTCGCGGGCATCCTCGGGCTGGTCGCTTACTTCACCCAGGATCAATCGCCCTGGGTGTTCTGGACGATCACTGGCCTCAGCTTCGCGATCGGCTTCCTGCTGATCATCCCGATCGGCGGCGCCGACATGCCAGTCGTGGTGTCGATGCTCAACAGCTATTCGGGCTGGGCGGCGGCGGCGATGGGCTTCACGCTGCACAACACCGCGATGATCATCACCGGTGCGCTGGTCGGCTCGTCGGGCGCGATCCTTTCCTACATCATGTGCCGCGCGATGAACCGCAGCTTCATCAGCGTGATCGCCGGCGGGTTCGGCGGCGACAGCGGTGGCGGTGCGGCGGCGGCCGCGACCGACCGTCCGTGGAAGCGCGGCTCGGCCGAGGACGCGGCCTTCCTGATGAGCCAGGCCGAACAGGTCATCATCGTGCCGGGCTATGGCATGGCGGTGGCGCAGGCGCAGCACGTGCTGCGTGAGATGGCCGACAAGCTCAAGGAAGAGGGCGTTCGGGTGAAGTACGCAATCCACCCGGTCGCCGGTCGTATGCCGGGCCATATGAACGTGCTGCTGGCCGAAGCGAACGTTCCCTATGACGAGGTGTTCGAGCTCGAGGACATCAATAGCGAGTTCGCGCAGACCGACGTGGCGTTCATCATCGGCGCCAACGACGTGGTCAATCCGGCCGCCAAGACCGACAAGAGCTCGCCGATCTACGGCATGCCGGTGTTCGACGTGAACAAGGCCAAGACGGTGCTGTTCATCAAGCGCTCGATGGGCGGCGTCGGCTATGCCGGCGTCGACAACGACGTCTTCTATCAGGACAATACGATGATGCTCCTCGCCGACGCCAAGAAGATGGTCGAGGAGATCGTGAAGGCGCTGGGGTGATCGCGATGGACGGCGCGACGCCGATCCAGCGCCCCGGAGCGCTCCTGCTGGGCCAGACCGATGCGCGCGTTCACCTCGCCGCCGCGGCGGTCCGCGCGGGTGCCGTAATCGTCGCCGAGGCTGATTGGTCGGATGCCGCATTGCCCGGCGCCACGGGCGCGCAGCTCGTCATTGCCGCGCTCGATGAGCTCGCGGCCGATACGCTGAACGATGCGGTCGACCGGCTCGGCCATGTGCTCGAAACCGAATTCGGCCTGATCGTCACGCTGGCCGAAAGCCAGATCGACGCGGTCGCGGCATCGTTGCTCGCCCGGCGGATCACCTTGCTGTGCGATCCGCAGCCGGCCGATCTCGCGGCGGCGGTCGCGCAGGCCCTGGTCGCGCCGGTCGAGCCCGCAGCCCCCCCGCTTCCCGCCACGGTCGCCGATCAACGCAGCGACTATGGCGTGCCCGCCGAGCCGGTGCAGGTCGCCGCGGCCGATGTCCGCAAGGCGATCCGCGCGCGGCGGCTGCGCAGCCGGCCATTCCCGGACGTGCTGTTCGAGGATCCCGCCTGGGACATGCTGCTCGATCTCTATGCGGCGCATCTCGAACGCGCCCAAGTGTCGGTATCGAGCCTGTGCATCGCCTCGGCAGTGCCGCCGAGCACTGCATTGCGCTGGATTTCGAAGATGACCGAGGACGGATTGTTCGTGCGCGAGCCCGACCCGTTCGACCGCCGTCGCGCGTTCATGGCACTGAGCGAGGCGGCGTTCGACCGCATGAATCGCTATTTCGCGACACTCGCGCAGAACGGCCTCGCGATCGCCTGACCCCTTGCGCTGGCGGCCAAGCCGCGTCAGAGGACAGGCGTACGGGCGGTTAGCTCAGTTGGTAGAGCATCTCGTTTACACCGAGAGGGTCGGCGGTTCGAGACCGTCACCGCCCACCATTCCCTGCCCAGCCCAGAGGAACCCGGCCTCTATTACCGGCGCGTAGCGAGTCGGCGCCGGTCGTTTGCGACAAAAACACCCGTCGAACGCAGGAAGGATCAATCACGGTCTGGATTCCTGCTCTTGCATATGTAATTCTTGTTTTCATATGCGAGAACGCTCAAGATTTCTCGCATCCATTGGGAGCGGCCAATGCTGACGAGACGTGATGTGTTGCTGAGCGGCGGAGCGGCGGCCTTGGCCGGCGGAGTCGGCGTCGCCCAGGCAGCCACAAGCGAGCCGTTCACTGCCGACTGGCAGTCGCTTGCCGCCGGGTACCGCCACCCCGAATGGTTTCGCGATGCCAAGCTCGGCATCTGGGCGCATTGGGGGCCGCAATGCCAGCCCGAATTCGGCGATTGGTATGCACGGCTGCTGTACATGCAGGGTCGCCAGCCGTGGGACCGCGGCGAAACGGCCTATGAAAACCATGTCCGGCGCTACGGGCATCCGAGCCGGGCCGGCTTCATCGACATCATCGGCGATTGGAAGGCGGAGAATTGGCAGCCGGAGTACCTCGTCCGCAAATATGCCGCCGCGGGCGCGCGCTATTTCGTCGGCATGGGCTGCCATCACGACAATCTCGACCTGTTCGCGAGCAAGCACCACGAATGGAACAGCGTGCGCGTCGGGCCGAAAAAGGACATCCTCGCGACCTGGGAAAGGGCCGCGCGCGATGCCGGCTTGAGGTTCGGGGTCTCCAACCATTCGGGCCATGCCTGGCATTGGTATCAGCCGGCCTATGGCTATGACGCGGAAGGGCCGATGCGTGGCCGGCGCTACGATGCCTATTGGCTCCGCAAGCAACACGGCGCGGGCAAATATTGGGACGGCCTCGACCCCCAGGAACTCTATACCGGGCCTTATTATGTGGCGCCGGACGGCATCCAATCCATCAAGGACATGTCGGACTGGCACGACAAGCGCGACGGCCAGTGGCTCGAGGGGCTACCGTCGGGCAACATCCGCTTCGTCGAGAAATGGCTGAAACGTCAGAAGCAGATCGTCGAGGATTACAAACCCGACCTCATGTTCATGGACCATGCCGGCGTTCCGTTCGGCAAATACGGGCTGGAGGCGGTCGCCCATTATTACAACAAGGCGGTCGAATGGCACGGATCGCCCGACGTGATCATGACCGGCGGCGTGCTCGACGCGTTCGCGCAGCGGGCGATCACCTGGAACGTCGAGCGCGGCGTGCTCGACGATATCCACGATACGCCGTGGCAGACCTGCACCTGCATCGGATCGTGGCATTATTCGCGGCCGCTCTATAAGGATAACGGCTATAAAAGCGCGAAACAGGTCGTGCAGATCCTGGCGGACGTCGTGTCGAAGAACGGCACCTTGCTGTTCAACGTGCCGGTGCGCGGCGACGGCACGATCGACGAGAAAGAAGAAGCGATCCTCGACCAGTTCACCGCCTGGACGCGGCGCAACGGCGAGGCGATCTTCGCCACGCGTCCCTGGCGCAAATATGGCGAAGGCCCGACCAAGCCGCCGCCGCCCGGCGCGTTCGGCGAGGAAAAACAGAAGCCGTTCACCGGCGAGGACGTCCGTTTCACCAAGAAGGGCGAGACGCTTTACGTCATCTTCCTCGACTGGCCCGAACGCGAAAGCGCGATCGCCTCGCTCGGCAAGACCGCGCTTCGCGATGCCGTGATCGAGCGCGTCGACCTTGTCGGCGGGCCCGAATTGCGGTTTCGCCGCGATGCCGATGCGCTGCGGCTGACGCTGCCGGCGCCGCAGGATGGCGCCTTTGCGCCGGCGCTGCGGATCAGAGGCAAAGGACTGACGTAATCACAAGGCGCGGACCAGCGTCCGCGCTTCCGCGATCCAGGCGGGGTCGCTGATCACTTGCTGGCGCTGGCCCGGCCCGAGCGGAAGGAGCTGCAGCCGGTCGCCTTCGCGCCCGATCAGCCTGCCGAACACGAAGCGCCCGCCGGGGCGCGGCACCAGCACGTCGCGGTTAAGCGCGCGGCCGAAGGCGTCAGGCTCCAGCCGCGCGCACCAGATCGTGTCGCCCGCGCGGTAATCGCCGATCCCCGCGCTGACCGATACGGCCACCGCGCCGGCTTCGGGACGCGGCGGCGGGATCAGGCTGGCTCGGACTGGAGCGAACACGCCATCCGCGCCCAGCACGGCGGCGACGGGCAAATCCGCCTGGTCGGGCAATCGCACCAAATCCGCGGCTTCGACGCCGAGCGCCGCCGCGATGCGATTGAGCCATTTGACCGACACCGTCCGCATGCCTGTCTCCAGCCGGCCGATCGTCTGCGCGGTAGTCGGCGGCACGCATCGTTGCGCGACATCGTCGAGCGTCATTCCCTTGGCACGGCGTACTTCGCGGATCGCGGTGATCATATCGCCCCTCCGGCAAACCAGATCGGTTCGTCATCTTGTGGCAAATAGGGTGTTCTTGGCAAGTTTTTAACTAGGCGGGTTGGCCGGACGTGGCGTTGAGCCCCTCTCCCGCTTGCGGGAGAGGGAGGGGCCCGCCGCGAAGCGGTGGGAGGGTGAGGGTCTTCTTACTTCCTCTGTCTTGGCACATGCCGCTTGGAAGAAGAAGGAAGACCCTCACCCAACCCTCTCCCGTAAACGGGAGAGGGCTATAACCGAGCGAGGAAACATTAAACCGATGGGTTGACTTTCTCGGCGGCTTCGCAATATAAAACCATATGGTTGAACGACTCGATCTCACTTTCGCGGCGCTGGCCGATCCTACCCGCCGCGCGATGCTTGCCAGCCTGGCGCTGGGCGAACGATCGGTCGGCGAACTCGCCGCGCCGCATGCGATGAGTTTTGCCGGCGCCGCCAAACATGTCGGCGTGCTCGAACGCGCCGGGCTGGTCGAGCGCCGCAAGGCCGGCCGTCAGCAGCTCTGTCGTTTGAAGGCCGAACGGCTGCGCGAGGCCGACGAATGGCTGCGGCAATGGGAACGGTTCTGGACGTCGACACTTGATCGGCTCGAGGCGATCATCGTCGAGGACCAGGAGAAGCTGAAATGACCGACGCCACGCCTTTCCTGATGTTCGAGGGACGCGCCGAGGAAGCACTCGATTTCTACGTCGCGACGATTCCGGAAAGCCGGATCGAGCATGTCGATCGCTATGGCGCCGGCGAGCCGGGTCCGGAAGGATCGGTCCGGCTGGCGCGGGCGGCGGTCGCCGGGCTGCCGATCCTGGCCAGCGACAGCTTCGTCCACCACGCCTTCACCTTCACGCCGTCGATCTCGTTCATGCTGACCTGCAAGGATGAGGACGAGGTCGAGCACCTCGCCGCTGCATTAAGCGAGGGCGGCGGCGTGTTGATGCCGCCGGGCAATTACGGGTTCAGCCGTAAGTTCGCCTGGGTGAACGACCGGTTCGGCGTCTCCTGGCAAGTGAATCTACCATGACCGATCCCATCATCCTGACCGTCCACCGCGACATCGCCGCCTCGCCCGAGCGCGTGTTCGATGCCTGGCTCGACCCCGCGATCGCGCGACGCTTCCTGTTCGCGACGCCCGATGGCGAGATGCTGACTTGCGAGATCGATGCGCGGGTCGGCGGACGCGGCTTGATCGTCGAGCGGCGGCCCTCCGGTGATGCACACCATCGCTTGCTGTTCGAGGAGATCGACCGTCCGCGCCGCCTGGTCTTCCTGTTCGCCGCCGATCCGGCGGAGGAAGGGCAATGGACTCGCGTGACGATCGAGATCGCGGCGACTGCGGCCGGCGCCCGGCTGACGCTTACCCACGAAATGGACGCTGCCTGGGCGGCGTATGAAGACCAGACGCGCCACGGCTGGACGATGATCCTCGCCACATTGTCCGATACGATTGGAGACAAATGATGACCGATATTCTCACCGCGACCGAACTTCGCTTCGAACGCATCCTGCCCGCGCCGGTCGAAACGGTATGGAAATATCTGACCGATTCGGAGCTGCGCCAGCGCTGGTTCATGGGCGGGTCGATCGACGGCCGCGTCGGCGGCGAGATCGAATTCGTGTTCGATCACGACCAATTGTCCGACGACGACGTGCCGATGCCCGAACGCTTCGCCGGCAATGTCGGCCGCCGCTGGAGCGAGAAAGTGGTGCGGTATGAGCCGCCGCACGCTTTTGCCTATACGTTCGGCACCGACGCCGACAGCATCGCCACGTTCGAGCTGAAGGACGCCGGCGACGGCAAGACGTTGCTGACCCTGGTGCATAGCGGCATCAAGAACCGCGATCAGGCGGCCAATTTCGGCGGCGGCTGGGCATCGCATCTGGCCGTGCTCGAAGCGCGGCTCGAAGGGCGCGGCGTCCCCGATTTCTGGGCGCTGCACCGGGAAGCGGAAGATCGCGCCAAGGCGGCGCTGGCCGGCGCGGACGCCTGAGCGACTCTACCCTGCCGGTTCATCCCGGCGACCACCGGGCGGCGGGCGAACCGCGGCTGTCCTAGAGCGGCCATGGGCGGCGCCGAAAGGTGTCGCTTGACCTTCGGAGCGGCAGCCTTGCGGTCGCGTCACGGGCGCCGCCAGGTCGTAAGGCCATAAACGACCACGTCGAAGTCCCGCCCTGAGCGGCAGTTAGTGGGTGGATAGCTGCCGTTAGCCGCACACCAGTTTGGCACTCTGTAGCGCATAGTCGGCACGGAGGTCGTCAAAGCGCGCATCCCACTCACCAAGGCCATGGAAGGCCTTCGTCGCTTTCTCAACGCGAACTGGCGCGACAACGGTTCTGTTTCGGAGACCGGCCGCTTCTGCCGAGGTGGCGCGGCGCGTTACTGACCTGTCCCGCGCTTCAATGTGTGTCTCGCCGCCGACGCCGACAGCGAACCAAGGTTGCGGTATGTCGGGGAGATTATCTCGGCGGTTACCGACGACTGGCCAATCGCCATGATGAAACTTCGCGTCGAGAGTGAGAGCCGCGAACGTAAGTTCTGCCCCCCCTATGTCGGCTGGCGACGCATCGTGCGACACAACCTTGTCGTAAATAACGACGTACAATTCGCCTTTCCAGTCACCCGCCAACTGGCCAACACCGTAGCGTTCACCGTCGAGTGGAACCAGGAACACGTCTCCAACTGCGAGCTTTGCCATGTGAGACTTCTGGCTGACAGACGTGATGTCCGCAACTGGGTCGCTTACCACAGGCAGCTTTATGCGCTTACGAGCCAATCAAAAACGTTGCTTTTCCGCCATGTCGGGCCTTCGAACGGTAACCTGCATGCTATAGGCCCGGGCTCCAGCGATAATGGAGGCGAGGATGGCGCGTGAGGTTCGGTTCGAGAATGCGGCGGGCGTGGCGCTCGCGGGATCGCTCGAACTGCCGCCGGGGCGGGTCCGCGCCATTGCCCTGTTCGCGCATTGCTTCACCTGCACCCAGGCGAGTCATGGCGCGCGGCGCGTCAGCACCGCGCTCGCGGCGCAAGGCATCGCAACCTTGCGGTTCGACTTCACCGGACTCGGCAAGAGCGAAGGCGAGTTCGCCGACAGCCATTTCGGCGCCAATGTCGAAGACCTCGTCGCGGCGGCGGCCCATCTCGAGGCGACGATCGGCGCGCCGTCGATCCTGATCGGCCATTCGCTGGGTGGCGCGGCGGTGATCGCCGCGGCGGCGCATATCCCCTCGTCGCGCGCGGTGGTTACGATCGGCGCGCCGTTCGACCCCGCGCATGCGCTGCATCATATCAGCGCGGAAGATGCGGCGCGGATCGAGGCCGAAGGGGTCGGTACGGTCGCGATCGGCGGACGTCCGTTCCGCGTCGGGCGCGACTTTCTCGATGCCGCCAAGGGACAGGATCAGGCAACGCGGTTGGCGCACCTCAAAAAAGCGCTGCTCGTGCTCCATGCACCGACCGACGAGGTGGTCGGGATAGAGAATGCCAAGGCGATCTACGACGCCGCCAAACACCCGAAGAGTTTCGTCGCGCTCGACGGCGCCGATCATCTGCTGACCGATGCCGAGCGCGCCTCCTATGCCGCGTCGATCATCACCGCCTGGGTCGAGCCCTTTCTGCTGCCCGCCAAATCGCCCGACATGTTGCCCGAAGGCTGCGTGCGGGTCGGCTCGGGCGAGGGGCCGTTCGTCCAATTGGTCGATGCGTCGGGACACACATTCCTTGCCGACGAACCGCTGCGATCGGGCGGCAGCGACCTCGGCCCCACGCCGTACGATTTGCTGCTCGCGGCACTCGGCACCTGTACCGCGATGACGATCGAACTGGTGGCGCATGCCGAGGGCATCCCGGTCGAGGGAGTCGAGGTGCTGCTCCGCCACGAACGCCGCCATGCCGACGACAGCGCCGCGGCGGCAGGCGGGCGGCCGCGGCTGGAGATTCTTCATCGCGACATCCGGCTGGAGGGCAACCTCACCCAGCAACAGCGCGACCGCCTGCTGGTGATCGCCAATAAATGCCCGGTGCATCGGACGCTGGAAAACTGTCCGACGGTGGAGACGCAGTTGGTCGATTAAATCCTGGCCATGCAGGCGCCGCCGATGCTGCCGACCGGCAGTCGCGAAAACGGAGCCGACAAGCCGGAAGCGACTCGCTAGAGGGGGGGGCGATGACTGTCCTCAAACTCGGAACGCGAGGGTCACCGCTCGCGTTGGTCCAGGCCAATATGGTGAAGGATGCGCTGGCGGCGGCGCACGATATCGCCTGCGAGATCCATGTCATCCGCACCACCGGCGACCGCGTCCAGGATCGCGCGCTGGCCGAAATCGGCGGCAAGGCGTTGTGGACCAAGGAACTCGACCGCGCGTTGCTGGATGGCGAGATCGATCTTGCCGTCCATTCGATGAAGGATGTCGAGACGATCCGCCCCGACAGCATCGTCATCGCCGCGATGCTCGAGCGCGCCGATGTTCGCGACCGGCTGGTCGGTGCCGACAGCCTGGCGGCGATCCGCGAACATGGCGTGGTCGGTACGAGCAGCCCGCGGCGACGCGCCCAGGTGCTGCGCGCGCGCCCCGATGTGTCGGTGGTGCTGTTCCGCGGCAATGTCGATACGCGGCTGGCCAAACTGGCGGCGGGCGAAGCCGATGCCACCTTGCTCGCGGCGGCGGGGCTCGACCGGCTGGGGCGCGACGATGTCGGCGTGGCCTTGGCGGTCGAGGAAATGCTGCCTGCCCCGGCCCAGGGTGCCGTCGGGATCGAATGCCGCGCCGATGACGCCATGACGGCGGCCTTGCTCGCGGCGATCGACCATCAGGCGACCAGCCGCGCGGTTCGCGCGGAGCGCGCGTTCCTGGCTGCGCTCGAGGCCACCTGCCACTCGCCGATCGCCGCGCTGGCGACGATCGCGGACGGTGTCGTGACGTTGCGCGCGGAATTGCTGTCCGAGGATGGCGGCGAGCACGTCGCGGGCGATGCCTCGGGACCGGATGGCGAGGCATTGGCGCGCGACTTGGCGAGCGCGCTGTTCGAGCGCGCGACGCCAGCGATTCGCGCGGGGTTCGCGGGATGAGCCGCGCCATCGCGGTGCTGCGCCCCGAGCCGGGCAACACCGCGACCGCTGCGGCGATCGAGGCGCTGGGGCTGACCGCGATCCGGCTGCCCCTGTTCGAGGTCCACGCGATCGATTGGACGCCGCCCGACGTCACGCGATTCGATGCGCTGCTGCTGACCAGCGCCAATGCACCTCGCCATGCCGGACCGGGGCTGGCCGCTCTGCGGGGACTGCCGGTTCATGCGGTCGGCGATGCCACCGCCGCCGCCGCGCGCGATGCCGGATTGGAGGTCGTCGCGGTCGGCGATCGCGACGGCGCGGCATTGGTCGCGGCTGCCGCGGCGAGCGGCGTACAGCGTGCCTTGCTGCTCGGCGGGCGCGATCGCGCGGTGGAGGAGCATCCGATCATCGCGGAGGCGATCGCCGTATATGCGAGCGAGCCGGTTGCCGTCGCGCTTGAGGCGCTCGATCAGCTGGCCGGCTCGGTCGTGATGGTCCATTCGCCACGCGCCGCGCGCCGCGTCGCCGACCTGATCGATCGCGCCGGAATCGATCGCCGGACGGTGCGGTTGGCGGCGATCAGCGCGGCGGCCGCCGCCGCCGCCGGCGGGAATTGGGAGGGTATCGCGGCGGCGGCTTCTCCCGATGATGCCACATTGATCCAGCTCGCGCGCACCCTGGCCGATTGACCGCCCCTGCGCCGCGGCGGATAAGGATGCCATGAGCGACATCGCGCAAAGTCCGCCGGCGCCCGCCCGGCAGCTGACCCTGACCGCGACCATTGGGATCGCGCTCGCCACTTTCATCGTCGGGCTGCTGATCGCCGGGCTGGTTGTCTGGCGGATGGTCCCCGCGCAACCCGTGCCCGAACCGCAAGCCGCGGTGCCGGCCACCAAGGTCATCGTCGCCCCGCCTGTCGCAACCGACCCCGCCTCGATCTCCGCGCGGCAGCAGATGCTCGCCGCTGAGCTCTCCGCGCTCGAACAGCGCACCGCCGCGGTGACCGGGGAAGCCGCCAATTCCTATGGCAATGCCACCCGCGCCGAAGGCATGATGATCGCCTTCGCCGCGCGCCGCGCGATCGATCGCGGATCGCCTTTGGGCTATATCGAACAGCAGTTGCGCGACCGGTTCGGCACGACGCGACCCAGCGAAGTCGCCGCGATCATCGATGCCGGGCGCAACCCGATCACGGTCGAGGATCTGCGGCTCGGGCTCGACCAGATCGGATCGCAGCTGGCGTTAGGCCCGGCCGGCGACGGCTGGGGCGGGTCGTTCGTCCGCATGCTCGGCAGCCTGGTGGTGATCCACCCGCGCAACGCGCCGTCGCCGGTCCCGGGCGAACGGCTGGCGCGGATTCGCCGCTTTCTGGCCCAGGGACAAGTCGAGGCCGCGGTCGAGGAAGTGAAGCGACTGCCCGGCGCCGCGCAATCCACGGCCTGGCTCGATGGCGCGCAACGCTATATCGCGACGCGACAGGCGCTCGACACGCTCGAAGCCGCCGCGCTGCAAGGGAATGCGGCCGCGCCGGCACCGGTGAGAAGGTAGCGGTCTACCCTCTCGTCATCCCGCTAAAGCGGGGAGCCCATCTCGGACGCTTTCAACCATCGCAACCGCTGTGCTGGAGCTGGGACCCGTCGCCCCGGCGGAGGCCGGGACCGTTGGCCGCATCACAACATAGCGGCCCCGGCCTCCGCCGGGGCGACGGAAAGGGGGGGGGGCGGCATATTAAACCCGCTCGATCAACGCCTGCGCCGCAGCCGGCGCGCGGACCTTGGCGCCGTTGATCATGAAGATGAAGGTATCGCGCGGCTTCTTCGGCGCCGGATCGGCGGCATAAGGCAGCCCCTGGGGCGATCCGCCCGCCGCCCAGTCCTTCACCACCACCGCCCAATGGTCGAGCGCGGTGGAGGAATAACCTTGCGGCTCTTCCTCCACCGCATTTTCGAGCCGCGCATAGACGAAGTCGCCGGTCACGTCGGCAATCGCCGGATAATCGGCCGATTCGGCATAGACGATCGTTACCCCGGCCTTGCGGCAGAGATCGACGAATTCGGGGACGTGGAAACTGTCGTGCCGGACCTGCACCGCGTGGCGTAGCGCGACGCCGTCATGGCTCGCCGGCAGCAGTTTCAGGAACGCGCCGAAATCGTCCGAGTCGAATTTCTTGGTCGCCATGAACTGCCACAGGATCGGGCCGAGCTTGGGACCAAGTTCGACGAGCCCCTGGCCGACGAACCGCGCGATCGATTCGCCGCCTTCGGCCAGCACCTTGCGGTTGGTGCAGAAACGCGATGCCTTGACGGTGAAGACGAAGTCGTCTGGCACGACTTCCGCCCAGCCGGCGAAGGTCGCCGGCTTGAACCCCGAATAATAGGTGCCATTGATCTCGATCGCGCTGAGTTGGCGCGAGGCATATTCAAGCTCGCGTTTTTGCGGCCATTTTTCGGGAAAAAAGGTTCCGCGCCAGGGCTCGTAGGTCCAGCCGCCGATTCCGATTCGTATAGTCGCCATGAGGGGGAGGATATCGCTCAACCTTGCACGAAGCGATAGCGGTCGCGGATGCGGCGGTTGAAGAATCCGCCCTTGGACGTCGCGCGGCGCATTGCCTCGACGACGCATTCGGGCACGTCGAGATACGAATAAAGCCGCCCGTTGACGAAGCGAATATCGAGCCGGTGTGCTGCCTCATTATAGTCGAAAGAGCGTATCACGCTGGAGGGCATGGCTTTTCAACGCATTAGGGCGAAACGCGTTTCATGTAGCGAAGGGCGCACCGCTTGAAACGCGATGCGCGCTGGTGCACACCCGCGACTCGGGTGCGGGGGGCGCCTGTCGCCGCGAATCCGCGGCTGCATGCGCCATCGACCCGCCCAGGCGAGAGGTAAGGCGTGTTGCGTTTGATGAAGTCCCGGATTGCACAATTGCTGGTCGCCCTTGGCGCCACGATCAACGCCAGTGTCGCCTATGCACAGGATACGGTGGGCGACCCCGCCGGATCGGGCGTATTGGTCTCCGCGGTGCGCTGGTTGCAAGGCACGTTGCTCGGCACCGTCGCCACCGTGGTTGCGATCATCGCGGTCGCCGCGGTCGGGTTCATGATGCTGACCGGGCGGATCAACTGGCGGTACGGCGCGACCGTCATCGTCGGCTGCTTCATCCTGTTCGGTGCCGCCTCGATCGTCGCGGGTATCCAGTCCACCGCCACTCTGGGCAATTGAGCCATGGCCGAAGGGCTCGATCGCGATCCCTTGTTCGTCGCATTGACGCGACCGCAGATGTTCGCGGGCGTGACCTATAGCTATTTCGTCGTCAACGGCGTGGTCGCGACCGAATTGTTCCTGATCTTCCATTCGATCTGGGTGCTGGCCGCCGCCGCCCTGATCCACGTCGTCGGCATGATCCTGTGCGTGCGCGAGCCGCGCTTTTTCGACTTGTGGCTGGCCAAGGTCAGCCGCTGTCCGCGCGTGCGCAATTATTCGATCTGGCGATGCAACTCCTACCGCCCCTGACCAACGACCGACGAGCCGTCGTGCGCGAGAAAGCGGCCGGGGCGCATCTTCCCTATGCGCGGCACGTCGACGATCACACGATCGAGACCCGCGATGGCTTGCTGATGCAAGTGATCCAGCTACGCGGGCTGTTGTTCGAAACTGCCGACACCGACGAGATCAATTACCGCAAGTCGTTGCGCGATGCGATGCTGCAGGCGATCGGATCGTCGCGCTTCGCGGTCTATCATCACGTCATCCGACGCGAGGCCGACGCCGAGATGTCGGACAAATTCCCCGACGATTTCTCGACCCGGCTCGATGCCGCGTGGCGCGCGCGGCTGTCGGCGCGGCGGCTTTACGTCAACGACATCTTCCTGACGCTGGTGCGGCGCCCGATGCAGGGTCGCGTCGGAGTCGCCGACCGTATTCGCGGCTGGTTCGGCAGCACCGGGGTCGATCCCGACGTGACGCGCAGCCACGAAGTACATCAGCTCGACACCGCGCGCGATGCCTTGCTGGCGCAGCTCGGCAGCTATGATCCGCGCTTGCTGTCGGTCTATGAGACAAAGGCGGGCTTCTGTTCGGAGCCGCTTGAATTCCTGTCGGCGCTGTACAATGCCGAGATGCGTCCGGTGCTGATGCCGATGCAGGATGTCGGCGGCTATCTGCCCTATCGCCGGATCAGCTTCGGCGAGGAGACGGTGGAGCTCGGCCCGGCGGGCAATACCGAGCGCAGCTTCGTCGGCATGGTGTCGATCAAGGATTATCCCGCGCAGACCGCGCCGGGAATGCTCGACGAATTGCTGCGGCTGCCGTTCGAGATCACCGTGTCGCAATCGTTCGGGTTCGTCGATCGCCAGGCCGCGCTCGGGAAGATGAACCTGGCGCTGCGGCGGATGCGCTCGGCCGAGGACGAGGCGGTCAGCCTGCGCGGCGAACTCTCCAATGCCAAGGACGATGTCGCCGCCGGGCGCGCCGGGTTCGGCGAGCATCACATGACGGTTGCGGTGCACGGCGACACGATCGAGGAGGTCAATGCCGGGGTCGCCGAGGTGCAGGCGTCGATGTCCGATCTCGGGATCATCGCGGTGCGCGAGGAGATCGCGCTCGAGCCGGCTTTCTGGGCACAGTTTCCCGGCAATTTCAAATATATCGCGCGGCGCGGGCTGATCTCGACGGGCAATTTCGCCGGTTTCGCGTCGAGCCACAATTTTGCTCTGGGCAAGCCAGAGGCCAATCATTGGGGCCAGGCGGTCAGCCTGCTCGAGACCACCGCCGCCGGCCCCTATTATTTCAATTTCCATCAGGGCGATCTCGGCAATTTCACCGTCATCGGCCCGTCGGGATCGGGCAAGACGGTGGTGCTCAACTTCCTGCTCGCCCAGGCGCGCAAATTCCATCCGCGGATCATCTTCTTCGACAAGGATCGCGGCGCGGAATTGTTCATCCGCGCGATCGGCGGGCGCTATGACGTGCTGCGCCCCGACATGGCGGCGGGGCTCAACCCGCTCCAGCTCGATGACAGCCCGGCCAACCGCCAGTTCCTGATCGACTGGGTCGCGCAACTCGCAGGCGGCGCCGATATCGACGAGACCGCGCGGATCAAGGACGCGATCGACGCCAATTTCGCCCAGCCGATCGAGCATCGCCGGCTGCGTCACCTGGCCGAATTGTTCCGCGGCGGATCGCGGCCGACCGCCGCCGATCTCTATTCGCGGCTCAGGCCGTGGTGGGGCGATGGCGAGCGCGCCTGGCTGTTCGACAACGAGCGCGATTTGACCGATCTGTCGGCCACCTCGGTCGGGTTCGACATGACCCAGATTCTCGACGATCCCGCGGTGCGGACGCCGGCGATGATGTATCTGTTCCACCGCGTCGAGGAGCGGCTCGACGGATCGGCGGCGATCATCGTCGTCGACGAGGGGTGGAAAGCGCTCGACGACGAAGTGTTCGTGCGCCGCATCAAGGATTGGGAAAAAACGATCCGTAAGCGCAACGGCATCGTCGGGTTCGCGACGCAGAGCGCACAGGACGCGCTCGAAAGCCGCATCGCGTCGGCGATCATCGAGCAGGCCGCGACGCAGATCTTCATGACCAATCCCAAGGCGCGCGCCGCCGATTATATCGACGGCTTCGGGCTCACCCCGCACGAATACGAAATCGTCCGGACCTTGCCCGACGACGCGCATTGCTTCCTGATCAAGCACGGCAACGAGAGCGTCGTGGTGCGGCTCAATCTGACCGGCGAGCGCGATATCCTGACGATTCTGTCGGGGCGCGAGCGCACCGTGCGCCTGCTCGACGAGATCCGTGCGGAGAAGGGCGACGACCCCGCCGACTGGATCCCGCTTTTGCTGGAGCGCGCGTGATGCAGGTGGCGTGCCCGGCGATCAGCGATTCGCAATTCCTGTCGAGCGTGCTCGGCCATATCGATTGTCAGGCGCAGACCCTGGGCGCGGCCGGGTATCAGGCGATGTCGGCGGGCGGATCGGCTTCGTCGCTGATCCTGGGCGGCGTGCTGACGGTGTTCATCGCGCTGTTCGGTTATCGACTGATCCTGGGCGACACGCCCGATGTGCGCAGCGCTATCCTCACCGTGATCAAACTCGGCGTGGTGTTGCTGCTGGCGACGAGCTGGCCGGCGTTCCGCACGCTCGCTTATGACGTTGCGCTCAAGGGCCCGGCCGAACTCGCCGGTGCGGTTGGCGGCGCGTCGGGCCTGCCCGGCGCCGGTGGCGGGCTGGTCGCGCGATTGCAGGCGGTCGACGACGAGATCGCCGAGCTCAACGTCATCGGCACCGGACGCCCGCCCAATACCGATCTGGTCGCGGGGCCGGCCACGCAGCCGATGACGCCTGAGCAACAGGCGCAGGAGCGCCGCCGGTTGCAGGGGCTGGCCAGCCATGCGCGCTGGGATCCGGCGCGCGACCTGTCGCTGCTGGGGAGTGCGCGGACCTTGTTCCTGGCGGGGACGATCGCCGCCTTTGCCAGCGTCCGGCTGATCGCCGGGCTGTTGCTCGCTTTGGGACCGCTGTTCGCGATCTTCCTGCTGTTTGAGGGCACGCGCGGGCTGTTCGAGGGCTGGGTGCGCGGCCTGGCCGGCGCGGCGCTGGGCGCGCTCGGCACCGCGATCGTGCTGGGGGTCGAACTCGCCTTGCTCGAACCCTGGATGGCCGCGGTGATGGAGTTGCGGCATCAGGAGATCGCGACACCAGCGGTCCCGGTCGAATTGCTCGCTTTGTCGCTGATCTTTGCGGTGACCTTGATCGCGGTGCTGGTCGCGGTCGCGCGCGTGGCGCAGGGATTCCGCATACCGTCGAGCTGGAAACAGGCTGGCGAGCGGGTCGCCACCGGCTTCGCCGACCGCGTGCCGGTGCTCGCCGGCGCGCGCGGCAATGAGGGGACGATCACCGACCAACGGTCGCGCGCGATCGCGATCGCCGATGCGGTGACCGCGACCCAGCGGCGCGAGAGCCATGCCAGCCAGCCGCCCGCCGCTTCGCTCGGGCGACCCGGGATCGTCCCCACCAACACGCGAGAGATCGCCGTTGCGGCTGCCGTGCCGCTCGGCCAGAGTTTCAGGAGGCGGACGCGGGGGCGCGTGTCGGCCGGAGCAACACGGCGGGATAGCAACAGATGAAACAGGCCGCGCGCGAATCGCTCGACGCTTATTATCGCGAGGCCGACAGCTGGGCCGACGATCGCCAGGACATGCTGCGCGCGTCGCGTCGCACGGCGTGGATCGTCGCTGGTGTCGCGGTGGCAATCGCCTTGTTCGAGGCGATCGCGCTGATCGTGCTGATGCCGCTGAAGACCGTCGTTCCCTATACGTTGCTGGTCGACAAGCAGACCGGCTATGTCCAGGAATTGAAGCCGCTAGACGCCGAGAAGATCGCGCCCGACACCGCGCTGACCCAGTCCTTCCTGGTGCAATATGTCATCGCGCGCGAAAGCTACGATGCGGGCACCGTCCAGGCCAATTATCGCAAGGTGCAGACCTGGTCGGCCCAGGTCGCCAAGGCCGATTACGTCAACGGCATGCAGGCGGCCAATCCCGCCAGTCCGCTCAGCCGCTATCCAAGGTCGGTCGTCGACACCCGGGTCAAGAGCATCACCTCGATGGGCGGCAACGAAGCGTTGGTGCGGTTCGACACCGTGCGTCGCGATCCGGGTGGGCAGGCGCAGCCGGCCGAATCCTGGGTCGCGGTGATCAAATATCGCTTCTCGACCGGGCCGATGCGCGCCGAGGACCGCTTCATCAATCCGCTCGGCTTCCAGGTGTTCGGCTATAATCGCAGCCAGGAAAATCTCGCGCCCCAGCCGGCGCCGGCCACCTCCGTAGCGCCGCTGCCAGGATCGAGCCAACCGCAAGTGCTCGCCCCCGGCGCGCAACCGTCTCCCGGCGCGTCACCATCGCGCCAGCCCAACGGCGTCGAGGTCACGCTTTGAGGTTTCTTGTCCCTCTGATGCTGACGATCGCGCTTGCCGTCGACCCGGCGCAGGCACAAGTCCGGCCACAGCCCGGCTCGGGCGATCCGCGCATCCAGACGGTGATGTACGATGCCGACCAGGTCGTCTCGCTGCAGGTGCCGGGCGGGTACGAGCTGACGGTCGAATTCGCCCCCGACGAGCGGATCGAGAATGTCGCGGTCGGCGATAGCGGAGCGTGGCAAGTCACTCCCAACAAGCGCGGCGACCGCCTGTTCCTCAAGCCACTGCAAGGCGTCACCACCAATATGACCGTGGTGACCGACGCACGTAGCTATGTGTTCGAGCTGTCGCCAGGCAGCGCCGGCAGCGCGCCGTTCATCGTCCGCTTCCGCTATCCGCCGCCGCCCGCGCCGGCCAATGCCGGACCCGCGCCGGTCGAAGCCGGCCGCTACAAGCTCGCCGGATCGGATGATGTGCGGCCGGACGCGATTTCCGACGATGGGTCGAAGACTTTCATCATGTGGCGTGACACACAGACCTTGCCGGCGGTGTTCGTGATCGACCGCGACGGCAAGGAGACGCTGGCCGACGGCGCGATGCGCGATGGGCGCTATGTGCTCGACAGCATCAACAACAAACTCGTGTTCCGGCTCGACAAGAAGATGGCTAGCGCGACGCGCGTGCCGCAGGTGGCGCGCTGATGGCGGTGGCGGGAAGCGATCCGCGCGCCACGCTGCCGCCGCTGGCCGATGTCGAGCCGAGCGCGCGCCCGGTCGTCGCGCGGCCCAGTGGCGGGCTGCCCAATTGGGTGATCGCGGTCGGCATCGTCGTCGCGGGCCTGATCCTGTTCCTGGTCCTCGAGACGCGCCGTCGCCAATTGTCGGCGCCGGCGACCCGCGTGCGCACTGCCGATCTGCGCAACGGCGCCGAACCGCCCCCGCTCTACGTCCCACCGGTGCCCGAGCCGGCGCCGACGGTGATCCCGCCACCACCTCCGCCGCCGCCACCTCCGCCGCCACCGCCGCAACCGCGCGTCGTCTATGTCCCGGCGCCGCCGCCGCCCCAGCCGGTCGCGCCGCCGGCGCCACCGCCGCGCGCCTCGGCTGATCCGGTGCTCGTACTCGACACCACGGCCGGCGAGGCGATCGTTCCAACCGGGCCGGCCGGAGAAGGCAGCGCGGGCGCCGTCGCGACGGCTAATCCGGGTAGCGGAGGCAGCACGCTCGGCGGCCGGTCGCGCGCTTCGGTGCTGCGCAACCGGGCGACTACGGTGCCGCAAGGGACGCTGATCCCCGCGGTGCTGGAAACCGCGCTCGATTCCACCCGACCCGGTCCGGCGCGCGCGCTGGTGACGCGCGATGTCCGCGGGTTCGACGGCAGCAAGGTGCTGATCCCGCGCGGCAGCCGGTTGATCGGCGAGTATAAGGCCGATCTCGAGCCAGGACAGAATCGCGCCTTGGTGATCTGGCAGCGGCTCGTCCGCCCCGATGGCGCGACGATCGAGCTCGCCTCGCCCTCGGCCGATCCGCTGGGGCGCGTCGGCATCAAGGGCAAGGTCAACAGCCATTTCCTCCAGCGCTTCGGCAATGCGCTGCTGCAGACGTCGCTCAGCATCGGCACCGGGCTGGCCGCCGGCCTCGGCAGCAACAACAATGTCGCGGTGGTCGCATTGCCCGGCGCGACCGGGACGGCGGCGTCGTCGCTGGTCGGCAATCAGGACATCAAGCCCACCTTGCGCGTCAAGCAAGGCGTGTCGGTCAGCGTGTTCGTCGCCAAGGACCTCGATTTCACCGCGGTGGAGACGAAGCGATAGCCGCCAGCGATCCCATCTATCTCAAGAGCTATCTTGCCCCGTTGGGCGGGATGCTGGCGCGCGACGACGTCACTGACATCTATGTCAACCGGCCCGGCGAGATCTGGGTCGAGACATTGGGCGGCGCGACCGAGCGGCACGATGCGCCGGCGCTCGACCGCGCGACGCTCGATCGGCTGTCGCGCCAGATCGCTGCGCTGTCGCATCAGGGGATCAGTCGCGAGCACCCCCTTCTATCGGCGACCTTGCCCGACGGAGCGCGCGTCCAGGTCGTCGCCCCGCCGGCGACGCGCGGCGACCTGGCGCTGGCGATCCGCAAGCACGTCTCGCCCGACCTCAGCCTGTCGGATTATGTTTCGGCGGGATCGTTCGCCGAAACCAAGCGCGGCGATGTCGGCGGGCGCGCGCCGATCGACGTGGAATTGGCGCGGATGCTCGATGCCGGCGACGTGGCGGGAATGCTCGCGACCGCGGTCAAGGCGCGCAAGAACATCCTGGTGTCGGGCGGCACCTCGACCGGCAAGACGACCTTTCTCAACGCGCTGATCCGCGAGATTCCGTCGCACGAACGGCTGATCCTGATCGAGGATACGCCCGAACTGCATCTTGGCCACGCCAATGCTGTCGGCCTGCTCGCGGCGCGAAGCGCGCTGGGCGAGGCGCAGGTCACCGCCGACAGCCTGCTCGCCGCGTCGCTACGCATGCGCCCGGACCGCATCATCGTCGGCGAGTTGCGCGGACCCGAGGCCTATACCTTCCTGCGCGCGGTCAATACCGGCCATCCCGGCTCGATGACCACGGTCCATGCCGACAGCGCCGAGCGTGCGATCGAGCAGATCGCCTTGCTGGTGCTGCAGACCGGTACCCGGCTGGGGCGCGAGGACGTGCATCATTATGTCCGCAGCACGGTCGACGTCTTCGTCCAACTGGCGCGAACCGGCGGGCGGCGCCATGTCGCCGAGGTCGTGCTGGCGCGGTAGAATGGGCGCCGGCGACATTGAGATTGTCGAGCCTGGCCATTTGCGCTCGAGCCATTTCGGCCGGGAAAGACCCGCCCGGCCGCGGGTGTCCTGAGGACATTGCGTCCAAGACCCAAGCCTTTAGGGTGACGGCATGATCGACCACGTGTCCGTTCCGGTCGGCGATCTCGTTGCCGCAATCGCATTCTACGAGCGAGTTCTGGCGCCCCTTGGCCTTTCACGTCTCGTAACGCGCGACGAGACGGCAGGTTTTGGCAAGCGATACCCTGAATTCTGGCTCAACAAGCGCAGCACCCGCCACCGTGATGCCAATCCTGGCGCACATGTCGCCTTGCGGGCCGCCAGCGAGCAGTCGGTGCGCGAATTCCATTCCTTGGCTATGGCGAATGGCGCGACCGATGCCGGAATGCCCGGCCCTAGGGATGCCGCGCTGACTACCTATTTCGGCGCATTCATCATCGATCCCGATGGCAACAAGATTGAGGCGATCACTTTCTCGTCTATTTCGGAATGATTGGCTCTTCGGTCATCCGTTTATGATGGTCACAGCCTAGTGCGGCCATGGCAGCAGCAATCCGGTCATTGTGAGGTGCCGTATCGGGGTCTTCTCCAATACAATCAATATGTTGGTGAAGCGGAAGCGCTCCGGTCGCCGATAATGAAGATCTGGTAGGCGACAGGCGGATCGCAGGATTGTCTTGCGACGGCACACTTACTGCCGTCCAACGCCCGACGACTGAGCAAAGCCACTATGCTCCAAGCATTCATATTGGTTGTATTGGCGACGACGGCGGATTATCGTGTCGGTAAATAGGGCTTTAGGGGGTTTCGACATGGGCGTTTCGCACTCCAATTCGGTCAGCCGCCGCGGCATCATGAGCCGGGTGGCTGCCGTCGCTGCCGCGGGAATGGTGGCACCGGCCTTGACTCCGGTGGCGCGTGCCGCCGGGTCGGATGACGGGCTGAAGACATTCAAGGGCCGGTACGCACTACGCGGTGGCCGCATCATCGACGGCTATTTCGTCGCACCCAGCAATAGCTCCTACCTCGACGTGGTTGTCGTGCTGCATGGCGAGAACGGTTTCGACGCTGGCGCGCGCGCGCTGGCGCACTACCATGCCCGTGCTGGCAAGCTGGCGATCGTGCCCGACATGCCCGCGACCTATCGCGGTGTCGCTGCGCTCGCGGGACGCGATGCGCACGTCGCCGACATCAAGGGGCTGCGCGACGCTTTCGGCCGCCACCTGCGTGGCAACGGCAAGGTCGAGTTCGTCTCCGCCTGAGGTCGGCGCCGCTCTGCTGCGAAAGGGCTGCTGGACACGTCCGGCGGCCTTTTTCGTGTACGGGGGTATCGGGCTGCGGGCCCCGGCTTAAGGACGGAGCGCCAACAAAAGACTCGGGGGTTCCGGCGCGGCAAAGCCGCGTCGTCGGTCATGGCTGCGCCATGCCGGCCGGTTCGCTGCGATTACGCTGATTAGCTGCCGCTAATCAGCGGCAGCGAACTGGAGCGGGCGAAGGGATTCGAACCCTCGACCCCAACCTTGGCAAGGTTGTGCTCTACCCCTGAGCTACGCCCGCTCTGGCGCCGGCCCGTGAAGCCACGGGCGGGTAAGGAGCGGGGCCATTAGCAGCGCTCCCGCGGGTCCGCAACCCCCTGTTGCAACCCGATCGAAAAGCCTTGGCTTCGCGGCGCTAGCGCCCACATAAGGGCCTTTATCGCTGACGGAGAAGAGACTTGGCTACGCTTGGAATGACCCCGGAGCAAAAGGAAGCCGTCGAGGCATTCCGCCGGGACGTGGTCGAACCGTCGATGAGCAAGCTGGTGATCATCGACTTCTGGGCGGAATGGTGCGGGCCGTGCAAAGCGCTGAGCCCGGTGCTGGAAAAGGTCGCCGCCGATTATGCCGACAAGGGCGTCGTGCTGGCCAAGGTCGATACCGACAAGAACCAGTTCATCGCCGCGCAATTCCAGATCAAGTCGATCCCGACCGTCTATGCGATGTTCCAGGGGCAGTTGATCGCCGACCTGACCAGCGCGCGGACCGAATCGCAATTGAAGGCGATGCTCGACCAGGTGCTTCGCCAATTGCCGGTCGAGAGCGCGGAGGCGCAGCAGGAAGCCGAGATCGAACCATTGGTCGCGGCCGCCGAGCAGATTTTGCACGATGGCGACGCGGAGCGCGCTTTGTCCTATTTCGAGCAGATCGCCGAGATCGCGCCGGATCATCCCGAAGTGGTGTCGGGCCGCGTCCGCGCGCTGGTCTCGCTCGGCCGGCTGGACGACGCCGAGGCAGTGCTCGCCGCCCTGCCCGAAGACGCGGCCAAGGGCGCGGAGATCGATCGCGCCCGCGCTGCGCTCGATCTCGCACGCTCGGCTCCGCCCGCGGAGGATTTGGCGCCATTGATTGCGGCAGCGGAGGCCGATCCGGACAATCTGCAGGCGCGGTTCGATTTGGCCAATGCGCAAATGGCAGCCGGGCAGCGCGATGCCGCCGCCGATTCGTTCCTGGCGATCGTCGCCAAGGATCGCGCCTGGAATGACGGCGCGGCGCGCGCGCAATTCCTGAAGTTGCTCGAAGTGGTCGGGCTGGAGGATCCCTGGGTGTCGGCGCAGCGCCGCCGGCTGTCGGCGATCTTGTTTACGTGACGACGACGCGGCTCTCGATCTTCCCGCTGGCGGGAGCGTTGCTGTTTCCGCGGATGCATCTGCCGCTGCATATCTTCGAGCCGCGCTATTGCGCGATGGTGTCGGACGCGATGGCGCGCGACCGCCGCATCGGGATGATCCAGCCGCGCGGCGATGGCGATCCTCCGCCGCTATTCGATCTGGGCTGTGTCGGCCGCATCGCCGAGGTCGAGGCGCTCGACGACGGCCGTTACAATATCGTGCTCGAAGGGACGTCGCTGTTCCGAGTCGCGCGCGAGTTGGAAGTCACAACGCCGTTCCGTCAGGTCGAGGCCGAATTGATCCCGCTGCCGCACGAATCGGAGACGCTGTCCTTGGGGCATCGCGCCGCGCTGGAAACCGAATCGCGGCGCTTCGCCGATGCGCAGGGCTATGCGGTCGACTGGGATTCGGTGGCGCGGCTCGACGATGAGGCGTTGGTCAATGGCATCGCCCAGATCGCGCCGTTCGACGCGGCGGCCAAGCAGGCGCTGCTCGAGGCCACCGACCTCGCCGCACGCGCCGAGCTGACCGTGCAATTGATGCAATTCTTCGGCCGCCACGATGGCGAGGATCGCGTCACGCTGCAATAGAATGGCCTGGCCGCACTGCGCCTCCGCAGAGGTGAGGAAGCCATCGCGCGACTGATGTAAACGCCTAACGCGCGGAGCAGGTTGAGGCGTTGCCGATCTTGTAGCTCACGAAGACATTCGTGCGCCCTTCCTGCCGATCGATCACGACCTTCATGAACTTGGGCTGCGCAATGAATGTCAGGTTGCGATAATCGGCGAATTTCGCCTGGGTGTCGTTGAACAGCGCCACGCCGGCCCGCGCCGCTTCGATCCGATAGAAAGCGACGACGCTGGCGATCGGCGCATCGGCGGATAGGTGACAGCGGACGTAACACCCCTTGCGTTCGGGCGCCGCGACGATGTGCGCTGGCGCATAGGGTGCGCCGAGACCGGAGGCTGGCTGGGCAACGAACGTGGCGGCGAGGAGGATCATCGCGCTGATCTCAAATCGGTATCTGCTGCGAGATACAGTGGAAGCTGCCGCCGCCGGTCAGGATATGGTCGGCGCGTAGACCGACGGTCTTGCGTCCCGGGAACAGCGCGCCGATCGCCTCGACCGCCGTGTCGTCATTTTCGGTGCCGTAGAGCGGCACCACCACGCTGGCATTGCCGATATAGAAGTTCATATAGCTCGCCGGGATGATCTCGTCGTCGCGCAGCACGCGGCCAGGGGACGGCACCGGCACCACCTCGATATCGCCATGCTGGAGCGCGCGCGCGGTGGCGCGTTGATAGACTTGCCAATTGGGGTCGTTCTCGCTCGCTTCGGGAATCGCCAGCCGCCGTGTGCCGACGAAGCGCGCGAGATTATCGACATGCCCGTCGGTATGGTCGTTGAGCAAGCCGTCGCCGAGCCACAGCACTTCGCTATAGCCGAGATCGCGATGGAGCAGTTCCTCGATCTCGGTGCGCGACGTGGATCCGTTGCGGTTGCGATTGAGCAGGCATTGTTCGGTGGTTACCACCAACCCCTCGCCATCGCCGTCGATCGCGCCGCCTTCGAGCACCCAGTTGAAGGTCTCGACCGTCTTGCCGCGCGCCTCGGCCAGCCGCGCGCCGATATCGTCGTCGCCAGGCAGATCATATTTGCCGCCCCAGCCGTTGAACTGGAAATCGGCTGCCACCCCGTCGCCGCGGATGATCGGCCCGGTGTCGCGCAACCAGATGTCGCCGAACGGCTGGATCACGACCTTGGCGATGTCGCCCGCGCGGCGCCGCGCGGCGGCGGCGGCCTCTTCGTCGGCGGCGACCAGCAGCACTTGTTCGCCCTTGCCATCGGCATGGACGGCGCGCGCGAAGGCGGTCACTTCGTCACGCGCGGGTTCGAGATCGAGTTCCCACAATTCGGGGTGGCTGGGAAATCCGATCCACACCGCCTTGTGCGGCGCCCATTCGGGCCGGGGAGGGGCAATCTTGATCATTGGCCAGCGCGTGCCCCGGCGCGGGACCGGTCGCGGATCGCGCGGAATTCGGCTGTCTTGTACCAATTCGGCCAGACCGGCGTGTCGGCGAGCCGGCGCCCGAGCTGGTAATAAAGCGTCAGATCCTGCACCGCGCCCGCCCAGTTCCAATTGGGGTCATATTCGTCCTGCGGCTTGTGGTAGCGGTTCTCGATATAATCGAGCACTGCGGCGTGCCCCTTGGCAACGCCGCCATCGGCCAGATCCTCGCCCGACCCGCCGTCGAACATCGGCACGCCCAATTTGGCGAAGCTGAAATGGTCCGAGCGGAAATAGCCGCCGCGTTCGGGATTGGGTTCGGGCTTCATCACCCGGCCCTGCGCCTCGACCAGCGGCTTCATCAGATCCTCAAGCTCCGATTTGCCCCAGCCCGTGACGACGAAATCCTTCGCCGGCCCGATCACGTTCAATCCGTCCATGTTGACCCCGCCGACCGTCTTGGCGAGCGGGAAGATCGGGTGCTCGGCATAATATTTCGACCCGAGCAGTCCCGATTCCTCGGCAGTGACCGACAGGAAAACCATCGTTCTTTTGGCCGGACCGGCCTTGGCCTGCGCTTCCGCCAGCGCGATCAGCCCGGCCGAGCCCGAGGCATTGTCGAGCGCGCCGTTGCAGATGTCGTCGCCCTTGACCGGGGTGCAATGGCCGAGATGGTCCCAATGCGCCGAATAGATCACCGTCTCGTCGGGCTTTTCGGTCCCCGGCAGGATGCCGATGACGTTCTTCGATGCCTGGCGTTTGATCGTGTTGGTGAAGCCGACCGAGAATTTGATCCCCAGCGGGACGGCCTTGAACCCCTTGACCTTGGCCGCCGCCTGAAGCTGATCGAAATCCTTCCCCGCGCTGGCGAACACCTGTTTGGCCTTGGCGAGCTGCATCCAGCCGATCGCCTGGCTCTGGTCCATATGATCGCCTTTTTCATCGAGCTCGAGCTGCGCGCCCGACCAGCTCGACCGTACCACGCCCCAGCCGTACGCGGCGGGATCGGTATCGTGGACGATGATGACGGCGGCGGCGCCTTCGCGCGCGGCTTCCTCGAACTTGTAGGTCCAGCGGCCGTAATAGGTCATCGCCTTGCCTTCGAAGAGGCCTTGATTGTTGGGCGCCTGCCAATCGGGGTCGTTGACCAGCACGACCACCGTCTTGCCCTTCACATCGACGCCGGCATAATCGTTCCAGCCCTTTTCGGGGGCGTTGATGCCATAACCGACGAACACGACGTCCGAGTTGCGGATGTCGATCTTCGGCGTCACGCGATAGGTCGAGACCACCATATCGTCGCGATAGGTCAGGCTGACCGGTGCCTTGCCGCCGGTGAAGGTCATCGGCGTCATGTTCTCGGCGGTCAGCTGGACCATCGGCACGTCCTGGAACCAGCTGCCTTCATTGCCGGGTTTCAGTCCCGCCGCCTTCATCCGCTCGACCATATAGGCGACCGTCTTGTCCTCGGCGGGCGTGGTCGGCGCGCGTCCCTCGAACGCATCGGAAGACAAGGTTTTGGTGACGTCCTTGAGCGTGTCGACCGAGATGGCGGGGGTGCTCGACTGGGCAAGCGCGGGCGTTGCGGCCAGGACGGCAAGAGAGAGGACGAGACGGCGCATCGGCGACCTTTCGCTAGGGTTGGCCGCTGTCTGGCAGCGCCCCGCCAAGGGCGCAAGCCGGACTATCATCGCCGACCATCGTGGCCTCACGGCCGGTCGGCGCGCGTCGGTCCACTGTTTGGTCCACAACGGAGCAAAAGGGTTGCCACCGGGCGCGCCTTTCCTTGCGAAGTCCGGCGTCATCGTTATTCATCGTGCGATCAAGGGGTTGGGGGACTTATGCGGATATGGGGCTTGGCGGCGGCATTGGGCCTGACGCCCATCGCTATCACGGCAGCCGCGGCACAGGATGCACCTGCCAAATCTTCCAATGACCTGGCTGTCGCATTCGGCGCGCGCGAGGCGGTGCGGCAGATCAGCCTGTCGCCGGACGGCACCAAGGTGGCGATCATCCAGCCGACCAAAGGCCGGGGCTCGGCGCTGATGATCGGTGACCTGGTCAAGGGTGGCGAGTTGAAGGCTATCGTCACCTCGACCGGCAATCCGGACCAGCTGGGCGATTGCCACTGGTCGACCGACACGCGGCTGATCTGCCGCATTGTCATCACTACCAACATCAATGGCGATCGGCTGGGTTTCTCCCGGATTATCGCGGTCGATTCGGATGGCAAGAATCTCAAGCTGCTGAGCGCGCGGACCAGCGACCGCTCGCTGGGGCTGATGCAAAACGGCGGCTCGCTGATCGACTGGGGCGCCGGAGGCAATGGGTCGGCATTGATGACGCGGCTTTTCGTCCCCGAATCGTCGACCGGTACGCACATCGCCGAGAGCCAATCGGGATTGGGGGTCGAATTGATCGATACGACCTCGCTGTCGCGCAAGCAGGTCGAGCCGGCGCGCGACGGTGCGGTCGACTATATCAGCGACGGTCGGGGTAACGTCCGCGTGATGGGCATCCGACCGAAGACCAGTTCGGGGTACGATTCGGACAAGATCATCTATTCCTACCGGACCTCCGACAGCCGAACGTGGAAGCCGCTCACGACGGGAACGTCCGTCGCCGGTCAGGCGGCGGGTTTCCTGCCTTACGCCGTCGATCCGGCGCTCAATGTGGCCTATGGATTCGAAAATCAGGATGGGCGCGCCGCGCTCTACAGCGTCGCGCTCGACGGCAGCCTGACCAAGAAGCTGGTGCTGTCGCGGCCGGATGTCGATGTCGACGATCTCGTCGAAGTGGGTCGGCAGAATCGCGTGGTCGGCGCCACCTATGTCACTGATCGCCGCGAGGCGGTGTTCTTCGACCCCCCACTGAAGGCGCTGCGTATTGCGCTGGGCAAGGCGTTGCCGGGCAAGATCATCACCTTCATCGACGCCAGCGCCGACGAGAGCAAGTTGCTGATGTTCGCCTACAGCGATCTCGATCCCGGACGCTATTATGTGTTCGACAAGAAGACGAGATCGATGGCGGAAGTTCTGTCGTCGCGGCCCGACCTGGACAGCGTCAAGCTCGCGACGGTGAAGCCGGTTACCTACCAAGCCGCGGACGGCACCAGCATTCCCGCTTTTCTGACTCTTCCCGCTGGCAGCGACGGCAAAAACCTGCCCGCGATCGTGATGCCGCATGGCGGGCCAAGCGCGCGCGACGAATGGGGTTTCGATTGGCTCGCGCAATATTTCGTGGCGCGTGGCTATGTCGTTATCCAACCCAATTTCCGTGGATCGACCGGCTATGGCGACGCCTGGTATCAGAAGAACGGATTCCAGTCGTGGCGGACCTCGATCGGCGACGTGAACGATGCCGGACGCTGGCTGGTGAAATCCGGCATCGCCGATCCCAGAAAACTTGCGATCGTCGGCTGGTCTTACGGCGGCTATGCCGCGTTGCAATCGGCGGTGCTCGACCCCGATCTGTTCAAGGCCATCGTCGCGATCGCGCCGGTCACCGACTTGGACGCGCTACGAGACGAGTCGCGCGACTTCACCAATTTCCCTCAGGTCGATGCGCAGATCGGCCACGGTCCGTGGATCGCCGAAGGGTCGCCGGCGCGCAATGCGGGCAAGATCAAGGCGCCTGTGCTGCTGTTCCACGGGGATCGCGACACCAACGTCGGGATCGGCGAGTCGCGATTGATGGCCGGCAAGATCAAAAGCGCGGGTGGCAAGGTTGAATTCGTCGAGTTCAAGGGGCTCGACCATCAACTCGATGACGATACGGCGCGCACGACGATGCTTGGCGAGGCCGACGCTTTCCTGCGCAACGCGATGGGGTTGTAGCGCGGCGTTGGTCAGGCGCGCCGCGCGCTGATCAGCAATTGCGCCGCCACCAGCCGCGCGGTCACCTCGATCGCTTCGCCTGCTACTGTCTCGATCGGTTCGGACAGCGGGTGGATCGGCGCGCCCCAATGCGAACGCGACTCGTCGAATGGGCTGTTTTCGAACGTCACGTCTGCGCCGAAATCGACTCGCAGCCATTGCGCTACCCCGTGGATCACGCCGCCATCGGAGATCAGCGTCGCAGTCTCTTGGGTCGGCCCGAACGACGGCGCCTCGAAGTCCATGGCGAGCAGGCTGGTGGGGCGAGATCGGCGCGTGGCTCCATCGGCGCGCGCCCGCAACACTGCCGGAGAGGGCGCGGCGAGCAGGTTGAAGGGCGACATGTCGAAGCCCTCCACCATGCCAAGCGGCCATTCGGCCGGGTGGTCGAGCGCGACGAGCGCGCACCGCAATTCGGCGCGCGGCGGCAGGATCGGCGCATCGGGCCGGATCAACCGCCCGCGGGCGTCGGTAATGACCCGAACGATGTCATCGCCAAACAACGCGTCGTCGAACAATTCGGACATCAGCAGGTCGGCAGGCTCCGCCAGATCCTGTCCCAATTCCAGGTCGGTCGAATATTTGGAGATGACCGTGATGCGATCGGCCAGCCCATTGCGCTGCGCGATCTCGCGCGCCGCCGCCGCGATCACCGGATTGGCTTCGCAGGTGATGACCTGGGCACCGGCGCGGGCGGCGAGCAGCGACAGCAGCCCGGCCCCGGTACCGATCTCCAATACACGCATTCCCGGGGACACCAGCCTGGCGATCGCTTGGGAGTAACAAGCGTTGCGGGGGCCGTCGCGCAGCATGGGCGCATGCCAGTGCGGTACGCCCGCCGACAGTGCCGCGCGGACCAGGTCGCGCACGTCGGTGTCGTCGGGCGCTGCCGCCACCGCGGCCAGCCCCAGCGCATAAGCGTCGCCGGCGATGCCCTTTGTCTTGAGCGCCTGGCACAGCATCGCCATGGCGAGCGGCTCGTCCGCAACGTGCGGGTATCGTTGCAGAATATCGATCACTTTTCCCCAATGCCGTCGGCCGGTTCGTCCGTTTCGCGACACCAACTTGTGGGTCGGCGCTCGCAACCACACAAGAGAGCTTCGGACAGTCCTAGAATGTTTATCCGTCAACGCAAAAGGGCGGCCCCATAGGGACCGCCCTTTCGCATATCGACGATGTCGTCCAGATCAGCTCACGCCGATCCGTGTCATCAGCGCGAGTAGAATTCGACGACCAGATTCGGTTCCATCTTCACCGGGTACGGCACCTCGTCGAGGGTCGGCACGCGAGTGAAGGTCACCTTGGCATTGCCGTCGGGCGAGACGTAATCGGGAATGTCGCGCTCGGCGAGCTGCTGCGCTTCCATCACCAGCGCCATTTCCTTGGCCTTGGTGCCCAGCGTGATTTCGTCACCGACGAAGCAGCGGCGCGACGCGATGTTGCACTTCACGCCGTTGACGCGGATGTGGCCATGGCTGACCAGCTGGCGCGCGGCGAAGATCGTCGGGGCGAACTTGGCGCGATAGACGATCATGTCGAGGCGCTGTTCGAGCAGGCCGATCAGGTTCTGCGAAGTATCGCCCTTCATCCGGGCGGCCTCGTGATAGCAATGCCGGAACTGCTTCTCGGTCACGTCGCCGTAATAGCCCTTGAGCTTCTGCTTGGCGCGCAGCTGGATGCCGAAGTCCGACATCTTGCCCTTGCGGCGCTGACCATGCTGGCCGGGGCCGTATTCGCGCTTGTTCACCGGGGACTTGGGACGACCCCAGATGTTTTCGCCCATCCGGCGGTCGAGCTTGTGCTTGGCGCTGGAGCGCTTCGACATAAATATTCCTTTGCAATTGCCAACAACGACGCCGCCCGAAGGCGGCGCTAATTCCGGTCATCGCTCTGCTGAGATCAGGAGATCGGCAGGGCCACCGCTTCACCGGAAGTGCGGGGCCGTTTGCGAAGGGCGCGCCTCTCGCAGAGGCGTCCGCTAGAGTCAAGCCTCAGTGGTGGGGGCGGCCTTATTGTCGGACGACCTGACCATTATTCTGGAGCGTTTGCGAACGCTGCATCGCATCGTCTCTGACGCGCGCATTGTCAGAATCGATCCGGCTCCAATCGGCCTTGGTATGACACGTCACATGGCCACCGAGGATCGAGCCGGTGGCTGGACCGTCGCGGCGGCAAGTCTTCTTTTCCTTGACGGGTGCCGGCGCGGCTGCGTCGGTAGCGGACTGAGCGATCGCCGGAGCAACGAACAACATGGCGGGTACTGCCGCCATCATCTTGAAATGCATTAGTAACTCCCCTGGTTGGATTGCTTATCCGACTATCGTGTCCGTCACTGGAGCGAAGGCCAAAGCGGCTGGGGCGCTCATCACCAACCTGGCGAAGCGCCTGGACCCAGCGCGCCTCCGTCGTTCGACGACGGGCAGCGTTCGATGAAGTGTCAGTGTGCGTCCGACGCACCGCTGCCTGAGGTGAGCCCGTCGCCCGAGCGCACGCCGGGCATGGGCGCCCGTTCGGCGTTGGGATCGACGCCGGTGCCGTCGATTTTCGCCCATTCGTCCTTGGTGTGGCACGAACTGCGCATCATGTTCGAACCGGGAAACGGCTCGAGCGGGCGACAGATTTTCTTTTCCTTTTTCGGCTTGGGCGCCGGCGCCGTATCGCCGGTTTGGGCGAAAGCGGGAACGGTCAGCAGCGCAAGGCCCGCAGCTGCCATCATCTTGAAACGCATGTATAACTCCGAAGTGAGAGCGGCTTTACTTGGCGCGAAGCTGTATCGGTTCCCTGGCGCCGAAGGAAGTCAAAAACGTCAGCCTCGCTGACGCGGATTGGCAAGTGCCGACAAGACGCCGCGCAATGTCCGCACTTCCTGGCTCGACCAACCGGGCTTGGTCAACAGCGTGCGTAATGTCCGTTTCGTCGTCGGCACGCGATCGGGCGGGAAATAGAAGCCGGCACCCTCCAGCATCGCGTCGAGCTGGCCGATCATGCCGTCGAGCTCTTCCTGCGGCGCGGGTAGCGGCAGGTCGGTGTCGGTCGGCTGCGCGAGCGACACGCTTTTCGACCATTCGTACGCGACCAGGATCACCGCCTGGGCGAGATTGAGGCTGCCGAACTCGGGATTGATCGGCACGGTGATGATCGTCCGCGCGACCGCGACGTCGTCGGTTTCCAGCCCGGAGCGTTCGGGCCCGAACAGGATCGCCGAGCGGCCGGGCTGGCCGTGGATCTCGCGCGCCGCGGTTTCGGGAGTCATGACAGGCTTGGTGACGCCGCGTTTGCGCACCGTGGTCGCATAGACATGCGGGCAATCGGCGACCGCATCGGCGACGCTGTCGAACACCCGCGCGCGTTCGAGCACCACATCGGCGCCCGATGCCGCCGGCCCCGCCTGCGGATTGGGCCAGCCGTCGCGCGGGGCCACCAGCCGCATCTCGGTCAGCCCGAAATTGAGCATGGCGCGCGCCGCCTTGCCGATATTCTCACCAAGCTGGGGGCGGACGAGGACGATAATCGGCTGATGAAGGTCGGTAAGCTCAGTCACGAGTGAGGCGCGCGCTCCAGGCATAGCCACGATAGAGCGCGCGGTGTTGCGCGTTCAGCCCGATCTTGTCCACCACCTCGAACAGCTCGGCGCGCGGGCTGACGTCGAACTTGCCGAGCCAGGCGAACAGCATCGCGCGGAACCAGCGCGGCAGGCGCTCCTGCTGACCGAAGTCGACGATGTCGAGCCGCCCGCCGGGCGCGAGCTTGCTTGCCGCCTCGCGGATCGCGCCGGTCCAGTCGGGGATCATCGACAGGGTGTAGGATTGGAACACGCGATCGAATTCGGCGCGGCCGAACATGCCCTTCGCATCGAACGCGGTGGCATCGCCCAGCGCGAAAGCGATGCGATCGCTCAGTCCCTCCTTGGCGACATTGGCGCGCGCGGTCTCGAGCATCGCCTCCGAGATATCGACACCGTAATAATGCGCGTCGGGCCAGCGCCGCGCGGCAACGATCAGATTGCGCCCGGTGCCGCACCCCGCCTCGAGCACGCTGCCGCCCGGCGGAGGCGCGAGGCCCTCGATCAGCGCGTCACGTCCCAACAAGTAATATTTGCGGGTGAGGTCGTAAAAGTGGCGCTGGGAGCGATAGATCGCGTCCATCTGCGCCGCATGCGGCTGCTCGCTCAGGCGGCGTCCCCCAGCACGTAGAGATGCACGCCGCCATAGATCGAAGAGCGATCGCGTCGGGTGTAATCGAGCGATTCCTCGGCGCGATAGGTCCAGCGCCCGAGCACCGCGTCGGGCACGCGGCCCGGCAGGATGGTCGGCTCGCCCGCGGTACGGAACAGCACGCGCGATCCCGGCCGCGCGGTGCGGGTGATCTCGGTCCAGAGGTCGGTCAATTGCTCGTCGGTCATCCAGTCCTGCGCATCGAGCAGGATATAGCGGTCGAGCGAGGCATCGGGTTGGCGCTTGAGGAACTCGCTATAGTTCGAATGGAGAATCTCCATCCGGTCGAGCCGATCGACGACATCGGCGTAATTGTCGGCCTGGAGATAGGGCGGCAGTGGCGCCTCCGGCCCTTCGCCATAACCGCGGCCGAACGCCTGCCAGGCGAAATAATTGTCCTTGAGGTCGAAGTCGCAGGCGAGCTTCTCGAGCCGCTCGCGCAGCACCGTCGCCATCTTGGCGTCGCCGGCCAGCGCTTCATATTGCGCGGGCGGGATGCCGAGGCCGAACAGCGAGGCGGGCTGATCGGTCAGCCAGCGCACGAACGCCTTGTCGAAAAACGGCGCATATTCGCGATCGAATATCTCGCGCTGTTCCTCGATCGTATTGGCCTTGAGGATCGCCTTGGGATCGAGCCCGTGGAGCCGCGCCAGCATATGCGCCGCGCCGATGAAGCCGCCGAGCAGTCCGCGCTTGTACAGCCCCTTGGCGAACCCGCCGATCCGCCTGCGTCCGATCAGGTCGCGGCTTTCCCAATAATGCCGCGTCGGCTCATCGAGATGCGGGCGGATATAGCTCTTGTACGCCGCGATGTTCGCCTTGGTGTTGGCTTCGGCGAAGAAGCGGTGGAAAGCATCGTAATCGGGCAGATGGCGGGCTGCTGCGAGCTTCAATTTGTTGAGCGCGATATGCGCGGTGTTGAGGTCGACCGCGGTGATCCGGCGCGGATTGGCGGTCAGATAGCTGAGCGCGTTGCACCCGCCCGAGGCGATCGTCACGACGTGATTGTCGGGCTGGATCGCCAGCGCTTCCATATCGACCGAGGGATCTTCCCAGATCTGCGCATAGACCAGGCCGCGGAAGGCGAAGGTGAAGGCGCGTTCGAGAATGCCCTGCTTGGTCAGATGGTCGTGGCGGTGGACCGCATCCTGGACGGCGCGGTTCTTTTGCGGAGCAAGGGCAGTGGCCATATGAAGTGTCCCAGAGGGTGCGCGGCCTTACCGCGCGCGACCTTTTCGCGCTAGGGCAATCCGGTGACGTTTCGATGACGCCCCCCGGACTCGCGATGGGGCGAGGCGATCACGGGGTCATTGCCCCGCCATCGGGCCAGCTGGTGTCGCTGACCCGGGTCAGGTGCATCTCGAAGAATTGCACCGGTGGTTGACCCGTCACGACGCGCTCGCCGATCTCGGTCCACACCTTGTCCTTGAACGTCGCGGTGTAGCGGATCGTCGCCGGGCCGGCAGGAACCTCCCAGACATAGCCGTCGGCGGTCGGCGTGATGACGAAGTCGCCGGCATGACCAAGCGCATAAGAGCGGAAATTGTAAGCTTTCTTCGTCGGTTCGTACGAAATCACTGCGAAGGCATTGAAGCCGATCGACCCGTCGGCATTGAACGACCGGCCCTCGATCACCCTCAAGCTCCCCCCAAGCATGGTGCCGATGCGCTCGGTATGCGTGACTTTATGCTCGCCGCTCGGCCCGCGCGTCGTTGCGGTGCCGCGCCAGGTGCCGTCCATCCAGGCGAATTTGCCCGCTGCGTCCTTCTGCGCAGCGATCGTGGCGGGATCGGCTTGCTGCGCGCTCGCCGGTACCGTCATGATTAGAGCCAACGTCCCCAGGATAATCCGCCGCATATGGTCCTCCGCGTCGCTTCGTGGCAGCGTCGGCCGCGATGGCGACGCTTTCCCCTGATCAGCCGAAACGACAACGGCCGCGCAATCGCGGCTTCGCCAATGCCGCACGCAATTTCGCGAACCATGTGGTCGCTTTGCCGGGTTTCGTGCCGCTGACGGCGAGCGGGCTCGCGGCGATCGTTCTGGCGACGATCACCGGGGCGTTCGGGACGATCGCGATGGCCTATCCGGCGCGGTTCGGTTTCTGGTCGCTGCTGATCGGCTGGAACATCGCCAAATGGATCGTCTGGTTCGCCTGGCGGGTGCGGCGCCCGCGGGACTGGCGGCGAGCCGCGGTGCTCGGGGCTTTGGCCATCAACCTGCCGCTGCCGCTCGAAATCCCGTTCGCGCTCCGCCTGTTCGGGGTCAGTACCGCCATCGATCCCGCGCGGACCTGGATCGAGGCGGCGGCGATCAGCGTCACCTTATTCGTCGCCTTGTTCCTGGCGCGGCGGGCGGGCCCAGCGAAAGCTGTCATTCCCGCCGACACCGGCATCCTGTTTCGCGCGGGCGTCCGCGACCTCGCCGAGGTGCACGGCCTGCGTGCCGAGGATCATTACTGCCGCGTCCATCTCGGCGACGGACGGACTCTATTGGTGCTGGCGCGGTTCGCCGATCTACGCGCCGAACTGGCGGGGATCGACGGCGAGCAGGTTCATCGCGGCGCGTGGATCGCCGCCGCGGGCATGGACGGCGCGGTGCGCGACGGGCGCGCCTGGCGGCTGGTGCTGGTCCACGGGACGCGGCTGCCGGTCAGCGACACCTACCTTTCCGCGGTCCGCGCGCGCGGCTGGCTGAAGATAAAACCCAAAGTCGGGGTGGCGTAACCCGCGACGGATCGGTAAGGGCGTCTCACACGACAGCTCAAAGGACCCGCGCCCAGTTCATGCGCATCGCCATCGCGTCCGATCATGCCGCCATCGCCCTCAAGGCGACGCTTGCGGAATGGTTGCGTGCGGCCGGGCATGAAGTCGACGATCTGGGTCCGCACGACGGCGCGAGCGTCGATTATCCCGATTACGGCTACAAGCTCGCCGAGGCGGTCGCCAGTGGTGCGGCCGAACGCGGGGTCGCCTTGTGCGGATCCGGCATTGGCATCTCGATCGCGGTCAATCGCAATCCCAAGGTTCGCTGCGCGCTCGTCTCCGAACCTTTGTCCGCCGCCCTTGCCCGCGAGCATAACGACGCCAACGCGATCGCGATCGGCGCGCGGCTGACCGGCGAGGCGATGGCGATAGCCTGCCTCGAAGCCTTTCTGTCCACGCCCTTTGCCGGGGGGCGCCACCAGCACCGGGTCGACAAGCTCGGCCATCCCACGCCAGCAGAACCAACGAAAGCCTGAACGATGAGCACCAATCCCAGCACGCTCCACGACGTCCAGCCCGACGGCTATTTCACTCGCGGCCTGGCCGAGGCCGATCCCGCGGTGTTCGCCGGCGTGCGCCACGAACTCGCCCGCGAGCAGAACCAGATCGAGCTGATCGCGTCGGAGAATATCGTCTCCAAGGCAGTGCTCGAGGCGCAGGGATCGGTGTTCACCAACAAGTATGCGGAGGGCTATCCGGGCAAGCGTTACTATCAAGGCTGCCACCCGTCGGACGAAGTCGAGCAGTTGGCGATCGATCGCGCCAAGGAAGTGTTCGGCTGCGAGTTCGCCAACGTCCAGCCGCATTCGGGCGCGCAGGCGAACGGTGCGGTGATGCTCGCTCTCGTCAAGCCGGGCGAGACGATCATGGGGCTCAGCCTCGATTCGGGCGGCCATCTGACCCACGGCGCCAAGGCGGCAATGTCGGGCAAGTGGTTCAATGCGGTACAATATGGCGTCGACGCGACGACGCATTTGATCGATTTCGACGAAGTCGCGGCCAAGGCGCGGGAGCATAAACCCAAGCTGATCATCGCCGGCGGCTCGGCCTATCCGCGCCAGATCGACTTCGCCAGGTTCCGCGCGATCGCCGATGAAGTGGGCGCGATCTTCATGGTCGACATGGCCCATTTCGCCGGGCTGGTCGCGGGCGGCGTCCACCCGACCCCGTTCGGCCACGCCCATGTCGTCACCACGACGACGCACAAGACCTTGCGCGGCCCGCGCGGCGGTGCCGTCTTCACCAATGACGAGGCGATCGCCAAGAAGATCAACTCGGCGGTGTTCCCCGGACTGCAGGGCGGCCCGCTGATGCATGTCATCGCCGCCAAGGCGGTCGCGTTCGGCGAAGCGCTGCGCCCCGACTTCAAGCTCTATGCCGCGGCAATCATCGAGAATGCCAAGGTACTGGCGGCGACCTTGGCCGAGCGCGGCGCGGCGGTCGTCTCGGGCGGCACCGACACCCATCTCGCGCTGATCGACCTCACCCCGCTGGGCGTGACCGGCAAGGACGCCGACGAAGCGCTCGAGCGTGCGGGCATCACTTGCAACAAGAACGGCATCCCCAACGACCCGCTCCCCCCGGTCAAGACCAGCGGCATCCGTGTCGGATCGCCCGCCGGCACCACCCGCGGATTCGGTCCCGCCGAGTTCCGCGAGATCGGCAATATGGTCGCCGACGTGCTCGATGGCCTGGCCAAAAATGGCGAGCAGGGCGACGCTCAAGTCGAAATGGCTGTGCGTGACCGTGTTAATGCACTATGTCACCGATTCCCGATTTATCCGGAAGGCTGAGACATGACCGAAGACAATCTGAAGCGGATGTGCACGCATTGCGACGCGGCACTGCCCGACGGCGCCAAATTCTGCCCGGCGTGCGGCGTCGCGACCGGCGACGGTTCGACCACCTATGAAGAAGCCAAGGCGTTCGTGATGAACAGCGCGTCCGAGGCCGAAAAGACCGCGCGCGATCTGATGAAGAATGAGGACGCGCAGAAGATCGCGGGTGCCGCGGCGGTCGGTGCGGTGGCGGCGATCGTGCTGCCGATCTCGATGGTGACGGGCGCGGTGATCGGCGCCGGAATCATGGCGTATAATCGATTCGCCAAATAAGGAGACGTATGAGTTCTTCGGACGAAACGCTCGCGGCGGCCCGCGCCGCCCTTCACCGCTCGCGCGCCGGTGAGCCCGAACCGGGCGTCGGCGGTGCGATGAAGCGCGGTGCGGTACTGGGGGCGATCGTCTCGCTGCCGGTCGCGGGCATCGGCGTGATCGGCGGCGCGGTGATCGGCGCCGGTGCCGCCGCGCTCGACAGACTCACGAAGAAGGACTGATCGACCTTGCGTTGCCCCTTTTGCGGCCACGAAGACAGCCAGGTCAAGGATTCGCGCCCGACCGAGGACGGCGCGGCGATCCGCCGCCGGCGGCAATGCGAGGGCTGCGCGGCGCGCTTCACCACGTTCGAGCGCATCCAGCTGCGCGACCTGGTGGTGCTCAAGAGCGACGATCGCCGCCAACCGTTCGACCGCGAGAAATTGATGCGCTCGATCTCGGTGGCGACACGCAAGCGCCCGATCGATCCCGTGCGCATCGAGAAACTGGTGTCGGGCATCCAGCGCCAGCTCGAGACGACGGGCGACCCCGAAATCCCCGCGCAGCAGATCGGCCAGATGGTGATGGAAGGGCTCAAGGGCCTCGATTCGGTCGCCTATATCCGCTTCGCCAGCGTCTATAAGGACTTCACCGAGGCGAAGGATTTCGAGGAATTCGCCGGGTCAGTGAGCGAGATCGGGGCTAAGCCTTAGGGGCGTGCCGCCCAGGCGGCCGCGATCATTTCCTCGAGTATTTCCGCATCCACATCGGCCAGCTTCTTGACGTAGAGGCAGCCGCGTCCGCGTTCGTGCTTGCCCAGCCGGTCGAGCAGCGCCTGATTCGAGTCGAGATCGCAGCTCAGGTAGAGAACCAGCGCCGCCTTGCGCGGCGAAAAGCCGATCGTGCAGATCTCGCCCTCGCGCCCACTGTCATATTTGTAGCGATGCAGACCGAACCCGACGATCGACGGCCCCCACATCACCGGCGGCTCGCCCGAGATGCGCGTCATGATCGTGGCGAGCGCCTGGCCGTCGGCGCGCCGCTGCGGATTCTCGACCGCGGCGAGGAACGCGTGCGGGTCGACCGTCGTCGTCTTGGTCTTGTTCTCGGCCATCGATCGCACCCCTAGCGAGTCGGTCCGCCCAGCCTAGCACGCCGACCGTGCTTCGCTTAAGCGGCCTGCCATGACCGCCTCCGCGATCACTCGCCGCTCGATCGCAGCGCAGGCCTGGCCGATCATGATCGGGCAGATCACGGTGCCGCTGGTCGGGCTGGTCGACACCGCGATCATCGGCCGGACCGGCGATGCGGTGGCGCTGGCGGCGGTCGCGCTCGGCAGTTTCGTCGTCACTTTCCTGTTCTGGACCTTCGGCTTCCTGCGGATGGGGATGACCGGGCTGACCGCGCAGGCTGAGGGCGCCAGGGACTTGGTCGAGGTTCGCGCGCTCCTGATCCGCGGCATCGCTTTGGGCGTCGGGCTCGGTGCGGTGCTGCTTGCGCTCCAGGCGGCGATCGTCCCGCTCGCCTTTCGTATCTTCGCGGGCTCGGGCGAGCTCGACAGCGTGGCGGAGGGGTTCGTTGCCGCTCGCCTGTTCGGCGCACCCGCCGCGCTCGCCGGCTTCGCCATCAACGGCTGGCTGCTCGGACTGGGGCGGACGCGCGCGGCGCTCCTGCTCCAGGTGGTGATGAATGCCGCCAACATCGCGTTCGACCTGATCTTCGTCTGGCATTTCGGCTGGGGCGCGCGCGGCGTCGGGTTCGGCACGTCGAGCGCGGAGTGGATCGCGCTGGCAACCGGCTTCAGCATCGCCGCTGTCGTGCTCGGGCGTGACGGCCGCATCGCGATCCGCAGCGAAGCCGCGCGCGCCTTCGAGCCGGCCGCGCTCAAGCGGCTGTTCGGGGTCAATGCCGACATCATGGTCCGCACCGTCGCCTTGCTGATCCTGTTCGGCTGGTTCGCCAATGCCGGCGCCCGGCTGGGGCCGGTCCAGCTCGGCGCCAACCATGTCCTGTCGCAATTCGTCGGCCTGGCGGCCTATGTGCTCGACGGCTTCGCCTTCACCGCCGAATCGCGTGTCGGCCAGGCGATAGGGGCAAAGTCGCGGATTGATTTCCTCCGTGCGATCCGGCTGACCGGCGAATTCTCCTTCGCCAGCGGTTTCGTCTTCGTCGCGGCGATCGGCCTGGGCGGGCGCTGGCTGGTCGAGCTGATGACCAGCAACCCGCACGTGCAGGAACGCGCGCTGGCGTTTGCCCCGTTCGCCGCGCTGCTGCCGCTGATCGGCGCGCCAGCCTGGCTGCTCGACGGCATCTTCATCGGCGCGACGCGAGGCAAGGCGTTGAGAAACGCCGCGATCCTGTCGACGGGCTTGTACATCGCGACCGATCTCGCGATGCGCCCCTGGGGAGCGCTCGGCGTGTGGATCGCACTGACCATGAGCTATGTCTATCGCGCTGGCGCGCTCGCTTTGTGGTGGCCGGGGCTGCTCAAGGACGTCGGAACGCCTCCGCCGCTTGCGGAACCGTCCCCCGGGACTTAGACGCGCTCGCGATTCCCCAATTCAGCGTTCGGAGCCGCCATGTCGGAAAAGATCAATCGTGTCGTCCTTGCTTACTCGGGCGGCCTCGACACCAGCGTCATCCTCAAATGGCTCCAGCAGACCTATCAATGCGAGGTGGTGACCTTCACCGCGGATCTCGGCCAGGGCGAGGAGCTCGAGCCGGCGCGCAAGAAGGCCGAGATGGCGGGGGTCAAGCCAGAGCATATCTTCATCGACGATCTGCGCGAGGAATTCGTCAAGGAGTACGTCTTTCCGGTGATGCGCGCCAACGCGCTCTATGAGGGCCTGTATCTGCTCGGCACCTCGATCGCGCGCCCGCTGATCGCCAAGCGCCAGATCGAGATCGCCAAGCTGGTCAATGCCGACGCGGTCAGCCACGGCGCCACCGGCAAGGGCAACGACCAGGTCCGCTTCGAGCTCGGCTATTACGCGCTCGCCCCCGACATCAAGGTGATCGCGCCGTGGCGCGAATGGGACCTGACCAGCCGCACCCGGCTGATCGAATTCGCCGAACAGCATCAGATTCCGGTCGCCAAGGACAAGCGCGGCGAGGCGCCGTTCTCGACCGACGCCAACCTCCTCCACACCTCGTCCGAGGGCAAGGTGCTCGAGGATCCGTGGGAAGAAGTGCCCGATTACGTCTATTCGCGCACCGACAATCCGGAGGATGCGCCCGACACGCCCGAGATCATCACGATCGATTTCGAGCGCGGCGACGGCGTCGCGTTGAACGGCGAGGGCATGTCCCCCGCGACGCTCCTCACCAAGCTCAACGAGCTGGGCAAGCGCCATGGCATCGGCCGCCTCGACCTGGTCGAGAACCGCTTCGTCGGGATGAAATCGCGCGGCATGTACGAGACGCCGGGCGGCACGATCTATCACCTCGCGCATCGCGGCATCGAGCAGCTGACGCTCGACCGCGGCGCTGCCCACCTCAAGGACGAGCTTGCGCCGCGTTATGCTGAGCTGATCTATAACGGCTTCTGGTTCTCGCCCGAGCGCGAAATGCTCCAGGCGGCGATCGACCACAGCCAGGAAAAGGTCACCGGCACGGTGCGGCTCAAGCTCTACAAGGGCGGGGTCTATGTGATCGGGCGCAAATCGCCTTATTCGCTCTACAGCGAGAAGGTCGTGACCTTCGAAGACGATCAGGGCGCGTACGATCAGCGCGATGCGGCAGGGTTCATCAAATTGAACGCGCTGCGGTTGCGGTTGCTCGGGCGGCGGGATCGCTGAGCCAGCATCCGTCATCGCCCCATATCGTCACCCCAGCGCAAGCTGGGGTCTCGTGCGGCATCGCGCCCTCGCTTGAGATCCCAGCTTGCGCTGGGATGACGACTATTGGTGCCTGCTCGTGCAGCCGAGTAGGAATGGTCCGATTCCGCTCATCCCCAAGGCGCGTTTTAGGGGAGCGTTAACCATTTTGCCGCCAAGGCTCCTCTCGACCATCGCGGTTCGGGGGGAAAGTAGACATGCGGGACGATCAGGCAGTCGATGTCGCGATCATCGGCGCCGGCCCGGCGGGCCTGACTGCCGCGTACCAGCTCACCAAGCTCGGCTATTCGGTTACGGTGATCGAGAAGGATCCGGTCTATGTCGGTGGGATCAGCCGCACGGTCGAGCATGACGGCTTCCGGTTCGATATCGGCGGCCATCGCTTCTTCTCGAAATCGAAAGAGGTAGTCGATCTCTGGAACGAGATCCTGCCCGACGACTTCATCGAACGCCCGCGGATGAGCCGCATCTATTATGAGGGCAAATTCTACAGCTATCCCCTGCGCGGGTTCGAGGCGCTGATGAATCTCGGCATCTGGCGCTCGGCAATGTGCATGCTGAGTTATGCCAAGGCCAAGGCGTTTCCGACCAAGAACCCGCGCTCGTTCGAGCAATGGGTGGTCAACCAGTTCGGCCACAAACTCTATTCGATCTTCTTCAAGACCTACACCGAAAAGGTCTGGGGAATGCCGTGCGACGAAATGTCGGCGGACTGGGCCGCGCAGCGCATCAAGGGATTGAGCCTGGGCGGCGCGGTGATCGACGGGCTCAAGCGGTCGCTCGGGCTCAACAAGCGGCGCAACGACGGCATGGCCGTCAAGACATTGCTCGAAACCTTCCGCTACCCGCGCCAAGGGCCGGGCATGATGTGGGATGCCGCGCGCGACAAGGTGCTCGCCGGGGGCAATCGCGTGCTGATGGGCACCGCGCTGCATCAGATCAGCCAGGACCAGGCGACCGGGCGCTGGCGTGTCGCGGCGCGGCGTGGCGACGAGATGCTGACGATCAATGCCGGCCATGTCATCTCGTCGGCGCCGATGCGCGAGCTGGCCGGTCGGATCCATCCGTTGCCGGCGACTTTGCCCAATGCCCTCGACCTCAATTACCGCGACTTCCTGACGGTGGCGCTGATGATTCGGTCGGACGATTTGTTCCCCGACAATTGGATCTATATTCACGACCCGCGCGTGAAGGTCGGCCGCGTTCAGAATTTCCGCAGCTGGTCCCCCGAAATGGTGCCCGACGAAGCGCTTGCCTGTGTCGGCCTCGAATATTTCTGTTTCGAAGGCGATGGCCTGTGGTCGGCTTCGGACGATGACCTCGTCGCCTTGGCGACGAAGGAACTCGCGACTTTGGGGCTGGCGGATCCGGCCACCGTGGTCGGCGGGCGCGTCGTGCGGCAGGAAAAGGCCTATCCGGTCTATGACGACGCTTACCGGACCAATGTCGAGGAAATGCGCGGCGAGCTCGAAGCGCGCTATCCGACGCTCCATATGGTCGGACGCAACGGCATGCATCGCTATAACAATCAGGATCACGCGATGATGACCGCGATGCTCACCGTCCGAAACATCCAGGCGGGCGAGCGCCTCTACGATATCTGGGCGGTCAACGAGGACGCCGAATATCACGAGAGCGGCAATGAGGGCGAACGCGCCGCACTGGCGTCCGAACGCCTCGTGCCTGCCCGCCTGGGGGCGGCGGCATGATGAATCGCGTCATGGCCTTGCTGTGGCGAGCGACCTATTTGCGCTATCTCGCCGCGAGCGTCGTCGCGCTTGGCGTCGATGTCTCGCTGTTCCTGGTGCTCCAGGCCAGCGGCATGCCGATCGCGCTGTTGTCGGCGCTCAGTTACAGCGCCGGCATCCTGATGCACTGGCTGATATCGAGCCGGCTGGTGTTCGCCGGTGAGTTGCGCGACGTCGGCATCGATCGCGCGCGGCAACAGGCGCTGTTCCTGCTCTCGGCCTTTGCCGGCCTGCTGATCACCGTTGCGATCGTCAGCCTGGCGGTCCAATTCGGGCTCGACGCCCGGCTGGCCAAGCTGATCGCGGTCGCGGCGAGCTTCCAGGCCACGTATCTATTGCGGGCGAAGATCGTATTCGCATGACTCGGCGGCGCTTTTGGCTGTCGGTCGCGGCGATCTGGGCGATCACGTCGGCCCTGCTCATCGTCATCACCTGGAGCGCCATCGTCGCCTGGCGCTTTCCCGATCCCGACGACCAGATGCGGCTGTTGCAGGTCCGCGACTGGCTGGCAGGGCAGAGCTGGTTCGATCTGACCCAGCATCGTCTCAATGATCCCGCCGGCGTGCCGATGCACTGGTCACGCGTGGTCGACTTGCCGATTGCGGCGGTGATCGTGACGCTGCGGCCACTGCTTGGCCACCTTGCCGCCGAACATGTCGCCTTGGTGGTCGTGCCGCTACTGACGCTCGGCGTGGTGATGGCGTTGGTAGCAGCACTCGCGCGGCGGCTGCTCGCCAATGACGGTGCGGCGCTGATGGCGGTGTGTATTACCCCCCTCGGCGTGGAAGTCCTCCACCAGCTTCGGCCGATGCGGATCGACCATCACGGCTGGCAAATGGCGACCGCGCTTCTCGCGGCCTATGCGCTGGTTGGCGCCCCCACCAGGAAAGCGGGTTTGCTGGCCGGAGCGACGATCGCCGTGTGGCTGTCGATCTCGCTCGAAGGCTTGCCGATGATCGCGGCGATCCTGGCGCTGGTCTCGCTGAAATGGGCGGTGATGCCGGCCAATCGCCCGCTGCTGACGGCGACGGTAGCGGCCACCAGTCTCGGCGCCGTCTTTATCTTCCTGGTATCGCATCCGGCGAGCGCCTGGTTGGTGTCGCCGTGCGACGCGGTGTCGCCAGTCTATCTCGCGATGCTCATGGTCGCGACGGTGGGCACGATCGCGCTGACCGCACTGCCGATCCTGACGCTAGTCGGTCGTCTGGCCGGACTGGCGGGCGTCGGCGTGGCAGCGCTCGTCCCACTTCCCTTGCTCGCGCCGCAATGCGCGGCGGGTCCGTTCGGCCAGCTCGATCCGCTGGTCCACCATTATTGGTACATGAACGTGGCCGAAGGCCTGCCGTTATGGGACCAGACGCCGTTCGCGATCGTCAACACGATTGCCCTTCCGCTGCTCGGGCTGGCCGGGGCCGTGCTGGCGGTGAGGACGAGCACGGGCGAAGAGCGTGTACGTTGGATCACCTTGTTGTTCCTGCTGGGGGCGGCGACGGCGGCGGCGATCTTCGTCCAGCGGTCGGGCGGCGTCGCCAACCTGCTGGCGATCGCAGGGGTGGTACGCCTGCTTCATCCGCTGCTCCTACGGGCGCGGGCGATCGACAGCCTGCCCAAGCGGCTCGCAGCGACGTTCGGTATCTTCGCCGCGGCGGCGCCGGGCGCGGTTTTCGACACGTCGTTGGCCGCGTTGGCGCCCGATCCGCGAGTCGCAACGGTGCACCGGGCGATGGGGTGCCTCGATGCCAGCGACATGCGGGCGCTCCACGCTTTGCCGCGCGGCAACGTGCTCGCGCCGCTCGATATTTCGCCGGCGATCCTGCTGCTCACACCGCACGACGCCGTGGCGAGTGGGCATCATCGTGGCGCAACCGCCATGCATGACGTGATCGCGGCATTTGTCGGCACCGAGGATCAGGCGCATGCCATCATCCTCAGGCGGCGAATCGACTATGTCGCGTTCTGCCCCGGCCTGCCCGAGATCATGATCTATGAAAGCGAATCGCCCTCGGGGTTCCTGGCACGTCTCGACGCCGGCCGGATACCTGCCTGGCTGACACCGATGCCGCTCCCCGGCTCGCCCGCAAAGGTTTGGCGCGTGCGTTGATCTTGCGGCGTGGCCCCGCCCATGCCTAAAGCCGCGAAGATGGACGGCAGCGGCAAACTTCAATGGTGGCAGACGCGCACCTTCGTGGTGGTGATGGCATTGTTGTCGATGGTGCCGCTGTTATGGCCCGACATCCCGCCGCTGGTCGACCTGCCCGGTCATATGGGCCGGTATCGCGTCCAGGTCGATCTCCAGAATTATCCCTGGCTGCTCGACTGGTACAATTTCCAATGGTCGCTGATCGGCAATCTCGGCGTCGATCTGCTGGTCGAGATCATGCACCCGATCTTCGGGCTCGAACTGTCGGTCAAGCTGATCGTATTGTCGATCCCGCCGCTGATCGTGATCGGCTTGTTGTGGATCGCGCGCGAAGTCCATGGGCGCATCCCGCCCACTGCCTTGTTCGCGTTGCCGCTCGCTTATTGCTACCCGCTGCAATTCGGCTTCGTGAACTTCATGCTGTCCATGGCCTGGGCGCTGCCGATGTTTGCGCTGTGGCTGCGCCTCGCGCGGCTCAAGAAGTTCTGGTTGCGCGCGATCCTCTTCGTGCCGCTGTCATGTATCCTGTGGGTTTGTCACACCTTCGGCTGGGGTGTGCTCGGCGTGCTTGCCTTCTCGGCGGAAATGGTGCGCGAGCATGACCGCATAAAAAACGAGGTCGGGGCGCGGATCGGGCCGATCACGCGCGAAGGCGCCAAGCGCTGGGCGATGGGATTCGTCCGTGCCGGGCTGCACTGCCTGCCGCTCTGCTTGCCGATGCTGCTGATGATCGCCTGGCGCAACGGCCAGCACGTGACCGGGGAGACCGGCGACTGGTTCAACTGGCAGGCCAAGATCAGCTGGCTGACGATGATGTTGCGCGATCGCTGGATGGCGTTCGACATTGCCTCGGTGGCGGTGATCGGGCTCGTCATTTACAAGGCGGTGCGCGACCCCAATTTCGAATATTCGCGCGCCGTCGGCCTCTCGACCTTGTTCCTGGTCGCGGTCTTCGTGCTGTTGCCGCGCATCGTGTTCGGTTCGGCTTATGCCGATATGCGGCTGGCGCCGTTCATGGTGGCGATCGCGGTGATCGCGATCCGGCCCAAAAAAATGGTGTCGCCACGCACGATGACGACGGTCGCGGCGCTGGGCCTTGCCTTCGTGCTGGTCCGTACCACCGCGACGACGGTCAGCTTTTACATCTTCGACCAGAATTACGACCGTGAGCTCAAGGCGCTCGATCACATCCCGGTCGGCGCGCGCCTGGTCAGCTTCGTCGGCAAGACGTGCAACAACGAATGGCTGATGAGCCGGCTCGAGCATCTCCCCGCGCTCGCGCTCGAACGCAACGCTGCCTATACCAACGACCAATGGTCGATGCCGGGCGCGCAATTGCTCACGACCAAATATGTCGCTGCCGGGCACTTCTCGCACGACCCCTCGGAAATCGTCACCGAACGGCAATGCGCGCGCGAATGGTGGCGACCGATCGACCGCAGCCTCGCGCTCTTCCCGCGCCCGGCATTCGATTATGTGTGGCTGATCACGCCGCCGCCCTATCACGCCAAATACGTGCAGGACCTGACCCCGATCTGGCGCAGCGGCGACAGCGTGGTGTTCAAGGTCAACCATGTCGAGGTGGCGCCGCAAGCCAAGAGGAGCGACTTCCCGCTCCCGCCTAAGAGCAAGGTTCCCCTCTTCTGAATGGCGTGAGCTGGGCCAGATATTGCTGGTCGCTCTCGACGCCGGCGCGTTCGCGCGCCAGGAAATCGGCGATCGCACGACGGAAGTTGCGGTCGGGAATGTAATGCGCCGACCAGGTCGGCACCGGAACATAGCCGCGCGCCAATTTGTGCTCGCCCTGCGCCCCTGCCTCGACCGTCGATAGCCCGCGCGCGATCGCAGCGTCGATCGCCTGGTAATAACAGAGTTCGAAATGGAGGAAGGGGACGTCCTCGACGCATCCCCAATAGCGGCCATATAGCGTATCGCCGCCGATCAGGTTGAGCGCGCCCGCGATCGGGCGGCCGTTGCGTTCGGCCAGGATCAGCAGAACCTCATCCGCCATCCGCTCGCCGAGCAACGAGAAGAATGGCCGCGTCAGATAGGGATGCCCCCATTTGCGGCTGCCGGTGTCCTGATAGAATGCCCAGAACGCATCCCAATGCGCCTCGGTCAGCTCGGCGCCGGTGACGTGGCGGATGGTCAGGCCCTCGACCGCCTTGGCGCGCTCCTGGCGGATCGCCTTGCGCTTGCGGCTGGCGAGCGCTGCCAGGAAATCGTCGAACGTCGCATAGCCGTCATTCTGCCAATGGAATTGGGTGCCCTCGCGGATCAGCCAGCCCGCCGCCTCGAATAGCGGCAGTTGGTCGGGCGCGACAAAGGTCGCATGCGCCGAGCTCAGCCCGTTCTGATCGGTCAGCGCCTCGATCGCGCCGATCAGCGCGGTGGCCATCGTCTCGTCGCGTAGCAGCAATCGCGGGCCTGGCACCGGGGTGAACGGCGCCGCCACTTGAAGCTTGGGATAATAATCGCCGCCGGCGCGCTCCCAGGCATCGGCCCAGCCATGGTCGAAGACATATTCGCCCTGGCTGTGGCTCTTGGCATAGGCCGGCGCGATCGCGGCGGGCCGACCGTCGGCGCCGTCGACGATTACCGGCAGCGCTTGCCAACCGGTACCGCGCCCGACGCTGCCCGATTCTTCGAGGATCGAGAGGAAATCGTGGCGCACGAACGGATTGCCGGTGCCGGCGCAGGCATCCCAGTCGGCGGCCGCCACTTGCGACACGCCTTCCGAGATGCGCGCGGTGACGGGCTGGCGGCTCACGCGCCGCATTTCCCCGTCACCCCGACATTGCGCCGGGATTCACGCCGCCGTTCATCCTGCATGCTTGGGAATATGCGGATGGGTGGATGCCGGGACAAGCCCGGCATGACGTTTAGTTGGTTCAGTCGGCCAGCTTGACGACGGCGTCGACCTCGACCGCCGCGCCGCGCGGCAGCGCCGCGACGCCGACCGCGCTGCGGGCGTGCTTGCCGGCCTCACCGAACAGAGCTTCCATCAGGTTCGATGCGCCATTGGCGACTTCGGGCTGATCGGTGAAATCGGGCGCCGAATTGACGAACACGCCCAGCTTGACGATGCGCTCGACGCGGCTGAGGTCGCCGCCCAGCGCCGCCTTGATCTGCGCGACCAGCATCAGTCCGCACAATTCGGCGGCTTCCTGGCCTGCGACCTTGTCGACCCCGTCACCCAATCGGCCGGTGACGACCTTGCCGTCCTTGAACGGCAACTGCCCCGAAATGTGCAGCAGACCGTTGGCGTCGACCGTCGGCACGTATGAGGCGACTGGGGCGGCCGGCGACGGCAGGCTCAGGCCCATTTCCTCCAGCTTGCGGTCGATACGGTCGGTCATGCGGAAATCCCTTCTGTTATGGCCGGCTGGTCGGCGGCGAAGCGCTGGGCGATCCAGTCGCGCGCTGCCCCCCAGTCGTCGATTCGTGCGTGCGCGTGCGCCGCGGGCGGCACTTGCGGTGCCATTGCGGGCTCGGCGACTAGGTGCAGCCGGTGGACTGTGGGCGCGTGCTTGGCAACCGATTCGTGGTGCGTCGCCAGATCATCGACGAAAACCGTGACCGGATTGCCATATTCCGCGACCAGCCGTGCGACCGGTCCACCCTTGCCGCCCTGATTGGTCTCGACCCGGTGGCGGATGCCGTGCCGCGCCAGCTGCTCGATGCGATGGTCGCGGCAATGGTCGCCCAGATTGGTCAGGATAACGATGTCGGCGCGCTCGGACAGCGCCGCCAGCGCTTCGGCGGCACCGGGGACCAGGGTCTGGCGCTCCATTTCGGCGGGGAAGAATTCGTCGAGCATCGCCCAGATTCGCTGATGGTCGACTGGGCTACCATCGGCATGGGTCATGGCGATGAAACTGCCCGTTTCATGCGCGAAGGCGATGTCGTGGCGCTCGCGCAACCAGGTGCCGAAATGGCGCACCATGTGCAGCAGCACTTCGTCGCAATCGCAGATCAGCAGCGGGCGCGTCATGCTTCCAGACTCCGGCGGGCGGCGACCAGCGCCTCGGGTTTGATGCCGAGCTCGGCCGCGCAGGCGACCAGGTCAGGCTCGTGCGCTTCGAGGAATCCCAGCACTGCCGCCTGGGTACCGCGATTTGCCGCCGACGCACGCAGGTCATCGGCGTCGAGTCCGGTCAGGTCGAGCAACCGCCGCGCGCGCGCCGGATCGGCCAGCGTCCAGGCCAGCGCGTGCAATGCCAGGGTCGGGGCGTCGTTGGTGTCGGTGGGGTTCATTGCTATGTCGTGGTCCAAGGAGACCCCGTTGGCAAAGCGCGTGCTGGTTGTCGAGGACAACGAACTCAATCTGAAGCTGTTCTGCGATTTGCTGCGCGCGCACGAATTCGAGACCGAACCCGTGCGCGACGGGCGCGAGGCGGTCGACCGCGCGCGCGCCTTCGTTCCCAACCTCATCGTGATGGACATCCAGCTGCCCTATGTCAGCGGCTATGACCTCATCCTGCAGATCAAGGCTGACGAGAATCTGGGCAAGATCCCGATCATGGCGGTCACCGCTTATGCCGGACGCGAAGACGAGGACCGCATCCGCGCCGCCGGTGCCGACGCCTATGTGTCCAAACCGATTTCGGTCGCGCGATTCGTCGAGGAAGTGAACGCGCTGCTTTGACGCGAGTCCGTCATCGACACCAAATCCGTCATCCCAGCGAAAGCTGGGATCTCTCGCGATGGCGCGATCCGCGTGAGACCAGCGTCGGGTCGGATCGTCCCCCCGGACGATCCTTGAGCATGCGGGGCATGCTCAACCCGACGCTCTTTCGCTGGGGTGACGGTTGGGATGACGGGCCAGGGAAAAGCAAAAAGGCCGCGAGGGTTTCCCCTGCGGCCTGGGTCCCCGCTGACGCGGGGACTGCGTAACTCGCGCTAGCGCGAGTTACTTGATCTTCGCTTCCTTGAACTCGACATGCTTGCGCACGACGGGATCGTATTTGCGGAACGACAGCTTCTCGGTCTGGGTGCGCGGATTCTTCTTCGTGACGTAGAAGAAGCCGGTGTCGGCCGAGCTGACGAGCTTGATCTTGACGGTGGTCGGCTTGGCCATGACCCAAATTCCTGCTGGTTGAAATACAAAAGCGGCGGACGCGCCGCCGCTTGTCAGGGGCGGGCCATTGGCCCAGCCGAGGGGGATTGTCAAGCGGAAGGGGCTTTAACACCCCCTTTACCATATCGGTAGCACTCTCGAGCCAGCGAAGCGGGAGTTAGGGAAATGGGGGTTTCTGCTCGTAATGACGATCTCGCCGCGCGGATCGCGCGGCTCGACCTGATGGCACAGCATGTGCGTCCGCGCGACCTCGTCGTCGAAGTCGATTCAATCCGTTGCGTGGCCGAAGCGGCGGGCGTGCTGCCCGTTGTGGCGGTGGCGCACGCGCTCGAATCGGCACTGGGACGCGGCGAAAGCGGGATGATCGTGCGCGGCTGGATCGCGATGCTGACCGAAGCGGTCGGCTGCGGCCAGACCGACGCGCAGACCGGCCACGTCTTCCTCGCCGCCGGTGCGATGCGACTGGGCGGCTAATGGATTCATTGATGGCGGCGCTGGTTGCCGCCTTGCTGATTCGCGCGACCGATCCAACCGCGGCCTATGTCGCGCGTGTCGCCGATCGCTCTCGCAAGGCCGGCGCGGTGCTGGCCGGTGCGCTGGTCGCGATCCTGATCACGCACGCAATTGCCGCGGTGGCGGGCTTCTTCCTCGCGCCGCATCTCACGCCCAATCCGCAGCGGCTGTTCGTCGCCTTCGCCCTGCTCGCCGCGGCGAGCGGGGGGATTTGGCCGGGCAAGCCGATCGAGCCGGGCGAGGGGCGTCATCCGTTCTGGACCGTCGCCGCGCGGCTGATCGTCGGCGGGTGGAGCGGGCGCAGCGAATTCGTCACGCTCGCGCTGGCGATGAGCGGCACCGCCGCGCTTGCCGGGATCGGCGGGTTCATCGGCAGTGCGGTTGTGCTCGGGTTCGCGGCAATCGGCGGCGACCTGATCTGGCGCACCTTGCCGCACCGCGCGATCGGCATAATCCTGGGCGGATTGCTCGCAGTCGCGGGGTTCTGGTTGGCATTCTCGGCGCTGCGGCTGATCTAGCGCGTCGATCACTCTGCCCGGCATTTTCGTGCGGCAAGGGGCGGAGCCAATCCTATATTGATCCGTTGTCGCAACGACTCTTTCGTTCAACGGAGACACCATGCCCAACGCCGATCTCAAGACGCCGACCGATCTGTCGTCCAACGCCGCGAAAAGCGTGAAGGACGCGCTCAACACGATCCTGGCCGATTCGTTCGCGCTCTACCTCAAGACCAAGAACTTCCACTGGCATGTCTCGGGCCCGCATTTTCGCGACTATCATCTGATGCTCGACGAACAGGCGGCGGAAATCTTCGCCTCGACCGACGATATCGCCGAGCGCGTCCGCAAGACCGGCAACGTCACCCTGCGCTCGATCGGCGACATCGCCCGGCACCAGACGCTCAAGGACAACGACAAGGATTTCGTCGCGCCCGACGACATGCTCAAGGAATTGCGCGACGATAACCTCAAGCTGGTCGAGAGCCTGCGCGAGGCCAAGGACATCGCCGACAACGCCAGGGACAATGCCACCAGCGCGATGATCGACGACTGGACGGACCAGGCCGAACGCCGCGCCTGGTTCCTGTTCGAGGCTGGGCGGAAGGCGTGATATGGAGGCTGATGCCTGTTCTTGCGCGAGTTAGCGGACGGATAAGCGTCAGCCCTCGATCGTGATCAACCACAGATCGGGCGGCGCGCCGAACCGGAGCGGCGGGCCGCTCGTGCCTAATCCTCCGGTCACGATCACGGCACGCCCCGGATCGAGCACCAGCCCGCAGCGATACCGGTCCCCGAGACGGGATACGCTTGCAACCGGGCCGTAAAAGGGCAGCACGCCTTGTCCGCAATGCGTGTGTCCCGCGAGCAGCAGATGCACGTCCCCCGGCAATCGCGGCGCGATGTCGGGAGAATGCGTCAGGATGATGCGTGCTCCCTCGAACGGGCGCAGCTTGGCCATCGTCGCGGCGATATTGGCATGGTGGGAAAAATCATCGTCGATCCCTCCAATCGCAATTGGCCCGCGCGCTGTGACGTCGTTGACGAGAACGGTGATCCGCGCCTGGGCCAACGCGCTGGTGACGTCGTCGGCTCCGGTCCAATGATCGTGATTGCCGAGCACCGCGACGACGCCGAGCGGCGGATGCAGTTTCTTGAACGGCGCCACTAACCCGGGCCCGAGCTTCCTCCCGCCATGTGGATCGTGGCCATAGATGAAGTCGCCCGCCATCAGCACGATATCGGGATTGAGCGCGTCGATCTGGTCGACGATGCGGCTGAGGCGCGCTTCGTCCATCGCGTGACTGCCGATATGCACGTCGCTGATCAGGACGGCGCGAACCGGCTTTATTCCCTTGGGCCAGCGCGGCAGCTTGATCGTGGCGGTGCGCACTACGGGGTCCCACCGCGCTTCGGCGCGCGCATAGAGATAGAATCCCGCCACGATCAGCAGCAGGATCAGCAGAACCTTCAGCAGCTTGCGCATGGTCGAGGGCGTAAGGGGTGCGCGGGCGGCGAGCAATGGTCTGGAAATTCCTCCCCGTGCCGGGGAGGAATTTTGGACATGCACGATCATGCTCGCCTTCGCCAACGCCTCTGGTGGAACCGTTACGCGAGCGCCATGTTGGTCGCGACATGCATGCTTTCGCGCAGCTCCTCGATTCGCTGATCTACACGCGGTCGCGCAACGCCAAGCTCAAGCTGATCGGCGATTATCTCAAGGCGACCCCCGATCCCGATCGTGGTTGGGCGATTGCGGCGCTGACCGGCGATCTCGACCTTCCCGCAATCAAGCCGGCAGTGATCCGCGCGCTGATCGAGGAGCGTGTCGACCCGGTGCTGTTCCGCATGAGCCGCGATTATGTCGGCGATACCGCGGAGACGATCGCCTTGCTGTGGCCCGGTGCCGATGACGGCAGCGGCGAGCCGCTGTCGGTCGGGCAAGTGGTCGACACGCTCAATTCGCTGTCGCGCTCGGACGCACCCGCTGCACTCGCCGCGATGCTCGACCGGATGAATGCGGAGGAGCGATTCGCGCTGCTTAAGATGGCGACCGGTGCGCTCCGCATCGGCGTCTCAGCACGCCTCGCCAAGACCGCCTTGGCGCAGGCTTTCGGCGTCGCGGTCGAAGGTGTCGAGGAAGTCTGGCACGCGATTCGCCCGCCTTATGCCGAATTGTTCGACTGGGTCGAAGGCCGCGGGCCCCAGCCGACCGCCGCCGACGTACCCGTGTTTCGCCCCTTCATGCTCGCGCATCCGCTCGAGGACGGAACGGTCGATCTCGCCGATTATGCCGCCGAATGGAAATGGGATGGCATCCGCGTCCAGCTCGTCCATGTCGGCGGCACGACGAGGCTCTACAGCCGTGCGGGCGACGACATTACCGGGAGCTTTCCCGACATCGCCGCGGCGTTCCGCTCGCCGGGCGTGCTCGACGGCGAATTGATGGTGAAGGGCGAAGCGCAGGGCAGCGCGCTTGAGGGCGGCGCGGGTGCCGCCAGCTTCAATGCGCTGCAACAGCGGCTGGGACGCAAGACCGTGTCGGCAAAGATGCTCGACGATTATCCAGCCTTCGTCCGCCTCTACGACATCTTGTTCGATGGCGGCGAGGATCTGCGTGCGCTCGCCTGGACCGACCGGCGCGCGCGGCTCGAGAGCTTCGCCGGCCGGCTCGATTCCGGCCGGTTCGACATCAGCGTCCTGATCGAAGCGAAGGATTTCGCCGCGCTCGAGGAACTCCGCGCCGGCGCGCGCGATGCCGCGATCGAGGGCGTGATGCTCAAGCGGCGCGATTCCGACTACGTCGCCGGCCGCCGCACCGGCTTGTGGTACAAATGGAAACGCGATCCGCTGACCGCCGATTGCGTGATGATGTACGCGCAGCGCGGCAATGGCCGGCGCTCGTCCTTCTACAGCGATTATACGTTCGGCTGCTGGACCGAGGAGGGCGAGTTGCTGCCCGTCGGCAAAGCCTATTCGGGGATCACCGACGACGAGCTGAAATGGCTCGACAGCTTTGTGCGCAACCACACCGTCAACCGTTTCGGCCCGGTGCGCGAGGTCGAGAAGACCCTGGTGCTCGAAGTCGCGTTCGATTCGATCCACGAGTCGAAACGGCACAAATCCGGCGTCGCGATGCGCTTCCCCCGCATCCACCGCATCCGCACCGACAAGCCGGCCGCGGAGGCGGACACGATCGCGGGGATCAGGAAGCTGGTGACGTGAGAGACCGGCGCCGGGGGAATGACGCCGGTCCCTCGCTGCCCCGGAAGGAATTAGGGCAGCAGGACGGTGTCGATGACGTGGATCACGCCGTTCGATTGCATCACATTGGCGATGGTGATCATCCCGGTGTCACCCTTGTCGTCCATCACGGCCCAACCGGCGCCCATCTTCTTGAACTTGAGCATGCCGCCCTGGGCCGTCGCATAGCTGGCGACGCCGCCATTCTTCTTGGCCTTGGCCGCGATGTCGGCCGCGGTGATGCGGCCCGGCACGACGTGATAGGTCAGGACGGACGCCAGCTGGCCTTTATTCTCGGGCTTGAGCAGAGTGTCGACGGTGCCTGCGGGCAGCTTGGCGAACGCGGCATTGGTTGGGGCGAAGACGGTGAACGGGCCCTTGCCCGACAAGGTGTCGACCAGCCCCGCGGCCTTGACCGCGGCGACCAACGTGGTGTGGTCCTTCGAATTGACGGCGTTCTGGACGATCGTCTTGGTCGAATACATCGGCGCGCCGCCGACCATCGGGTTCTTCATCGCGGCGACGCCCGCGGTGGCGCCGGCGACCAATGCGGTCGCGAGCGCGAATTTCCGGAATACCTTCATGTCGCTCTCTCCTGAAGCACGCCTTCTGGCGCGTGCATCGAGAGGTACGGCTGGGGATCACCCTTGGATGCAGCTAGGCGATCGAGAGCTTGCCGCTCGCCACCACCGGTCCGGTCGGCAGGCCAGTCGGCGACCCGCCCAGTGGTTCGATCGACACCGCCAGCATGATCCCGGCTTTCAGGCCGCGACGCTTCTCCATCGGCAGCATCATGCGCGACGGTCCGGTCGAGGCCAGCATTCCCATCGGCTTGGGCACGCCGTCGCCGCCGATCATCCAGAGCTGCGCGGTCTTGCCCTGGGGCGCCATCCCGGCCTCGCCGATCCGCATCTCGCCGGTGGTCATGTCGACCATCGCCGGCACCGCGCTCGATTTATCGCTCATCATCAACGAGGCGACCATCATGTGGTGCGGCGGGCCGGCCACTTGCGACGTCGGTTGCAGCACGACGAACAGCGCAAACATCGCTGCGACCGCGCCGACCAGCGCTGCTATCGGCCAACGGAAGCCGGGTGTCGCCCGTGCCTGGGGCAGCGGCTCGGGCGCGGCCAGCCGTGCGGCAACCGAGTCGGGGGCCGCCACCTCGGGATAATCGTCGAACAGGCCGGCCAGCCGCTGGCGCCATTGCTCGACCTCGCGCGCGAAATGGGGATCGGCCAACACTCGGCGCAGCGCCGCGGCGCGCTCCTCGCCGTCGAGCAGGCCGAGCGCGAGTTCGGCGGCGGTCATATCGGGATCGGGAGCGTCAGGCGTCATCGACACATCCCCTCAGCTGGAGCAGGCCGCGCCGCATGATGCTCTTCATCGTGCCCAATGGCACGTTCTTGCGCTCGGCCAATTCGGCATAGGTCACGCCGTCGAAAAAGGCCGTGCGGATCGCGTCGCGCGCGCGCTCGTCGAGCGCGTCGAGGCAATCGTGTAGCCGTTGCGACTCCTGGTCGCGCTCGGCGATCTCGCGCTGATCGGGGGACGGATCGGCTACCAACGCGGCCTCCTCGACCGGATGCGAGGGCCGGGCGCCTCTTGCCCGCACCCAGTCGATCGCCTTGTTGCGCGCGATCGTCGCCAGCCACGAAATCGGACTCGCGCGGCCGGGCTCGTACGCGCCGGCGCGCTTCCAGATCGTGAGATAAACCTCGTGCAATACATCTTCGGCAGCGCTCCGCTCTCCACAGATACGCAGGCAAATTCCGAAAAGCTTCGCCGATGTCAGCCGGTACACGTCCTGCAGCGCCGCGCGATCCTCCTGCCCGGTACGCACCAACGCCTCGGTCAGGCGGGCGCGCGCGGCGGCGGGATCGGTAGGTGGGCGCACGCCCCATGACTAGACGTCGGCAGCGGCGCACGCAATTAGGGCGAGGATGACCGCCATGCTCGCGCCGCTGCTGATGATCGCTTCGGGATCTGTCCACGCGGTGGTCAATGCCATCGTCAAGGGCGGCAAGGACAAGATGGCGTCGCGCGCGATGACCGACGGGTCGGCGGCGATCATCCTGCTCCCTGCCTTGCTGCTCGTGCCGTTGCCGCAGGGCGCCTGGGTGTGGCTCGCGGCGACGGCGCTGGTCCATGCGCTCTATCTCTACGCGCTGATCCGGGCGTATCAGGTCAGCGATTTCTCTTCGGCCTATCCCGTGCTGCGCGGTACCGCACCGCTGGTCACCGCGGGCGTGACGCTCGGGCTGCTCGGCGATCATGTTTCGACGCTGGCGGTCGCCGGGATCGCGCTGATCGGCGTGTCGATGTTCGTGCTCGCGATCGGCCGTCACCTCAGCCGCGCCGGGTTCGGCTGGGCAGTGCTGACCGGTTTCACCATCGCCGCCTATACCGTGATCGATGCCGCCGGCGTGCGCGCGGCGCCGACGCCGTTCAGCTATATCGCCTGGATGTTCGTGACGATGGGGTTGGTCATCGTCGGCCTTTTCGCGATCCTGACGCGCGGCACCTTGTTCGCGTCGATGCGCCAGCAATGGCGGCCCGGCGCGATCGCCGGTGCGCTGTCGATCCTGACCTACGGCCTCGCGCTCTATGCACTGTCGATCGGTCCGACCGCGCCGCTCGCCGCGTTGCGCGAGACGGGGATGGTGACGGCGCTGATCATCGCTGTCGTGTTTCTGAAGGAGCGGGTGACGGTCGGGCGTGCGGTGGCGGTGCTGGGGATTCTGGCTGGGGCAGGGCTGATCTTGCGGGGGTAGTTCAATCCTCCCCGTCCCGGGGAGGATTTAGTTACGAAAAAGCCCGGCCCGCGCATGGCGGACCGGGCCTTTTCAAAAGCAGAACCGGAGGGCGATTAGATCGACGTCAGGTTCACCGCGGCGTATTTGCCGCGACGATTGTCGACCTCGAGCTCGAATTCGAGCCGATCGCCTTCGTTCAGGCTGGTCATGCCGGCGCGCTCGACTGCCGAGATGTGGACGAACGCATCGGGCTGGCCGTCATCGCGCTGAATGAAGCCGAAGCCCTTCATCGCGTTGAAGAACTTGACCGTGCCGGTCGCCTTCTCGCCAGTCAGCTCGCGGCCACCGCCGCCGCCAGCGCCACCCGGGCCGCCTGCCGCACGCTCGGGGCGCGGGCCGCGATCCTGGACCGGCAAGGGCTCGCCCTCGATCTTGAGGTCGGTCGCCGAAATGCGGCCGCCGCGATCGACGAGGGTGAAGCCCAGCGGCTGGCCCTCGGCCAGGCCGGTCAGGCCGGCCTGCTCGACCGCACTGATGTGCACGAACACGTCCTCGCCGCCATCGTCGCGAACGACGAAGCCAAAGCCCTTTTGTCCGTTGAAGAACTTTACGACGCCGGTGCCTTCACCGACGACCTGGGGGGGCATGCCGCCGCCGCCACCACCGCCACCACGGAACCCGCCGCCACCGCCGCCGCCGCCGCGGAAACCGCCGCCGCCGCCGCCGAAGCCGCCACCACCGCCGAAGCCGCCACCGCCGCCGCGATATCCACCGCCGCCGCCACCATAGCTGCTACCGCCGCCGAAGCCACCGCCGCCGAAATCACCACCACCGCCGCCAAATTCGTCACCGCCGAAATTGTCGCGCTTGTCACGGCCGCGACCACCACGATTGCCACGGCCACCTTTATCGAAACTCATGCCCTGTTCGTCTTTCCGGTTCGCCCCGTATCACATTCAAGAACCAACGCGTCGGACGACAGACGCAGGCCTTCGGACGCAAACCAATAGCGCCTTAGTGCGAGTCTTAGCCGAAAATCGGCCACGCCGCGAACAAAATCGTCGGCATTCCTGCCCTTGTCGTCGCGATACTTGCGCGAGCGTGGCCAAGACGGCACAGCCCTGCCCCATGTCGATCATCGAACTTCTCGCCAGTCCGGCCGCTTGGGCGGCGCTGTTGACGCTGATCATGATGGAAGTCGTGCTCGGCATCGACAACCTGGTCTTCGTCGCGATCCTGTCGAACAAATTGCCCGAGGCGGACCGTGCCCGCACGCGGCGAATCGGGATCGGGCTCGCGCTGATCATGCGTCTGCTGCTGCTCACGACGATCAGCTGGATCGTCGGCATGACGGCGCCGGTGATCGATCTCGGGCTGACGGGTGCTGCCGACGCGCATGGCACTCCCAGCTTCGAGACCGCCTTTTCGATTCGCGATCTCATCCTGATCGCGGGCGGCCTGTTCCTGCTCTACAAGGCGACGACCGAAATCCATCACAGCGTCGATCCGGCCGAATCGGACTCGCCACTCGACAAGACCAACAGCCAGAAGTCGCTCGGCTTCGCGTCCGCGATCGCCCAAATCCTGGTGCTCGATCTGGTCTTCTCGATCGATTCGATCCTGACCGCCGTCGGCATGACCGACGAATTGCCGATCATGATCGTCGCGGTCGTGGTCGCGGTCGGGGTCATGCTGCTCGCCGCCGATCCCTTGTCCAACTTCATCGCCAAGAACCCGACCGTGGTCATGCTCGCGCTCGGCTTCCTGTTGATGATCGGCCTCGTGCTGATCGCCGACGGCTTCGGCGTCCATGTCCCCAAGGGCTATGTCTATACCGCCATGGCCTTCTCCGCCGGGGTCGAGATCCTCAACATCTGGAGCCGCAAGGCGCGCGAGCGTCGAGGCGGGAACAGCGCCGCTCACTGAACGCCGCATCTTCCCCAGCCATTGAGCGTTCGGCTCGGAAGGGCTAGGCGCTAGGCGATGACCGTATATCTCCATGAGGAAGACCTTCCCGCCGGGCTGTTCGCGCCCGGCGCCGCGATCGCCGTCGATACCGAGACGATGGGGCTGATCACGCCGCGTGACCGATTGTGCCTGGTGCAATTGTCCGATGGCGGACCCGACGAGCATCTCGTCCGTTTCGGCCCCGGCAGCGATTATGCCGCGCCCAATCTCAAGGCGTTGCTCGCCGATCCGGCGCGCGACAAGCTCTATCATTTCGCGCGTTTCGATCTCGCCGCGATCAAACACTATCTCGGCGTCACTGCCGGCCCGGTCTATTGCACCAAGACCGCGTCGCGGCTGGTCCGCACCTATACCGACCGGCATGGGCTGAAGGAGCTGGTCCGCGAGCTGCTCGGTCAGGACATTTCGAAGCAGCAGCAATCGTCCGATTGGGGCGGCCCCGAGCTGAGCGACGCGCAAAAGGATTATGCCGCGTCCGACGTGCGCTATCTGCATCGCCTGCGCGCCGAACTCGATCGCCGCCTGGTTCGCGAAAATCGCGCCGAGCTGGCGCAGGCCTGTTTCGACTTCCTGCCGTGGCGCGCCGAGCTCGACCTCGCCGGCTGGCCCGAAATCGACATCTTCGCGCATGTCTGACGTCGCGCTCCAGATGCGGTCCGAGCGTCAGCGCTGGGCGGCGCCGGGGAGTGCACACGACACATTGATCGCGATCCTGCGCGTCGTCCTGCCGTCGGCGGTCGGCGTCGTCGCCGCGCTGATGGTATTCCTGCCGCTGACCGCCGGCGGCGACGTCAGTTTCGTGCTCGACCGCAACAAGGTGGAGATCACTAAGGAGCGCCTGCGCGTCCAGTCGGCAACTTATCGCGGGCAGGATGACAAGGGCCAACCCTTCACCTTGACCGCGCAATCGGCGGTGCAACGCGACGCCACCCAGCCGATCGTCGAGATCGACCGGATGAACGCCGATATCCTGCTGTCGGACGGTCCCGGCACGCTTCAGGCGCCCAAGGGCAATTACAATCTGAAGAGCCAGCAGGTCGACGTGTCGGGGCCGATCACCTTCACCGGCCCCAGGGGCTATAGCCTCCAGAGCAAGGCGGCGACGGTCGATTTGAGGAAGCGCACGATGCAGGGGACGGGCGGCGTCTCCGGCACCTTGCCGCAAGGTAATTTCAACGCCGATACGATGAACGCCGACCTCGAGAATCGCGTGGTGCGGCTCAACGGACGCGCGACCATGCACTTTAGCGGCAAGGCCAAGCGCAACCGATAGCCCGATTTATTGGCGCATCCGCCGCGCACACGCTTGCTCGCGGCGAGACGCCGGTGCATGGCACCGCGCGCGCCATGCACAAAGCTTGCCAATTGCCTGTCCGATAACCATTCAGTAACCAAGAGGCGGGCACTCAGGGAGCCGATATGAACGATACCGTTACCCTGGAAGAGATACCGCCGATCGCGGAAGCCCCGGTGATGCGCGGCCTGTCGGTCGTGTCGATCGCCAAGTCCTACGACAAGCGCGTCGTGCTGACCGACGTGTCGCTGTCGGTGGGCCCAGGCGAAGTGATCGGGCTATTGGGTCCCAACGGCGCCGGCAAGACCACCTGCTTCTATTCGGTGATGGGGTTGGTGAAGCCCGATTCGGGCCGCATCATGCTCGATGGCGACGACATCACCGGATTGCCGATGTACCGCCGCGCGATCCTCGGCCTGGGCTATCTACCGCAGGAAACCTCGATCTTTCGCGGCCTGTCGGTCGAAAAGACCCCCCCCGCGCCGAGATCGCGCGGGCGCTCGCCGCCAATCCCTCGATCATGCTGCTCGACGAGCCGTTCGCCGGCATCGATCCCTTGTCGATCTCCGACATTCGCGACCTGATCGTCGAATTGAAGAAGCGCGGCATCGGCGTGCTGATCACCGACCATAATGTCCGCGAGACGCTCGACATCGTCGATCGCGGCTACATCATCTACGATGGACGCGTGCTGTTCGCCGGCTCGCCCGAGGAACTCGTCGCCGACGAGAATGTCCGCCGGCTCTATCTGGGAGAGAGCTTCCAGCTCTGACCAGCCCATGAGTCTCGCGCCTCGCCTTGATCTTCGGCAGTCGCAATCGCTGGTGATGACGCCGCAGTTGCAGCAGGCGATTCGCCTGCTCGCGCTGTCGAACCTCGAAGTCGAAACCTTCATCGCCGAGGAGATCGAGCGCAATCCGTTGCTCGACAGTTCGAGCGCGGGCAGCGACGACGACGGCCCGATCGTCGAACGCGAGGCACCGGTCGCGATGGGCGACGAGCCGGCCAGCGCCGATGCCTTGCTCAACGGTGAGAGCGGCGGCGAAGCCTCGCTCGACGTCGACTTCGCGGCGGAAAGCTTCCACCACGATTCGCCGTCCGATCAGGCCGGGATGGATGGGTCGCTCGGCATGAACGGCGGCACGTCGGGCGGGGCGAGCGAGGACGGTCCCGATCTTGACGCCTTTGCCGACACCAGCCTGACGCTTGCCGATCACTTGCTGACCCAGGCGGGCGAAGTGCTGTCGGGCGTCGACATGTTCGTTGCCCAGCATCTGATCGACCTGATCGACGAAGCGGGATATCTGACCACGCCGTTGCTCGACATCGCCAACCGGCTCGGCGTGCCGCTGGTGCATGTCGAGGACGTGCTCAAGGTGATCCAGACGTTCGACCCAACCGGGGTCGGCGCGCGCGACCTCGCCGAATGCCTCGCGCTCCAGGCGAAGGAGGCCGACCGCTACGATCCGTGCATGGCGCGATTGATCGACAATCTCGACCTCGTCGCGCGCGGCGAGATGTCGCGGCTGCGGCGGATTTGCGACGTCGACGACGAAGACCTCGCCGACATGATCCGCGAGTTGCGCAATTACGACCCCAAACCCGGATGCCGCTTCGGCGGGGAGCCGATGCAAGCGGTCGTCCCCGACCTCTATGTCGCGCGCGCCAAGCAGGGCTGGGCGATCGAGATCAACGCGGCGACGTTGCCCAAGGTGCTCGTCAACCGCTCTTATTATGTCGAATTGTCCTCGGGCCCGCAGGACAAGACGGCCAAGGCGTGGCTGAGCGAGATGCTCGCCAGCGCCAACTGGCTGGTCAAGGCGCTCGACCAACGCCAGCGCACGATCATCAAGGTCGCGAGCGAGATCGTGAAGCAGCAGGAAGCGTTCTTCCTCCATGGCGTCGCGCATCTGAAGCCGATGACCCTGAAGCAGGTTGCCGACGCGATTGAGATGCACGAATCGACGGTCAGCCGGGTGACCTCGAACAAATATCTCAGCTGCGCGCGCGGGCTGTACGAGCTCAAATATTTCTTCACCTCGGCGATCCAGGCGGCCGATGGCGGCGATGCGGTGTCGGCGCAAGCGGTCAAGTCGGCGATTCGCACACTGATCTCGGCGGAGAGTCCGAAGGCGATCCTGTCCGACGACACCTTGGTCGACATGCTCAACGCCAAGGGTTTCGACATCGCGCGGCGCACCGTCGCCAAGTATCGCGAAGCGATGGGGATCGGTAGTTCGGTCCAGCGCCGGCGGCAAAAGGCGCTGGAGGGAGTCGGGTAGTTTTTTACCGTTCGGCAAAACATTCGCTCTAACCAAACGGCATGGCTGCACATTTCACGGTCCGGGCCGAACCCTCGCGCGATTTGATTCGCATCACCATGTCCGGCTTCTTCAATCCCGACGACATCCAGGCATTTTGCGACGCGCGCGCCGCGGAACATGCCCGCCTGACCTGCGGGCCCAACCAGCATGTCACGCTCAACGACCTCAGGGCGATGAAGGTGCAGGCGCAGGACGTGGTCGCCGCCTTCCAGAACCTGCTCGCCGATCCGGCCTATCGGTCGCGCAAACTCGCGTTCATCGTCGACCGCACGCTGGCGCGCAGCCAGCTGATGCGCGCGCTCAACGGCCGCACCGCGAAATGCTTCGAAAATCGCGTCGATGCCGAGCAATGGCTGTTCGCGCACGATTCGGAGATGGTGGCGGCCTGACGGGCCGTCCTTTCTCCTGCATCACCCCGGCCTTGTGCCCGTGCCGCCAGCGCGGAACGATGAGCTCAGGCATCTCGCTCGCCGGCCCGGTGGAGGCCGGGACGAGCCTGGCATGACGTGAAAAGGACCGGATGCGCCATATTTCTTTTATTTTCCTTGTTTTATAATACTTTCGTTAGTTCCACAGAACGCGAAAATGCTCTAGCCTCCCACCTAGGGAGAGGGCGTCATGATCATCGTCACCGGCAGCATCACCGCGAAGGAGGGCCAGTTCGAGCCGTTGCGCGATGCCTGCCTCGCGCACGTCCACCGCTCGCGGACCGAGGACGGCTGCATCAGCCATGCGGTTCATATCGATGCCGAAAACCCGCTCCGTCTGGTGTTTTTCGAGGAATGGCGCGACCTGCCCGCGCTGCAGGAACACTTCCTCACATCCGGCATCGCCCAGCTGATGGCCGCGATTCGCGAGCACGCCGCGTCGAGCGAGAAGATCACGACCTACAGCGCGCACAAGGCGCCGGATCAGTAGTCGATGCTTGGATACCAGTCGGTGCCGCGCCCGGCGGGGATCGTGTCGAGCACGTTCCATAAAGGCGACATTTCGGGCGCGCCGCGCGGGTCCTGACCGGGATCCTGGGTTCCGCCCAATTCCGATCCCCAGACATGGCGGATCGTGCCGTCCTTGTCCCTGGTGAACACATCGTAGGACGGCCAGTCGCCATCGTCGTGCCAGGCGTTGTGATCGCGGCCGAATGCCTCGCTGGTGTCGCTATAGAGCGGCAGACCGCGCCAACCGCGCTCCTTGGCGAAATCGTACAGTCGTTCGACGGGCGACCGCGCGATCACCGCCAGCGCGACCTTCTGGCGCAAGTCGAGCGCATTGGCTGCCAGCGCGCCGAGAAATTGGGTACACATCGGGCATGGCCGCGCGCGTTCGGGGCCGAACATCCAGCAATAGGTGACGAGCGCGTCATGCCCTTCGAACATATCGGCGAGTCCGACCTCGCCGTCTTTGCTTTGGAAGCGATAGTCCTTCGTGACCACCGGCCCTGGCGGCAGCGCGCGGCGTTGCGCGGCGACGCGTTCCAGGTGTCGTCGTAATTCAACTTCCTCGGCGAGAAGCTTCTTGCGAGCCTCGGCGTAATCGGCGCTTTCGCCTGGATAGGGATGATGCGCCTTATCGGCGAGCTCGCTGGCGGGAGCGAGCATTTTGACGTCGGCCTCGGCCATGATCCTCTCCTTTTCGCGCATCAAAGCGTTCGAAGTCGGAGTCGGGTTCCTATCAGGCGATGGCCGGATCGACCATGATCTTCACGTGGTTTTCGGGATCGCCGAGGTCGGTGAACGCCTGCGGCACGCCGTCCAGCCCAACCGTCCCGGTGATGACCCGGCCGACGTCGACCGTCTCCTCGGCGATCTCGCGCAACGTCGCGGCGAACTCGTCGGGGGTGTAGCCATAGACGAATTCCAGGTTGAGTTGCTTGGTGATCGCCATCGACGGACGGAAGCTGTCGGGTTCCATGCACACGCCGGCGACGACGATCTGCGCGCCGGGCGGGCAATCCTCGATGATCCGTTGCACCATGCCGGGCACGCCGACGCATTCGAACACGATTGGGCGGGCGTGCAGCTTGCCCGCCATCCGCGCGATATGCGCCTCGGCCTCCGTGGCGGGGACGCCATAGTCGGCCCATTTGCCGTGCGGCCCCTCGACCGCAGGGTCGATGATGACATCGGCGCCCATCCGTTCGGCCTCGGCGCGGCGGCGGGGAGAGAAATCGGCGGCGATCACCGGTCCCTTGCCGGCGATCTTGAGCGCGGCGATGATCGCCAGCCCGACCGGACCACAGCCGATCACCAGCGACGCCGACCCCGGCTCGAGCGCGGCGCGCGCGACGGCATGCGCGCCGACCGCGAACGGCTCGGTCAGCGCGGCAAGATCGTCGGAAAGGCCATTGGGTACCTCGAGCAACAACCGCTCGTCGAGCAGCATGCGTTCGGCGAACCCGCCCGGCGCCGAAGGCGAATAGCCGACGGGATGATAGCCTTTGGAAGAATTGGTGACGGGCACCGAGACCACGCGCGTCCCGGGCTTGAGCCGATGCGGCGTGTCGGGACCGTAATCGAGGATTTCGGCGCAGAATTCATGTCCCATCACCATGTCGGGCAAGGGGCGCGGCGTGCCGCCGGCGCGCTCGGCGACCATCTTGTCCATATGGTGCAGCGCGTGGAGATCGGACCCGCAAATGCCGCAACGTAGCGTCCGCACCAGCACCTGCCCCTTGTCGGGGGTCGGCTCGACGATCTCGTCGAGTTCCAGCCGCTGCCCCCGCTTGACCACTGCCCGCATCGCGCTCTCCTTTTTCCGTACCCTCTTTTCGAAAATACGGAGCGCGGTCAATCGTCCTCGTCTTCGAATCCGACCAGCGCCAGCGCGCGCGCCTTGATCTGCCGCGTCTCGCACCAATGGATCAGCGCGTCCTCGCGGCCGTGCGTCACCCACACTTCCCTGGGCGCGATCTCGATCAACGTTTCGGTCAATTCGTCCCAGTCGGCATGGTCGGACAGGATCAGCGGCAGTTCCACCAATCTCTGCCGCGCGCGCTGGCGGACGCGCATCCAGCCCGAGGCCATCGCGGTGATCGGGTCGGGCAGCCGCCGCGACCAGCGATCGTTGAGCGCGCCTGGTGGGCACAGCACGATCCGGCCCTGCAACTCGGCCTTGGCGACTCCGGTCGCGGGGCGAAGCTCACCGAGATCGACGCCCAGGTCGACATAGAGGTCGCACAATCGCTGCAGCGCGCCATGGATGTAGATCGGATCGTCATAGCCCATGTCGCGCAGTTCGCGGATCACGCGCTGCGCCTTGCCCAAAGCATAGGCGCCGACCAGAACGCAGCGATCGGGATTGGCGCGCGACGCGACGAGCAATTTGTCGATCTCGTCATGCGTCTCGGGATGGCGGAAGACGGGCAGCCCGAACGTCGCCTCGGTCACGAAGACATCGCACTTTACGGGCTCGAACCGCGCGCAGGTGGGGTCGGGGCGCCGCTTGTAATCGCCCGAAACGACGATCGTCTCGCCGCGATATCTCAATACGATCTGCGCCGATCCCAGCACATGGCCGGCGGGGACGAACTCGACCTCGACCCCGCCCATGTCGCGCGGTTCGCCATAGGTAACCGCGTGTCCGGCCTGCGGGCCGTGGCGGGTCTCCATGATCGCCAGCGTTTCCGGCGTCGCCCATACCGCCTCGTGCCCGCCGCGCGCATGGTCGGCGTGACCGTGCGTCACCAGCGCGCGCGGACTGGGTACCGACGGATCGATCCAGACATCGGCCGGCGCCACATAAATCCCCTGTGGGTGGGGCGTGATCCAATCGCCGAGCTTGCTCATCACGCCAATATGGCGCGGCGAGCGTTCCTGTTCCATCTTGCCCGGAAATAAGGAGGAAACGGATGCAGCAAACGGCTCTCGATCAGCGGCTCGATCGGCTCGAACGTACGGTCCGGCGGCAACGGTTGATGATGGGGACGGTCGGACTCGGTGGCGCAGCGGCGTTGCTGATGGCGCTCGCGCCCGCCGCGCCCGGCACGGTCGAGGCACAAGCGATTCGTATCGTCGATGCCGCGGGCAAGCCGCGCATCCTGATCGGCGCGCCGCCGCCCGCCGACGGTCGCCAGCGCAAGGATGCGCAGACCGCGTCGATCGTCGTACTCGGCCCCGACGGCGCCGATCGCCTAGTGCTGGGCGAGCAGCCGCCGGTGCTGGTCGACGGCAAGGCCTATCCGCGCATCGCCAGCGCCTATGGTCTGCTGATCCATGATGCCAAGGGCAATGAGCGCGGCGGCTTCAGTTTCCTGGACAATGGCCGCGCCATCCTGTCGCTCGACCGGCCCGGTGGCGATGCGGTGCTGCTCACCGCCAACGATAAGACCGGGTTCGCCGGGCTGGTGGTCAACTACCGGAACCCGCTGGGTAAATATGCCGAAGGGCTGCGGATGGGGACGCAAGCCGACACCGTCTGGCTGTCGCTCCAGGACCGTGCCGAGGGCGAGCGCGCAAGGCTGGCGGTCGAGGGCAAAGCGGCGCCGAAGCTGATCGCCCGGCCCGCAGGCGCGCCGCCGGCGCCATAGCGCGATCGGCGGCCCGCACCCTATATCTGCAGGATGAGCGCAGGCTTCCGTCTTTCCATAGCCCCTCCCCTTCAGGGGAGGGGTTGGGGTGGGGCCTATCCACAGGCGACTTGCTTGAGGCACTGCCCCACCCCCAACCCCTCCCCTGAAGGGGAGGGGCTTTAATGGAACTTCCCGCCCCTCTGACTGACTGGTTCGCCGCGCGCGGCTGGCGCCCGCGGCGCCACCAGTTCGAGATGCTCGACGCCGCGCGCGCCGGGCATCACGCGCTGCTCGTCGCCGCGACCGGGGCGGGCAAGACGCTGGCCGGTTTTCTCCCCACGCTCGCCGAGCTGATCGAGACCCCCGCCGAGGGGCTGCACACGCTCTACGTCTCGCCGCTCAAGGCGCTGGCGGTCGACGTCCAGCGCAACTTGCTCACCCCGATCGAGGAGATGGGAGTCGATATCCGCGTCGAGACGCGCACCGGCGACACGCCGAGCGACCGCAAGGCGCGGCAGCGCGTGCGCCCGCCGCAGATCCTGCTGACCACGCCCGAAAGCCTGTCGCTGCTGCTCAGCTATCCCGACAGCTTCCTGATGTTCGCCGGGCTCAAGCGTATCGTCGTCGACGAAGTCCACGCCTTCGCCAGCGGCAAGCGCGGCGACTTGCTGTCGCTGTGCATGGCACGGCTCCAGCGGATCGCACCCGACATGCGCCGTGTCGCGCTGTCGGCGACCGTCGCCGATCCCGATGCCTATCGCGCCTGGCTCGCGCCTGACGGCGATATCGACATGGTCGACCTGGTGCTCGGCGAGCCCGGCGCCGATCCCGACATCTCCATCCTGCTGCCCCAAGGGCGCGTGCCATGGGCGGGCCATTCGGGCCGCTACGCCGCCGAGCAGGTGATGGCGGAGATCGAGACGCGGCGCACGACGATCGTGTTCTGCAACACGCGCAGCCTCGCCGAGCTGATCTTTCAGGATCTGTGGAAAGTGAATCTGATGTCGCTGCCGATCGGCGTGCATCACGGCAGCCTGTCGAAGGAAGCGCGACGCAAGGTCGAAGGCGCGATGGCGGCGGGGCAGCTGCGTGCGCTGGTCGCCACCGCCAGCCTCGATCTCGGGGTCGATTGGGGCGACGTCGATTGCGTGATCCAGATGGGCGCGCCCAAGGGTTCGTCGCGCCTGCTCCAGCGGATCGGCCGCGCCAACCATCGGCTCGACGAGGCGAGCGAGGCGATCCTCGTCCCCGGCAACCGCTTCGAATATCTCGAGGCGCGCGCCGCGATCGACGCGGTTGAGGCGAACGAGCTCGACAACGAACCGTTCCGCCCGGGCGGGCTCGACGTGCTGGCGCAGCATGTCATGGCGTGCGCCTGCGCCGCGCCGTTTCTGAGCGACGAGATGCTCGCCGAGGTGCAAAGCGCGCTGCCCTATTCGGCGCTCGATGCGGAGACGTTCGAGCGCGTGCTCGGTTTCATCCGCGACGGCGGTTATGCCTTGCGCGCTTACGACCGGTTCAAGCGGCTGACGCAGGAGCCCGACGGCTCGTGGCGCGTCAGCCACCCGCGTTTCGTTCAGCAGCACCGCCTCAATGCCGGGATCATCGTCGAGGCGGCGATGCTCAATGTGCGGTTCAAGAACGGTCGGCTGCTCGGCAAGGTCGAGGAGGGGTTCGCCGCCTCGCTGTCGAACGGCGACACTTTCTTCTTTGCGGGCATGAGTTGCGAGGTGTTGCGCATCGATACCGAGGACGTGCTGGTCCGCGCCTCGACCCGCCCGGCGCGCATCCCGACCTATGGCGGCGCGCGCATGCCGCTGTCGACCCACCTCGCCGACCGCGTCCGCGGCTTCCTCGCGCAACCGCAGGAATGGGCGCGCTTCCCCGACGACGTGCGCGAATGGCTGGAAGTGCAATCCTATCGCTCGCGGCTGCCCGAAGCCGGGCAATTGCTGGTCGAGACCTTTCCCCGTGAAGGCCGTCAGTACATGGTCGCCTATAGTTTCGAGGGCTGGAACGCGCACCAGTCGCTCGGCATGCTGGTGACCCGGCGGATGGAGACACAGGGGCTCAAGCCGCTCGGCTTCGTCGCCAACGATTATGCGCTCGCTTGCTATTCGCTCGATCCGGTGACCGATCCGGCGTCGCTGTTCTCGCCCGACATCCTCGAACACGAATTTGTCGACTGGGTGCAGCAATCGCATCTGCTCAAGCGCGCGTTCCGCGAGGTGGCGGTGATCGGCGGCCTGGTCGAACGCCAACATCCCGGCAAGCGCAAGTCGGGCAAGCAGGTCACCTTCTCGACCGACCTGATCTACGACGTGCTGCGCAAATACGAGCCCGGCCATTTGCTGCTCGAGGCGGCCTGGGCCGACGCCCGCGCGCGGATGACCGATGTCGGGCGTCTCGCCGATCTGCTCGATCGTGCCGGTGACACGATGATGCACGTGACGCTCGACCGCATCTCGCCGCTCGCGGTGCCGGTGCTGACCTTGATCGGCCGCGAAACCGTGGCGCAGGGGCTCGCCGACGACGCCTTGCTGATGGAGGCCGAGGTGCTGGCGCAGGAGGCGATGCGGCTCGACTAGGCCCATAGCCCCGTTCGGGGGCGTATTATCCGCTTGGTACACGTCCGAAACGGGCGTATGATCCGGGCATGCGCGGGTTTATTCCCTTGTTGGCGCTTGGCATCGGTGCACTGGCCGGACCGCCCCTCGCCGCGCAACAGGCGCAGCCCTCGATCAAGCCCGTCGTCGCCGCTCCCGCCGAGGGACCCGCACCGGACGTCCTCACCATCGGTGAGCGCACCGACCGCATGACCGTCCCGGTGACGATCGGGCCGCATGGGCCCTTCCCCTTCATCATCGATACCGGGGCCGAACGCTCGGTCGTCTCGCGTGAACTCGCTGGCTACCTCAAGTTGCTGCCCGGGACCGATGTGAAGCTGTTCGATTTCACCGGCGCCGCCCAGGTTACGACAGTAAAAGTGCCGTCGCTGACCGCGGGCAAGCTCGGCACGCCGGCGATGGAAGCGCCGCAGCTGCTGCTGGCCGATATCGGTGCCCCCGGCATGCTCGGTATCGACGCGCTCCAGGGGCAGAAAGTCATACTCGATTTCAACACGCGGCGGATGCTGCTGCGACCGGCGCGGCGCCACGCCTCGGGCGATTTCGTCATTCGCGCCGAGTCGCGTACCGGCCAATTGATCGTGACCAAGGCGTGGTTCAACAATCAGCCGATCGCGGTGGTCATCGATACCGGATCCTGGCTCAGCGTCGGTAACACCGCCATGCTCAAGCTGGCGAAGAAAACACCGCGATCATACGGGCCGGTAGCGATCACGTCGGTGACCGGGCGAACTTTTACCGCCAATTTCGTCTCGATCAGCAACGTCAAGATCGATACCATCCGGTTCGACAATTTCGGGCTGGTGTTCGCCGATGTGCCGCCGTTCGATCGTTTCGGTCTGCGTGACCAGCCGGCGCTGATCCTGGGGATGAGCTCGCTCAAGCTGTTCGGCCGAGTCGAGCTCGACTTTGTCAATCGCGAGATCGGGTTCAGCCTGGCGCGGCCGCAGATCGATTTTCACGACATCTGCCGAAACGGCAGTGCCGCCTGCAGGAGTATCGGCCCGTCGTCCTGACTGGCAGTCCGCCGATAATTATTATGCGTCGATCTTCAACCCGGCTCGGGTGACGGTCGGCGCGATGCTCAAGGAGATGCCGCGCAAATATTGGAAAAACATGCCCGAAACCGCGTTGGTACCCGAGCTGATCGCGGGGGCGCAGGCACGGGAGCAGGCAATGGTTGCGACGGCACGGGCGAAGACCGGAGACAATGTCGAGGCCGCCTGGGCGGCGCTGCGTGACGAGGCGATGCATTGCCGCCGCTGCAATCTCTACAAGCATGCGACCCAGACCGTGTTCGGTGAAGGGCCGGTCGACGCCGACCTCGTCTTCGTCGGCGAGCAGCCGGGCGACCAGGAGGATCTGGCGGGCAAGCCGTTTGTCGGCCCGGCCGGGCAGGTGTTCGACCGCGCGCTGGCGGAGGCGGGGATCGACCGCGCCCGCGTCTATGTCAGCAACGCGGTCAAGCATTTCAAATTCGAGCAGCGCGGCAAACGCCGCATCCATTCCAAGCCCGATGCGGGCGAGATCACGGCCTGCCGCTGGTGGATCGAGCAGGAACTAGCACTAGTGAAGCCGCGCGTGACGGTGGCGCTGGGCGCGACCGCGGCGCGATCCTTGTTCGGCAAGACGATGACGATCAGCCGCGAACGCGGCCGCCCGCATGATCTGCCCGAGATCGGCGAAGCCTGGATCACCGTCCACCCCAGCTTCCTGCTTCGGCTGCCCGACGAGGACGCGCGGCACGCGGAATTCGCCAAATTCGTCCACGACCTCAAGGCTGTCGCCAGCCGCCTCCGTCGTTGACCGCGAACATTGCCGGCGCGTTACCGCCGCGCCCGATGCCGAAACCCCATCGCAACCCGGGCGCAAACAAGGGGCAATGACCCTGTCCCAGTGACAAACTTATGCGACAAATCGCGCTTAGCCCGGCCGCAGCGCGACGAAGGAGACGACATGACGGCTGGCGGCGGCCGGAATTCAGAGCGAGCGGGGTGTTGATGGCCCGCGACGAGCGCGCCGCCGACGAGCGGCGGGAGATGCCGTTGCTCGCGCGCCGGGTGCCGCTGTGGATGCTCGTTCTCGTCTGCAACGTGTCGCTGATCCTGGTCGTCGCGGTGGCGGCGCTCGCTCGCAGCGCGGAAAAGCATGGCGCGCTGGGCGTCGCGGCGGCGCAGATTGCCGAAATACCCGACACGATCGGCGATTGGTGGAAAGGCGCGGCGCCGTTCGCCAAGCCGCCTTACGAAAAGCTCCCCGGCGGTTTCCAGCGCAATGTCGCGCGGTCGTTCGTCGATCCGGGCTATGCGCTGATCACCCCTTATGACACCAAACGCGGCCGCGCGACGGTCCAGCTGATCCGTCTGTCCGATGGTCGGATACTCAAGGAGTGGCTGCCCGACGTCGCGGCGATCAATGCGCACTCGCGTTTCCAATCGGCGATCGTCGACCTCTATCGCGACAAAAGCGTGGACCGGATGCGACCGATGCATCCGATGCTGCTCGCCAATGGCGACTTGCTGGTCCACGACAACACGCCCTTGTCGCGGATCGACGGCTGCGGGCGGCCGCGTTGGGTGATTGACGGCATCTTCCACCATTCGCTGGAACGCGCCGCCGATGGCACGCTGTGGATTCCCTATCGGCTGACGCGGTCCAACGTTCCCGGTGTCGGCGCCAAATTCGCCGACGAGGCGCTGGCGCAGGTGGACGAAAAGGGCCGGCTGATCCGCGTCGAGCGATTGATCGACATCCTCGACCGCAACGATCTCGGCGGTTTGTGGCGTGGCCGCCCCTATGAGGAGGACCCGTTCCACCTCAACGATATTGAGCCGGTGCTGACTTCGGGCCCTTATTGGCAACAGGGGGACGTCATCCTGTCGCTCCGCAACATGTCGCTGATCGCGCTCTATCGGCCCTCGACGGGCCGCATCCTGTGGACGCGCGCGGGACCGTGGTCGGCGCAGCATGACGTCTCGATCCTCGACGATCATCGTATCATGGTGTTCGACAATCACGTGCGCTGGGGCGTGGCGGGGCGCCGCGTCGACGGCAACAGCCGCTTGCTGATCTACGATCTGGCGACCGACAAGGTGAGATCGCCGTTGGCCACCACCTTCGCGGTGCGGGGCATCACCACCGCGACCCAGGGCCGCGCCACGCCGCTGTCGAACGGCGACGTGATGGTCGAGGAGACCGAGCGCGGCCAGCTGATGCGCATCGCCCCCGACGGCAGCCTGCGCTGGCGCTACGTCTCCGCCGACCCCTCCGGCCGCCGCTTGTGGCTGAGCTGGAGCCGCTATCTCGACCCCAATGATCCGGGGGTCCTTTCCGCCGTCAAGGCGGCCACTGCCAGGGAGCAATGCACATGACCCCCCATCGCATTCCCGCGCTGACCGGCGCGATCCTGCTGACGATGATCCCGGCGATCGCCCAAGCCTATAGCGGCCCGGGCGTCGGGCTCGGCGCAATCGGCGTCGTGCTCGGTATCCTCGGGTCGGTGTTCCTGATGACCGTCTCGCTGATCTGGTATCCGGTCAAGCGCCTGATCCGCAGCTTGCGCCAGCGCCCGGCGCCGCCGCCGCGCGACAGCAAGGCATGATCGGGGCGATCGCACCGATCGTGCTTTTGCTCGCCGCGATCGTCGCAGCGGGCGAACTCGCGCGCCGGCTGCGCATCGTGCCGCGCTTCGCCACGCTTGCCGCGCTCGGACGTCGCGCGGGCACCGTGCTCGCCCGGCGCGGCGTGTCCGATCATCTGAAGGAACGCGCGACGCGCATCCTGGCGGGCCGCATGATGGCATCGTCGCTGACCGCCGGAGCGATCCTGGCGCTGGTGATCGCGCCGGTCGTCTTGCTGCTGCTGGCTGACGGGACGGTGCCGCTTGGCGTGCGCGCTGCCTTTTTCGATTGGCAAGCGCGTCTCCTCATCCTTGTCGTGAGTCTGATCTATGTCCTCGCTCGATGGCGGATCGGCCGGCGGCGGCTACAGCCGCGCTGACCGTCTGCTCCACCGCCTGGCGATGAACCCGGCGGTGCTCGACCTGTCGTTCGACCTCGAGCGCGCGCGTTATGGCGCCGCCGCCCGCGTGCGTGACGGCGGCGCGCCGGTGTTCGTCACCGGGCTGGCACGCGCCGGCACCACCATCCTGCTCCGTTTGCTCCACGACAGCGGCCAATTCGCCTCACTCACTTATCGCGACATGCCGTTCCCGCTCGCGCCCAATAGCTGGCAGAAAATGAGCAAGCGGTCGCGCCACGATCTGGCGGCGCAGGAACGCGGCCATGGCGACGGCATCGTGCACGATCTCGACAGCCCGGAAGCGATCGAGGAAGTGTTCTGGCGGACGGCCGAGGGCAAACGCTACATCACGCGCAGCCATCTCCATCCGCACCACCCGCTGCCCGACAGCATCGACGCCTTCCGCGATCTCGTTGCGTTGGTGCGCCACCGCTACGATCGCCCACGTTATCTGTCGAAGAACAACGCCAATGTGCTGCGCCTCGGCGGGATCGTCGCGGCGTTCTCGGATGCGGTGCTGATCCATCCGTTTCGCGATCCGCTGCAACAGGCGGCGTCGCTGCTCAACCAGCATCGCCGCGCGGTCGCGCTCGGCCGCGCCGATCCGTTCCGCGCGAGCTATATGCGCTGGCTCGGCCATTACGAATTCGGTCGCAGCCACCGGCCGCCGTTGATCCCTGGTGCGCCTGCCGCGAGCGAGCCGACTGACCGGATCGATTACTGGCTGGCGATCTGGAGCGCGGTTCACCGTCTGTTGCTCGACCAGCCGGGCGAGGTGAGGGTGCGGCAAGTGTTCGTCGATTACGATGCCTTGTGCGCGCAGCCAGCCGCTGGTGTCGCGCGCGTTGCCGCCGCGACGAGCGTGGTGCTTGGCTCGGGTGACAGCCTCCGACCGCCGCCGGTGCATGGGGTCGAGGGCGCGAGCGACGACGTGCTCGCCGAGGCGCGTGCGGTCCATAGCCAATTGGTTGCGCGCGCCCGTTGAAGTTGTCGCGCCCGATTGCCGATTGACCCTAACCGGCCATTCTGCGCATCGGTCGGTCCCATGATCGAGAAAATCCTGGGCTGGCTGGCCGGTATCATCATCGCCGTGATCTCGTCGGGCGGCTATCTTGGCATCGTCTTGCTGATGGCGATCGAGAGCGCATGCATTCCGCTGCCGTCCGAAATCATCATGCCGTTCGCCGGCTATCTCGTTTCGACCGGGCGGTTCGACCTCTATCTAGCCGCGACCGCGGGCGCGATCGGCTGTAATCTCGGTTCGATCGTCGCCTATGAGATCGGCAAGCGCGGCGGCCGCCCGCTCGCGCTCAAATGGGGCAAGTACGTGCTGGTCGGCCCGGGCGAGATCGACGCCGCCGACCGTTTTTTCGAGCGTTACGGCTCGATCGCGGTGCTGATCGGGCGGCTGCTTCCGGTGATCCGCTCGTTCATCGCCTTTCCGGCCGGCGTCGCGCGGATGCGGCTGGTGCCGTTCCACATCTATACGTTCCTCGGCTCGTGGCCATGGTGCTTCGGGCTCGCCTGGATCGGCATGAAGCTCGGCAAGGCATGGGACAGCGATCCGCGGCTGAAGGCGGCGTTCCATTCGGCCGATGTGGTCATCGCGGGCCTGCTGGTCGCGGCCGTCGCCTTCTACCTGTGGCACCGCCTGCGCGGCGTCAGGAAAAACCCAAGCGAGCCGCCGCGGCCCTGAACTTTTCCTCACGGTCAGGCGCCAGCTGCGCCACCCGCCGCTGATAGGTCGCGACCAATTCGGGTCCGGCTTTCTCGGGCGATCCGGCGTCGAATGGCGGTGCGGGGTCATATTCCAGGCTGAGTTGTACCGCCTTGGCGAACCCGGCGCTGCGCACCTCGGCCATTAGGGTCAGCGCGAAGTCGATCCCCGCGGTGACGCCGCCGCCGGTCACGCGGTTGCGGTCGACCACCACGCGCTCGGGCGCCATCTCGGCTCCGAACATTGCGAGATAATCGCGCCACGACCAATGCGTCGCCGCGCGATAGCCTTTGAGCAGTCCCGCCGCGCCCAGGATCAAGGATCCGGTGCAGACGCTCGTCACCCAGCGCGCTTCGGCCCCGACCACGCGAACCCACGCCATCGCCTCGTCGTCGGCGATCACCTCGGTCACGCCCATGCCGCCGGGGACGCACAATATGTCGGCGCTAGACACCTCGGCGAAGGTTGCGGTCGGCACGATCGCGAACCCGGCATCGGTCGTGACGGGCGCACGATCCTTCCACACCAGATCGAGCGTCACATTGCCCAGCCGCGACAGCACTTGCGCCGGCCCGGTCAGGTCGAGCTGGGTGACGTTGGGGAACAGCAGGAAAGCGACGGAAATCGGCGGAATGCTGGCCATGAGCGGACTCCTTGTCGAGTGCGGGATGCCCAGGCGAGCGGCGGGATATCAGGCTGCGCTCCCCTGTGGTGCCCCACGGTTTCGCCAGTCACGCAGCGGGGCGGAGTGTATCGCGCGAGCGGCGCCGGGCCAAGCGGGGGGGTGGCCATTCTGCGAAAGGTTCGAAATCGCGGGGGCGAGGCAGTGCGTCCAACGGGTCGCGATCAATTCCGACGCCGAACCCTTATTGCAATGCGGACAAGGCCGGCCACTGCCATGCGACCAGGCCGGCAATGACGATGAGCGCGATCGCCGCGGCAAGAACCAGGAACCAGCGTGCGCCGCCGGGCCGATCGTCGATCTCCGCTTCGTCCGCCTCGACGTCCGCGGCCGGATATAGCGTCGGCAGGTCGATCGCGACCGGCCGATCGACGGGCGTGGCAACCGCGACCGCCGGTTCGTCGCGTACGAAGACCGCGGGATCGTCGGGTTCGGAGGCGGCCGGATCGTCGGGTTCGGAGATGGCGTCCGGCTGGGCATCGCTGGGCCAGTCACCCCCTGCCAGGACATGTTTTTCGACCGCGATCGCCGCCTTCTGGCATCCGATGAAGCCGGACAGCGCTGCATCGCCGCCTGGGTGCGCCGGGGCGGCGTCCATGATGGCCGCAAGCTCCGCCATTTCCGCCTCGATATCGAGCAAGGTGTCGAGCGCCTGCATCGCGGAGCGGCGGTTCGACTTGTGGAGCGCGAGCTGCAGCCGGACCATTGTCAACTGACTTGCCCGCGCCAGGTCAAACCCGGCGCGCAATGCCGCCAGTTCGTCGATCGTCTTAGGATCAGTCGATCGGCTGGCGGCTGAAGCGGCGGCGGCTATATTCACGGCGTCGTTCCCGGATCCCATTGCCTGACGGATAGGCGCCGCGCCGCGTTGAATGTGAACCGCAATCTGGCGATCCGTTGGAACTTCACGCCCGATCGCCTTCCTGCCCCGTCGCGGCGGACCGGCGAGGGGCATTCCGCATCACGCTGCGGCGAAGGTTCAAGCTAGCCCAGGACGATGCGTCCGGAACGAGGATGTTCGGAATTGCGTAAGGCCGATAGAGCGTTCAGCATGATTGTCGCCGTTGGAATGCTCGGTTCGAAGGCAGGCACTGCATGTCGCGTTTGTTGATGCTGACCGCTGGGCTGTTGCTCGCTTCGCCATACTTATCGGCGTCTGCGCAAGATCGTGCGGCTTCGCCGGCACTGTCGGTCGCGGGTGGCCCACGTGGCGATCCGTACAAATGGTTCACCGATTTGGACTACCCTGCCGCTGCCCGGAATACAGGAGCGGGAGGGAAGGTGTCGGTCATGTTGAGCATCGATACCAATGGTCGTGTCGACGGCTGTCGTGTCACCGCGTCGAGCGGAAATCCCGCGCTTGACGAAATGACCTGCTGGCTCGTCCAGCGCCGCGGCCGGTTTATCGTGCAGAAGGACGCGAGTGGAAACCCCGAGCGCTATACGTTCGCGCTACGCGACGTCCCATGGCATCCGCCGAGTCGGTAGGAGCCGACCAAGGTCTCCACACTCACGACATGGTGAGAGCTACCGGCTTAGCCGCAGCTGCCGGGCTAATAGAAACGCCAAGGCGACCGCGGCCGTCAGATAGATTTCCACGCCTGGGATCGGACTCCACCCCAGGAAATCGCTTGGCAGCGTCCTCAGAGCGCCCGCCTTCCATGCCGTTAGGATCGGATCGGCCAGCGGGAAGCGATAGGTGTCGGGCGTGGTGATATTCGCCGCAGCGATCATCAGGTTGATCACCGTCGAAAGCAGCAGGAGTGCGACAGTCACCGCGCGCTCCCACGCAAACCTCAGGCTCGCCCAGAACGGCGCCAGGCCGATCGCGATCAGGCCGATCGCGGGGACCGAATGGCGCGGACCGGTCGAATGGCCGCCGTCCCAATAGACATAGGCCGAATTGACCAGCAGCACGGTGAGCGCCGCCGCCGCCAGCATGATCGCCAGGCCGCGATGCCTTCTGCCGAGCAACCACAATCCGATGAAGGCTGGGATCAGCACCGGTGCCACCCACAATAGGCCGCGCCGCATGCCGACAAGGATCTTCAGCAGCACCATCGGCTTGGGGCTGGTCAGCCCGAACAGGCCCTCGTCCATCCCGGCGAAACCGACGACTCCCTGATAGCCGAGCCGGAATAGCGTGCCGAAAGCGATCATGTTATAGGTCCAGAACGGCACGAGCAGCGTAACAAGCCCGGCGACCGCCGCTGCCGCGACCGCGCGGCGGTCGGCGCGCCACAGCCGGAGCGCTCCCCAGATCGCGATCACCGACCCCGCCAATGCCGCCTCGAACTCGATCAGTACCGCCAGCCCCAGCGCCGCGCCGCCGATCGCCGCGAAGCGCATCGTCTGACCCTCGCCCGCGCGCCACAAGGCCCACACCGCGATCACGAACAGCCCCGCCACCGGCGCATGGCCGAACAAGGTGGTCGACCAGCCCCAGACCGGCGTGCCCAGCGCGAAGCCCAGGCTCGCGACTAAAGCGCCGCTCGCACTCCCCGTCAGCCGCAGTCCGAGATCGTGCATCGCCAATGCCGCCAGTGCGGTGATGACGGCGCTCGCCAGCGCGACCGCCAGACGCACGCGTACCGTCATGTAATGTTCGAAGGTCGCGTCGTAGAGCGTCGGCGGCACATATTCGAGCGGCCGCCCGACATGGTCGGCGATCGCCATCGCGGGCAGCGACAACAAGGTCATCCCCGGTGCCTTGTCCATATAGAAATGGCCGCCGAACTCGGCCTTGTCGATCGTAAGCGCCTGATATTGATCGATCCGCGCGTCGCCGCGCTCGACCAGCGCCATGCCGGCATAGATCCGCGTCGCATTATTGGGATTGAGCGCCCACGATCCGAACCATACGCATGACAGCCAGACCAATGCGAACAGCAGCAATCGCGTCCGCGCCATTCGCTTGTTAGCCGAACAGCCAGCCGCCGAGCAGCCGAAACGGCGGCAAGGTGAAGAAGCCGGCGATCAGCAATGCGCCGGTGACCAGCCCGCGCACCGTCGCGCGATGCCGCGCGACCTGATGCGCGCGCGCGGTCAGCCAGACGCGCGGTGCCATCACCAGCACAAAGATCGACAGGATATGGATCAGGCTGAAATGGCCGGGATTGATCGTCTTGACCAACAGGCTGAGCGCCGCGGTGGCGACCATCGCCGTTACCCAGATCTTGCCGAGTAGCCGGTGGGTCTTGGTACCGCGCGCCCTGAGCAGCATCCACGGCGTCAGCACCAGCGCGACCAGCACGGTGACGAGATGCGCCCAGACGATGCCGGGAACGTGCGGCCATTGCGGCGCGCCCCGCGCCAATGCGACGACCATGATCGCGAGCAGCAGCATCGCCGCGCCCGACAGGACCTTGTCGTACCAATTGGGCGCGATCGAGCCGGCCTTCGTATCGGTTTTCATGAATAAGGTTGCCATCGGTCCCCCATGTTGTCGGGGCGAACCTAGAATCGGTTCCAGCGCGAGGGAAGGGAACAAGTGGTCCTGGCGCACGGCGGCGCCACCGACGTCACCCCGGCCTTGTGCCGGGGTCCACTCCTCCACTACCGAGATGAGGTGTTGTTGCACGGTGGATGCCGGGACAAGCCCGGCATGACGGTTGAGCAATGCAACGCAGCGTCGGCCCGATTCAAGGAGCTACAGCCGGACCCGGCCGCCAGCGCTACCTGGGCCTACTTCCCCTCTTCCTCGGCTTCCTTGCGGTCCTTGTTGATCAGCTTGTTCTCGCGGAACTGCTGTTGCGAGCAGCCGAGCGAGCCGCCCGGGCCGATCGCCGAGCACGATCCGATTCCCGACGCGCCGGTGTCGAGCGTGCCTTGCGCGCGCAGCGCCCAGCTCTGATTTTCGGGCGTGACCTTGAAATTGCGCAATTCCTTGGGAACCCGGAATTGCTCGGCGGCGTCGCGGCGCGTGCAGACGACGATCTCGTTGCCGTCGCGGTCGGTCGGGCATTGCTCGTTGCCATAGAGCACCAAAACCCCGTTGACCGGCGCGTTGCGCGACACCTGGCCAGGCGCGGTCGGCTTGGGCGGCGGCGGCACGCCGGGACCCGCCACTTGTGCGGTCGCGGGCATCGCGATCATCGTCGCGGCCAGCAGGCCCAGGGCAATATTACGCATCCTCGTCTCCTTCTCCCGCCAACGCCTAGAGGCGCTTGGCGGTTTCGATCGCCACCCTGCAGCCGAGCCGGATCAGCGCCGACATCAGCGGATAGGCCGGCGCCGATTCCGCGCCGTGCGCCAGTGCGGTCTCGCGATGCTCGACCTCCTCGGCCTGAAATTCCGCGATCGCCGCCGACAATGCGGGATCGCTATCGCCTAGTTGCTGAAGCTGTTCTGAATAATGTTTGTCGATCTCGGTTTCGACCGCCGCGGTGCAGGCCATCGCGGCTTCGGGGCCGATCGCCGCGGTCGCCGCGCCGAGCGCGAAGCCGGCGACGCTCCAGAATGGCTGGAGCAGGGTAGGGCGCACGCCGCGATCGGCGATCATCTTGTCGAAGAACGCGCGATGGCGTTCCTCCTGCCGCGCCATGCCGGCGATCTCGCGCGCAGCGTGGGTGCGGTCGCCCATGATTGCCAATTGCCCGGCATAGATGCGCGTCGCGCCGTACTCGCCGGCCTGGTCGACGCGGATCATCGAGTCGGTCCGCGGTCTGCGATCACCGGGGCGCCAGCGCTTCATGCCGCGCGGCTCCGGCGAGTCAGCAGGACCAGGATGACTAGCGCGCCGCTCAGAGAGACGATCGCGTTGAACCCCGCCAGCGAAATGCCGGCAAAGGTCCATTGCGGCGCATCGCAGCGCACCACCGGCGCGTTCATGATCGCGGTCAGCGTGTCACCGCCGCTGCTGAAGGTGGAGGTGCACGGCGTGAACCCCTGCCACCAATGATATTCGACCCCGGCATGCGCCACGCCGATCGCGCCGCTGATCGCAATCGCGATCGCCGCCAGCGCGACCAGTGGCCGCTGCGGCATGCCCGGCACGAACGCCAGCAACGCGATCGGCAGCGCGGCGTAATGCGGCCAGCGCTGCCAATGACACATCTCGCACGGGTAGAGGTGCCCGATCAGCTGGAACCCCCAGGCGCCGGCGAGCAGCGCGGCGGGGATCAGCAAGGCGAGCGCGCGGGCCTTTTGCAGCGAGGTCATGACGGTCTCAGCGCTTCTTCGGCGTCGCCGCCGCGGTGGTCACGGCGGGCACCTTGGACAGTCGCCCGATCGTCTGCAGCGCGTACCACAGCTGGAAATCGGTCACGCCCTTCTTCTTGAGCTCATCGGGCGTCGCGGCGAAGCGCGGATCGGTCTTGGTGTCCTCTTCGAGGATCGCGTTGTCGGCCTTGACCTCGTTGACCAGATGCTTGCGCAGATCGGCTTCGCGGAAGATCGGGCGCGATTTGTAATCGGGGTCCGAAATCTGCGGCACTGCAATGTCGGGGCGGATGCCGCCTTCCTGCACCGACCGTCCCGACGGCGTATAATAACGCGCGGTGGTCAGGCGGAGCGCGCTATTCTCGTCGAGCTGGAGCAAGGTCTGCACCGATCCCTTGCCGAAACTGCGTTCGCCCATGATCAGCGCGCGGTGATGGTCCTGCAGCGCGCCGGCGACGATCTCGGACGCCGATGCGGTGCCGGCATTGGTCAGCACGATCACCGGCAGCCCGGTCGCGAGATCACCCGGCTTGGCGTAGTAACGCTCGATATCCGCGGCATCGCGGCCGCGCTGGCTGACGATCTCGCCATAGGACAGGAACGCATCGGACACTTCGATCGCCTGGCTCAGCAAGCCGCCGCCATTGTCGCGCAGGTCGACGACATAGCCGAGCGGCTTGTGTCCGAGCGACTTGTCGACGCTGGAGATCGCCGAGCGGACGTCGGCGCCGGTATTTTCGGAGAAAGTGTTGATGTTGATATAGCCGATACCGTCGCGGACTTCCCACTTCACCGGTTTCTGGACGATGATCTCGCGGACCAGGCTGACGTCGATCGGCTTGTCGCGGCCCGGACGGACCAGGGTCAGCGAGATCTTGGTGCCCGGCTTGCCGCGCATCGAGGTGATCGCCTGGTCCAGCGTTTCGCCGAAGATCAGCTGCCCGTCGATATGGGTGATGTAATCGCCGGCCTTGATCCCGGCGCGGAAGGCGGGCGTGTCTTCCTGCGGCGCGATGACCTTGACCGCGCCGTCCTGCATCGTGACCGACAGACCCAGGCCGCCATAATTGCCTTCGGTCAGGATCTTCATGTTCTGAAAATCGACCGCGTCCATATAGGACGAATGCGGGTCGAGGCTGTTGAGCATGCCGTCGATCGCGCCGCGGATCAGCGTCTTGTCGTCGACCTTGTCGACATAGGACTTCTTGACCTGGTTGAAGACCTCCATGAACCGGTCGATCTCGCGATAGGTGTCGCCGTCGGAGGCCGCCATCGCCGCGGTGGCGGTAGGGACGAGGGCGATGGCGCCGGCGATGGCGGTCGCCTGGAGCCAGGTAAAAGCACGGGCCATGGGGTTACTGCGTTCCGATCTTGCTCAACTTCTGGTGTCATGTAGCGGTATTCGGCGGGCCTAGCCAGTCAGCGCCACCGGATCGACGGGACGGCCCTTGCGGCGCAGTTCGGCGGTGACCTGGCGATCTTCGCCTTGCGGTGCCGCGCCGAGCAGCGCGCCTTGTCCGACGCGCTGGCCGGTGGTGACCGACAAGCTGCCCAGCCCGATCAGCACGGTGCTCCAGCCGCCGCCATGATCGATCACGACGATCTTGCCATAATCACGGAACGGGCCGGCGAACACGATCTTGCCGGCGGCGGGCGCGGCGATATCGGCGCCGCCCGGCACTGCCCAGGTCAGCCCGCGCGAGGTGACGCCGGCGTCGGACGACACCTCGCCGAACCCGGTGACCAGCTTGCCAGTGACCGGCACGCGATAAGGCGCCGTGCCGCCGGTCCACGACAAAGGCGGGTCGGTCGCCTCGCCGGGGCGCGGCAACGGTCCCGACAGCGCGGCCAGCGCGGTCGCGGTCGCGCTGGCGTTGGTCGTTTCCTGCATATTGTCGACCAAGTCGCGGGCGCGCTCGCCCAGGCCGATCGCGCGGTCGCTCTCGGCCAATGCGGAGCGGCTGAGATCCTGCGACTTCAGGCGATGCTCCGCCTCCAGCCGCGCCAGCGCGATGCGGTTGCTCTCCAGCCGGCGGCGCCCTTCGGTCAGGCTGCGCGCGGCGAGCGCGGCGTCGGCGCGCAGCCGGCGGGTATTGTTCAGGTCGGCACGCAACCCCGCCGTGCGCGCACGCACCAGTGGCAGCGTGCTGCCGATCACCGCGCGGACATGGACCAGGTCGCCGACCGATCCCGGCTGCATCACGCTGACCGCGTCCGGCCGCTGCGCCAGCGAACAGAGCGCGGCGATCAGGCGCGCGATCGGACCTTGCTGCGCCGCCAGCCGGGCCTGCTGGTCGCCGAGCAGCCGATCGACCAACGTCACCCGCGCGCTCGCCGCGGCGATATCGGCCTGGGCCTGCTGGATCCGTGCGCCCATCGCCTCTTCCTCGGCGCGCGCCCTGGCGGCTTCGTTCTGTTCGGCTTTAGCCGCGGCGTCGAGTTTCGCCGCACGCTCGGCGGCGGCGGCCGATTGCGCCCGTGCGGCGAGCAAGCGGCGCTGCTGGTCGGCCAGATCGGACTGTGCTGGATCGGGTTGGGCATTGCCCTGGCTCGCGGCGAAGGCGGCGGCGATCGGGAGCAAGGCAAGAGTCCAGGCGGCGCGCATCGCGCTACCCTTCGCGATGATAGGGATGGTTGGCAAGGATCGAGCTCGCGCGCCACAATTGCTCGGCCAGCATCGCGCGCGCCAGCATGTGCGGCCAGGTCAGCCGGCCGAACGACACCAGCCAGTCGGCGGCCTTGCGCTCCTCTGCGGAAAATCCGTCCGCGGCGCCGATCAGGAAGCGGATTTCGCGTACCCCGTCGTCGCGCCATTTGCCGAGCTTTTCGGCGAACGCGACCGACCCCGGCGTGTCGCCGGTCTCGTCGAGCATGACGATGCGCGTTTGCGGTTCGACCACCGGCATCTTGCCGCCGGTATCGGGCAATTCAGTCACCCGCGTCGGGAAGCTGACGCGCTTGAGATAACGGTCGACCAGCTCCGCCTCCGGACTCCGCCCGATCCGGCCTCGCGCGACGATGTGGAGGAGCATTGGACTAAATCCTTCCCGTCATGCCGGACTAGTTCCGGCATCCAACGTGCGACAACGGAGCGATTCCGGTGTGGAGGGTTGGACCCCGGAACAAGTCCGGGGTGACGTATAGCGGTGAGGCTGTCTCACCCCACAAACACTTGTCTTAGTGCGACGAACCCGATGGCCCGTCGCCGAACGCCCACATCCGCTCGAGATTGTAGAAGGTGCGGACCTCGGGGCGGAACAGATGGATGATCACGTCGCCGGCGTCGATCAGCACCCAGTCAGCGGTCGGCAGGCCTTCGATCCGCGGGCCGCGGCCGGTTTCGGCCTTGATCCGCTCGGCGAGCTTCTGCGCCATCGACGCGACCTGACGCGTCGACCGGCCGCTCGCGATCACCATGTGATCGGCGATCGACGATTTGCCGGCGAGCGGGATCGAGATGGTGTCGACCGCCTGGTCGTCATCCAGGCTGGACAGGACAAGCTGGTGCAACGTCTCGGCCCCCTGGGGGTCGGACGAGCGGTACGCATGCGGGTTAGTGGCCAATGTGGGTCCTATGGTGCGGAGGAAGGAGGATCGGTGTCGTGCGATCGACGAAGGAAACGACGCTGCCAGGCCGGATCGGCCAAACGCAGCCGGGTGGCTGAGGTGGAATCAGGGCGGAAACGAAGCAGCACGAGGGCTGGCAATCTCCACATAGTCCAGTTCTTCGCCTGGTGTACGGGCCGGAAAAAGCGCCGCAACCAACCCATAGCGGGTACCGCCTGGGCAGCATGATCATAGCCCGGCCGCGCGATAACCGCAATCGGGATCGATTTCGCTATATGGCGCCAACCCTTCCACTGGTCGAAATTGACCAGATTGTCCTCGCCCATCAGCCAGATGAAGTCGATCCGCGAATAGAGCTGCTGCAGCTTGGCCAACGTATCCACCGTGTAGCGCGTCCCAAGCCGCTGCTCGATCGCGGTCACCCGAATCGGCGCGTGCCCGGCCATCGCGCGCGCCGAGGCGAAGCGCACCGCGAACGGCGCCATGTCGGTCGCCTTGTCCTTCAGGGGGTTGCCGGGCGACACCATCCACCAGACTTCGTCGAGCCCCAACGCCTTGATCGCCGCCAGGCTGATCGCCCGATGCCCCGAATGCGCGGGGTTGAACGATCCACCCAACAGCCCGACGCGCAATGCCCCCGCCATCAGATGCCGGACGATGCCTTGGGCGCGGGAGCGGGCTTGGTCATCGTTTCTCTGTGGACGGGTGATGTTCGCCGGGCAAGGGGGAGGGGAATATAGCTAGGCCGTCATTTTCCAATATGGAAAGTTTTTACTTGCCAACTTGGAAAGTTGGAAATATCTCTTTCCATATTGGAAAGTGAGGAATCGATGATGACAACCTTCGAGGAACAGGCTCGCCTCGCCTTGATGGCAAAGGGCGCGGCCGAACAGGACCTGGCGCGGCTCGCGATGTGCCCGCCCTGGCGCCATGCGGTGTTCGCCGGGATGATGGCGGCGCTGGTCGCCACCCCCGCCGTGCCGCTGACGCTGCGCTTCGTTCTGCTGGCGCTGATATTCGTCGCCATCGCCCTAGTCGTGCAATCCGACCGGCGCCGGCTGGGCGTGTTCGTCAATGGCTATCGCCGCGGCAAGACGCGCTTGGTCGCCTTGCCGATGCTGGCGCTGATCCTGCTGCTCTATGCCGCGAGCTGCTATTTCGCGCTCGATCGCGGCCAGCCCATGATCAGCCTGGCGCTCGCCGCGGCGTCGTTCGTCATCGGCTATATCGGCAGTATGATCTGGCAGCGGGTATTCGTCCGTGAACTCGGCGCCTGAGCCGCTCAACCCGATCGCGGGGTTCGAGCCGCTGCTCCAGGCGCCGGCGCGGCTCCAGGTGATGGCGGTGCTGGCCAATGCTCAGGACGCGGAATTCGCCCGGCTCAAAGAGATCACGGCGAGCAGCGATTCGGTGATGTCCAAGCACCTTGCGGCGCTGTCGGACGCGGGGTTCATCTCCTTGCGCAAGGCTGCGCTCGACGGCCGCCAGCGCACCTGGGTCAGCCTGACTCGCATCGGCCGCAAGGTGTTTGACGACCATGTCGCCGCGCTCCAGCGGATCGTCGCGGGCGGTTGAGCGGAGGACCGGGCGCCGCCCTGGAAGGAGGCATGAATGGCGCGCAATTTAACGGTTCCGCTATCGCCGCAGGAACGCAGCAACGTCCTTCGCAAAACGCTGCGGTTCCTCGACGAACATGAAGTGGCCGTCGTTTGGGTAGAGCAGGAAGCGGCCGCGGGGCAGGGCCTTCGCCAGGTCGCGTTGCGGCGCCTCGACCGCCTGGAAATCACGGCCGCCGGCGATGACGAGCGTCGGCGCGCTCACCTTGGCGGCGTCGGCGAAGTGGTAGCTCCATAACCCCTTGGAGCTGAGCGCATTGCCCAATTCGCCGGTATTGCCGAGGCTGTTGGCTGAATCCATCGCGTCGACTTTCCGGCCGATGGCGGCGTTCGGATACATGTTGCGGTGGATCGCTGCGCTCATGGCGTCGCCGTCATAGGCGCTGAAGACGTCGCAGCGCGGATAGGCACCCGGAGTCTTGCCCTGCGCCGCGCGAGCGAAGGCGGCGGGGTCGCTCGACTGGAGGCGCGCGCACTGGATATCAATCGCGCGCGGCAGGTCCGGCACCGCCCCGGCGAGCACGAGATGCGCGACGCGGTCGGGATAACGCGCGGCATATTCGAGGCCGAGGATCGTCCCGAACGAATGGCCGATCAGGTCGATGCGCGGCGCACCGAGGTGGACGCGGAGTGCTTCGATATCGTCGACCAATTGTGCGATCGAGTAATTATCCGCAGCCTTGGGCCGGTCCGACCGGCCACTGCCGCGCTGGTCGAGATAGACCATGCGCAATCGGGCTTCGAGCGTCGGCCCGGCGTAGCGTGCGAAGGTCTGGCTGCCCTCGCCCGGGCCGCCGTGGAGGAAGACGACCGGCGTGCCGCCGGGCTTGCCGGCGACGCGGTACCAGAGGTGGACACTGCCGACGGCGAAGCGATGTTCGCCGGTAGCTGTGGCGGTGGAGCGGGCGGCCGCGGGGGTCGGGAGTAGTAAAGCGGTCGCGAGGACGGCGGGCAGGAGTCGGAGCCGGGTCATGGACCGAGGCTCCATCATCCGGCCGAACGAGGCAAGGGCGCTTGCGAGTTCGGATGAACCGTCGGGCAGTTTCATCCACCGTGCCTCTGGGCGCGGAATTTGCGGCTCCGTGGATGCCGGGACGGGCCCGGCATGACGGGTTAGGTCAGTCACGCAGAGTGAGCCACTCCTCCTCTGGCGCCCGCTCGGTGCGCAAGCGGTTGGCCGCCTCGCTCTCATCCTCATACCCGATCGCCATCCCGCAAAAGAGCATGCGGTCGGCGGGTGTGCCGAGGAAGCGTTCGATCGTCTCGGGATACATCGCCCAGCATTCCTGTGGGCAGGTCGCCAGCCCGGCCTCGACCGCGAGCAGCATCACGTTCTGGAGGTACATGCCGAGATCCGACCATTGCGGCGGGCCCATCCGGCGGTCGACCGTGCAGAACAGAGCCGCTGGCGCGCCGAAGAACTGGAAGTTGCGCGCGAACCACGATCGCCGCGCTGCCTTGTCCTCGCGCGGAATACCGACATGGCCGTACATCGCCTCGCCGACCGCGAAGGTGCGCGCGCGATAGGGCGCGACGAATTCCCTGGGATAGATATCGTAGCCGGGGGCTTCGGTCTCACCCGCCTCAAGCTTGGCCGCCATGATCGCCTTGAGCTCGACCAGGCTGTCGCCGGTGACGAGGTCGATATGCCAGGGCTGGATATTGCCGCCGCTCGCCGCGCGCGCGGCCTTCACCGCGATGTCGCGGAGCAGCGCCGGGTCGACCGGCGTATCGAGGAATCCGCGCACCGACCGGCGCGCCGCGATGGCGTCGGAGACGTTCATGCCAGCGACCCTTGCCCGGCGCGGGCGGATCGGCAAGCGGGATCGCGTAGCGACTGCCCCGGACGGCACGCGCCATCCGGGGCCAAGCCGGTTATTTCGCCATCGTCATCTCGGACCACAGGCCGTCGTCGATGAAGGTGCGGTACTTCTCGTACCCAGCCACCGCGATCTTGCCCTCTTCCTCGCTGAACTTGGCGAAGATTTCCTTTTCGATCATCTGGTCGCGCGCCTTATCGGGCTCGAGCATCGCGGCGCTGGTGAAATGGGTCATGATCAGGACGCTCGGCGCGCCCTTGTTATAGCCGTTGCGGACGAGGAACTTGTAGGAGTCGATGACTCCATGCGCCTTCATCACCTCGAACCCGGGGACCTGCGACTTGCGTAGGCCGGTCAGATAGTCATCGACGTGATTGGGATCGACCTCGATGGCGTTGATTTCCCACACGCCCTTTTGTGGAATGTAATCAGTATATTGCTTTGAGATGGCGACAGTAGCGGCAAGACAAGTGGCGCCTACTGCCACCAAAATCATGGCACGACTCATGGTAGCCTCTCCTATGTTAATTATAGGAGGAAGGCCTCATTCGCAAATTGATGCAACCAAAATCGTTCCGCTCCGGCAACGGATTGGAAATAACGAACCTGATCGACATATCATCTATGCGCTAAGTTATACCGGTCAGGGGACTCGACTTGTCCACCAGGGGTCGGCAAGGACGAGCCATGCCTCGCCCTGCACCCTGGCGGCTCGATCCAACCGCCTATCCGCATCACGACATCATCCAGACCCGCTTTCAGGATCTCGACGTGCTCGGCCATATCAACAACGTCGCCTGGGCGGCGTTGTTCGAGACCGCGCGGGTGCGGTTCTATCATAGGCTCAACAGCCTGGGGCCAGGGCGCAACCGCGGGCTCGTCGCCAATGTCGAGATCAATTATCTTGGTGAGGGCAATTTTCCCGCCGAGGTGACGATCGCCAGCGGGATCGGTCGGCTCGGCACGCGGTCGTGGCAGACGCTGAGCCTCGCATTGCAGGACGGCGTGCCGCTGGCGACGTGCGACGTCACGATCGTCAGTACCGGCGTTAGCGAAACCGACCCCGCCTTTCGCGCCGAACTGGAGAAATGGCCGGTGCGCGAAGCCTGACGTGTCACAGGTCGACGATCACCGGCATATGATCGCTGAGCGTCAGCCAATCTTTCGGATCGCCGACCTCCAGCCCCGACCAGCCCGGCGGCACTTGGCTGGCGTGTGCGAAGAGATAGTCGAGGTGGAAAGGCTTTGCCGGGTTGCGGTGAAGGAAGAAGGTCGGTTGGCTCTCCGCTCCCTGCGGTTCGCCTGATGCGACGTGATACAGGCTGACCAGGCCGACCTCGCCGAGATCACGCACGCAATCCGAATGGTTCCAGTGCCGCGTCTTGCGGTCCCAGATCGCGTTGCTGTTGAAGTCGCCGCAGATCAGCGAGTCCGACCCGAAAGCGGCGCGGTGGCGCTGCAGATACTGCCAGAACTGGCCGATATAGGAATAGGTCGACGGCACGACCGGCTGCGTCCAGACCGCGAGCAGATCGAGCCGGCCGCCGATCCTGACCGGCAGGAAATGCGCCAGTCCGTCACCGTCCCAGCCTAGCGTTTCGATCGCAATGCCGTTGCGCGCGAAGACGCCGACCCCCTTGTGCTTGATCGCGCCGGTCCAGGCGTAATTGCCCGCCCAATCGGCATAGGCACTGTCCGATGCCGCGGGATTCTCGCATTCCTGGACCACGAGGATATCGGCCCCGAGCGCATCGATCGCCGAGGTCTTGCGGCGGAGCGCGCCGGCGCAGTTCCATGTCACGATCCTCATGCAGGACCGTTGTCGGGGGCCCGGCAGGCGGGGTTCGACCTGAATCGCGCGACGGGCATCTGCGGAGTCCGCCTACCCCAGGTCGAACCCGCGCGAGATACGGTCGACCGGTGTACCATCAGTGAGCGGGACGGCACGCGCGACCGCGTAGTCGACAAACCCCATCCGCGCGTAGAAGGCGAGGCCGCCGGTATTGTCGGCGCGGATCGTCGCGTTGATTGCACTCAGCCCGGCGGCGACCGCCGCGGCCCTGGTAGCGGCGAACAGCGCCGATCCGATCCCGCGCGTGGTCGATCCGCGGCGCGCGAACGTGCCGATATCGCCCCAGCCGGGCCCGAGCTTGTCGCTGGCGAGCAGGATCTGGAAGCCCATCGGGCCGCCATCCTCGTTCTCGGCGATCATGCTGGTGATCACGCCCGGCCCATCGACATGCGCGTCGGCAAAGGCCTCGGGTGTGAACGGCGTCTCATAAGCGGTAGTGCCGCCCGCGGCGATGATCTCGTTGAGCAGGTCGGCAAGCGCGGCGGCATCGGCACGTACTGTTGGCCGGACGTTCAGCTTCATCTCTCTCAGACCTCGAACAACGCTGCGCGCCTCGACATGGTTGGCGGCAATTCTTTCCATCATATTGGGCGGCTCCACTCTTCTCAAAACCGGAACTTGCGGACGAGCAGCCCGCGCGCGGCGAACGCCTCGATGGCCGCGCCGTCATGTCCCGGTACCAGGATCAGCCCGGGATTCGCCCTGCTGACCGCGGCGATCGCCTGCAATTCGGCGGCGACCGCGCCGCGATCGTCGCCGCTGATCAGCCAGGTGACGTAGCGCGATCGCTGGTGCTCGAGACGGACATTGTCGAGCATCGACGCAACGTCGCCCATGAACAGGAATTCGCGACCGTCGGCCTGGCGGACGTAGATCATCTGCGATCCCGGCGTGTGCCCCGGCGCCTTGATCAGCACTATTCCCGGCGCGATCGCCTTGATCGACGCGTAATCGAACGCCCGCAACGCGTCCCGGGCGCCTTCGGGCCAGCGCGGGGCCACCGCGCTGCCGGCTTGCGCGCGAGTGAGCAGCAGATGCGGCAGGTTGCGCATCAAATTGGGACTGGTCAGCACGCCGCCCAGATGATCGCCATGCTCGTGCGTCACGATGATCGCGCTGGCCCGGTCCAGGCCCGCGAGCATGCGGCGATAGGCGGCGCGATCGTACCGGTCGGCGCCCGAGGCCCGCGCGCTCGCCTCGTCATAGCCGGTATCGACGATCACCGAGCGATTGGGCGACACGATTCGGTAGCTTGCCCGCGCCAGATCGATCTTGCTCCAATCGGTGCCGCTCACCATCGCTGTGCGCGGCACCGCGTCGTGCGACAGGATTTCCAGCTCGATATGCGTGGGAAGATTGCCCGGCACACTCGCCGCCGCCACCCGGATAGCCGGCAAGTCGAGCGCATAGCCTGCGCGTGGTGCCGGACCAGTATCGTAGAACAGCCAATAGACCGCGGCGCCGGCCAGACAGAGCAGCACGACCGCCGTGATCGCCAACCCACGCGCCAGTCGTCTCAGCGTCATCCTGTTCCTCCTCTCAGCCCCTGCACCGACAGGCCAGGTCCTCGCCCTGCTTCAGTCCTGAAACGCCGCGGCGCGCTTCTGTATGTTGGCGGCTACCGCTTCCATCATGTTGGGCTTGCCGATCACCTTGACCTGCTCCTCGGTTTCGGCGGCGAGCATCGTCACCGGATCGACATCGTGCATCATGTTGAGCAGGCGCTTGTCGCCGCGAATCGCATGCGGACTGCGGCCGGCGATCTCGCGCGCCAGGTCCATTGCCGCGCTGAGCGGATCGTCGGCGAGGCGGGTGACGAAGCCATGCGCCAGGGCTTCCCGGGCATCGAATTCGCGTGCGGTATAGACCAGTTCGCGCAGCACGTCGTCGCGGACCAGGCTGCGCCAGAGAGGAAAGCCGGCCATGTCGGGAACCAGGCCCCAATGCGTTTCCCGGATAGCGAAGCGCGCGGTCGGCGCGGCGATGCGGATATCGGCGCCGGACATGATCTGAAAACCCCCGCCGAACGCGACGCCATGGACTGCCGCGATCACCGGCATCGGCAGGTTGCGCCAGCCCCACGCCACATGCTGCGGCAGGATCGCCCCCTGGTCGTTGCGGCCGCGCGACGACAGGCCCGAGCCACCCCCTTGCATGCTCGTCATGTCGAGCCCGGCGCAAAAGCCGCGCCCCTCGCCCGACAGCACCACACAGCGGACGTCTGCGCGGCCGGCGAGCGAATCGATTGCCGCACCGATGCCTTCGAACATTGCCGGGTCGATCGCATTCATCTTGTCGGGCCGCGCCAGCCGGACGTCGGCGATCTGGTCGGCAATGGTGATGGTGACGCGGTCGTTCATGGCAGRGCCGGGGCCGCTGGGTTCACGCGCGCGCTTCGAATCGCGAAGCGGCCCCGGCCTCCGCCGGGGCGACGCGCACTTAGACGATCCTGCTCCCGCTCTCGCCCCAATAGCGATCGCGGAGCAAGCGTTTGTAGAGCTTGCCGGTGGGGTGGCGCGGCAGTTCGGCGGTGAAGTCGATCTGGCGAGGGGTCTTCACCCCCGACAATTCGGCGCGGCACCAGGCAGTCAGTTCCTCGGCAAGCGCGGGGCCGGCATCGGCCATGTCGGCGGGCTGAACAACCGCGATCACGCGCTCGCCCATATCTGGATCGGGGCCGCCGATCACCGCGACGTCGGCGACCTTGGGATGAGTGATGATGCGATTCTCTATCTCCTGCGGATAGATGTTCACTCCGCCCGAGATGATCATGAAGCTCTTGCGGTCGGTCAGATAGAGGAAGCCTTCGTCATCCAACCGCCCGATATCGCCGAGAGTCGTCCAACCCTTGGCGTTCGATGCCTCGGCGGTCTTGGCCGGATCGTTATGATAGGCGAACTGCCCGCCGCCTTCGAAATAGATCAGGCCTTCGCTTCCCGCCGGCAATTCCTCGCCATCCTCGCCGCAGATATGCGCGATGCCGTAAGCCGGCTTGCCGACCGAGCCCTTGTGCGCAAGCCATTGCTCGGCGGTGATCGAGGTGAAGCCGTTGCCTTCGGATCCGGCATAATATTCGTAGATCACTGGCCCCCACCAGGCGATCATCTTTTCCTTGACCGGGACCGGGCAGGGTGCCGCAGCGTGGATCGCGGCTTTCATGCTCGACACGTCATGTGCCAGCCGATCGGCTTCGGGCAGTTTGAGCATGCGGACGAAATGGGTCGGCACCCATTGGCTGGCGTTGACGCGATATTGCGCGATCAGCGCGAGCGCGGCGACCGGATCGAAATGCTGCATCATGATTACGGTGCCGCCGAGCCGGTGGACGGTCATGCACCAGCGCAGCGGCGCGGCATGATACATCGGCGCGGGGCTGAGATAGATTGTGTCGGGACCGAAGCCGTAAAGCCCCTGCGCCAGCATCGCCAGGACGTTGACCGCGGCGATGTCGGTATCCTCGGGCAAGGCGACGCGAACGCCTTTGGGACGGCCGGTGGTGCCCGACGAATAGAGCATGTCGATCCCGGCGCGCTGGTCGGCGATCGGCGTCTCCGGTTGTGCCGCCAGCGCATCCTCGAAGCTGTTCCAGCCGGTCGTCGTGCCGCCCAGCATCAGCCGGTCGAGATCGGGAATCAGCGCGGCCAGCGGCTCGGCAATGGCTGCGAGCGCGGCCGAGGCGACGACCAGTTTCGCGCCCGAATCGCGGACGATATAGTCGGCCTCGGGCGCGGTCAGCTTCGACGAGATGCAGACGTAGAACAGCCCGGCACGTTGCGCGCCCCAGGTCAGCGCGAAATATTCCGGCACGTTGTCCATGAAGATCGCGACGGTGTCGCCGATCGCCAGGCCGCGCGCGCGGAACAGCTGGGCGACGCGGTTCGACCGGCGATCGAGCTCGGCATAGCTCCACGTCTCGCCGGTTTCGGCGACGATCAGCGCCGGTTTGCCGGCGTCGGTCCGCGCATGGACGCTGGGATGCATCCGCCTCTCCTTACATCGTTGTCAGCAAGGCTAGCCAGTCGCCGCGACAAGGCAAGAGCGCGCGTACCCGGTTGCGCCGGGCGGCGGCGCGTGTAGGGCAATGGGCAATGAGTGAGGGCTTTCAGTTCGACCCCGCGCGGTTCCTCAACAGCCGGCTGGGACATGGCGGCGCGATCGGCATCGGCTATCGCGCGCACGGCCCCGATTGGGCCGAACTCGAATTGCCCTATGACGAGCGGCTGATCGGCAATGTCGACACCGGCGTGATCGCCTCGGGCCCGATCCTGTCGATGATGGACATGGCGACGAGTCTGGCCGTGTGGCTGCGCGCCGACGCGTTCGTCGCGCATGCGACGCTCGACCTGCGGGTCGATTATCTGCGGCCGGCGACGCCGGGCAAGACCGTGATCGGGCGCGGCGAATGTTACCGGCTGACGCGGTCGATCGCGTTCGTGCGCGGCCAGGCGCATGATGGCGATCCGAGCGATCCGCTCGCGCATGTCGCAGGGACGTTCATGGCGCCCGACGGCTATCCGCGATGATCGACCGGCTGCCCCCTTACGCGCAACTGCTCGGCCTGACCGCCGAGCGCGACGGCGATGGTGCGCCGGTGCTGGTGATGCCGTTCGGCGTCGACGTGCTCGGCCGCCCCGGCTTCCTCCATGGCGGCGCGATCAGCGGGCTGATGGAGATGGCGGCGATCGTCGCTTTGTACGATGCCTTGGCGGGCGAGGGCGGGGGCGAGGTCAAGCCGGTCAACGTGACGGTCGATTTCATGCGCGGCGGTCGCGACAAGCCGACTCGCTCGCGCGGCATCGTCACCCGGCTGGGCACACGCGTCGCCAATGTCGAGGCGACGGCGTGGCAGGACGACCCCGACAAGCCGATCGCCGCGGCGCGGATGAACTATTTGATCGTGCGGGGATAAGGATAGCGCACCTCCTATTTCGGCCCATGCCTTTGCCGGAGTGACGCCGGGCTTTTGCCAGGGTGAGATGAGCGGGCGTTATGCTGCCCTCTCCCGCTTGCGGGTGCACCGGGTCGGTCATGCCCTCGGCATGACCTGAACAGCGCGGGGCGCTGTTCACCCGGTGCAGGTTGGGTGAGGGTCTTCTTCCTTCTTCCAAGCGGGCAACGCGACGAAACAAGAAAGAAGACCCTCACCCTCCCACCGCTTCGCGGCGGGCCCCTCCCTCTCCCGCAAGCGGGAGAGGCGACCTAGGTGACAAATCCCGCTCCCTCGCAATAGCGATCAGCTCCAATCACCCCTTTGGCGTCAGCCGCATCAGCCGTCCGCCGGAGCCCTCCTCGCCATCCTCGAGCAGCCAGATCGACCCGTCGGGCGCCTGCGCCACGTCGCGGATGCGCGTGCCGAAATCCCAAAAATCGGCTGCGGTCGCGGTATCGCCCGATAAAGTCACGCGAATCAGGCCGGGTGTCGACATCGCGGCGATGAAAAGCGAGCCCTTGTATGCCGGGAACATGATGCCCGAATAATAGATCATGCCGCCGGGCGAGATCGATGGGTTCCACCACAATTTGGGCGCTTCGAGATCGGGGCGGCTGGGATGGTCGGGGATCGGCTGGCCCGAATAATTGTCACCGTTGGAGACGATCGGCCAGCCGTAATTCTTGCCCGGCAGGATCAGGTTGAGCTCGTCGCCGCCGCGCGGGCCCATTTCCTCTTCCCACAACCGCCCGTCGGGGGCGAACACCAGGCCGTAGGGATTGCGATGGCCGCAGGTCCAGGTCATCGCCTCGACGCCGCCCCGATCGTACATGGGATTGCCGACCGCGGCCTTGCCGTCGAGCGTCAACCGCAGGATCTTGCCGAGCGCCTGTTTGGGATCCTGCGCCGGGGTGAAGCGCTGGCGCTCGCCCGAGGTCAGGAACAGATATTGACCGTCGGGCGAGAAAGTGATGATCGAGCCGAACTGACCGCCGGGCCCGGCCGAGCCCGAGCGCCAGATCACCGACAGGTCGTCGAGCTTGTGCCCCTTGAGGTCGAGCTTCGCCTTGGCCAACGCGAGCTGGCTGCCGTCCGTGCCCGGCTCGGCATAGCTCAGATAGACGATATGGTTGTCGACATAGGTCGGCGCGATGGCGACATCGAGCAACCCGCCCTGTCCGCCTTTGGCAACTGCAGGCACGCCGGCGATCTCGAGGACCTTGCCGTCGGTCTGGCGCAGCTTTAGCACACCCGCTTTCTCGGTGACGAGCAGCCCCTGGTCGGTGGGCAGGAAAGCCATCGCGAACGGCGCATCGAACTTGCCGATATCGGTTACGGTGAACGGTGCCGGCGCGATCGGCATGTTGGCGCGTCCGGTCGTCGCGGGCACGTTCTTGATATCAGGTTCGAGCGGGGAATTGCGCGGCACGCTGGTCTTCGTCGCGGACTGGGCGTTCGCCGGTCCGTCCGACGGGCCCGAGCACGCCGTGACGATCAGGCCGGTCAACAACAATGCGCGACGGATCATGATCGCAGCTCCCTGAAAGAAAAAAGGATGCTGACACAACGCCCCATTCGCCGCCAGGGTTGCCGGCTTGCCACGGCGCGCGGACCGGCCTATATCATTGGCCAATCTCTACATCGCCAGGTGAAGAGGTCGGAGGGTTCCCGCTCTCCGGCGCCGAACCTGCTTGTTTCACGGACACCCCATGGCGGACATCGCCCGACTGACGCAATTGATCGAGCCCGAGGCGCAAGCCCTGGGCTTCGACCTGGTGCGCGTGAAGATGTTCGGGGGCAAGGACGACCTGACCTTGCAAGTGATGGCCGAGCGGCCGGACACGGGTCAGCTGACGATCGACGATTGCGCCGAGCTGTCGCGCCGCATCTCCGACAAATTCGACGAGGTCGATCCGATCGAGGAGGCGTACCGGCTGGAAGTCAGTTCGCCCGGAATCGACCGGCCGCTGACGCGGCTCAAGGATTTCGCCAACTGGATCGGGCAAGAGGCACGCATCCACCTGACCGCGCCGGTCGATGGCCGCAAGCAACTCACCGGTGATCTCGCTGGTGTGGACGGCGACCGCATCACGATCGATGTAAAGAAGCATCAGCCGATGACGATCGGCTTCGATCAGGTCGCCGACGCGAAATTGCTGATCACCGACAAACTGATTGCCGCAACCGCGCCGCTGTCGAGCGACGGCGCAGAAGAATTCGAGACAGAGGAAAGTAACTGATGGCCACCGCCGTTACCGCCAACCGCGCCGAGCTGATCGCGATCGCAAACTCGGTCGCGACCGAGAAGATGATCGACCGCGGCATTGTGATCGAGGCGATGGAAGACGCCATCCAGCGCGCCGCCCGCGCGCGCTACGGCGCCGAGAACGACATCCGTGCCAAGCTCGACCCGAATACCGGCGACCTGCGCTTGTGGCGCGTCGTCGAAGTGGTCGAGGCGGTCGACGATTATTTCAAGCAGGTCGATTTGAAGGGTGCGCAGAAGCTGCAGAAGGACGCCAAGGTCGGCGACTTCATCGTCGATCCGCTGCCCCCGATCGAATTCGGCCGCATCGCAGCGCAAGCCGCCAAGCAGGTCATCTTCCAGAAGGTCCGCGACGCCGAGCGCGAGCGCCAGTTCGAAGAATTCAAGGATCGGATGGGCGAGATCATCACCGGCGTGGTCAAGCGCGTCGAGTTCGGCCATGTCGTCGTCGATCTGGGCCGGGCCGAGGGCGTCATCCGCCGCGACCAGCAGATCCCGCGCGAAGTGGTGCGCGTCAACGACCGTATCCGCTCGCTGATTCTCAACGTTCGCCGCGAGAATCGCGGGCCGCAGATCTTCCTGAGCCGCGCGCATCCCGATTTCATGAAGAAGCTGTTCGCGCAGGAAGTGCCGGAAATCTATGACGGCATCATCGAGATCAAGGCCGCTGCCCGCGATCCCGGCTCGCGCGCGAAAATCGGCGTGATCAGCCACGATTCGTCGATCGATCCGGTCGGCGCCTGCGTCGGCATGAAGGGCAGCCGCGTCCAGGCGGTGGTCCAGGAAATGCAGGGCGAGAAGATCGATATCATCCCCTGGTCGGAAGACACCGCGACCTTCGTCGTCAACGCGCTGCAGCCGGCATCGGTCAGCCGCGTCGTGATCGACGAGGAAGAGGACCGGATCGAAGTGGTGGTGCCCGACGACCAGCTCAGCCTGGCGATCGGCCGCCGCGGCCAGAATGTCCGCCTGGCCAGCCAGCTGACCGCCAAGGCGATCGACATCCTGACCGAGGCCGATGCCAGCGAGAAGCGCCAGCGCGAATTCGTCGAACGGTCGGAAATGTTCCAGAACGAACTCGACGTCGACGAGACCTTGGCCCAGCTGCTGGTCGCCGAGGGCTTCGGTGCGCTCGAGGAAGTGGCCTATGTCGACCTCGCCGAGCTCGCCTCGATCGAAGGCTTTGACGACGATCTCGGCCAGGAGCTGCAGAGCCGCGCGCAGGAAGCGCTCGATCGCCGCGAACAGGCCAATCGCGAGGAGCGCAAGGCGCTCGGCGTCGAGGATGCGCTTGCCGGCATGCCGTACATGACCGAAGCGATGCTGGTCACGCTCGGCAAGGCGGGGATCAAGACGCTCGACGACCTCGCCGATCTCGCCACGGACGAACTGGTCGAGAAGAAGCGCCAGGAACCGCGCCGCCGCGCCGAGGACGCGCCCAAGCGCCCCGAGCACAAGGGCGGCGTGCTGGCCGAATATGGCCTGACCGACGAGCAGGGTAACGAGATCATCATGGCCGCCCGCGCGCATTGGTTCGAGGACGAACCCGCGACGGAAGGCGAAGCGGCGGAGGGTGAAGAAGCCTGATGCCGTTCGTCTCGATCCGCATCTCGGGCACCGCCACGAAGGACCAGAAGTCCGGCATCGTGGCGGACGTCACCCAGTCGCTCGTCGAGCGGCTGGGGAAGAACCCGGCTGCGGTGCAGATCGTGATCGAGGAAGTTTCGACCGAGAATTATGGCGCCGGCGGCATCCTGATCGCCGATCGCGATGCCCCCAAGATCGAGGGAGACGCGCATGCGGTCCCCTCGCAATGATAATGCCAACGTAGGCAAGCGGCGTAACCCCAGCCACTCCCCTTCGGGAGAGGGGCAAGAGGTGGAACAGCAACGGTCGACGCTCGATGCCTCGGCCGATGCTGCAGTTACAGACGACTCCTCTATTCCGAAGGGGAGGGGCTCCAGCGACCCGATCCGCCGCTGCATCCTGTCGGGCGACCGCGAGCCGCGCGGGGAGTTGATCCGGCTGGCGCTCGGGCCGGAAGGTCAGGTGCTGCCCGACATCCGCGCCAAGGCGCCGGGACGCGGGGCGTGGATCGGGGTGACGCAAAGCGAGCTCGACGCGGCCAATGCCAAGGGCAAGCTGCGCGGCGCGCTGGCGCGGGCGTTCAAAACCAACCAACTGACGATTCCCGCCGATTTGGGCACGCTGATCGCCGATCAGTTGCAGCGTGCGTTCCTCGACCGGCTCGGTCTCGAATCGAAGGCGGGCAAGATCGTCAACGGCACGGAACGGGTGGAGAAGGCGGCACGATCGGGCCAGGTCCGGCTGTTGCTCCATGCCTCCGATGCCGGCACCGACGGTGCGCGTAAGCTCGCCCAGGCGTGGCGGGTCGGGCGCGATCGCGAAGGATCTGGCGAAGAGGGCTTGGCACTTCCCCTCCCGCGCACCATATTGTCCTTGGCGCTAGGCCGCGAAAATGTGGTACATATCGCCGTGACCGACCCCGCTGCCGCGGTCCGCGTGCGTGACGCGCTCGACCGCTGGCGGCACTTTATCGGCCCTGATTTGACTACCGAGCCTTGCGAAACGGCCTCGCAGGGCGCATCGGCGCTTCCCGCGGCAGTCGGAAGCACTGGCGGCTCGGCCGACAACGACGAGGATATTGAGTGAGCGATACCGACAACGACAAGCCGAAACTCGGAATGCGCCAGCCATTGGGGCTGAAGCGCACCGTCGAGACCGGCAAGGTGAAGCAAAGCTTCAGCCACGGGCGCTCGAACACCGTCGTGGTCGAGGTCAAGCGTCGCCGCGTGCTCGGTCCGAATGCCGGCGGCCCTGCCGAGGCGCCGGTCGTCGAGGAAGCCCCCGCACCGGCCCCGGCGCCTGCCCCGGCCGCGCCTGCCGCGCGCGCACCGTCCGCGCCGCAGCTATCGGCGCAGGAGCGCCAGACGCAATTGCTGCGTGAGGCCGAGGAACAGCGCATGAATGCGCTGGAGGATGCGCGCCGCCGCGAGGACGCGCAGCGTCAGGCCGCGGTCGAGGACGAAAAACGCCGCGTCGAGGAAAAGAGCAAGGCGGCGGACACGCCGCCCGCGCCGGTCGAGGCTCCTGCTCCGGCCCCCGCACCGACCCCGGCTGCCCCCGCCGTCGCGGCGACACCCGCCGCGCCCAAGCCCGCCCCAGCGCCAGCCCCCGCACCCGTGCCCGCAGCGCCGGTCGCGGTGCAGCTCGATCCGAGCTTGCCGGCGCCGCGCCGCTTCACCCCGGTCGCGCGTCCCGAGATTCCCAAGCCAGCCCCGGCGCCCGCATCTGCTCCGGCGCAGGCACAATCGACTGCATCGGCGCCGACCGCTGCATCCGCATCCGCACCCCGCGCTACGCCGTCGGGCTCGGGCCAGGCGACGCCGCGCCGCGGCGCCGAGACCGCGCAACCCGCACGCCCCGGCCAGCGCGACCGCAAGGGCGAGGAACGCCGTGGCGGCAAGCTGACCGTCAACCGCGCGCTCGGTGGTGAGGAAGGCGCTCGCGCCCGTTCGCTCGCCGCGCTCAAGCGTGCGCGCGAAAAGGAACATCGCCGTCACGTCGGCGGGTCCGCGCCGCGCGAGAAGCAAGTCCGCGACGTCGTCGTGCCGGACGCGATCACTGTCCAGGAACTCGCCAACCGCATGGCGGAAAAGGGCGCTGACCTGGTCAAGTCGCTGTTCAAGATGGGCATGCCGGTCACCGTCAACCAGACGATCGACCAGGACACCGCCGAGCTGCTGGTCACCGAATTCGGCCACAACATCACCCGCGTCAGCGATTCGGACGTCGATCTGTCGACCCATGAGATCGAGGATGCGGTCGAGACGCTCAAGCCGCGTCCCCCGGTCGTCACGATCATGGGCCATGTCGATCACGGCAAGACCAGCCTGCTCGACGCGCTGCGCGGCACTGACGTGGTGCGCGGCGAGGCCGGCGGTATCACCCAGCATATCGGCGCCTATCAGGTCACGCTGAAGGACAAGTCGAAGGTCACCTTCCTCGACACGCCGGGCCATGAGGCGTTCAGCGAGATGCGCGCGCGTGGCGCCAACGTCACCGACATCGTCGTGCTGGTGGTGGCCGCGGACGACGGGCTGATGCCGCAGACGATCGAGGCGATCAACCACACCAAGGCGGCCGGCGTGCCGATGATCGTCGCGATCAACAAGGTCGACAAGCCCGAGGCCAATCCGCAGCGGATCCGCGAACGCCTGCTCGAGCACGAAGTCGTGGTCGAGCAGATGGGCGGCGACGTCCAGGACGTGGAAGTCTCGGCGCTCAAGAAGACCGGGCTCGATGAGCTGATCGAGAAGATCCAGATCCAGGCCGAGCTGATGGAACTCAGGGCCAATCCCGACCGCGACGCCGAGGGCACCGTGATCGAGGCCAAGCTCGACAAGGGCCGTGGTCCGGTCGCGACCGTGCTGGTCACGCGCGGCACGCTCAGGGTCGGCGACGTGTTCGTCGCCGGCGCCGAGAGCGGCAAGGTCCGCGCCTTGGTCAACGACAAGGGCGCGCAGATCAAGGAAGCCGGACCGTCGATGCCGGTCGAGATCCTGGGTATTTCGGGCGTCCCCTCGGCGGGCGATCCGCTCCAGGTGGTCGAGAACGAAGCGCGTGCCCGCGAAGTTGCGGCCTATCGTGCAGGCGTCATCCAGGACAAGCGCACGACCAATGCGCCGGCCAGCCTGGAGAGCATGTTCTCCGCCTTGAAGGCCAACCAGGCGATCGAATATCCGCTGGTCATCAAGGCGGATACGCAAGGGACGGTCGAGGCGATCGTCGGCGCGGTCAACAAGATCTCGACCGACGAGATCAAGGCGCGCGTGCTCCATTCGGGCGTCGGCGGCATCACCGAAAGCGACGTGACCCTGGCCGGTGCCTCGGGCGCGCCGATCATCGGCTTCAACGTCCGCGCCAATGCCAAGGCGCGCGAGATCGCCGAGCGTCAGAAGGTCGCGTTGAAATATTATGACGTGATCTACGACCTGATCGACGAGATCCGCGCCGGCATGGCGGGCGAGCTCGGTCCCGAAGCGTTCGAGACCGTGGTCGGCCGCGCCGAAATCCGCGAGGTCTTCTCGGCCGGCAAGCACGGCAAGGCGGCCGGTCTGCTGGTCGTCGACGGCGTCATCCGCAAGGCGCTCAAGGCGCGCATCACCCGCGAGGATGTCATCATCTATCAGGGCGAGATCGCGAGCTTGCGTCGCTTCAAGGACGACGTCGCCGAAGTTCGCGCGGGGCTGGAATGCGGTGTGACGTTCACGCAGAACTTCACCGACATCAAGGCCGGCGACTTCCTCGAAACCTTCGAGGTCGAACTGCGCGAACGGACGCTGTAAGATCAACCGTCATGCCAGCGAAAGCTGGCATCTCGAGCCGCGGGCGGTACCTTATCGGTCTCGCCCGCGGCATGAGACCCCAGCTTTCGCTGGGGTGACGCAGTGCCGGAGGCCGCGTCATGCAAAACAAAGATTCCAGCCCCGAAAAATCGGTCCGCACGCTCCGTGTCGGCGAACAGGTACGCCATGTGCTGAGCGAGATCCTGCAGCGCGGCGATGTGCACGACGACACGCTGGTCAACCACATGGTCTCGGTCACCGAAGTACGGATGTCGCCCGACCTCCGACATGCGACGGTGTTCGTGAAGCCGCTGCTCGGCAAGGATGAGGACGTGGTGCTGAAGGCGCTGCGCACCAACACCGCTTATCTGCAGCGCGAGGTCGCTAGCCGCGTGCAGACCAAATATGCCGCCAAGCTCAAGTTCCTGGCCGACGAAAGTTTCGACGAAGGCAGCCATATCGACTCGCTGCTGCGCGCGCCCAAGGTGGCGCAGGATCTGGACCAGAACGGCGACGACTGACCGTGGACGCGCGGCGCGCCGCGTGCTTAGTTTCGTGACATGATGCTCCGTCGGCTGTTGCCGCTCGCCCCCTTCCTTCTCGCCGCCTGCCATTCGCCCGGCGGCGCACCCGCCGCGCCGGCGGTGACGGCGGACCAGATCGCGATCGAAGCCGCGGTCGTGCGTGACTATGCCGCGCGCTATTCGGGCAATGCCTGCGTCGCGCCGCAGACGGTCGCGCGCAAGGGTCCCGAGCCGATCCCGCCCGCCATCGCCGGCAAGGCCATTACCTGGACCTATCTCGAGCGCGACGCGCAAGGCCTGTATCAATTGGTCGACGACCAACTCGCGAGCACGCTCGCCGCAGCCTGGGCGCAAGCTCGTGCGCGCGACTATCCCGCGCTGACTCTCTCCGCCTCCGTGCAGCGCGACAAGCCGGCCTCGTGCGGCAGAACGCTGACGCTGACCTCGCCGATGATCGTCGCCAACATGGCGTTCGTCCGCTGGGACGACGGAACCAGACGCCGCACCATCGCGATCTACAACAATGGCAAGGGCTGGGCAGTCCTGGCCGAGGGACCCGCGAAGATCGGCTGATGGCGAAACTCTATTTCTATTATGCGTCGATGAACGCCGGGAAATCGACCACCTTGCTCCAGGCCGATTTCAATTATCGCGAGCGCGGCATGACGACGATGTTGTTCACCGCGGCGATCGACGACCGCTTCGCCGCGGACGCGATCACCTCGCGGATCGGGCTCGAAGCGAACGCGATTCCGTTCGACGGCTCCACCGACATCGCGACGATCGTCGCCGAGCGTCATGCGCATGAGAAGATCGCCTGCGTCCTGGTCGACGAAGCGCAATTCCTGACCTCGCCGCAGGTCGATCAGCTCGCTCATCTCGCCGATGTGGTCGGGATTCCGGTGCTCGCTTATGGTCTGCGCACCGATTTCCAGGGGCAGCTGTTCCCCGGATCGGCGCGGCTGCTGGCGTTGGCCGATTCGCTGATCGAGCTCAAATCGGTATGCGAGTGCGGGCGCAAGGCGACGATGAATCTGCGCGTCGATGAGCAGGGCCGGGCGGTGGTCGAGGGCGCGCAGACCGAGATCGGCGGCAACGACCGCTATGTCGCTCTGTGCCGCAAGCATTTCGTCGCGGCGCGGCAAGCGGCGGGGCAATGAACACCACGCTCTATACGGTCGCGATCTGGCTGATCCCCTTGGTCATCGCGATCGTGTTCCACGAAGTCGCGCACGGCTATGTCGCGCGCATGCTGGGCGACCAGACCGCGGCCGAGCGCGGGCGGCTGACGCTCAATCCGATCCGCCATGTCGATCCGGTCGGGACCTTGCTGGTGCCGATGATGCTCGCGCTCGCCAATGCGCCGATCTTTGGCTGGGCGAAGCCGGTGCCGGTGATCACGGAACGGCTCAACCATCCGCGTCGCGACATGGCGCTGGTCGCGCTTGCCGGGCCGGGGATCAACCTGGTCATGGCGATTGTCGCTGCGGCCGCGCTCGGGCTGTGGAACCTGTGGGGCGGCGGCCTGCCGCAAGTCGGCGGCGGCAGGTTCGCGGTCGATAATCTCGCGAGCTTCCTGCGGATCAACATCTTCCTGGCGATCTTCAACCTGCTGCCGGTGCCGCCGTTCGACGGTGGGCACGTGGTCGAGGCGCTCCTCCCGCGCCCACTCGCCGCGCAATATGGCAAGCTGAGCCGTTTCGGCTTTCCGGTGATGCTGTTCCTGCTGGTCATCCTGCCAATGCTACTCCCAGGTGCCAACGTCGTCGCGCGCGTCGTCGGACCTATCGTCTACGGCGTAATGGGCGCGCTATTGTCGCTGTTCGGCCTGGCCTAACGCTTCAGCCCGAATTCAGCCTTGGCGTGGCAGGACAAGGGTGACAGTCATTCACTTCGTCCTGGTTCTCGAAAGGCAAGGCACATGATCCGTACTCTGACGATCGCGATGCTGGCGGCGGTAAGCCTGGCCGGCAGCGCTATCCCCGCCGCCGCCAAGCAGCAGGATCGCACCTGGCCCGCCGACAAATTGGGCAAGGAAACCAGCATTCCGTTCATCGGCACGATCGGGCTCTATAATTTCGAGGCCGATAGCGACCGCGGCGTCTGGCTGCAGGACCAGCAACGGCGCTGGTATTATGCCACCGTCATGGCACCGTGCACCGGCCTGTCCTTCGCGAACCGGATCGGCGTCGACACGCGGTTCGGCGGCACGCAGCTCGACCGCACCGGCACCTTGCTGGTCGATCGCCAGCGCTGCCATATCGACAGCCTGACCGCGAGCAACGGCCCGCCGCCCAAGGTGAAGAAGGTCAAGAAGAAGGGCTGACCGCGCCCGCCCCGCACGCTAGGGCGCGCGGATGCATGGCTGGATCATCCTCGACAAACCGCTCGGACTCGGATCGACCCAGGCGGTGAGCGCGGTCAAGCGCGCGCTGCGCCAGGGCGGCTATGGCAAGGCCAAGGTCGGGCATGGCGGGACGCTCGATCCGCTCGCCTCGGGCGTCCTGCCGGTCGCGATCGGCGAGGCGACCAAGCTCGCCGGACGGATGCTCGACAGTGACAAGATCTATGAGTTCTCGATCGGGTTCGGGGTTGAGACCGACACGCTCGATGGTGAGGGTATTGCGATCGCGGAGAGCGATGTGCGGCCAACGCTGCCCGAGGTGGAAGCGGTGCTGCCGCGCTTCACCGGACCGATCGAGCAGGTGCCGCCCGCCTATTCGGCGCTGAAGGTCGATGGCGAGCGGGCGTATGACTTGGCGCGGGCAGGCGAGGAGGTCGTGCTCGCGACGCGGGCGGTGACGGTGCATTCTCTTGCCGTCGCCCCGGCGGAGGCCGGGGCCGCTGGAGTTGGGGCACTGCCATCGCCAAGTAGCCCAGCGGCCCCGGCCTCCGCCGGGGCGACGGCTGATGCCGTCRCCCTCACCGCCCACGTCTCCAAGGGCACCTATATCCGCAGCCTTGCCCGCGACATCGCACACGCCCTTGGCACTGTCGGCCACGTCACTTATCTCAGACGGGTCAAGGCAGGCCCGTTCGACCTCTCCCACGCGATATCGCTGGACAAATTGACCGAATCCGCTAATGCGCGGCGCCTTGAACAGATTCTCCTGCCATTGAGGGCGGGGCTGGACGACATCCCGGCTCTCTCCCTCGACCCCGACCAGGCAGGAGCGCTCCGACAGGGGCGCGTTCTGGTCGGGATTGCCGAAGACGATGGCCTTCACTTCGCAATGCTGGGCGAAACCCCGGTGGCGTTGGTGGAAGTCGAAAGCGGGGAAGCTCGTATCGTCCGCGGGTTCAATTGTTAGTCACGCGATGTCGAAGGAAACAGAATGTCGATTACCCCCGAGCGCAAAGAAGCAGTTATCAAGGACCACGCCCGTGGCGAAGGCGACACCGGCAGCCCCGAGGTCCAGGTCGCTATCCTGACCGACCGCATCAAGACGCTCACCGAGCATTTCAAGACCCACGCGAAGGACAATCACTCGCGCCGCGGTCTCTTGATGATGGTCAACAAGCGCCGCTCGTTGCTCGATTATCTGCGCAAATCGGATGGCGACCGTTATCTCGCCCTCATCGCGAAGCTCGGTCTTCGCAAGTAATTCAGGGACGGCGCCTCAGGGCGCCGTTTCGCTTATTCGGCCCCGTACAATTCGGTACGGGCCGGCGGCGGAACTCTCCGCCACCAGGACCTGAAGGCAGGTCCTCATTTGGGTTCCCATGAAAGCATTACTTTCATGGGGTCCCTTCAGGCACCGGCAGGCATAGGGCCGCCGGACGAAGGAAATAGAATGTTCGATACCAAGAAGGTAAGCATCGAGTGGGGCGGCAAGACCCTCACGCTCGAAACGGGCAAGGTTGCCCGTCAGGCCGACGGCGCGGTGATCGCGACCCTCGGCGAGACCGTCGTGTTGTGCGCGGTCACGGCCGCCAAGTCGGTCAAGGAAGGGCAGGATTTCTTCCCGCTCACCGTCCATTACCAGGAGAAGTTCTCGTCCTCGGGTCGTATCCCGGGCGGCTTCTTCAAGCGCGAGCGCGGCGCCACCGAGCGCGAGACGCTGATCAGCCGTCTTACCGACCGCCCGATCCGTCCGCTCTTCCCGGAAGGCTTCTACAACGAGATCAACGTCATCGCTCAGGTGATGTCGTATGACGGCGAGAACGAGCCCGACATCCTGGCGATGATCGCCGCCTCGGCCGCGCTGACCATTTCGGGCGTGCCATTCATGGGCCCGATCGGCGCCGCGCGCGTCGGCTACAAGGACGGCGAATATCAGCTCAACCCGACCGACGCCGAAATCGCCGAAGGCGAGCTCGACCTGGTCGTCGCCGCCACCCATGACGCGGTGATGATGGTCGAATCCGAAGCCAAGGAGCTGTCGGAAGAGGTCATGCTCGGCGCCGTGATGTTCGCGCACCGCGCGTCGCAGGACGTCATCAAGGCGATCATCAAGCTGGCCGAGCAATCGGCCAAGGAGCCCTGGGAGCTCAAGAACAGCGACGACAATTCGGCGATCAAGGCTGAGCTGAAGAAGCTGATCGGCAAGGACATCGACGCGGCCTACAAGCTGGTCGACAAGTCGGCCCGCTCGAACGCGCTCAACGAAGCTCGCGCCGCCGCCAAGGCCGCGATGGCCGACAAGGCGCCGCAAGAGCAGATGGTGGCGATGAAGCTGGTCAAGAAGCTCGAAGCGGAAATCGTCCGCGGCGCGATCCTCAAGACCGGCCGCCGCATCGACGGCCGCGACACCAAGACCGTCCGTCCGATCGAGGCGGAAGTCCACTTCCTGCCGCGCGCGCACGGCTCGGCCTTGTTCACGCGTGGCGAGACGCAGACCATCGCGACGACGACCCTGGGCACCAAGGACGCCGAGCAGATGATCGATGGGCTGGGTGGCCTGAGCTACCAGCACTTCATGCTGCACTATAACTTCCCGCCTTATTCGGTCGGCGAAGTCGGCCGCTTCGGGGCGCCCAGCCGCCGCGACATCGGCCATGGCAAGCTCGCCTGGCGCGCGCTGCACGCGGTGCTGCCGTCGAAGGAGGAATTCCCCTACACGATCCGCGTCACCAGCGACATCACCGAGTCGAACGGCTCGTCGTCGATGGCGACGGTGTGCGGCGGTTCGCTGAGCCTGATGGACGCCGGTGTGCCGATCAAGCGCCCGGTCTCGGGCATCGCGATGGGCCTGATCCTCGAAGGCAAGGACTTCGCGGTCCTGTCCGACATCCTGGGCGACGAGGATCACCTCGGCGACATGGATTTCAAGGTGGCGGGCACCTCGGAAGGCATCACCAGCCTTCAGATGGACATCAAGATCGCCGGCATCACCGAGGAGATCATGAAGGTCGCGCTGGCGCAGGCCAATGAAGGCCGCGCGCACATCCTGGGCGAAATGGCCAAGGCGCTCGACCACACCCGTTCGGAACTGTCGGCGCACGCGCCGCGGATCGAGACCTTCACGATCGACAAGACCAAGATTCGTGACGTCATCGGCACCGGCGGCAAGGTCATCCGTGAGATCGTCGCCACCACCGGCGCCAAGGTCGACATCGACGACGAGGGCATCATCAAGGTCTCGTCGTCCGACGTCAGCCAGATCGAAGCCGCGATCAACTGGATCAAGGGCATCGTCGAGGAGCCCGAGGTCGGCAAGGTCTATAACGGCAAGGTCGTCAACATCGTCGACTTCGGCGCGTTCGTGAACTTCATGGGTGGCAAGGACGGTCTCGTCCACGTCAGCGAAATGAAGAACGAGCGGGTCGAGAAGCCGGGCGACGTCGTTTCCGAAGGCCAGGAAGTCAAGGTCAAGGTCCTCGAGATCGATCCGCGCGGCAAGGTTCGCCTGTCGATGCGCGTCGTCGACCAGGAAACCGGCGCCGAGCTGGAGGACACCCGTCCCCCGCGCGAGCCGCGCGAAGGTGGCAACCGTGATCGTGGTCCGCGCAGCGGCGGCGGTGATCGTGGCGGTGACCGTGGTCCGCGCCGTGACGGCGGCGGCGATCGCGGCCCGCGTCGCGACCGTGGTCCCGACCGTGGTGGCGATCGCGGCCCGCGTCGCGAGCGCAGCGAAGGCGGCAAGGACGAAGGCCCCGAGCCCGAGTTCGCGCCGGCGTTCCTGACCGAGCGCAACGACGACTGAGCTTTGCGCGGGAAAGCGGCTACCGCTTTCCCGCAAAAGCGATAGGACGACAAAAGGCATAACACCGGGAAAGCCGGGGAGGATGAAGCGGCTCGGGAGCAATCCCGGGCCGCTTTGCCGTTTGGGTCTCAGCGCAATTCAGGTGTCGGTGGCGACATCGTCCCAATCATCATCCTCATATCGGCAAAGCCAGTTCAGAGCATGATGGCGTTCAATCACGACACCCTGGTCGATGCCGGGAGGCGGAGGACGATGGTGCAGTTCCGCGTCGCGCAGCCGCCAGTGCAGGTCGCGGATATGATCGGTCGCAGATATAATCTCCGCTTCCGGCCTTATCTCCACGTCTTTCCAATATCCGGCCGGGACAGTGAGCCAGAACTCGGACAGATATTCGAAGTCGAAGGTGTCGGTCGGCTCCGGCATCATCTCGAACAACCCAGTGGCCCACATCAATGGGACCATCGCCTCGCGCCGCCAGCTCAAGGCAACGCGCTGTTTGGCGGGCATAGGATCGGTGGTGAGAAAGCCTCTTTCTATTGGCGTCAGAGAACCCTCAAGATCCCATGCACGCAACAGATCCACGCCCTTGTCGACGGCATTGTGGATCGCGGCATAACTGACCGCGAAAAGGCACATGGCTCGGCGCATTGTTTCTTCGCCGGTCCTCACCGCCCCGTAACCACTCACGTCGTTCAATGCGGCCTCCCCCAAACTGCCAGCGTCATACCAATCGGTATCGGCATGTATGATAACGAGTTTTCGATCCGTGGCGGTGCCTGGGGTTGACGCGAACTACGGTATGAACAATACTTCGCTACATGGTGAAGTATCAGTCATCCGCGATCGACCGCACCTTTTCCGCGCTGGCCGACCCGACGCGACGGCACATCCTGTTGCGGCTGAAGGACGAGCCCGGCCTGTCGGTGAGCGAACTCGCGCGACCTTTGTCGCTCAAGCTTCCCGGCATGATGAAGCATCTCGACGTGCTGTCCGATGCCGGGCTGATCACGCGGGCCAAGACCGGGCGCACGGTGTCGGTCAATCTGTCGGTCGGGCCGATGCAGGAGGCGATGGCGTGGCTGCAACGGTACGAGCGTCTCTGGACAGTGAGCATCGATCGGCTCGTCGCCTACGTCGAACAGGATGGCGAATAATGGCCGACACTCTGCCGAGCGTGACCATCGTCCGCCGCATCAAGGCTTCGCCGGCCAAGGTCTGGGCGGCGATCACGCGGCCCGATCAGATGATCCAATGGTGGGGGCCCGATGCCGGGCCGACGCTGCGTGCCGACGTGGATGTGCGCCCCGGCGGCCGGTTCAGCGTGGTGTTCCGCTTGCTCAACGGCGACGAGCACAATCCCACCGGGATCTACCGGGAAGTGGTTCCTGAGCGAAAGCTGGTCTTCACCTGGGATCTGCCCGGCGAGCGCGAATCACTGGTCACCTTCCTGCTCAAGCCGATCGACGGAGGCACCGAACTGACGTTGCTCCACGAGCATCTTCCCAACGAAGCCGAGCGCGAGAGCCATGAGCAAGGCTGGCGCGGCCTGCTCGACAAATTACCCCTATTCCTTGGAGTCTGATGACATGGGCGATCTGACCCTGTTCACCTACGATTGGGTTCCCGAGCCGCCGCGCGGCTTCGTGCGCGACATACGCTTGCGCTGGGCGCTCGAAGAAGCCGGATTGCCCTATCGCGTCGCGAGCGTGCCGTTCAAGGACCGCGGTCCCGAGCATTTCGCGCACCAGCCGTTCGGTCAGATCCCCTGGCTGACCGATGGCGACCTGTCGATCTTCGAGAGTGGCGCCATCCTGCTTCATCTCGGCGGCTTGAGCGACACGCTGATGCCGACCGACGTCCAAGGGCAAAGCGACACCAAGGAATGGCTGTTCGCAGCACTCGCGTCGGTCGAGGCCGCGAGCCAGCCCTGGTCCTTCTTCATGTTCTCCGGCGATACCGGCGAAAACCCGATGCGGAAGTTCTTCGATGGCTTCCTCGAGGCTCGGCTCAAGCATATGGAAATCGTGCTGGGCGACAGGGAATGGCTGGCCGGGAACTTTTCGGTTGCCGACATCCTGATGTCCGATGTGCTGCGCCTGGTCGATCGGTTCGACGGACTGGCGGACTATCCCGCCTGCCGCGGCTATGTCGAGCGCGCGACGGCGCGGCCGGCGTTCGTCAAGGCGCATGCCGACCAGATGGCGCATTTCGCCGCGGCGGACGAGGCGGGGACCGCTCCGTGAGCCGCATCGAGATCAGGCCCCACAATTGGTCGCAACGGGGTTGACGAATCGCGCTCGCCGAACCACTTGCGCCCACGGCTCCGCTTGGAGTCGCAACCCATTTTTCCTCTCAGAGGGACCCATGTCCGACAACGACCATAGTCGATCGACCGTCCCTCTGGAGGCGACTGGCGGAGTGAACTGAGGTTCATCTCACCGGCGGCGCCCCCAGGGGGCGGTCGCAGCAATAGGTGAGTTATGAACGCAATCCGTTTCTTTGCCGGCCCCTTCCGGCGTGTCCCGCGCGTCCGCGACGTCAACGAGGTTTTCGAGGCGCGCCTGACCTTTGGCGACCGGCTCGCCGATCGCGTCGCTGCGATCGGGGGATCGTGGAACTTCATCATCGGGTTCACCTTGTTCATGGTGGTCTGGGCCATCCTGAACACGGTCGTTCTTGTCCGCCACGCCTTCGACCCGTTCCCCTTCATCTTCCTCAACCTGATGCTGTCGATGCTTGCCGCGCTGCAGGCGCCGATCATCATGATGAGCCAGAACCGGCAGGCCGCGAAGGACCGGCTCGACATGCGGCTGGATTACGAAACCAACCTGCGCTCGGAACAGGAGATCGCCAGCCTGCACGAGAAGATCGACCTGCTGCTGGCAATGGCGGGCGATGAGGCGATCGCTCTGCGCGAAGCGGCACACACCTCGAAGTGACGCCCCTCAGGTCAGTCGCCAGACCAGGCAGAGGATCGTGACGAGCACCACCGGCGCCGCGGCCGCGAACATGCGGTGACGGCCCGGCATGTCGCCGCCGGCCATGTCGCCGGCGGCGATGAGCGCGGCGATCAGCACCGCGAGCATAGTCCAGAGGTGATAGCGCAACTCGCACGCCACGCTCGCCGGCAGATAGCCGAGGCCATAGAGCAGCCCCGATAAAGCCAGCGGGATGACCAGCCGCCGCGACGGCAGGCCGGGCGCGATGACAAGCAATCCGATCGCCAGCGCCATCCACCAGACCGGCCAGCCCAAGGGCGTATGCGCCGACCAGCGCGCGCCGCGGTCGAGCCAGGTCAGCACCGGATTGGGCGTGAGGCGGAAGCCCCAGTCATTGGGCGGGATCTGGCCCATGACCGGGCGTTCGACCTCGTCATGGACGAGGAAGCGGATGTTGATGTTAAAATGCGTCAGGCGATGCTCGGCATAAGCGATCGGGTGCGTCAGCACCGCGCCGAGCCAGTGGCGGTACGGATTCTCGCCGCTCTGCTTGAACAGATCGTCCATCGCGTCGAACCCGAGCGGGCAGGGATCGGGCACCCACCAGCTATAGGAATCCCAGCGCTCGGGCTTGTAGCAATGGCGATTGACCGCGACCGGATCATCGACATCGTCGTCCGCGGGAAAGGCGTCGACCCCGCTGAACCGGGTGATGCCGCCGAGGTCGAAGATGACCAGCGACAGCCCGACGCCGCTCGGTTTGGCGCCGACCGCTCGATTGGCGAGCGGCAGCGCGGCGGCGATCACCGCGGCGCCGATCAGCAGCGCGGCGCCGAACCGCACCCGCGTCGCGCGCCACGATGCCGGCAGCAGCGCGATCGCCAGCGGCAGGCAGGCGGGGAGCGCGTTGAAGCGCAACGTCGCCGCACAGACGATCAGGATCAGGGCGATCACCCGGGCGACGGGCCGGCCGCGCGTCGGGATCGCGACCAGGATCGCGCTGGCGGCGAGCAGCAGCGCGGCCATCAAGCTGTCCTTGATGATCTCCGCCATCAGCACGACCGGGAGCGGCAGAACCGAGGCGATCGCCAAGGCAATGCCGAGCCGCCGCCGACCCGCGCGCATCGCCCAGACGACCAGGCCGGCGAACGCTGTCCAATAGAGCCCGAGCTGGATCGCCAGCATCGGCGCGGGACCATGCGCGATCGGCAATGTTTGCCGCCACAGCCATTCCATCGCCGGCGGATGCCAGTCGTCGAACTCGCCGCTCAGCGCCTGGCCATATTGGCGGATCGAATCCCAAGTCATCAGCCCAGGCGCATAAGCATAGGCCTGCGCCGCGCAGACGAGCGCCATCGCCAGCAGCAAGGCTGTGATCAGTCGATGGTCGGTCCAGCGGATCGGCACGCCGCCCGGTCTGCGCCGATTGACGGCGCCGACGCAAGCGCGGTTGCGATCAGTCGCGGAAGCCCGGGTCGATCCGGTCGAGCTTCCTCAGCAGGGCCGGCCAGGCGAGACGTTCGGCCGCCATTGCCATGCCCGCGGGCGGGGTCTGGCCGGCGACCTTTTCCTCGGTTCCCTGGGGCGGGTTGGAGAGATGATCGTAGCCGGCCGACAGCATCATCACCTGCGCCTGGCACGCGCGCTCGAGGAAATAGAGCCGCAGGAAGCAATCGCCGACGGTCTTGCCCACCGCCAGCGTGCCGTGATTGCGGAGGATCATGGCGTGCTTGTCGCCCAGATCCTGGACCAGCCGCTCGCGCTCGTCGAGGTCGGTCGCGATGCCTTCATAGTCATGGTACGCGACATTGTGCTTGGCGATCATCGCCGTCTGGGTGTGCGGCAACAGGCCGAATTCCATCGCCGACACCGCCTGGCCGTGCGGGGTGTGGAGGTGCATCACCGCCGCCGCATCGTCGCGCGCCATGTGGATCGCCGAATGGATGGTGAAGCCCGCCGGGTTGACCGGATGCTCCGACTTGCCGACCGGATTGCCCTGAACGTCGATCTTGACCAGGCTCGATGCGGTGATCTCCTCGAACATCATGTCATAGGGGTTGATCAGGAAATGATGCTCCGGCCCCGGCACGCGTGCCGAGAGGTGGGTGAAGATGAGGTCGTCCCAGCCGTAGAGCGCAACCAGCCGGTAGGCGGCAGCGAGATCGACCCGCGCTTCCCATTCGCCCGGGGCCATGCCGGTATCCTCGACCTTTGCCAATGTCGCCATGTCAGCCTCTCCGATTCCGTTGCGCCGAACCTAGCTCGGCGAGCGCAATCGAACAATGGGTATGGTGGGCTCTGGGTTCGACGACGGAATAATGCGCTACTTCTCTCGAATCTGTAACATTCGCCGGCCAAGCAGCCGGCGACAGCGGGAGAAGCGACATGGCGGGACGGTGGATGGTCGGAGCGGCGGCGCTGCTCGGCTTGGGATTCGCCCTCGGCGCGTCGGCGCCCGCGCGGACGTCGGCCGATGCGCTGATGGTCGACCGCGTCGTGGTGATGATGCGTCATGGCGTCCGCCCCCCGACCAAGAACCCCGCCATGCCCGCCAAATATGCCGCCGATGCCTGGCCCGGCTGGTCGGTCAATCCCGGCTGGCTGACCCAGCATGGCGCGCAGGCCGTCGCTGCAATCGGTGCCGCCGATCGCGCTTTCTACGCGCGTGCCGGTCTGTTCGCGCGCGGTTGCCCCGATGCCGCGATGATCGCCGATAGCGACCAGCGGACGATCGCCACGGCCCAGGCTTATGCCGGCACGTTGGCGCCGGGCTGTACGATGGCGATCGATCATCAGCCGCAGGGCGCCGACGATCCGCGCTTTTCGGCGATCGAGCAGGGGCTGGGCACGGTCGACGCGCCAGCCGCCAATGCCGCGATGGCCAAGGCGATCGGGCCGGGCGGGATCGCCGCGGTCGAGGCGCGGATGCGGCCGTTGCTCAACCGGCTCGACGCGATCCTGTGCGCGAAGAAAGCGGTTTGCGGAGTGAGCGCGGAGCAGACTGCCATCGCGCCAGCAGCTCCGAACAGGCGCCCCGATTTGACCGGTGCGCTCGATCGCGCGTCGACCGCGGCGCAAATCCTGCTGCTCGAATATGCCGACGGCAAGCCGATGCGCGAGGTCGGCTGGGGCCGCGCGACGGCGGCGGACGTTACGGCCTTGAGTGAATTCCACGCGCTCGAATTCGCCATCCTGGCGCGGCCCAAGCCGATCGCGGCCGCGAACATGGCCGGGCTGACCCCGCCGATCCTGCGCGCAATGGCGGGCGAAGGTCCGAAGCTGCTGATGATTTCGGGCCATGACACCAATGTCGCCAATCTTGGCGGGATGCTCGGCCTGCACTGGCGCGTGCCGGGTTTCGCCGCCGACGATCCTGCGCCGGGCGGAGCAGTGATCCTCGAGCGGCTGAAGGACGGCGCCGGGAATGCTTTTGTCCGCGCTTATTATCGCGCCCAGACGCTCGATCAGCTCCGTGCGGGCGCGGCGCCGGGCTATCGCCAGATTTTGCCGATCGCGGGCTGCAAGGCGCGCGGTGTCGCTGGCCTGTGCACGCTCGCGCAGTTCCAGACGGTGATGTCGGGGAAATAAGGGTAAGTGGGGAGCTTCTGTTGCCCGGTGCTCCCCGTACCGCTGGAATCCGCTTCTGTTGCCCGGTGCGGTCCAACCGCGCATTTTAGAATAACCTTAAGCCGTTAGGCCTTGGGGTTACGCCGCAATAGCGAGTGCTTCGTTATCGTTGGCACTTGTGTAATGAGCCGTCACAGTGGCCCGTTCTGAGCGAACGTCGGCGCTTTTCAACACACGTCGATCCTGGTTCGGCCCCGTCAGAAACGGTGTCCAGATCCACCACCATTTCTGGTGGAGCCGCCGGGTACTGCCCCCGGGTCCGCTGCGTCTATTGCACGCCATCATTTATCGCCATAGCCGGCGAACCGGCTCCTCCAATATAGGCACTGCGCGCTTAAAGGAAAGTGGTGCCCGCAATCGGCTCGGGCGGATGGTCGACACTGGCCGCTCCCGCCGACATCAAAACGGCCAGAAAACACGCTTTTTCGCGAGTTTTGCCTGTACTTCGCCTTTCGGTCGCCACATTATCGGGTAATAAGGTTACCTATTATGTTGACGCAGCGTTCCCGTTACGCGCTTCGCGCGATGCTCTATCTGGCCGAGGCGCCCGCGGGCGGCCCCCCGATCCCGATGAACCGGATCGCCGAACATGCCAATGTCCCGCGCAAATTCCTCGAATTGATCCTGGCCGATCTGCGCGAGGCAGGCTTCCTGCATAGCCATCGCGGCAAGACCGGCGGCTATTGCCTATCGCGCCCGACCCATTTGATCTCGCTTGGAGAGATCATCCGCGTGATCGAGGGGCCCCTGGCGCTGGTCCCCTGCGTCAGCCGCACCGCCTATCGCCGCTGCGCCGATTGCAAGGACGAAGCCGCCTGCGCGATCCGTCACGCCATGGCGCGTGTCCGCGACGAGACCGCGCGCATCCTCGACGGTACCAGCTTGGCCGATGCGGTCAGCGAGGATCTCGCGGCCGCTTGAGCAAGCCGGTTCCCCTCCCTGGAAGGGAGGGGTTAGGGGTGGGTGGCTCTCAGTAACGCCATCGAGATGATGCTGATCTTCGGACGCCACACCCTAGCTGCGCCTAGGAGCGAGCTCAGCAGTTTCCACACGCCCACCCACCCCCAACCCCTCCCTTGACTAGGGAGGGGAGTTTTGAAGGTTGAAGCCTAAACCCCCTTGCGTGCCCGCAATTCGTCGCGGATCTCGCGCAGCAGCACGACATCGGCGGGATCGGCCGGCGCGGCTTCCTCGGGCTTGGGCGCGACGCGGTTCACCGCGCGGACCAGTAGGAAGATGATGAACGCGACGATCAGGAAATTGACCGCGGCGGTGATGAACTCGCCATAGCCGAACAACGCGACGCCAGCCTTTTTGAGTGCGGCGTAATCGGTCGATCCGGCCAGCGCCGGGGGCACCTTTTCGGGCGACAGGACGATGAAATGGCTCGAGAAATCGAGTCCGCCGAAGACTTTGCCGATCAGCGGCATGATGAGGTCGTCGGTCAGCGAGGTGACGATCTTGCCGAATGCCCCACCGATGATCACCGCGACCGCCAGATCGAGCACGTTGCCGCGGGCAATGAACGCCTTGAATTCCTTGAACATGATCCGATCTTTCCCTGTCTCAGCGCGGCACAGCCTAAGCCTGGATTGCATGGATGCAAGCGGCGGTCCGTTGCGCCCGCGCAACCGAATCCGCTTCACGACGGCGCCGGGCGTCACTACATTGCCGCCACGCAAGGGGCACTGGAGGATATCTCGATGAAGTTTCGTGCGATGATCGTGCTGGCCGCCATGGCGATGCTGTCGGCTTGCGGGATCAACTCCGTCCCGACCGCGGAGGAAAATGCCAAGGCACGCTGGGCCGACGTCCAGGCCGCCTATCAGCGCCGCGCCGATACCATTCCCAACGTCGTCGCGTCGGTAAAGGGCAGCGCCGCGTCCGAAGGCAAGATCCTGACCGACGTGATCAACGCGCGCGCCAATGCGACGCGGGTCCAGGTCAACGCCACCGACCTGACCGATCCGGCCAAGGTCGCGAGCTTCCAGGCCGCGCAGAACCAATTGGGCTCGTCGCTCGGCCGGTTGCTGGCGACGGTCGAGGCCTATCCCGATCTCAAGAGCCAGGAGAATTTCCGCTCGCTGATCACCGAGATCGAGGGCAGCAACAACCGCATCACGATCGCGATCCGCGATTATAACACCGCGGTCCAGGCGTATAACACGCGCATTCGGACCTTCCCCGACGCGGTCGGCGCCAAGATCTTCTATGGCGCCAAGCCGATGGTCCCGTTCCAGGCGCAGCCGGGCGCCGAGACCAACCCGACGGTCGATTTCGGCAACACGAACTGACCGGCGTGATCCGGGTGCTGACCCCTGTTCTGCTGGCGCTGGCCGCGTGCGGCCAGCCGGCGACGAGCGCCCCGACCGCAACGGCGACGCCGGGATATGATTTCCCGGCGTTGACCGGCCGGGTAGTCGACCGCGCTGAGATACTGCCAACAGCCGACGAGGCGCGGATCGTCGCCAAATCGGATGCCCTCGAGCGCACTACTGGCCATCAATTCGTTGTCGTGACGGTCCCGACCCTGGGCGGCCATGCCATCGAGGAGTATTCGCGAGCGCTCGGCAGCAATTGGGGAGTCGGCCGCAAGGGCGCCAATGACGGCGTGCTGCTGGTGGTTGCCCCGACCGAGCGCAAGGTCCGGATCGAAATCGGCAAGGGGTTGGAAACGACGCTCACCAATGCCGAGGCGCAGCGGATCATCGACACCGACATCCTCCCGGCATTCAGGTCGGGCGATTTCGTTCGCGGGATCGATAATGGCGTCGATGGCGTGATCCGCGACGTCGGGCCGGCGGGAGGTGGCGCATGAAGACGCTTCGTGCCCTGATCCTGATGCTCGCGCTGCTGGTCGTCCCGCAACTGGCCTCCGCACAAACCTTTCCGGCGCTGTCGGGACGCGTGGTCGATGCCGCGAGCCTGCTCAGCCCCGCGCAGAAGCAGCAGCTCGAGGCGCTGTCGACCGATGTCGGCAATGTCGCGCAACGCCAGTTCGTGGTGGCGACGATTCCTGATCTGCAGGGCTATCCGATCGAGGATTACGGCTACAAGCTCGGCCGCGAATGGAAGATCGGGCAAAAGGACGCCAATAACGGCATCATCCTGATCGTCGCGCCCAATGAGCGGAAAGTGCGGATCGAGGTCGGCTATGGGCTAGAGCCGATCATGACCGACGCTTTGGCGCAGACGATCATCGATGACCAGATCCTGCCCAAATTCCGCGCCGGCGACATGGCGGGAGGCATCATGGCAGGGGCGCAGGCGATTGCCGAGCAGATGAAGGCGCCACCCGAAGCCGCCGAGGCGAGAGTCAAGGCGGCCGCCGTTAAACCGCAGGCGGCGCGGTCATCGGGCTCGTCATCGGACGGCTTCATCGCGATCTTCTGGATCGTCATCATCCTGTTCTTCGTGCTGCCGATCGTCTTTCGCGGTGCGCGCGGCCGGAAATATCGCGGCGGGCGTGGGCCGGTGGTGCTGTGGGGTCCGGGGCTGGGCGGCGGCTGGGGCAGCGGCGGCGGATCGTCGTCGAGCAGCTGGAGCAGCGGCGGCAGCGACTGGGGCGGCGGTGGCGGCGGCTTTTCCGGCGGCGGCGGGTCGTTCGGTGGCGGCGGCGCGTCGGGGAGCTGGTGATGCGCGGACCGATCCTGACCCCGGCCGAGCGCGAGCAAGTGACCCAGGCGGTCATCGCCGCCGAAGCCGGCACCGATGCCGAGATCGTCACCATCGTGGCGCCGCGATCGGACCCCTATCACGATATCGGCCTCAACCTCGGCATCGTCGCGATGCTGTTGGTGGCGGGGATCGCCGCGCTCAATCCCACCGCGATCGAAGACAAGATCGCCTGGTTCCAGAATGGCTGGCAGGGCGGGGTCAACCTGGGCCGGTCGTTCTTCGCGCTGATGGTGGTGGAGGCGGTCGTGTTCCTGCTGGTGCGCGGCGCGCTCTATTGGGCGCCGCTTCGGATGGCGCTGACGCCCAAGGCGGTGCGGTCGCGTCGGGTGCGGCGCCGCGCGATCCAATATTTCAAGGTCGGCGCCGAACGCCGCACCGCCGCTCGGATCGGGGTGCTGCTCTATCTCTCGCTCGACGAGCGGCTGGCCGAGATCGTCGCCGATGAAGCAATCCATGCCAAGGTCCCGCCCGAACGCTGGGGCGCGGCGATGGCCGCGCTGATCGACCGGGTGCGCGCGGGCCATCCGGGCGACGGTATGGCCGCCGCGGTGACAGCGATTGGCACCATCGTCGCCGAACATTTCCCCAAGACGGAAAGCGACGTGAACGAGCTCCCCGACCGGCTGATCGAATTGTGAGCGTCACCGACGCGGAGCTGCCCGAGGAAACCGTCTGGAAAGGCCGTTTCCTCGAAATGAAGAAACGCGGCCGCTGGGAATATGTCGGGCGCGTCGGTGGCGTCCAGGCTGCGGTCATCATCGCGATCGACGACGGGCACGTGATACTCGTCGAGCAATATCGCGTACCGCTGGGACGCTCGTGCCTCGAACTGCCCGCCGGCCTGGTCGGCGACGAGAGCGAAGGCGAGACTGCCGAAATGTCGGCCGCGCGCGAGCTCGAGGAAGAAACCGGCTATCGTCCAGCCAAATGCACCCCCTTGGGGACCTTCTATGCCTCGCCCGGCATGGTCAGCGAATGCTTCACCTTGGTCCGCGCGAAAGGGCTGATGCGGGTAAGCGAGGGCGGCGGGACGCCGGATGAGAATATCATCGTCCACCGCGTGCCAGCGGCGACAATAGCAGACTTCATCGCCGAGCGCCGCGCTGCGGGTGTAGCGATCGACGTCAAGCTGCTGACGCTGCTCGGGCCATCGTTGCTTTCCGATCAGGCGGTAGATTCATAGAAAGCCGGATTTCGGCAAGCGACTCATTGGTTAACTCTTGGAGGCGAACAGAGCCGCCCGAGACGGTCGTTACTGCTCCGGCAAAAAATCCCAGGAATACGTAAATGTGTGCTCGCACTTCAGCCCTGAAGGGTCCCGAATTTCAAAACGACTATATACGCTTTTATCATTCTTCCGCCCCCTCAGGTTTATGCCCGTGAGCCATATTATGAGACGGGGCTTGCCGTTCGAGAAGCTGGTCGGACCATAGATGGCGTAACGGCCGCCCCTTCCCCGCACGCGATAAACCGACGTGCTTCCGTTGGAGTAGACCAAGCGCTTCAGCCCTTTTGCTGGCGCGAATATCTCGCCCTCACCAATCGAGAAGTGACCGGACCTGCTGGTGACGGATACCGAGATTCCTTCCGGCGAGCCAGACAACTCTGCGATACTCTCGCCCTCGTCGAGGTAGAATGTGCTGTATTTGAAGCAGATTAGTTTTGGGCCGATGACGGGTTTGTCGAGCGTGTCGGCTCGGGCTGCGACAGCTCCAAGGGAAATCAGTGTCAGTAATATCGCTCTGGTGAACATAAGCCCCCCATGCTTAGCCCGGTCATAGGGGACAAAACGTGCTGATCCAATGTCCATCACGGACGTCCCACGACCGAAAGCGGATATTCGCCTTATCACCCAGTTTTCTCCACTCGGCCTGTATCCTGATAGCGGCCGTTATGGATTCGAGAGTTTGCGATCGTCTGTACCCGATTGCGATGGCGCTTGGCGCGGCGTGCCCCTGACGCACACCGCGGCTTACCAGGCGCCGAGCCCCGTGAGCCCTTGCCGATATTCGGCGATCCGGCGCGCGGTGGCGAGGGACAGTGGAGCGGGCAGGGCGTCCGGCGCGAACCAGCCGGCCTCCTCTATCTCGGCCAGATCGGCGCGGCGCAACTCGGCGCTCGCGTCGGGACCGGCCTGCGCGACGAAAATGACGATATGGTCGTCCTTGCCCTCCCGCCGGCTATGATAGACGCCGAGGACGCGCTCGATCGTGGCGCCGATCACGCCCACTTCTTCCGCAAGCTCGCGAAATAGAGCGGCGTCGATACTCTCGCCTTTCTTCACTCCGCCGCCGGGCAGGTACCATTGATCCATATAGGTGTGGCGGACCAGCGCGATGCGGCCATCCCGATCGAGCAGGATTGCGCGAACCCCGAGCGTCCGCGGCCGGGTGATCCGCCACACGATGCGCGCGGCCTTGCCGGCCAGCCGATGCGTCCACGCCATCCCCGGCCTCCTTCGCAGGCGCCGGCTGCGGCGCGCGTTTACCAATGCACCAATCAAACTGGAGCGTACATGGTGGCGCACCGACCGTGCGAATTCCACCCTTGGGTAAACTCACGCCGCAACTCGATAATCAATACTCTTATTCGGCCTCTCAAGCGCCGCCAGTCGCCGACGGGTCCATCCACATGATCTCCCAGACGTAACCGTCGAGATCCTCGACATGACGGTTATACATGAAGCCCAGGTCCTGCGCGGGATTGGGATCGGCGGTGCCGCCCGCTGCCGCGGCGCGATCGACGAGCGCATCCACCTCATCCCGGCTGTCGGCCGACAGCGCGAGCAGCAAGGGGCTGGACGCATGCGCATCGGCAATCGGACGCTTGGTGAATTCGCCATAATGCGCATGGGTGAGAAGCATGACGAAGATCGTGTCGGAGAACATGAGGGAGGTCGAAGTCTCTCCCGAAAACTGTGGGTTAACCGTGCCGCCCAGCGCGACGTAAAAGGCTGTCGAGGCCGCCAGATCGCGTACGGGGAGGTTCACGAAAATCATTTTGGGCATGGTCTGCTCCACTGCTAGCTCGAATCTAGTACTAGACCGGCTAGTACTGGTGGCGAGCTAGCATTCGGTGTCGGTACTGTCTAGTACCGCGTCGGCGAGGGCGCATGAAAACTGACGGCGAGACGAGATCGGCGCGCAAGGAGCGCGACATCATCCAGGCGGCGACGGCCACTTTCATCAGCCAGGGCTATGACGGCACCAGCATGGAGGAGATCGCCACCAAGGCGGCGGTCTCCAAACAGACGATCTACAAGCACTTCACCGACAAGGAGACGTTGTTCGGAGAGGTCGTCCGCTCGACCGCGGCCGGGGCGAACGACATCGTCGAGTCGGTGACGACCTTGCTGTCCGACACCAAATTCCGGCAGGGCGGTCTCGTCGAGCTCGGTCGGCTCGTGGTGACGACGCTGTTGGACGACGAATTGGTGAAACTCCGGCGCCTGATCATCGCCAATGCCGATCGGATGCCGAGCCTCGGCCGCGATTGGTACGAAAAGGGTTTCGAGCGAATGCTCGGCACCATGGCATCCTGCTTTCGAAAGCTGTCGGCTCAAGGCCTCATGCGAGCCGATGACGCCGATCTCGCCGCCAGCCATTTCTTCGGAATGCTGCTGTGGATTCCGATGAACGAAGCGATGTTCACCGGAAACCGCCATCCCCGATCGAGGACCGAGCTGGAGCGGCATGCCGACGCCTCGGTCGAGGCCTTTCTCGCCCTTTATGGAAGGACGTCCGGCCAAGCCCGTTGAGGGATCGCCAAACTAGGACGGGTCGAACGATGGCGGAAAGTCGAGCACCGCGCCGGTATAGGTTTCGACCACGTAACTGAACGGCTCGCCATCGGCGCGCGTCAGCAGGGCCTGATGCTCGATCACCTTGTCGGGAATCAGCAAGGAAGCGCCTGGATTGGCGCGCGGCAAGGGCGCGCCGCCGCTATCCCAACCCTCGGGCAATGGCGACCAGAGGAGCTTGGCCGCGACGGTGTGACGCTGGAACCGAAGCGGCTGTACGACGCGACCGAATGCCGTATCGCTGGTTTCCAGCGTTCGGTTCATGTCGGGCGTGAGGCGCGACGGCACGTACCAATTATCGGCTTCGGACAGGATGTGCTCGCCGCAGCGCAATCGCACCCGGCGATAGGCGATCGGCTGGTCGGCCCCGGCATGCAATTGTTCACGGACCGCGGCGGGCGGTGCCTTGTCCTGGCCGCGGACGCGGTCCGCCACGATCTTGGCGCCATCGGCGAGATGGTGGTGCGCGCACCAGCGGTCGAGCGTCAGCGTCGCGCTGTCATGGCTCAGCAGATCGGCATTCAGCGTCTGGAGTTCGGCCAGTATTTCGAGCCTGGCGATCGGCGCGTCCGGCCAAGCCGTCCGTGCGGGCGACGCGCCGAGCGTCAGCACTGCCAGCGCGCCGGTGGTCAAGGTTCGCTTTAGGGTGGCGATGACGGGTGCTCCTGAGTCGGGATCACGTTGATATGGGCAAAATACCTTTCCCGGGCATTTTGGGCATGTCACGTAGTTTCGGATACCGGCCAGGATTCGTCGCCGATCCGATCCGGCGTCACCGCAGCTTGACGACGACCTTTCCCTTCGCCCGCCCCGTTTCGACCAAGGCCAGGGCTTCGTTGGTATCGTCGAATGGGAAGATCCGCTCGACGACCGGGCGGATGATGCCCTTGTCGATCAGCGTCGCGATCTGGCCGAGCTGGTTGCCGTTCGCACGCATGAACAGGAAGGAATAATGGACGCCGCGGGCCGCGGCCTTTCGTCGGATGCCGAGGCTCAGCAGCCGCATCACTTGCCGCAGCGCCCAGCTCAACCCCTGCTCCCGGGCGAAATCCGGGTCGGGCGGACCGGAGATCGAGATCAGCTTGCCGCCCGGCTTGAGCACATCCAGCGACTTGCGAAGCGTGGTGCTATCGAGGCTGTTGAGGACGACATCGTAGCCGGACAGCAGCTTGTCGAATTCCTGATTGCGGTAATCGATGACGATGTCGGCGCCGAGGCGCTTGACCAGATCCACATTGGCCGTGCTCGTGGTGGTCGCCACCGTCGCGCCGAGATGCTTGGCGAGCTGGATGGCGGCAGTGCCGACCCCGCCGGAACCCGCATGGATAAGGACCTTCTGCCCTTGCTCCAGACCCGCTCGTTCGACCAGCGCCTGCCAGGCGGTCAGCCCGGTCAGCGGGATCGAGGCCGCTTCCTCCATGCCGATCGTTCCGGGCTTCAGCGCGACATCCGCCTGGTCGATGGCGATCCGTTCGGCGAAGGCCCCGATCCGGCCGTCGCGCGGCCGGGCATAGACCGCATCGCCAAGCTTGAAGCGCCGGACGTTCGCGCCGACCCCAATAACGATACCCGCCACGTCGTGGCCCAGAATGAAAGGCGGCCGATAGGGAAGGATGGCCTTGAACGCGCCGTCGCGAATCTTGCCATCGAGCGGATTGAGCCCAGCGGCGTGGACTTCGACCAGGACGTCGTCTTGCCCCGGTACCGGCTCCGGCACGTCGCCATAGCGCAGGGGTTCGTTCTTCCGGTAGCGATCGACGATATAGGCCTTCATGCGCGATGTCCTTGCCAAATGCGGGGCGGGATCAGCGACCCCGCCGAACGTTCAGGCGGGGAGCCCGTTGAACTTCCTGAGATTCCGGTCGACGAACGACTCGGGCATGAAGCGGCGTATGAAGCGCACCTGGGCCGCCACTTTTCCGGCCGTGTAGCGTCGCTTGGGTACCACCGCATTGGCGGCCTTGACGACCGTGTCGGCGACGATCTCGGGAGCCTCGCCCTTTTCGATAACCTCGCGCATCAGCACCTCGGCGGCTGTTCGGACGGTATCGTAGACGGGAAGCGGGCGATCCGCGCGCGTCAAATTGTCTTCGAACGAGGTGCGGATGCCGCCCGGCTCGACCAATACGACGCGGATATTCTGGGTTCGCACTTCGTGGTCGAGCGATTCCGAATAGCCCTCGATCGCGTGCTTGGACGACGAATAAAGCGCGTTGAACGGCGCCGGGATGAGGCCGACCAGTGAGCCGAGATTGACGATCCTGCCGCTTCCCTGGCGCCGCATCACGGGCAGAACGGCATTGGTCACCCGCAACACGCCGAAGACGTTCACGTCGAACAGCGCCTTTGCCTGGGCTGGGGACGATTCCTCGGCACCGCCAAGCAACCCGATTCCGGCATTGTTGACCAGCAGGTCGATCCGCCCCGCGCGGCCCACGACTTCGTCGACCAGCGCCTGCACGGACGCGTCATCGGTGACGTCGCAGACCAGCATCGTCACGCCCTGATCGGTTTCGGCCATCTTTTTGCGGCTGGTGCCGAACACCCGATAGCCGTCCCGGTGCAGCGCCCGTGCGGTCGCCAGTCCGATTCCGGAGGAAGCGCCTGTGACCAGCGCGACGCCGCGTTCAGTCTTGCTCATCGATCTTGCCTTCACTTTGTCGTGGAACACCGTCGCGAGCCCTGTTACTATCGATTCGATATTAAGTCACTACTAAAAAGATACTGACATGTCGAATCTCTCGGAACAACCTTGCCTGATCGCCCGCAGCCTCGCTTTGGTGGGGGATGCGTGGAGCATGCTCATCCTGCGCGATGCCCATGCCGGGCTCACCCGTTTCGACGAGTTCCGCAAAAGCCTGGGCATCGCGCCGACGATCCTGACTCGTCGCCTCGCGATGCTCACCAAGGAGGGGCTGCTCGAAAAACGGCGCTATTCGGAACGCCCGCCGCGCGACGAATACGTGCTGAGCGAAGCGGGACGCGACTTCCTGCCGGTGTTGTTCGCGATCAGCGCCTGGGGCCGGAAGCACCGCAATGGCGACGGCGTGACCCGCTTCTTCGACGCGGAGGCGGGCAGCGAGATCGACCCCGTCACCATCGATCGGTCGACCGGCGCGCCGATCGGAACGCGGGCCATTCGGATTGTGCTGCCCGATTGACGGGGACAAACGCCGTTACGGCCTCGGCTAAACCAGGGTGTCAGCCAGATCGTCCCTCAGCCTTTGCGCGTTTCGCTTGAGGAAGTCGGCGATAAGCTCCAGCTCCTCGCCATCGTAGCGCTCGCATAGTTCGGCCAAAGACGGGTTCGGCACGCCGAAGCCGCGACGCGAGGTCGTCACGGAAGCTTCGTTCAGCGTCACGACGATCCGCCGCCGATCCGTGGGGTGGGGGCCTCTGCTGACATAACCCTTCGCAACGAGGCGATCGATCAGGTCGGTTACCGACGCGGTCGCCAGCCCGGTTTCCTTCGCGATCTCCCCTGCGCTGAGCGGGCCCAGGCGGCCTAGCAGAAACAGCGTCTTATAGGCTGACGGGTCGAGGCCCATGCTCTGGGCAACCGACGAATGGAACAGCACCACGGCCTCGCTATGCGCATTCAGGGCCGCAGCCAGGTCGGCCGGAACCTTGTCCAAACGGTCCGTCTCCTCGTGCTGTTTTGACATGATGACCTCAAAGTGTTACGGTCTACCGTAATATACGTCATACCGTAGTAAATCAACGCGGGGCCGCTGATGCGGGCCGCTGTCATGGAGCACCACGGTGGGCGCGTGTCGACTCGGGCGGTCGGGATATGCCGCCGCCGAGTACGCAATGAACTGGTCGCAAACAGCGAAGGAGGATGGACAATGAAGGTTCTCGCAGCCCGTTCGGCATATTTTTTGGCGATCTTGCGGATCGTCGCCGCACTCCTGTTCCTGGAGGCGGGGGTATACCACCTCTTTGAATGGCCGGCATTGCCGATGCCCGCGCCACCGCCCGAAATGGCGCCCTGGCTGTTCGCGGCCGGTCTGCTCGAGTTCGTCGGAAGCATGCTGCTCATCGTCGGGCTCTTCACCCGTCCGACTGCCTTCCTTTTGTCGGGAATGATGGCGGTCGCTTATTGGGGGTTCCACGTGCCGATGGGATTCTGGCCGGTCGCGAACATGGGGACTGCGGCCATCCTCTATTGCTTCATCTTCCTTTATTTCGCAGCGGCCGGCCCTGGCGCCTGGGCAATCGACAATGTCCGGGCGCGCGATCCGGAAGATCATGCCCTGCGGCGCTCGGTCGCCTGATTCTGGCCATCGCTGACCTATTCGAGCCAAGCCGCCGCGTCCCGAGCGCGCCGAGCTGACCATCAGGTTCGTCCAAACAAACGGGGATTCAATTGCCCGAACCCTGCATTTCGGCCGAAAGCGCGGATGCCGGTCGCCAACGCGGCTGGCCGAAGCGCCTGCTGCCATGGATCCCCATCGGCATGGCGCTCGCCTATCCTTGGACGTTGCGCCTTTTCCACGAGGCAATCGTCGCGCAGCCCCGGAGCGTCGTTCCGGCAATCTGGCTGATCCTCGCCTTCGCTCTGCCCCTCTCATGCCTGGTCTTCGCCTGGCGCTGCGCGGAACGATCTGGCGATGCGCTACCGGTTGTACGCCGCGTCGCTTTCGTCGCTTTGGCGGCACCGCCTTTGTTCGTGTCGACCGGCGTGATTTCGAGTTTGGTCAACTCTCCTGTCCCCGACCTATGGACCTGGTCTATCCTGTGGCTCGGACTCGGCATCGGCGCTGCGGTCGCGAGTTCCAAAGGGCAACCGCGACCGCCGGGGGTCATGACGGGCCGCTTGCGCGTGGCGCATGGCATCTCCGCTTTGGCCATCCTCCTTTTCGTGGCTTTCCATCTGACCAACCATCTGTTCGGATTGTTCGGACCCGTCATGCACGCGCAGGTGATGGCGATAGGGCGGGTCGTGTATCGCTCTCGATTCGTCGAACCGGTCCTCGTCGCGATCCTGCTTTTCCAGGTTGCGAGCGGCGTCAAGCTGGCATGGCGATGGAGCGCTCGTCCGCTCGATGCCGCGGGGGTGCTACAGGTCGGATCGGGCGCGTATCTCGCGGGGTTCATTCTCACCCATCTCAACTCGGCCTTCGTCTCGGCGCGATGGGTGTACAACATCCCGACCGACTGGGCCTGGGCGACGGGCGCCCCGGACGGTCTGTTAATGGACGCGTGGAACATCAGGCTGCTGCCGCATTATGCGCTCGGCGTCTTCTTCGTCATCGCCCACGTCTTTTGCGGCTTGCGCACGGTCTTGTTGGCGCACGGCGTCAGGCCGTCGTCCGCGAACCGTCTATGGGCGTCCGGTCTTCTATGCGCGGGCGGCGTGTCGCTTCTGATCACAGCTGCCCTTTGCGGGCTGCGCATCTGAGGTCGCCAGGACCGGAAGAGACTCAGGAAGCGGGTTGTGGCGGAAGCGGATAGACAATGAAGTCGGTATGCCGATCGACCATCGGCGCCGAACTCATCTTTGCAACCGCCCACTGGAGTTCTCCGATCGCCGACGGCGGCAGCGGGAGGGGGTGTTCCAACGGGTGCGCCGCGGCCTTCATCGGATAGTCCTGCCCGGGCGCATTGGTCATCTCGATATGCGCCCCGAGCAGCGCGCGAATCGGATGGCTGGCCGCGAAGGCGGCTAGCCGGTCGACGCTCGCGCGGAACTGGCCGAACTGTCCACGCGGCACGTAGAGCCTACCCGGGTAGAGCATGTCGCCCGAGAACAGCAATTGTGTGCGCACATCATAGACCATGATGTGCGCCGGCTGGTGGCCGGGGGTCGGGATAATGTCGAGAACGCGCCCGCCGAGATCGAAGCGAGCGACGTCCTTTGGCCAACTCTTGATACGAAAGAAGGTCGCGACATCTTCCGGCGCGAGGCCGACAATGTCGGTGTCGGGACGATCGCGAAATTCATCGTCACCCGCATGATGATCGCCATGGCCGTGCGAGTGCGCAACGATGAGGTGGAGCGAACGATCGCGATGTTTTGTCCGCCATTCGCTTATTATCCGGTCGATGGTCGGACGGATCCTGAGTCCTCCTGCGCCGGTGTCGATCAACAGCGCACGATCCTTGCCGAACAGCAGATAGAGGAACGGCGCTTCGAAGTTGGTTTCGACCGACTGACGAATGACGAATGTGTTGGCATCGATCATCTGGACCTGTGTCTCGGGTTCGTTCGCCGTTGCACCGTCGATCCAGTGCGCGAACTGCGGCAAATTGGGCCCGGAAGGCGCTGAGCCAAGCAGCAATACCGAACCGATCAGCGCCATGGAATGACGGCAGGTGGCCAGGCGGCGGGCGGTGCGAAACGAGGCGAGCAGGTCCATAGGCTCACCATATGAGGTATTACCTATTCCGACAAACGTAATATCATGGCAATCGCCACGGGCTCTACTTGTCAGAGACGTGCGCGAGAAAGCCGTCAGTCCGGACAGGCCATTTCCGATCGCCTCAATGAATCGTCTCGCCGCGCGCGCACATCCCGACGAATTTCGCGATCCGCGCGGCCCGCGTTTCCGGCTTCTTCGCGGTCTGCACGCGGTACAGGATCGCGTAGCGGTTCGCCCCGGTCAGCGTGTCGAAGAACGCCCGCGCGGCGGGCACCGCGTCCAGCGCGGCCGTCAAATCCTCCGGCTCCGCCGCGGTCGAGGCTGGGGCATAGGCCTTGTCCCAGCGCCCATCGGCCTTGGCCGCTTCGATCTCCGCCAGTCCCGCCGGCGCCAGCCGGCCGTCCGCTACCAGTTGCTCCGCGCGCTTGCGGTTGTTCTCCGACCATTTGCTGGTGCGCTTGCGCGGGGTGAAGCGGGTCAGGAACCAGGCCTCGTCATATTTGTCGATCTGCCCGTCGATCCAGCCATGGCATAGCGCGCCGTCGATCGCCTGCGCCTTGGTCAGGCTCGACGCAGCGTTGCCCGCCTTGGCGATCTTCAGCCACAGGCCGGCGGCATTTCCGCCGCGTGTCGCCAGCCACGTCTCCCACGCTTCGGCATCGACGAAGTCCAGCACCGGCAACCCGCCGCGTTCCTTATCCATCGCGCTCTCCATCGCCGCTCTCGCACACCCCTTGGCATTGCCGGCCTTGACTCTTCAATTACTGTGCATCATACAGTGTATATCACACACTATGTGAAGCACAGCTCATGCCGGTCGATGACGACACATTCGAGAAACTGCGCGTCGAGCTTCGGCGGGGGTCGCTGGTGCTCGCCGTGCTCGGGGCGCTGCGCGAGGAACGCTATGGCTATACGTTGCGCCAGTCGCTCGAGGATGCCGGGCTGCTGATCGACGAAGGCGCGCTCTATCCGCTGCTGCGCCGGCTCGAATCGCAGGGCCTGCTGATCAGCGAATGGCGCGAGGAGGCCAAGCGCACCAAGCGCTTCTACCGCCTCTCGGTCGACGGCACCGACACGCTCGCCGCGCTGCTCCACGAATGGAACGCGATTTCAGAATCGATCCTGCGCCTTACCGAAAAGGACAAATGAGATGGACCTGATCGACCGCTATCTCGCCGCGATCGCGCGGCGCCTGCCGGCGGACAAGGCCGACGATATCGTTGCCGAGATTCGCGACGACCTGCTCACCCGCCAGGAAGTGCGCGAGGACGCGCTCGGCCGCCCGCTCGACAGGAAAGAGGTCGCCGCGTTGATCAAGGAGGTCGGTCACCCGCTGATCGTCGCCTCGCGCTATCGGCCGCAGCAATATCTGATCGGGCCGGACGCCTTTCCGTTCTTCGTCGCGACCTTGCGCATCGTCGCGATGGTCCTGGCGCTGGCCTTCGCGGTCACCGCGGCGTCGAGCGTGGTGTTCGGCCATGCCGATATCGCCCATGCCCTCGGCCGCACGATGTCCAACCTGTTCGGTTCGGCGATGCTCGCCTTCGGCACGGTCGCCGCGGTGTTCTACGCGCTCGAACGCACCGGCTTCCCCGCCGACCATCTCGCCAAATGGCGGCCGCAGGACCTGCCCGAGGTCAAGGACAAGCAACCCAATGTCTGGGGATCGGCGTTCGAGGTCGCGATCGGGGTCTATTTCATCCTGTGGTGGTGCGGCTTGGTGCCGTTCCCGGCCTATTACAGCAACGTGAAGGGACTGACCCTGACGCCCGATCCGGTCTGGACCGCGATCTGGTGGCCGGTGCTGGCGTTGATGGTCGCGCGCCTGGTGTTCAACCTCGTCCAATGGCTGCGCCCGCGCTGGAAAGCGGTGCTGGCGGCGCTCGCGGTCGCCACAGCGGCGGGCGGGTTCGGCCTGGCCTATATAATCTATCAGGCCGGCCATTGGCTCACCGCGAGCGGCACGCTCCCCGCCGACAAACTGGCGCAGATCGATCGTGGCGTGAACATCGGCATCCACTGGGCGATCGTCGTGGTCGGCGCGATCCTGGTGCTCCAGGGTCTCCAGGAAGTGTGGCGCCTCGCCAGGTCGCGTCCGGGGGCGGTGGGCGTGAAGGCGATCTAAACCGCTTCTAGTGGTCGAAGCCAAATGTCTGAAATAATGTTTGAATAACGGCTCCGACCATAATGGACACGATAAGCTATTCCAAAGTATTGCGAATGCTCGTCTCCTGAACTTGATCGTCCCGCCCGGCGGGCGAGTCGTGGGGAGATGAGCGATGTCCGAAAAACTCATGCAATCGACCAAGGCCGCCGAAAGCAGCCGCGTGATCGCGTTCGAGAGTGCCGAGGTGGTACCAGGGATCGTCAACGGCACCTTTTTCCTGATCGTCACCGGCACCGCGCCGTGTTTCAACATGACCGTCAAACTCACCCCGCTGATCTACATCCGCCAGCCCGATTATTGGGGCATCGAGGTAGTCGGCACCTTGGCTGGCGGTATCTGCCTCGACGCGGTGAAACCGTATCATGTCTCCTTGCCGCTCACCGGTATCACCGGCACCAAGGGGATCGAGGTAATCGGGGCCAATCAGACCGAGCAATTCGACGTGTCCTAGCCTTGCTCGTATCGGGTATCCGACGCGAACGAGTTGCCGATATCGTGATCGACCGCCATGCTCCCGGCATGGCGGTCCGGCCGGCCGCGCTATTTCGGAGGATGCCCGATGAAGCTCCTGCTCTGCGCCGCTCCGCTGCTGCTATGGCCGCTCGGCTCGCTCGAAGCGGCCGCGCCGGCCGCCACCGCGTGCAACGTCATGGTCAGCGTGATCGATCCCGATCCTGCCGGCACCAATGTGCGCAAGACCCCCGGCGGCGCTGTCGCCGCGACGTTGCGCACACCGCGCACGGCCGACGACTGGATAGAGGTCCATGTCGTGGGCCAGGCGGGCGACTGGTTCGCGATCGACCGCGCCGATCTGGTCGGCGACGCGCGCAAGACGATCTTCCGCGGCAGCGGCTATATGCACCGCTCCGTCCTCGGGTCCGATGGGCTCGTCAACGGAGAGCCGATCCGTGCCGACCACGACGAACGCGTTGCGCAGATTCTGGCAGGGGAGATTGGCGACCAACCCGCTTATCTGCTCGGCTGTGCGGGCGATTTCGTGAAGATCCGCATCAAATCGGGGGTCGGCTGGACCAAGACATTGTGCCTCAACCAGCGCACGACCTGCGCCTGAACGCTATTTTGACGGGCTTGCTATTGCTCGTCAGGCTGCCGCGCAGTCCGGCCGAGCCAGCCCCAGCAGCAATTGGTCGACCACGCGGCCGACATCGCGTTGCGCCTGCGCCGGGTCGGCGGCGGTCGCCAGGAACAGCGCGCCTTCGCGCACCATGCCGAGCAGGACGTGCGCCAGCGGCGGCACTGGCTGCGGCGGGATTTCCCCCGCCGCGATCGCGCTGCTCAGCAGATGCTCGACCAGCGCCAGGCTGTAGCGGTCGCCGATCGCGCGCCAGCGTTCCCAGCCCAGCACCGCCGGTGCCTCGATCAGCGCGATCCGATGCACCTCCGGCTCGCGGCACAGGTCGAGCCATGCTCTGGTTCCGGCACGTATCCGATCGAGCGCGCCGCCCTCACCACCGGCGGCGGCGAGCCGGGCGATCGTCTGCTCCTCGATCGCCTCGAACACCGCGGCGAACAGCCCCTTCTTGTCCTCGAAATGGTGGTAGAGCGCGCCGCGCGTGACGCTGGCCGCCGCGACGATCTCCTCGGCGCTGACCTCGGCATAGCTGCGCTCGGTGAACAGCGCCCGCCCCGCCGCGATCAATGCGCCGCGCGTGGCGGTCGTCCGTTCGGCTTGCGTACGGCGTTCCGTTTTCATACAAACTGTATGTATGTTTCTGAGTCGAGCACACGCCATTGTCGGCACCGGACCGCGAAGTGCAAGCCAAAGCGCATCCCATCCATAGCGGCGACCATGCTGAGCCCGTCCGACCAGAGGACAATCATCTGTTTTCGTGAGGGAGTTCGAACCATGGACAAGACGATCGAAATTACCCGCGCGGCCGTGATTGCCGGCCTCGTCGCCGGCACGATCGACATCGGCGCGGCGGCGCTCATCAACCATGTCGGCCCGGCGCTGATCCTTCAGGGCATCGCCAGCGGGCTGATCGGAATGAAATCCTATGCCGGTGGTGCTGGGACCGTGACCTTGGGACTAGCGCTTCAGCTCGCCATGTCGATCGCGATCGCCGGCATCTACGCCGCCGCCGCGACGCGGCTCGCCTGGCTACGGACGCGCCCCGTCCTGGCCGGTCTGGCCTTCGGTCTCGGCGTGTTCGTCGTGATGAACTTGATCGTCGTGCCGCTATCGGCGTTCGGCCCCAAGCCGGCGCACATCTCGCTGGTCTGGCTGTTGCTCAATGTCCTGGCGATGCTGGTGTTCGGCGTGATCGTCGCGATGATCGTCCGCTGGGGCTTCCGGCGGGCGACGGCGGGATAATCGGGCTGCGCGCGAGCTACGCCGCGCGCTTCTCCAGCGCGTGCGCGGCTTCGGCCATCAATTGCGCGATGATGTCGGCGACTGGTTCTTCCTCTTTCACCATGCCGACCGACTGGCCGGCCATCAGGCTGCCATGCTCGATATCGCCGTCGATCACCGCACGGCGCAGCGCGCCGGCCCAATAATGTTCGATCTGCAACTGCGCCTCGGCCATCTCGACCGTGCCGTCGTTGAGCGATTGCGCGACTTCGAGCTGTTTGGCGGTGAACAATTCGGTCCCGGCATTCTTGAGCGCGCGGACCGGGATCACCGGCAGGCGCGGGTCGATCTGCACGCTGGCGACGGCGTCGCGGGCATTGGCGCGGAAGAACGCCTTCTTGAAATTGGGGTGCGCGATCGATTCGGTCGCGCAGGCGAAGCGCGTGCCGAGCTGGACGCCGGCCGCGCCCATGTCGAGATAGCCGGCGATCGCCTCGCCGCGGCCGATCCCGCCGGCAACGAACACCGGCACCTGCTCGGCGACCTCGGGCAGGATTTCCTGCGCCAGCACGCTGGTCGATACCGGGCCGATATGCCCGCCGGCTTCCATGCCCTCGACGACGAGGGCGTCGACGCCCGAGCGGATCAGCTTCTTGGCGAGTGCGAGCGCGGGAGCGAAGCAGATGAGCTTGGCGCCGTTTGCCTTGATCGCGTCGAGCGACCCCGTCGGGGGCAGGCCGCCGGCCAGCACGACATGGCCGACCCCATGCTTGCTGCAGACCTCGATCAGGTCGAACAGCATCGGGTGCATCGTGATCAGATTGACGCCGAACGGCTTGGCGGTGAGCTTCTTGGTCTCGGCGATCTCGTTATCGAGCAATTCGGGAGTCATCGCCCCGCACGCGATCAATCCGAACCCGCCGGCGTTGGACATCGCCGATACGAGGTGGCGTTCGCTCACCCAGGACATAGCGCCGCACAGGATCGCGACCTCGGAGCCGAGAAAATCCACGCCGCGCGCCATGCGCCGCTTTAGGCGCTCGGCGCCGATCGATGAAGGGGATGTCATGCCGCCGGACCTAGCCTTGCCCGGGGGTTTGGGGCAAGCCCGCGTCATGCGGCAGGAAACCACACGGCTCGTCGTTCGGACGCCCGGCCAGGGGTTGCACGACTATACCGAGGTGATTTGTCGTTGGGTTGCGGACAGCGGGATCGTCACCGGGCTGCTGACGGTTTTTATCCGTCACACCTCGGCCTCGCTGTTGATCCAGGAAAATGCCGCTCCCGCCGCGCGGCGCGACCTCGAGCACTATTTCGTCAGCATCGCACCCGAATCACACGATTACGAACATGATGACGAAGGTCCCGACGATATGCCCGCGCACCTGCGTGCCGCGCTGACCCAGACCAGCCTGACGATCCCGGCGATCGGCGGCCGCCCTGCGCTTGGGACGTGGCAAGGCATTTATGTGTTCGAACATCGCCATGCTCCGCATTCGCGGCAACTTGCGCTTCACCTCATCGGCGAGTGAGCAGCCCTTCTAATTCCGGACGCCCAACCCAAATCGAATTACCTCCTCAAGAACATCTATATTGATGTCCTTCAATTTCTTGAATTTGATGCAATAGCCAGTCACAGATGCTTTTCCGAGTTTTTGGCCATAAGTCTGGGCGAGGTATTTCTTGTCTTCTACGCCGATTATATAGACCGATATTCCGGTCGTATTCGCGCTCAGGCCGATTTGGTAAAATTCCCTGGTTTTACCATCGGCATATTCGATCGTCTGGGTTCCATATCCAATATTCGGATTGGAAACTGTTTTGCCTTCCTCGTTCCTGCCGTCCAGGAACCATGTTTTACAGGTCGGCGAGATGCGCAGGATGAGCTCGTGCAGCTCCCGCAGCTCATCGCCTTTCGGCTGGGGCTGCCCGGCAATATAGGCATGGATTTGCTCATCTATGGTCATGGCGGGAGCCCCCTTCCATCGTCACCACGCTCGTCGCGCGCCTGCGGACGGCGACTCTAGGCTTTGTGCCTCCAACGGCCCAGCCGCATCTCGCCCGTGGCGGACAGTCACGGGCGAGATGCGGCTGATCAGGCCGGGCCGTCGATCCCGCCGATTGGTTGATCCCCGGCATTCGGCAGGCAATGATGTGTTCGAGCACCGTCGGGCACCGCATCGGCGGCACCTCGCGCTTCATCTTATCGGCGAGTGAGTCTCGGGCCCTGCGCAGGCACTTCGAATGTCAGGAAACGACAGGGCCGCCGACCGGCACGATTTGTCGTCCCCAGGTCGCATTGGTGACGAAGGCGAAGCTGCCGTACATCGCCAGCGATCCGCAGAGCAGGCCGAGCCACCCGCCGAGATGGCCCAAAGCGGGCTGCCCCAGCGCCGCGCCCAGTCCCAGCAGGAAGAATGTGGGCCAGAGCGTGAGGAAGATCAGGAAGACGATGCGCGCCAATCGAAAGGTGCTGATCCAGAGACCGAGCGTCAGCACGCCCCACAACAATAGCGCGACCCCGACCGTCGGACCCGCCGACGAAATATCGATCACGCCGGTGTGCGCGAAAATCTGCAGCAGGCCGAACCACAGCCAAAAGGCGCCATAGCTCAGAAAGGCCGTCATTCCGAAGGTGTTGGCAAGCCGGACTTCGAGCAAGCCGGCGATGAGCTGGATCAGCCCGCCAAAAGCGAGCGCCAATGGCACGACCACGCCTTCGCCACCCGCGGGAAGCAGGCCGGCGTTGATGAGGCTGAGCAATATCGTCGTGAAGCCAAAGCCCACGAGGCCAAGAGCGGCAGGATTGGCCGGCGCCGGCACGGTGTTTGAATCAGGCACGAACCTCTCTCCCCCTAAGCGATCTTGCAGTTGACCTAACAAACACGGTTCGCCGCCACACAGTCAAGCGTGCGCCGCTCCGTGAGCCTGTTCAGCGTGCTTCAGGCCGCCGCTTCCTCGGCATCCAACCCATAAGCGGTATGCAGCACGCGCACCGCGAGCTCGGTCTCGTCCTCGTGGATCAGCACGCTGACCTTGATCTCGCTGGTCGAGATCGCCTGGATGTTGATGCCGCGCTCGCCGAGCGTGGTGAACATCTTCGACGCGACGCCGGCATGGCTCTTCATCCCGACGCCGACCACCGAGATCTTGGCGACGCGGGTGTCGTGGACCAGTTCCTCGAACCCGATCGATTCCTTGGCCTCGTTCAGCGCCTGGATCGACCGCGCCAGGTCGACCGCGGGGACGGTGAAGGTGACGTCGGTCGACCCCGCGCGCCCCGCGCTCTGGTGCGCGATGTTCTGGATGATCATGTCGACGTTGATATTGGCCTTGGCGAGCGGCGCGAAGATCGCCGCGACCGAGCCCGGCGTGTCGGACACGTTGGTCAGCGTGATCTTCGCCTCGTTCTTGTCGTGCGCGATGCCGGTGATCAGCTGGCGTTCCATGTCGTCGATCTCCTCTTCGCCCACGATCATCGTCCCGGGCAATGTATCCGCCATCGGCGCGTCCTCGCCAGTGAACGACGACAGCACCTGGACGCGGACATTTTCCTTCATCGCAAGGCCCACCGAGCGCGTCTGGAGCACTTTCGCCCCGACGCTCGCGAGCTCGAGCATTTCCTCGTACGTGACTTTCTTGAGCTTGCGCGCCCTCGGCACGATACGCGGGTCGGTCGTGTAGACGCCGTCGACATCGGTATAGATGTCGCAGCGATCGGCCTTCATCGCCGCCGCCACCGCCACTGCCGACGTGTCCGATCCGCCGCGGCCAAGCGTCGTGACGCGGCCCTGTTCGCCATCGGCGCTGTCGGCGACGCCCTGAAATCCCGGGATCACCGCGACCTGGCCCGAGGAGAGCGCGAGGTCGAGCGCGGCAGTGTCGATCTCCTCGATCCGGGCAGAGGCATGGGCGTCGCTGGTATGAATCGGCAACTGCCAGCCGAGCCAGCTCCGCGCCGGCACGCCGATCGCCTGGAGCGCGATCGCAAGCAATCCGCTGGTGACCTGCTCACCGGCCGAGACCACTACGTCATATTCGCGCGGATCGTAGAGCGACGACGCTTCGCGGCAGAAATTGACCAGCCGATCGGTCTCGCCGGCCATTGCCGATACCACCACGGCGACCTGGTTACCGGCATCGACCTCGCGCTTGACGCGATTGGCGACATTGCGGATTCGCTCTATCCCGGCCATCGACGTCCCGCCGAACTTCATGACAATACGGGCAGGGGGCGCGGCCATCGGAGGAGCGGAAGTCCTTTGGATTGGAGAGGCGCGCCTGATAGGAAGCCGCGATGGCAAGCGCAACCGTAACGTCTGTAACCACTATCGACCCCGAGGAAGCCGCGCATTTCGGCAAATTGGCGCGCGACTGGTGGGATCCCAAAGGCTCGTCGGCGATGCTCCATCGGCTTAACCCGCCGCGGCTGGGCTATATCAGGCGCCAAATCGATGCGCATTGGGGTGGCGATCTGGCGAGCTTCACGCCGCTGGCGGGGAAGCGCACGGTCGATGTCGGCTGCGGTGCCGGGTTGTTGTGCGAGCCGCTGGCGCGGCTAGGCGCCGAGGTCACCGGGATCGATGCCGCGGCGGAGAATATCGGCGTGGCGCGCACGCATGCGGCGCAATCGGGGCTGGCGATCGATTATCGCGCGGGCAGTGTCGAGCTGTTGGCCGGAGAGCGGTTCGACCTCGTCACCAGCATGGAAGTGATCGAGCATGTCACCGACCCGGCGGCGTTCGTCGCGGGGCTGGCTACCGCACTGGCCGAAGGCGGGTTGATGATCCTGTCGACGCCGAACCGCACCGCGCTGTCGCGTCTCGCGATGATCACGGTAGGTGAAGGCAGCGGGATGATCCCCAAGGGCACGCACGACTGGAGCAAGTTCCTGACGCCTGAGGAACTGACGGAGCTGGTCGAGGATGCGGGACTAAAGGTGATCGACGTCAGCGGGCTGAGCTTTTCGCCGGGTAAGGGGTTCAAGGTAAGCGACGACACCAAGCTCGACTATTTCCTGACCGCGGTTCGGGGGTAAATTTCCCTCTCCCTTCGGGAGAGGGAGGGAGCGCCCATAGGGCGCGGAAGGGTGAGGGCAGAGCGTTGCTCCAACCTGCCCTCACCTTTCCGCCGCTGCGCGGCTCCCTTCCTCTCCCAAGGGGAGAGGAATTTGGTCACGCCATCACATTCCGCCCACGCGCAACGCTCGTGCTATGCCCGACCACCGCATTGCGCGACTTCGCCCGGACCGTATCGACGAACAGCCAGTCGTTCGACACCTTCTCCGGCGTGATCGTCAGCGCCATGTAGCCGCGGTGCGAGGTGTCGCACCATTTGAGTTCGGGATTGCCTGCGACCAGCCCGGCGGCGACCGTCTTGGGATCGACCTTCACTTCGTGCTCGTAGCCGGGCGAGGTCACGCTGTGCCCGGCGAACTCGACGCCCGCCGCTTTGCCATCCTGCTTGAGATCGAACGCCCAGCCATTGTGGCTGTCGCCTGAAATCACCACCAGATTGGCGTTGGTCCCCTGTGCCGCGCGCAGGAAACGAGCACGCGCGGCCGGATAGCCGCCCCAATTGTCGTAATTGAACGGCAGGCCGAGCTTGCCCGCCTGGATACCGGCGAGGACGTAATTCTTCGCCCGCTCGCTGGCGTTCGGGTCGACCCAGCCAAGCGCGGCGGCGGGCATCACCGTCTCGCCCAGGATCGTGCCGAACCCGACCAACTGCCATTTCTGCCCTGCCGCGACCGATCGGCGCATGGCGTGGAACAGCCAGTCTTCCTGCTGCGTCCCCATCATCGTCGCGGCGGGATCCATCCAAGGGCCATCGCGGAACGCCTTGAGCGCCGCGACCGGGTCGGCCGCCTTGAACAAGGGCGCGATATCGGGCTGCTCGGTGCGCGCCAGCACGCGCGTTTCGGTGCGGAACAGCGTGGCGAGATCGCCGATTTCATAGGCTTTCCACGGCTCGTCGCTGACCGGCATCCATTCGCGATAGACCTGGATCGCGGCCATCTTGCGCAGCGTCCAGTCGCCTTCGTCGGGCTGGTGGTTCTCCGCGCCGCCTTCCCACGAATCATTGGCCGATTCGTGGTCGTCCCATTGCACGATCATCGGCAGGCGGGCGTGGAGCGCCTGGAGGTCGGGGTCGCTGCGATAGCTGGCATAGCGGATGCGGTAATCGGCGAGATGGACCAATTCGTTGGCCGGTTCGGTCGAACGCACCGTGTCCTTGGGGGCGGGATAGCCGCCGGTCTTATATTCGTAGAAATAGTCGCCGAGATGGATGGCGAGGTCGAGATCGTCGCGCGCCGCGGCGTGACCATAAGCGTTGAAATAGCCGAACGGCATGTTCGAGCAGGAGAAGATCGCCGCCCTGAACGCATTGGCCTGCGGCCCCGTCGGCAGCGTACGCGTCCGGCCGGTTGGCGATTTGGAGCCATCGGGACCGACGAAGCGGTAGAAATAATTGGTGCCCGGCTTGAGGCCATCGACGGTGATCTTGGTCGTCCAGTCACGCCACGGTCCGGTGATCGCCATGCCGTTGCCCGCGATTTTGGCGAAATCGGCCTGTTCGGACAGTTCGACCGTCAGATGGACGGGCTTGCCGTCGGCCGGGACGTAGCGCGTCCATAACAGCATCGAGTCGCTGGCCGGTTCGCCGCTCGCGACCGAATGGGTGAAGCCGGTCGCGGTGGTGACGTTAGTTGTCTGCGCGAACCCTGGGACGCTCCAGGCACCCAGTCCCAACGTGCCGGTGACGAGAAGCGAACGGCGATCGATCCGAAGCATGCGTTTCTCCTTGCGGTGCCGGCCCCCTTGCGCGCTTCATATGGCGCGTTCGTGACAGGTCCGGTACGGACGCGGCCATGTTGCTACGGATGATGCGTGGGGGGCAAGCGGGCGCACCGCTGATCCTGGGTCTGATCTTCCTGTTCGCGGTGCTGTCGGTGCTGCGGCCGGTCAATCATGACGAGAGCCAATATGTCGCCGCCGCGATCCTTGCGCGCAACGCATTGCCGTGGCGCGACTTCGCTTATTTCCAGACGCCGTTGCAGCCGGTGTTGTTCGCACCCTTCGCGGTCGGCCTGGGGACACTGGCCTGGCCGGGACTGCGAGTGCTCAATGCGGTGCTCGGCGTGGTCGCGGTGCTGATGGTCGGTCGTGCGGCGCGGGCGGCGGGCGCGACATCGCGGATGGCGATCATCGTCGCCGGCTTGTTTGCAGGAACCGACGTCCTGCTGTTCAGTGCGGGGACCGCGCGCAACGATGCGCTTCCCGCCGCCGCGTTGGCGGGTGCGCTGGTGCTGATCGCGCGCGCGGCGCAAGGGCAAGGCTCGACGCGCCACGCGCTGCTGACCGGGTTCCTGCTCGCGCTCGCTGCGGGAGCCAAGATCAGCTACGCGATCCCGGCGGTCGCTTATTTCGTCTGGGCATTGCTCGACCGGCGCCATCGTCCGGTGATGATCGCGCTCGGCACGCTGCCGGTAATCGCGCTGATCGGCTGGATGGTCGCGCAAGCGCCCGAAGCGGCGCGGTTCGAGATGATGACCTTTCCGGCGCTCGCTCCCGACCAGATGTACCGCGATGCTGGCCGTGCGTTCAAATTGTCGCTCGGGTTCAAGGCGATCGATACGCTCAAATTTCTCGCTCTCGGCACCGCACTGCCCGCGATCGTCGCGGTCGCGGCGCGCTGGCGGCGCGACGAACAGGGAGTGGCGCGGCTGCTCGACATGTTGATCGTGGCGGGGCTGGTCGCGGCGTTGCTGCCCGAGCCGACCTGGCGGCAATATCTGCTTCCCGTTCTGCCGCCGTTGTTCGTGCGGCTGGCATTATTGTGGGAAAGCCGGCCGCCGGCGCGCTGGGAGCGGATCGCGTTCGCGGTGTTCTTCTTCGCCGGCCTGGCGCCGTCGGTCGAGGCGATGGTGCTGACCGCCGAGCATGGCGCGCCGATGGCCAATGCGGTGGCCGACGGCGCGCGGCTGACCGCGGCGATGGACCAGCAAGGGGTGACCGGCATGGTCGCGACGCTATCGCCGCAATATGTCGCCGCGACCGGCCGCGCGATCGATCCGCGGTTCGCCGCCGGGCCGTTCTATTTCCGCAGCCACGATCTGCTCGATCCGGCGAGCGAGCGGAGGCTCAACCTGGTGTCGGCGAAGAATTTGAACGGCGCGGCACTGCCGGATGCGGTGCTGGTCGGCGGCGATGCCGATGCCGAAGGTGGCGATGCCGCGCTCGAGGCGAAGCTCGCGGCCTGGGCGGCACCCCACGCAGTCGGCATCGCGCGGTTGAACGGGAAGTTTACGCTCTACGTGCTGCGCTGACGCCGGCGCCGTCGCCGTCACGCGCGTCGATTAGCGACTGGTAATAGGCCATCAGGTCGACGGCATGTTCGCGGTCGGTGCGGACGCGGCCGGCCGCGACTTTTGCCGCCTTGCGCAGGATAGCGGGTTCGCGCACGAACAAGCGCTGGATCGCGGCAGCGGCCGACACGGCGTCACGCGCGCGATAGGTTTCGCTGGTCAGAGGGTCTGCAACCTCGGCACAGCCGCCGGTATCGGGGACGATCAGCGGCAGGCCCGACGCCATCGCCTCGGACGGGACCAGCCCGAACGGCTCGGCCTCGGAGCCGTGGATCAGCGCGTCGGCGCTCGCCATGATCCGCGCCAGTTCGTTGCGTTCGTAAACCGGCCGGAACAGCCGGATATGCGGGTTGCCGTCGATCCGCGCCTCGAGCCGCTTGCTCTCGGGACCAGTGCCAAGCAGCATCAGACCGACGGGCAATTTGTCGCCCGCCATGCGCACCGCATCGATCACCAGCGGCCAGCGCTTCTCGCCATGATGGCGGCCGATCCCGATCAGCAGATGCCCTTCGGGCGGCAGGTCGACCTGCCGCAGCATCGCCGCGCGCAATCGCTCGTCGCGCAGACCGGGCGAGAAATGGCTGCGCTCGATGCCCAGGGTCATCGCGGCATCGATCCGGACACCGCGCCGCGTCAGCCGCTTCTGGAGCGCCGGGCCGTTGGTGACGACGGTGTCGTAGAGCGTCAGAAAGCGGTTCATGTACCGCGCATAGAGGGCGCAGGCCTCCTCGATCTGCTCGGGCGGGGCCAGCCCCTCGAGCCAGCGCATCGGATAGGCCGCGATATTGTCGTTGTGCATGAAGAACGACTTGAGCGCACTGCCCTGCCACTTGCCGACGATCCAGGCTGGGCGCCATGGCGACGAGGTTTCGACGACGTCGGGCTGCAATTGGTCGAGCCAGCGCCAGATCGGCTCGTAGCGTGAGAACAGGCCGTAATTCTTGTCAAACGGCAGACCCGGCGACTTGATATAGATGATCTTGCCGCCGCCGGCGCGTTCCTCGACCCGGTCTTCCTTGCCGCAGGCGATGCAGATCAGTTCGTGGCCCATATCGGCCATGATCGACATCTTGCGGTCGATATAGGTCCGCACGCCGCCACCGGTCGGCGAGTAGAATTCGTTGACGTCGACGACCAGCATCGCGCGCGGCCTAGATCTGGCGCTTGATCAGCGCCTGGACCGCGAAGAACGCGGCAAAGGCGACATGGACCACGAGCGTCAGCGCGGTGGTGAAGGCGATCAAATTGGCGAGATCGACATTGGTCGCGTTGCTGTTGCTGTGAACGAGAATCGCACTGGTCATCGTCGCGAAGACCAGATCCTTGTTCACGAACGGCAGGCGCGACACCAGCATGCGCACGGCGGACAGGATCAACCAGGCGCCGATGCCGACATTGGGCAGCCCGAAATGCCAGGCGAAGGCGATCAGCACGCAGCCGACCGTCAGGCGCGCGGCATGAATCCAGAAAATCCACCACAGCGTCTTGCGGTCGAGCGAGAACACTTTGCGCGAGAAGATCAGGAACGGCAGGCACATCGCGATCACGACGGGGATGCCGACGGCCAGGCCGGTATAATAACGTGGCGGCAGCACCTCGAGCGCGAACGGCAGCGCCAGCGCGGTCATGACCAAGGTCATCATGTTGCCGGAAATCGCCGACAGGATCGAGACGTCCTTGACCGCCCCGAACGGGGCCGCGACCATCGCCGCGCGTTGCCGCGCCCAGGCGTAGAAATAGGCATCGCCCGAATAACCGACCACCGCCTCGTTCGCGATGCGCTTCTTGATCAGAGCGCCGAATCCCTCGAACGGAATTTTCCACAACCGGCGGAAGATGATGTAATCGCCAGTCGGCGGCGAAATGTAGAGCAACGCGAAGGCTATGTAATAGAGCCAGCTGTTGGGCGCAGCGTGGCTGAACCCTGCCAGACCCGAGCCGAGCAGTTGCTTCGCCAGCCCCGCGATCATCGCCAGGCTCAGCACGCCGGCGATGATCATCGGCCAGCGGCTCTTCAGGCTCCTGACGGGTTCGAGCCCGGCGAGGTCCTCGGCCGCATCAACAATCTTGGGCGCCAGACCGGCGGCAGGATTGTTGGATGCCCCGACAAAGCCGCTGTTCATCGACGCTCCAAAATCTGTTCATCCAAATGCGGCAGTTTAGTCTCCAATCGGACCTGCCCGGAAATAATGGCCGCTTAACGGCAATGCACGAGCACGACAATTGGCCCGCGACAAGCCGGTTGCCGCGAGCGCCGCGCGATTTGGGGGTGGAAAGGGCGAATGACAAGCACTATGTTGCAGCGCAGCATCGTTTCGGAGGCAAATAAGTCGGTTTTGCCCTAATTTTTTCGCTTCCGAGAAACTTTTGACACAAATCGACGTTAGCGCGCCAATTCATGCTCAGTCCTTACGCCCCCGTAAGAATCCTGACTTTCGCTCATAGCCTTCAGGGCGGCGGGGTCGAACGCGCGATGTTGCGGATGATCCGCGGCTGGGTCGAAATAGGGCAGCACGTTACCTTGGTGCTGAGTTCGGCGCGGGGGCCGCTGGCGGCCGAAATCCCCGACGGCGTGCAACTGATTGAGCTCGGTACGACTCATCTCGGCATGATCCGCGCGCTTCCCCAGGCAGTGAAGAGCGCCGCGCCCGATATCGTGTTCTGTCCGGGCAATCATTATTCCAGCGCGGTCGCCTGGCTGAAGCTGCGGCTCGGTCGCGATTGTCCGCCGGTGGTGGGCAAGGTGTCCAACCGGCTCGACCGCGGGGATCAGCATTTTCCGGTGGCGCAGGGCTATCGCGCGTTCCTGCGTTCCTATCCCAGCTTCATCGATCATCTGGTCGCGATGAGCCCGGCGATGGCCGAGGAAACGGTACGGATGACCGGAATCGGTGCCGATCGCGTCAGCGTGATCGCCAATCCGCCGAGCCCCGAGCCGATCGGGGCGCCGACTCCGCCGCTGCCGGGTGCCGACTATCTGATCGGGATCGGCCGGCTGACGCCGCAAAAGCGCTGGGACCGAGCGATCTCCGCGCTGGCGCGGGTCGAACGCCGCGACGTCAAGCTGATGATTGTCGGCGAGGGAGAGGTTCGCGGCGAACTGGAGAACCAGATCGACGCGCTGGGTCTGCGCTCGCGCGTCCATCTGCCCGGCTATTCGACCAATCCGCGCCCCGCTTTGGCCCAGGCGCGCGCGTTGGTGCTGACCTCGGACTTCGAAGGTGTGCCCGGCGTGCTGCAGGAAGCATTGGCGCTCGGCACGCCGGTGGTCGCCACCGACTCGAGCGTCGCGATCCGTGAGATCGTCGCACATCCGCGTCTCGGCAGCGTCGTGCCCACCGACGATCCGCTCGCTTTGGTCTCCGCGTTCGACCATTGGCTCGCCCCCGGCCGGCCACGTCCCGACCCCGTGCCCGAACGTGGGCGCGATTCGATCGAACGCTATGTCAGGCTGTTCGAAGAGCTGGTGCTCGATCGCAAGCTCAGGTCGCTGAGGGATTAGGGTTCGCCTGGCGAATCCATTCGCCGCCCGATTGATGCTCAGCCATAGGTAACTCTGGCGCGCCGTTGCAGCGCAGCATATGCTTACCCTATGCGGATCGCGATCATCGATACCAGCACGACTCGTGCGGCGATCATATCTGAAGGTCTGCGCGAGGCGGGACTCGACGATCTCATCCTGATCGACAATTCGAATGCGCTCGTCGCGCAAATCGAGGCAGCCAACCCCGAAGTCGTGCTGATCAACCTCGAAAACCCCAGCCGCGACGTGCTGGAGGAATATTTCGCGGTGTCGCGGGCGCTGGCCAAACCGATAGCGATGTTCGTCGATCAGAGCAATCCCGAGACGACCGCCGCGGCGATCGATGCCGGCGTCTCGGCCTATATCATCGACGGTCTGTCGAAACAGCGGATCATGCCGATCGTCGATCTCGCGGTGCGACGCTTCAACGCCTTTTCGCGGCTCCAGGACGAACTCCACGAGGCGCGCAACGCGCTGGCCGACCGCACCGCGATCGACAAGGCGAAGGCGATCCTGATGCGCCGCCGCGCGATCGACGAGCCCGCCGCTTATGCCTTGCTGCGCAGCCACGCGATGCAATCCAACCGCCGCATCGCCGACGTGGCGGAAGCGATCATCACCAGCGCGGCATTGATGGGGGACGATATTTGACGCTCGACCGCATCCGGATCGGCTTTCTGCCGCTGGTCGACGCCGCCTTGCCGATTCTGGCGCGCGAGCGGGGATTCGCCGCAGCGCACGGACTCGAGATCGAATTGGTTCGCGATCTCAGTTGGGCGACGGTGCGCGACCGCCTGCTCTATGGCCATACCGATGCCGCGCACATGATCGCACCGCTGGCGATCGCCACCGCGCTCGGCCGTGGCCGCCCGGCGGTCGAGATCGACGTGCCGTTCGCGCTCGGCCTCAACGGCAACGCGATCACCTTCTCGATCCCGCTCGCGGCCGAAACGCTGGAAAGCGGCCAACTCGGCGACCCGCGGACCGTCGGAGAACGCCTCCGCCAGGTCGCATTGGCGCGGGCGCAAGCGGGTCGCCCGCTCCGCTTCGGCGTTGTCCATCGCTATTCGAGCCACAATTACATGCTGCGCTACTGGTTGGCGGCGGTCGGCATCCGGCCCGACATGGATGTCGAGATCGTCACGACCAGCCCGCCTTTCGCCGCGGACGCGCTTGCCGCGGGAGAGGTCGACGGCATCTGCGTCGGCGAACCGTGGAACAGCGTGGCGGTCGATCGCGGGGTCGGACGGATTGCGCTGGTGACGGCGCAAATCTGGCGGCGCGGGGTCGAGAAGGTGCTCGCGATGCGGCGCGAGACGGTGCGCGGATCGCCCGAATTGGTCGAACGGCTGATTCGTGCGCTGCACGATGCCGCGGCGCATTTCGTCGAGCCGGACGCAGCCGAAGAGAATGCACGGATCCTGGCGCAGCCCGCTTATCTGGCGGCGCCGGAGGAGACGATCCTGCGCGCGATCACCGATCGCGTCCGTTTGTCGCAAGGCGCGACCCCGCTCCACATTCCCGATTTCATGTTCCAGTTTCGCGAGGCGGCGAACTTTCCGTGGCGCAGCCAGGCGGCGTGGCTCTATTCGCAAATGACGCGGTGGGACGGCACGCCTTTCTCGGCCGAAGAAGCCGCCCGCGCCGAAGGCGTGTTCAGGCCGGACCTGTATCGCGCTGCGCTGGCTGGGTCGTCGGCGATCCTGCCGGGCGCGAGCTCGAAACTGGAAGGTGCGATCGGCGATCCGCTCGGTGCCGGATCGGTCCAGGGGCGGCTTGTGCTTGGCGCCGATCGCTTCTTCGACGGCCGCGCGTTCGATCCCGACGATGCGCAGGCGTATCTGGCGTCGCTGCCCTGATTTTTGCTGCAAGTGCGAAATAAGCTTGCGTCCGGCGAGCGAATCACGCATCATCCCTTTCGCAGGGCAATGACGCTCGGCACGAAATAACCGCGACGACCTCCACCGACGGGGGTAATTGCGGGGCGGGTCCGACGATCCGCCAAGGCAACGAAGCCGCCCCGACGCGCCAATATTGGCTGCCGTCGGGGCGGCTTTTTTCTTGTCCATCGCACGCGAAGGGGATCCGCATGGCGACCGCATTCTGGAACAGGGAACAAGGCAGGCAGCAGGACGGCTTCTGGTCGAGCGGGCATGTCCCGACGCTGATCGCCGCGTTCCTTTATTTCGACCTCGCCTTCATGGTCTGGGTATTGCTGGGGCCGCTCGCCCCGGAAATCGCCAAGACATTGGCGCTGACGCCGGCCGAAAAGGGCCTGATGGTGGCGACGCCGACGCTCGCCGGCGCAGTGCTGCGCGTGGTCAACGGCCTGCTCGTCGACCGTATCGGTCCCAAACGCTCGGGCACGATCAGCCAGATCATCGTCATCGCCGGACTGCTGACCGCCTGGTTGGCCGGCGTAACCAGCTTTGCCGGCACCTTGGCGCTCGGCGTCATTCTCGGGTTTGCCGGGGCGAGCTTCGCGATCGCGCTGCCGCTGGCGAGCCGCTGGTACCCGCCGCAGCATCAGGGCAAGGCGATGGGGATTGCCGGCATGGGCAATTCGGGCACCGTGCTCGCCGCTCTGTTCGCGCCCTTGCTGGCCAAGGCGTTCGGTTGGAACGCCGTGCTCGGCCTGGCCTGTATTCCGCTGGTGCTCGTGCTGATCGCCTATCAGTTGATGGCGCGCGATGCGCCCAACCGCCCCGCGCCCAAGTCGCTCGCCGAATATCTCCACCCGCTCAAATCGGCCGACGCCTGGTGGCTGATGGGCTTCTATTCGGTGACCTTTGGCGGGTTCGTCGGACTCGCCGCCTCGCTGCCGATCTATTTCACCGATCGCTTCGGGCTGACGCCGGTGGCCGCCGGCTATTGCACTGCCGCCTGCGTGTTCGCCGGCTCGCTGGTTCGGCCGCTCGGCGGCGCGATCGCCGACCGGATCGGCGGTGTGAAGGCACTGACCGCCGTGTTCGCCGCCGCCGCGCTCGCGCTGGTGGCGGTCAGCATGGCGCCGACCCTGGTCATGGCGATGGCGATGTTCGTGCTGGCCATGCTGGCGCTGGGGGTCGGCAACGGATCGGTGTTCCAGCTGGTGCCGCAGCGGTTTGCCGAAGAGATCGGCGTGATGACCGGGCTGGTCGGCATGGCGGGCGGCGTTGGCGGTTTCTACCTCGCCTCTTCGCTCGGCATCGCCAAGCAGCTGACTGGCAGCTTCGCACCCGGCTTCCTGATCTTCGCGGGACTCGCACTGGTCGCCGGACTCGGTCTGCTGATCGTCAAGCATTCCTGGCGCCGGCGCTGGGGCGCGGCGGCAGGCGTGCGGATCTGAACGAGAGCAGGGGAGACACGCGATGAAACCTGCCTGGTTGATCCTTGGAAGCGTGCTGGCGGCAAGTCCCGCCATGGCGCAGGACATCAAATTGAAGCCACTGATCGATGCGCGGTTGCGCTATGAAACTGTCGATCAGGCGGGGCAGCCGAAAGATGCGGAGGCGGCGACCATCCGCATCCGCAGCGGGGTGCAGGCGAGCAGCGGGCCGCTTTCCGCGATCGTCGAAATGCAGGGCACCCTTGCGCTGGTCGGCGACTATTATGACGGACTGCATGGCGCCGCCACGCGCCCGCTGATCGCCGACCCGCAGAATATCGCGCTGTACCGCGCGCAGCTCCAATATCGCACCAAAGCCGTCGCCCTGACCGTCGGCCGCCAGCGGATAGCGCTCGACGACGAGCGCTTCGTCGGTGCGGTGCCGTTTCGCCAGAACAGCCAGACCTTCGATGCCGCACGCTTCGAATGGACGGGCGTGAAAGGGCTGAAAGCCGACCTGACCTATGCCTGGCGGGTCAACACCGTCTGGGGAATCGACGGCGTGGGCGCGCGGCCGCGGTCGATCGGGGGCGACAATGTGCTGGGCAATTTGTCCTATGCCAGCCCGCTCGGCACGATCACCGGCTTCGCCTATCTGGTCGACCAGGACGAAGCCGCGGTGCAGGGGTTCCGCCTGTCGAGCCAGACCTATGGCGCGCGGCTGGCTGGCGCGCGCCCGCTCGGCAAGGGGGTCAAATTCTCTTACCAGCTGAGCTACGCGACCCAGTCCGATTATGACCGCAACCCCAATCGCTATCGCGCCGATTATTATCTGATCGACGGCGGACTCGATCTCCACGCGGTCAAGCTCGGCGCGGGGTATGAAGTGCTCGGCGCCGACAAGGGTGCCGCGCTCACGTCCTTCCAGACGCCGATCGCGACCGGCTTCAAGTTCCAGGGCTGGGCCGACAAGTTCCTGACGACGCCGCCCGATGGCGTCCGCGATCTCTATGGCAATCTCGGCTATGGCTGGAAACAGGCGGGGCCGTTCAAGGCATTGACGCTGCAGGCGGTCTATCACCGCTTCGCCAGCGACCGGCATAGCCGCCTCTATGGCGACGAGATCGACCTGCTCGCCAGCGCCAAGCTGGGCAAGACCAGCCTTTCCGCCCGCTACGCCGATTACCAGGCGGACGGCTTCGCCACCGATACCCGCAAATTCTGGCTGCAGCTCGATTGGAGCTTGTGATGGATTTCCTTGTTTCCGCGTCCAACCCTGACTCCGAGCCGGACGCGCCGTCCGGCTCGGAGTCGGGCCTTCCCCATCTGGTCGTCATCGGCAACGGCATGGCCGGATGCCGCGCGGTCGAGGAACTGATCGCTCGCGACGCCGGGCGTTACCGGGTGACGATCTTCGGCGCCGAACCGCGGGTGAACTACAACCGCATCATGCTGTCGCCGGTGCTGGCGGGCGAGAAGACGTTCGACGACATCGTGATCAACGACGCCGCCTGGTACGCGGATAACGGAATCGAGCTGGTCGCCGGCGATCCGGTGGCGGCGATCGACCGCGCCGACAAGACCGTAACCGCGCGATCGGGCCGGTCGGTGCGCTACGACAAATTGCTGATCGCGACCGGATCCGACCCGTTCATCATTCCGGTGCCGGGCAAGGAGCTGCCCGGCGTGATCACCTTCCGCGACATGGACGACGTCGATCATATGCTGGCGGCGGCCGATCGCGGCGGCAGCGCGGTGGTGATCGGCGGCGGGCTGCTGGGGCTGGAGGCGGCGCACGGCCTGTCGCTGCGCGGGATGAAGGTCACCGTGCTCCACTTGATGCCGACCCTGATGGAGCGCCAGCTCGACGAAGCGGCAGCCTGGCTGCTCAAATCGGCGCTGGAGGCGCGCGGCCAGACCGTCCTGACCGGCGCCGACACCGCCGAGATCCTGGGCGACGGCAAGGTCGAAGCGGTGCGGCTCAAGGACGGACGCGACATCCCTGCCGACCTGGTAGTGATGGCGGTCGGCATCCGACCCGCGGTCGGTTTGGCGCGCGCGGCCGGCCTGGCGGTGGGGCGCGGCATCCAGGTCGACGACCATATGGTCACCAGCGACCCCGACGTGCTCGCGGTCGGCGAATGCGTCGAGCATGACGGTCAGGTCTACGGGCTGGTGGCGCCGCTCTGGGATATGTGCCGGGCGCTGGCTGACGGACTGGTCGAGCGGCCGAGCGGCTATCGCGCCAGCGTCACCTCGACCAAGCTCAAGGTGGCCGGGCTCGACGTATTCTCGGCGGGTGATTTCGCCGGCGGTGAAGGATGCGAGGACATCGTGCTGCGCGATGCCAGCCGCGGCGTCTACAAACGCGTCGTGCTCAAGGACGACCGCGTGGTCGGCGCGGTGCTCTATGGCGATACCGCCGATGGCGGCTGGTATTTCGACCTGATGAAGCGAGGGGAGGATATCTCCACCACGCGCGACCTGTTGATCTTCGGCCAGGCCTTCGCCTCGGGAGGGGGGCAAGCGGACCCTAAGGCGGCCGTTGCGGCACTCTCCGACGGAGCGGAGATTTGCGGCTGCAACGGCGTCAACAAGGGTCAGGTCGTCTCCTGCATCGCCAAAGGTGCGCACAGCCTCGATGCGGTACGCTCGGGCTGCAAGGCAAGCGCGAGTTGCGGATCGTGTACCGGGCTGGTGGAGACCCTGCTCGCACTGACACTCGGCGAGGATGTCGAGGCGGGCCCGAAGACGATGTGCAAATGCACCAGCTTCGGCCATGACGACGTCCGGCGCGAGATCGTCGCGCAAGGCATGCGCTCGATCCCCGAGGTGATGCACAAGCTCCACTGGTCGACGCCGGATGGATGTTCGAGTTGCCGCCCGGCGCTCAATTACTATCTGCTCTGCGCCTGGCCCGGCGAGTATGAGGACGACCAGCAGAGCCGCTTCGTCAACGAACGCCTCCACGCCAACATCCAGAAGGACGGCACCTATTCGGTCGTCCCGCGCATGTGGGGCGGCATCACCAGCCCGCGCGAGCTGCGCGCGATCGCCGACGTGGTCGAGAAATACGACGCGCCGATGGTCAAGGTGACCGGCGGCCAGCGGCTCGACATTTTCGGGATCAAGAAAGAGGATTTGCCTGCGGTCTGGGCCGACCTCAACGCCGCCGGCATGGTCTCGGGCCATGCCTACGGCAAGGCGCTGCGCACGGTGAAGACCTGTGTCGGCTCTGAATGGTGCCGCTTCGGCACCCAGGATTCGACCGGGCTGGGCGTCAAGCTCGAGCGCGGTTTCTGGGGCAGCTGGATGCCGCACAAGTTCAAGATGGCGGTCTCCGGTTGTCCGCGGAACTGCGCCGAGGCGACGATCAAGGATTTCGGCGTGGTCTGCGTCGACTCGGGCTACGAACTCCATGTCGGCGGCAATGGCGGCATCCATGTCCGCGCGACCGATCTGTTGACCAAAGTCGCGAGCGAGGAAGAGGCGATCCACGTCGCCGCCGCCTTCGTCCAGCTCTACCGCGAGGAGGCGCGCTATCTCGAGCGCACCGCGCCGTGGATCGAGCGCGTCGGGCTGCAACATATCAAGGATCGCGTGGTCGAGGACGAAGCCGGCCGCGACGCGCTCGCCGAGCGCTTCTGGTATTCGCAGAAATTCAGCCAGGACGATCCCTGGGCCGAACGCGCCTCGGGCGCGGCGCGCGAACAACATGCGCATATGGCGCATTTTCAACCTTTGGCATTGGAGGTCGCGGAATGATCGGCGATTGGCTCGATATTGGCTGGCTCGATCAAATTCCGGTTCGCGGCAGCCGCACCGTCACCGTTTCGGGCGGCGAGGAAGTCGCGGTGTTCCGCACCGCCGACAATCGCGTCTTCGCGCTCGCCAATCGCTGTCCGCATAAAGGCGGACCGCTCAGCCAGGGCATCGTCCACGGCCACAGCGTCGCCTGTCCGCTGCACAATTGGCGGATCGCGCTCGCGACCGGCGAGGCGCAGGGCGAGGACAAAGGCTGCGCGCCGACGATCCCGGTCAAGGTCGATGCCGGCCGCGTGCTGCTGTGCCGCACCTCGACGCTGAAAGCCGCCGCCTGACATGGAAGCGGTCCGCACCACCTGCGCCTATTGCGGAGTGGGGTGCGGCGTCGTCGCGCGGCGGACCGGCGAGCGCAGCGTGGAGATTGCCGGCGACCCCGATCATCCCGCCAATGCCGGTCGGCTATGCTCGAAGGGCACGCATCTCGGCGAGACCGTCGGGCTGGAAGGGCGCCTGCTCCATCCGATGATCGGGGCCAAGCGCGTCGGCTGGGATCGCGCGCTCGACCTGGTCGCGCGGCGCTTTCGCGACACGATCGCGCGCCATGGGCCGAACAGCGTCGCTTTCTACGTCTCCGGCCAATTGCTGACCGAGGATTATTACGTCGCCAACAAGCTGATGAAGGGGTTCATCGGCTCGGGCAACATCGACACCAATTCGCGGCTGTGCATGTCGAGCGCGGTCGCCGGCCATGTCCGCGCGTTCGGCGAGGATGTGGTGCCGGCAAGCTATGCCGATCTCGACGTGGCCGACCTGATCGTCTTGGTCGGGTCGAACACCGCCTGGTGCCATCCGATCGTCTATCAGCGGATCATGGCCGCGCGCGCCGCTCGCGGGACGAAGCTGGTGGTGATCGATCCGCGCCGCACCGAAACCGCGGCCGAGGCCGACCTCCATTTGGCGATCCGGCCGGGCAGCGACGTCGCGCTGATGAACGGGCTGCTCGCCTGGTGCCGCGACGCGGGGCTGATCGATCACGACTATCTCGCCGGGCATGTCAATGTTCCCGGCGATTTCTGGGACAAGCTTGGAGAGGGGAACGATCTGTGGTCGACGGCGCGGACGTGCGACGTCCAACCCGCCGACCTCAGACGTTTCTACGATCTGTTCGCCGCCAATCCGCGCACGGTGACGATGTTCAGCCAGGGTATCAACCAGTCGGTCAGCGGCACCGATCAGGTCAATGCCATCACCAACCTGCACCTCGCGACTGGCCGGATCGGCAGGCCCGGCGCGGCGCCGTTCTCGATCACTGGCCAGCCCAATGCGATGGGCGGGCGCGAAGTTGGCGGGCTCGCCTCGACGCTGGCGGCGCATATGGACTTCGCGCCTGACAATGTCGCGCGCGTCGGCCGTTTCTGGGCCGCGCCCAACATGGCGACCAAGCCCGGATTGAAGGCCGTCGACCTGTTCCGCGGCGTCGGCGAGGGACGGATCAAGGCGGTGTGGATCATGGCGACCAACCCCGCCGTCTCGATGCCCGATGCCGGCCAGGTGCGCGAGGCACTGGCTGGATGCCCGTTCGTCGTCGTGTCCGATGTCATCGCTGATACCGATACCAGCCGCTTCGCGCATGTCCGCCTGCCGGCGACGGCCTGGGGCGAGAAGGACGGCACGGTGACCAATTCCGAGCGCTGCATCAGCCGCCAGCGTCCGATCTTCGCGCCGCCGGGCGAGGCGCGGCCCGATTGGTGGATCGTCAAGGAAGTCGGCCGTCGCATGGGCTGGCGGTCGGCCTTCGCTTTCGACCGTCCGGTGGACGTGTGGCGCGAACATGTCCGGCTGAGCGCCTATCAGAATGACGGTGCGCGCCGCTTCCGCCTCGACCGCGCGACGCCGGGCAATAGTGATTATGAGACGATGGAGCCGTTCCGCTGGGGCGACGACGCCTTTGCCGATGGCGTCTATCCGACGCCGGACGGACGGGCGCGGCTGATCACCGTCACCCGGCGTTCCAGCGAGCGGCCGCTCGACCGCTGGCCGATGACGCTCAATACCGGGCGGTATCGCGACCAATGGCATACGATGACGCGCACCGGGCTCGCCCCCAAGCTCGCACGCCATCGCGAGGAGCCGTTGGTCGAGATCCATCCCGACGATGCCGCGCGGTTGGACATTGCCGACGGCGCCCTGGCCCGGGTGTCGACGCCGCGCGGCGAGAGCCTCTATCGCGTTGCCGTGACGGACGCGCAGCGGCTCGGCGAATTGTTCGTCCCGATCCATTGGACCGATCGCGGGTCGACCGGCGGACGCACCGGGCTGCTGCCGCGCCCGCTGGTCGATCCGCATTCGGGCCAGCCCGGCTTCAAGACGACGCCGGCGGCGATCGCGCCGGTGGCTACCGCGTGGCACGGCTTCCTGCTCATGCGCGGCGAGCCGGCCGCGATGCCGGACTGCCTGTGGGCCACCCGCGTCGCGGTGCCGCAAGGGACATTGTGGGAACTGGCCGGCGACGGCGACGCCGCGGCGATCGAGCGCCTCTTGCCGCAAGGCGACCGCATCGAAGCGTTCGATCCAGCCAAGGGATCGCGCCGCATTGCCGTCATCCGCGAGGAGCGGCTGGCGGCATTGCTGTTCGTCACGTCGGAGGGCGTGCTGCCATCGCGCGACTGGCTGATCGCGCAATTGGCGGCGCCCGCGGTCGCACCGACCCTGCTCGCCGGCCGCGCACCCGGGCCGAGCGTCGATCGCGGCCCGATCGTCTGCGTCTGTTTCGATATCGGCGCGCGCGCGATCACCGATGCGATCCGCGCGGATGGCCTGGCGGACGTTGCCGCCGTCGGCGCGGCGCTGCGCGCGGGAACCAATTGCGGATCGTGCCGCCCGGCGATCGCCGGATTGATCGCCGATCACGCCAATCGGGAGAGTGTCAATGTCGGTCGATGACTTTCCGCCAGGCAGCGTCTGGCTGGTCGGCGCGGGTCCCGGAGACCCCGATTTGCTGACGCGCAAGGCCGAGGCGCTGTTGCGCCGCGCCTCGGTCGTGTTCCACGACGCCCTGGTCGGACCTGGCGTGCTGGCTCTCATTCCCGACCATGTCCGGCTGGTCTCGGTCGGCAAAAGGTCCGGGCGCCATTCGCGCGACCAGGAGGCGATCAACCGCCTGCTGATCGAGGCGGCCGGCGACGGCGAGCGGGTCGTCCGCCTCAAGGGAGGCGATCCGACCCTGTTCGCGCGGTCCGCCGAGGAAATGGCCGCGCTCTCCGGCGAGGGGATCGCTGTTCGGATATGCCCCGGCATCACCGCGGCAAGCGCCGCCGCGGCATCGGCGGGACTGTCGTTGTCGCTGCGCGGCCAGGCGCGGCGGGTCGAATTCGTCACCGCGCACGCCGCGCCGGGCCGCCCGCTCGAGCTCGATTGGCGCCGGCTGGCCGATCCGCAAGCGACGATCGCTTTCTACATGGGGCGCGGCGCCGCGGCCGACATCAGCCGAAACCTGATCGCCGCCGGGCTTGCCGCGGCGACGCCCGTGATCGTGGCGTGCGATATCAGCCTGCCGGGAGAAACCAGGCTGCAGACCCGGCTCGACCTGCTGCCGTTCGCGGTCGCTGCAATCGCCGACGATCGCCCGACGCTGATCATCGTCGGGGAGGCCGTCGCGCCGCCTGGGATGGCGATGGCGCAGGTCGCCGGGACGAAAGCGGCCGACGCGCAACGTTAGAGCGTGATGACGTGAGGAGCGTCCCGCTTACCGCTTGGTCGTGCGATCCGGGACATAAGGCCGCCCGGCCTTGTCCGCTGCTGCCTTGGCCGGCGTATCGGGGAACAGGTCGTTCATCTTGGTCGGCAAATTGGGCTGGACGTACCATTGCGGCGGAAAATCGGCCGCGCGAGTGCCGTTCACGTCGCGGTTGACCAGCCCGCTACTGGTCTTCTCGGTATAGGGCACGACATGCTGCCCCCTGCTGTTGGAGAGTTGCTCGAACAGCGCGTGGCGCAGCACCAACTTGCGATCGAAATAGGCGGGATCGTCGACCAGATTGTTCATCTCGTCGGGATCTTTGGAGAGGTCGTACAGTTCCTCAATATCCCATACCCCCTGATACTGGATGTATTTCAGGCGATCGCGCTCGATGGCAAAGGTGGTCGGCGTTTGCGGGAAGGTCCATTCCCAATAATATTCATAGACGAAATCGCCGGGCTTCCAGTCGGCCGGTTTCACTTTGCCTTCGGCCAATGCGAGCCAGCTCTTTCCTTCCATCTGCTTCGGCTCGGCAAGATGGGCGACATCGAGGAAAGTTGGTGCCAGATCGAGGTTGCGCACCAGGGCAGGGTTGACCGCGCCGCGCGGCAGCATGCCCGGAGCATAAGCGATCATCGGGACGCGGACCGATGGCTCATAGGCATTGCGCTTGTCGATCAGGCCATGGTCGCCGATCAGGAAGCCATTGTCCGAATAGAAGACGATCATCGTGTTCCGTTCGAGGCCTGCCTTCTTGAGATAGGCGATGATTCGACCCAGGCTCTCATCGACCGGCGACAGCGTGCGGTAGATATCGCGCACCTGCTCGGTCAGCTTGCGATCGGTATGATACGGGAAGCCGGCGCCATGCCAGCTGTTGCGCTGGTTACGCACCCATATCGGCTTGCCGCGATTATTCTCGGGCGTGTTCGCCATGCTGGCCGGCAGCTTGATCTCGAGATTGCTATATTGCGTCTTGTAGCGATCCGGCGGCACCGCGTCCGAATGGACGGCCTTGTGGCTCAGATAGAGGAAGAACGGCTTGCTCGGATCGCGCCCCTTCTCCAGCCAGTCCATCGCATAATCGGTCAGCTCGTCGGTGATATAGCCCGTTCGCTTGACGACCTTTCCGTCGACATTCAGCGTCTGGCGCTCGCCCGCCGCGATCTGGGCTGGCGATAGCTGATCGGTCGGGAAATAGGTTCCCTGGCCCTTGAAGCTGACCCATTTGTCGAATCCCGGACGCGGCGCGTCGGTGTCGTTGCCCATATGCCACTTGCCGAAGAAGCCGGTCTGATACCCGGCCTGCTGCAGATAGGCGGGAAAGAAGATCAGGCCTTTTTCCGACGAATTGTTGTTGTCGATCACGCCGTGATTGCGCGCCGTTTGCCCGGTAAGGATCGTCGCGCGGCTTGGCGAGCATAAGGACGAGGTGACGACGGCATTGGGGAAATAGACCCCGTTCTTCGCCAGATAATCGATATTGGGAGTCCGCAGGCCAGGAGTGAGGAACCCCATCGCATCGAAGCGAAGATCATCGACCAGCACGAAGATGATGTTTTCGGGTTTCGCCGGTACGGGCCTTGCCGGCTTGGGTTTTCCCGCCGGAGATACCGTTGCGGGTCCTCGGGCGGACAGCGGAGAGAGCGCCAGGGTGCAGGCCCCCAGCGCGACGATGCTCAGGCGAAAGCGGCGACGGACGGTCATGGTCTGTCCTTTCTGCGTAGCACGCATCGAAAGCCGATATGACTGGTGGAGGAGTCGATCGCCTGGGCGTGCCGAGCCGCCGGGCGATAGCGCTGGCAGTAATTGGCGGCGCAAAGATGCGATCCGCCTTTCAGCACCTTGCGCCCGATCCGCACGTCCGGCGTGACCGGATCGCGGCTGTCGCGCTCGCGGCCGCCACGCGGATTGGCCGGAACGCAGCAGGCGTTGCCACGCTTCTTTTTCTCGATCGTCGGAAGCGCCCACCAGTCCGCGGTCCACTCCCAGACATTGCCGATCATGTCGAACAGTCCGTAGCCGTTGGGCGGATAGGTGCCGACCGGCGACGTGCGCTCCCATCCGTCGAGCAACTGGTTGGCAAAGGGAAAGGCACCTTGCCAGTAATTGGCGAGCATTCGGCCCTCGGGCGCCAGCTCGTCACCCCAGGCGAATTCGGTGCCGTCCAGGCCGCCGCGCGCGGCATATTCCCATTCCGCCTCGCTCGGGAGGCTTTTGCCGGCCCAGGCGGCATAAGCTTCCGCATCGCTATAAGCGACATGGACGACGGGGTGATCGGCCAGATCGTCGATCCCGCTGTCCGGTCCGAGCGGATGGCGCCAGTCCGCACCGAAGGCGAAGCGCCACCACAAGGAGAAATCCTGCAGGTCGACCGGTCCCGTGGTCGGCTCGAACACCAGCGACCCGGGTTGCGCCATCTCGATGGGCATGCCGGGATAGTCCGCCGGATCGGGAGCGATCTCGGCCAGCGTGCGATGACCGGTCGCGGCGACGAATTGGGCGAATTCGCGGTTGGTGACTGGCGCTTCATCGATCCAGAAGGGGTCGACGCGCACCAGGCGCACCGGCGCCTCTTCCGGGTAGAAACGCTGCGATCCCATCTTGAAGACGCCGCCGTCCAGATGACGCATGCCGGCGGTCGACGCGATGCTTTCACCTGTCGTGACGGACGCCGGTGTCACCATCGCAACTGCTCCTGACCGCAAAGGGCGTCGACCGGGCTGCGTCCGGTGAACCCCGCCTCGCCGACCAGCCGGCGAACCAACTCGCGCTGGTTGTCGGCCAGCGAACAATAAGCGTTGATATAGGTCGAGAAATTGGGCGCGTCGTAGAGATAATAAGGCTGGCCGAACGACACCAGCAGGGTCGGAACCTCGCGGTTGAACTGGGCCATCGCCTTGCGCGACCCGCCATGCAGTTTGGCCATGTCGAGGAAGATATGGCCAAGGCTCGGCGTCGCTTCCTGGCCGATCAGATAGACCAGCAAATCGGTGTCGGCCGGCGTCGGAAAGTGATCGCGATCGTACAGGCGCAATTCAAAGCCGCGCCGCTCCATCTCTTCGACGAACGGCGCGAAGCTGCGCTCGGGCGCGCCTGAGAAAAAGCTCCAGCCTCGCTCGGCGATCATCGTCACGCGCCGATGGCGTACAGGGTCGAGCGGCAGCAGCGCTTGCGTATCCTTGACCAGCGTCAGCCCCTCGCCAGCCGCCCGCCGCGCGGTGGCGAGATCGGCCGGCCGTCGCAGCCGCGCGCGGACCATATCGAGTGGTGGGAGCCGCTCCTCCACGGTGGCGCGGTGCAGGCCGAGCTTCGCCTTCAATGTCAGCATCCGGGTTACCGCTTCGTCGAGCCGGGCCTCGCTCAACCGGCCCTCCCGCAACCCCTTGAGCATCAGCGCCAGGTCGGATCGCGGGTCGCGGCTGAACAGGAACACATCGCAGCCATTCTCGATGACCGCCGGAACCGCCTCTTCGCGGTCCATCCAGCTGGTGAGCCCACCCATCGGGGTCGCGTCCGACACGATGAGTCCGCGAAAACCCAGGCCATCGCGTAACAATGTCTGGTTGAGCAGGCGCGAGACCGACGCCGGACGGAAAGCCTCGCGGCCCGCGTCGGGGATCAGCGACCGCACGAAGGCGGGCAGCGCGATGTGCGCCGACATCACCGTCATCACGCCATCGCCGATCAGCGAACGATAGATGCGCCCAAAACTGTCTTCCCACTCCGCGAGATCGAGCGGATTGACGGTGGTGGTAAGATGCTGGTCGCGGTCGTCGATCCCGTCGCCCGGCCAGTGCTTTGCGGTCGCGGCGATGCCATGCGCCTGCAACACCCGGACATAGGCCCGCGCCTGCGCGATGATCGTGTCCGTGTTCGCGCCGTAGGACCGCGTCCCCACCACGGCGTTGCGGAAAGCGCGATTGATGTCGACGACGGGCGTGAACGACCAATTGTAGCCGAGCGCGCGGCTCTCGCTCGCGACGATCGCGGCGATCTCCTCGGACAGCGTCAGATCGTCGCAGGCCGCGATCCCCATCTGGTTGGGAACGGGCGTGACGAACGGATAGCTGGTCGTGCCGCCTTCGATATCGCCCGAAAGGATCAACGGAACCTCCGCGCCGTCCAGCGCGTCGCGGGTCGCGCGCCACGCGGCGGCCAGATCGCCGGCCGGAAAGCGGTGGATGCCGCCGGGAGCGAGCGCGGAGAGCGCCGCGGTCTCCTCGGCGGTGTCTTCGCGGCTCGACAGCACGAAAAGCTGTGCGATACGCGCTTCGGTGTTCAGGCCGTCGCGGGTGCGTTCCACCCATTGCCGGTCCACCGGGAGAAGCGCGAGCGGATCCGGCATGGCGCCGGGCTGATCGGTCATGGGTGGCATGACCACGAGTTCGGGGGTCATTCGGTGCCCTCGATCGATTGCGTGGCCTTGAGCCCGTGCATGCCGAGCAGGAGAAAGGCCACCGCGAGCGGTGAGAAAACGGCGCAGGTGATGGCGATGGCCTCGGGCAGGCGCTGCGGATCGTGGAAGCCGTAATCGGTGATGAGCGCCACTACCATCGGCCCGAGAACGCCGCCGACGAGGTTGACCAGCAGCATGTAGCCGGCGGAGACGAGCGCTCGCATGCGATTGGGCGTAAGGTCCTGGAGCGCGGCGAGGCCGCCGCCGAGGTTGAAGCCCGCGAAGAAGTTCATTGCGCCGATCATCGCCAGGGCCAGCCACGGCGCCGCGACCAGCGGAAACCCGATCGTGAGCGGCACCAGCGCGACGAAGCCGGTCAACGCCACCAACAAATTACCCCGCGAGAAGCCGAGGCGATGCAGCCAGCTGGCGCAGAAGCCGCCGGCCAAGGCGCCGGTCGTCCCGCAGAAGAAGACGATCAATCCGTACCGCGCCCCGATCTCAGCGATCGTCCAACCGAACTTGCGCCCGAAAAAGGCGGGGATCCACGCGCCCGTGCCGTTGCCGACCAGGATCATCATCGCAAAGCCCAGGCCGATTCCGAAATAGGCCGCCTTGCGCGACAGGACATGGCTGAACAGCGTTGCAAGCGGCACCGAACCGGAATCCGACGTCAGCCCGCGGCGCGCGGGTTCGCGGATCGCCAATACCAACAGCGACAGGAGCAAGCCCGGCACACCCAGTGCGAGGAAGACGACGTGCCATCCCTTCACCGCGCCGATCACCGGGAGCGTGAACGAGCTTTCCGGCGGAAGCACGCCGGCGACCAGTCCGCCGATGAGCAATGCCAGCGCACCGCCGAGATAGACGCCCATCTGATAGACGCCCATCGCCGAGGCGAGCCGTTCGCGGGGAAAATAGTCGGACAGCAACGAATAAGCGGACGGGCTGAATCCCGCCTCGCCCGCGCCGACGCCGATGCGCGCCACGAACAAGGCGCCGAACGATCGAACGAGCCCGCACGCCGCGGTCGCCAGGCTCCACACGAAGATCGATGCCGCGATGATGTTGCGCCGGTTGGAGCGATCGGCCAGCCGTGCGACCGGAATGCCGACGCCGACATAGAAGAGCGTGAAGCTCAATCCATAGAGAAGGCTCATCGCCGTATCGGAGGCATGCAGATCCTGTTTGATCGGCTGCACAAGCAGCGCGAGCGCCTGACGGTCGACGAACGCCAGCGTGTTCGCCAGCATCAGCACGATCGCGACGAACCAGGCCGTTCGCTGCGGTGGCCAGACGTCCACGCTGGTCGACTCCTCGCCCATCAATCGGGCTGGGCCAGGCCGGGCGGCGTGAAGTCGCGGAAAACCGCCGGAACGCCTTTCTTGAATCCGGCGAAACGCGCGCGCGCGGCGGCGAAGCGCGCGCGCATGTCGGCAAGCACCTCGGGATAGCGATCGGCGACGCTGTAGCTTTCGCTGGAATCGGCGGCGATATCGTAGAGTTGGGGATATTTGGCGTCGGTCGAGATCAGGTGACCGCGATAATAATCGAACGCCACATATTTCCACCGCTGCGTACGGATGCCGACGAGATCCTCGTTGTTGAACAACAGCAATGCATCGTGCGGCGTCCGCGCCGCCGACCCGTCGAGAACCGGCGTGAGGTCGCGACCGTCGAGCTCGACCTGCGGCAACGATGCGCCGGCGAGCCTGCATAACGTCGGCAGGAAATCGATTCCCATGGCGATCGCATCGGTGCGGCGTCCGGCGGGAATCAGCCCGGGCGCCCAGGCGATCAGCGGAACGCGATAGCCGCCATCATAGCCGCCGCCGCCCTTGCGCTGGCGCAGACCTCCTGCCGAACCCTCGAACCAGGGACCGTTGTCCGACGTGAACAGGATCACCGTGTCGCGATCGAGCTTGCTCGCCTTGAGCTTGGCGACCAGCCGGCCGACGATATCGTCTATCTCCGCGACGACATCGCCATAGGAGCCGACCGCGGCGCGTCCCCGAAAGGCCTTGTTGGGATATTCCGGCAAATGGGGGGCGCTCAACGCCAGTTCGACGAAGAAGGGGCGGGACACGTTCCGCTCGATGAAGCGCTCGGCTTCGGCATAGAAACGTTGCTGCAATTGGGGCAGGTCTGGCTTCTCTTCGCGCACCGGCCCGTCGCCGTCGATCGTGTAGAGCGGCAGCGGCGCCATGTCGTGGCTGTAGGGAATACCGAAGAAGTAATCGAAGCCGTGCGCGATCGGGGTCCAATGGTCGCCGGTATGACCGAGATGCCATTTGCCGAACAGCCCGGAGACATAACCGGCAGGCTTGAGCGCCTGCGCGATCGTCACTTCGGATTGAGGCAAAACGCGCGTGTCGTTCTGCATGATGACCTGATAGCCAAGGCCGGCGCGGACCGGATAGCGTCCGGTCAGCAACCCGGCACGTGATGGCGTGCATACATTGGCGGGCGCGTAATAATCGGTGAAGGTGAGGCCTTGCGCGGCCAGCCGATTGAGGTTGGGCGTCGGGATACGGCGTCCACCCGTCGGCTCGATATCGCCATAACCAAGGTCATCGCAAAGGATGACGATGAAGTTGGGCGGCCGTTTGGAACCGCGCGCGCCCAGCGGGCCGGACAGGGCTTGGCTGGCCAGCAATGCCGCTGCCGACCCGAGAAGCTGACGACGATCCATCGCTTGGTTCCTTCAAAATCCCGCCGGTCATATCCTCAGAAATGCACCGCGAAGGTCGCCCCCACATAGCGGTCGGCATCCTTGTTGAAGGTCGCGACGATGTCTTTCGAATTCGTCGTCGTGGCGAGCAGCGAGTTGTGCGCGATGGTCGAATAGTAATTCTGATCGAACAGGTTCTTGGCGAACAATGTCAGGCTGAAGCGGCGGTCGCTGGTATAGGCGCCGATGCTGAGGTCGACGATCGTATAGGCCTTCTGGATGAGCAGCGGATCCTGCTCGATGGCGAAGCCTTGCTTGCTCTGATAGCTCACCGCCACCTGCGCGAAGCCGCCAAAGGCGCTGCCGACATCGAAATCGTAACGCGGCGCCACCGTGAACCGCCATTTGGGCGAGGCCGGCAAGGGCGCGTTGCGCAAATCCTGGCGCGGGCCCGAAACGGTCGTCACGCCGTTCACCGTCGTGCTGGCGCGATAACAGCTGTTGGTAGGGAAGTTGCCGGTGAGGGTCGGTGCCGCAGCCTGGAATTGTAACGGGCAATTCAGACCGTCGATGCTCACCGTCGAGTCGGTATAGGCCAGCGATGCCTGGATATCGAGTTTCGCCAGGGGATGCAGCGTGGCTTCCAGCTCGACGCCCTGGCTGCGCGATTTGCCGGCATTGGTCGAGATGAAGGAAATGACGCCGGTGATGGGGTCGCTGCGGTTGGCCTGCACCTGCAGGTTCGTATAATCCGCGCGATAGACGGCGAGCGCGAAACTGAGCAGCCCGTCTCCGGTCCGGCCCTTGAGGCCGATCTCATAGGCATTGACGTGCTCGGGCTTGAGGTCGGTCTGATGGGCGAAGTCGGTGCCGGCCTCCATATTGTAGCCGATGCCTTTGTACCCCCTGGTATAGGTCGCATAGGTCTGCAGGTTGCGGCTGAACTCATATTGCAGGCCGGCCTTGCCGGTCACCGCGGTGTCGCTGTCCCTGAGGGTTCCCGTCGAGACGGCGGCCACGCCCGGCAATAACGTGTCACCGGCGTTGGTGACGCCAAGCTGCGTGCCGAAATTGGTGCCCGTTTCATATTGGACGCGCAGCCCGCCGATCAGCTTGAGTCCGCCGACGACCCGATATTCCGCCTGGCCGAATGCCGCGATATTATCGGTCTTGAGGTCGGCGAAGCTCGACGAGGATTGATAGGTCGGCGCGGCGCAAGGCTGGCCGATCGTGCCGCTCGCGCAGACCGCGCGGCGGCGTGCGTAAGGCCTTTTCACCTCGCCATGGCTGTAAAAGGCGCCGACCACATAGGTGAAGTCGCGATTGCCGTTGGAGGCGATGCGAAGCTCCTGCGAGATCTGGTTCAGATCGACGATGCCCTGGTTGAAATTCCACGACGCGTAAGCGGATGGGCCGACATAGAGCACCGGGTTCGAATCGATGCGATCGACCGGCTGGTTCACCAGCAGGTGATATTTCTGATAGGCGGTGATCGACGTGATCGTGGCCGCGCCCAGATCCCAGTCGCCCTGCAGCGAGATTGTCGTCTGGCGGCTATTGGCCTTGTTGGGGGTATCCTCCGAGACCAGGCGATTGGTCGGAGAGGCTACCACCGGGGCTTCGAGCCGGGCGATCACCGGGTTGACCACGCTGATCGACGAATAGGTGCAACAGCTCGAATAGGTCTCGCGATAATCGGCGCCGAGCAGGAAGGTCAGATTGGGCGCCGCCTCCCATTCGATCTTGCCGCGTAGGCCCCAACTCTCCTGACCGTTGACATGGCGTTTCAGCGTGACGTTGTACGCCGGCCCCTGCACATTGTTGTAAAAGCCGCCGACGCGCACGCGTAGCGTGTCCGAGATCGGGCCGGACAGGGTGCCCTTGACGCGATATTCATTGTCCTCGGCGATCGTCACATCGCCCTTCGCTTCGAAAGTCGACGTGGGGCGGGCGGTCACGATGCTGAGCACGCCGGCGCTCGCATTCTTGCCGAACAGCGTACCTTGCGGTCCGCGCAGCACTTCGATGCGGTCGACGTCCGCGATGTCCGACAGAGACTGGGCGGCGCGCACCATCGGGACGCCGTCGACGACCACAGCGACCGACGATTCGACCCCCTGACCGAACAAGGCGGTGCCGACGCCGCGGATACGGAAGGTGGTGTTCGCCGGGTGGTTGCCCTGTTGGAAGGTGAGAGAGGGGACTGCCCGCGTCAGCGCCGTGGTGTCGTTGATCTGACGGCTGGCGAGCGTTTCCCCGCTGACCGCGGTTACCGCGAGCGGCACGTCCTGCAATCTTTCGCTCCGCTTTTGGGCGGTGACGATGATGTCGTTCGACGAATCCTGCGCGGACGCCTGGTCGTCGCTTGGCGCCGCGGGGCTCGCCGGGGTCGGGGCCGGCGCCGGTGCGGACTGCGCATGGGCGGGAAAGGCGCCGATGGCCAGCGAAATGGCGAGCGCGCCCGCCGCGCTGGAGAGGCTATAGAAGCTACGAAGATCGGCCATGTTGGGGCATCCTCCTTTTTCCGAAGCCGCACATGCATGACGGCCCAAATCGGGATGCTCGAGCCCTTGGTGCCCGCTATCCCCTCGGCTCTGATCTACGTCAGATGTAGCGCTACATGATCTGGGGTTTGGAGCGAGTCAACAACTTTGTGTAGCGCAACAAGTTGGTTTCTGAGAGGATGCGGATGTGGGCGACAAGGACAGATCTCGGAAGTCGAGCAACGCGGTGACCATGCACGCCGTCGCCGTTCGTGCGGGCGTATCGCCGATGTCCGTCTCCAACGTGATCAACGGCCGCACCGTTCGGCCGGCAACGCGCGAGGCGGTATTGCGGGCGATCGAGGAGCTCGATTACACGCCGAATGTCGCCGCCCGCGCGCTGGCGAGCGCGACGATCACGCGCATCGGATTGTTGTATCACAGCGCCGAGAGCGCGTTCGTCAGTGCCTTGCTGGTGGGGGCGCTCGACGCCGCCTCGCGCTTCGGCGCGCAATTGCTGATCCGCCGGTTCGACGAGGCGCGTTCGCTCGCCGATATCCTGCTCGACATGGTCGCGGGCGGCGCCAACGCGCTCATCTTGCCGGCCCCGCATTGCGAGGCGATCAGTGGCACCGGCCTGGTCGAGCAACTGAAGGTACCGGTCATCGCGCTCTGTTCCGGCGACGAACTGCCCGACATGTCCTCGGTCCGCGTCGACGACGTTGCCGCGGCGCGCGACATGACCAACTATCTGATCGGCCTCGGCCATCGCCGCATCGGCTTCGTGCGCGGCGCGCAAAACCACGTCATCAGCAGGACGCGGTTCGAGGGCTATCGTCTCGCTTTGGCCGAGCATGGCGTGGACCTCGATCCCGACCTCGTCGTCGATGGGGATCTCACCTTCGATTCGGGTCTGGCGGCAACGGAGCAATTGCTGTCCTTGCGCGATCCGCCCACCGCGATTTTCGCGAGCAACGACGACATGGCGGCGGCGGTCGTTTCCGTCGCCCATCGTCGCGATATTCGCGTGCCTGATCAGCTTTCGATCGTGGGCTTCGACGACAGTCCGATTTCGCGCAAGATCTGGCCGGCCCTGACAACCATCCGACAGCCGATCGTGGACATGACGGCAATTGCCGTCGAATCGCTGATAGCGATGCTCGGCGATCCCCAGGCAAGATTGTCTCCGGCCATTTCCACGATTTATGCCGAACATTCGCTCGTGATCAGGGGATCGAGCGGTGCCCCGGAATGTCCCGGGTGAGCTGAACACTAGGATCGCTGCAACTCATCAAGTGCCTTAACGTGCTGTGCATTGGGCTGCCTGGTGGGTAAAGTTCCTCAAAGTCAGCCTCATTGAAATAGAGGCCATCTTTATACGACCAGCAAGACCGTGCTGCACGATCGTCGAAGACGACGCCGAGATCAGCGAACTCGCTGCGGCGCTGTTCAGTCGCGAGGCCTTAGCGGTGGGCGTTTGCCGGGATGGAGCTGAGGTTGACCGGCTGAGTGGCAGCCGCCGTGAGCGGTCGGACTAACGGCCGACAAGCGAAGACGATCAAGCCCCCGGCACCGCTATAACCGCGGGTCTCTTGCCTCGTTTTCCTGAAAAATGACCGGGCCGGTGCGATTGCGACCGGCCCGGTGAGGCTTCTCCGGCCATCATGGGGTACCGAAGACGATTCAGGCGCTGCGGTCTGGTTGTCCGGTGATGGGCGTGTGTTGCGAATAGATGGCGATCCAACGACCATCGCGGCGGTTGAAGACATCGATGCCAAGCGATGTCGCGCCGCGATAATGGACGATCGCGACATCGCCGACCAAATCGATCGTGACCGATGGGTTGGGCGGCGGCGCTTTCCAATCGGGGTTGGCGCCGGCGCGTCGCTTCGCGGATGACAGCAATTGCATCTTGGTGTGAACATTGCCGTTGTCGCTGATCGACACATATTCGGGCGCGAGCAGCCTTTCCAGGAAAGGGACGTCTCCCTGCGCTTCGGCGCGATTCCAACCATTCTCCGCAACCATGATTGCCGCGCGCGGATCGTCTGATGCAGCCATGGCCATGGCGAGTAACAAGGGTATCATGGTGTCTCCTTCGTGGGTGAGGATCGACGGCGGCGGTTCGGCATTCGCCGCCCGTTTTCGCTAAGTCTTGTCGGTCTCTTTTCCTGTTGGAAAAGTTGCGCGTGCGGCAACAAGCCAGGCCGAACTGGCCAGCATCACCGCCATTGTCAGCATCGTCAGTTCCAGCCGGTTGCCGGGCGCCGCTGCCACGCGCGGAAGGTGCAGGAGGAGCACAAACGAGCACATCATCAGGGCCTCGACGGTTGCTGCCAGCGCGGCGGCGCGATCGATCAACAGGCACAGGCCGGTTACGATGTGGATCGTCCCGGTCAGGTAGGCGAGCACCAGATGATGTGGCAGCCATGCCGGGATCATGCCCGCGGTGAAGTCCGCATAGACGTAATGCGCCGTTCCGAACACGATGCAGCACAGCCCGAACCCGCGGCGGAGCAGCTTTGTCCAGCGGTCGTCGTTGCTCGCCAATGTTGCCAGGCCCGCGGCCATGGCGAGGTTCTCCGCCGTACCGTTCAGCGAGGCGACCGAGCCATGCGCGGCCCAGACCAGCGGCAAGTGCAGGGCGATCGCCCAGAGTAGAAACCAGCCGCCAGCGACATTGGCGGCGATCGGACGCGCGGCTTTCGCGACCAGGGCGGAGCCGGTGACGATCAGGAGCAGCGCCGAGAGATAGACGATGACGAGGCGGCCGGTAATGCCGGCGGGAAGCGGCTGCCATTGCAGCAGCGTGTCGCCGAAGACGAGCGTCAACAGGCCCATCGCAATCATCGCGGTCAGCGCGCCGCCGATGCCGATCGCAAGCGACACGCGCGCAGGCAGCGGCCGCAGCTTGTCTCGCAGCGCCTCCGGCCCGGACATGAACCGGGCGCCGCGCAGCGCGGGGTGGCGTTCGAGCCGGTTCATGTCAGTCTCCCAGGGCGTGGACGGGATGGGCACCGCGCGTGGCGATCGTCTGCCTCCGCGCGGCCGGCACTGTCAGATCGTGTGGCGAAACCGTCACGGGCCAGTTGGGACTTCGCGGTATGAGCCAGACCGGGCCGTCGGCCACCACGGCCTCTGGGCCGCTGGCGATCGGCGCCTGTCGCGGGCGCGGGTCGGGCCGGATGATTTGCCGTTGCGCAACGGAGAGGCCGGGCGGTTGCCCGACCCCTCCGCTCGCAACGATGACGTCAGAACTTGAACGTCGCGCCCGCCTTGAAATACCGGCCGATCGCGCCCGAGGCAGCCCAGGCCGGATTGTAGTTGTTGCCGCCATAGGTGTTCGGATCGAACGGCGCCTTGGCGTCGAACAGATTGGCCACATTGGCATAGAAGGTGAAGCGGTCGCCGACCTTCACACTGGTATTGAGGTCAAACGAGAGGAAGTGCTTCACCGTGCATTGCAGCGCCGGTCCAAGCGTGCGCGCGGTACCGTCGGCATTGTACTTGACCGACGATTCGGGTGTCGCGCCCGCGCCGCAGCTGCCGACGCCGGCATAATCGGCCGCCCAGCCCCTATATCCGCTGGTGTAATAGCCCGTCAGGCTTACCGCCCAAGGCCCGATCTCCAGCGTGTTCTGCCACGTCGCACGCCAGCGCGGCGTGCCTGATGCCGAGGTTACATTGTACGATCCGAGGGTCCCGAGATAATCGTAGATCGAGCCATCGGCATTGATCTGCTTGTACTCGAGAACCTCTGTGCCCTCGAGATTGGTCGTCCATTTGACGTCCGGCCCGAGGTGGAATGTCGCCTGGAGCTGGGCGTCGATGCCCGAGGTCTTGAGCGACTGACCATTTTGGTAGGCCGCGTTCACAAACAGCGGCGTGGCGAGCAGATTGGGATGGTCGGGATCGGCCGGATTGAGCGTGACCGTGATCCCCGGCGGCAACGCGCCGGCGGTCACGCCATTGCCGAGGTACGTGGTTGCAAACGTTGAATCAGCCGGACTGTAGATGACGTTCTTCTTCCTGATGTTGTAATAGTCGATCGTCAGGCTGATCGAGTGCACAGGCTGGAACACGGTACCGAACGTGAAGCTTCGCGATGTTTCGGGCTTCAGGTTCGGGTTGCCGACCGAATTGAGGCCGAGCGAGTAGGGCAGCACATAGGCGTTGTTGCCATGCGCCGCCGACACGGTCGAGTTGGGCGTGTAGTTGACGAACCCGATCACGTTACCGCTGGTTTCCGGCACCGACGGCGCCCGGAAGCCTTCCGAATAGGTGCCACGGATCGCCAGTTGCTTGATCGGCTTGAACTTGAACCCGAACTTCGGGGAGAAATGGTCGAAGCCGATCGAATAATGGTCGTAGCGGCCCGACGCGTTGAGTTCGAGCATGTTCAGCACCGGCGCCTGGACTTCGTAGAAGGCCGAACTGATGTAACGGTGACCGATCGCGGTGAAGGCGTTGATCGTCAGGAACTGATTGCCTGGATTCGGCGTCGGATCGAAGATGTTTTCATAGCGGAACTCGCCACCGACACCGAGGCTGAGCGGACCGCCCGGCAGCTGGAAGAGATCGTGGGTGACGACGCCCTGGATTTCACCGGTTTCCGAATGCGCCTTGCTCTGCTGTTCGGGCGAAATCTGATCGCGGATCGCCTGGCTGTTCGACGACGGATTGATGAAATTATAGGTGCCGTCGTTGATCGCCTTGGTGAGGCCGGCGAGATTGATGTTGCCGGTGCGATCCTGGGTCAGGTTGGTGCGCATGTAGCTGCCGTTCAGGCTGTAGCTCCAGACGCCGCCGTCGCCGAACTTGCCGTCGATGCCGCCCGCGATGCGATAGGTTTGCGACGTGTTCTTCAGCGCCGACGGAATATCGCCGAACGAGTAGAAGATCATCGCCGCCTTGCCCGCCGCGGCATAGGGGTCCTGCGGATTGAGTGAGCCGTTCGACAGATGCGACGGCAGGACGAGGCCGTAAGTGAACACCGGGTTGTTGGACCGCAGGGTGCTGGGCGGGCGATTCTGGAAGATGATGCTCTCGTAGAACGTGCCTGCGAGATAGGCCTGCGCATTCGAACCGACATTGACGGTCAAGCGGGCGGTGCCGCCAAACCGGGTCTGATCGGGCGCCAGCTGTCCATACTTCTTGACCTGATCTTCCTCGCAATACTGGCCCGCCGAGTTGGTGCGCGTGGTCAGACCCGCGCCGCAATCGGTGCGTCCGAGGATCTGATACTGGCCGCCGGCGATCGCGACCCCGCTCAGGATGTTGCCGGGCGTGATCTGGTTGGCCGGGCGAACCACCGCGACCGTCGTGCTGCTGGCGCTGCTGACGCTCGGCGGCAGGAAGTCGACGTCGCCATTGGCCCCGGTGAAGCCGTTGCCGGCATCGATCGACGACAGGTTGTTGGTGTTGAGCGGGAAGCCGCGGTCGCGCGCCCAGATCGATTTCTGGTGCTGATATTCGCCGCTGATATAGATGTTCCAGCCCTGCTCGCTCAGCTTGCCGTAGCCGGCCGTGAGCTGCGCGCGCTGGCCGCCGCCGTCGCCGCGCTGCGAGACGCCGCCTTCGAGGCGACCCTGGATCCCCGTGATCTCCTTCTTCATGATCACGTTGACCACGCCGCCGACGGCGTCGGCGCCGTAGGTCGACGACGCACCGTCGCGCAACACCTCGATACGATCGACGATCGCCGACGGAATGGTGTTGAGGTCGGCGAAGCTGCGCTGGCCGTCATCGGCGAGCGGGTAATAAGCGGGGCGCAGGCCGTCGAACAGGATCAGCGTCGAGTTGACGGTGAGACCGCGCAACGACACGCCCTGCGCACCCGAGGCGAAGGCATTCATGAAACCCTGCGGAACACTGCCGCCATTGCCCGCCGAAATGGTGTTGATCGCATCGGCGATCGTCGTCAGGCCGCGCTGTTCCAGCGTCTGAGCCGATAGCGACGTGACCGGCGACGGCGTCTCGGTATCCGTGCGGCGGAACAACGTACCGGTGACGACGATATCGTTCGCCATGGCGTCCTGGCCGTTATCGGGGGCGGGCTGGCTCGACGCCGGCGTCGCGTCCTGAGGCTTGACGGCATTGCTCGCCGTTTCCTGGGCGAATGCCGGTTGCGTCGCTGCCAGCGCGCAACACGTCAGCACTGCAAGGCTGGCTGCCGTCTTGAAATGGGCTCGGCGTGCTCTGGTACGGTTTCCCAGCGGAAATGCTTCGTTCTCGGTCATTAATGTCCAACCCCTTGTGAACCCGCCGGTCGCCCCGGCTGCCGCTCTGGTGCGGTTCGGTGGAGGCGTGGCGGGTGCGCGTTATCGCGATCGCCCGGCAGACGGATGCCTACCGGGCACGATCGACCGCGCGGTGTCGCAAGAAGCGGCGCGAGCCGATTGGGCCAGAATGCCGGATTGCGGCTGGGCCAAGCGGCAGCCGACCCGCGATAGAGGAAAGGTGACGGCTAGGGAGCGGCGTCGAGCGTCGGCGGGCCGCGTGTAATCGCCTCCGCCAGCCGCTTGGCGAGCGCCGGCGCCCGCCGCTCGGGGACGTTGGCGAAACCAACCAGAAGGGCGTCGCGCAGGTCCTCGCGCGCAGTGAGGCGTGCCAGAGCGAGTGCTCCCAGTCCCTCCGGCCGCAATGGATCGAAATGAGCGAACCGGCTGCCTTCGCCGGGAATCCTCAGCAGCAGATGAAGGCCGCCGATCGCCTGGTCGATCTGTGCTCCTCCAGCGAACTCTGCCTCGATCGCCTGCGTCATGGCGTCGCGGCGCGTGGCGTAGGCGATCCGCATGCGCTGGACGTGACGCGCGAACTGGCCGCTGGCGAGAAGGTCGGCGACGGCCGTCTGGTCGACGATCGAGCGACCGCCTTCGCTAACGCGCAGCGCGCGGCGCAAGCGATCGGCGATCGGCCGCGGAGCGACGATGTAACCGAGCCGTAGACCCGGGAAGAGCGACTTGCTGAACGTGCCGGCATAGAGCACGCGTTCGCCTTCATCGATGCTCTTCAGCGAGGGCAGGCTGCGCCCGTCGCTGCGAAATTCGCCATCGAAATCGTCTTCCACCACCCAGGCGCCTTGCTCGTACGCCCAGGCCAATAGTTGCTGACGTCGCGCGAGCGACATCGCGGTCCCCAATGGATATTGATGCGCTGGGGTCACGACGCAAAGCGCGGCGTGCGGATCGAGCGCGCGTCCGGCGTCGACCGACAGGCCCTCGCGATCGACCGGTACCATGATCTGGCCGAGCCCCGCCTGGCGCACCGCGGCACCCGAGATCGGATAGCCGGGATCCTCGAGCCATACCGACCGGCCACGGCCGGCCAACTCGCGCATGATGAGGGTGAGCCCGGATTGGAAGCCGCCCGTCACGACAATCTGCTCGGGTGCGCAGGCGATGCCGCGCGAGACGCCGAGCTGGGTAGCAATGACGCTGCGCAATTGCGGCAGCCCGGCCGCGTCGGGATAGATCATGTCGGTGCCGCTGGTCGCGCGCGCGGCCCGGCCGATGGCCTGCGCCCATATCTTGCGGGGAAAGAGGTCAAGCGCCGGGACGCCCGGCGTAAGCGGCAGCAACGCGTCGGGCCGCCAGGAGCGTGTGGACTTGGTCGATGCCGCGGCCGGTGACGCTCCAGGCAGATCGTCATTGCCCGCCGGCGGGCGCCGCGCGACAATCGTGCCGATCCGCGGTCGTGTGTCGATAAAGCCGTTGCCCGCCAACATTCCATAGGCCGCATCGACGGTGCCCCGCGCAACGCCCGTCTCATTGGCATAGGCGCGCGCAGACGGCAGCCGGTCGCCGGGCTGCAGCCGCCCGTCCAGGATCGACTGGACGATCCGATCGTACAGCTGGCGATACAAGGGTGTGGCGGCCTCGCCGGCGGCCTCGCGCCCGGCGGCATCATCGAAGGGACGTAGGTCATTCATCGGGTCAAAATCCGCTCGTAACCGGAAGGAACCCATGCAACATGCGCTGCGGCAGGCGTGGCATATCCCATACGCTGGTCCGTGGCCGATGTTGTAGCACGCCCATCGTGCCATAGGGAAAGACGTGAGCAGGCGGACCCGGCCTTGGGAAAGGCGATGGGGCGATGCGATATGGCGAGGTGTCGTCGCGACTGGCCGATACCGAGCATTTTCGGCGCTGTCTCTCATGCTTGCCGGGCTGAACGGATGTCGGGCCAGGTCGATTGCCTTTGCCATAGGCGTCGGCTCACGTCGTTTTGAACCTATTTGCTCTCGACGCGTCCGACAACCTGCACATCGAATGGTCCGCGGCACCGTCCGGCGTGGACTGACACTCGGCGACGTCGTCAATGGCCGTCGGGTCAACGGACTACGCGCCAGCGTAAGCGACAGGGGCCGGGGGGCCTCCAATACGTCAGGGCGCGAACTACGACGTGCCGGGAACGAAAAAGGGTAGCACGGGCATAACTCGGGCGGATTGCGGAAACACGTTCCGCGCTGCCCGATAAGTCATTGAGAAATGGCGCACCCGACAGGATTCGAACCTGTGGCCTCTGCCTTCGGAGGGCAGCGCTCTATCCAGCTGAGCTACGGGTGCGAGCCGGGTGCGCCTAGCAAAGCATCGCTGCGCGCGCCAGCGATTCTATTTCGCGCCTATTTCGTAATCGTGACCGGTTGGAACTTGCCCAGGCCGCAACGCGGGCCGGGGCCAGCACCGCCCGATTGCAGCACGGTGATCGTATCGACCGAGCATAATTGGTTGGTCGATACCGAATAAGCGAAGCGCTCCTCGAAGCCGAGGCCGGGGCACGAATTGGGCAGGGTGTTGCGCAGGATCTTGCGGTTGTTCATCTCGAAATCGATCACGCTGTCGCTGCGGACATGCGTCTCGCGCACCTGGCTCAGATTGACGCAATCGACCGCGGGGCCGGCGGGGGTCGCGGGCGGGACTTCCTTGTCCTTCGCGCTCAGCGGGGCGACGATCGCGGCGGCGGCGAGAGCGAACAAGAGCGGGCGCATGGCTTTTCTAACTCCGTATCAGGCGGCGCGGGTCTTGGGCGCCGGCGTCTTGGGCTTGAACGCACAAAGATCGGCAACGACGCATCGCCAGCATTCGGGCGTGCGCGCCTTGCAGACATATCGGCCGTGCAGGATTAACCAGTGATGAGCATGCAGCCGGAACGGCTGCGGCACGGCCTTTTCCAGCTTGAGCTCGACCGCTAGCGGGGTGTTGCCACGCGCCAGGCCGGTGCGGTTACCGACGCGGAAGATGTGGGTGTCGACCGCGAAGGTCTCGGCACCGAAGGCGACGTTCATCACGACATTGGCGGTCTTGCGCCCGACCCCGGGTAGCTTCTCCAACTCGTCGCGGTCGTCGGGGACCTCGCCCTGGTGATCGGCGATCAACTGCTCGGACAGCGCGATGACGTTCTTCGCCTTGGTGTTGAACAGCCCGATCGTCTTGATATGCTCCTTGAGCTTCTCTTCGCCGAGCGCGACCATCTGCGCCGGGGTATGGACCTGCTGGAACAGCTTGCGGGTCGCCTTGTTGACCCCGACATCGGTCGCCTGCGCCGACAGCACGACCGCGACGAGCAATTGATAGGGATTGCCCGATTCGAGTTCGGTTTCGGGATGCGGATTGTCGGCGGCGAGGCGGCTGAAGAACTCGACCACATCGGCCTTGTTCATGCGCTCCTCACCGTTGGCCTCACAGGCCCAATACCTCGGGCATCGTGTAGCGCCCGGCCGGCTGGCCGGCGAGCCACAAAGCCGCACGCACCGCGCCGCGCGCGAACATCTCGCGGCTTTCGGCGCGGTGGATCAGTTCGAGCCGTTCGCCCGGTCCGGCGAAGATTACCTGATGATCGCCGGCGATCGATCCGCCGCGGATCGCGGAAAAGCCGATCGTCCCTTCGCTCCGTGCTCCGCTCAGTCCGGCGCGGTCGACCACTTTGAGATCGGCAAGCGCCGCGCCGCGTCCCTCGGCCGCCGCATCGCCGAGCAGCAGAGCGGTGCCCGACGGCGCGTCGACCTTGTGGCGATGATGCGCCTCGACGATCTCGATATCCCAATCGGGTCCGAGCCGCGCGGCGGCATCGGCGACCAGCCGGGTAAGCAGCGTGATGCCGAGCGAGGTCGTGCTGGTCTGCAGCACCGCGATCCGCGCGGCGGCATTGTCGATCAAATCGTGATGCTGCGGGCCCAGCCCGGTCGTGCCGACGACGATCGGCGTCCCCGCCTCGCACGCCGCCGCCAGATTGGCTTCGAGCGCGGACGGCGCGGTGAAGTCGACCAGCACGTCGGCGCCACGCGCGAGCGTCAGCGGATCGCCGCCGGCGTCGACGCCCCCCGCCACGGTCGCGCCGAAATCGGCGGCGATCGCGGCGATCGCGCGGCCCATCCGGCCCTCGCTCCCCAGAATCCCTATCGCGGTCATGGCTGTCCCCTTGCACCAATCTCCGGCGGCGCGACAGGGGGTAAGGGAGGCTGAGCGCCGGGCAGTGCGGGCGCGGCGCCCAATACCAGCGACCAGGGCTGGGGCAGATAATCAACCGACATGTAGAAATAGAAGGCACAGCTGCCGTCGGGACGATAGGTCGCACCCTTGAGGATGCCGAGCGCGGTCGTGCCCGAGAACACCGGCGACCCGCTGTCGCCGCCCTTGCAGGTCGGGCCGGAGACGGTGACCCAGGTCGGCAGGCACGCGCCGCCGCACAGATCGCCGGCCGGCGCGAAATCGGTCAGCTCCACCAATGCGCAACTATAGCCGGTGCGCTCGCCGCGATGGCAGACGAAGTCGCCCGCGCGCGTCTGATCGCGGGTGCGCGATCCCGTCACCGGGCGCTCGATCGTCTTGGCGGTATCGGCGTAGAATAGCCCGGCGAGCGGCCCCTGCACGGTGCCGATCTGGAGGTCGTGATAACCCCATCCCCATTGGCCGACGAAATCGAGCGGCACCTCACTGTGGTCGGGGGCGATGAAGCTCATTTGGTCGAGGCAGTGCGCGGCGGTGGCGACCCCGTAGCGCGCGCCATCGGTGACGACGAAGCCGCTGGTGCACAGATAACGCTTGCCGTCATCCGGGCTGACGCCTTCCAGCCGCGCGCCGCCAAGCGGTGGCGCGGACAGATTGACGTCGACCTGATCGACCACGCGGATGCTGACCGGCACGCCCGCCACGCCCTCGACCTTCTTGCGCCATTGCTCGACGCCGCTCTTCGCCTCGCCACTGGTGATGAGCACGACCAATTCGCCTGTACGCGGGTCGAGGCCCATGGCGGGCGGGCGCGAGAACATCGCGCGGATCTGCGCCTGGTGCCAGGTCACTGCCCAGATTACGCGATCGCGCGAGGCGCGCGCGCCGGTGCGGAAGGTGACGGGGACGGTCATCCCGCCCAGTTGCAGCGTCTCGTCGGGAACGGCCTCGCTGCCGGTCAGGTAAACGTTGATGCGGAAGTCGGGACGATGCTGGATCGAGATGCCGGCGATGCGGTCGCGATATTTGGCTTCGATCGCGTCGGTGACGGGGACGCTGGCATCGAGCGCGGCGAGGCGGCGTTCGGCTTCATCCTGCGGGACGGCGAACAGCTTGGCATATTCGGCGGCGTCGCGGGTCAGGGCTTCCGCCCGGGTTTCGATGGTCTGCGCGTTCGCCATGCTGGGCAGAACCGCGAAGAAAAGCAAAAAGACGGTCAGCAGAATACGCATATGGCCGCCATCACTACATCGTCATCCCGGGCTTGTCCCGGGATCCACGGTGCCACCATCCGCGAAGCGAGAGCCTCTTGTCCAGCGCCTGCCTCCCGGTGGACGCCGGCACAAGGCCGGTGTGGCGAAGGTGTTGGTTCACTGTCCAATTCCACCACCCCGTTCGTCCTGAGCTTGGCGAACCGCTGAGAGACTAGCCCGCCGCCATTGCTCCCATGGTCACATAATCGAGCTTCCCCGTCCCGAGCACGGGCAATGCCTCGACCACCCGAATATCGCGCGGCACAGCCAACTCGGCGATCCCGTTCGCCTTGCCCCAAGCCTGAAGTTCCTGCGCCTTCGCTCCCTTGGCGGTGGTGAACAGCACGAGTTGCTCGCCCTTGCGCGGATCGGCACGCGTTACCACGGCATGGTCGGCGTCGGGCCACACCGCGGCGGCATAGCCCTCGACCGCAGGCAGCGAGACCATCTCCCCGCCGATCTTGGCGAAGCGCTTGGCGCGGCCACGGATGGTGATGAACCCCATCTCGTCGATCGTCACGATATCGCCGGTATCGTGCCAGCCCTCGACCGGCGGCTGCAGCATGCCGGGGCCGTCGGCCTTCATATAGCCGGCCATGATATTGGGCCCGCGGATCGACAATTTGCCGCCTTCCCAGATACCCTCGACCGGCTCGACCTTGGCCTCGATCCCCGGCAGCAGGCGCCCGACACTGCCCGCCTTGAAATGCATCGGCGTGTTGACCGCGATCACCGGCGACGCCTCGGTCGCGCCATAGCCTTCGAAGATGCGCACGCCGAACTTCTCGGCCCATACCTTGCGCGTCTCGTCGCGGACGCGCTCAGCGCCGGCGAAGACGTAGCGGACCGAATAGAAGTCGAAATTGTGCCCCATTCGCGCATAGCCGGCCAGGAAGGTGTCGGTACCGAAAAGGATCGTCGCATTGGCATCATAGGCCAACGCCGGGACGATCCGGTAGTGGAGCGGATTGGGATAGAGCAGGGTGCGGATCCCGCTCAGGATCGGCAGCAACGTACCCCCGGTGAGCCCGAAACTATGGAACACCGGCAGCGCGTTGAGCACCAGGTCGGACGAATTGAAGTCGATCCGCGCCGACAATTGCTTGCAGTTGGACAGCAGGTTGCGATGGGTAAGCACCACGCCCTTGGGCAGCCCTTCCGACCCGCTGGTGAACAGGATCACCGCCGCGTCGTCGGGCGATACTTTACGGCGGCGATGCAGCCGTCCCGCCCAGCGCGCCGCGACCAAGGCGCGCAGCTTGGCGACCGTGCCGAGTCCGGTGCCGATATCCTCGAGATAGACGATCTTGCGGCCATCGGCCTCAAGTCCTTCGACGATCGGCTCGAGCTTGCCCTGCGTGACGAAGGCGCGTGCCGTAATGATCGTTTTGACTTCAGCCGCCTGGCACGCCGCCTTCAAATTGGTCAGCCCGGCAGTGTAATTGAGCATGGCCGGCACGCGTCCGATCCGCTGCAGCGCGAAGAAGGTCGCGACCACGCCCGCGACATTGGGCAGCAGCACGCCGACCGCTTCGCCTTGTCTGGTCATCGGATCGAACGCGCGGCCCAGCGCCATGCTGCCGACGACCAGTTTCTTGTAGGTCATCGGTTCGCGCTTGATGTCTTCGACGATCGCCGACTTGCCGCCATTGATGTCCTTGGCGTCGAGCAGCGCCTGGAACAACGTCGTGTCCGTGTCCGACGTCGCGAAGATCATGTTGCTCATCTCGTCGTAGAGACGGCGCCCGGCGATCGTGCGGCGGGCGCGCGCGGTCATCTCGCCCAGAATCTCGAACCGCCGCGGCGGCAACACGGTCAGCGTGATCTTGGGGAACAACTTCAATCGCACCTTGCCGCGCAACTTGGAAAAGGTCGAATATTGCGCCCCGTCGATGCGCACCGGGATGATCGGCGCATCGGCCTTGTCGGCGACCATGCCGGGGCCGTCGAACACCTTCATCAGCGCGCCGGTGACGGTAATCCGTCCCTCGGGGAAGATCACCAAGGTGTTGCCGTCCTTGACCGCCTTGACCATCGCCTTGGTCGACATCGGATTGGTCGGATCGACCGGGAAAGCGCGGAACAGCTTGAGCGCGGGCTTGATCCACCAGCTCGCGACCACCGCGCTGTGTACCGCGAACACCGGCTTGCCCGGCAGGAACACCGCGAGCAGCAACCCATCGAGCCACGACACATGGTTGACCACGACGACCGCGCGCTCGCCCGGCCTGGGCATATTCTCGGCACCATGCACCTCGACGCGATAGGCGATCTCCAGCACGGTCCGGATCAGCCGCTTGATCACCGTTTCGGGGAGGAGCCAGCAACTGACCAAGGCGACGATCAATGTCGCGAAGCCCATCGTCGCGATCACCACGGGGATCGCTGCACCGTAATGCGCCATCGCGATCACCACCGCCATGACCAGCACGATGACGAGTGAATTGACGATATTGTTGGCGGCGATGATCCGCGACCGCTCGGCGACCGGGCTGTTGGTCTGGAGCAGTGCATAGAGCGGGACGATGAACATGCCGCCGGCAAAGGCGAGGCCGGCGAGGTCGATCAGGATGCGCCAGCTGCCCGGCGCCGCCACGAAGCGCGCGATATCGGCACCGGGCGCGGTGACGACGAAGCCGCGCGTGGCCAGCCACAAGTCGATCATGAACCCGGCCATCAACAGCGCCGACAGCGGCACGTAGCGCGCCGATACCTTGCCCTTGAGCAAGCGGTTGACGGCCAGCGAGCCGATCGCGATCGAGATCGAGAAGACCAACAGGAACAGGGTCACGACCGGCTTGTCCGCACCGAGGCGATTGGTGACCAGCGGCGCGAAATCGTTGAGCAGCACCGCGCCGATCGCGAAGAACCAGCTGATTCCCAGTATGCACAGCCAGGCGTCGCGCCCGTCATGCGCCGATTTGAGCACATGCCATGTGCTGCGGAACACATTGCGCTCGACCCGGACGACGCCTGGCGCGGCCGGTGCCGGCGGGATCGCCAGGCTGGCGAGGAACCCCAAAACCGCCATCCCGGTCGCGACCAACCCGGCTTCCCAGGGCGGGATGAAATTGGGCATCAACTGGCCGCCCAGGATCGCCAGGAACGTCCCGGCTTCGATCATGCCGGTGCCGCCCATGATCTCGTTGGGGCCGAGATGCTGGGGCAGGATCGAATATTTGACCGGGCCGAAGATGGTCGAATGGCACCCCATCAGAAACAAGACGGTCAGCAGCAGCGGCACCGATTGCAGCGCGAGTCCCGCAAGACCGAGCGCCATGAAGACGATTTCCGCCGCCTTCACGATGCGCATCAATTTCGCCTTGTCCCAGCCGTCGGCGATCTGTCCGGCCAGCGCGGAGAACAGGAAATAGGGCAGGATGAAGAGCCCGGTGGCGAGCGCCGCAAGCGACGCCGCCCCATTCTCGTCGCCCTTGTAGAGGGTGAAGGTGACGAGGAAGAGCATCGCATATTTGAGCGCGTTGTCGTTGAACGCGCCGATGAACTGGACGACGAACATCGGCCCGAAGCGGCGCTTCGCGAGCAGCGAGAAATCAGGTGCGGACATGTTACCCCCGGGTGTCGGCAGGAACGGTATCGGCCGAGTATGACTCTTCGGTCAACGCGGCGTCAGCCAATGCTGCATCGGGAAGATAGCGGCTGTAGAGCCATCCCACCCCGATCAGGCTGAAGCCAAGCGCGGCGAACGATGCGATGCGCAGCAGTCCGTCAAGACCCGCGGCGTCGAGCAGGAACACCTTGCCCACTGCCGCCAGCATCAGCACCAGCGAGACGATCCGCCAGTCGCGCGACGCACGACGGATGCCCCATTGCAGGAAGCCGATCGCGATCACGATCGCGGTCAGCGACCGACCAATATCCTCAGCCTGGCTCACCCCCGCTTCCGACAGCAACGAGCCGTGGAATGCCTGGCGGAGCAGCGACGCTGCGAACATCAGGATCAGCGCCATCCGCATTCCATCGCGTGCGCGGTCCGCGCCCGGCTCGGGGAAGTCATGGCTCGACAGCCACAGCAAGACGAAAGCCAGACTATAAGCCGGCACCAGCCAGGGCCCAACCCACTGGTCGGTCCATAACGGGTTGTGCATCGCGCCGGTGAACCACGCGAAGTGGAGCAAGGCCGCGACGCCCAGTCCGATCGCGATGCGCTGGGCGCCGAGCCGCCAGGCGCCGAAAGCGGTGGCGGCGAGCAAGGCTTCCCACAGGCTTCGCTCGGCCATGCCGGCAGCGGCGAATCGCGCCGCGTCGGCGATCGCCAGGACATGCTTCCACAGCGAGTGGGTGGCGATCAGGCTGAGCACGATCGCGACAATCGATCCGATCTCGCGCAGCCGCTCGGGCAGGATATTACGGAGCAGCAGGGCGATCAGCACGCAGGCCGGTACGGCAACGCGGATCAGCGTCATGTCGATCGCTGGGGTCGCCGTGACGAGGAAGGGTATGCCGACAACCGCTCCGCCCGCGCCGGTTGCCCAGATCAGCAGCGGCTGTACCGCCCAGCCGATCGACAACAAGGCAGCCATAGGCGCCACGGTCAGCGGTGCGCGCCGGCCCGCCAGCGCCGCGCCGGCAAGCATCGCCGCTGGCACCAGCGCCAGCCAAGTTGCCGGCACCATTTGCGTCGCGGCGACATACACGAGCAGGACGGCGATCGCGGCACTGACCTGACGCGCTCCGCGGTCGATCGACCAGCGGGCAAAGCTCGTCGCCGCTGCCGCCCCGACGGTCCAGCGCAGCAAGGCGATGCCGGCATCGCGATCCTGCACGAGGCCGACCGCGCGTCCGATCTCATTGGCGTCATAGCCGACGAGCAACGCCATGGCAGTCATTCCCGCCACGAACGACGCGTTGCCGATACGAGCATCGTCCGCGGTGCGGCCGAGCAACAGTATAGCGGCCGCACCCAGCGCGACGATCGGCCCGATCGCCCATACCGGCACCGTCAGGCTGGCACCGAGCGCCGTCAACACGACCGCGCTGATACCCAGGATCGCGAACCGCGCATCATCGCGCCGATCGACTATCCGCCAGCCCCAGCCGGCTGCTGCGCCGGTCACGATCGCGGTGACGAGCGCTAGCGGGGCGAAATCGGCGCGCGGCTGCTGGAGCCAGAAATGGCTCGCGGGGATCAATACGCCGGCAAAGCCGAGCACCGCGACCTGTGCCGCGTCGCTCAACCGGCCGTCGGGGCGCCACAGCCGCCACAAGGCGGGCAAGCCATAGATCGCCGACCCGCCGGCCAGCACCAGCGCCAGCATCATGCCGTCAGGGCTTGGCCAGACAGCGGAGAGCAGCAGCCCGACCACCAATCCGGCTAGCGGCAATTCGGCAAAGCTGGGCTCGCGTCGTGCCAGCCAGATCATCGCCGCCGACAGCAAGGCGAACAGGCCCCAATCGAGCGGAGCGAAACCGCCGAGCGCAACGATCGCCGCCATTTGCGCGCAACCGAACAAGGCGGCGATCAAGCGAGCCACACGCCCGGGGTCACCGGCCATCGCAAGCGGAAAGACGATCGCGAGCATCAGGATCAGCATGCCGGTCGACAGCAATGATGCGATGTCGTGCAATCCGGTGGCGATCAATACCAGACCCCAGCCGAACCCGCCCGCCACCGCGAGCGCGCCGAGCCACCACCAGCCCTGCCGCCGCCCGAGCATCGACAATCCGCCCGCGGTCAGTGCCAGCCAGCTCGCCAGCAACGGCACGTCGGGGGAGGTCGATCCGACCAACGCCGGCGCGGCGAGACCGCCGACCAGCCCCAATATTGCACTCGGGGCGCCGAAGCGGACCGACAGCAACCCTGCGAGCAAGGTGATCGCGGCCAGCCCGGCAAAGGCGGTCATCGGCTCGATCAAATGATAGAGATTCGCCGCGACCAGGACGGAGGCATAGAGCGTCGCGATGCCCGCGCCCGACAAAGCCTGGCGGATGCGCGGATCGCGCGCCACGTCGTCGCGGCGCAGCGCGAGTTCCGCGCCGGCGATCAGGGCGCTGCCGAACGCCAGGCCCAGGATCACGCGCACTGGCGGCGACAACAGCCCGGAATCGATCGAATATTTGACGATCAGGAACCCGGCCACCGCGAGCGTGATGCCGCCCGCCCAGATCGGCAGGTAGCGCCCGAAGATATCCTCGAACCCGAAGCGCCTTGCGTGATGTTCGACCGGCGCGGCGACGTGCGTCACCGGTTCGATAGCCGGGGCAGGGGGGAGGGTTTCGGATTCGGGCGCGGCATAGCGCGTCACCGGTTCGGTCTCGGCGATTGCTTGGGGGATTGGCTCTGCCTCGGCAGACGACGGCGGCCCCGGCTCCGGCGCAATCCAGTCGGAGCGCTCGAATCTTGCTTGATCAGACATGGCATCTCGCGCGATCCGCTCCCCGCGATCGAGCGCGAGCTCAAGCGAGGCGATCCGCAGTTTGAGCGCGTCGTCGCGCTGCCACAAAACCGCCGCCACCACGATCAGACCGATCAGCACCAACGCCGTCATTGCCCGAGCCTCCTCCAGGATGGCACGCTGGATAGCATAAACTGAGCGGTGTTCAATAAAAATATTAGACAGTGTTCAATTAAGCTTTTAGGCGGACTCCATGGGACGGCGGTCAGATCATACGCGCGACGAACTCGAACAGCTGATAATCGGCGCGGGGCATACCTTGCTGGCCGAGGTCGGCTATCAGCGCTTCTCGGCGCGTGAGGTGGCGAAACGGATCGGCTATTCGGTCGGCACGATCTACAATGTGTTCGACAGCCTCGACGACCTCATGCTGGCGATCAACGGCCGCACCTTCCTGATCTGGGCGGAAACGATCGCCCGGTCGCTGCAGAATGCCGGTCCCGATCGCATCGCATTGCTGGTCGCCTCCTATTTCGATTTCGCGACGAGCAACCGCAATCTTTGGATGGCGATCTACGACCACCGCCTGCCGGTCGGCGTACCGCTTCCCGAACGTTATGCGCGTCAGCGCGGGGTGCTGACCGACATTCTGCGAGGTGAAATCGCCGCGGTGCTGCCCGACGACCGCCGCGACCGCTCCGCCGCCTTGGCGCGATCGTTGCTCGCCACTGTGCATGGCCATTGCGTGTTCGCGCTCAACGGCACGTTCGCGCTGCTCGAGGAACACGATCCGCACGGCGCTGCGCTGGCGCGCGTGCGTGAAGTGCTGGCGGCGGCGGGAGCGATGAGCGACGAATAAGCAAACGCGACGAGCGTTTTGCGGGTCGTTGCACGGGATCCGGCCTAGCCTGCAAACGACTCGCAACAAAGCGACTCCTGGAACGAACCCAACCTCGGTGCGGTTGAAGGGGGAAAATCAGGAGAGACACCATGGCCGACAAACAGGATGCGATCGCGCTGCTGAAATCCGATCACCGCAAGGTCGAAGACCTGTTCGAGCAGTTCGAGAAGGCGAGCGGTGAGGGTCGCAAGCAGAAGATCGCGCTCGAAATCTGCCTCGAGCTGACGGTCCATGCCCAGATCGAGGAAGAGATATTCTACCCCGCTTGCGAGGGCAAGGTTGAAGAAGATCTGCTCAAGGAAGCCTATGTCGAGCATGACGGCGCCAAGGTGCTGATCGCCGAGATCGAAGCGGGCGCGCCGAGCGACGAGTTTTACGACGCCAAGGTCAAGGTGCTGTCGGAACAGATCGAGCACCATGTCGAAGAGGAAGAAAAGCGGATGGAAGGCATGTTCAGCCAGGCGCGCCACGCCGGGTTGGACATGGATGTGCTCGGCGATCAGCTGCGCGCGCGCAAGGAAGAGCTGATCGCCAATTATAACGCGAATGGGCTCGCCAAGCCGGAAACCACGACCTTGACCGAGGCCAGCGTCTGACGGCCGCGCCCGTCCGTTCGTCACGAACCGGGCCGTCATGTTGCCATGCTTGACTGCGTGGTGGTGGGCGGCGGCCCGGCCGGGCTGACGGCGGCGATCTATCTCGCGCGCTTCCATCTCGACGTGCGCGTGATCGATGCCGGTAACAGCCGCGCGGCGGCAATCCCGATGACGCGCAACCATGCCGGATTTCCCGATGGCATCGCCGGCACCGATCTGCTCGACCGCATGCGGACGCAAGCCCGGCGCTATGGCGCGGCGTTGGTGCGGGCCGAGGTCACCGGGCTAAAGGCGGCTGCCGACGGCCTGCACGTTTCGGTCGGTGACGAGGTCATCGCCACGCGGAGTGTCCTGCTCGCGACCGGGGTGGTCAATCGCCGCCCGCCGATGCCCGACGATCTGCATGCGACCGCCTTGGCGCGGGGATTGCTGCGCTATTGCCCGATCTGCGACGGCTATGAAGTGACCGATCGCCGCGTCGGCGTGCTCGGCACCGGCGGCCACGGGACGCGCGAAGCGGTGTTCCTGCGCGGTTACACCGCCGATGTGACGTTGATCGCACCAGCGGGAAAGCACGACCTCACCCCTGCCGAGCGCGCACTATTGGCGCAATGCGGGGTGGCAACGGTCGACGGTCCGGCCACTGCTTTTGCGATCGACGGCGACGAGATCGGCCTGCGGACAGCCAACCGCGATTGGCGCTTCGACAGCCTCTATCCGGCGCTGGGTTCGGACATCAATTCGGGAGTGGCCGCGGGCCTCGGCGCGGCGCGGTCGGAGGAAGGCTGCTTGATCGTCGACGCGCATCAGCGAACCAATGTCGGTCGCCTCTATGCCGCGGGAGACGTGGTCAAGGGGCTCGACCAGATCAGCCACGCGATGGGCGAAGGCGGCGTGGCGGCGACCACGATCCGCAACGACCTGGCAAGCGAGCACGCCCTGCTGCGCTCTACACCGCCTGGATAGGGCGAAAAGCTTAGCGCTGGCTTTCGTTGCTGGCTGGCATCGCCGGCGTCCCCACGACTCGGCTAATATTGGCTACGTGCACGTCCATGCGGCCCGGACTGTCCGCACAATGCGCCGCATAATAAAGCCGCTCCGGCGTTCGCCGGTCGATCGCCGCGCCGAGGATGAAGGGAGAGCAACCGATGCCCAGCGGGCGCCTCGACGTCCAACCCGATCGCGTACGATAAGATATGAACAGCCGCACGTCGGCCGTATCCGCATCCATGTCTCCAACGCTGAAAACGAGCGTGCGGCCATTGGGCGTAACCGCGGCATCGAGTTCGTCGAGCGGGCCGTTGATCGCATCGCCTAGATTGGCCGGCCTGGCACCGGGCGTGCGAAGATCGACCTCGTACAGATCGTGCTTGCCGCGGCCGCCCCAGCCGTTTGAGGAAAAGATCAGCCCGCCCGCAGGCGTTGGCGTCGCGGCCCATTCCTCTCCGGGTGTGTTGACCTGCGGGCCCAGGTTGCGGGGCGTACCGAAGCGGCCGCTGACCGGATCAATCGACACGACATAGAGGTCGCTGCCGCCGAGCCCGCCGGCGCGGTCGGACTGGAAGTACACCCAACGGCCGTCCGGCGAGAAAGCGGGATCGAATTCGGCCGCGTCGGTATCGAACGACACCCGTGCCGGCGCCGACCATCCCCTGCGAATGCGGTGGATTTCCCAGATATCCTGCTGGTCCGCCGCGGCATCGCGTCCGATCGTGCCCCACAAAATACGTCTGCCATCGGGGCTATGGGCGATTCGCACTTCCGCCGCGGCGGTCGAAATCATGCCGGGACGAACCAGCGCGTCGGTCGCCGGTGCCAGTGCGAGCGAAAGGGCCAGGGCGGAGATCATGCCGATAGCCGTCGCGCCGTTCGGCACGGCCAATGATGAACAAATGCCATCGTCGATCTATGTAATTGGTGCCGGTTATCGGCAAGAGCGGCAGCGTTTCGGTCGAAGCAGAACTCGGTCGAGCGACTCAATGGCCCCATCCTTCCCGGACTTCCTCGCGACCGTCGTCGGGAGCGGCCAAACCAGCATATCGATGCTCAAACATCTTCTCCCGCGAAGCTGAATAGCGCGGTGCCTGTCGGGTGCTCGCTCTCCGGAAAGGGCCGGGGACGCTGACCGCGACTATTTCTTGGTATCGCAAAAATACTAAACGGTCCAAAATGGTTCAGCATTGGGCTAGCTTAGCATCATGGATGATTCGCGCTTCTCTTCGTTGACCCCTCGGGAGATCGAATGTTTGAAGGGTGTCGCGCAACACAAGCGCACCAAGGACATTGCGGCCGACCTGCAACTCTCCCCCAAAACGGTCGACGCATACATTGCCAATGCGGTGCGAAAGCTCGGTTTCTCCGATCGCGACAGCGCGGTTCGGGCACTGATGAGCAGTAGCGCGATGGTAGGGGGTTTTTCCTCATCGGCAATTTCCGGCGTTGAGAATGAGGTTTCTAACGCGCCTTCCTCGTGGCTCGGACGGCTGCCCTGGCCGTTCCCGACGCGAGAAAGGCCGACCAATGACTTGAACTATCCTGGGACGATCGCCGCCATCCTAATCGCGGCGTCGCTGATGGTGACGGCAGTGTCTCTCTACATGCTCGCCATCCGCATGCTCATCGAGCGCCTCTAGGCGCGCATCCAGCAGTCGATTTTTGATTGGCCGGACCAGTGGTCCCGGCGGAGGGGGAATCATGTCCGTTGCATCAATGCAAACTAGCAGTCTCGCCGACATTCCGACAACCAACCTGGCAGTGGCACGGAGGATCATGCGTGCGTTGCTGCCGGCAGAAACCGGCATCGACAGCGCGATCATCGCCCAAACCGACCTGATCGGCTCGATCGTCCGTGGCCGTATGGAAATGGGCGCGTCGATTGAGGTGGGTCACGACGCGGCGGTTCTGGCGGCGCATTCGCTCGCCCATCTATTCGAGGCTCGCGAGGACACGATCAAATGCCATCAGCGTCTCGCCGTCACACGTGATGTACTGGGGCTGGACGGGTCCGATGTCGGCTGCGGGACCGACAAACTGATGGGGGCAGGCCGCAAGGCTAGGGCTGCGTAAATTCGTCGACCGATATAGGAATCGGATCCTATGCAACTCTATCTCTATATCGGTCTTGTCGTCTACGTCATCGCGTTTCCGGCACTATGCGTATTCGCATGGTTTCGAGGCGGCGTGACCGAGCGACGGGTGGCAACCTCTTATATGATTGCCGCCATCGCCTCGATCTCCGCCGGCCTGTTCGGCAACCATTGGCATGGACCCAATTGGGGCGTGATCGTCGTCGACGTCATATTCCTGATCATCCTCGTCGTGATCGCGCGTCAAAGCACAAGGTTCTGGCCGCTATGGACAGCAGCATCTCAATTGGGAGGGTGCCTCGCGCACTTTCCCGCAATCATGAATCCGGCATTTCCCAAGGAACTCTACGTCAGCACGCAACCCTATTGGGCACTGCCACTGCTGGTGAGCCTGTTGATCGGAGTGATTTCCGCGCATCGGCAACGTCGAGTGTGGGAGACGTCAGGCGGCATGAACTCCGGGCCTCGCCCGCCGATTCCGGTCTAATCGCCTACGCCAAGTTCCTGCTCAAGACGGCGGGACGACGGACGAAGGTAGCGTCGGACCTCCGCCTGGTCAGCGCGCAGTGGAGTATCCTGCTCGACTTGTTCATTTCCGCCTTCGAGCGGCGGGCGGTGCCGACCGGCGATGCCTGTCTCGCCAGTTCGGCACCGCATTCGACCGCGCTGCGTCACCTCATCTTCCTGATGGAAGCGGGTTATGTCACCAGAGTACCGGACCCGGACGATGCGCGCCGCACGCTGGTCGGATTGACGTCCAAGGGCGTGGAACTCGTCGGCGGTTGCCTGCAAGCGGAATTCGATGCGCTGAAGGCGGCCCTGGCGGGAGCGACCGACTGAACTGCCTTGGGAGGGCCGGCCGGTCGCTTACGACCAGCCGCCTGCCAGGGCGCGGAACACGTCGATCTGGGCGTCGGCGATCCGCGCGTCCTGCTGGGCGAGCGTCGCCTCGGTCTCGGCATAGGTCCGCTCGGCGTCGAGCCAGGCGAGCGAGTCGACTGCGCCTTCCCGCTGTTGCGCGCGCGTGATCGCCGCGGCGCGTGCCGCTTCGTCGCGCGCCGCCTTGAGCGCGGTACGGCGGTCGAGCGCTCGGGCGTAGCTGTTGAGCGCGGTCTCGGTCTCTTCGAGCGCGCGCAACACGGTGCCATCGAAGGTCGCGAGCGACGCCTGGGTGTCGGCCTTGGCGGCGGCGATCTTGGCGCGCGCGCCTTCCTGGTTGGGAAAGGCCCAGTTGATCAACGGCCCAAGCAGCCAGCGCAGCGGCCCGCCGCCGAACACGTCACCGATATTGGGACCGGTCGAACCGATCGATCCTCCCAGGCTGATACGCGGATAGAGATCGGCAGTGGCGACCCCGATCCGCGCGGTGTCGGCAGCGAGCCGGCGGTCGGCGGCGAGGACGTCGGGGCGGCGCTTGAGCAGGGCAGCGCCGTCACCAACCGGAATCGGCTGGGTGATCTCGAGCCCGACGACGCGTTCGGCGGCGGCAGTCGGAAGGTCGGCCGGCGGCCGACCCGTCAAGGTCGCGAGGCGGAACAAAGCGGCCTGGCGATCGGCTTCGAGCGCCGGAATGTCCGCCGCTCGCTGTTGGCGGAGCGTGGCGATACGCGAGACGTCGAGCTGGGTGGCAAGGCCGGCCTCGTGCCGCCGCTGGGTGAGCAGCAGCGATTTGTCGAGCAGATCGACGATCTGGTTGGCGACCTTGAGCCGCGCGGCGCCCGAGGCGGCGTCGGCATAAGCGCGGGTGGTGTCGGCGACCACCGCGAGGCGGACGGCATCGGCATCGGCCGCGGCGGCGGCTTCGTCGCCGCGTGCCGCCTCGATCCCACGCTTGACGCGGCCGAACAGATCGACCTCGTAGGACACCGACAAGCCGGTATCGATCGACCAATCCTCACGCGGGCTGCCGGGCGCGCGTTGGCTTTCGGGCAGGCGGCCATAGGTCGCGCCGGCATTGAGGCCGGTCGACGGCAGCCGGTCGCTGCGCGCACCGCGGAGCGAGGCGCGGGCGCGTTCGAGATTCGCCACCGCGACGCGGATGTCGGTGTTCGATTTGAGCGCATCGGCGATCAGCACGTCGAGGACGGGGTCCTGATAGAGCCGCCACCAATTCGACGCCGCCGGATCATTGCTGAGCGCGGGAGAATTGGCCGAGACGAACTGGCCGGCCGCGGTCGGCGGCGTGATCGGGGCGACGTAGTTCGGCCCCACCGCGCAGGCGGCGAGCGACAGCGCGGAAACAGCGGTGAGAACCAGCCGCAGTTTCCTCCCTCTCCCCGGAAGGGGAGAGGGTTGCGCAGACTTAGCGCGCGCGAAGCGCGGGCTTAGTCGGAGCTGGGAGAGGGGTGAGGAAGCACGCTGTCCGGAGTGCTTCCTACCCCTCTCCCAACCTTCGCTAGGCGCGCCGACTGCGTCGGCGGGCCAAGCTTCGGTAACCGTCCCTCCAGAGGGGAGAGGGAGTGTTTGCTTCACATCAAACGAACGCATCGAATTCCTCCTCATTCAGCCGGCTGCAGCGATCCGGACAGGTCCGGGCCGGCGGCCGGCCGCTTGCCGCGGGCGCGGGCGATGCGATCGCCCAGCGCGCGGCACACGACGTAGAAAGTGGGGGTGAACAGCAGGCCGAAGGCAGTGACGCCGATCATCCCGAAGAACACTGCGGTACCCAGTGCCTGGCGGAGTTCGGATCCCGCGCCGCTCGCGATCAGCAGGGGCACGGTGCCCAGGATGAAGGCGAAGCTGGTCATCAGGATAGGCCGCAACCGGGTCTGCGCCGCCTGGATCGCGGCACGCGCCGGGCTCAACCCTTCCTGCTCCTCGCCCTGTTTGGCGAATTCGACGATCAGGATCGCGTTTTTCGCTGCCAGCGCGATCAGCACCACCAGGCCGATCTGGGTCAGGACGTTATTGTCCATTCCCCTCAGGTTCACGCCGACCATCGCGGCGAGCAGACACATCGGCACGATCAGGATGATCGACAGCGGCAGGACGAGGCTTTCATATTGCGCCGCCAGCACCAGGAACACGAACACCACCGCCAGCGCGAAGACCACGCCCGCCGTGCTGCCTGCCGCCTTTTGCTGATAGGCGATGCCGGTCCATTCGGTGCCGTAATCAGCGGGGAGATTTTCCGCAGCGAGCTTCTCGAAGGTCTTCAACGACTGACCCGACGAATAGCCCGGCGCGGTGTCGCCATCGACCTCGACCGCGGGGAACAGATTGTAGCGCACGACGCGATACGGCCCGGTCTTGTCGCTGAAATTGGCGACCGATCCGATCGGCACCATCTCGCCCGAATTCGACCGCGTCTTGAGGTTGGCGATATCGGCGACGGTCGCACGGAACGGGGCGTCGGCCTGGGCGGTGACGCGATAGGTGCGTCCCAGCAGGTTGAAGTCGTTCACATAGGCCGAGCCGAGATAGACGTTGAGCGCTTCGAAGACGCGCTCGGGCGGCACGCCGATCAGGTCGGCCTTGGCCCGGTCGATATCGGCGAAGACGCGCGGCGTGTTGGTGTCGAAGAAGGTATAGATCTGATTGAGGCCCGGCGTCTGGTTGGCCTTGCCGATCAGACCGTAGGACTTGGCGGCAAGGTCGGCATAACCGTGCCCGCCGCGGTCCTCGACCATCAGGCGATAGCCGCCGGCCGAGCCGATCCCCTGGATCAACGGCGGGGGCACGATCATCAATCGTGCCTCGTTGATGTCGGCGGTCGCCTTGCGCGCCTCACCCATGATGCTGGCAAGCGTGACGCCGAGTTTCTCGCGATCCTCGAACGACTTGAGCGGGATATAGGCGGCGGCCGAATTTGGCGCGAGCGTCTGGGACGGCCCGTCGAACCCGGCGAGCATCACCGCACCCTTGACGCCCTTGAGCGGCAGGATGCGGTCGGCGACCTTGCGCATCACCGCGTCGGTGCGTTCGACCGAGGCACCGGGCGGCAGCGAGATGACGGTCAGGAAGTAGCCCTGATCCTGCGCCGGGATGAAGCCGGTCGGCGTCGCCCAGAACAGAGCGCCCGTCGCGGCGATCAGGCCGGCATAGATGGTCATCATCCGCTTCGGTCGCGCGACGAGACGCGCGGTGAGCCGCGCATAACCATTGCTCATCCGCTCGAAGCCGCGGTTGAAGCGATCGCCCGCCGCCAGCACCAACTGGTGCAAGCGGCCGCCTTTGGCTTCCTGCGCACGCGGGCGCAGCAGCAAGGCAGCGAGCGCAGGCGACAGGGTCAGCGACAGCAGCAGCGAGATGATCGTCGCGGTGGTGATGGTCACCGCGAACTGCTGATAGAAGGCGCCCGACAGGCCGGTCAGGAACAGGGTCGGCACGAACACCGCGCAGAGCACGAGGACGATCGCGACCAGGGCGGCGGACACTTCGTCCATCGACGTGCGTGCCGCCTCCAATGGGCTCAGCCCGTGTTCGAGATTGCGCTCGACATTCTCGACCACGACGATCGCGTCGTCGACGACGATGCCGATCGCCAGCACCAGGCCGAACAGCGACAGGTTGTTGAGCGAATAGCCGAGTCCCGCAAGGACGGCGAACGTGCCGATCAGCGAGACCGGGATCGCCACCACCGGGATGATCGCGGCGCGCCATTTCTGCAGGAACACGACGATCACCAGCACGACCAGCACGATCGCCTCGAGCAAGGTGTGCATCACCGCGGTGACCGATTGCTGGATGAAGTCGGTCGGGTTCCAGATGACGCTATAGGCGAGACCCTTGGGGAATTTCGCCGACATCGCGTCCATTTCCGCCTTCACCTTCTCGGCGGCGGCGAGCGCGTTGGATCCGGGCCGCTGGAAGATACCCAGAACCACAGTCGGCTTGCCCGACAGATAGGTGTTGGAATTGTAATCGGCGGCGCCCAGTTCGACGCGCGCGACGTCGGAGACGCGGACCTGGCGTCCGTCGGGATCCGAGCGGACAACGACATTGGCGAATTGCGCCGGGTCGGTCAGCCGGCCCTGCGTCTCGACGTTGAACTGGAAGGCGTTGCCCTGGGCATAAGGCGGCTGGCCGAGCGAGCCAGCGGCGACCTGGACGTTCTGCGCGCGGAGCGCCTGGACGATCTCGCCCGCGGTCAGGTTGAGCGCGGCGGCGCGATTGGGGTCGATCCAGACGCGCATCGCATAATCGCGGCTGCCGAACAGCCGGACGTCGCCGACGCCGTCGATCCGGCTCAACCGGTCGCGCACCTGGGTCAGCGCGTAATTGGAGAGATAGCCGCGATCGAGCGAATTGTCGGGCGAGACCAGGTTCACCACCATCAGGAAGTCGGGCGAGGTCTTGCGCGTGACGACGCCAAGGCGCTGCACTTCCTCGGGCAGGCGCGGCACGGCGATCGCGACGCGATTCTGCACCAGCACCTGCGCGGCATCGAGATTGGTGCCGATCTTGAAGGTGACGGTGATCGTGACGTTGCCGTCGCCGGTCGATTGGCTCGACTGGTACAGCATGTTGTCGACGCCGTTGATCTCTTGCTCGATCGGCGCGGCGACGGTTTCCGCCACCGTCTCGGCCGAGGCGCCGGGATAGGACGCACTGACCGTGACGGTTGGCGGGACGATGTCGGGATATTGCGACACCGGCAGGCCGACCCAGGCGATCGCGCCGACGATGGTGATGATCACCGCGATGACCGCGGCGAAGATCGGGCGCGTGATGAAGAAGCGCGACAGGCGCATGATTCCTGTTCCTCGAAGAAAGAGGCGAAAATTCCGGATGTCTCCTCCCCCGTTCGTGCCGAGCCAGCGAAGCACGAGGAGGCTCGGCGCCCGTCGATACGCTCGGGCGAACGAGGGAAGAGTGGAGTCTTACTGGGCGAGCGTGGCCTGACCCGCGGGCGGTGCTGCCAGCTGGGGTGCGGTGGCAGTGGGCGCGACCGGCGCGATCTTGCCGGCCAGCGTCTGCACCTTGGTTCCCGGCTGCGCCATCTGCGTGCCGACGATCACCACCCGGTCGCTCGTCGCGAGCCCGCCGCGGATGACGCGGAGGCCATCGACCACCGGGCCGAGCTGGACCGGCTTGGCGGCGACGCTGCCGTCCTTGGCCACGACCAATACCGTCTTGCGCGCCTGGTCGGTGACGATTGCGGTGTCGGGCACCATCAGCGCGCGGCTGTGGCCGCCGGTCGCCAGCCGCATATTGCCGAACATGCCGGGGGTCAGGAACAGGTTCGGGTTGTCGAGCACGGCGCGACCCCGGATCGTCCCCGACTTCATGTCGAGGCCGTTATCTGTGAAGTCGAGCCTGCCCTTCCAGCGATAATCGCCCTCGTCCTGCAATTTGACCTCGATCGGCGACGCGGCGCCGGCGCCGGCGCGCTTGGCCTTGAGGAACAACGCCTCCGATCCGTCGAAGCTGAAATAGATCGGGTCGAGCGCGTTGATCGTGGTGAGCAAGGTGGCGTTGCCGCCCTCGCCCGCCGCGACCAGGTTGCCGGCATCGATCTTGCGGTCGGAGATCCGGCCCGAGATCGGGGCACGGACGACGGTGAATTCGACGTCGAGCGCACGCGCGCGGGCCCTGGCCTGTGCGGCGGCGAGCGCGGCGGTGGTCGCCTGGACGCGGGCGCGCAGGCGATCGAGCTCGCTTTTCGACACGCCATCGACATCGACCAGCCGCGAGGCGCGGTCGTAATCGACGCGGGCGAGCGCGAGATCGCTATTAGCGGTCGCGACGCCGGCGCGCGCTTCCGCCAGAGCAGCGGCATAAGGACGCGGGTCGATCGTGAAGAGCGGCTGGCCGGCGCGGACGATTTGGCCGTCGGTGAAGTGGATCGCGGTCACCGCGCCCGAGACGCGCGGACGCACCTCGACCGAGCGGCTCGGCTCGAACCGGCCGACATAATCGTCCCACTCGGTGACGTCGCGTTCGAGCGGCGTGGCGACGGTGACGGTCGGCGGTGGCGGTGCGGCCATCGCTGGGGCCGAGCGATGGACCAGGCCATAGCCGGCGGCGAGCAAAGCAACGGGAGCGGCGACCCAGGCGGCACGCTGCCACAGCTGGCGGCGTCCCGGCGCGCTACCGTCGAGCGGATGCGCGGTAGCGTCGTCGTTGATCGGGGTGATCATGTTCATCGGCGGAAGCTCCGGGGAAGATTGGTGCGGATCGCATTGATCCGGAAGAGCAGGGTTTCGTACTGTTCGAGCGTGAAGCCGGCGGCGAGGAAAGCGCGGACTTCGGCCGGCGCGACGGAGAAACCGCGATACCAGCTCAGCACGGCGATGCGGCGCAATGCCTCGAGCCGCGGATCGGATAGGGCCGTCTTGACCACGCCGCCAAATGCCCAGCGAAACGCGCGGGCGAGCGCGCCTGGGCGGTTGATCGACGATAGCCGATCACGCTGGGCGAGATCGACGACCTGCCATTCGAGCGCGGAAAAATCGGCCGGCTTCGGCGTGAAGCTGCGGGGTGCCACGGGGGACCGATCGAGCAGCGCGCCGCCGCCGGCGGGGGCGAATTCGAGATAGGCCATGGCGTGTCCTCCTTATTGTTGGGGCCGCCGCAGGGGGCGTGCGGCGGCCCATGCCCGGCGATGGGGTAGTCGCCGGGGTGATCCGATGAAGATGTGACAAGTCGCGCGCTCCGGCACCGCATCCGGCGCTCGGGGGCGAGGGCTTATCCCTATAATACGCAAACGCTAGAAGTGAGTGTCCGCTCGGCCGTTCATCCGGTCTCTTCCCTTCGACCCGAAGGACGCCCTGGGGAGGATCGTCCATCTTCTATACCGAGCAGTATAGAAACTCAGGTGGAATGGTTCAAGGGAAAATTCTGTACCGAGCGATATTTTTTGCAATGCGGCGTGAAGCCTGGCTTGTCAATCAGCGGCTTGGCCATACAGCAAGCGTGGTATCGACCAGCCGCTGCAAGTCCTCGCGTGAGGCGCCCGCGCCGGCCTGGACCGCCATGCCCTGAAGGATCGCGGTGAGGTATTTGGTGATGCCCTCGGCATCGACCGGAGTGTGGAAATCGCCTTCGGCGACCGCGCGCTCCATCCGCTCGATCAGCGCTTCGTGCGCGATCCTGCCGCGTTCGAGCACTTCCTGTCGGATGCAGTCGGCTTCGGCGCCGCACGCGACCGAACTGATCACGCCGAGACATCCTCGTGGGTCGTCGCGGCTGGTCTGGTTTTCCAGGCTGCCCTGGAGCAAACGCTGGGCGACGCCGCGTGCGGTCGGTGCCTCGAGCGCCTGGCCCATATAGCACAGCTTCTCGCGCTCGTAGAGGTCGAGCGCCTTGCGGAACAAGGCTTCCTTGTTGCCGAACGCGGCGTAGAGGCTGGGACGAGTGATCCCCATCGCATCGGTGAGGTCGGTCATTGACGCGCCCTCATACCCTTTGCTCCAGAACACGCGCAGAGCCGCCGTCAACGCCTGGTCGACGTCGAATTCACGGGGGCGGCCACGGAGGACGGCTGTTTCCATATCGGTCGGTAGATAATTATCGAGTCGGTGTTTGTCCATAGCGGCGCCCTACCCAGCTTGAGCGGTTGTCATCCCTCGGGTTAGCGGCATAGTCGGCTGATGACGAACAGGGTCGAGGAACTGGCGCCGGATGCCGCCATCGTGCTGGCCGATCGCACGGCGCCGGCGGTTTTCCGCGGGATCGCCGCTGACTGGCCGGCGGTGAAGGCCGCCGACCCTGGCGCCTATCTGGCGCAATTCGACACAGGCAAACCGATCGGCGTGGCGATCGCGCCGCCCGAGGCCAATGGACGACTGGGGTATAATGCCGACATGTCGGCGTTGACCTTCGTCCGCGACTCGGGAACGCTTGCCTCGTTGTTTGCGCGGCTCCACACCGCCGCACCCGCGTCAACGCCGCCGGCGATCGCGGCGCAAGCGGTGGCGGTGCCCGAGGCGCTGCCGGGCTTCGAGGCGGAGAACCGAATGCCGTTGGTGCCGGAGGGCGTGGCGCCGCGCATCTGGATCGGCAATCGCGTGCGGGTCGCGACGCATCATGACATGAACAGCAATATCGCCGTGGTGATGGCGGGGCGGCGGCGCTTCACGTTGTTTCCGCCCGATCAGGTCGCCAATCTCTACATCGGTCCGATCGAATTTACCCCTGCGGGCACGCCGATCGGTCTGTTCGATCCCGACGAACCCGATTTCGATCGCTTCCCGCTGGCGCGCGAGGCGATGGCGCATGTCCATATCGTCGAACTCGAGCCAGGTGATGCCCTCTTCATTCCGCATATGTGGTGGCACCATGTCCGCTCGCTCGATCCGGTGAGCATCCTGGTCAATTATTGGTGGGACGAGGCGCCCGCGCCGCAGCCGGGGCTCGCGCCGCTCGACACGATGGTCCACGCGATCCTGGCTTTTTCCGGCCTGCCCGAAAACCAGCGCGCGGCGTGGCGGGCGATGTTCGACGAATTCGTGTTCGGTCCGCCGCTCGATCATGTGCCCGAGGAGCGGCGCGGCATTCGCGGGACGTTGAGCGAGGACAGCAAGGCACGCGTGCGGCGGCAGCTCGGGCAGATGATGTCGCGTTGATTTTTCGGTGCTCCCGGGAAAGCAGGAGCAGGAGTTATCTGGCGACTGCCGCTACCGGTTGCACCACACCACTCGCCTCACCGCCGATCCACGTTTCGTGCACGGCATAATCGTCGTCGAGCAGGACGAGATCGGCGCGCATGCCGGCGGCGATCGTGCCGGTCTGGCCGCTCAGTCCCAGAAACGCCGCCGGTGTCGCCGAAGCCATCGTCACCGCCGTCGCGAGCGAGACGCGGCCGCGCTCGATCATGCCCTTGACCGCGCCTGCCATCGTCAGGGTCGAACCGGCGAGCACGCCGTCCGCGCCATGCAAGGTATCGCCGTCGCGCCAGATCTCGCGGCCCTGGAGCACGAACCGCGTCTCATCCGAGCCGACGCTCGGCATCGCGTCGGTCACCAGCATCAGGCGATGTTGCCCCTTGGCGCGGACCGCGACGCGCAACGTGGCGTCGTGGAGATGGTGGCCGTCGGCGATGATGCCGGCATAGGTGCTGTCATCTTCGAGCGCGGCGCCGACCATGCCGGGCGCGCGGTTGGCGAGCTGCGACATGGCGTTGAACAAATGGGTGAAGCCGGTCAGGCCCGCATCGATCGCGGCGCGGACGGTTTCATAGCGCGCGTCCGAATGGCCGGCACTGACGACAACACCCTTGGCGGCGAGATGCGCGATCTGCGCGGGGGTGGCGCATTCGGGGGCGAGCGTGACCATCGTCCGACCGCGCTTCGCCGAGGTCAGCAGATCGAGATAATCGTCCTTGAGCGGCTGCAGCTTGTCGACCGAATGGATGCCGTGCCGCGCGCTGGACAGGAACGGCCCCTCGATATGGATGCCGAGCACGCCGGGCAGTCCGGCGTCGATCGCGGCATCGACCGCACGGATACCGGCTTCGACTACCGAGAGATCGTCGCTGATCAAGGTCGGCAGCAGGCCGGTGGTGCCAAAGCGGCGGTGCGTTTCGGCGATGACGCGGATCGTCTCGACGCTGGGATCGTCATTGAACAGTCGCCCGCCGCCGCCATTGACCTGGGTGTCGATGAAACCGGGGAGCAGCAATCGGCCGGTGAGATCGACGATCCGTGCATCCTGAGGCGGGGCGGACGAGATCGCGCAAATCTCGCCATCGCCGATCACGACGCAGACATCGTCGCGCAGGCCGGAAGGCAGCAGCACGCGGGCATTGGTGAGCGCGGTGCGGGTCATACCGTTTCGGTCACCTTGGCGAGATGCGGAGGACGGTCGGGATCGCGGCCGCGCGCGACGGCGAGCGCGTTGGCGAGGCGGTAGAAGCTCTGGACGAGCAAAACCGGCTGGAGCACCGGATGCGCGTCGAGGCTTGGCAAGCTCAGGCCCGGCGCATCCTTCAACCCGGCACTCAGCACCAGCGCGCCGCGCTCGGCGAATTCGGGGGCGAGGTCGGCGACGCTGTCGCGCGATTCGTCATCCTGGCCGAGCAGCAGGACCGGAAAGCCCTTTTCGACGATCGCCATCGGGCCGTGGCGGACTTCGGCGGCGCTGAACGCCTCGGCATGGAAGCCGCAAGTCTCCTTGATCTTGAGCGCCATTTCCTGCGCGATGCCGAACGCCGGGCCGCGCGCGACGACATAGAGATTGGTGGCGTTGCGCAGCGGCTCGAGCGCGGGCGACCAATCGAGCGCCCAGGCCTGCTCCAGCAGTGCCGGCAGCCCGTCGAGCGCAGCGAGCAATTCGTCATCCTCCGCCCAGTCGGCGATCAGATGGATCAGCGCGGCGACGCTGGTGATGAACGATTTGGTCGCGGCGACGCTCTTTTCCGGGCCCGCGGCGAGCGGCAGGAAGGTGTCCGCAAGGGCTGCGAGCGGCGAGCTTTCGTCGTTGACCAACGCGACCAGCCGCGCGCCGCCCGTTTTAGCCATCTCGGCGGCGGCGATCAGATCGGGGCTGCGGCCCGATTGCGAGACTGCCAGCATCAAGGTGCCGGCATAATCGGGTGCCGAATCGTAGACCGAGGAAACCGAGGGCGCCGCCGAGCTGGTCAGCAGGCGAAGATGCGTTTCGACCAAATAGCGTGCGACGGTTGCAGCATTGTCCGAGCTGCCGCGCGCCAGGGTCACCACCGCGCGCGGCGGCGCCTGACGCAGCGCTGCGGCCAAGGCGATACGCGCATCGCGCTGGCGGATCGCCTGGCGCGCAACCGCTTCCGCCGCTTCGGCGGCTTCGGCAAACATCAGCGTATTGTGGGGAAGAAGCGGCACGGGACTCTCAGGCTGGCGGGACGTTGAGTTCGGCGACGAAGTCATATGCGTCGCCGCGATACCAGGATTTGGTGAATTCGACCGTACGGCCATCCTGGGTATAACCGCGGCGTTCGATCTCGAGCCCCGGCGAATTGCGCGGGATCGCCAATAATTCGGCCTGCTCGTCGGTGAACAGCACCGCACGGAAGCGCTGCAGCACGCGCACCGGACGGTCATCGCCCAATGCGTCGTAGAGCGATTCGGTCACCGCCTCGAGCCCGGGCAACGAGCTCGCCGGGACGGTCGCATATTCGAGCGCCATCGACACGCCGTCGGCATAGCGGATGCGAGTGAAGCGATAAACCTGGCTGCCGGGGCTGAGCCCCAGCGCCATCGCTTCCTCGGGGGCGACGGTGCCTTCGGTGCGCGCCAGCCACTCGCTGTGCGGCACGCGGCCGCGCGACTGCATGTCCTCGGTGAAGGACGAGATCGTCGCGAAATTCTTCTCGACGCGCGCGGCGACGAAGGTGCCGGCGCCCTGGCGCCGAGTCAGCATCCGCGCGTCGACCAGCCCATCGAGCGCTTTGCGCACGGTGACGCGCGAAACGTTATAGGCCTGGGCAAGATCGCGTTCGGGCGGCAGCGCTTCGTCGGGGGCGAGAACCTGGCGCTCGATCGCGGCGCGCAGCACGCGCTGCAGCTGCTGGTACAGCGGCGCGGTATCTCCTTCCGGCAGCTTTCCTACGCGATCGACGAACATGGCGGACAACCCCCTGACACGACATTCTTTAAGCCATCAGATAATGCCATTTCAATACCAAAGTGCGAAATATTTGCACTGGTATTGATTTTGGTATTGCAATTTAATGACCAATACGCCTTTATGACACTCGCAACAGACCTGATCCGGGCCAAAAATGAGACCGGACAGGGCAGATGGCGACAGTTGGTCGTACTTTGGTACAGTCCAATCCAGGGGTTGAAGGGGAAGATCATGGTCACGTTCCAAACCAAAACGCATCGGGCGATGTTCGCCTGTACCGCAAGCGTGCTCGCGCTGACTATCGCGGCGCCTGCTTTTGCGCAGACCGCTCCAGCAGCGGCGGCGCCTGCCGATGTCGGAGGCAGCGGTCAAGCCACCACTGCCGATCCGCAGGACCAAAGCAACGACATCGTCGTCAGCGGCATCCGCGCCTCGATCCAGGCGTCGCTCGATTCGAAGCGCGCCAATGACGTCGTCTCCGAAGTCGTCACCGCGCAGGATATCGGCAAGTTTCCCGACAAGAACGTCGCCGACTCGCTCGGCCGTCTGACCGGCGTCAACGTCGTCACCGGATCGGCCAATGCTGGCGGCTTCGGCGAGAATCAGTCGGTGTCGATCCGCGGCACCGACCCGACGCTCAATCTGACGTTGCTCGATGGCCATTCGGTCGCGACCGGCGACTGGTTCGTGCTCGACCAGACCAGCGGCGGGCGCAGCTTCGACTTCAGCCTGTTGCCGTCGGAAATCGTCGGCAAGCTGGAAGTCTATAAATCGTCCGAAGCCGACCTGCCTGAAGGCGGCATCGGCGGCACGATCAATCTTCACAGCCGGCGCCCGCTCGATCTGCCGGCCAATTCGTTCAGCCTGACCGCCCAGGCCAATTACAATGACCTGGCCGACAAGGTGAAGCCGCAGGTGTCGGGTCTCTATAGCTGGAAGAACCAGGCGGGGACGGTCGGTCTGCTGATTGCCGGCTATTATCAGGAGCGCGAGTTCCGCCGCGATGGCCAGGAATTCCTCGGCTACACCACGTACAACAATTTCGCCGGCACCAATCAGACGGTCACCGCACCCAATCTGATCGGCGCGGCCTATTTCAGCCAGAAGCGCGTCCGCAAGGGCGGTACCGTCGCGCTGCAATACAAGCCGAACGACCAGTTCGAGGTGACGCTCAACGGCATCTACACGCGGATGGACGCCAACAACGTCAACCGCAACTCGATGGCGTGGATCAGCCGGGTGATCGGCAGCAATTCGACGCCGGGGTCGCCGACCAACGCATTGGGTCCGTACACCGTCACCAACGGCTATCTGACGGCGGCGTCGTGGAACCAGCTCGATGCCAGCGGCAATCCGATCCAGGGCCGCGTCCAGGACGACATCTTCCGCGACGCCTATTCGTCGACCTGGGTGATCAACCTGGAGACCGAGTGGAAGCCGACCGATCACCTGACGCTGTCCGGGGAAGTGGGCTACACCAAGGGTGAGGGTGCCACCAAGGACACTTATGCCTGGGAAACCTATTGGGACACCGGCGTCAATTACGCGCTCGCCGGCAAGGGCGCGACGGTCAATTATCCCGGGCTGCCGACCGACCCGAAATCGGCGGCGTATCTCAACAATTATTACAGCTGGTCGTGGGGCGGCCGCATCCTGTCGCCCGACAAGGAAACCTATGTCCGCGCCGACGCCGAATATAAGTTCGACGGCGATTTCCTGACGGCGATCAAGATCGGCGGCCGGTATACCGACCACACGCGTGAGGTGAACTACACCGCTTATTCCTGGGCCGGGAACGGCCTCTATTCAGGCACCAAGGGTGTCGGACTCGGCACCGTGTTCAACGGCGGCACCACGCCGGACGATTTCCTCGACGGACTGGTCGCCTTCCCGCCTTATTCGATCGCGGACAAGGACAAGGTGCTGGCGACCTTGGCGACGCAGGGCGGCCGCCAATTCGCTTTCTATCCGCAGGCGAGCTTCTCGGTGAAGGAGAAGACCGAGGCGGTCTATGCCATGGCCAAGCTGGGCGGCGAGAGCCAGGGCTGGCGCGGCAATATCGGCGTTCGTGCAGTGCATACCGAACTCAACACCACGCAATACACGCCGAACCCGCTGGCTACTGGCGGCCTCGATCCGGTCTATTCGATGTTCTGCCCGACGCAGTCGGACGGGAAGGCCTGGTGCGACACCAATCGCGTCAATCGTAGCTATTGGGATTTCTTGCCCAGCGCCAACCTGACCGTGAACGCGATGCCCAACCTCCTGATCCGAGCAAGTGCCGCCAAGACGATGACGCGGCCGGGCTATGCTCAGCTCGCCGGCGCCTTCACCGTCAGCGACCTCGCGTTGACCGGTACTTCGGGCGGCAATCCCTATCTGGATCCGACTCGTGCCTGGCAGTTCAACCTTGCGGCCGAATGGTATTACGGCAAGCAGTCGCTGTTCTCGGTCAATTTGTTCTACCTCGACATCGACTCGTACATCACGACGAACACCACGACGCAGTTCCTGATCACGCAGCAGCACCCGGCGGGCGCGAACTTCCTGATCACCGGCCCGGTCAACGGAAAGGGCGGCACCAACAAGGGCGTCGAGGTCAATTGGCAACAGCCGATCTATGGCGGGTTCGGGCTGCTGGCGAACTACACTTATGCCGATGCCAAGGCGGCGGACGGCGGTGTCATCGACGGCAATTCGAAGCACACGTTCAACGTCACGGCCTATTATGAGAATTCGCTGATCTCGACCCGCTTCGCTTATACGTTCCGCTCGAAATTCCGCTCGGGCATCGATCGCTCGACACCGATGTGGCAGGCCGATTTCGGCACGCTCGACGGTTCGCTGACGCTCAACGTGACCAAATATTTCGCGTTGACCGCCGACGCGCAGAATCTGCTCAACCACAAGCTCTATTACTTTGTCGGCGACCCCTCGATCCCGCGCGCTTATTACAACAATGGCCGCACCTTCTGGGTCGGTGGCAAAGTCCACTTCTGACCTGTCGCGCATCGGCAAGACCGAATAGGATTACCCGATGCGCACCGCCCTGTTCGCCGCCGTCATGATCTCGACCATGCCGGCGGCGGCATGGGCATCACCTGACCTCCCCCTGCTGCCGATGCCCGCGACGGTGACGTCGCAGGTCGGCAGCTTTTCTTTTGCCCGCGCGACGATCGCCGCCGACGATGCCGGCGGCACCGCCGCCGCGCGACGCCTGGCCGAACTTGTCGCGCGCACCGGCGGACCGAAGCTGGCGCTGGCCAGAGGGGGCGCGATCCGGTTCCGCCGCGACGCGTCGATCAAAGGGAATGAGGCCTATCGCCTGCGCGTGACGCCGGCCGGCGTTACGGTATCGGCGTCCACCGACACCGGGCTCTATTATGGCGCGACCACTCTATGGCAGCTGATCGCCGCATCGCGCGACGGCCGGATCGGCGCGATGACGATCGACGACGCGCCGGCTTTCACCTGGCGCGGGGTGATGCTCGATTCCGCCAGGCATTTCCAGCCGCCGGTCTATGTCAAACAGCTGATCGATCGCCTGGCGATGGAGAAGCTCAATATCCTGCAATGGCATCTGACCGACGACCAGGGATGGCGGATCCAGATCGACAAATATCCGCGCCTGACCGCGATCGGCGCGTGGCGCCAGCCGGCGGGCGCAGCCGGTGTCGACCCGAAGACCGGCAAGCAGGTGCGCTATGGCGGCTTCTACACCAAGGCAGAGATTCGCGAGATCGTCGCTTATGCCGCGGCGCGGCACGTCACGATCGTGCCCGAGATCGACATGCCGGGCCACGCCACCGCGGCGATCGCCGCCTATCCCGCGCTCGGCTCGACCGCGACCCCGCCCAAGGCTCCCAGTTCCGACTGGGGAGTGATGTACAATCTGTACAACACCGAAGACGCGACCTTTACCTTCCTGACCAATGTGCTCGACGAAGTGCTCGAGCTGTTCCCGTCGCGCTATGTCCATGTCGGCGGCGATGAAGCGGTCAAGGATCAGTGGAAGGCCGATCCGCGCGTCCGGGCGCGGTTGAAGGCGCTGGGGCTGAAGGACGAAGAGCATCTCCAGGGCTGGTTCATGGCGCGGATCGGCGACTATCTCCAGACGCGCGGCCGACGGCTGGTCGGCTGGGATGAGATCTTGGAGGGTAAGGTGCCACCCTCGGCGACGGTGATGTCATGGCACGGCGTGTCCGGCGCGATCACTGCGGCCAAGGCAGGGCACGACACGATCCTGTCGCCCTCGCCCGATTTCTACCTCGACCATATCCAGAGCGATTCAGGCGACGAGCCGCCGGGGCGCGGCGGAGTGATGGACTGGAAGCACATCTATACGTTCGATCCGCTCCCCGATGCGCTGAGCGCGGACGAGCGGCGGCATCTGTTAGGGGTGCAGGTCAATCTGTGGACCGAGCATGTCCGCACCACCGCCTATGCCGATCGCATGCTGTGGCCGCGCGCGGCGGCGCTCGCTGAACTCGGCTGGACGCCGGCGGCGAAGCGTGACTGGAAGGGATTCGCCGCGCGATTGCCGGCGGAGTTCGCGCGCTATCGGCTGCTGGGGCTCGGGTACAATATGACTCCCCTCGAGCCGCTCGCGAGTGTCGATGGCAAGGATGGGGAAGTGACCATCAAGCTTCGCCAGCAGGCCGATGTCGGTACACTGCGCTATACGATCGATGGAAGCGCGCCGAACCCGGCCTCGTTGGTCTATGAAGGTTCGCTGACCTTGCCGGAGGGAACCCGGCTCCGCGCGCGCGCCTTTGCCGGGAGCGAGCCGCTAGGCGCCGGGCGCGACTGGACGCTGACCGCGGCCTTGCTGCGGACTCGCACCGCGACCGAGATGGACTTGTGCACCTCGGCGGTCTCGCTGCGGCTCGAGGATGACGGCGTTACCGACGGGCTACGCCGGGTGCATTGGGGCGACATCTTCCATCCCTGCTGGATCTGGAAGCGCGCCTCGCTCGACGGCATCGCGTCGCTGTCGGCGGAGGTCGGCCAGGTGCCGTTCAACTTCTCGATCGGCGCCGACCTCGCCAAGGTTGTGTTCGACAAACCGCGCACGCCGACCGGCGAGCTCGAGGTCAGGCTCGACCGCTGCGATGGCCCGGTGGTCGCGAGCATTCCGCTCGGCGCCGCGATACGCAATGCCGGCGTCAGCACGATCACCGGATCGCTGCCGCCGCAACAAGGACGCCACGATCTGTGTATGACTTTCACCCAGACCGGCCCCAATCCCCTGTGGATGCTCGACCGGCTGACCCTGGGCCCGGCGAAATGAGCCTGGCCATCGCGAGCCCGCTGGCGGGCTGGGCGACGCGATTGGCCGAGGTGCCCGATCCGGTGTTCGCCGAGAAGATGCTGGGCGACGGCGTCGCGATCGACCCGGTCGAGGGGCGATTGCTAGCACCTGGCGCGGGCGTGGTGGTGTCGGTGCACCCGGCGGGGCATGCGGTGACGCTGCAACTCGATACCGGACCGGTATTGCTGATGCATATCGGGCTGGAGACGGTCGGGCTGGGCGGCGAGGGCTTTGCGCCCAAGGTCGCCGACGGCCAGCGCGTGGCGGCGGGCGAGTTGCTGGTCGAATTCGATCTCGATCGGCTGGCGCGGACGGCGAAGAGCCTGATCACCCCCGTCATCGTCACCAATGGCGACGCGTTCGCAGTCGAGGATCCGGTGAGCGATCGCGCAGTCGCGGCAGGCGAGACGGTGATGCGCTTCCGGTCACTCGGCGATGCGGTCGCGGCGACCGAGGCGACGGCAGCGACCATCAGTCGAACGCTCGACTTGCCGCTCGCTTATGGGTTGCACGCGCGGCCGGCGGCGCGGATCGCGCAACTCGCGGCTAGCTATCCTGGAACGATCGAAATCGTCGCGTCGTCGGGCCGGGCCGCCTCGGCGCGGAGCGCGGTGGCGATGCTTGCGCTGGCGCTGGCGCACGGCGCGGCGATCACAGTGCGCGGTAGCGATGGTGACGGCGTTGCGGCTGTGGCGGACTTGCTGGCGACCGGGATGGGCGAGCTCAAGCCGGTCGGCGGGCCTGCCGAACCGGCACCGAGCGCTGCAATTGCCGAGCTGCCCTCGATTCTGAACGGCGTGACCGCGGTGCCGGGAACGGCGATCGGACCCGCCTTCCGTCCGGTCGATCCGGTCGCCGACATTCCTGAGAACGGCGCGGGAATCGACGCGGAACGCGCCGCACTCACCGGGGCGAAGGATCACGTGCGCGCCGAGCTGTCGGCGGATGCTGCGGGCGAGGGCGATCGCGCGGGCATCGCAGCGGCACATCTCGCTTTGCTCGACGATCCCGAATTGGCGAGCGCAGCCGACGCGGCAATCGCGGCGGGCAAGAGCGCGGGCTTCGCCTGGCGGCAAGCGATCGGTTTCTATGTCGACCAATTGCACGGCGCGGCTGATGCGCGCTTCGCCGAACGGATCGACGATTTCAATGATCTCGGGCGCCGCGTGGTGCTGGCGATCCACGGCGAACCCGATCAGGTCCCGCCGCCGCCCGGCGCGATCCTGATCGCCGATGAACTCTATCCTTCGCAATTGATGGCGCTGGGCGAAGCGGGGTTGGCTGGAATCGCGACCTCGCGCGGTGGGACGACCTCGCACGTCGCGATCATCGCGGCGGGGATGGGGCTGCCGATGCTGGTCTCGCTCGGCGACGCGCTGGGGCGGATCGAGCCGGGCACCGAATTGGTGATCGAGGACGGTGCGCTACGGATCGCGCCTGATGCGGCGGACGTGGCGGCGGTGCGCGCACGGATCGAGACGCGGCAGGTGCGCCGCCAGGCAGCGTTGGCGCATGCCGACGAACCCGCGGTCACTACCGACGGCAGGCGGATCGAGGTGTTCGTCAATCTCGGCTCCGCCGCCGATGCGCGCGCTGCGGTGGCGGAGGGCGCCGAGGGTTGCGGGTTGCTGCGTACCGAATTCCTGTTCCTCGATCGCGCGACGCCGCCCGACGAGGAGGAGCAACGCGCCGCCTATCAGGCGATCGCCGATGCACTGGGCGAGCGGCCGCTGATCGTGCGCACGCTCGATATCGGCGCGGACAAACCGGCGCCCTATCTGACGATCGCGGCCGAGGAGAATCCGGCGCTCGGCTTGCGCGGCATCCGGCTTCAGCTCGCGCGGCGCGATCTGCTCGATGCGCAGTTGCGTGCTTTGCTGCGGGTGAAGGCGCACGCGCCACTCAAGCTGATGCTGCCGATGGTCGCCGATCGTGCCGAGCTGACCGCGGCGCGCGAGGCGCTGGCGCGGCATGCCGACGATCTTGGCGTGGCAGCGCCTGAACTTGGCATCATGGTCGAAACCCCCGCAGCAGCGCTGACCGCGGCGGGACTGGCGGTCGACGCCGACTTCTTCTCGATCGGCAGCAACGACCTCTCGCAATATGCGCTCGCCCGCGACCGCACCAATCCGGCGGTCGCCGCCGGGTTGGATGGACTGCATCCCGCGGTCCTGCGGCTGATCGACGAGACGGTGCGCGGGGGTGCAGTGCACGGACGCTGGACCGGCGTGTGCGGCGGGCTCGCCGCCGATCCGGAGGCAGTGCCTTTATTGATCGGAATGGGCGTGACCGAATTGTCGGTGCCGGGCGCGGCGGTCGCCGAGACCAAGGCATTGGTCCGCACGCTCGATCTCGCCCGATGCCGCGCGATCGCCGCGAAAGCGCTGACCGCGCCCGATGCCGATGCGGTGCGCTCGCTCGTCTCTTCTCTGTCGGAGCAAGGCCAATGAAGCTCTCGCTGCAATCGCTCCAGCCGCTCGGCCGCGCGTTGATGCTGCCGATCGCGGTCCTGCCGATCGCAGGGCTGTTGTTACGCTTGGGCCAGCCCGATCTGCTCGACATCCCGTTCGTCGCCGCGGCGGGGGGGGCGATCTTCGACAATCTCGGCCTGCTGTTCGCCCTCGGCATCGGGGTCGGCATCGCCAAGGACAATAATGGTGCGGCGGGGCTGGCCGGCCTGGTCTGCTTTCTGGTCGCGACGCGCGGGGCGATGACACTGCTTCATGTGCCACCCGACATCACTGCCAATATGGGCAAGGATATCGCCGCGCTGGCCGAGGCGGCGTGGCGCGACAAGGCGATCTCCAAACTGGCGGTGCCGATCGGGATCGCCTCCGGGCTGATCGCGGGGGCGTTCTACAATCGCTATTCGACCATCAGACTGCCGGATTATCTGTCGTTCTTCGGCGGCCGGCGGTTCGTGCCGATCCTGGCGGGGTTCGCCGGGCTGGCGCTCGCGGCCTTCGTCGGCTTCGGCTTCGCGCCGATTGACGCGGGCGTGGACGGGCTGAGCTATGGCGTCGTCCAGTCGGGAACGATCGGGCTGTTCGTCTATGGCGTGCTCAACCGGCTGCTGATCGTGACCGGCCTGCACCATGTGCTCAACAACGTCGCCTGGTTCATCATCGGCGATTTCCACGGCAAGACCGGCGACCTCAACCGCTTCTTCGCCGGCGATCCCAGCGCGGGCGGGTTCATGTCGGGATTCTTCCCGGTGATGATGTTCGGCCTGCCCGCCGCCTGCCTGGCGATGTACCGCTCCGCCTTGCCCGAGCGGCGCCAGGCGGTGGGTGGCATGCTGACCTCGATGGCACTGACGGCCTTCCTGACCGGGGTGACCGAGCCGATCGAGTTCACCTTCATGTTCCTCGCGCCGTTGCTCTATTTCATGCACACGATCCTGACCGGCGTGGCGATGGCGCTGATGCACATTCTGGGCGTGCATCTGGGGTTCGGCTTTTCGGCCGGGTTCTTCGATTACGTGCTCAATTTCTCCAAGTCGACGCGGCCGTTGCTGTTGCTCCCGGTCGGGCTGGCCTATTTCGCGATCTATTACGGCACCTTCCGCTGGGCGATCGTGAAGTTCGACCTCAAGACGCCAGGCCGCGAGCCCGAGGAGGCGGAGGAAGAAGGTGCCGCCCCGCTGCCGGCCGAACGTGGACTGGCGTTCGTCGAGGCACTGGGCGGGGCGGGCAATCTCGCCAGTATCGATGCCTGCACGACGCGGCTCCGCCTGGTGGTCAACGATCAGGCGAAGGTCAGTGAAGCGCGGCTCAAGAAGCTCGGCGCCAGGGGCTTCATCCGCCCGAGCGCGCAGGGACTGCAGGTGGTGCTCGGTCCGATCGCCGATTCGGTGGCCATGGAGATGCGCGCGGCGGCGGGGCCGTTATCCGCTGCCGTAGCGGTGGCCGAAAGCCGGCCGACAGTGACGGCCGCCGATCCGGCGCCGTGGCTCGCTGCGTTGGGCGGACGCGGCAATATTTCCGCATCTGGCGCGGCATCGAGCCGATTGTGGGTCGATCTCGCCGATCCGGCGCGCGCCGACGAGGCGGCGCTGCGGCAACTCGGCGTGCGGATGATCGCACGGCCCTCGGCCAATGCGCTGCACCTGATTTTGGGCGCCGATGCCGCGTCGGTCGCGGCGGGGCTTCAGGCGGCGTAGCCGCCCCTGGCAATTGCCTCGGCCAGGATGGCGCGTGCCGGCTCGAGTTCGCGCGCATAATGCCGCCAGCGCCCGATCGAACGATCGTTGAGCGGTTCCTGGACCTGCGCATAGCTCGGGGTCGGGGCGAAGCGCTGGCTTTCGTGGAAAGCGAGCTGACCAGGCTCCATCGGCAGACCGATATGCGCCATCAGCGCTTCGGTTTCGCCCATCTGCGCAGCGACGAAATTCTCGTAGCGGAGCTGATGCGGCGCAATCCCCGGCAGTTTCCGCCACTCGGCCATCAGCGTGTCGATCAGCGCATAATGGCGCGCGGCATCCTCGAGCCGATAGCCGCAATTGAAGCCATGGGTGAAATCGTGGCTCATCGCCGACACCATCACGTCGAGCGGATGACGCCCGACGGCGACCAAAGGCGCTGCGGGAAAAGCGAGGCGTAGCAGCGGCAGATACAGTTCGTTGAGCGGCATCTTGTCGGTGAAGAACGATGTTCCGGGTGCGAGCAGCCCGAACGCTTCGGCGCGGGCAACATAATGGTCGCGCAGATCGATCGCCAATGTGGCGCGGGTTGCGGCGTCGAGGTCGTTGACATGCGTGGGAAAGGCGCCGCGGGTCCGTTCCGTCGCCATCGCCGCCAATTCGGCGGCGAAGGGCAGCTCGCCGCCAGCGCGGACGCCGGAATGGCTCGCCAGCACTTGTTCGGTCAGCGTGGTGCCCGAGCGCGGGAAGCCGAGGATGAAGATCGGTTGCGGTACATCGTCGCGGACCGATGCGGGGGCCAGTGCGGCAAACCGCTCGGGCCGGAAAAACGAGGTGAGATCGGCGATCAGGCGCTCGACCTCGGCGCGCGCATAGCGGCGGGCTGACGCAGCGGAAAGCGCGGCCTTGCCGTCGGTGAAGTCGCGCCAGGCCTCGGCGTGGCGGCCGGCGCGATCGCGCATGCGCCCGCGCTGGAGCAGGGCGGCACCCGACAGGCCGGGCTCCGCATCGAGCAGCGCCAGCCCGTCGCGCCAATCCTCGGTGCGCGACAGCAATGCTGCGCGCTGCAAGGTAACGTCGCTGCCTTGCGCCCGCGCCAGCCGCTCGGCGCGGTCGAGCATCGCCGCCGCCTCGTCGAACCGCCGGGCCTGTTCGAGCAACTCGGCCAGCCAGGCGAGCGGCGGCAACGCGTCGGGCATCGCGGCGACGGCGCGGCGCAGCAGCGGCTCGGCGTCCGACAGCGCTCCCTGCCGCTGCAGATTGCGGCCGAGATTGGCGAGCAATTGCGGATGCTCGCCGGCCAGCGCGATCGCCCGGCGCAGATGGGTGGCGCCGGCGACCAGCTCCTCGCGTTCGGACAGGATATTGCCGAGCATCATTTCGGGTTGCGGATTGCCGGGATCCGCGGCGATGGCGGCACGGCAGGCTGCCTCCGCCGCGACCACGCGTCCGCTGTCGAACAACATCATGGCAAGGTCGTCATGCGGCCAGCGCGGGCGGGAGTCGATCGCGATCGCTTCGCGCAACAGCCGTTCGGCACCGGCCACGTCGCCGCGCCCGCTATGGGTCAAAGCGAGAATTTCGATCGCATCGAGCGATGCTCGATCCTGCGACCGCGCTTCGGCCGCCAGCTTTTCCGCCTCCGCATGGCGCCCGGACTGAAACGCGGCGCGGGCGCGGGCGACCAGATCGCTGGCGGAAGAAAAAGGGGACATGGCGTCGGATAACGCCATGTCCCGCTCTAAGGAAGCCGATGCTAAAGGGAGGCTCGGCTCTGGACTAGGGTATTCAGACTGCCGGCAAACAATCTGGGGGTCGGAACCGCCCACCCTTGCGATGCAAAAGGGAAGCTGGGGTGGGCGGTTCCGATACAACCGGGATAACGGCGGGAGGTCGGCGCCGCATGTCCCGGTCGTAACGAAAGATTGCTGGAGCAATCCTACGCAGCGAGGCGAGCGAGCCGTCCGTCGGCGCCGAGCAGGGTGACACTGGCCCCGCTCGCGCGGCGCCGTGCCAGCCACTCGCGGAACAGTTCCGCGCAACTGTGATCGACCGCCGCCAGCCCGCGGACGTCGATCGTCAGCGGTTTGTCGGCAGGCGCCTTGTCGAGCGCGTCGCTCAGTCGCGGCAGTTGGACGAAGGTCGCGGTGCCCGACAGGCTGATCGCGGCATGCTCGTCCACTTCCTGGTGATCGACGCCGAGCTTGAGGCGCTTGATGTGCGGGATCACTTCGATCAGCGACAGTGCGATGCCGACCAGCACGCCGGTCAATAGATCCTCGGCGACGACGATCACCAGGGTGGCTGCCCAGATCACCGCGGGCAGCACACCGTGATGGCGGAACAGCTCGCGGACATGCGCGACATTGACCAGCTTCCAGCCGGTGACGACCAGCACTGCGCCCAGCGCCGCCATCGGAATCTCGCGCAGCAGCCAGGGCAGCAGGGCGACGAAACCCAGGATCCAGACGCCATGCAGGATCGCCGACAGCCGCGTCACCGCGCCTGCCTGAACGTTGGCCGAGCTGCGCACGATGACGCCGGTCATCGGCAAGGCGCCGGCCGCTCCGCACAGCAGGTTGCCGATACCCTGCGCGCGCAATTCCTTGTTGTAATCGGTGCGGACGCCGTTGTGCATCTTGTCGACCGCAGCTGCCGACAGCAGCGTTTCCGCGCTGGCGATGAAGGCAATGGCCAGCGCAGCGGCCAGCGTCGACGGCTTGAGCCAGGTGGCGAACACCGACGCGTCGGGCAGCGACACCGCGGCGGCGATCGATTGCGGCACGTCGACCCGGGTGACGTCGAGCCCGAACAGATAGGCAGCCAGCGTGCCGGCAATCACCCCGAGCAACGCGCCGGGGACGAGGCGCAAAGCGGTTGGGCGCAATTTCTCCCAGCTGATCATCACCCCGATCGTCAGCAGCGCGATGAGCAGCGCGAGCTCAGTGGCTTTGGCATTGGCTGGGTCAAGGCCGAGCAGGCGGCCGGGCATGGCGGCGAGATTCTCGAGCCCGCTCGACAGTGGCTTGGCGTCGAACAAGACGTGGAACTGACCGACCACGATCAGCACGCCGATTCCGGCGAGCATGCCATGGACCACGGCAGGCGAGATCGCGCGGAACCAGCCGCCGAGTTTGAAAATGCCCGCGACGACCTGGATCAGCCCGGCGAGGATCAGGATCGGACCGAGCGCGGACAGGCCCTGATCGCGGATAAGCTCGAACACGATCACCGCCAGGCCGGCGGCAGGGCCGCTGACCTGGAGCGGCGATCCCGCCAGCATGCCGACGACGAGGCCGCCGATGATGCCGGTGATCAGTCCTTTTTCGGGCGGCACGCCCGAGGCGATGGCGATGCCCATGCACAGCGGCATCGCGACGAGGAAAACGACGATCGAGGCAGTGAAGTCGCGGACGAGGAATCCGCTTGCCGGCTTGGCCAGGCTCATTCCGCCGCCTCCGCGAAATCCTCGTCCATCGCCAGGCGCTGCGCGGCGGCCAGCGCCACGGGAAGCGGGCGATCGTCGCGGATCGGCAGGAAGCGCCCGGTATCGCCGTCGAGCCCGAGCATCACGCCCTCATGGATATCGACGAACCAGCCGTGGAGCGAGATTTCGCCACGCGCGATCCCCGCCGCGACTGCCGGGTGCGTGCGAAGGTGCGCGAGCTGGACGACGACATTCTCCAGGCTGGCGGCGCGAACGCGCTCGTTGTTGGTGAGCGGGCCATAGCCGGCGCGCACGACGCTTTCGGCGGCATGGCTGTGGCGCAGCCAGGCGGCGACGTTAGGCATGCCCTCGAGCAATTCGGGGTTCATCAGCGCCTTCATCGCGCCACAGTCGGAATGGCCGCAGACGATGATGTCGCGCACGCCGAGCGCGAGCACGGCATATTCGACGGTCGACGACACGCCGCCATTCTGTGTCGCGAACGGGGGGACGATGTTGCCCGCATTGCGGCAGACGAACAGGTCGCCGGGCTCGGCCTGCATGATCAGCTCGGGCACCACGCGGCTGTCGGCGCACGAGATGATCAATGCCTTTGGGCTCTGCCCGTCCACCGCGAGCTTGGCATAGAGGTCGTTGCTGGGAAAAACGCGCTTTTCGAAATCGAAAACGCGTCCGATCAGATCGTTCACGGCAGATGCTCCTCTTGGCTGGTTGCCGGGAAGAGCTAGGGTGTTGAATTTGCCGCAGTGCAGCGCGGGCGTAAGGAAATGTTGCCGACGGCGCAGCCGCTTAGTCGCCGGTGACGAGATCAGTTCGCTTCGGTGCTTGTACTCACCCGACCAAACACGATCGACCGGCCGTAGCGGTCAAGCAGCAGATTGCCGTTATCGATCCGCAACGGCGTCTCGGCGAATGCGACCTTGCCGAGGTCGTTCTGCTCGAACCGGACGTGGACGCGCGAGGCCGGGGTGCCGTCGAGGGGAAAGGCACCGCTACGAAGTTCGTACACGCCCAATACCAGGCGCAACGATACCGGCCGGTCGCCGGGCGCTAACGGAATCGCGTCGCTGTCGTCGGACAATGGACCGCCGACGGATCGGCCATCGGCGAGGCCGATTTCGGCATCGAAATATTGCCTCGTCCAGCCCTTGGGCAAATCGAGCACGAGACGCGTCTTCCCGTCGGATGCGGGTCTTTGCTCCAGCAGCGTGAACTTCGGCGGTGTGACTGGATCGCTCGTCAGGAGGACAACATTGCCCTCCACGCGCCAGGTGCCGCTCGCGCTCTCATCCAGCGCGCCATAGGACAATCCATAGTAGAACCGCCCATCCGCCCGCAGCTCGAGGCCGACCGCCATTTCCATCTGGTGGCCATCATAGGTTCCGACCAATGACGATGAACTCGCCGGCGGGCTCTGCCAGACCGCGCCGGATGAGGTGGCCGCTGCGATCGCAAGCAAAAACCCGCCCATTGCGGCGGTCATCATGTAATTCCGCAGGTGCCGCGCGATGGAAGGCATGTGGCCATAGTAGACGCCTCCGTAACGACCGTACAGGCAGGGCCGATTCTGGCAAGATGCGCATCGCGACGACCTTAATGCCTAGCTTATGCGAGCTGGCTGCAATCGCCGTCGAACCTTAACGGCCGACTCTCCTATCTTGCTGCCAGCACCGACGATGACCGGCGCCTGCAACGAGCGTGATGGCGATGAGCGATGGAAATGACCGGAACAATGACGATCGCCCTGCTGGCGAGCATCCTGATAGCTGCGGCGATGGCGTGCGGGTTGGGCAAGCGGCAAGCGCCACGAGTCGGCGACTACGCGCCGCCGGCGCCCGACCCGACGCGGGGCTTTCGCGATCCGTCGCTTTGACGACCTTCTGGCAACGCGTCGATCCACGGCCTGGTGAGGAGCGTTGAACGATGGCGAGTCCAGCCTATCGCGTCGATCGCTGGCCGGTGACTGCGCAGCCGGGCGAGCAGAGTAGCGACGGCGATGTCCGCGCAAAGATCGACGCGGTGCTCCGCGACTTGCGCCTGCGGGCCGGCACGCGCTCCGCATTGTCGATCTAGGCTGCGGCACCGGCGGCTGGCTGATCGCCACGGCAAAGCGTGCCCGCGACCTGGGGTTCACCGCGATAGAGGGGCGCGGCGTCGATCGCGATCCCGACGCGATCGAGCGCGCCTGGGCGGCAACGCTCGTCCGGCGCGACCCGGCGATCGGCTTGACCTTCGAAATCGGATCGATCGCGCGCGCCGTCGACGAGGAAAGCGAGGAGGGCTGCGATCTCATTCTGTGCCTCGACCGCGGCCTCGATGAGGTCGATCCCAGCGGGGTTGCGGGACTGGTGCGGGCGATGCTGCTCTGCGCCGATGCCGCGGCGTTCGTGACGATCGGTAGCGGGCAACACCGGCGCGTGATCGAGGCGTTGCCGCTCGGGCCGCGTTAGGTCCGTACTCAAATACCGCGAGGATCGTGACGGCTCAGCCAGCACCGCGCCTGTTTTCGTGTCGTAGCCGACGAAAGAGCAGGACTAGCCCTGCCAGGACGAAACAAAGCCACGGCACCGCCAGCCAGTCGATCCAGTCCGGGCCGGTCGGCGCACTGGTCTGGCTGTCGGTATAGGCGGCCAGCAGCACCAGCGCGACAGCGTGCGCCAGGACCAGCCACAGGCTATCGGAAGTGATTGTCCAGGAACGCTTGTCCGCGGGTTTGGTCAGCAATGTCCGGATCGCCGATAAGAGCGCGGCAACGATGAATATCCCGCCGCCTGCGACGAGGACCAGCCCGAGCAACAGGCCGTCTAATCGGATCGCGATGTCGCTCAATTGCCCTCCCTGGCGTCGGCCCCGCTCAATGAGCCGATCGCACGAATATCATCGGTCGGACTCAACCGTCCCGTTTTTTGCCGCGCAGCGCCTTGCACACCTCGGCCGGCCCGGCTGCCAGTATGGCGGCGATGATGAACGCCGATAAGAACGGCGCCAGGATGATCCCGATATACGTGCTCTTCAGCACGGATTTCTTGATCGGATCGGGGTCCATGGTCGATTCATATCAGTTTCGTCGACCACTGGGCAGCCCGCTGGGCGCGCTACTCGGCGATCGCCGCCCCGCGCGGCAGCGTGATCCGCGCGCTGAGCCCGCCCGACGGCGCACTATCGAGCGCGAACTCGCCGCCATGCGCCGCCACCGCGCGCTGGACGATGGCGAGGCCGAGGCCGAACCCCTGCGTATCGCGGCCGCGCGCGTCGTCGAGGCGGACGAACGGTTCGAGCGCGCGGGCACGATCCTCTGGCGCGATACCGGGGCCATTGTCCTCGACCGCGATCGTCACTCGATCGGGAGTGGCATCGAGCCGAATGTCGACGCGCTTGCCGTAATGAAGCGCATTCTCGACCAGGTTGGTGACCGCACGCTTCAGCGCGACGCGGCGGACGATCAGTTCGCAATGATCGGGGCCGTGATATTTGGCCTTGCCGCCACGATCGACGGCGTCATCGGCGAGAGTCGCGCACATCACCGCGAGGTCGGTCGCGCTGGGCGCTTCCCCGTCGGCTTCGTCCTCGCCTGATAGATAGGCAAGCAACGACGCGACCATCTGGTCCATCTCGACCACGTCGTGCTGGATCGCGTTGCGCAACTCCTCCTCGTCGATCGCGTCGGCGCGCAGATGGAGGCGAGCGAGCGGGGTGCGGAAATCGTGGCCGACCGCGGCGAGCGCCTGGGTGCGGTCGGCGATCAATGTGTGGATGCGCGCCTGCATCGCGTTGAACGCGACGATCACATCGCGCACTTCGCTCGGACCGCGCTCGGGCACCGCTTCGACTTCGCCATGGCCAACGCGGTCGGCGGCGCGGGCAAGATCGCGCATCGGGCGCAGCATCTGGCGCACCAGCAATCCGCCGATCAGGATCAGGGCGACCGCCGGGGTCAGCGCGAGCAGGATGCGGCTGACCGCCATGTCGAGCGCGCGCACCGGTTGGCGTGTGCGAAACGTGACCCAGCTGGCATCGTCGAGCCGGAACGCGCCGGTGATGAAGCCGTCGCGCCCCGGCGAGGTCAGGCTGAGGCGGAGGTCGCGCCCATCGAGGTCGGGTTCCCAGGCGAGCACTTGCTCGGTCAATTTGTCGAGCGACGGTGCGACCGCGGGCGATTTGGGCAGTACCGCGCGCCATGCGACCGCGTAGCGCGACGTAGTGAGCTCGGACGCCATCGTGCTGCGCTCGCCGATCGGCGCTTCCTCGATCAGCTTGCTGGCGATGACGAGGTGCTCGGCGAGCCGGTGCGCTTCGTCCTGGCGCACCGAGAACTGGCTGGCGCGCTCATACAGGAATGTGCTGGCGCCATATTCGACCAGCACCGCGAGCAGCAGGATCGCGAAGACGCGGCCGATCAGCCCCAGAGTGAGATGGGGCAGGCGCGTCAACGCCGCTCGACCGCGACGTTGAGCATATAGCCGACGCCGCGCACGGTGATGATCGGGGCGGGCTTGCCCGCGCTCGACAATTTGCGGCGCAGACGGCTGATCAACACGTCGACGCTGCGGTCCGAACTGTCGCCGAGTCGGGTGCGCGACAGCTCGATCAGGCGTTCGCGTGCGATCACGCGCTGGGCGTTGTCGCACAAGGCGACGAGCAGATCGAACTCGGCGCCGGTCAGCTCGACCGCGGCGCCGGTCGGCGACAGCAATTCGCGGCGCGGCAGATTGACCGTCCAGCCCTCGAAGCTGAGCTCGCCTTTCTCGCGATCGGCGGGGCCGCGCTCGATCGCATGGCGGCGCAAGACGGCGCGTATGCGGGCGACCAGCTCGCGCGTGCCGAATGGCTTGGCGAGATAATCGTCGGCACCGAGTTCGAGCCCCACGACGCGATCGGTCTCGCTGCTCTTGGCCGAGATGAAGATGATCGGCACCTCGCTCGTGCGGCGAAGCTCGCGGCACAAATCGATGCCGCTGGTGCCGGGCAGCATGATGTCGAGCAGGACGAGATCGACGGGGCCTTGTTCGAACGCGCGCCACATTTCGGGCGCGGTCGCGGCGGGCCGGACATTATAGCCATTCTCCTGTAGCGCGCGGGTAGTGAGCGTGCGGAGCGGCGGGTCGTCCTCGACCAGGACGATGTTGGGGGCGGTCATCGGACGGCCTCTATCGGTGTCATGCGCTGGACCTAGTCGCGCGACGCTCCGCCCTCAAGGTTGCCGCCCCGGGCCGGCAATGATTTGTTACGGAGCGGCAAGGCGGCGCGACGGACCGAATGGCAGGAAGCGGGCTCTTCAAAAAGGAGTCCAATGTGAAATCCGTCCTGATCGCCGTGGCCGCCGCGCTTGTCCTGCCGCTGCCCGCCGCCGCGCAATCGCTCGATGAAACGCACGAACTGGTCTGGCACCCGGCCGGCAAGACCCCTGCGGCCACCTATCGCATGCGCGACCGTCCGGCATGCACCCCGACCGCTGGGCATCACCAATCGGGCAAGACTGCGATGCCGACGAAGAAGGCTTGCCTTGTGGAAGTGGCGAAGGCGCCGGCCGCAGCGAAGGGTGGAGAGCCAGCGATCGGGCAATAACGGGGCTTCCCCACCCGCCAAGTTCAAAGGCCGTCTCGCCCGTTTCGCAGCTCAAGGCAGCGCGAGTTGCGCCTTGGCGACCTGTTGCAGCTGGACCGCGACCCGGGGATCGATGCCGAGATCGTCGGCGGCGCGCTCATTGGCGCCCAGCCTGGTCGGGTCGACCCCGGTGACGCGGCCGAACACGACCAACGCCTCCAGATAATAGCCGAAGATACTGGCGTGGTAATGGTCGTAGGTCCACAGATCGACCTGGCCGAACGCGACGCCGTTATAGGGATCGGGGTCGGCGATTCCGCTCGCGATCGCGCGGTTCCATGCCTCCCCGACAGGGAGGACGCCGCGGAACGCAGGCGACAGCGCGCGAACCCCCTCGGCCGCGCGGCGCAAATCCTGCGCCATTGCCGTGATCGGCTTGCCCGACCAGGGGCTGCCCGGCAGATAGACCAGATCTGCGCGGCTCCAGGTCGCCATCAGATAGACGTCGACCCGCGGGTTGTTGCGCGCGAACATCGCTGCGAATTGCGGGGCATAGGTGCGGTAGTCGGTCGGGTCGCCCGGACGCTCGCGGTCGAGCGTGCTCAGCTCCTGGAGGACGACGACATCCCATTGCCGGGAGACCAACTGACGGCGCTGGTTCCAGTGGAAGCCGAGCGTCTTGCCGCCATCCGTCTCCAGCGCCACCGTATAATTGAGCCCCGATTCGGCAGCGAACAATTTGAACAGAGCCGGCACGCCGCCATAGCCGTCGCCGTTCAGATCGATCACGGTGTTGTTGCGATAGCGTTTGACCGCCGAATGCGCCCCTTGGGTGAAGCTGTTGCCGATGAACAGGATCGAGCGCGGCCGAGCAGCCGTCGCGGCCGGGGGCGCGGCGGTCGTAGCCGGTGGCGGCGGGGCCACCTGCGCCGCCGCCGGGGTGGCGGCGATAGTGGCAAGTGTGAAACCGAGCGCGGCGCCAAACAGGGCAAGTCGCTTCATCGTCAGAACTTCTTTCCGATCTGCATGTACCAATAGCGTCCATAGGGCACGTAGAGCGAGCCGAGATAGCCCGACTCAGTGACTGGCGGCTGCTTGTCGAAGATGTTGCGCGCGCCGACCCTGAAGCTTGTGCCGTCCATCGGGCCTTTCCGGAAGCGGTATTGCACATAGAGGTTGAACTGGGTCTGGCCGTCCACGACGAACGGGTTGCCCGCGCCATCGAGGAAGTTGGTGTCGTACACTGTGCCGATATAATTGGCGTAGCCGCCGAGCTGGACCCCGCCCAATGTCCAGGTCAGCGATCCCGACCAGCGCCATTTGGGCTTGCCGTTGACCTGGAGCAGGCTGCTGGCATCGGTCAGCGGGGTAGCCGGATTGATGGTGCCGGCGGCGCGCGCGTCGAACAGCGCCTGCACCACGGGCGGCGTCTGGCGGCTATACTTGGTCAGCCGCGCGACGTTGACGTTGAGGTTGAAGCGCCCGAACCCGGTCTTGACCGTGTAGAGCATGGTCAGATCGTAGCCGCGCACCGTCTGCGGCAGCAGGTTGACGAACTGGTCTTTGATCAGCGTCACCGCGCCCGCCGGGGCAAGCCCGGTGCCGGCGAAGACCGGCGTATCGTCGCTGGTCGGTGCGGCGCGGATCACATTGGGATTGCTCGAGCCTTGCAGGCGCAGCAAGTAATCGAGCACCAGCGCGTTCTGCGCGCCGAACTGGCCGACGATTCCGGTCTGCTTGATCGACCAGTAATCGGCGGTGAAGGTCAGCTTGCCATACTCACTCGGGATGAACTTGGGTTCGAGGACGACGCCCGCGGTCCAGTTGGTGCTGTTCTCGGGCTTGAGGTCGGGATTGCCGCTGACCGAAATCGAATAGCCGATCGTGCGCGAGCAGCCGGGGAAGTTGTTGGCCGCCAGCCGCCCGGCGCGAACATCCGCTTCACAGCGATAATAATCGGTCGATGCGGCGCCGTTGGTGTTGAGCCGCGAAAAAGCGACCGCGTTGGTCTGCTCCAGGTTCGGCGCGCGGAAGCCCTTCGAATAGGACCCGCGCAGGCGGATGCCGTCGATCAGGTCCCAGGCGGCGGCGATCTTGGGCTTCGCCACTGATCCGAAGTCGCTGTAATGTTCGTAGCGGCCGGCGAGTTGGACATCGAGGCGGCGGATCAGCGGCACGTTCATGTCGGGCGAGATGACCGGCACGGCGAGTTCGCCGAAGGCCGAAAAAACCGTACGCTCGCCATGGGTGCTGAACGTCGGACTGACCGCGGCGATGTTCGACAGGTTGGTCGCGCCGGTCACCGTATCGGTGAAGGTCACGGTACCGTTGAGGTTCGGGTCGCGATCGTCGCGCTGCGTTTCGCGCCGGCCTTCGATCCCGAGCGCGATACCCAGGCCGCCGGCGGGCAGGCTGATCAGGTCCGGTTTGGACAGCTTGAAATCGGCGAGGCCTAGCGTGGTCTTGGACTGGCGGCGCAGATTGACCTTGAACTGGTCGATCGTCGACTGGCTGGCGGGCGAGCAATCGCCCAGGCTGGGCGATGCAGCGCAACCGCCGCTGAACGGATTATAGGCGTCGGGCGTCGACAGGCTCAGATTCTTCTGCAGCCTGGTCATGTCGATCGCGTTCGAACTGTCGGTCGCCTGGGCCTCCGAATAGAGCAGCCCGGTATCGAAATCGAAGCTGCCGATCTTGCCCTTGGCGCCTATCAGGAAGCGATCCTGCCAATTGACCGTGTTCACCACCTGATAGCCGGCATCGAGGAAGCGATAGGTGCTCAAGGTCACCGGCAGGCCGGCGGCGGGGACGTTGGTCAGGCCCGGGATGCGGTTGGGGTTGGTCTGGCCATTGGCGAATTTCACCGGGCCGAACGGGTTCCAGTAATTCGACGCCGGGATCGTGATGGCGTTGAGGTTGATCGTCGGCGGCTGGATGCGCTGCGTATCAGCGCGGTAATAGCCGAACTCGGTATAGAGCGTGACGCGATCCGACACGTCATAATGCGCGGTCAGGAAGCTGTTGTAACGATTGAGCGACGGCGTGACCGAGGTGCCCGGACGCGTATCGAACCGCTCCGAGCGCAAGGTCGTCGCGGTCGCGCGGGTGCCGGTGCCGAGGCAGGTGTCGGCGCTGATCACGAACACGCAGCCGGGGTTGAGCACCGACTGGGTGTGGAAGGCGCCGGCCGACGAGGTCAGCGCCTTGTTGCCCGGGCTCATGCGGATTGTGCCCGGGCCGCCGACCACGGCGAGGTTGGCCCAGGGCGACTGAGTGGCGCGGCCGTCCGCGCTCAGGTTGCCGGCGAAGGCGGGATTATCCGCGAACAGCGAGAGCAGATTATCGGTTGCGGTATAGGGCTGGTCCGAGGCGAGCTGCGCGGTGTGTCGGGTGTAATCGAGGTAGAGCGACACGTTGCCGCGGCCGCCGCCGAAATTCTTGCCGTAGGTGCCGGTCAGTTCGTAGTCGCGGCGGCTGGTGCCCTCGGGCCCACCATAGCGGAAGTCGAAGCTGCCGCCGTTGAGGTCGGTCTTGGTCACGGTGTTGACCACGCCGGCGACCGCGTCCGAACCATAGATGGCGGCGGCGCCGTCGCGCAGGATTTCGACACGCTCGAGCCCCGCAACCGGCAGCGAATTGGCATTGTAGCCGAGCACCGGGACATTGCCTTCGCCCGCCTGGCTGGTCGGGTGCGAGACGAGGCGGCGGCCGTTGAGCAGCACCAGCGTGTAGCCGATGCCGAGATTGCGCAGATTGATCGAATTGACGTCGCCGCGCGCTGCGTTGCTGGTCTGCGGATTGTTGCCTTCGTTGAAGGTCACGTCGCCGGCCTGCGGGATCGAGCGGAACAGATCGTCGCCCGACGCCGCGCCCATGGCATCGATCTGGTCGCTGCCGATCACCGTGACGGGCAAAGCGGCGGTGGTCTTCGCGCCGCGGATCTGGGTGCCGACGACGACGATGTCCTTTTCGGATCCGGACTGGCCGTTCGCCTGACTGTCGCTGCTTTGCGAGTCGGTAAGACCGGGGACGTTATCCTGCGGCGCGGGTTGGTTTTGCGGCGCTGCGGCGGGTTTGTCCTGCGCGAATGCGGGGTTCGCCGCAGTCAGCGCCGCCAGCGCGGTGCCCGCAGCCATGGCGCGCCGCCCGATCGATCGGTTCATGTCACTCTCCCTTATTTTATTATGCGATGTTTGTTATGCGATGATCTGCGGCTCGACGGCCGCTTCGAGATTCTCTTCGATGAGTGGGCGTTGGTTGAGTGCGCGGTCGAGCGCGGTGCGGTCGAGTTTCCCTTCCCAGCGCGCGACGACGATCGCGGCGACCGCGTTGCCGATGAAATTGGTCAGACTCCGGCACTCGCTCATGAAGCGATCGACGCCCAGGATCAGCGCCATGCCGGCGACCGGCACCGACGGTACGATCGACAAGGTCGCAGCCAGCGTGACGAAGCCCGCGCCGGTGACTCCGGCGGCGCCCTTCGAGCTCAGCATCGCGACGGCCATCAGCAATAATTGGTCGCCCAGCGACAGATGCACCCCCGTCGCCTGTGCGATGAACAGCGCCGCCAAAGTCATGTAGATGTTGGTGCCGTCGAGGTTGAACGAATAACCGGTCGGCACGACCAGTCCGACCACGCCGCGATCGCAGCCCGCCGCTTCCAACTTGGCGATGAGGTTGGGGAGCGCAGCTTCGGACGACGAGGTGCCGAGCACGAGCAGCAATTCGGCTTTGAGATAGGCTAGCAGCTTGAGGATCGAGAAACCGTGCACGCGCGCGACCGCGCCGAGCACGACCAGCACGAACAGCAACGACGTTAGATAGAAGGTCGCGACCAAGGCGCCGAGATTGACTAGGCTGCCGACGCCATATTTGCCGATGGTGAAGGCGATCGCGCCGAATGCGCCGATCGGGGCGGCTTTCATCAGGATGCTGGTGAGCTTGAACACGACGAGGCCGAGCCGCTCGACCAGTTCGAGCACGGGCTCGGCGGGGCGGCCGACCAGCGACAGCGAAATGCCGAACAGGATCGCGACGAACAATGTCTGGAGGATCGACCCTTCGGTCAGCGCCGAGACCATCGTGGTCGGGATGATCGCCATCAGGAAGCCGGTGACGCTGGTCTCGTGCGCATCGTGGGCATAGCCGGCGACCGCCTTCATATCGAGCGTCGCGGGGTCGACGTTCATCCCCGCGCCGGGCTGGACGACATTGGCGACGACCAGGCCGATGATCAGCGCCAGCGTCGAGAAGACCAGGAAATAGCCGAACGCCTTGATCGCGACGCGGCCGACCGAGCCGAGCTCGCGCATCCCGGCGATGCCGCCGACCACGGTCAGGAAGATGACCGGCGCGATGATCATCTTGACCAATTTGATGAACCCGTCGCCGAGCGGCTTGAGCGCCTCGCCGCCAGCCGGCCAGACATGGCCGAGCAGCGCGCCGAGCACGATTGCCGCCAGCACCTGCGCATAGAGATGACGGTAGAAAGGCGCGCGCGCGCGAGCGGCGGGAACCTCGACAGGTTGGGCGATCATTCTTCCTCTCTGTGGCGGCGGCAAGCCGCGCGGCTCTTGTCACCGGGCCTTGGTCGTGCATTCTTGCAGCAAGGAGAGAGGCGGGCCAGCGGCTTGTCGCTTCGATCTAATAGACTGAGAAACATGGAATTTATCGATTATTCCAGTCGACGCTCGCAGACAAAATGTGTGGATTCCCGCACACTATCGGCGGGATAGTGCGGATTTTCGCCCCTTCGGTCCGCGCGGCTTGGCGCCGGGTCTGGCTGATCGGGCTCGTGCTGCTGGCGCTGGCCGCGCTGTTGGTCTGGGTGGGCGCGCGCTGGTCGCTGGCGCAGGCGGAGGCGGTGGCCGACGCCACCGCGCGCCAGACCGCACGCACCCATGTCGCCTTGCTGTCGAGCGAGCTTCAAAAATTCCGTCTGCTGCCGCTGGTGCTGGTCGAATATCCCGACATGGCGGCGACACTGGGCGACAGAAGCGGCGCCGCGCAGGCACGGCTCGACCGCACGCTCGAACAGCTCGCGCAGCGCACCGACGCGGCGGCGATCTATGTCGTCGACGCCGCGGGCACGACGCGTGCGGCGAGCAACTGGAACAGCCCCGCCAGCTTTGTCGGCCAGAATTACGGCTTCCGGCCCTATTTCCGCGACGCGATGGCAAACGGGGCGTCCGAATTCTTCGCCTTGGGAACGGTCAGCGGCCGCCCCGGCCTGTATCTTGCCCGCCGCGTCGACCGCGATGGCCGCGCGCTCGGCGTGGTGGTGGTGAAGGTCGAATTCGACGGCGTCGAGGCGGCATGGACGCGCAACACGGGCATGAGCTTCGTCGTCGATGCGCATGGCGTCATCCTGGTGACGGGGGTGCCCGACTGGCGCTTCCATGCGATCCGGCCGATCGATGCGGCGACCATCGCCGACCTCAGGCGCACGCTGCAATTCGGCAATGCTCCACCGGCACCCGCGCCTGTCGCGTTCGACGGTGCCGGAGCGCTGGTCGGCGGCAAGACCCGCTATCGCGTCGCGACCGAACCCGCGCCGCTCGGTGGCGGGCGGTTGTACCATTTGTCGCCGCTCGATCCGCCGCTGGCGGCGGCGCGCAGCCAGGCTTTGTTGCTCGGGCTGGGGCTGCTGCTGGTAGTCGCGGTCGGCGCCGGCTTGCTGATCCGATCGGCCGAGACGCGGCGGTTGCAGGCGGCGGCGCGCGCGGCGCTCGAGGAAGAAGTGAAGCGCCGCACCGCCGAATTGAGCGACGCCAATGCGCGGCTGGTGGTCGAGTCCGAGGAACGTATCGAGGCCGACCGCCGCTATCGCGAATCGCGCGAGGAACTCGCTCAGGCCAACCGGCTCGCCTCGCTCGGCCAGATCACCGCCGGGGTCGCGCATGAGATCAACCAGCCGGTCGCGGCGATCCGCACCTTTGCCGAAAACGGCACGACGTTCATCGACCGCAATGCCCCCGGCAATGCGCGTGAGAATCTGGTGCGGATCGTCGACCTGACCGCGCGGATCGGCACGATCACCGGCGAATTGCGTGCCTTTGCGCGGCGCCGCGCGGGCGCGAGCGGCACCGCAGCGCTGGGGCCGGTGCTCGACGGCGTATTGCTCCTGCTCGGCGAACGCGCGCGGGGCGTGGTGCGGGTCGCGATCGACGATCGGCTGCTCGCCTCGCCATTGGTCGGCGATCGCACCCGGCTCGAACAGGTTGTCATCAATCTCGTCCAGAACGCGATCGAGGCGGTCGACGGGCGCGCCGACGGCAGCGTGATACTGACCGCGGCACCGGTCGACGGGGCGATCGAGCTGACCGTCGCCGACACCGGGCCAGGGCTGGACCCGGCGATCGCGGCGAGCCTGTTCACGCCGTTCGCGTCGGCCAAACCCGAAGGGCTTGGACTCGGGCTGGCGATCGCCCGCGACATCGCGCGCGAATTCGGCGGTGACATCACGCACAGCCCCGGTCCGGCGGGCGCCACTTTCGTCGCGCGATTGAAGACCGCATGACCGGCCCGGTGATCTTCGTCGAGGATGACGACGCATTGCGGCTGGCGACCGGACAGGCGCTCGAACTTGCCGGGATCGAAGTAATGCCCTTCGCGCGCGCCGATCACGCCGTCGCGGCGATCACTCGCGACTTTCCCGGCGCGATCGTCAGCGACATCCGCATGCCGCATATGGACGGGCTCGAATTCCTGGCGGCGGTGGCAGCGATCGACCGCGAGATCCCGGTCATCCTGATCACCGGTCACGGCGATATCGCGATGGCGGTGGGAGCGATGCGCGATGGCGCGGCCGATTTCCTGACCAAACCGTTCGCGACCGACCATCTGGTCGCCGCGGTCCGCCGCTCGCTCGACCATCGCGCGCTGGTGATGGACAATCGCCGATTGCGCTTGCTCGCCGAGCAGCCCGCCGACGATCCGCTGATCGGCGACAGCCCGGCGATGCAGCGGCTGCGCCACGTCGTCCGCCAGCTGGCAGAGGCCGATATCGACGTGCTGGTCGAAGGCGAGACCGGGACCGGCAAGGAACTGGTCGCCACCTTGCTGCACCGTTGGGGACGGCGGCGTGCGCGCCCGCTGATGGCGGTCAATTGCGGCGCGTTGCCCGAAGGGCTCGCCGAGATCGAGCTGTTCGGCCATGCCTCGGACAGCGTGCCGCACACCCGGCTGTCGCGCGTCGGCCAGATCGCGGCGTCGAGCGGCGGCACCTTGCTGCTCGACGAGATCGACAGCATGCCGATGGCGATGCAGGCGCGACTGCTCCGCGTGCTCGAGGAGCGAGAAGTCCATCCGATCGGCGCCGAGCGCCCCGAACCGGTCGATTTGCGCGTTGTCGCGACCAGCAAGATCGATCTGGCCGAGGCGGTGAAAGCGGGGCAGTTCCGCGCCGATTTGCTCTATCGACTAAGCACAGCGCGCATCCGCGTGCCACCGCTGCGCGAGCGCGGCGAGGACGTGCTGGCCTTGTTCGCGCTGTTCGCGCGCGAGGCGGCCGAGCAGTTCGGCCAGGCCGACTGGCGCATGGACGCCGTGACGCGCGGCCGGCTGCGCCATCACGATTGGCCCGGCAACGTCCGCGAGCTGCGCAATTTCGCGGTCGAAGCAGTGATGGGTATCGCACCCGACGACCTGCCAGGTCGCGCCGTCGCCCGGTCGCTGCCGGAACGCGTTGGCGACTATGAGGCGAGCGAAATCCGTGCCGCGCTGGAAGTCAGCCGAGGACGGATCCAGCCGGTGCTGAGCGCGCTCGGGCTGCCGCGCAAGACACTCTACGACAAGATGGCGAAATACGGGATCGTGCCGGGGAATTACCGAGGAACCTGACGACGATTCGATCTGTCGGAGTGCGGTGGCGCCGACACATCCCCCCCCGGAAATGCTGGGGTGCGGCCTCATCCTTGCGGATTGGCCAGCGTTCCCCGGTCGCAGCGCCACCGAGTGGATCATTAGCGCAATTCCGCGTCATCGCCTTTGAATGCGGAGCCCGCTTACTTGAACGAGTGTTTCAGATAGCGGCGTTAATGATCTTCGTCGGCCAGATCTCGACCGGTTCGGCGGATATATCGCTCGAATTCCTCTACCTTCAGGGCTGCTCCGGTGGGTGCCATCGCGCGATTCGCACGCCAAGAAATACCGCATTTGAATGCACGTTCCGTGTGCGTAACCACCGTCAGATCGATGTCAGGCCAATCAATTGCCGCCGGTAGGTGCTGGGCGCGACGCCGTAGCGCGCGCGGAACGAGCGCGACAGGTGCGCCGCGTCGCTGAACCCGTAAAGGTCGGCAAGCGCCTGTAGCGGCTCGTCGCTGCCGGGCTGGCTCAAAAGCTGGTGGACCGCTTCGAGCCGACGGTTTCGGATATAGGCCTGGACGCCGCCATCGTCGTCGAACAACCGATGCAGGCTGGTCCGCGACAGACCAAGGTCACGGCACAAGCGCGCGATGGTCAGGCCGGCCGATCCGAGGTGTGCGTCGATCAGCGCCCGGGCGGCGTGCGCAGCGGCAGCGCGACGCACTGCCTGTGCGCTTTCGGGCTCCGCCGAGCGCTCGGTCAATACCAGCAGGTCGATGATCGTCCGCGACAGCAGCGGAATGTCTTCCTCGCAATAGGCGTCGGCGGTCTGCAACAGCCGGTCGAGATAGGCGATCAGCGCGGCGCCGGCGGCGGAGCGGACGACCACGCCATGCAAGGCCGCGACGTCGAGGCCGTTGCTGGTCGCCAGCGGTCGAGCAACGGCCACCAGGATCGTCCGGCTCGCGCTCGAATCGTGGCGCGAGGTCTGCGACAGGTCGACGAAATGCACGCTGCCCGGGCCGGTGCGAAACGGGCGGTCGCCCATAACGCCTGCCGCGCGCCCGGCCAGCGTGATGGCGATATTCAACGTCCCGGGATCGTTCGCGGCGATCAATTGGGCATCCCGAACCCAGCGCTGGGCCGTGAAATCGGCGCGATGCACGATCAGATCGCCGAGCAGGAGCGACACCGCCGAAGCGGCGAACGGCTCGTGCGGCGTCGTGCGATAGAGCGTGCCGATGCTCGGCCACGGCCGCTCGACCCAGGCGCTGTGACTGGTGGCGCCCGAATCCGCCTTGAAGTGCCGAAGCCGGAGGCGCGGGGACGAACGCATCAGCGTCTCCTAGCAGCGGCGGCGACGTTAGTGGAGCGCGCGGAGGCCGATCCCGACCTGCTCGCCAATGCTCGAGACCTTGCCGCCGCTACCAAACGTGGACGCGATCCTCGGGCGCCAGGTACAATTTGTCGCCCGGCTTGACGCCGAACGCGGCGTACCAGGCGTCCATGTTCCGGACGATGCCGTTGACGCGATATTCCTCCGGGCTGTGCGGGTTGGACAGAAGTTGCGCGCGTAACGCGCCTTCGCGTGCCTTGCCTTGCCAGCTCTGCGCATAGGCGATGAAGAAGCGCTGGTCGCCGGTATAGCCGTCGATCACCGCCGGCTCGCCATGGCGCGCGACATAGCGCCGATACGCAGCGTATGCGGCTTCGAGCCCGCCGAGATCGCCGAGATTCTCGCCCAGGGTCAGCTCGCCCTTGATGTGGACGCCAGGGATTGGCTCATAGCCGTTGAACTGCGCGACCAGCTTTTGCGCGTGCGCGGTGTAGCGGTCGGCCGATTCCTTGGTCCACCAATCGCGCAATTTGCCTTGTGCGTCGAACTGGCGGCCTTCGTCGTCAAAGCCGTGACCCATTTCGTGGCCGATCGTGGCACCGGTCTCGCCGTAATTGACTGCAGGATCGGCGGCGGGATCGAAGAACGGTGGTTGCAGGATCGCCGCCGGGAACGTCACCTGGTTCATCAGCGGGTTGTAATAAGCGTTCACTTCCTGGACATTCATGTCCCACAGCCCGCGGTCGACCGGCTTGGGCAGCCGCGACAATTCGAGCTTCCACTGGAAATCCTCGGCAGCGATCGCATTGCCGAGCGGATCGGTCCGCGACACCGTCATCGCCGAATAATCGATATATTTGGCCGGATGCCCGATCCGCGGATCGAACGAGGCAAGCTTGGCGAGCGCTTCCTTGCGGGTCGGGTCGTCCATCCATGCCGCGTTGTCGATCTTCTCCTTATACGCGGCGCGCAAATCGCCGATCAGTTCGGTCATCTGCTTGTCGGTGTCGGCGGTCCAGTGATGCTGGGCGTAAAGCTCGCCGACTGCCTCGCCGAGATAGTCGTTGAGCAGGCGCACGCCGCGCTTCCAGCGCTCGGGCTGGCTCTGCACGTCCTGCATCGTCCGGCTGTAGAAATCGAACCGCGTATCGTCGAACGTCTTGGGCAGATATTGCGCATGGTCGCTGATGAAGCGGAAGGTCATCCAGTCCTTCCAGGTGGCGAGCGGCGTCGTCTCGATCGCCTTGCCCGCAGCGGTCACCGCGCTGGGTTCGGCGACGACCACGATCGGCATCTTGCCCAGGCCGATCTTGGCCAGCACCGGGGTCCAGTCGAATTGCGGCGCCAGCTTGTTGAGGCCGGCGCGGTCCATCGGGTTGTAGGTCTTGACCGGGTCGCGCCGCGCTTCGGGCGTCCATTGGTCCTGCGCCAGCTTTGTCTCGAGCGCGATGATCGCATCGGCCTTGGCCGCGGCATCCGAGATCCCGGCCAGCTGCTGGATATGGATGATATAGTCGCGATAGGCCTTGCGGTAGCCGACGTACTTGGCGTCGGGCAGCAGATAATAATCGCGCGTCGGCAGGCCGAGCCGGGCTTGGCCGGTGTCGACCGTATAATGGGTCGGATCCTTGGAATTGGGGCTGACCCCGATGTTGATCGGCGCGGCGTAACCGGGCTCGGCCATCAGCGCGACGAGCTGGTTGGTAGTGCCGACCGCGGCGATCCGCGCGAGCCAGGGCTTGAGCGGCGCAGTGCCGCGCGCCTCGATCCCGGCCTGGTCCATCCAGGCGCCATAGAAATTGGTGATCCGGCGCATCTTGGGATCGGCGGGGTTGGGGCCGGCATCCTCGACCAGCTTGCGGACTTCCGCCTCGCTCTCGTCGGGCATGTCGTAATTATAGCCGGCGCGCGCCTTGTCGGGTGCGATCGGCGCGGTCTTGAGCCAGCTGCCCTCGGCGTAGCGGAAGAAATCGTCGCCGGGCTTGGTTGCCTTGTCCATCGAGGTGTAATCGACGCCCCAGGGACCGTATTTCGGCTTGGGTGCGGTCTGGGCAAGCGCCAGCCCCGACATGCCCAGCAGCAACAGCGCAGCAACCCGCTTGATCGCCATGACGAAACTCCCCGCTCGATGATCGCTCGCGCGGTGTGTTGTCAGACTATGGCGGCCGACAAAAGCGGAATCTTGTTGCCCCGGTTCAGGCGGCTTCGGCGACGATCTGGCGCAGCGCGCGCTCGAACGCTTCCGGCGGCTGTCCGCCCGAAATCAGATAGCGGCCGTCGATGACGATCGCCGGCACCGAGTTGATGCCGCGCGACTGCCACAGACGCTCGGCGTCGCGGACCTCTTGCGCATAGCGGCCCGAGGACAGGACTTCGCGCGCGGCGGCGCCGTCGAGCCCGGCCTGTTCGGCAATGGAGACCAGGATGTCGTGATCGGACACGTCCAGCCCTTGGGTGAAGTTGGCCGCAAGCAAGGCATGTTTGAGCGCGACCTGGCGCCCTTCGGTCTCGGCCCAATGAAGAAGGCGGTGCGCGTCGAACGTGTTGTGTAGCCGCCGCTCGCCCAACATCGCCATGTCGAAGCCGACCGTCGCGGCGCGGTCGCGGATCGTCTCGCGATTGGCGGCCGCTTGCTCGGCGCTGATGCCGTATTTGCGCGTGATATGCTCGACCGAATCCTCGCCTTCCGGCGGCATGTCGGGATTGAGCTCGAACGGCTGGAACGTGATGTGCGCATCGACCAGGTCGCCGGTGCGCGCCAACGCTTCCTCCAGCCCGTTAAGCCCCACCGCGCACCACGGGCAGGCGACGTCGGAAACGAAATCGATCTTGATGGGACGGGGCATCGGCTATCCTTTCGTGTCGCGGTCGCGGCACAGATAAGGATCGAGCCGGCGCGTTTCATCAGGGCTGCGGCCCAGGCGCCGCCGTTTCCGCAGTGCGTCGCGCGTCGGGAAAGTGGCGCGCGGCGTTACGACGCGGTTTACGCGCACTTAATCGTGTCGGGTGCATGAAGCGGCGATGCTGCATGCGCCCGTGTCCAAGCCGGAAGAGGAATCGCCGTCGCCTTCGCTGTTTGCGCAGGCGCGGTCGGCGGTGATCTGGCGCTCGGGCGCGCAGATCGTCGGACAGATCATCACCTGGGGCGCGACCTTCCTGGTCATCCGCATCCTCGATCCGCACGATTACGGCCTGTTCGCGATGACCCAGGTCGTGCTGGCGGTGCTCAACATGCTCAACGGCGCGGGGTTGGCGAGCGGGCTGATCCAGAAGCCCGACGCCGACGAGCGCACGATCCGCCAGCTGTACGGCATGCTGATCGTGCTCAATTTCGGGCTGGGCGCGGTGCAGTTCCTGATGGCGCCCTTGGTCGCGGCCTATTTCCACCAGCCGATCGTCGCCGACCTGCTGCGGGTTCAGGCATTCATTTATGCCACGACGCCATTCGTCGCCTTCCCCTACGCACTGCTGGCGCGGGCGATCGACTTCAAGCGGCAAGCCAAGGTCTATTTCCTGTCGTCGATCACCGGTGCCGTGGCGGCGCTGGCGGGTGCTTATGCCGGGCTAGGCGTGTGGACGCTGATCCTGGCGCCGGCGGTATTGTACATCACACGCGCGATCGGGATGACCAGGGTGTCGGGGCATCGCTACCGCCCGCTGTTCGACTTCCGCGGCGCGGGCGAGCTCGCCAAGTTCGGCGGGCTGATGGCGGCGGGGCAATTCTTCTGGGTGCTGCAGAGCCAGGCCGACGTGTTCATCGCCGGCCGCGTGCTCGATCCGGCGACGCTCGGGCTCTATACGACCGGGCTGTTCCTGACGCAGATCCTGGTGTCGAAGTTCGTGCCGGCGATCAACGACGTCGCCTTTTCGATCTATGCGCGGATGCAGGATGATCGCGATGCCGTCGCCCAAGGTTTCGCGCGATCGTCGCGGATGGTGATGCTGGTGGCGATGCCTTTCTATGTCGGGCTGGCGGTGACCGCCGGGCCGCTGGTGGCGACCGTGCTCGGACCCAAATGGGTCGAGGGCGCGCCGCTCGTCCGCCTGCTCGCGGTGGCGATGCCGGCAATGACGCTCCAGGTGCTGTTCAGCCCGGCGTGCAGCGCGATGGGGCGGCCTGGAATCAACGTCCATACCGGTATGATCGGGGCGGTACTGTTGCCGCTGGCGTTCGTGGTCGGGCTGCGCTGGGGTGTGACCGGGCTCGCCGCTTCCTGGTTCTTTGCCTACACGATCTACCTCGCGATCACCGCATGGCGGGTGCTGCCGGTGCTCGGGTTGTCGGCGATGGCGCTGACGAAAGCGATCGCGCCGACGGTGACGCCGGCACTGGCAATGGGCGCGCTGGTCGTGGGGATCGACACCATCCTGCCGGCGATGGCGGTGCAGCTTCGCCTCGCGATCCTGGTCGCGGCAGGCGGCGTCGCCTATCTCGGCTGGCTGTGGCTGTTCTCGAAAGACATTGTGCTCGAGGCGATCTCGATGGTGCGCGGCAAGCCTTATTATCGCGCGGGCGAAGGCCCGGCCCAGGTCACCAGCGCCGCCTGATAGCCGGGCGCGGGCTCGAACGAAGCCAAAATCCAACCCGGCTCGCCGCTGGTGACGCGTGCTGGCTCGCCGGGGGCCACCGACACGGTGAAGGCGTCGAGCGGGTGCGAGAGGCCGAGGCCGAGCGCTTTCACGTACGCTTCCTTTCGCGTCCAGCAATTATAGAAGCCGGCGATCCATAGCTCGCTCGGGAGCGCGGTCAGCGTCGCATATTCTTCGGCCGCGAACAGCCGTTGGGCGACGCGCGGACAGGCCAGTTCGGGATTGCGCCATTCGATGTCGCAACCGATCGACCCTCCGCGCATCGTCGCCAGCAGCGCCAGCCCGTTCGAATGCGAGAGGTTGAAGGCGAGATCGGGATCGTCGCGCAGAAACGGCTTGCCGTGCTCGTCCGTGGCGATGCACACCATCTGCGGCGCGATACCCAGTTCCTGACCGAGATGCGCGCGCATCAGTCCGCGCCGAGCGACAAATCGGTCGCGGTCGACCGGACGACGGAAAGCCGCCGCCCGCCGACATTCGTCCGCGTCGAGCCAGCAACGATATTCGTCGAGTTCCGCGCGCGGCAGGTCGAGGTCGAGCAACGTCAGGGTCGCAATGCCCGGCGCGGCGCGGTCGATCGCGACCATCTCCATGATCAGGGCCTCAGGCGGCGGCCCGGCCGGCAGGCCCGATCGAGCGCTTCGTTCAGCCGCTGCGCGAAGGTCGCGACGTTCGGCGGCTCGGCCATCGTGCCGTGCGTGCCGGGAACGTCGAACGATTCGAGCGAGCCCCGTACGACTTCCGACCAACCCGGGCGGCTGTCGAGCACCGCCAGCCGTTCGGCCGGCTGGAACAAGGCGACCACGCCGTCATAGTCGCCGGGGAAATAGCTATACGCGGCCTGCTCCATCTGCGCGGCGAAGACGCGGTAGCGACCCTCGCGCTCGGCGATCTCGGCGACGCCGACATCTTCCATCAGGCCCCGCGCGCGGTCGAAGGCGTAATCCAGCCGCTTGCCGATCGGCAGATTGCTCCACACGCCGAGATGGTAGCGCGCCTTGCTCATCCGCATCTGCGTCGAGGTAATCTTCTGGAATGCGACCGGGTTCATCGTATGGCCGAGCGCGAGCAGCGGCACGTCTTCGCCCGCGGCGCGCAATTGCCGCGCGACCTCGAACGCCATGATGCCGTTGGTGCACCAGCCGCCGATCAGATACGGACCGTGCGGGCGGCTCTCGCGGATCACCGTGACGATCTCCGACGCCATCTGCTCGAACGTCATGCCCGGCTGCAAGGTGCGCTCGAGGATCGGGCCGAGCGGCAGCCCGAGGAACGGGCGGTCGGTGCCCATCGCTTCCGCCAGCGCCATGAAGGTCGGGCCGCCGTCGAGCCACAATAGCGGCAATTCGTCGCCGAGCGGCTGGAGCGGCACCCACTCGCCGAGATCGGCAATGACATTGCCCTCGATCCGCTCGGCGAGCTTTTCGAGCGCCGGCGCCTGGAAGAATTCGGCCATGCCGATGCGGCGGCCCCATTGCTGTTCGATGCGGACGAGCAGCCGCGCGACGAGCAGCGAATGCCCGCCGAGTTCGAAGAAGCTGTCGTCGCGGCTGACCTGGCCGATACGCAGCAGGTCGCACCAGATCGCGGCGAGCTTCTCCTCGGTCTCGCCCTGCGGCGGTTCGATCTCGCGCGCACCCGCGCCACCAGGCTGCGGCAGCGCCTTGCGGTCGACTTTCGCATTTGGCGTCATCGGCAAGGCCGGCAGATGCTCGAAATGCGAGGGGATCATGTAATCGGGCAGCGTCCGGGCGAGATGCTCGCGCAGCTCGGCGCGGCTCGGCGGCGTGTCGCCGCGGGTGACGATATAGGCCGCGAGTGCGCGTTCGCCCGAGGCGTCGGGCCAGCTGCGCACGGCGGCGGCGGCGATGTCGGGATGCTCGGCGAGCGCGCCTTCGATCTCCTCGACCGCGACGCGATAGCCGCGGATCTTCTCGTCATTGTCGACGCGGCCGAGGCACAGGATCGTGCCGTCGGGCCGATAGCGGGCGAGGTCGCCGGTGCGGTAGAGGCGCTCGCCACGGATCTCGACGAAGCGCTCGGCGGTGAGGTCGGCGCGGTGGCGATAGCCGTGCGCGAGGCCGGCGCCGCCGATGAACAATTCGCCGACCACGCCGATCGGCGCGGTGTTGCCATAGCGGTCGAGGATATGGATCGTCGTGTTGGCGATCGGGCGGCCGATCGGCACCGGGCCGTCGCCGGGCGTGATGCGCGCGACGGTCGACCAGATCGTGGTCTCGGTCGGGCCGTAGACGTTCCATAGCTCGCCCGAGCGTTGGATCAGGCTTTCGGCGAGGTCGCGCGACAGGGCTTCGCCACCGCACAGGATGCGCAAGGTCGGCGATCCTTGCCAGTTCGCCTCGATCAGCGCACGCCAGGTCGCGGGGGTCGCCTGCATGACGCTCGGTTTGGCGCCGACGAATAGCTCGTTCAACTGGCGCGGGTCGGCGGTGACGCTCTTGGGCGCAACGATCAGCTCGCCGCCGCTGATCAGCGGCAGGAACAGTTCGAGCGCGGCAATGTCGAACGACAAGGTGGTGACCGCGACCAGCGAATCCTCGGACGTGAAGCCGGGGTTGGCGCGGAACGAGGTCAGCAGGTTGATCAGCGCTTGATGGCCGATCTCGACACCCTTGGGATTGCCGGTCGAGCCCGATGTGTAGAGGACGTAGGCGAGGTCGGTCGCCTGGACGGCGACCGACGGACGCGTGGTGCCGGCCGGCGCGACGTCGTCGATCAGAATGCGCTTGAGCGGGCAGCCGGGCAGGACGTGGCTCAGGCGTCGCTCGGTCAACAGCGCCGCGGCACCCGCGTCGGTCGCGATATAATCGAGCCGCGCGGCGGGGAAATCGGGATCGAGCGGCAGATAGGCGGCGCCGATCCGGTGCACCGCAAACAAGGCGGCGACCATATCGGGCGAACGGTCGAGGCAGATGCCGACCAGGTCGCCCTGTTTGAGCCCCGCCGCATGCAAGGCCGCGGCGATCGCGTCGGCACGCGCGTCGAGCGCGGCATAGCTGACCGCCTGATTGCCGAAGCGGATGGCAATGGCATCGGGCCGGTCGGCGACTTGCGTACGGAACGCTTCGGACAGCATCGCCGGCGACAGCGGCACGGCGGTGTCGTTCCACTCGACCTGCAATTGGTGGCGCTCGGTTGCGCCGAGCAACGGCAAATCCTTGAGCGGCAGCGTCGCATCCGCGACCACGCCTTCGAGGATCGTCAGATAATGACCGATCATCCGCCGCACCGTCGACGGATCGAACAATTCGGTCGAATAGAGGAAGCGACCGTGCATTCCCTCGCCCTGGCGCTCGTCGAGTTCGAGATAGAGGTCGAATTTCGCGCCACCCACGACGACATCCATCTGGGTCAGGTCCCAGCCGTCGGGGAACGGATCGACCGGCGGCTCGATCGAGAACAGGCAATTGAACAAGGGATGCGTGCCCGGCCGGCGCTTGACGTCGAGCGCGCGGACGACTTCGTCGAACGGCGCTTCGCTCGCGGCTAGCGCGCCGAGCACCGAGTCGCGCACTTCGGTCAGGAAATCGCTGAACCGCGTCTCGCCTTTGGGCCTAGCCCTCAGCGCGATCGTGTTGAGGAAATAGCCGACGACATTTTCGAGTTCGGGGCGGCGGCGCAGGTCAGTAACCCCGCCGACGATGATATCCTCGTCGCCCGAATAGAGGTGGAGCTGCGCGTGATAGGCGGCGAGCAGGGTCATGTAGAGCGTGACGCCGTGGCGTTGTCCGACCAGCTTCAAGTTTTCGATCAGGTCGTTCGGAATCTCGAACACTTCCATCGACCCGGCATGGGTCGGGCGCGCCGGCTTGGTGCGGTCGCCGACCAGTTCGAGCTTGGGCGGCGCATCGGCGAGCATGCGGCGCCAATAGTCGATCTGCTTCTGGATCGGCGCGCTCTTCAGATGCTCCTGCTGCCAGATCGTGTAATCGCCATATTGCAGCGCCGGCATCGCCAGCGGCGAGGGCGCGCCGCGCGAGAACGCGTCGTACAATTTCGCCAGCTCGGGCACGATCACGCGATAGATCGCGACGCCGTCGAAGATGATGTGGTGGAGCGTGAAATAGAGCCGGTGATTGTCGTCGGCGAGCTTGACGATGCGCGCGCGGAACAGCGGCGCGTCGTTCAGGTCGATCGCGCGGCGCGCATCCTCCTGGCCGATCGCCAGCGCGGCGGCGTCGCGCTCGGCTTCGGGCAGATGGCTGACATCGTCATAGGGCAGCACGATGTCGTGATGCTCGCGCACGCGCTGCACCAGCACGCCGCCTTCCTCGACGAACGCGGTGCGCCACGCTTCGTGCCGACGCAATATCTCGTTAACGCTGCGCTCCATCGCGCCGCGGTCGAAACTGCCGAAGCGGTGGATCGTGATCGATTCGTTATAGAGCGGCACGTCCGGCGCCATGATGGCGTGGAGCCACACCTGGCGCTGGTCGGCCGACAGCGGAATCTCCGCGTCGGGCGCGCGCTTCTCGATCTGCTGCGGCTTGGCGGCGGCGACACCACCGCCGCGCATCATCTTTTCGAGCAGTGCCCGCTTCGACGCGGACAGGTCGACATGCGCATTCATGGGTGTTCAGGCCTCCACGGGGCGGAAGGCGAGCGGGAGGGCGCTCAACCCGCGCAGCCCCGAATTGGTGCGCCATTCGAGCGTGCTCTCGGGCACCGCGACGCGAATGTCCTCCATCCGCGCGAGCAGGGCGAGGTACGAGATCCGCGCTTCCATCCGCGCCAGCGCCGCGCCGAAGCAGAAATGCGCCGCCCAGCCAAAGGCGAGGTGACGGTTGTCGGTGCGGGTCAGATCGAGCTCGTCGGGATTGGGGAAGCGTTCGGGATCGCGGTTGCCGGCCGCCATCACCGCCATCACCGCCTCGCCCTTCTTCATCAGCTTGCCGCCGATCTCGGTGTCCTGCTTGACGATGCGGGCGGTGTGCTGGCTCGGCGTCTCATAGCGCAGCAATTCCTCGACCGCGCTTTCGATGATCTCGGGATGCGCGCGCAATTGCGCCATCTTGTCGGGCTGACGAGTGAGCGTCAGAATCCCATTGCCGATCAGATTGGTCGTGGTCTCCTGACCGCCCACCATCGTCACGATCGTGTTGGCGATGACCTCGTCCTCGGACAGGCGCTGGCCGTCGACCTCGGCATCCATCAGCGAGCGGATCAGCCCGTCATGCGGGTTGCGCTCCTGCTCGCGAACGGCATCGCGGAAATAGCCGGTCATGTCGGCGACGCACTTGAGGACGTCGCGGACGCGGTCGGGGTTGTGCTGGAAATTGCCGAGCATCTCGGCGAAGGTCGCCGACCAGGCCTTGAGCTGGCGATGGTCCTCGAGCGGCACGCCGAGCAGGCCGGCCGTGACGATCGCCGGGAAGGGCTCGGCGAAATCGGCGATCAGCTCGCACTCGCCGCCTTGCACCGCCTGGTCGATCAGGTCGTGCGCGATCTCGCGGACCTTGTCCTCCATCGCATCGACCCGGCGCGGGGTGAACGCGCTCATGCACAATTTGCGCAGGCGGGTGTGGTCCGGCGCGTCGAGGAACAGCATCTGCCGCGCCATCAGATCGGCGACGGGGCCGAGCGAGGGCAGGCCGAGCGCCTCCATCTTCTTGGGATCGGGCGTGCGGTCCGCGCTGAATTCCTTCAGCACGAAATGCACGTCCTCGTACCGAGTGACGACCCAGGTGTGCATGAACGGATCCCACATCACCGGCGCTTCCTCGCGGAGTCGGCGGTAGAACGGGAAGGGATCGGCATGCACTGCCGGGTCGAGCAGCTGGAACAGGCTGAGGCTCGGGTCGAACGGCTGGGCCGCGGCGATGGGCGAATGCTCGGTCATATCTCTCGGCTCTCCGTTGGGCCGTTATTGCTGGGCGCGCGTGGCGGCTTCGTCGTCGTCCATCGCCTCGATCATCGCGAACACGATCTCCTCGATCCGCGCGGCGAGCTGGCGGATGGTCGGCGCCTGGAACAGGTCTCGCAGCGTCAGATCGATGCCGAACGCCTCGCCCGCGCGCAGCACCACCTGGGTGCCGAGCAGCGAGTGACCGCCGAGCAGGAAGAAATTGTCGTCGACCCCGACATTGCCGCGGCCAAGCACGCCTTCGAGGATCTCGGCGAGCTTTGCTTCGGCCGGCGTCTCGGGCGCGGCGAACCCGGCCGAGGCGAGGGCGTTGGCGTCGCTCGGTTCGGGCAGAGCGCGCTTGTCGAGCTTGCCGTTGGGCGTCAGCGGCAGCGCGTCGATCCGGACGAACGCGCCGGGGATCATATATTCGGGCAGGGTCTTGCCGAGGAATTCGCGCAGTTCTTCGGCCGACAGCGGGTCCTTCTCGACGACATAGGCGACGAGCATGTCGCCGCCATCGGGCGAGGGCGCCGCGATCACCGCGCCCGAGCGGACGCCGGGATGGGTGCGCAGGACGCTCGCGGTTTCCTCGGGCTCGACGCGATGGCCGCGCACCTTGGCCTGGTCGTCGACGCGGCCGTGGAACGTGAGCTGGCCATCGGGGCGCCACGCGGCGCGGTCGCCGGTGCGGTAGAAGCGCTCGCCGTCGATCATGATGAAGGCGGCGGCGGAGAGCTCGGGCTGATGGCGATAGCCGCGCGCGACTTGCGGACCGCCGATATAGATTTCGCCCTGTTCGCCATCGGCAACGGCCTTGCGCTCGCCGTCGAGGATGCGGATCGTCGTGCCCTTGATCGGATAGCCGATCGCGGGAAGCCCGGTTTCCTCGTTGCCCGGCGGCACGATCGCCGACGTGGCGACGACGGTGCATTCGGTCGGGCCGTAATTGTTGACCAACGCGAAGGGCAGACCCGGACGCGGACGACCGAGCAGCCGATCGGCGCCGGTCAGGATGTAGCGGAGCTTGGTGCCCATCGCCCAATCGTCGCGGACCAGGTCCTGCGCAAGCGCGGTGGGAACGAAAGCGACGGTGACGCCCTGGACGATCAGCCACGCGCGCAACCGCTCGTCCGAGGTGCGGACGTCGTCGGTCGCCAGCACCACCGAGGCGCCGGCGCACAGATACGGCCAGACTTCCCAGACCGAAGCGTCGAAGCCGAGACCGGCAAGGTGGCTGCCGCGATCGTCGGCGGTGACGCCGAACGCCTCGTTATGCCAGCCGATCAGCCAGGAGAGATTGGCGTGGGTGACCTCGACGCCTTTGGGCTTGCCGGTCGTGCCCGAGGTATAGATGACATAAGCGAGCGCATCGGGATCGTTGGGCGCCGCGGCGAGCGGCTCGGCGGTAGCGAGCTCCGGGGCCTGCCAGTCGAGCGTGACGACCGGGGTCGGGCTATTGGGCACGCGCGCGGCAGTGTCTCCGCGGCCGACGACGAGCGCACAAGCGGCTTCCTCGACGATCGTCTGGAGGCGGCCGTCGGGCCAGCTCGGATCGAGTGGCAGATAGGCGGCACCCGCTTTCCATGCGCCGAGCACGACGACGAGTTGGTCGAACGAGCGCTCGAGGCACACGCCGACCAGCGATTCGCGACCGACGCCCTGCGACGCCAGCCAGGCGGCGACGCGGCTCGCTTGGGCGTCGAGCTCGGCATAACTGAGCACGCCGCAGGGTGCGACCAGCGCGGTGGAATCGGGATGGCGCTTGGCGATCTCCGCGACGACATGCGGCGTCGAGAAGGGCGGCGCGACGAAAGCGGCGGCGCGGGTTGCCGGGGATTCGCCGCCCTGCGACGAATGGAGCGATGCGTTGTGCTGACTAGCCATAGGCTCGCGCTTAACCGATCAGTCGTTTTGAAACGTTTAAAGCGGCGGCAACCCTCTCGTGCCCGCTGCTCGGCGAAGAGCGGTTAAGAGAGGCCGAGTAGTGAAGGCCGCGTTAACCATCGTCGCTCAACGGATCGAAACGCGTCCCGGGCAATATCCTGCTTATGGGGGAGGGCCTTCAGAACCGCGATGTCGCGTGGACATCACCCCCGCCGCGCGTCGACAAGCCGCGCGTTTCGGGCATCGATCTGTTTCGCGGCGCGCTGGTCGTCCTGGTCATCCTCGGCCATTTTGCCGAACTGAGCCAACGCCACCATTTCCTGACCTGGTTCGGCATCGGCTTCCGGATGCCGCTGTTCATCGGCCTGACCGGTTATCTGTTCAACCTCGAACTGGCGCGCAGCCTGTCGTCGGCGGGACTGCTGCGGAAATATTATGACCGCATGGTGCTTCCCTGGCTCGCCGCCTGTGCGGTGGCGGTGGTGATCACCGGCTCGATCGCGTGGTTCTCTCCATTCTATGCGGTGATCCGCCCGCCTTATCATTTGTGGTTCGTGCCGGTCATCCTGGCCTTCATGTTCGCGGCGAAGCTGTGTCGCCTCGGTCCCGCGACGATGCTGGCGATCGCCATCCCGATCAGCATTGGTTCGATGTACGTGTTCGGCGTCGGGCACGATGTCTGGCAATTCGGCGCCTGGACGCCCGACCGGCGCTATTTCATCTATCCGATCTATTTCACGCTGGGGATGTGGGTCGCGCGCCGCCCCGCGCCGACGCGCGAATATCCGCTGCTGCTAGTCGCGTTTGTCGGGCTGCTGTGGTGGTCGCGTCTGTACGATCATCCCTCAACTCCGGCCGAGGCAGCCGCCGAACTGCTGCTGTGCGTTCCGCTGATCGCCTTGTTTCCCTGGTTGCGGCGGATAACGTTCGACATTCCGCTGATCAGTGCGATCGGCCGGGACAGCCTGTTCTTCTACCTTTGGCATCCGCTGGTGTTCGCCTTGTGGTCCGCCTGGGGATTTTCTGGCGCGCCTCTACTGGCGCTCGCGGCCGGCACGACATTGGCGACTTGGGTGGCGATCGCGCGCTTGCCCAATTTGTCAGGTGTGCTGGGCGTGCGGCCGGTCGCCTCGCCGGCTCCCGCCGCAGCGATCGGAATGCCCGATGCCGCATCACCCGAGGGCGCGGTATGAGCACGGCGTTCAGACTGTGCCGCACGGGCATGATGACCATCGCCTGGATCATGGTGTTGCCGTGCCTGCTCATCCTGATCGGCGCGGTCGTGCCGATCATCCCGTGGTTTCGTATCTATGCGTTGGGCGTCGTACCCAACCACACGTCGTGGCTGTTCCTGTGGGGGATCGTCGCGCTGTTGATCGGGTTGCTGGCGAATTCGCTGTTCAAATCCCGGGCCGCGATCGCCCTCGTCGTGACCGCCGTCGTCACCATTCTCGCGACAACCTGGGTGATGCTCCACTTGCTCTATATCGCGCAGGTCAACGGCGCGCGGATCAACGTCGTCCGGGCGCTCGACTTGCGCGAAGTGCGGGACGGCGCGCGCCCCGACGAAAGCCGAATCTATTCGCGGCCGGGCGGCGAAGACCTGTGGCTCGATATCTACCACCCCGCGCCAAACCCAGCCGGCACCTTGAGTCCGGTGCTGATCGCGGTGCATGGCGGAGGCTTCTTCCAGGGCAGCCGATCGTTCGGCGCCGCGAACCAGCGCTGGTTCGCCGACCATGGCTGGACCGTGGTCAGCATCGACTATCGGCTGGCCAGAGACGATCGGCCGACCTGGAATCTGGCCACGCGCGACGTGCAATGCGCGCTCGCCTGGACTGTCGCCAATGCGGGCGCGCTGCACATCGACCTCGATCGCGTGACGCTGACCGGCGGGTCCGCTGGAGGCAGCCTGGCGATGGCCGCCGGATATCTGGCCAATGCCAAGCGCACCGACCCGGAATGCGGCCCCGCCATTCCGCACATCGCGGTCGTGGTCGCCAAAGCGCCGCTGATCGATGTCATCGGGTCGTGGTATTATGCTAGCGAATTGCGTGACGAGCAGCGTTCATACCTGACGCGCTATATCGGCGGGTCGCCGCGCGATTATCCCGATCGTTATGCCGCGATCGATTTGCGCCATTTCCAATTCCCCAGCAATCCGCCGACGCTGATCCTGGGCGGAGCCTCCGATCCCTTGTTATCGCCGGAAGCCGGGACGGATTTCGTGCGCAAGGCAAATACCGCCGGTCTTGAGGTCCACCAGATCCTGTTTCCCTATTCGGGGCATGATTTCAACACGACCTATAACAGCATCACCAACCAGGCGATGCGGCAGATCATCGCGCAATTCATCGTCGACCATGGAGCGGGGCCGAAGCTAACCGGACTGACGTTCGCGGACTGACTGGCGTATCCGTTCCTGGATCGGCCGGGCTGCTTTCGCACGCGGTCAAGCGCCGCCCGATCGCTCGGCTATTCAGTCAGCGGGCTTGAACCGGTCGGGGTGCGCCGCGGCGACCGCGTCGATCTCGGTCAGCCGCGCATCGATCTCCACCAGGCGGGGAAAGGCCTCAAGTTGGGTTTCCAGCCGTCGCGCATTGTACATTTGGGGCACCAGGCAGACGTCGGACAAATCGGGCGATCTCCCGCCTAGGAAGGCGCCGCTGCCAGCCATGGTCTCCAGCGCAGTGAAGCCCTCGATGATCCAATGGCGGTACCAATCGTCGCGCGCCGCCTGATCTACACCCATCTCGTTCAGCCGGCGCAGGACGCGCAGATTGTCGACCGGGTGGATGTCCGCGGCGATCACCAGCGCGCGTTGCAGGGTCATGGCGCGGGCGAGCGCATCAGCCGGGATCAGCCGCGGACTGGGAAAACGCGCGTCGAGATAGTCGATGATCGCCAGGCTCTGGCCCAGAATATGGCCGTCAATCTCCAGCGTCGGCACCAATCCCTGCGGATTGACCGCGAGATTTTCCGGTGAAACGTGCTCACGCTTGAGCAGATTGACGTCATGACGCTCATAGTCGACCTGCTTCATCGCCAGCGCGATGCGGACACGATAGCTCGCCGACGAGCGCCAATAATCGTGCAGCCTTATCGTCACAGCATCCCCATGCCGGCAGCCGCCGCTTCGGCATCCTCCTCGGCGGTGCGTTCCGAATTGCGCTCGAGCGCAACCTTGATCATCGCGGTCAGCGGGTCGGCGAGCGCGAGGCCGAGCACGCCGAACAGGGTCGAGGCGAGAATCTGCATCGACAGGGTCAGCGCCGGGGGCAGATCGACCGTGCGCCGCGCGACCAACGGGATCACCACCCAGCCGTCGAAGGTCTGGATGACGAAATAGATGAAGATCGCCCACAATCCCTTGTCGACACCCGCGCTGAAACCGACCGAGATCATCAGGACACCGCTGACGAAGGCGCCGACATTGGGGATGAACGCCAGCATGCCGGTGATGATGCCGAGCACCAGCGCCATCGGAATCCCGGCGATGCTGAGCGCGATCCACATCAGCACGCCTTCGAACGCCATTCCCGCCAGGCGGCCGGCCAGCAGCCGCCGGAGCTGGGATGCCATCCGCCCGAGCGTGATCGAGAATTCGGCGCGATAGTCGCTCGGCACCATCCACTGCAGCCCGCGGTCATAGATGCGGGGTTCCATCGCGACGAACAGCCCGATGACCATGATCATGAACAAGGTCGTGACCGCACCGAGCGCAGTACCGATCCAGCTGGTGAGCTTGCCGACCGATCCCAACGCCTGTTGCGCGAGGCCCTTGAGATCTTCGGCTCCGGGCAGGATGCCCTGCGCTGCCGCCCATTGCGACATGCGGTCGGCCTGGATTTCGAGCGTGGCCTGGAGCTGTTGGAACTGGATCACCACGCCCGCGCCCGTCTTGTAAAAGACGATTCCGATGAAGGCGATCGTCAGGATGACGACGATCAGCAACCGCCAGCTGCGCGCGATCGGCAAAGCGCGGCCCAACAGCCGCACGCCGCCGTCGAGCATCGAGGCGAATACCAGACCCGCCAGAATGATGAGGATCGGCTGGATCAGGATCACCACCAGCGCCATCGTCGCGGCGAGCCCCAGCCAGACGGCCGCGCGCTTCAGCTCGCGGCGCATCTCGGGATCGCGCATTTCGTTGGGGCTGGGCTCGGCGACCAGCGCTGGGGTGTCGTCGGCCATTTATTTATCCCGTGCCGGGTGGAGCGAGGTACCCGCGCGGCCGCCGCGCAGCCCGCCCCACCAGGTCAGCGGGTTCCAGGTCGCCCTGCCGTTCTTGGAAAAGGTGACGAACTCGGCGCGGCCGCCGATATATTCCCACGGCACCGGGCCGCCCAGCCCGCCTTGGTCGAGCGCGATGCGGCTGTCCGCCGAGCGCTCGCGGTTGTCGCCCATCAGGAAGACATGGTCGGGCGGCACCACGCGCGGGCCGTAATTGTCGCCTTCGTAATAGCTCGGACCGCTGTCCGGCGTACCGCGGCTGAGATCGACCGTTTCGAAGCTGCGCCCGTTGGGCAAGGTCTCGCGGACCAGCGGCAACCGGCAAAAATGCTTGTTCGCCGGACCCTGCAGGCCACCGGGGATGTCGCAGGTCGTGCCATATTCCTCACCTGTCAGCGCCACGCCGCCATAATCGGGCAGGTCGACATAGTGAACCGGGCCGCGCTTCACTGGTACATTGTTGATGAACACGACGCCGTTGCGCACCTCGATTCGGTCGCCCGGCAGCCCGATCACGCGCTTGATGTAATCGGTGTTGCGCCCGGGAGGCGTGACGATGACGACATCGCCGCGCTCGGGCAGGCGGCCGAACAGTCGGCCGTGGATGAAGGGCAATTGCACGCCCCAGCTTTCCTGCGGCTTGTGCTGGACGAGATCGCGCCACATCGCGATGGGGTTGGGCAAGGTGGGCGAGATGAACGACCAGCCATAAGCATATTTGGCGACGACCAACTGGTCGCCGACCTCGAGCCCCGGCAGCATCGATTCGGACGGGATGTAGAATGGCTTGGCGATGAAGCTGTGAAAGCCGAGCACGGCGAGGATCAGCCAGAAGATGCCGGCAATCTCTTTCCAGACGGCGTGTGCGCCCGCACGCCACTTGTCCGCGGGCGCGGGCTTGGCGGTTTCGGCCGGTGCCACGGGGTCGAATTTTCCGTCGTTCAACGCCAACTCGTCACTCATTCGTCATTCCCGATACCATGTCTCGACCCGATAGCATCATCCGGGGCCGGCCGCGCCTCGATCACCACGAAGGCCTGCGCCCAGGGATGATCGTCGGTTAGTGTTACATGTATATAAGACACGTGGCCAGCCGGTGTGATCGCGTCGAGCCGTGCTTTCGCGCCGCCGGTCAGCGCCAGGGTCGGCGCGCCCGATCGCGCATTGACCACACCGATATCGCGCATGAAGACGCCGGCCTTGAACCCGGTGCCGACCGCCTTGGAAAAGGCTTCCTTGGCGGCGAAGCGCTTGGCCAGCGTGCCGGCCTTGGTGAACGGGCGGCGATTCGCCTTGGCACGCTCGCCGCACCCCCATCCGGCCGCCCATAAGATACCATGACTGGGCGGCCGGGTGGGCGCGCGGGCCGGCMCCGCGCGCCTCTACGCACATCAGCGCGCCCATCAGGCCGTCGCCCCAGCGAAAGCTGGGGTCTCGTGCCGCAAGCGCGCGCTCCGAAGGCCTGAGATCCCAGCTTTCGCTGGGATGACGGGATCGAGCTAGGCTCACCTAGCCTCATCCATCAGAGCACGCATCCGCCGCACCACCGGCGCCAAGCCGTCGAAGATCGCCTCCCCAATCAGGAAATGCCCGATATTGAGTTCGCGGATCTGCGCGATCGCGGCGATCGGTACGACATTGTCGAAGGTCAGGCCGTGGCCGGCATGCGCTTCGATCCCGTTCTTGGCGGCGAGCGCTGCGGCATCGGCGATTCGGCGGAGTTCGACGGCGCGGTCTTCACCGTCCAGCTCGCAATAGCGGCCGGTATGGATCTCGACCACCGGCGCGCCGAGGCTCAGCGCCGCCTCGATCTGGCGCGGGTCGGGCTCGATGAACAAGGAGACGCGGATATTGGCCGCGCCCAGCGCGCGGACCATCGGCGCCAGGTGATTGTGCTGGCCCGCGGCGTCGAGGCCGCCTTCGGTGGTGCGCTCCTCGCGCTTTTCGGGAACGATGCACGCCGCGTGCGGTCGATGACGCAGCGCGATCTCCAGCATCTCGTCGGTCGCCGCCATTTCGAGGTTGAGCGGGATCGGGAGCTCGGCCGACAGCCGCGCGATATCGTGGTCGGTGATGTGGCGGCGGTCCTCGCGCAGATGCGCGGTGATCCCGTCGGCACCCGCCTCGGCCGCGAGCAAGGCGGCGCGCACGGGATCGGGATAGCCGGAGCCGCGCGCGTTGCGGACGGTCGCGACATGGTCGATATTGACGCCCAGGCGCAGGCGTTCGGAAGGGGAGCCGCTCATCTGACGCCCCAGATACGGGCCCGGTTCGAGGCGCGCAACGTCATGTCTCTGCGAAAATCGACTCCCGCGCTTGAAGATTGCGACGCGGGCGGCGTATAGGCCCGGGCCAGACGGGCCAAATCCGCGACTTATGGGGCCGCTGCCGCGGCTCAAATGCTTGAACAGGGTGACGCGACAATATGCGCTTTACGGTTGTGAAAACAGCGATGCTGGCGGCGGGGCTGATGCTCGCCGGCGCCGGCCAGGCCGCGCCACAGGCGCCCACGGCGCCGCCGCCCGCCACCGCCGCGACTCCGGCGGCGACGACTGCCGCTCCTGCCGGGGCCATCGTTGTCACGGCGGTGCCCAAAGGGACGCCGGATGCCAAGGCGGCGCCCGCGGCTAACGATCCGTTGCTGTCGATGGACGGCGCGCCACCGATGAAGCCCGTCGCAGGGATCGGCCAGCCGGTCGATGGTGAGATCGGTCTCCAGCCGCAGGTGACCAAGAATGGCGAGCGTGCCGCCTGGTTCCACAACGGCCCGCTGCTCTGGACGATCACGATCATCTCGGTGTTTGTGCTGCTCCTGCTGCTCTGGGTGATCTTCCGCTATAACCGCCGGTCAAACCCGGTGCCGTCGAAGACCGCGCACAACACGATGATCGAGGTCGTGTGGACCTTGCTCCCGGTGGTCATCCTCGTGCTGCTGGCGATCCCGTCGATCGGCCTGCTCCAGGCGCAATTCGCGCCGCCGCCGAAGAATGCCATCACGCTCAAGGTGACCGGCAACCAATGGTATTGGACCTATAGCTATCCGGACAATGGCGGGTTCGAAATCACCGCCAACCTGCTCAAGGAAAAGGACGAGGTCGGCCCGGGCGAGCGCGCGCGCACCGACGACGACGGTCCCCGCCTGCTGGCGGTCGACAATCGCGTCGTGCTGCCGGTCGGCGTGCCGATCCGCCTGATCACCACCTCGGCCGACGTCATCCACAGCTGGGCAATGCCGGCATTCTGGATCAAGCTCGACGCCGTCCCCGGCCGCCTCAACGAGACCAGCTTCACGATCGAGAAGCAGGGCCTCTATTTCGGCCAGTGCTCGGAATTGTGCGGTCCCAAGCATGCGTACATGCCGATCGCGGTCGAAGCGGTTCCGCTCGACGTCTACAACAAATGGGTTGTCGCCAAGGGCGGCAAGGTCGCCGGTGCGGCCGAACCCGCCGCGGCGCCGGCTGCTGCCAATGCGTCGGCTCCGGCGGATGCCAACACCGCCGCACCCGCGGACAATATGACCGCCTCCGACAATGCCGCTGCCGGCAATTCGACTGGACAGTAAGACAATGAGCGATATCGCCCTCACGCCCAACGCCTTCGAGGCGCATCACGGCGGCCACGAGCATCATCATGACGCGGATCACAAACCGGGCTTCTTCGCCCGCTGGTTCATGTCGACCAACCACAAGGATATCGGGACGCTGTACCTGATCTTCGCGATCACCGCGGGGATCATCGGTGGCGCGATTTCGGGCCTGATGCGCGCCGAATTGATGCATCCGGGCATCCAATATCTCGGTTATTGGGCCAATACGCTCAATCACATTCGTGGCGGCGGCGACGTCAACATGGACCAGGCGCGCCATTTGTGGAACGTGCTGGTGACGGCGCACGGCCTTATCATGGTGTTCTTCATGGTCATGCCGGCGATGATCGGCGGGTTCGGCAACTGGTTCGTGCCGCTGATGATCGGCGCGCCGGACATGGCATTCCCGCGCATGAACAACATCTCGTTCTGGCTGCTGATCCCCAGCTTCACGCTGCTGCTCGCCTCGCCATTCTTCGGTGGTGCGGATGGCGGTGCGGGTACCGGCTGGACGGTCTATGCGCCGCTATCGACGCAGGAGGCGGGGCCATCGGTCGACATGGCGATCCTGTCGTTGCACTTGGCGGGCGCGAGCTCGATCCTGGGCGCGATCAACTTCATCACTACCATCTTCAACATGCGCGCGCCGGGTATGACCCTGCACAAGATGCCGCTGTTCGTGTGGTCGGTGCTGGTCACCGCGTTCCTGCTGCTGCTGGCGCTGCCGGTGCTCGCCGCGGCGATCACCATGCTGCTGACCGACCGCAATTTCGGCACGACCTTCTTCCAGGCCGAAGGCGGCGGTGACCCGATCCTCTACCAGCATCTGTTCTGGTTCTTCGGTCACCCCGAGGTGTACATCATGATCCTGCCGGGCTTCGGCATGATCAGCCAGATCATCGCCACCTTCTCGAAGAAACCTGTGTTCGGGTACCTGGGCATGGCGTACGCGATGGTCGCGATCGGCGTGGTCGGATTCATCGTGTGGGCGCACCACATGTTCACCACCGGCCTCAGCGTGAACACCAAGATGTACTTCACCGCCGCGACGATGGTGATCGCGGTGCCGACCGGCATCAAGATCTTCTCGTGGATCGCGACGATGTGGGGCGGCTCGCTCAGCTTCAAGACCCCGATGGTCTGGGCGATGGGCTTCATCTTCATGTTCACCGTCGGCGGCGTGACCGGCGTCGTGCTCGCCAATGGCGGCGTCGACGACTACATGCAGGACACGTACTACGTGGTGGCGCACTTCCACTACGTGCTCAGCCTCGGCGCGGTGTTCTCGCTGTTCGCGGGCTTCTATTACTGGTTCCCGAAAATGTCCGGCCGGATGTACAACGAGCTGCTCGGCCATGTGCATTTCTGGGTGTTCTTCATCGGCGTGAACGTGCTGTTCTTCCCGATGCACTTCCTCGGCCTGCAGGGCATGCCGCGGCGCTATCCGGACTATCCCAACGCGTTCGAATATTTCAACAAATTCGCGACGATCGGCTATATGATCATGGCCGCGGGCATGGCCATCTTCTTCATTAACCTGATCTGGTCGCTGATCGCGGGCAAGAAGGCGCCCGACAATCCCTGGGGCGAAGGTGCGACGACGCTCGAGTGGACCTTGTCGAGTCCGCCGCCGTTCCACCAGTTCGAAACGCTGCCCGTCATAGACGGGGGTGATTCCCATCATCATTGATCGGTACTGATCCGGCAACGGAGCGCCCCGGAAGTTTCCGGGGCGTTTTCGTTTCGGCGCAACCGCTTTGCATGCCGCCGCGAGCCGCTTATAGGCCCCCTCAACCCATGACCACCGAGACCATCGCCCTTCCTGCCGACTGGCGCGATTTCCTGGCGCTGACCAAGCCCCGGGTGATGACGCTCGTCGTCTTCACCGGGCTGTGCGGCATGCTCGCGGCACCGGTTGCGATCCACCCGGTGATCGGCTTCACCGCGATCCTGTGCATCGCGCTCGGCGCGGGCGCGGCGGGGGCGCTCAACCAATGGTATGAAGCCGATATCGACGCCAAGATGAAGCGCACGCGCGGGCGGCCGCTGCCGGCCGGGCGGATGCGCCGCGACTCGGCGTTGCAATTCGGTGTCGGGCTGGGTGTGTTCTCGGTGTTGCTGATGGGGCTCGCGACCAATTTGCTCGCGGCGGGCATCCTGACGGCGTCGATCCTGTTCTACGTCTTCATCTACACGATCTGGCTCAAGCCCAGGACGCCGCAGAATATCGTCATCGGCGGTGCCGCCGGTGCCTTTCCCCCATTGATCGGCTGGGCGGCGGCGACCGGTAGTCTAGCGCCGCTGCCGGTGCTGCTGTTCGCATTGGTGTTCCTGTGGACGCCGCCGCATTTCTGGGCGCTCGCACTGTTCGTGAAGACCGATTACGCCAATGCCGGCATTCCGATGCTGCCGGTGGTCGCGGGCGAGCGCGCCACGCGGACGCAGATCGGACTCTATACCATCCCGATGGCGGTTGCCGCGGTGGCGCCCTGGCCGCTCGGGCTGACCGGCGCGATCTATGGCTGGGTCGCGGTAGCGGCAACAGCCTGGTTCGCGCTGCTCGCGGCGCAGATCACATTCCGTACGACCGGTGCCGAGGATCGCATGCGCCCGGAAAAGCGCCTGTTCGCTTATTCGATCGCCTATCTCTTCATCCTGTTTGGCGCGGTTGTCGCCGATCGGTGGCTGGCATGACTCCCGACCAACAGAGACTCGCGGCGCAACGCCGCAATGCGCGCGCACTGGCGCTGGTGCTGGGCATGCTGGTGATCCTGATCTTTGCGCTCGCCATCGCCAAGATCGGACTGGGTTGGTCGCACGAGTGATGGCGATGCAGCGGACCACACGTACAGCACTTCTGGCCGTGATCGGCGTATGCTGCTCGACCGGCCTCGCCTGGGCCAGCGTGCCGCTCTATCGCATGTTCTGCCAGGCGACGGGGCTCAACGGCACCACCGGACGGGCGCTGCGGGCGCCGGGCGCGGTGGACGGCAAGGTCACGGTCGCGTTCGACACCAACGTCGCACCCGGCTTCAAATGGAATTTCAAGCCCGAGAACGAGTCGGAAACGATCGATATCGGCGCGCGCGACATGGCGTTCTTCGATGCGACCAACACGTCCAGCCAGACGCTGACCGGTACCGCGACGTTCAACGTCACCCCGGCGCAGGCGGGGATATATTTCAAGAAAATCCAGTGCTTCTGCTTCACCCAGCAGACGCTCAAGCCCGGCGAGACCCAGCGCATGCCGGTGATCTTCTTCGTCGATCCGGCGATCCTCAAAGACCCGGACGCGCGCGATATCCAGACCATCACGCTCAGCTATACGTTTTACCCGGTAGATTCCGCGAAAACGCCAAGCTAGAGGCTTAATCAAACCAGTCTAACGGGGACCGACATGGCCGGCGCCAAGAACCACGATTACCATATCCTGCAACCCGATCCCTGGCCGCTGATCGGCGCGATGTCCGCGCTGGCGCTGGCGTCGGGCGGTATCATGTGGATGAAGGGCGCGCATTACGGTTCGCTGTTGTTCGGCTTCGGCCTGATTTGCGTGCTGTTCACGATGTTCTCCTGGTGGTCCAACGTCATCAAGGAAGCGCATCAGGGCGATCACACCCCGGTCGTGCAGCTCCACCTGCGCTACGGCATGGTGCTGTTCATCGCCTCCGAAGTGATGTTCTTCGTCGGCTGGTTCTGGGCGTTCTTCGATTTTTCGCTGTTCCCCGCGCCGGTCGTGTGGGACGCCGCGAGCAAGACGGCGAGCCTGGCGACCGAGAATATCGCCGCCGCCTCGGTCTGGCCGCCCAAGGGCATCGAGGTCATCAACGCCTTCCAATTCCCGTTGCTCAACACGATCATTCTGCTGCTGTCGGGCACGACGGTGACCTGGGCGCACCATGCGCTGATCCACAATCAGCGCGGCGGCGCGATGAAGGGCCTATGGGGTCTGCTGGGCGTCGGCGAGAATGACGGCGTCAAGAAGGGCCTGTGGCTGACGATCGTGCTCGGCGTGCTGTTCAGCTCGATCCAGGCGTATGAATATTCGGAAGCGCCGTTCCCGTTCAAGGGTCTCAACTATGGCGCGTCGTTCTTCATGGCGACGGGCTTCCACGGCTTCCACGTGCTGATCGGGACGATCTTCCTGACCATCAACCTGATCCGCGCGTACAAGGGCGACTTCACCCCGAAGCAGCATTTCGGCTTCGAGGCAGCGGCCTGGTATTGGCATTTCGTCGACGTGGTGTGGCTGTTCCTGTTCATCACGATCTACGTCTGGGGTGGCTGGGGCGCGCCCGTCCACGCCGGCTGATGACTGAGGCGCGACCCGACGGGGGCTCTGCGCCCGCCGTGGTCGCGCCGGTCCAGGTTGCGCTGCGCGGTCTCTGCCCGCGCTGCGGGGCGCCGACCTTGTTCTCCGGTTGGGTGCGCTTTGCCGATCGCTGTTCCGCCTGCGGGCTCGACATTTCGGCATTCAATGTCGGCGACGGTCCGGCGGCGTTCCTGATCCTGATCCTGGGCGGGGCGATCGTCGCTGCGGCAATCACGCTCGAACTGTCGCTATCGCCACCCTTCTGGGTTCATGTGCTGCTCTGGATTCCGCTGAGCGCGGCCGCCGTGCTGCTGGCGTTACGAGTGTCGAAGGCAGGATTGCTCGCGCTCGAATATCGCAACAAGGCGCGCGAATTCCGCAGCGAGGGCCCGCGATGAAGCGCTTCCCGATTGTGGCGACCGTGCTGGTGGCCTTGGCCGTGACCGCGATGATTGCGCTGGGGTTCTGGCAATTGCAGCGGCGCGGGCAGAAGCTCGCCGAATTGGCCGTGCTCGCCGCCAACCCGTCGAAGCCGCCGATCGCCTTCCCGATCCCGGCGATCGGCGACGATTTGCTGTTCCGCCGCGCCGGCACCTTCTGCCTGAAACCGGTCAGCTTCGCGCTCGACGGCGCGGGCAAGGCCGGGTTCCGTGTCATCGCGCGATGCGCCACGGGGGCCGAAGGGCCGGGCTTTTCGGTCCAGCTCGGCACGACGCACAATCCCGAGTTCAAGCCCAAATGGACCGGCGGCAAGGTCGACGGAATGATCAGCCACGCGCCGTCGAGCACCCCGCTGATCGCGACATTGTTCGGCAGGGCCGCGCCCAAGGAATTGCTGTTGGTGGCCAATACGCCGGCGCCGGGACTGGCGGCGAACGAGATGCCCAGCATCGAGTCGATCCCCAACAACCATCTCGCCTATGCGGTGCAATGGTTCCTGTTCGCCGGGATCGCGGTGATCATTTATCTGCTGGCGCTGCGCCGCCGCGCTCGTAAGGGGTAAGCATGCAATATGTGAGTACGCGCGGGGCAGCGCCTGCGCTCGGTTTTCGTGAGGTCACGCTGGCCGGATTGGCGAATGATGGCGGATTGTACCTTCCCGAGGCGTGGCCGACGCTGAGCCGCGACGAGATCGCCGGGCTGGCTGGTCTATCCTATGTCGAGACCGCGGTCCGGGTGATGGCGCCGTTCGTCGGCGACGCGCTGAGCGAGAACGAGCTGCGCGATCTGTGCACCCAGGCTTACGGCCGTTTCTCGCACGACGCGGTGACGCCGCTCGTCCAGCTCGATCACCGGCAGTGGCTGCTCGAATTGTTTCACGGCCCGACCTTGGCGTTCAAGGACGTCGCGCTGCAATTGCTCGGGCTGCTGTTCGAGCGCTTCCTGGCGGGCACCGACCAGAAGCTGACGATCGTCGGCGCGACCAGCGGCGATACCGGATCGGCGGCGATCGATGCGGTCGCCGGGCGGACCGGGGTCGAAATCTTCATGCTCCACCCGAAAGGGCGGGTGTCCGACGTCCAGCGCCGCCAGATGACCACGGTGTTCGCGCCCAACGTCCACAATATCGCGATCGAGGGCAGTTTCGACGACGCCCAGGCGATGGTGAAGGCGATGTTCAACGCCAATGCCGCCGGGACCGGCCCGCTCGGGCATCTGACCCTGTCGGCGGTCAATTCGATCAACTGGGCGCGGCTGATGGCGCAGGTGGTCTATTATTTCTACGCCGCCGTCCGGCTCGGCGCGCCCGAGCGGGCGATCGCCTTTTCGGTGCCGACGGGCAATTTCGGCGATGTGTTCGCCGGCTATGTCGCGGCGAAGATGGGACTGCCGGTGGCGAAGCTGATCGTCGCGACCAACGTCAACGACATTCTCCACCGCGCGCTGTCGAGCGGCGACTATTCGGCCGCCGGGGTGGTGGCGACGCCGACCCCGTCGATGGATATCCAGGTGAGCTCGAATTTCGAGCGGCTGCTGTTCGACGTCGGCGGACGCGATGGCGCGACGATGGCGGCGCAGATGGCGGGGTTCGAGGCGTCGAAGGCGATGCGGCTGACCAACCAACAGCGCGAAGGCGCGGCGGATCTGTTGTCGAGTGCGCGGATCGACCTCGACGACATGGCGTTGGCGATGCGCTGGGCGTGCGAGCGCGCCGGGCAAGTGATCGACCCGCATACCGCGATCGGTCTCGGCGCGGCGCGGCAGGTCGACGTGGACGCTCCGATCGTGACCTTGGCGACCGCGCACCCGGCCAAGTTCGGCGATGCGGTCGAGCGTGCCACCGGCGTACGCCCGGTCCTGCCGGCGCGGGTGGGCGATTTGTTCGAGCGCGAGGAACGGTACGAGACGCTGCCAGCGACGTTCGAGGCGGTGACGGAGTACATCGCTAAGACGGCGGCCTGATGCACAGACCCTCACCCTTCCGGCGCTTCGCGCCTCCCTCCCTCTCCCGCATGCGGGAGAGGGAATGGGCCCGCCCGGCGCMGCCGGGGGGGAAGGGTGAGGGTCTGTCGAAGGCCATCGTATGAACCTCGACACCATGATCGGTGAGCCCTGGGCGGACTACGGGCTGGTCGACTCAGGCCATGGCCGCAAGCTCGAACGCTATGGCCGCTTCCGCTTCATTCGCCCCGAACCGCAGGCAATGTGGGCACCAGCAAGCCCCGACTGGAAGGCCGACGCCGAGTTCATCCCCGGATCGGACGAGGAAGGCGGCGGGCGCTGGCAATATAGCGGCCAGGTGCCGCGCGACGGCTGGCCGATGAAATGGGACGATGTCGGCTTCACCGCGCAGACCACGCCGTTCCGTCACCTCGGGTTCTTCCCCGACATGGCGCCGGTATGGACTTGGATGCGCGAGCGGCTTGCGGGCCTGGACGAGGCGGAGGCGCTCAACCTGTTCGGCTATACCGGTGTCGGCACCCTGGCATTGGCGTCCAAGGGCGTGAAGATGGTCCATGTCGATGCCTCGAAGAAATCGGTCGAAGGCGCACGCGCGAACGCGCGGCTGGCTGGCCTCGATGACCGGCCGGTACGTTGGATGGTCGACGACGCGACCAAATTCGCCGCGCGCGAGGTGCGACGCGGCCGGCGTTACGACGGAATCCTGCTCGACCCGCCCAAGTTCGGCCGCGGCCCCGAGGGCGAGGTGTGGCGGCTCGAGGAAGGGCTGCCGGGGCTGATCCAGGACTGCCGTCAATTGCTCGACGAGCGCTCGCGCTTCCTGTTCCTGACCGTCTATGCCGTGCGGATGTCGGCACTGGCGATCGGTGAACTCGTCAGCCAGGCTTTCGCCGATCTGCCCGGCAAGGTCGAGGCGGGCGAACTCGCGGTTCGCGAGGAGGCGCGCGGACTGTTGCTGCCGACCGCGATCTGGGCGCGCTGGAGCCGGTGAACGGCCGTAGCTGGTAGATGCCTGTCGGCCCGCTTTCGCGATCCGTCGCGCCCGTGCCTCGACAGCTGAAAGGGGCCGGTTTTCCACTGCCCGACGAACATGCTATTCTCCGCCGACATTGCGGGGAGCGGTCCAATGCATCGGTTTCTGAGCACCTTGACCATCCTGTTGGCAGCGACATTGGCTGTCCTTCCTCGCACCGCTGTCGCCCAGCGCGCCGGCACGCTCATCGCCGCGCAGCCGGTCGGGGACGCTCCCGCCAATGTCCGGGCCTGGCGGATCGAATATTGGACCAGCGGGGATCGCAACCAGCCGATCCGGGTGACGGGCATGGTCATCGCCCCTCGGGACCGCTCCAGTGCCGGTCCGCGACGGGTGATCGCCTGGACGCATGGCCTGATCGGCATCGCGAAGCGCTGCGCGCCTTCGCTGGGCAATACCAACTTCACGCTGATCCCGGCGCTCGATGAGGTCGTCCGCCGCGGCTATACCGTCGTCGCGCCCGATTATCCCGGGCTCGGTTCCGACATGGTCCATCCCGTGCTGGTCGGCACCAGCGAAGGTAAGTCGACGCTCGACGCGGTCCGTGCGGCGCGGGGCATTCCCGAAGCCGAAGCCGGATCGCGCTTCGCCGTCTGGGGCGAATCGCAAGGCGGGCATGCCGCGTTGTGGACCGGCCAGCTGTGGTCGAGCTACGCCCCCGATCTGCAACTCGTCGGGGTCGCGGCGATCGTGCCGCCGACCGACCTGCACCGCAATTTCAAGGAAGGCAGCGACGCCCGCGTCCGCGCCCTGCTCACTGCCTATACCGCGACGAGCTGGTCGCGTTATTACGGCGCGTCGATGTCGATCCTGGGACCGCGCTCGGTCCAGAACGTGATGACCCGGCTGGCCGACAACAATTGCGTGAACTTCGACGCCAAGCCCAAGCTCGGCACGATCATCGGCATCGTCATCGCCCAGCGCGCGATCCGCAATCTCGACCTCGGCACGAAACAGCCCTGGGGACGGTTGATGCGCGAGAACAGTCCGTCGGCTGCTGCCATCAAGGTGCCGGCGCTGATCGCCACCGGGACCGGCGACACCATTGTCGCCCCGGCCGTGGTGCGCGATTTCGCGCGCGCCGCCTGCGCCTCAGGCAAGACGGTGCGCTTCATCTCGGTGCCGGGCGGCGAACACGGCACTGTCGCCCGTACCGAGGCGGAAATGACGCTCGGCTGGATCGATGCGCGCTTCGCGGGAGGGCGGGCGCCGAGCAATTGCGGGTCGTTCTAAGCGCCTGCGGAGCCCTTAATCCAGCCCGGCGCGGATCGCCGCACCGGCGACGAACGGCGCTCCCGCGACCAGCACCAGGCTGACTGCCGCCAGCAGCTTGAGCGCACCGACACCGCCGTCGAGACTGCCGGCGCCGAAGATCAGCAACGGTACCGCCAGCGGCAGCAGCAGCAGCCCGGCGATCGCGCCGGCGCCGCGCAGTCCCGCGACCAGCGCTCCGGTTGCCAGCGCGAGCGCGGCGAGGCCGGGGGTGCCGATCAGCAGGCTGATTTCGACCCGGACCAGCGTCTTGGTCGAGAGGTTGAGCAACGCCGCCGCGGGGAGTGCCGCGAGCAGGATCGGAGGGGCGAAGGCGAGCCAGTGCGCGATCAGCTTGGCGAAGGCGAGCGTCGCGGCGGACTGGCCGCGTGTCAGCAGTTGGTCGATCACCCCGCTGGCCAGATCCGGCGCGACGAGGCGTTCGATCGGGATCAGCGCGGCGAGAAGCGCTGCCGCCCACAACACGCCGCCGCCGACACGCACGAGCAGCTTGGCGTCGGGGCCGATCGCGAACGGAAACAGGATCGCGACGAGCAGGAAGAACGCCACCGGCAGCAACGCGCCGCCGCCGATCCAGGCGCGGCGCAGGTCGCGGGCGATGAGGAGGACGAGAGCCGAACTCATGCCGCCGGCCCCAACTGAGGCAGGTGCTGGGAAAGATCGATTGCGAGGGCGTCAGGCAGCGCGATCGGTGTGTGGCTCGCCACCAGAACCGCGCCGCCCGACGCGCGATGCTTGGCGAGCGCCGTTTCGAGCAGACCGAGCGCGGCCTTATCCAACCCATTGGCCGGCTCATCGAGCAGCCAGAGCGGTGCGCCGCTAGCGATGACGCGCGCAATCGCGGCCCGGCGGCGCTGGCCAGTCGAGAGCAAGCGGACGGGGATGTCGGCGAGATCGCTCAGCGCAAGAGCGTCCAGTGCGGTCGTGACATTGTCCGCTGCTCGATCGAGCAGCGCCCAAAAAGTGAGTGCGCGGGCCAGCGGCAATTCCTCGTCGAGCGAGGGCTGGTCGGTCAGGAGGGCACGCGCCGCGTTACCGGCGATGCGACCGGCGGCAGGGGCGAGCAGCCCGGCGGCGAGACGGATCAGGCTCGACTTGCCGATGCCGTTCGGGCCGGTGACCAGCGCCGCTCCACCCTGCTCCAGCGTGAAAGACAGGCGCTGGAACAGTGCCCGTCCGCCGCGAATGCAGGTGACGGCGTCGAACGCGATCAGGGTCACGCGTCGTCCTCGAGCCGGTGCATATCGTCGTCGCTCAGGCCGAAATGATGCCCGACTTCGTGGATCACGATGTGGCGGACGAGCGTCGTCAGATCCTCGCCGTCCTCGATCCATTCGTCGAGGATCGCGCGGCGATAGAGATGGATGCGGTCGGGTACCGCGCCCGACTCCATCGATGATTTCTCGCCGATCGGGCGGCCATGATAGACGCCCGTGAGGTCGAACGGACTTTCGATATCGAGCGCCTTCAGCGTCTCGTCATCGGCGAAATCCTCGACGATCAGCACGATCTCGCCGAGATGGCGGCGAAACGCGTCGGGCAACGCCGCGAGCGTTCGGCGCGCGATCGCCTCGATCTCCTGTGCGCTTGGCGCGACATGTGCGCCCTCTTGCCCGCTCATGACGAGCGGCATAGGCCGTTATCCATCGCGGCGGCAAGCAAGGGAGAAAGCGATGGTCGAACAACTGAGCGACGAGGAACGCGGCGAAGCGCTCGATGAACTCGACGAATGGGATTATGACGAGGGCCGCGACGCGATCAGCCGCAGCATCACCTTCGGCGATTTCAGCGAGGCGTTCGCGTTCATGACACGCGTCGCGCTGTTGGCCGAAAAGCACGACCACCATCCGGAATGGTCGAACGTGTGGAACCGGGTCGACATCACGCTGACCACGCACGACGCCGGCGGATTGTCGCACCGCGACATCGCGATGGCGGAGGCGATCGATCTGTTAGTCGACTAGCGATGGGATTCCGCCGCCATTGCGTGGCCGTTCCGCTTAGCGGATGTCCTCATAGCCCTTGGTGGCGGGCTTGCCGCGGAAGACGATCGAGAAATAATTGAGGAAATAGATACCGGCGATCTTGGCGAAGCCCTGTTTCTTCATCCGCCGTCCCGAGGTGGGCATGACGAACCGCGGCGAGAACAGCACTTTGCCCTGTTGCTTGGCGCGCTTGGCGATGTCGACATCCTCGCCATAGAATTCGATCGAGCTGTCGAACCCGCCCATCCGCTCGAGCACGTCGCGCGGAATGGCGAAATTGCCGCCGACCATCATATAGCCGGTAATCCCGTACAACGGCCGCGCCGCGACGAACCATCCGCTCGAAATCTTGTTACGCAGCCCGCTGAGGTCGTAAAAGCTGTACGGCCCGGACAGGCAGGCCAGATTCTTGCGCTTGCCGAACTGTTCCCAGATCTGCTCGATCCAGCCCGCCGGCGGGTGCGTATCGGCATCGACATAGGCCAGGATATCGCCGGTCGCCTCGAGGAAGCCGCGCTGGCGCGCCCGGGTGATGCCCTTTTCGGGCTCGAACACATAGGTGACGCCGGGATAGCGCTCGATCACTTGCCGCGTGCCGTCGGTGCTGTTGTTGTCGACGACGATGATTTCGGTCACCTTGCCCGCGACGTTGCGCATCACCGCATCGAGACAGGCGGGAAGATATTCCTCCTCGTTATAAGCGGGGATGATGAGGCTGATCGTCGGCCTTCGCTCTTGGGTCACGCCGGGCATAAATTCGCTAGTGCCGCAATATCCGCTTCCTGGCCAGAGCAAGAGCGAACGCACCGAAGTCGGGGATGTTCACCGGGCCGATTCCCGTTCCCGATCCCGCACCAATCGATCTCGCGACGAGCGCCATAGGCCGCGCCCGGTGCGTCGTCAAAGCGCCAGCGACCACGTCTGGCCGACCAGGTCCTTGCCGAAGGAATGGTGCGGCGTTTCGTCGACCAGCACGAAACCGGCTCGCTCGTAGATCGCGCGCGCGGCGGACAGGACGCTGTTGGTCCACAGGTCGAGCCGTTTGTATCCGACCGCCCGCGCACGGTCGATGCACGCCGCGACCAGCATCTTGCCGACCCCCGTGCCGCGCGCATCGCGCTCGACATAAAGCAGGCGCAATTTGCCCACGTCCGGCTCGTCGCCATGAACCAGGAAGATCGAGCCCGCCATCCGCCCGTCCATCTCCGCGATCCAGGCCGCGTCGCGGTCGGGATCGAAGGACTGATGGAAGTCGGCGAGGATGCGCGCGACCAGCGCTTCATAGTCGCCGTTCCAGCCATATTCCTCCGCGTAGAGGATCGCCTGTCGCGCGGTCACCATGCCGAGGTCGCCGGGCCTGAGTCCGCGCAGCACGGGCCGGGGCGTGGTATCCTGTTCGAATATCCGGGTTATCGTCCTCGCCGCGGAGAGCATCGCCGCGCGCCGGAAGGGCGGCAATCCGTCCAACAGCGCGCCGACCGCGCGCTGCGTATTGCCTTCCAGCGCGGCAAAGGCGGCTCGGCCCGGCCCGGTGAGCGACAGCAATTGGTGGCGGCCATGCGATGGATCGTCACGCATCGTGACCAGGCCGCGATTGGCGAACCGCTTGATCGTGCGACTGATCTGCGCCGGGTCGAGCCGGAGCACGCGGGCGATTTCCGCCGCGGTTGGATCGGTCCGGTTGGCCAGTTCGTAGAGAATCCGCGCTTCACTCAGGGTGAACGGGCTGTCGTCGAGATGGGCGTCGAGCAGTCCCAACTGCATGGTATAGACGCGGTTGAAGCCGCGCAGCGCGGCCACGTCCCGCTCGTGTCGAACCGTCATGTCGCAACAAATCCATTATGTTGATCGAATCAACACTATAGAATCATGACTGAGTCAACAATCCCTCCCGGCGGACAGAATGGGGAGGTCTGAATGTCGATCCACCTAATCCTTGCTGCCGATCCCGCGCCGCATCATCTTCCTGAGCTGGCCTGGCATCCAGCGGGCGGCGAATTTCATCCGGAACGCGGTCTTGCCGACATAAGTGTGGACGGCGTCGCCATGAACCGCATTCCACGCGGCGTCGGCGACGTCGGCGGCGCTGCTCAGCTCTAGGCCCGCCGCGGTTACTGACTCGCGGATATTGCGATTGCTGCCGTCGACCGGCACCTGGAGCAAAGGCGTGTCGATAAAGGCGGGAATGAGGTCGCGCACCTTGATGCCGTCGCCATACCATTCGCCATCGAGCGCCTCGGTCAGCGAACGCACGGCGAACTTGGTCGCCGAATAGACCGACAGGCCGGACGTGCCATAGATCGCCGAGGCTGAGGCGGTGTTGAGCAGGCACGATCCCGGCGTCTTGGCCAGATAGGCATGGCCGATCTTGGCGCCGTTGAGCACGCCGACCAGGTTGATCTGGACGACCCGGTCGAGATCCTCGAAGCTCATCTCGGTGATCCGCCCGCCGGTGCCGATCCCGGCATTGTTGAACAGCACGTCGAGCCGGCCGCCGGTCTTGGACGTGAAATCGTCGAGATCGTTCTTCCACGAATCGCGATCGCGCACGTCCATGATATAGGTGTCGCTCATCCCCGTAGGCAGCAACGCGGCGGTCTCGGTCAGTCCCTTGGCGTTGACGTCGGCGAGGCCGACCCGCCAGCCCTCCCGCGCGAACCGCTGTGCCACCGCGCGGCCGATGCCCGATCCGCCGCCGGTGATGAAGATTGCTTTGGTCGTCATTCCCCGCCCTTTTCGTACCGTCGTCATGCCGGGCTTGTCCCGGGATCCACGGAGCCTCTTGGCCCAGGATTGCGGCACAGTGGATCCCGGGACAAGCCCGGGGTGACGAATTCGAGCGTTTGACCCTGTGGCAATCGTTCCGCACAACGTCCGCGTGAGTCTGCCAGGCCCATCCGTCGCCCTTTCCGGCGTGACCAAGAGCTACCCCGGCGGCACCGTCGCGGTCGACGACGTGACGGTCGAGATCGCCGGGGGAAGCTTCGTCGCGCTGGTCGGCAGCTCGGGGTCGGGCAAGTCGACTCTGCTCAAAACGATCAATCGGCTGATCGAGCCGAGCGCGGGCAGCATCGCGATCGACGGGCAACAGATCGATACCGAGGACCGGTTCCGACTGCGGCGGCGGATCGGCTATGTCTTCCAGAATATCGGGCTGTTCCCGCATCTGACCGTCGCCGAGAATGTCGCGATCGGGCTCAGGCTGGAGGGAGAGAAGGACCCGCACGCCCGCGTTGCGGAACTGCTCGGGCTGGTCGATTTGCCGGCGGACTTCGCGACGCGCATGCCCGATGCCTTGTCAGGCGGGCAGCGCCAGCGCGTAGGTGTCGCGCGCGCCTTAGCGACCGAACCCAGATTGTTGCTGATGGACGAGCCGTTCGGCGCGCTCGACCCGGTCACGCGCGATCAATTGGGCAACGCCATCCGCGCGCTGCATGATCGGCTCGGGCTGACCACGATCATGGTCACGCACGACATGGCCGAGGCGCTGCTGCTCGCCGACCGCGTGCTGGTCATGGACAAGGGTCGGATCGTCGCTGATGCGGTGCCTCGGGCGCTGTTGGCCGGTGAAGGCGGCGCAGCGGCGCAGGCGCTGGTCGCGGTGCCGCGCGAACAGATGAAACGGCTCGGCGCGCTGGAGGCGAGCGCGTGATGGGTTCCCCCCAAATCCTCCCCGCTTGCGGGGAGGGGAACCAGCCGGAGGCTGGTGGAGGGGGGGCGCCACCGGCTACATCCCTGGAGGCCTACCCCCTCCACCACCGGGCTGCGCCCGGCGGTCCCCCTCCCCGTGCCGGGGAGGAGTTTTAGTGGTCGACTTCCTCGACGCCCTAGCACGGGTCCCCGATCTCCTCGCCCAGCATCTGTTGCTGGCGATGAGCGCATTGGTGCTGGGGATCATCCTCAGCCTGCCGCTCGCGGTGTGGTCGGCGCGGGTTCCTTCGGTCGGTCGGATCGTGCTCGGCTTCGCGAGCCTGGTCCAGACGATCCCGAGCCTGGCATTGCTCGCTCTGTTCTATCCGATCCTGTTGTCGCTCTCGACGCTGGTCGGCGGCGGAATTCCTGCATTGGGCTTCCTTCCCTCGCTCCTCGCGCTGACGCTCTACGCCTTGCTGCCGATCCTCAGGAACGGCGTGACCGGGCTCGCCGGGATCGATCCGGCGGTGATCGAGGCGGCCGATGGTGTCGGCATGACCGCGTGGCAGAAATTGCGGCTGGTGGAGGCGCCATTGGTCGCGCCGGTGCTGATGGCCGGCATCCGCACGGCGGCGGTGTGGACGATCGGCGCGGCGACACTGTCGACCACGGTCGGTCAGCCGAGCCTGGGCGATATGATCTTCGCCGGGCTGCAGACGCAGAATTGGGCGTTGGTGCTGGCGGGGTGCACCGCGGCGGCGGGACTGGCGCTCGCGGTCGATGCGCTGCTCGGCGTGATCGAGCGCGGCATCGCGCGGCGCAAACGGCTCGGCGCATGGATCGCGTTCGGTCTGCTCGCGCTCGGCGTCGTGATCGCCTTGCTCCCGGTGCTGCCGGTGCGGCAGGAGACGGTGACGATCGGCGCCAAGGGCTTTTCCGAACAATATATATTGGCGCGGATGATCGGCCATCGGCTAGAGGCGGCGGGCTATCGCGTGCGCTACAAGGAAGGGCTGGGATCGGGCGTGATGTTCGCGGCACTGACGTCGAGCGATGTCGATGTCGCGGTCGATTATACCGGCACGATCTGGACCAACGAGATGATGCGGACCGACACGCCGCCACGCGATGCGATGGTGGCGGCGATCCGCGACTGGCAGACGAAACAGGGGCTCAATCTGCTCGGACGAATGGGGTTCGAAAACGCCTATGCCTTCGCGATGCGGGGCGATCGGGCCAAGGCGCTGGGGATCGCCAGTCTCGACGATTTGGTCGCCAAGGCGCCGGACCTGCAATTCGGCGCCGACCTCGAATTCCTCGAACGCCCCGAATGGAAAGCGGTGCGCGTCGCCTATCCGATCCGGTTCGGATCGGCCCATGCCTACAACCCGACCTTCATGTATCGCGCGCTGGAAAGCGGGCAGGCGGACGTCATCTCGGCTTTCTCGTCCGACGGGCGGATCGCGGCGGACAGGCTGACCGTGCTGAGCGATCCCAAGGGGGCGATTCCCAATTACGATGCGATCCTGACCATCGCTCCGCGCCACGCGAAGGATGCGCGGATGATCGCGGCGCTGAAGCCGCTGATCGGGCGCGTGCCGGTCGAGGCGATGCGCGAGGCCAATTACATGGTCGATCGCGATGCGGGGAAGGAGAGCCCAGACGCGGCGGCGCGGTGGCTGGAGAAGAAGGTGGGGTTGTAGGGATCTCGGCGACGACATTCTCCCCTCCCTGAAAGGGAGGGGATCAAGGGGTGGGTGTAGCGTCGGGCGAGGCTCGATGCCTCGTCCGGCGCTCTCTAGCGATCGGCCAATGAGTCTTTACGGCGCGCAGACGCGCGCACCCACCCCCAACCCCTCCCTTTCAGGGAGGGGAGTTAGTTGGGGATTGTGCAGTAGCCGGCCTCTCGACGCGGCAAAGCCGCGTCGGACGGCGCCTTTGGCGCCGCCGGCCGGGCCGAGCGCCGGGCGGGAAATAGCGCCGCTATTTCCCTGCACGCGGCCTAGAAGAACACCTTTCTCACGCTCAGCCGAATCGTCCGGCCCATCGGGTCGAGATAATCTGGCTGATAGCTGATCGGCGTGTCGCCATTGGCGTCACGGACGCGCTGGCGCGAATCGAAGACGTTGTTGAGCGCCAGGGTCACCCGCATCCCCGCTGCCCAGGGGTTCTTCTTGAGGAACTTAAGCTGTTGGGTGAGGTCGGCGAACAGCCGCAGGTTGATCGTCCCCAGGCTCGAAAAATCGAGCGGGTTGGGATTGCCCGGACTGCCGCCCAGCACATGCGTGCCGCTTTGCCAATCGGCCGACAAGCGGACGCCCAGGCCGTTATTGGAATAGCCCGCCTGTGCCTCCAGTTCGTGGCGCGACTGGCCGCCTTGCCCGATCGTGCCGCCATTGAGCAGGTCGACGACCGGGAGCGTCGGCGAAAGCTCGACGCGGTCGGTGAAATGCCAGGTGTGGTAGAAAGCGAATTGCAGCCGGCCACCGCCGCCGCCGAACGCACCACGACCGCCGCGCCCGCCGCCGCCGCCGAAACCACCGCCGCCGAACCCGCCACCGCCAAAGCGTCCGCCACCAGGACGGCCGCCGCCGGCCGCACCATCCTGGGGCGGGGTACCCGTCGCGTTGGGATTGCTGCCGTCAGCCGGCGGCGTGGTGGCATTGGGCGTGCCGCCGTCACCCGGGGGTGGACCGCCCGCGCCCTGCGGCCGCTCGCCAAAGCGGCGGTTGTTGGGCAAGCGCAGGCCCTGGAACGGGTTGGGGCCCTTGCCGGCGCGGAACGCCTCGATTTCTTTCTGCAACTTGGATTTGAGCGGATGCGAGAAATTGAAGCCCCAGCGCAATTCGGACCGGTCGGTGCGCGCGAAGTTCACCGTGCGCGTATCGATCGCGGTGAGGTCGCCATCGGCGTCGCGCGTGAAGCGGTCGGGAAAGGCGGCCTCGACCGCCGCCGTCGCCGACGGCAAGCCGGCGATCGCGTTGCGCACGCTCGACTTCACGTAATTGGCGGTCAGCGTGAAATCGGTCTTTTCCCACGGCTTCAACGTCAGGCCGATCTTCAGCGTATGCTTGCTGTCGGCGTTGAGGAAGGGGTTGCCGCCGGTCGTGCTGGTGACGCTGACCGTCTCGCCCTTGATATAGTCGAACACGCGGACGTTGGGCGTGACGACGGTGGGATTGGCAAGCTGCGCGGCGGACGGGGCATCGTCCTGGTCGGTCACCGAGGCGATGAACCGCACGCCCTGGATCGGCTGCCAATTGGCGCCGTATCCGCGGGTGGTCAGCGTGCCGAAGTCCGACAATTGGTGCACCGCGTAATTGCCGTTGAGCGACAGGTCGCCGATGAACGCCAGGACGTGCTTCGATTTGCTCGCGATCGGCACGTCGAGATTGATTTGCCCCGAAGCTTCGTTGCGCGTGGTCGATCCGCTGGTGCTGACCAGCCCGCTCTGCGAGTCGAGGCGATACGACTGGCTGTCGAGGCTCGACAAGGAGCCGCCGACCCGGATCGCGGTCGAAATGTCGCCGGCGGGCAGCTTGAGCAGCTTGCCGTTGACCAGCGCATCGACGCCGCCGCTATTGGAGGTCGATTGCCCGCGATTGGCCGGCGCCACCGCATAATCGAGCGGATTGATCGGTCCGAGCGGATTGAACGTCGGGTCGCCGGCATCGAGCCGGGCTTGAAGGGCGCTGACGTCGAACCCCGTCTCGCTGAACGTCTCGCTGTCGACGCGATCGTAATTGGCGGTCAGCGACCAGCGCCATTGCGTCCCGAACTGGCCGTTGAAGCCGGTGCCGAGATGATAGGTCAGCGCCGAATTGCGCTGCTTGAGCGGATCGTAGCCGGTGGCGACGCGGTCGATCTCGACATCGCCGGCGGAGGTGGAAAACGGATTGCCCGCGGGCAAGGTCAAATCGAGCGTCGGCAGACCCTGCGCGCCGGTCGATTCGGTATATTGGAACGTGCCGTTGATCGTCGCATTCACCTTGCCCAGCGGCCGGGCGTAGACCAGGTTCGTCTGGAAATTGCGGCTCGACGACAAGAGCGTGCGATAGGGCCGCTGGTCGAAGCCCGGATTGAGGTCGATCGTTCCCGGCGTGGCCGGCTTGGTCACCGGCGGCAGGATGTCGCGTTCATTCTCGTAGAGCGGCGAACTGTCGGTATAGCCAGCGTGCAGGCTGAAGCGGTTGTTGCGGCGGATCGTGACGATATCGCCGGTCACCGATGGCGTGTTGCGGCCGCCTTCGGTCGCGACCTGGTCGCCCAGTTCGGTGGTGATCGACTTGAAGCGCTGACGCAGGACGATGTTCACCACCTTCTGGTCGGCGGGATAACCGTATTTGAGCGCGACTTCCTCGGGCAGGATATCGACGCGCGCGATCGCCTCGGTCGGCAGATCGCGGATTTCGGCGAAGCTCGAGATGCGGCGACCGTTGAGCAGCACCACCGGCGCGCCGCCCGATCCACGATCGCTGCGGATCTGCGGCGCGAGTTCGTTGAGCAGGTCGCTGACGCTGTTGACGCCGTACGAGCGGACATCGGCAGGCCCGAGCGACTGTTCGGGCGGGATATCGCCGACTACCGCGCCGGGCAGGCTGCGCGAGCCGGTGACGACGATGTCGTTCTCATCCGCGCTGTCGTCGTCCGATTGCGGCGCAGATGCGGGCTTCGACTGCGGAGGCGCCGGGTTCGGCGCTGGGGCAGGCGCGGTTTGGGCGTGGAGCGCGACGGGCGCGCTGCCGGCAAGCAATAAGACGAGGCTGATCGAACGACGCATTCATTATCCGCTACTGGTCGGGAGCAATGCAGGCCACTACATTCGAATTGTCGCAGAATTGTGCCGTTCCGGTGCCTTTGTAGCGGCGGGTCTGTCCCGGGGAGAAGGCGATGCGGATCACCGTCAACGGCGAAGCGCGCGAGGTGGAGGCGGACGTTCGCACCACCTTGCTCGACCTGTTGCGCGAACATCTCGGTCTGACCGGCGCCAAGAAGGGATGCGATCACGGCCAGTGCGGCGCGTGTACGGTGCTGGTCGACGGGCGGCGGATCAACGCCTGTCTGAGCCTGGCGGTGATGCACGAAGGCGACGAGGTGGTGACGATCGAGGGACTCGGCACGCCCGACCAGCTCAGTCCGTTGCAGGCGGCGTTCCTCCATCATGACGGTTTCCAATGCGGTTATTGCACGCCGGGACAGATCTGCTCGGCGACTGCGATGCTCGATGAAGTCGCCCAGGGCTGGCCGAGCCATGTCAGCGACGATCTCGATCATGTCGTGTTCGACGATATGGAGATACGCGAGCGGATGAGCGGCAATATCTGCCGCTGTTCGGCCTATCCGACGATCGTCGCGGCGATCCGCGAGGTGGCGGATGCCAAGCGCGTGGCGGAGGCCGCGGAATGAAGCCATTCGATTATGCGCGGGCCGCGACCGTCGAGGACGCCTTGGCCGCCGGCGCGGACGGTGGGCGTTATATTGCCGGTGGGACCAATCTGGTCGACCTGATGAAATTGCAGGTCGAGACGCCGGTCAGGCTGGTCGACATCAGCCGGCTCGCACTCGATGGCGTCGAGCAGATCGCTGGCGGCGGCGTGCGGATCGGCGCGTTGGTACCGAATAGCGATCTCGCCGCCCATCCGCTGATCCGTGCGCACTATCCGATGCTGAGCCGGGCCCTCTTGGCGGGCGCGTCGGCGCAATTGCGCAACAAGGCGTCGACCGCCGGCAATCTGCTGCAGCGGACGCGCTGTTATTATTTCTACGAGACCGCGGCGGCCTGCAACAAGCGCGAGCCGGGCAGCGGGTGCGACGCGATCGGCGGGTTCAACCGCATCCATGCGGTGCTCGGTGGATCGGAATCGTGCATCGCGACGCATCCGTCGGACATGGCGGTGGCGTTGCGCGCGCTCGACGCGGTGGTGGTGACCGCGCTGCCTGACGGCGAGGAGCGGCGGATCGCGCTCGGCGATCTCTATCGCTTGCCCGGCGACACGCCCGAGATCGAGACCAATCTCAGACCCGGCGAACTGATCGTCGCGATCGAGCTGCCCGCGCCGCCACCTGGCCGGCAACTCTATCGCAAGGTGCGCGACCGCGCGTCCTATGCCTTTGCGCTGGTGTCGGTCGCGGCGGCGGTTGCGGTCGAGGATGGTGTCGTCACCTCGGCGCGGCTGGCGTTCGGCGGGCTTGCGTCGATGCCGTGGCGCAGTGCCGAAGCCGAAGCCGCATTGGTCGGCAAGCCTGCCGGGACCGAAGCGTTCGAGGCAGCGGCCGACGCGCTGCTGAGGGCCGCGCGCGGGTACGGCCATAACGATTTCAAGATCGTGCTTGCGCGGCGCACGCTGATCGCCTGCCTGCGTGACCTCACGGCGTAGCGGGCTGGTCGGTCGCCGCCATCTCGACCGGCTGGCGGCCTTTCCAATTGGTACGTTCGGCACTCTTCCAGGCGGCGTGAAGCCTGGCGTGACCCATGCCCAGGCCAATCCGGTCAGCGGTTTCGGCCCAATCTTCGCCGATTGCGGTAAGGCGGACATTGGTCGGCCCCGGTGGTAGATCGTCGACCCAGCCGCTGATTGCGGTCGGATTGAACAACGCCAGTCCCAACGTTGCCAAGGCGACGATCACGCCCGTCCATTTGAGCGTTGCGTGGCCGTCATCGTCTTGGTCGGGAAGATTGGCGGGGAATTCGTAGAGGTCGGACATGATCGGCTCTCTCAGAAGCGGAAGTAGATGAACGGGGCGATCCCTTCGAAGCGCATCGCGTCGACCACCAGCATCGCCGCGACCAACGCGCCGGCGAGCGCGGGCGCGGGCAAGCCGCGCAGCCGCTCGGCCAGTCGCGTCATCGAGTCCCAGCGTAAGGCGTGGATGGCGAGGCCGAACGCGATCAGCAGGACGACCAATGGCGTCACGGTGACCGCGCCCGTCGCCGGCGCGACAATCCCGCCGAGATAGGCCAGCGCGTCGCCGAAGCTTGCCGCGCGGAAGAAGATCCAGCCCAAGGTCACGACGTGGAAGGTCAGCACGACCTTGGCCCAATGCGGCAGAACGATCTTTCGGGTCTGCGGGCTCGTTGCCCAGACCCGCTCTATCACCAATGCCGCGCCGTGCAGTCCGCCCCAGATCACGAAGGTCCAGGCCGCGCCGTGCCACAGCCCGCCGAGCAGCATGGTGATCATCAGGTTGCGGTAGAGCCGCATCTTGCCGCCGCGGCTGCCGCCCAGCGCCTCGATATAGAGATAATCGCGCAGCCAGCGCGACAGGCTGATATGCCAGCGCCGCCAGAATTCCTGGAGCGAGGCCGAGCGGTAGGGCCGGTCGAAATTGCGCGGGAAGCGGTAGCCGAGTAAGGCGGCGATGCCGATCGCCATGTCCGAATAGGCCGAGAAGTCGCAATAAATCTGGACCGCATAGCCGTACGCCGCGAGGATCAGGTCGAGCGAGCCATGCGCCGAGGGGGCCGAGAAGACCGGGTCGACGAATTGCGTCGCGAGCTCGGACGCGATTACCGCTTTCTTGAACAATCCCCAGACGATCAGCAGCAACCCCATCGAGACCATTCCACGATTGAGCTTCGGGGTCTGCTGGAACTGGGGCACGAGATCGGCGGCGCGGACGATCGGCCCGGCGACGAGATGCGGGAAGAACGACATCAGCAGCAAAATGTCGAGCAATCGCGCGGCGGGAACGCGCCCGCGATGCACGTCGACGACGTAGCTGATCCCCTGGAAGGTGAAGAACGAGATGCCGACCGGCAGGATCACCTGCATCAGCGGCGCGTCCTGGCCGATGCCGAACAAGGTGAGCAGGCTGCCCGCCTGCTGCGCGAAGAAGTCGAAATATTTGAAGAAGCCGAGCACCAAGAGATTGGCCGCGACGCCGCCGATCAGCAGCGCCTTGCGCGCACGCGCATCGTCGCTGCGCGCGATCAGCGCGGCGGTGCCCCAGTTGATCAGCGCCGAGCCGATCAATAACGGCACGAAGCGCCAGTCCCACGCGCCGTAGAACACCCAGCTGGCGACGAGCAGGAGCAATTTTCGCCATTCGTTCGACCGCGCGGCCCACACCGCGGGGAAGACGATCAGGAAGAACAGGCCGAAGGTCAGCGTGGGGAACAGCATCGCGTCACTCGCTCATCGCAGCGTCGAGATCGGCTTGAAGCCGGGCGGCGAGCGCCTGACCGCCAAGCCAGCGGAAATGGACATGGTCGGGGCGCATCAGCGGCGGCATCGCGTTCGTCCACGCGCGCGCCGCGCACGGCCCGCCCATCGCTGCTTGCCAGTCCCAGAAAGCGATGCCGAGATCGCGTGCGACCTCGCGCTGGATGCCGCGAACCCGCCCGAGTGCCGGCGGCGCGATCAAAGAGGGCGTTACCGCGTCGGGGCAGCCGAGCAGCGCGCCCTCGGCATTAGTCTTGAGCGCCTGGTTACGGGTCAGCGCGTCGGGCGCGCCGAGCAGCAGCAGCGGGATGCCGGGGGCGAGCGTGCGTATCCGGTCGATTTGGCCGCGCAAGCTTGTCTCGTATTCGCGCGGGTCCAGGTGCGGCGAGAATCCCTCATTGGTGCCGAAGGCCAGCACGATCAGATCGGGCGTATAAGCGCGCAATTCCTCGGCGATCACCGCATCGTCGGTGCGGCCGAAATGCCGCAGCTGCGCGCCGACTACGCCGAGATTGGACAGCACCACGCCGCCCTGGTCGCGGAACGTCGCCCAGGAGGTGATCGTCGCGGGGCGATCGCCGGCGGTCACGGCGACCGACGATTGCGGCATAGAGCTACGAATCGTCGTGCAGCGCGGGGTCGGGACGGGGGCGTCGAGCGTGATGCGCTGGTCGATCCCGCTCAGCCGGACGGTCAGCGTCGCATCATTGGGTCCAGCCATCGCGCACAGCACGAAGCGGTCGAAATCCATGGTTGGGCTGTCGGTAGTGAGGCCGATCGTCGCGCCGGGCTGGAGCGAGGTCAGCGAATAACTCGACAGGCCGAGCGGCACCGCCATGTTCTCGGAACCCTTGCCGAAACTTGCCGCGACCCGCCAGCCAGGCGACATCGTCGCGGTCACGCCATGCGTAATATAGCCGTCCCATGGCCGTCCGGCGGCGAGCACGCCGCGCCCTCCACTGCCATAGCGCGCCTGAAGCAGGTCGCGCCAGGCGCCGGTCAGCACATCGCCGGCGGTGTGGCTGTCGCCAATCTGGATGATATGGACCGGGCGCATGCCCGGGATTCCCGCCCGCGCCGCGTCGAGCCGCGCGAAGACTGGCCTGAGGGTGGCGAGATTGCACGCCTCGCGCTGGCAATTGTCGGCAGCGGCGGTGCCGGGCAACAGCAACGCCAGGGCAAAGGCGAGCGCCTTCACTGCGCGACCTCTGGCGCGACGGCGGGCGCGGTATCGATCGCTCGCGTGGCATCGACATAGTCGCGGATGCGCGCCGCCAGCCCCTTGGTGATCCACAGATAGCCGGTCATCGACATGTGCACGCCGTCGCCTTCGCGGACCAAAGTGCGCTCGCCAGTCTTGGGATCGGGCAGATAGGCGGCATATTGGCCGTTCTTGTCCGAGGCGAGCGGGCGGGTGTCGACAAACGGCACGCCGAGCCTGGCCATTTCGCTCGCGTAAAAGTCGTTGATCGCGCCCATGTCGCTGTCGGTCTGCGCCTCGCGCATGCGCGGCAGGCCGACCCAATAGACCATCGCATGGTGGCGGCGGAGCAGGCCGACGAAACGGTCGATCCGGGTCGCGATCTGCGCCTTCCAGCGGTCGCCGAGCATCGGGCCATATTTGCCGTCATCGGTGATGATGCCCTGGATGTCGTTGGCGCCGAACGAGATCACAGCGATATCGATCGGCTCGGCGCCGAGCTGCTCGGCGGTATGTGCCTCGATATTGAGCCGCTTGTAGCGCGTGAAGCCGGTTGCCGGCTGACTGTATTTGACGACCTCGAAGTTCGCGCGCGGCAATTGCCGCTGCAGCCCCGACCAGACACCATCGCCGTACGAATCGCCGAACACCGCTACACGTACCGGGCGGCCTTGGTGCAAGGTGGCGATCAACTGTTTTTGCGGAACCGATCCGCATAAGCGCGCGGCGGCGACTTCCGGCGGCGCGGCGTTCGTCTTGGCGGGAATCGCGCAGACAGGGGCTTTTACTGCGGACGCGCCAGAACCGGCGTGCCCGACAAAGCCGAGACCTATGGCGGCCCCGGCGCACACGCCGAGGAGAAGGACCGCAGAGCGGTCCAATACTATGAATGGCAATGGCATGGTGAACCCGTTAGTTCGAGTGCGATATCCAGGTACGCCGAATCATACGAACGGGCAATAGTATTTTATTGATATTATCTCATAATTACTTGAGGAGATGGCAGGCTATATTTAATCTCCATCAATAGGTTGTGCCAATTGGGGCAGGCTAAATGTCCTATCCACGTATATGGCGCGATCTATCCACGGCAATTTAGCAAGAATCGCCGGTCAGTATTCGATCGCGTTACTATCCGTCACCGTTTTCCGCTGTTTTTCCGAGGCTCCGGCGATTCTCGCGACTAAAACCGATATCGTTTCGGCGACGACACTTTATCTCGCGACAATTCGCGCGACGAGGCGAGCCAAATCAGCGGTGAAACGTGATCCGGGTGCGACGAAATGAGGAAGATTGGGCCGGCCGACGGTTTTCAGTCGATTCGTGGCCATGAGTCGCCGCCATTCCGTCGATTGCCTTGCCCCGGTCGCTGCGGCACGATCCGCCGATCGATGGGAGGGATTGCCGATGGCCCGGGTGGTCATGCCGCTGCCGCATCGCGATTTCGATCCGTCGGAAGTGGCGGTCAGTTGGCGCGTGCTGACCGATCGCGGACATGAGGTGTGGTTCGCGACGCCGGATGGCGGACCCGCAACGGCCGATCCGATCATGCTCGACGGCATCGGGCTCGATCTTTGGAGTCGCGTGCCGGGACTGCGCCGTATCCGCCTGATCGGGTTGGTGCTGCGCGCCAATCGCGATGCGCGGCGGGCTTACGCCGAGCTCGAGCGCGATCCGCATTTCCGTACGCCGCTGCGCTGGGATCAGGCATCGGCCGGCGATTTCGATGGGCTGGTGCTACCCGGCGGACATCGCGCGCGCGGGATGCGCGATTATCTCGAAAGCGCGATGCTGCAGCGGCTGGTGGTTGCCTTCTTCGATGCCGACAAGCCGGTCGGCGCTATCTGCCACGGCGTGCTGCTCGCCGCGCGCAGCCTGCGCGGCGACGGCAAGTCGGTGCTGCACGGCCGCCGCACCGCGTCGCTGACCTGGGCGCAGGAGCGCGCCGCCAGCGCGCTCGCGCATGTTGGGCGCTGGTGGGATCGCGATTATTACCGCACCTATGTCGAAGAACCCGGTCAGCCCAAGGGCCATATGTCGGTCGAGGCAGAGGTGACGCGCGCGCTGGCAAGCCCCGGCGATTATGTCGACGTGCCGCGCGATGCGTCCGATTTCCGGCGCAAGACGAGCGGGCTGGCGCGCGATACGATCGACGATGCCCGCCCGGCCTGGATCGTGCGCGACGGCAAGTATGTCTCCGCGCGCTGGCCGGGCGACGCACATACCTTCGCTGCGCGCTTCGCCGAATTGTTGGACTAGCCCGGGCGGGCCGCGCGCTGCTAGGCGGTTCGCGAGGAGCCGCGACGGATGCGTCAACCAATTCAACGGCCTGCGATCGCGCGACTGGTCGGCATTGCCCGCGGGAGCGCGCCAGCCTTAGCCATTGCAGCAGCGATCGCGATCCCCGGGCGTGGCGGCGCGGACGGTCCGATCGGAGGCTCCGGATTCGACGCCAGCGGCATGGACCGCAGCGTCGCGCCGGGGGCCGATTTCTTCCGCTACGCCAATGGTGGTTGGGAGCGCCGCACCGCGATTCCCGCCGACCGGTCGAGCATCGGCACGATCGGCCAACTCGACGATCTCAGCCGGACCCAGGTCCATGCCATCCTCGACGAACTGGCACGCGACCGAGCGAGCCGCGCCGGCACCGCCTATCGCGCGTTCCTCGACCAGGATCGTATCGACCGGCTGGGCATGGCGTCGGCGAACGCTTGGCTCAATAAGCTGCGGGCGGTCCGGTCGCCGGACGATTATTGGGCCGCCGCCGCCCAGGCCGGCCGGCGCGGGGTCGATCTGCCGCTTGCCTTCGCGGTCGAACCCGACGACCGCGATCCCGGCCATTATGCGCTCACCGTGTCGCAAGGCGTGCTCGGCATGCCCGATCGCGATTATTATACCTCCGACACCCCGACGATGCGGCAGGCGCGCGCCGCGTATCGCGATTACCTGATCCGGATGCTGAAGGTCGCGGGCGTCGCGGCGCCGGACAGCGCCGCGGACGCCGTCTTTCGCCTGGAGACGGCGATCGCGGCAACCCAATGGTCGGCAGCCGACAGCCGCGATGCCGCCCGGACCTACAATCCGGTTGCCGTGTCGGCGCTCGATGCCGGGCGCTCCCGCTATCGCGTCGCCACGCTGGTGCGGGCGCTGGGCTATCGCACGCCGCGGATCATCGTGCGCCAGCCCGATGCCATCGCCGCCACGTTGCGCCTGATCGATGCGGCCCCGGTCGCGACGTTGCGCGCCATGCTGATCGTCCGCACGCTCCATCATTATGCTGAAGTCTTGCCCGCAGACGTTCGGGCGGCCGATTTCGCATTCTACGGTCACGTGATCGATGGCGTGGACACGCCGGAACCGCGCTGGCGCCGCGCGATCGCCTTCGTGCTCGACGCGGTGCCCGACGAGGTCAGCAAAATCTATGTCGCGCGCCATTTCGCGCCGGCGACGCGCACCGCCGCCGAGGCGATGGTGCGCAACCTGGTTGCGGCCTTTAGCCACCGGATCGACGCGCTCGACTGGATGACGCCGGAGACGAAGGCGCGCGCGCACCGCAAACTGGCGGCCTTCCACGCCCAGATCGGCTATCCCGATCGCTGGCACGATTATGCCGGCCTCACGATGCGCGATGGCGATGCGTTCGGCGACGCCATGCGCGCCGCCGAGTTTCGCCACGATTGGGAAGCGGCCAAAATCGGGCGAGCTATCTATCGCTGGGAATGGAGCGCGACGCCGATGACGGTCGACGCCTTTGCCAATTACCCAAAGGTCGCGATCACCTTTCCCGCAGCGATCCTGCAGCCGCCTTTCTTCGATCCCAGAATCGATCCGGCAGTCAATTATGGCGGCATCGGCGCGTCGATCGCGCACGAGATGACGCACCAGTTCGACGATCAGGGCGCCAAATATGACGAACAGGGGCGGCTGGCATCCTGGTGGTCGGCCGCCGATCGCGCCGCGTTCGCGAAACGCACCGCGGTGCTGACCGCGCAATTCGACCGCTACGAGCCATTGCCCGGCCTGCACGTCAACGGCGCACTGACGCTCGGCGAGAATATCGCCGACCTGGGTGGACTGACGATCGCTTATGACGCCTATCGCGCTTCGCTGGGCGGACGAGAAGCGCCGGTGATCGACGGCCTGACCGGCGACCAGCGGTTCTTTCTCGGCTGGGCGCAGATCTGGCGGCTGAAATATCGCGACGCCGACCTCAGGCGGCGCTTGTTGACCAACCCGCATGCTCCCGCCGCGCAACGCGTGTGGACCGCGCGCAACATGGAGGCATGGGTGCGCGCGTTCGGAGTCAGGGCGGCCGACCCGCTATATCTGGCGCCCGGCAATCGGGCGGCGATCTGGTAGGGACTCGGACAGACCCGATAATCTCCCAGCCTTCTTTAAGGCCGAGCGGCTCCTGCACGCTACCGTAATAGTACGGAAGCGACATCGGCCAATATCTTTCGATATACTGGACGTATAAATCTTGCTCATTTTGGCTTCGATTTACCAGAAGATAGTGATTGTCTGATACATAGGTTATAATCTCAAGTTGACTAGCGTGGTATTCGATGCCGGGAGTATAAAGCGTCAGCCGTACGGGGGACGTAGTGCAAGGTATTTTTGTAAGAGCGTCGGAATTTGCGCGCCAATTCGGCCACCTGAGTCAGGCTGGTAGGACAGTATTCGTCACACATCATGGGCGCGAAACCCATGCTCTGCTCCCGATCGCCAATTATCACGAATTTATCGCCACCGCGAAAAGCGACGATCATGACTCGCTCTTTTCCAACCAGGAACTCGCCGACTGGCTGCCATTATTGCTCGTCGTCGTCGATGAAGGGCGGAATATCATCATGGCCAACCGCACCGCGCATGCGATGGCGCGCAAGGCGGAAGGGGCGCTTCCCGGGCGCGGCTTGTTCGAGGCCTTCCCGGCGCTCAGGGAAACCATGTTCGAGAGCTATTGCAATCGGACCGAGCGCTCGGGTGAGCCGTGTTCGTTCGAACTGCCGGGGCTGTTCGGGTCGGACACCTGGCATCGGATGGAGACGTTCCGGACACATCAGGGCGTCGTGATGCTCGCGCGCGACATTACCGATGACGTGAAAGCCTATCGGCTGGCCGACACGAAGAAGGCGCTGATCGAAGCGATCCTGGCGCATGGTGGGATCGGCTATATCTGGTTCAACGTGCGCGGACGGATCGAGGAAGTCGACGCCGCGATGAGCGACCTGCTCCAGCTTCCCCGCGAACGACTGTCCAACGTCTCCGTCGTCGATCTCGTGCCGGTTGGGCAGCGCGTGATGCTGCGCGAGGCGATCGAGACCGTGCTGAGCCACGGCGGCACGCAACGGTTCGAGACCGAATTCCTGCGCAACGACGGTACCACCGTCCCGGCAGTCGGGGCGATCAAGGACCTGCGCGGCGTCTATGGCAGCGAAGGCGCGGTGATGGTGGTGACGCGCAAATAGATTTACTCGGGCGACGCCGAACCCGCCCTGCCGCATGAGGCTCAGATATCCAGCGGTTTTCCCAGTTCCTGCGATAGCGCGGCGTACTCGGCATGCGCGGCGCTCGGCACGCCGTACGGCATGACACGACGGCAACAGGCCGCCGACTCCCGAGCCATGTGCTGAACGACGCTGAGGTGCAGATGCTGGTCGAACATCAGTTCGGCGAAACCGCTGTCGCTCCAGGCGGTACTCGCCTTGATCGGCGCGAAGCCATCGACGAACAAGGTGATCGGTCGTTCGACCCGGATCTTGAATCCGGCCCATAATCCGCAGCCGGCGACCGACAGTTCGAGCAGCAAGATGTCGAGGCGGCACGACCGGAATTCGCGGATTTCGGCCGGCAATTCGAGCCGATAGCTGAGCGGCCGCCAGGTATCGTCGCGCCTGAAGACTAAATTCGATCTACCCATTTCCTCCCCACCCCGGTCGCTATCCGACCAACACCGGCGTGCCGCATCGCACACCATTTACCCACACGTCCGCTTGCCCGACGTGAACCCCCAGCAGCGACGTGACCTGGCCAAACACACCGTCTAGCGGTGCGGCCGCCAGATTGAGCACCTGGCCGACCAATGCCGTCAGCGTCCCCACGTTCAGCCCCAGTCCCAGCACATTGACGTTGAGGTCGATCCGCGAAATCAGCGAGGATGCCACGTCTTGGAGCAGGTCGTTGGTGCTGACCTGCTTCACGGTGTGGTTGGCAATGTCGCTCGCCGAAAAGAACACATCCTGTGGATCGGCGCCGCCCAGCTTGACGTCGGCGAAGCCGGACACGCTGGCGAGCGGCGTGCGCAGCATCGTCACGCGGTTGAGCGTGGGCGCCGCCTGGAAATTTCCCAGCGTGGTCGGATCGACATCGGCGATCGCGGCTTCGCCCAGCGAAGGCGTCACGGTCAGCTTGACCGTCGCCTTGCTCGCTCCCGCGGAGCAGGACACCTCCTTCAATCTCGCACTGGCGGCGGCCAGTTCGACATAGATCGGCACTCTGAGCGAGGCGAGGCCGAGTTGCGGCGCGACCTGGGTATCCAGATAGATCCGCGTCTGCGCCGTACGTACCTCGACATCATGCGCCGCGGTGACCCTGAGCCAAGGCGAATTTGCCGGCCGTTCACCAATCGCGATCCAGATCTTGGTCGAGGTGAGGCCCGGCACCGTCGCGCCGAGATCGGTACTGATCTGATGCTGCCCGCCAAGCTCGAGCGTGCCGCGCAGCATCGAGAAAGCATCGACGGTAATCGGCCGCGACGGGTCGGACTTGGTCTCTTCCGCGAGTGGACCGAGGTCGATCAGCGAAGACAATTTGGTCGAGTTTTGCGGCAACCGGTTGGCGACGGCACTCAGCACCGACGACGCCTGGGCGTCGGTGACCGATGCCGCCATCGCGCGCGAAATCTGGGGCAAGCTGGCCTCCATGTTCATCAGCTCGCCAAAGGTCGCGGTCTGGACGTTGAGTTGCGAGCGCAGCGCCTCGCTGAATTTGAGGATGTCGAGCTGGCCGCCGGCGAGTGCCTGATAGTCCATTGCGCTCAGTTGCAGGTCGGTGCCCGCGAGTTGCGACAGCATGGCGTTGGGCAGACCGCCGCTGACCCCCGCCAGCCGCGAGCCGATCGAGAAGGCGACCAGATCGATCCGGGCGGCGGTGCCGCGCGCTTCGACCGGCACGGTCGGCTTGCCGAAAATCCGGGCGAAATAGAGCGGCACGTCGACATGGACACGGACGCGCGCGGCGTTGGCGCCATCGGCACCCACGACGAAGCGTGTGCTTGCCGCAATCTTCGGATCGTCGGTATATTTGCCAGGCTCGACGCTGACGATCGAGAGCCCCTGCATCGAATTGGCGTTGCGCGCCGCGGCTGCGGCGCCGCTCGCATCGTCAATATTACCCGCCGCCGCCAGCGCCGCCGCATCGGCGATCCCCTGAGCATGGCGCTTGGCCAAATAAAGATTGGTCGCGTCGACCGCGAGCGAAGCGACCCCCAGGAACGCGAGCAGGCCGCCGCCGAACAGGATCGTGACGTTGCCGCTGGTCGAGGCGAACAGGGAAGATCTGACGCGCATTCTTGCCCCCTTCAAAAATTGCTCAACCGCACGGCGGCGCTGCGCGATAGGACCTTGTCTGGGATGGGTGCGAACGGCAGCTTCATCACCGGCTGGTCCGACATGTCGTAATTGACCGTGACGTTGAGCGTGGCGCCGTCGTCCTGGATGCCGACAACCACCTTGCGCTGGTCGATGCCGTCATAATGCGACAGCGAGTCGGTAACCGTCTGCCGCGCGGTCAGCGCGCGTTCTTCCTGCGACAGGCCCGACAAGCTGGCGCGCGCGCCTTCGTTCGCACTTTGTTGCAGGGCGTTCGCACAGGCCAGCCATTGTCCGTAGACGATGATCCCCATGATCAGCAGCAGCAGCACGGGCAGGACCATCGCCATCTCGACCAGCGCCGCACCGCGTTCGTCTTGAAGAAGTCGCCGGCGACCGCCGCGGTGGCGAGACAGGAAGGCGTTACGGCTCGTCATGACGACATGGTTAGGCGAGGGGCATTGCCGAAATCGCTAGCGGCCTGTTCGATGCAATTGCTCAAACTGCGCAGTTTTACGCGTGCTGGCTGCCGCATCCGGGGCGCGCACCGGGCGGCGGCGACAGCCGTTTCGCCACTTCCGCGGCGAGCAGTGCGACTCCGGCCTGGGCGTTGGCAGCGAACACGCTGGTCGATCCGCACCAGGTCGCGCTGCCCGCCGGTCCGACCGACCATGACAGCGCCAACCTGGTGTCCGAGCGGAGCCGGTCGACCTTCAATTCGCCTCGTATTTCGCTGTTACGCAGGTGCTCGGGAAGATTTTGCTGGATCCGGCGTGACAAGTCGTCGGCTTCGCCCGCGGCATCCGTGGAGGTCGTCGCGATCGACACGCGCGATGCCGGCGCGGGCGTGGTCGCAGCCGCCGGGTCACTGCCCTCGGCGTCGGAGGATGCGATCGCGGTCGACACTTTGCCTTCGACCTGGCGCATCCCCAGTGCGTCGCTGCGCACCCCGACCATCATGAGTTCGGTGATAACGAGCATCGACACGCCCGATTGGATGAATACCGGCGCCCCGGATCGCCACACCAGGATCAGCGAGGCGAAGGCGCCGAAGCACATCGGCGCCAGCCACATCATCGGCGGCGACGTGCGTCCGACGATCAGCACGGCGGCGACGACCAGGAACAATCCGACCGGCGCGAGCGCTGGCCAGGGACTGGAAGGGCCGGGTGAGAATGTCGCCGTCGGTCGCATGCAAACCTTTTCGATGATGGGCGAGGGGTTTGCGCGCACGCGCATTGCGCGACCGTTGACGGGGGCAGAAGGCCAACTGCGCAATTTACGCAGTTTTTGGCTTTGAGTCTGTGCGCTCGGGCGACAATCGGTACGATTCGGTCGGCGATTCAGCCTGCTAGACACGCGATTAGACGGATTCCACTCACTCGCATCACGCTCTCGGCCGGACAGAAAAAGGGGCGCCTGTTGCCGGACGCCCCTCTAATTTTATGCGCGATGGTCGTTGGCGTCAGAACTTCACCTCGACTGACATGGTGTACGACCGGCCACGCGGATCGGTAACGCGGGGTTCCCATGAGCTACCGGCGCCAGTGTTGCCGTCATAGGTGATGGCGAAGGGCGGATCGGTGTTGAACAGGTTCTTGACGCCCAACGCGATCTTGAAGCCCTTGAGACCAGTATAGGCCAATGATGCGTTGTAGATGATGTAGTCGTCGACGAACTGGTTGTAATCGGGCCGCGAGACGGTGCCCGCGGCGATCCCCGGCAAAGCGAAATTCTTATAGCCCTTGCGGAAAATCTGGGTCAGCGAAACGCTGACATTGTTGTTCGACCAGGCGACGAAGGCGTTGTGCTTCCACCGGATGCCCAGGTCGCCAGCGAAGGTGAACACGCCGATCAGGCTCGGCCCGTAAGCCGAGGTCGGAGTGAGCTTCTCGCGCTTCTTGAGCAGCAACGAGCCGTCGAGCCCGGTGCTGATTGTGCCACCCAGCGCGTCGAACGAGCCGCGATAGGTGAATTCGAGGCCTTGGGTGCGTCGCGACCCGGCGTTGATCCAGCGATCGTCGATCGTCACGATCGTATCGGTCGAATCGCGGATGAACCGATCCTGGAACAACGATGCATTGTCGATCAGCTGACGTAGGGTCAGCAGTTGGATGGTGTTGTCGACGCTGATCGACCACCAGTCGACCGACAGGCTGACGTTCTTGACTGGCTGCAGCACCACGCCGAGGTTGAACTGCTTGGCGGTTTCGGGCTTCAGACTCAGCGTGCCGCCAGTCCAGATATTCGGTCGGATGAACGCGCAGGCCGGATTCGTCAGGTTAGGCACGCCGCCCGAGCATTTGACGGGATCGGCCAAGTCGCTGCCCGCGTAAGGCGATTCGGTGATGCCGTTGAATATCTGGTTGAAGGTCGGCACGCGGAAGCTTGTATTGTACGATCCGCGAAACATGATCTGCTGGACCGGCCGGAACTTGAACGACACCTTCGGATTGGTCGTCGTGCCAAAGCCGGTATAGTCGTCGACGCGCACGGCTCCGGTTACGTCGAGGCCCGGTAGGATCGGTACCAGCATTTCGGCATAGGCCGCCTTAACGGTGCGTTCCTTGGGCGTCAGTGCGTTGACGTTATCGAACGCCGCCAGGAAGATCGTCGGCTGGCCTGCGGCTGCCGCCGGCGACCCATTGAACGAATAGGTCTCACGGCGATAGTCTACCCCCAATGCAAGCTGGATGTCGCGGCCCCCGATCGGGAAGAGCGGGCCCGAGATGGAAGCGTCGAACTGCTTCACCTCATATTTGCCGCCATAGAGCGTCGTGCCCTTGGCCGAGACCGCCGCTAGTCCATCGATTGCCGCCTGGGATTGGGTCAGCGAGAACGGGTTGAGGATGCCGCTGTTGATCAGGCCGACCAGGCCAGGCTGGGTTGCGCCGGGTGCGATTGGTGCCTTGGGATCGTTTGAATAAGTGGTGACGGGGGGCGTGCCGCTAATCGTGGCGAGGATGCCCGAATAATAATAACCGCTTCCCAGCACCGACGAGGATTCGCTGCGCGCATAGGAAGCGCCGGCGCGATAATCCCAACCTTTGAGCGGCAGGGGCCCTTCCAATCCTGCCGCGATCCGGAGCGTCTTGGTGTCGGTCACATATTCGCGCGGACCGCAGGCGGCGCAACGCCAGCGGAAGCCGATCGGCTTGCCGTAATTGGCGTTAAGCCCCGCCGTCGCACCGGGGAAGTTGGTCAGGAGCGCATTGAAGATCGAGTCATAGGTCGATTTGGTGATCGAATTGAGCGGGTAGGCGACCGGCAGACTGGTCGTATTGCCCGACAGCTGCGCATTGGAGAAACTCTTGGCCGACTTTGCATCCGATCCGGTCACTTCGAGCGATAACTCGCTCGCCCCGAGCTTGACCACGCCGCGGCCATAATAGGTCAGAGTCTTGATCGGCTGTTGGATGACGGCAGCACGGCCGGTGTCCCAGGAACAGGCATAATAGGCCGTCGGCGCGTTCCACAGCACCTCGTCATACGCCATCCCGCCATCGATCGAGGCGCAACCGGCGCCGCCGGGCAGATCGAGCGTGTTGATGCCGCCGGCAGCGGCATTCGCACCATTGGGGGCTGTCAGCGTCAGGCCGCCAGTCAGCGTGCCCGTCAGCAACGGGTTGAGCGAGTTGCGGGGCTGCAGCACGCTGGCGCCGGTGTTGAAGATGGTGGCGATCGGCGTGCCGCGGGTGTCGATCGACAGGCCGCGATTGGGTTGGTTGCCGTTGACGAAATCGCGGTCCGATCCGCGCAGGATCTGGTTCCAGCTATAGCTGACCGCGGCCATGATATTGAAGCCGTTCTTGTTCAGGTCGCCATAGCCGACCACGCCCGACAAACGGTAGATGTTGCCGTCGCCCTGCTCGGTCGTGTCGGTAAAGCCCTGGACATCCAGGCCGGTGAAGTTTTTCTTGGTGATGAAGTTGATCACGCCGCCGACCGCGTCGGTGCCGTAGATCGCTGAGGCACCGTCCTTCAGCACCTCGATCCGGTCGATCGCGGCGAAGGGAATCTGGTTCACGTCGACCGCCGATCCCGACAGACCGTGCGCGGCGACGCGGCGGCCGTTCAGCAGCACCAGAGTCGCAGCCGACCCCTGGCCGCGCAGGTTCGCCGCCGACAGGCCATTGGTGCCGCGCTGCGCACCGCTGACCACGTCCGAATTCGATGCAAGGTTGTCCGCGCCGCTGCCGTTGGTCGGCAGGAACATGATCAGCTGTTCGGGACTGCTGATCGAGTTGCGTTGCAGGTCCTGGTTGGTGATGATCGTCAACGGCAGCGCGCTATTGTTCGGGTCCTGCTTGATACGCGAACCCGTGATGATGATCTCTTTGCCGCTGCCTCGGTCCTCCTGGTCGTTGACCACCGGCGCCGCCGCACCCGTCGGAGTCGCGGCGGGCGCCGTGGTCTGATCGCTATTGGTCGATTGCGCGAAGGCAGCGTTCGGCAGCAAGCACAAGGCGGCAAGCGCCGTCCCCGACGCCAGCACGAGACGAAGCGAGTTCGATCCTGTCATGATATGGTCCCCCTGGACGCGCCCTTCCCGAGGCGCTTTCATTGGCGACATTAAGCATCAAAATGGACAAGTCTTGTCACCTTCCTTTTGCGCCAAGAGATGAAACCGGTTCCCTTTTTGTGTGCAGAAGGGGCAAAGCGTTGCGTGGTTGCAACACAGCAGCCATTGACGCGGCCGGGCGGGCATCGGACCGTGGCTCCAATGCGTGAGAGAGGATCGCCGGTGCAGCATTTGATCAGCCGCAAGATCGGACCGCGCGCATGACGGCAGGAGCGATGGATTCCGGTGCGGCCGAGCGCACTGTGCTGCGTCCGGGTTTCGGGCGGCTGGCGCTGTACACGCTGCTCGGCTTTTCCGCCGGCTTGCCGTTCTACATGTTCAACACCGTGCTGTTCCTGCGTCTGGCGCGGCACAATGTCGACATCGTAACGATTGGCTATTTCGCCTGGGTATCGCTGCTGCCGACGTTCAAATTCGCCTGGGCGCCGTTGCTCGACAAATATGACATGCCGGGGTTTGGTCGCTTCTGGGGCCGGCGGCGCGGCTGGATCATGGTTTCCCAGCTCGGCATCTTCCTATCGACGATCGGCATGGCGTTCACCGCATCGGACAAGAGCCTGCCGCTGACCGCCTTGTTCGCATTGCTGCTCGCCTTCTGGACCAGCACGCTCGAGATCGCGGCAGATGGGTGGCGGGTCGAACTGGCGCCGACCGCCGAAGAGCAGGGGCCGCTCGTCGCGGTCAACCAATGGGGCTATCGCATCTCGATGGTGGTGGCCGGCGGCGGCGCGATCTACGTCGCCGCGATATCCGACTGGACCTTCGCCTATCTGGCTATCGGCGTGCTGGCGTTCCTGCCTTTTCCGCTCCTGGCGGCGATGCGGTCCGAGAGCGGCCGCGTCGACGGTCGGATCCCCGCGCTGCTGAGCGGTTTGCTGACCAGCGGGGCGGCAATCGCTGCCATAACCGTGGCGACCGCAGTGATCGGTTGGGTGCTGCTGTCCGCGATCGGCTCGGTCGGGATCGATAATCCCGACATCATGAAATATTGGGTGGCCGGGCTCGGGCTGCTGCCGTTCCTGGTGCTCGGCGCGGCAGTGCCATGGCTACGCAAGCTGCCCTGGCACGCACCGCTGCGACGGTCGCTGGCGGTCGGTCCCTATGTCGACGTGGCGTGGCGATACGGCCTGGTCGTCATTCCGATCCTGCTGTTCATCTCGATTTACCGGACCGGCGATGTGATGGCGAACACGCTGTCGCATCCGATGTTCAATTTCCTGGGCTATGGGCTCAAGCAGATCAGCGCCGCCGACGGCGTCGTCGCTTTGGTGTCGGGGTTGCTCGGCGTGACCTTGGGCGGGCTGCTGGCGGCTCGGGTGTCGATGGGCTGGGCGCTGGTGATCGGCGGGGTGATGTCCGCGCTCAGCAACTGGATCTTCGCGTGGCTCGCGCATCAGGCGCCCGGCGGGCCGGTATTGTTCTCGCTGTTCGGCCTCGGCGTGACCGCCGGCGATCTCGATCTCTATCTCGCCATGGCGGTCGATCAATTCGGGCACGGATTCGAAGGCGCGGTGTTCGTCGTGTACCTCTCGCTGCTCGTCAATCCGCGCTATCCCGCCGCGCAATATGCGCTGTTCTCCGGGCTCGCCTTCCTCATTCCTAGATTGCTCGCAGGGTTGTCGGGGGTGTTCCAGAAGGCAATCGGCTATGACGGCTTCTTCATCATGGCGGGCACGATGAGCGTAGCAGTGCTGGTCCTGCTGCCGTTCATTGTCCGCGCGAAGCCGCGACCCGACGATGATCCCAACGCGACCGGAGCCGTGGCGGCATGATCGAACAGGCCTTCGCTCCTGCCGCCGCCGCGGTCGTGGCGGGCAGGATTCCCGGTGCGACGCTGGGCGTGGTGGCAGCCGACGGGCGGCGCTGGGTGACGCATGCCGGGATGGCCGCGCTGCTGCCCGAGTCCGAGGCGTTGACGCTCGACCATTGGTTCGACCTCGCCTCGGTGTCGAAAGTGATCGCGACGACGACGATGATCTTGCGCCTTGCCGATCAGGGCAGGCTCGACCTCGACCGCCCGCTGACCGACGCCATCCCCGATCTGCGTCAGTACGACGTCGCCAACGCCGCCGAGCGCAAGCTCAGCTTTCGCGACTGCCTGGCGCATCGCAGCTTCCTTCCCGCGGTCGAGCCGATCTACACTTATGGCGATGACCCGGCGCGGCTGCGCGCGTTCGTGTTGCAGCGCGAGTGGCGGCATGGACCGCCGGTCTATTCGGACATCAACTTCATCCTGCTGGGGATCGCGATCGAGCGGATCACCGGGCGGCCGCTCTCGGCCTGGCCGCTCGGGACGGGGTTGAGCTACGGCCCGCCGCCGGGTCCCGCTGTCGCGACCGAGCTTTGCCAGTGGCGCGGACGCGTCCTCAAGGGCGAAGTGCATGACGAGAATTGCTTCGCGATGGGTGGCGAGACCGGTCATGCCGGGCTGTTCGGGACGGTAGCGGGGGTGCTCGATTTCGCTTTGGGGCTGCTCGACGGCAGCGGCGCGTCGTCGGCGATGCTCGAGGCGATGCGCACGCCCTATTACGGCCACCGCACCTGCGGCTGGGAACGGTGCTTCGACGGCTGGTCGGGCGGGGCGGCCTGTTCGGGCGAGACGATCGGCCATACCGGCTTCACCGGTACCGGCCTGTGGGTCGATTTCGACCGCGGCATTGCGTGGACCTTGCTGACCAACCGTGTCCATCCGTCGCGACATAGCGAGGCAGGGAAGAGCATTTTCGAGGTCAGGCCGGCGACCGGCGATGCAGTGATCGCGGCCTGGGACGCGCAGCGTCAGGCTTAGCGGCGGCGACCGACTGGGCTAGTTGCCGCCGCAAGCATCCGCTCGCCCGAGCAGAAACGCCTGCTCGCGCGCGTTGCGGGTAAGCGCGGCGGCAGCCTCGAATGCCGTCCGCGCCTCGGCCAGCCGGCCCGCCCGGAACAGGAAATCGCCTCTCGCCGCCGGGAATGGCGCATAGTAGCGCAAGGCGTCGGCATCGGGAATCTCGTCGATCAGCCTGAGCCCTGCGTCCGGTCCGAACGCCATACTGTGCGCGATCGCGCGATTGAGGTCGACCACGGGCGAGGGGGTCACGACGCGCAGCCGATCGTAGAGCGCGGCGATGCGCGTCCAATCGGTATCGGCGGCCCGGCGCGCGCGCGCATGGCAGGCGGCGAGTGCGGCCTGCAGTACATAAGGCCCCTGACCGCCGAGCGCGTCGGCGCGGGCCAGCGCGTCGAGCCCGCGCAGGATCAGCAACTGATCCCAGCGCGCGCGATCCTGCTCGGTGATGGGCACGAACGCGCCGTCCGGCCCGGTGCGCGCGTTCAGCCGCGACGCCTGGATCTCCATCAGCGCCAGCAGGCCTAGTACTTCAGCTTCCTCGGGCATCAACCCCGCCAGGATGCGCCCCAACCGCTGCGCCTCCTGCGCCAGCCCCGGCCGGACCAGGTCGTCGCCCGCCGTCGCCGCATAGCCTTCGTTGAAGATGAGATAGAGGACCTCAAGCACCGCGGGCAGCCGCGCCGCCCGCTCGGCGCCCCGCGGCACCTCGAACGCCAGGCCGGCCTTGGCGATCGCCTTCTTGGCGCGAACGATGCGCTGTGCGATCGTCGCTTCGCTCGACAAAAAAGCGCGGGCGATCTCGTCGGTCGTCAGCCCGCCGACCACCCGCAGCGTGAGCGCCGCGCGGGCATCGGCCGACAGCATCGGATGACAGGCGGTGAAGATCAGCCCGAGCAATTCGTCGCCGAGGTCGTCGTCCAGCGCGGCGTCGATCGCCGCGGTCGCATCCTCGGCTTCCTCATCGAGCGTCCGCGCGATTTCCTCGTGCTTGCGCATCCGCATCTGGTCGTGCCGGATGGCGTCGATCGCGCGCCGCTTGGCGACGGCCATCAGCCAGGCGCCCGGATTGGCCGGAACGCCGGTCTTCGGCCAATCGGACAACGCGACGATCAGCGCTTCCTGCGCCAGTTCCTCGGCCCGGTCGATGTCACGCACCATGCGGGCGAGGCCGGCGATGAGCCTGGCCCGTTCGATGCGAAAGGTCGCCTCGATCGCCTGATGGGTTTCGCCGGTATACGTCTCGCCTGCCGTCACGCCGCCCCTTGTCCGTCAGGGGCGGCGACGACGCAAGCAGGCCGTTATTCAGCTGGTCGGCGGCGCGTTCACCGCCAATTGCGCGGCGAACGCCCGCTGATAGGCCGGGCGCGCTTCGCCGCGTGCGACATAGGCGGCCAGGGTCGGAAACTCATCCAGAATCCCCGACATCCGCAGCCGCAGCAGCACCGACACCATCAGCAGGTCACCTGCGCTGAACCTGCCGTCGAGCCACTCGGCATCGCCCAGGCGATCGGCCAGCTGGCGCAACCGGGCGCGGATGCGGTCGAAGACCAGCTGCATCCGCTCCTGCGCCCATGGCTTGTCGCCTTCCGCGAATTTGGCCGTCTGGAGGTCGAGGATCGGCGGCTCGACGCTGCTGAGCGCGGCGAACATCCAGGTAATTGCGCGCGCCCGGGCATCAGGGTCCTCGGGCAGCAGGGCCGTGTGTCGCTCCGCGATGTGGAAGACGATCGCGCCGGTCTCGAACAAGGCGAGATCGCCTTCCTCGAATGTGGGTATCTGGCCGAACGGATGCACCGCCAGATGTGCCGGTTCCTTCATCTCGGCGAAGGAAACGAAACGAACGTCGTACGGCAGCCCTGCTTCTTCGAGCGCCCAGCGAACCCGCGTATCACGTGCCAGGCCTTTGCCGCCGTCGGGCGACCGTTCGAACGCAGTGATGGTGATGGTCATCGTCAATCTCCGATGATGGCAAGGCGTGTCGACGAAACGATCATCGGCCGCCAATCAGAGTGAAGCCGGCTGGAGAGGCCTTGCCGCCCCAGCCGACCGGTTCAGGCGACGCCAAGCTTGCCGCGGTCGCCGCCGCGCGGGCTGGCGAGTTCCTCGGGCGCGACGAAATCGGCCAGGTCCGCCGCTTCGTAGAATGGCCGGATTTCGACCTCGCTGCCGGCCATCATGGGGTAGCGCGTGGCCCAGGCCACGGCCTCGTCCATGTCCCTGACTTCCCAGATCGAGAAGCCCGCGATCAGCTCGCGCGCTTCGGCGAACGGCCCGTCGGTGACCGTGCTGCTGCCGCCCTCGTACGCGATACGCTTCGATTCGGTGCCGGGCTTGAGCCCGGCGCCGGCGATGAAGATGCCGGCCTCGACCAGTTCCTCGGTGAACCGGTCCATCGCCGCGAACGCTTCCAGCATTTCGGAGGTGGGCGCGAGGCCCGCTTCGGTGTCCTCGTTGCCTTTCACCAGCACCATTACACGCATCGTCTGTCTCCTTGGTCGAGCCGGCCCCAATTGGCGTCTCATCGGGACGACGAACGAGTGTGTCGGAAATCGACATGAGTTCGCAAATTTTTTCCGACGGGCAATGTGCGTGGTTGGTTAGGCTGACTGACCAGCCGTGTCGCTCCGCTTTGGTGTCCTTCAATTCTCCGCGGCGATCAGTTCCAGCGCGGCGTCCACCGCCTTGGTCGCTTCGACGCCCGGTGGGATGTCGTTGGCATAAGTCGAGAAGGTCAACGTACGGCCGCTCTTGGCAATCATATAGCCCGACAAGGCAGCCGAGGCGTTGAGCGTGCCGGTCTTGGCGAACAATTTGTGGTCGAGCAAAGTCCCGCCGAAGCGCTTTGCCAGCGTGCCGTCGACCCCGCCGACAGGCAAAGTCTCGCGCCACGCCGCGCCCCAGGGCTGCGTCGCGATCCAGCGCAGCATGATCACCGCGCCGCGCGGTGCGACGCGGTTGTAGCTCGACATGCCCGACCCATCCGAGAAGTCGAATGCCGCGCGCGGCACGCCGGCCTTGGAGAGCATCGCGCGCACCGCGACCTGGCCATCGGCGATCGATCCGCTGCCGGCGACCAGCGACGAGCGGCGCAGGAACAGTTCGGCGTGGAGATTCTGGCTGACCTTCATCGTCAGATGCATGTCATCGATCAGCGGCGGCGGAGTCAGCTTGGCGAGTGCCGGGGGCAATGGCGGCCGGGCGGGCGGCGCGTTGCCGCGGATCGCCGGATCGTCGCCGGGCATCAATGGACGGTGGCGGACGTTGACCTTGCCGGTGACGCGGACACCGCGTGCCTTCAACAACTGGACGAAGCGCCAGGCGGCGTAGCGCGCCGGATCGTCGATCCCGACGCGCAGCTTTTCGGGCTTGGCGTCGGCGCCGACCGTGCCGGTCAGGCGAAGCTCAAAGCCATTGGGCGCGCGATCGAACTCGACCGAGCTTTTCGCGCCGGGAACGGTGATCAGACGGTTATCGACCGTGTAATAAGCCGGCAGCTCGACCTTGGGCACCGAACCGACCGGGCCGGGCGTGATGGTCACCGGTAATTCATTGTCGTCCATCGTCAGCGCCGAGGTGCCGGTACCCGATCGCGTCGGGATGTTGTTCCAGCTCATCCCCGGGCCCCAGCGCTCGTCGGGCAAAAGGGTGTCGTCGCCGATGACATCGCCGACCACGCGCGTCTTTTTCGCGACCGCATCGGCGAGCGTCGTCAGGCAATCGACCGTGCAATCGTCGGCGCCCGACAGCCGCGCGTCGCCATTGCCGATCAGCACGACGTCGCGCCCGTCGAGCCGCACAGCGGCACCCCCGGTCGTGTCGGGCTGGGTCAGGTCGCCCATCGTCGCCAGCGCCGTCGCGGTGGTGAACATCTTGGTGTTCGACGCCGGGATGAAGCGCGCATCGGGGTTGATCGCGACCACGTCGCGGCCCTGGTCGTCGACCACGACGATGCCGAACCGCGTCCCCGGCCCGGCCAGCTGTGCCAGCGTCGCCTCGACCCGCGCCGTGAGGTCCTTGTCCTGCGCCGTCGCGGGAACCGAGACGGTCAGCGCAGCGAGCAGGGCGAGCGTGGTTTTCTTCGTCGGCAATGTCGCCATCGGATCCTCTATTGTTTGGGAATGCGGGTCGCGCTGGGCTCGTCGATCCATTGCCGCTCCATGGCATCGCCGGTCAGGCGAACTCGGAGATGATCGTCATAGCCCTCGATCGAGAACAGCCCGTCGGCGGTCAGCGGTACCAGCTTCACCACCTGACCGTTGGTCCGCTGGTAGGTCAGGCCGCCATTCTGAAACCCGATGCGGTTGGTGCCATAGACGCCGGTCCACGACCGGAGCTTGGCCTCGGCGATTACCGGCGGACGCAGGCGGGCATCGATGGCGATGCGCGCCCATTGCCAATCGGCACGATGGCCGGCGTCCGCGTTGGGCCGAGCGGCGAGCGATGCCAGCGCCAGCGACTGGGCGGTATCCAATGCCAGGCCGGGATCGATCGCCACGTCGGGCGACACACCGTTCTTCTCCCAGTTCGACTGCGATATCGGATGGACCGGTCGGCCGAACGAGACGCTCAGCATGAATCCAGGTGCGATCGGCGAAAAGCGGTTGTTGTTCGCCGCACCCGCGGTCGTCGCGCCGATCAATGTTCCCAGCCGAAATTGCTGGACGTCATAGGCAAAGGCCTCCGCGGCCGACCCGACATATTGGTCGATCAGCACATAGAGCGGCTTGCCCTTGAGCCGTCCGGCCGGAAGATATTCCAGCGTCCGCGACTGCGACGGCGGCTCGCCGGCCTGAAGGAAGGTCATGTCGAGCGTGTCGCCGTCCATGAAGTGGCTGAGCAGATAGCGGACCGCGGCATGCGAGCCGCCGCCATTGCCGCGCAAGTCGATGATGACGGCATCGCCGTCGCGCAGGAAGCGCATGGCGGAATCGTACGCTGCGCCGGTCTGGTCATCGACCCACTCGAACCCGGTGATCTTCAGATAGCGGACATTGCCCGGCAGGATGTCCATCCGGGCCAGGCCATGATTGGCGCGGATCGCGGTGCGGCGGTGGATCGCTGCCAGCGCCGGGCTCTCCTTCTGGTCGTTTGCGGCGGTCCCGGCGTTCCCCGCTGCGGCGAATTCGTCAGGCGCGTAGTTGAGATACATGTGCCGGTCGTTGCTGGCGGCGCGGAGATCGGTCGTTACCCGTTCGGCGAAGACGCTGGGATCGGCGGTGTCGTAGCGCTGGGTGAGCCCCTCCTTCAGCCTGGCGACGATCGCGGGAACGCGGTCGGGAAAGACATAGCCTTTTTCGATCGTGCCGATGATCTGGTCGATCGCGGCGTTACGTGCCGCTGGCGTCAGCGCGATGGCGGTACCGGTGCGTGCCACCGCGGTAGGCGCCGCGCGTTGTGCCTGGACGGGCATGGACGTTGCCGATGCGAGCAAGGCGACGATCGCGAAGCGAGGGGCGGTCATTTTCGGGTCTCCAGCGAAAGGATGATTCGCTGAAAGGGTAGATCGACTACATCTGTAGTCAACAATGATTCCTGTCGGAACAACGGTATCGCGATTTGTGCTCACGAAAAAGCGAGCGGCGACGCCGCCCATTCGGCGCGTGCCCGCGCGATCAATGTCTTGAGCGTCGCTGCCTGCCGCCGCCACGCGCCCTCGGTCGCCGCGTCCCAATGGTCGATCGTGTCGCGCAGCGCATCGATCGCGAAGTCGACGAACACATCATATTCGTCCTGGCGGAGCTCGCCGTAATTGCGGTGGTTGAAGACGAGTTCGGCAACCTGGCTCCAGACCCATTTACGATCCTGTGCCAGCCCGTACATCCATTGCAGCGTCTCGTCGGTCATCCGCACCGAGGTGGCGTCGACATGGATGAAGATCGCGCGGCGTTCGGGGAAGCGCGCGAAGAAGCGATCGAACAACAGCCCGCGCATCGCGGCCTCGCGGCCGTCGAGCGCGATCAGGCTCGCTTCGATCAGCGGGGCGTCACTCATCGTCGGCCGAGCGATAGATGTCTTCGTCGAGCTCGCCTTCCCAGCGCGCGACGGTCGTGGCGACGGCGAGGTTGGCACACGCGCTGGGCACGGTGCGGGTCATGTCGAGCAGGCGGTCGAACGGTAGGACGAAGCCGACGACGAGCGCGGTCTGCTCGGGCGGGACGCCGACCGCCGACAGCACCGCGGCGAGCATGAACAGCGACGCGGAGGGGACCGGCGCGGTGCCAAACGCGGCGAGCGATCCGGTGAGCAGGACGAGCAGGTATACCGAGGGCGTCAACGGTGTGCCGAACGCCTGGAGCGCGAACAGGCTGAGCAGCCCGACATACATCGCGGTGCCGTCCTTGCCGATGCTCGCGCCCAAGGGCAGCACGGTCGAATAGACCGGACGGCTGATGCCGAGATTGTCCTCGGACACGCGCATCGCGACGGGGAGCGTCGCCCCGCTCGACGCGGTCGAAAAGGCGACGACCAGCGCGTCGACGATGCCGCGGAAGAAGGGCAGCACCGGTAGCTTGGCGACCAGGCGCAGCAACAGGCTGTGCACCACCAGCATCTGGATCAGCGACCCGACGACCACCGCCAGCGCGAGCCAGCCGACATGGACGAAAACCGCGGCGCCATTGGCCGCGACCGCATTGGCGATCAGTGCGAACACGCCGAACGGAGTCGCTTCCATCACGATCGTCACGACCTTGAGCAGCACCGCCGAGGTCGCCTGGAGGAACGTGGCGAATGGCTTGCCCGCTTCCCCGGTCAGCACCGTGCCGACCCCGAACAGGATCGCGACGAAGATGAGGGCGAGCATGTCGCCCTTGGCCAGCGCATCGACGATGTTGAGCGGAATGATAGCGATCAATTGGTCATAGGGCGTGACCGGCGTGCCCAGCGCGTGCGGCGCGGCGGTGCCGAGCGGGGCGCCGGCGCCGGGGCGGATCACGGTCGCGACCAGCATGCCGACCGACACCGCGATCGCGGTGGTCGCCGCGAACAGCCCGATCGTGCGCGCGCCAAGGCTGCCGAGCTTCCTGGGATCGGCGAGGCTGGTGATGCCGGCGGCGATCGTCACCAGCACGATCGGCGCGACCAGCATGCGGATCGCGCGGACGAACAGGTCGCCGATGAACTGGACGTACGGGGCGCCCGCCGGCCAGGCGAGCGCGAAGATCACGCCGAGGATGAGCGCGCCGACGACGCGCTGCCACAAGGGGATGGCGAACCAGAAGCGCAGAGGGTTCACAGGCTCTCACCCTTCCCATCGCTGGCGCGATGGGCCCCTTCCCTCTCCCGCATGCGGGAGAGGGAGGGAGGCGCGAAGCGCCGGAAGGGTGAGGGCAGCATTATGAACAGGTGCCGGGCGTCGGCGTATGCGGCAGCGCGCGGCCGGCGGCGGAGCCGGTCAGCTTGCCGTTGTCGACCGCGACCTTGCCATTGACGACGACAGTCTTCACGCCGGTCGCCGGCAAAGTCGGCTGCTCGTAGGTCGCCTGCGCGGCATAGGTCTTCGGGTCGAACATCACGACGTCGGCGAACGCCCCAGGCTTGAGCTCGCCGCGTCCGGTCAGTCCGAACCATTTGGCGGTGACCGACGAACTGCGCTCGATGAAATCGCGCAGGCTGATCACCTTATCCGCGACGACATATTTGGCATATTTGCGCGCGAACGTCCCCCAGACGCGGGGGTGGCCGCTCGACGCGTCGCTGTCGGTCATCACCCAGGGCTGCTTCATGAACGCGGCGATGTCGGCTTCGCTCTGGTTGAACGAGACGACCCCGGCATCGTGCACCCGGATCGCCGCGATCGCGGCCGAGATCGGATCGGTCTTCATTACCGCGGCAATCTCGTCGAGGCGTTTGCCGCGCCATTGCCCCTCCGTGATCAGCAGCGAATGCGGCCCGCCACGCTTTCGCATATTTTCGGCGATGCCTTCCCGCAGCTTCTGCTTGAGCGCGGGATCATCGAACCGCTTGATCAGCGCGGCATCGCCACCGTCCTGCGCCCAGAGCGGGATCAAGGAGGCGACTAGGCTCGTGCCTGAGGCGGACCAGGGATATTGGCTGGCGGTGATGTTGACCCCGGCCGCGCGCGCGGCGTCGATCTTGGCGATGATCGCCGGCGCCATGCCCTGGACATCGACGCCCAGCGCCTTGATGTGGCTGATATGGATCGGCATGCCGGTCGCCTTGCCGATCGCGATCGCTTCGTCGATCGCGGCGGCGAGGCCGACGGTGTAGCTCGATTCGTCGCGGATATGGCTGTCGTAATAGCCGCCGCGCTTGGCCGCTTCCTGCGACAGCGCGATCACTTCGTCGGTCTTGGAGAAACTCTGCGGCGCGTAGAACAGCCCGGTCGAGAAGCCGATCGCGCCTTCGCACATGCCCTTGGCGACCAGCGCCTTTTCCTTGTCGAGCTCGGCCGGCGTCGGCGCGCGATTGGCACCGCCGATCACTTGGCTGCGGATCGCGCCGAAGCCGACATAGGTGACGAAGTTGGGCCCGACCGGCTTGGTCTTGGGCGTCGCCAAGGTCGCGGCGACATCGGTGCCGCCGCCGCCATCGTTGCCGATGAACGCGGTGGTCACGCCCTGGAGCAGGAAAGCGGGGATCAGCCGCGTCTTCGCGTCGGCCGAGGCGAGCCAGGGGCCGGCATGGGTGTGCGGATCGATGAAGCCGGGCGCGACGATCATGCCGGTCGCGTCGATCGTCCGCGCGGCGGCGATTTTCAGGCTCGGCCCGACCGCGACGATCTTGTCGTCCTTGATCGCGACATCGCCCGTGAAGGGTGCGGCATCGCCGGTATAGACGGTGCCGCCGCGCAGGATCAGGTCGGCTTGCATGGCGGGGGAGGGTGCGGCGCCGATCGAACAACCGGCGAGCAAGGTGGCGGTAAGAGCGAGGCGCAACTTCATGGCCGCGATCCTTTCGGTCGCGGCAGTCGGCGTCAAGGATGGGCTAGCGATTCCTCGGTGATGGTATAGCTCGAGTGCATACCCTTGTCGGTCGGCACGTCGGTCGCGAAATAGGCCACGCCGGTACCGCTGGCGGAGTCGACCCACAATCCGGATTTGAGACCATAAGCGTCGCCAAGATGCCCGAACCGCCGCTTGCCGTCGCCGAACGGATCGTCGCGACACCCCGCTTGCGGCGTCGGAATCACGAACATGCCGAGGCCATAGCTGCACACCCAGCCGTCGCCGATGTCGCCGTTCTTGCCGTCATAGGTCCAGGCGGGCGTCTCCATCAGCTTGAGCGACGCGGGCGAGAGCAGCCGCACACCGTCGACCTTGCCGTTGCCGAGCAGCATCCGCCCGATCCGCTCGAGCCCGCGCGCCGAGATATGCAGCCCCGATTGCGGCGCGAAGATAGCGCCATTTGCGCCCGCCTTCCAGCGCGAGAGGTCGCAGCTGCCGTTGGTCGCCGGTGTGACCGGGCAGGCGGGGCGCTTGCCGTGATTGTCGTCGCGCGTCACCTGACCGCCGCGGAACAGCACCACGCCATGCGCGATCGTGGCGTCGTCGCACGTATCCCATTGGTAGCAAGCGTTGAGCCGGAGCGGCTTGATCACCAGCCGATCCATCAGCCGGTCGAAGCGTTCGCCGGTCGCCCGTTCCATCACCGCGGCCACGACCGGGAAGTTGAAATTGGTGTAGCGGAAGAAGCTGCCCGGGGCGTGCTCGGCGTCCCATGCCTTGGGATTGGCCAAGGTCGCGCGCATGTCGCCATCTAGCGGCAGGACATAGTCGATCGTGTCGGTCAGGCTCGAACGATGCGACAGCAGCAAGCGGAGTGTGATCGGTGTGTCCGGGAAAGCCGGATTGCGAAAGGTGTAGCCGAGCCACTTGGATATGTCCGAATCGAGATCGAGCTTGCCCTGCTCGACCAATCGCATCACCCCGATCGCCGTCACAAGCTTGGAGATCGAGGCGATCCGCACCGGGTCGTCCGGCGTTACGCCGCGATTGACCGCCGGATCGGCGAAGCCCTCGGTGCGGGCCGAGGTCTCGCCCTTGCGGTCGAACGTGACACGAACCGAAGCGACGGGTTGCGCAGCGCTCGCCGCGGCGAACAGGAGGAAGGACAGCATGGGACGAGGCTAAGGCGCGCCGGTGTTCTCGGCAATGGCCGTCGCATTCGTCATGTGCACGACCGGATTGAGTACTGCCGCGTGGCAGTGCCTCAGTAGATGCCGGTACACGCACCGGGACCCTTGTCGCGATTCTGGTCGCAGGTCCCTATGACGGACGTGAGACGCTGCAACGTAGCGAAATCACGCTGGTATCGCGCCGGGGTGGTTACGAGCGTCAGCTCCACCTCATATTCTTTTTGACGGTAGAGCGAGGCGATTCTGACGATCCTCAGCCCCGCCTTTGCCTTCATGGCGCAGACCGGGCGCTCGCTGCCGAACAGGCGCATGGTCGCGACCTGGCGGCACGATCTTGCGGTTAGCGGGCGAATACCGTCGTCGATGAATGTCCCGTCGTAATAGACCTCGATACGCGGCGTCGTGCCAGGTTCGAAACCACGTGCGATCGACGGGAAACCGATGCCGTAACACCGGCGAGGCGGAGTGAGGAAAAGGATCGTCCCATGGTCCGTTCCTGTCCAGTCGGTTGGAATTGGGCATGTCCAGGTTTCGCGCAGCGATGGGAAAGCGAGCGCATAATTCTGGCTCGTATATCGTCCATGGGCGCGTTGTGGCGAATAGGGTCTGGAGGTTTCGGCGAGAAGCAGGGCCACAGCGCTAAGCAGCATCGTCATTCTCCGGGGAGCAACGAAGGATATCGCAACCGCCGCCCCTGGCAATCGGGGCCGTCGCACTTCGCACTCTTGCCGTGTCCTGCCCCGGAGCGGCTATTTGCTGAGCGCTCCCGGCCCTGTCGGAATGCTTGTGCGGCCGCCATCGTCGAACGACCCGGCGCGATAGAGCAAGGTGATCGACACGCGGCGATTGCGCGGGTCGGCGGGGTTGTTCTCGATCATCGGCTCGCGGTCGGCGACGCCCTCGATGCGGTAGAAGCGATCCTCGACCAGTCCGCCCGATGCCAGCCGGCGGCGCGTCGCTTCGGCGCGGCCGGTCGACAGCATCCAGTTGTTCATCGCCAGCGGATTGCCATAGGCCAGATTGTCGGTGTGGCCGCGGATCATGATCGGATTTTCCATCGCCTTGACCGATCCCGCGATCATGCCGATCAGGTTGCTTGCTTCCGGCACGAGCTGGGTCGTGCCGAGCGAGAACATCGAATAATCGGCGTCGTCGACCAGGTCGATGCGCAAGCCGTCGCGGGTCTGGACGAATTTCACGTGGCTCGCGAGCTTGGCGAAGGCAGGCGACTTCATCGCCTGTTCGAGCTTGCGTTTCATGTCCTGGAAATTCTTCTGATCCTCGGCGGTCAGCCGTGCCTTGAGCGAGCCCTTTTCGCCCGAGCCGATATTGGACCCGCCGGTCGCGCCGACGGGAATGGTCAGCGACTTGGTGCCGGTCTGCGAGGCCTTGTGCGGGTAATTGTCCTTGTCGGTGATCGACGATCCGCCAAACATGCCGTTCGACCCCGCGCTATTCTCCTTCATGTTGACCAAGGTCGGGGAGAAATAGTCGGCGATGCCCCTGCGCTGCTTCTCGGTCGTCGCGCCGAGGATCCACAGCAATAGGAAGAACGCCATCATCGCGGTTACGAAGTCGGCATAGGCGACTTTCCAGGCGCCGCCATGATGCGCGCCATGGGCCTCGATATAGATCTTCTTGACGATGATCTTCGGGGGCTGATTGCTGCCGTGGGGAGCGCGCGCGGCCATCAGGCGACCTCCGCTTTCAGCAGGATATTGGTTCGCGCAGAGGCGCGGACGACGCCGAGAGGCGTTGCCCGGCCGCGCCGGCGGCCCTTCGCTCTGAGCGGCCCGGAATAGCTGCGCTGATGCGCGGGTGAACGCCTTTGCGTCCTCTGCGCCTCTGCGCGAATATCAAGGACGAACGCCGGCCTCTGCACGATCAGCGTCCACGCAGACCGTCGAAGACCTCGGCGAACGCGGGCTGGTTCGAATGCGCGATGCCCGAGCGCGCGGCCTCGATCACCAGCGGCTGCGGGTGACCGTGCAGCGAGGCGATGATGATCTGCTTGACGACGTGATAGATCGCCGCGTCGGCTTCGATGATCTGCTTGAGGCGCGTCGCCAGCGGGCCGACCATGCCATAAGCAAGCAACACGCCCAGGAAGGTACCGACCAGCGCCGAGCCGATCATCGCGCCCAGGATCGCGGGCGGCTTGTCGATCGAGCCCATCGTTTTCACGACGCCGAGCACCGCCGCGACGATACCCAAAGCGGGCAGCGCGTCGGCCAGGTTCTGCAGCGTCCCCTGCGGCCCCTCGACTTCGTGGTGGTGGGTCTTGATCGCGTTATCCATCACTTCCTCGACCGCGTGGACGTCAAGCGTGCCCGACGAAACGACGACGAGGCGCAACGTGTCCGCGATCAGATTGACCAAGGTGTGGTCGGCGAGCAGGCGGGGATATTCGGCGAAGATCGCCGACGATTTGGGGTCCTCGACATGCGGTTCGAGCGCGATCGGCCCGTCCATCCGCAGCATCTTCATCAGCTTTGAGACGAGGAAGATGACGTCGAGATAATCCTGTTTCTTGTATTTCGGCCCCTTCATCACTTTCATGATGCCGCTGCCCAGGCCTTTCAGCTCCTTGGGCGAGTTGCCGATGATCAGCGCGCCGGCCCCGGCGCCGCCGATGATGAGCATTTCGTGGGGAATGGCCTCGAGCACGGGCCCCAGCGCGCCGCCGGTGAAGACGAACCCGCCGAAGACCATCGCCAGTAGGACAACGAGGCCGATTGCCGGAAACATCTTAGCTCTACTTACCCCCTGCAATCACGGCCTAACCGGATAACGACCGGTTCGATCGATGGTTAACCGGCTTTTCGTAGCCAACCGGTTAAGGACGTTGCGGTTTGTCGATTCAGCGGAGCTGAACCGGGTGCGGCGCCACCCTCCGCAGCATCGCTGGAGCGGCTGCGGAGGGTGGCGCCGCCGGACTTATTTCAGGAAGTCGAACAGCGACATGCTGGCGAGCTTGGTGAAGCTCGCCTGGGTCGCCTGCAAGACCGTCATCGTCTTCTGCAAATTGGTGATCGTCGCGGTGACGTCGGTGTCCTCGAGCGCCGATCGGGCCGCTTCGCGATTGGTGGCGATATCCTTGAGTCGCGAGGTTTCCAGATCGACTCGCGCTGCGCGGGCGCCGAGCCCGGCCTGGACGCTCGCCGCCTGGTCGTTGGCTGCCTGCAGCGCGTCGCCGGTCGCGCCGGCGATGGTCGAGACGTTACCGGAGCCCCTGAGTGCGGCCGAGAGCGAGGAAATGGTGGAGAGAATGTTGCCACCGCTCGAATCGACGAACACGCGCGCGGCCGAATCGCCGGGCTGGATCGACTCGTTGGCGCCGACCGGGATCGATGTCGGGCCGGTGGCCGCGAAGCTGAACGTGCCATCGGCATTCCTGGTCACGGCATCGGCGTCGCCATTGGCGAACACCGCAGCGCCGCGCGAATCCTTGACGTTGGCATAGCTGACCAGATTGGTGACGATGGCGTCGAGCTGGTCGGCGATCGCCACGCGATCGCTTGGCGACAGCGTACCACTGTTCGCCTTGACCGCGAGCTCCTTGGCTTGCTGGAGCGCGTCGGTGATCGAGCTCAGCGTGCTGTCGGCCTGGCTCAAGGTCGTGCCGGCGAGCGTCAAATTGCCGCCATAAGCGAGGTCGTCGGCGCCATCGCGCGCGAGGCTCTGCAGCCGCCGCCAGGACACCGCGTCGTCGGATGGCGCGTTGATCCGCTTGGTCGTCGCAATCTGCGTCTGCAATTGATCCGCGGTCGCGGTCAGCGACTGCATATTCTGTTGGTTGAACGCGTAGAATTGGTTGGTCGAGATCTGCATCGGGGCTACCTGATATCGAGGATCGTCTGCATCGTTTCGCGCGCGACCTGGATGACGCGGCTGGTCGCCGCATAGGCCTGCTGGAAGCGCATCAGGTCGACCGCCTCGCTGTCGAGATTGACGCCGGAAGCGCTATCGCGCGCCGCGACGGCGTTGCTGTGGATCGTGTTCTGCGCCGCGGCCACCGCCTTGCGCTGCGACAGGGTCGCGGCATTGGCGGTCGTCATGTCGACGATGCGATTCTCGTAACCGGCAGACGTGCGCAGCGCGGCGAGTGCCGTGAGGTTGGTGTTGTCGCGAGTCCCGCCGCCGACCGCTGCCGCGGCGATGCCGCGCGGGTCGTCGAGGGTGACCATCATGTCGGCGGTACCGCCAGTGCCGAGCGCGAACAGCGGCTGGCCGGGATTGCCGTCGAGGTCGCGCCCGCCGGCCTGGACCGTGTTGACCCCAGTGGCAAAATCCTGGGCCACGGCCTGAAGTTGGCTCTTGGCGTCGACCACCCGCTGCATCGAATCGACCACGCCCGCCAGCGCGCCGCCGCTCGGGGCGAGACTCTGTTGCGCGGCGCCGTTGAGCACATTGAACGACACCGCGCCGGCCGAATTGGAGGTGTAGATGACCGTCGCGGCCTGCGCGCCGGAGACCAGGACGGGGCCGGCGCTGCCGCCGCCATGCACGGTGGCGCGGCCGATCGCATCGAAGTCGACCGAGATGTCGGTCAGCGCGCTCATCTGTTCGAGCACCTGGTCGCGCTGGTCGAGCAACGCCGCGGCGCCCGCAGTGCCGGCGGCGGCGCGACTGAGGCCGTCATTGATCCGGGCGAGCGTGGCAGTTGCGGAATTGAGCGATTCGACCGACGAGCGCGCGGTGCCGTCGAGATCCTGGGCAACCTGATCGAGCGCCTTGCCGGTACTCGAAAACGCGCTGGCGACGCCGGACGCGGCTTCGAGCATCGAGGCGCGCGCGCCCAGCGATGTCGGATCGGCGGCGAGCGTGGTCGAGGCGGTGAAGAAGTCCGACAGTCGGGTGCTCAGCTGATTGCCGTCGAGGCTCGATTCGATGCGGTCGAGCCAGGTGACGCTGGTCTCGGTCCGCGCCAGGTCGGAACCCGCGGTGCGAACCTGGGCCGCGGCGTAGAAATCGCCGGCGCGGACGATCCCGGTAACCAGTGAGCCCATGCCGTTGAGCGACGTGTTCTTGCCGACCGCGGCCACCTCGGAGGTCGAAGCGGAGCGGCGCGAATAGCCAACCGTGCCGGCGTTGGAGATATTCTCCGACACGGTGTTGAGCGCGACCTGATAGGCCTTGAGCCCGCTCGCGCCGATCGACAGCATGTCGCTCATGACGTGGTTCCTGCGTCAGGCGTGGCCGGTGCGGGGGACGCCGCCGATGTGGCTGAGGCGGCCGCTGCATCCTGCAGCGCCTTTCGCGATTTCGCGAGGAACTCGGTCATCGCCTTGCCGATGCCGATCGGCTGATGCGCGGCCATGCTCTCCGCGACTTGCTTGTCCTGCATGTCGCGAAAGGTTTCCGAATTCTTGGAGTCGAACAATCCGTCGCCCAGATTGGCCTGGCGCATCGACTTCAGCATCATCCCGATGAACACCGATTCGAACTGCTGGCCGGCCTTTTTAAGATTGGCAAGCGACGTCAGCCGGCTGGTGTCGGTCGAGATGCCCGCCGTCGGCTGGGCCAAGGGCTGGGTCGGTGAAGGAATATCGGTCACAGGATGATCAGGTCCGCTTTGAGCGCACCCGCTTCCTTGAGCGCCTCGAGGATCGCTACGAGGTCCGACGGCGTGGCGCCGATCGCGTTCACCGCCTTGACGATATCGGCCAGCTTGGGTCCCGGGTTCATCAGGAACATCGGACGCTTCTCTTCCTCGACACTGACGCCGGATTTCTGTTCGTTGGCGGTCTGGCCCTGGCTGAACGGGGCGGGCTGGACCACGGTCTGCTTCTCGTCGATGCGGACGGTCAGCTTGCCATGCGTGATCGCGGCGGCGCCGACGCGGACGGTTGAATTGATCACGACCGTACCGGTCCGGGCATTGACGATCACGCGCGCGGGTGGGTCGGCCGAGGTGACAGTCAGGTTCTCGATCTCGCTCATCATCGTCGCGCGGACATCGGCGCCGGCAGGGGCGTTGACCTTGATCGACACGCCGTCGACCGCGTCGGCGACGCCGCCGCCGAACCGCGCGTTGATCGCGGTGGCGACATTCTGCGCGGTCGTGAAATCGGCGCGGGCGAGGTTGAAGACGAGCGTCGGCGCGGTTTCGAACCCGGTATCGACCGTGCGTTCGACCGTGGCGCCTTCGGGGATACGGCCGGTCGAGGGGACGTTGACGACGACCGACGATCCGTCCTTGCCCTCAATGCCCAGGCCACCGACCGCGAGGTTGCCCTGCGCCATCGCATAGATCTGGCCGTCGGCACCCATCAGCGGGGTCATGATCAGCGCGCCGCCGCGCAGCGACTTGGCCTTGCCCATCGAGGCGACGGTGATGTCGATCCGTTGACCGGGCTTGGCGAAGGCCGGCAATTCGGCGGTGATCATCACCACCGCAGCGTTCTTCAGGCCGGGATTGACGCCGGCGGGCAGCTGCAGGCCGAAGCGCGACGCGACCGCCTTCATCGATTGCATGGTATATTCGAGATTGTCGTCGCCCGTGCCGGCCAGACCGACGACGATGCCGTAACCGGTCAGCTGGTTGCTGCGGATGCCCTGGAATCCGCCCAGGTCCTTGACGCGATCGGCGGCGGCCGGGGTCGCGGCGAAACCGGTCATCAGAGTCAGGAAGACGAGCAGGGCACGCAGCATGGGAGTTTATCCAATCATTCGATTAGGTCGGCATGTCGCATGGAGATGGTTAAGAGGACGCTAACCATCAAAACGGGCTGATCACCGAGAAGAAGCGGCCGAGCCAGCCCTGGCGGCCGGCGCGAGCGACGTCGCCCTTGCCGGTATAGGCGATGCGGGCATCGGCGACGCGGGTCGACAGCACACGATTGTCGGCGCTGATATCCGCGAAGCGGACGAGGCCCTTGATCTGGACAAACTCGTCGCCGCGGTTGAGCGTGACGCGCTTCTGCCCCTGCACCAGCATGGTGTTGTTGGGATAGACCGCGACGACCGTGACCGAGACTTCGCCCGACAGCGAGTTCGACTGGTCGGCGGTGCCCTTGCCGTTGAAGTTGCGCGCGCCGCTGACCGAGGCGTCGCTGGGCTTGAACAGGGACAGCGCGCCGGTGCTCGGCGGGGTCAGGCTGAACCCGCCGCCCGAATCGAGCTTGGACGACGACGACTTCGATGCCTGGGTGTTCTCGACCAGGACGATGGTCAGCGGATCGCCGACCTTCCTCGCCACCGAGCCTTCGTACAGCGCGGCATAGCCGTTCTGCGGCTGGAAGATCGATCCGTTGGCGGGCGCCGACGGCGGTGCCACTGGCGGGGCGGCGGAATAATCCTCGGCCGGCTTCTTCTTGCCGAACAGGCGCGCCTCGGCGGGCGCGCCGGCCGACAGAGCGAGCCCGATCGCGGCGGTGCCGAGGGCGATGGTGGTGACGATGCGCATCAGAGGTTCTGATTGACGTATTTGAGCATGTCGTCGGTGGCCGAGATCATCTTGGAATTGACCTCGTAGGCGCGCTGGCATTCGATCATGTCGACCAGTTCCTCGACGACGTTGACGTTCGACGCCTCGAGCATGCCCTGGCGGACGGTGCCGCGACCATCTTCGCCCGGCACGCCGAGATTGGCGGCGCCCGACGACGCGGTCTCGAGCATGTAATTGTCGCCCTTCGACTGCAGCCCGGCGGCATTGGGGAAGTTCGCGACCTGGAGCTGGCCGAGTTGGGCCGGTTCGGTCTGGCCGGCGATCGTCGCCGACACGGTGCCGTCGGTGCCGACAGTGATCTGGGTCGCACCCTCGGGCACGGTGATGCCGGGCATCACCTGATAGCCTTCGTTGGTGACCAAGAGGCCTTCGGGCGAGCGCGAGAAATTGCCCGAGCGGGTATAGCCGAGCTGGCCGCCGGGCAGCTGCACCTGGAAATAGCCGTCGCCGTCGAGCGCCAGATCGAGCGCGTTGCCGGTCTGCTGCATCGTTCCCTGGGTTTCCATCCGCGACGTGCCCTGGATGCGCACGCCGGTGCCGAGGTTGAGCCCGGTGGCGTATTTGCTGTCGCTTGACGATTGCGCGCCGGCGGCGGTCACCGTCTGATAGGACAAGGTCGCGAACGACGCGCGGTCCTTCTTGAACCCCGTCGTGTTGACGTTGGCCAGGTTGTTCGAGATCACCCGCATCCGCATGTCCTGGGCGTCCAGGCCGGTGCGGGCGATGTGCATCGCTGCGCTGCTCATCTCATTCTACTCCTTAGCTCGGCATCCGCATCACGGATGCGGCGCTCTCGTCCATGTCCTTGGCCGATTTCATCAAATTGGCCTGTACTTCGTAGCTGCGCTGGTTCTCGATCATGTCGACCAGCGACTGCGTCATGTTGACGTTCGATTGTTCGAGTGCGCCCGAGATGCACTTGGCATTCTCGTCGGTCGGCAGAATGCCGCCGCCCTGCACATGGATCAGATTGTCGAGACCCTTGCTGGTCTGCGAGCCTTGCGCGCTGGCGAATTTGATGCGGTCGATGACCTGCGGGTTCTTGGCGTCGCCGCCGACCGGGATGATCGAGATCGTCCCATCCTGCGCGATCGAGACCGACGTCGCGGGCGGCACGGTGATGGGGCCCCCCGACCCCATCACCGGGAAACCGTCGCCGGTTTCCAAAACGCCCGTCGCAGAGATGCTTAGATCGCCGCGGCGCGTATAGCCCTCACTACCATCATTCGCCTGAACCGCCATCCACTGGTCACCCGGAATGGCAATATCGAGGTTGCGCCCGGTGGTGGTAACGGCGCCCGCGCTGCGGTCGAAATCGGTTATGTTCTCCGACGCCGGCTGGCGGCTGTCGAAGCCCGCGCCCTTGAGTAGCAGGCTGTTGAAATTGACCTTCTCGGCGCGGAAGCCGATCGTCGACGCATTCGCCATATTGTTGGCGATCGCCGCCTGCGCCGCCATGTGACTCTTCAGCCCCGACGCCGCGGTATAGATCAGCTTATCCATGTCTTAGTCCCCAATGCCTCGATCATCAGCTGCGGATGTTGAAGATCGTCTCGGAAATCTGGCTGGCCGTATCGAGCGCCTTGGCATTCGCCTGGAAGTTGCGCTGTGCCGCGATCAGGCTGACCAGTTCCTCGGTGATGTCGACGTTCGACCGTTCGATCGTCGACGACATCAGATTGCCGAAGCCGTCGCTGCCCGGCGAACCGACCACCGGCGCGCCCGACACACCGGTCGCCGCCCAGGTCGAGTCGCCCAGCTGACGAAGGCCGGCCGGGTTGGTGAAGTTCGCCAAGACGACCTTGCCCAGCGACTTGACGTCGCCGTTCGAGAAGCTGGCCTTGACCATGCCGTCGCCGTCGACCGTGACGCCCTGAAGCTGGCCGATCGCGGCACCGTCGGCGCTGCGCGAGGTGATGTTGAACGCCGTCGGCGTCTGTGCGCTCGCAGCGCCCAGGGTGAAGTTGATCGACTGCGCCGCAGTGGCGCCCGTCGGAGTGACCGGATCGAACGTCGTGGCGCCGGTCGGCGCGGTCATCGCACCGGTCGCATCGAACGACATGGTGATATGGTCCGACCCGCCCGCGGTCAGCGGTTTGTCGCCGATGAAGCTATAGGCCGACCAGGTCGACGGTGCGCCAGTCGTCTCGCGCTTGAAATAGGTGGTCATGGTCTGCGGGTTGCCCGCCGAGTCATAGACGGTGGTCTGCGCCGATTGATTGTAGCTCGACGGATCGAAGCGATCGAAGGTCGCGGTGGTCGGGACCGCGGCGCTCGATGGCATATTGACCGTCATGCCGACATTCTGGGTCGGGCTGGGCGTGCCGCTGGTGGCCGGCAGCTGCAGGCTGATCGCCTGGTCGAGCCCGCTCGCGACGACCGCGCCCGATCCGTCGACCGGATAGACCTGGAGGTAATCGCCCTGGGCGTCGGTGACATAATGGTCGGGGTCGACCTTGAACCCGCCGTTGCGGGTGTAATTGACGTTCGAGCCGTTGAGCTGCGGCTTGATCGCAAAGAAGCCGTCACCCGAAATGGCGAGATCGAGCGCCGAGGCCGACTGGATGAAATTGCCCTGGCTGAATTGCTGGACGTTGCCTTTCACCATCGTGCCGGCGCCGACCATCATCGTCGGCGACAAATTGACGCTCGACGCGATGACGTCGGCGAATTCGGTGACGCTCTTCTTGAACCCGTTGGTGTCGACGTTGGCGAGGTTGTGCGAGATCGTCGACATCTGGGTCTGGGCGGCGGTGAGGCCGGAAAGCGACGTGTAAAAGGACATGGTTCAGGCTCCTTGGGAGATGGGTTGGATCAGCCGATCTGGCGAACGGCGGAGAGGTCGACGTTGCCGATCCCGGCGACGTTGAGGACGGGGCTGCCCGAGCTGGGCATCGAGACCGAAGTGACCGGCGCCCAGACCAAGGTGTGGGTGGCGACGGTGGCGCCATTGGCATTGGCGGTGCTGACGACCTTGAACGGACCCGCGCCGGCGTCGGCGCCGGCCTCGGTCTTGCCGTCCCAGTCGAAATTGACCGTGCCCTTGGTCTGCGCGCCGAGGTCGAGCGTCTTGAGGACGTTGCCGTTCTGGTCCTGGATCGTGACCTTGAGGTCGCTCGCCGCGCTGTCGACATCGACCGCGCCGGCAATGCCGCCAGTGGTGCGCCCGAACGCGGTATCGCCCTGGGTCAGCACGGTCTTGCCGACATAGGCAAGCGCGTCGTTGGCCGAGGTGCCGGTCAGCTTGTCGGCGATCGACTTCAGCGTCGAGTTCATCTCGGAAATGCCCGAGAGCGACGAGAATTGCGCCATCTGCGCAACCATCTGGGTATTGTCGACCGGGTTGAACGGGTCCTGGTTCTGCATCTGCGCGGTCATCAGCTTCAGGAAATCGGCCTGGCCAAGCGTCTGCCCGGATCCGGCCGGCGCCACCGTCGGCGTCGAGGCGCCGGTGCGTCCGATGCCGATATTGGCGAGCGTGGTATCGAAGGTCGAGGTCATCTCTTATTTCCCGAGCTTGAGGGTATCGAGGATCAGCGACTTGGCGGTCTGCATGACTTCGACATTGTTCTGGTAGCTGCGGCTGGTCTCCATCATGTCGACCAGCTCGCGGGTCTCATCGACCGCCGATTCCCAGACATTGCCGTCCTTGTCGGCCATCGGGTTGGCGGGGTCGTAGCGTTTCGTCGGGTTCTCGCCCGCGGTGACGACGCTTTCGACGTCGACCGTCGACATGCCGCTGGCCTTGTCGAAGCTGGTGCGGAACACCGGCTTGATCGTGCGATAAGCGGTGTCGGCGGAGCTCGCGACCGACCCGGCATTGGCCAGGTTGGAGGCCGTCGTATTCAGGCGCACGAGCTGCGCGCTCATCGCGCGGCCCGAGACCTGGAAGATCGTGAGCGGTCCGTTGCTCATGATTATTCGCCCCTCAGCGCGCGGGTGATCTGGCCGATCCGCCCGTTCAGGAAGGAGAGCGTCGTCTGATACTGGACGGCATTCTCGGCAAAGGCGGTCTGCTCGGTCGACAGGTCGACCGTATTGCCGTCGAGACTGGGCTGCAGCGGCACGCGATATTTCGTCGCGCCCGCGAGGCCGGTGTCGGTCAGCCCGCCGGAGCCCGTCGCCGAGGACAGCGCCTGCTGAAAGTCGATGTCGCGCGCCTTGAACCCGGGGGTCGAGGCGTTCGCGATATTGGAAGCAAGCACGCCCATGCGCTGACCGCGCACTTCGAGCGCCGCCCCATGTATCCCGAACAGAGTGTTGTCGGCCATTGCCGTCACCTCGCGTGAAACCCCGGCGGAGGCCGGGGCCGCCCAGTTACCAAGCTTTCTGCTCGCCACGCAGCGGCCCCGGCCTGCGCCGGGGCGACGGGTGGCGAACTGGCACCATGCTTGCAGTACATCGCGCATATGACGACGGACCCCATCACGCTCGGCGCTTTCCTCGACCCCGCAGCGATCGGCATCGTGGCCGGCGGCACTGTGGTCGCGACCCTGTTGCGGACCTCGCTCGGCGATGTCGGGCGCGGTGTCGCGGCGCTCGGTGCGCTGGCGCGGAAACCATTCGATGCGACGCCTTTGGTCGACCAGATTTCCGCGCTTGGCCGGATCGCGCGCCGCCACGGCATGCATGCGCTCGACCGGTCGGTGATCGCCGACCGCGATGTTGCCGCCGCGGTAGCCGGAATCGTCGACGGCGCGACGCCCGATGAGATCATGCGCCAGCTCGACGAACGCCGCCGCGCGCGCATCTTGCGCCATGCCGCCGCCGCCGACATGTGGGCAGGCGCCGCCGAGGTCGCGCCGGCCATGGGCATGGTCGGCACGCTGGTCGGCCTGGTGAAGATGTTCTGGGCGATGACCGACCCGGCCGCGATCGGCGCGGGGATGGCGGTTGCCCTGCTCGCGACGCTCTACGGAGCGCTGGTCGCCAATCTGATCGCGATGCCGGTCGCGGTGCGCCTGCGCCGCCGCGCGCGCGCCGAAGCCGAAGAGCGCACGAGGCTCGTCGCGCCGCTTGCCGCGCTTGCCGAAAAGGGGCGCGTCAAGGCGCCGACCAGTTTCACGCCGGCGGTGCTATGAGCGAGACCGATCTGCTCGATCCGCCACCCGCGCGGCCGCTCTGGCTATGGACGCTGGCCGATCTCGCTTTGTTGCTGGTCGGCTTCTTCGTGCTCGTCCAGGCGACCGATCGCCAGGCGTTGGCCAAGGGATTGCGCGAGGGGTTCGGCGGCAAGCCGGCGACGACCGCTGCGATCTCCACCCCCACCGACCCGATCCCGCTCGCTTCCGCCGCCGCGGGGTTCGCTCCCGGTTCGGCCAGGATCGTCATCACCGACGGCCTGCTCGACTTCGCGATGGAAAGCCTGCGCGATCCGCGCGTGACCTTGCGGATCGCCGGCAGTGCCGAGGGGACGAAGGCCGATAGCGACCCAACCACCGGCAGCGCGCAGATCCTGGCCAGCGACCGCGCCCGCGCCACCGCCAGCTGGCTGATCGCGCACGGCGTTGCCGCCGACCGTATCATGATCGCGACGCCGGGAACCGGCCGCCGCATCGCGCTGGTGACGATGAGCTTCACCGGCGATCCCGTCAGGAAACAACCATGACCCGACCTTTATCCTTCATCGCGCTGATGCTCTTGGCGAGCCCCGCCGCGGCGCAGAACTTCCAGAGCACCACGCTGATCGACAAAGCGGTCGCGGGCTTTACCGGCCATGCGATCGGCGAGTCGGGCGGTGCACGCACCGCGGTCGACACGCGGCTGAAACTCGCGACCTGTCCGATGGTCTCGCTCAACTGGCGCACCGACAGCCACGATTCGGTCGTGGTGACCTGCACCGATCCGCAATGGCGTATCTTCGTACCCGTGATGATGCCGGCACGGCCAGCCTCTGCCGCGACGCCGGCAGCGGCGGCACCCGTCGTCGCGGCCAAGGCGGCGATCGTCATCAAGCGCGGCGATCCGGTGACGGTGGTCGCGGGGGATGGCGCCTTTTCGGTGACGCGCGACGGCATCGCGACGACCGATGCTGCGGCCGGCGCGCGCGTGCTGATCCGCGTCCAGGACGGCAAGCCGCCGATCCAGGCGGTCGCGGTCGAGCCGGGCAAAGCGATGATTCCCGGCGCGGAATAATTTTTTCTAAAGAATTTGGGCAGGCGGACGTTCGATGATCCAGATACGCTTCAGGGTGGACAATGGTGGACTCGATCGGACCGAAGGGCTCAACGCCCAATGCCCGTATCGCTCCGGTGCTCGGGGCGGCGGCTGCCGCGAAAATCGCGTCGGCCATCGCCACGCCCGAGCAGCAGATGCAGGCGTCGCACCCGGTCGGTCAGCTGGCGCAGGAACTCGCCGCCAAGCCTCCGGTGGATGCGGAACGCGTCGACCGGTTCCGCCGGGCGATCGCCGATGGCAGCTTCCAGCCCGACCCGCAGAAGGTCGCGGACCGGATGTTGTCGTTAAGGGGGGAATGGATCGATGACGCGGCGTGATGGCCTGATCAAGGTAATCGACCTGCTTCACGCCGAGATTGCGGCGATGAAGTCGAACGATGTCGACGCGCTGGACAAGGCGACCAATGCCAAGCTGGCCGCCCTTAATGAGCTGGCGGCAATCGACGGCGGCATGCTGGAACCCGGCGTGCGCGAGCTCGCCGAGGAAGCGCAGCGGCTGAACGAGACCGCGCGGATCTATTGCAACCTGTTGGCGGCAAATGTCCGTCGCCGCCTGCAAATTCTTGCCGGTGACGCTGCCGGTGGCTACCGCGCCAACGGGCATCTCGCGGCGTACGCGTAAGTTTTTTCGACGAAATCTGATGGTCTTCTACTTCCCCTCCCGCCTGCGGGAGGGGCTAGGGGAGGGCATGTTTCTCAGGGGGCGGCGTTGTTTCGACACGCCCTCCCCCAACCCCTCCCGCGAGCGGGAGGGGAGTTTTCCACTCCCCATTAACCTAAACTGGCACGCTGCTTGCTGAGTGACCCCCGTAACAGGGAGCATTCAGCCAAACCCCATGGGCGGCGTCGTAGCACTTACCGGAAATGTCGACCGCGTCAGGACGGCGATCGCGAATGCGAGTCGCTCGACCGGCATGGATTTCGACTATCTGCTCGGTCAGGCCCAGCTCGAAAGCGGGCTGAACCCAGGCGCGCGCGCCGGCACCTCGTCGGCCACCGGCCTCTATCAATTCATCGATCAGTCCTGGCTCGGTATCGTCAAGCAACACGGCGCCGAGAATGGCCTGGGCTGGGCGTCGAATGCCATCACCCGCTCGGGCAATCGCTGGGTGGTGAGCGATCCGCAGATGAAGAGCGCGATCCTTAACCTGCGCAACAATCCCGAAGTCTCCGCCACGATGGCCGCCGAGTTCGCCGCGGATAACCAGGCATCGCTCGAAAGCTCGCTGGGCCGCGGCGCCACCGGCACCGACCTCTATATGGCGCATTTCCTCGGCCTGGCCGGCGCCAAGTCGTTCCTCCAGACGATGCAGAGCAATCCCGGCGCATCGGGCGCGGCGATGTTTCCTGCCGCCGCCCGCGCCAATCGCTCGATCTTCTACGATGCCGGCGGCAATGCCCGTAGCCTGGGCGACATCTATCAGCGCTTCGCCGCCAAGCTCGACAAGGGCGCGGCCAAGGTCGGCGCTACCAGCCTCGCGTCCGACGCGCTCGACGGATCGGGCGCGACCGCGTTCGCCAAGGCCTATGGCACCAGCGCGTTCGAAACCGCCAAGGCCAATTTCGCCTCGCTCGCCTCGGTCACTGGGCTGGGCACCGGGCTGGGCGACGCGCAGGTCATCACCGGATCGGCGGATACCAGCGGCAGCGCCGCGGCCTGGGCCAAGGCGGCGCTGATGCGCGTCAACGGCGCGCAGGCCTCGACCGGCGCGCCGACCGATCCCGCCAATTCCGCCAGCGCGGTCAACCTTCTCCGGCCGACGCCTGACAATGCGCGGCTGGCCTATCTGATGCTTGCGAGCCTGGGAGCGTAACGCGTGCCGCCTGTCCTGAAGAATCTCCTCGCCGGCAACGTCCGCAACGCCGCCCTGCCGGGCGCCATCCTGCTGCTCGTCGTCCTCATGGTGGTGCCGATCCCGGCCGCCATGCTCGACATCTTCTTCGTGACCAACATCGCGATCAGCCTCGCGGTGCTGATGGTCGCGTTGAACGCGCAAAAGCCGCTCGATTTCTCCGCCTTCCCGACCGTTTTGTTGTTCGCGACCCTGTTCCGCCTCGGCCTCAACGTCGCCTCGACCCGCGTCGTCTTGGTCCATGGCCATGAGGGCGAGAGCGCGGCCGGCCATGTCATCGAGGCGTTCGGATCGTTCCTGATCGGCGGCGACTATGTCGTCGGCATCTTCGTCTTCTCGATCCTGGTGATCATCAACCTGATCGTGGTGACCAAGGGCGCGGGGCGCGTGTCCGAAGTGTCGGCGCGCTTCACCCTGGACGCCTTGCCCGGCAAGCAGATGGCGATCGACGCCGACCTCAATGCCGGCCTGATCACGCCCGACGAAGCCAAGGCCCGCCGCATCGAAGTGTCGACCGAGGCCGATTTCTACGGATCGATGGACGGTTCGTCCAAGTTCGTGAAGGGCGACGCGGTCGCCGGCCTGCTGATCCTGTTCGCCAACATCATCGGCGGCCTGATCCTGGGGCCGGTCAGCCACGGCATGTCGATCAGCGATGCGGCGCATAACTACATTCTGCTGGCGATCGGCGACGCGCTGGTCGCGCAGCTGCCGTCGCTCATGCTCTCGATCGCTGCCGCCGCGATCGTTACCCGCGTTACCTCGAGCCAGGATTTGGCCGGCCAGATCGGCACCCAGTTCGGCTCCGCGCGCACCTGGACCCCGGTCGCGGGCATCCTCGGCCTGCTCGGCGTGCTGCCGGGCATGCCGCATCTGGTACTGCTGTCGGCCGCCGCGATCGCCGGATTCGCCGCGTGGAAGCTGCGCCAGATCGCGCATCGCCCGCCGCCGCCCGCACCCGCCGCGCCTGCTCCCGATCTGTCGAAGATCGGCTGGGACGAAGTCAGCGACGGCATGCAGATCCATCTCGACATCGGCTATGGCCTGGTGCCGCTGGTCGACGAGCGTCGCGGTGCGCCGCTGATGGGTCGCATCACCGGTGTCCGCCGTCAGCTCAGCAAGGACCTTGGCTTCGTCGTGCCGCAGGTGCGCGTCCGCGACGACATCAACCTCGCGCCCTACACCTATCGCATCATCGTCGGCGGCGTCGTCATCGCCGAGGACCAGGCATCGGCCGACGAGATGCTCGCGCTCGATACCGGCCAGGGCGTCGGCGAATTGCGCGGCAAGAAGGCCAAGGACCCGACCTTCGGGCTCGACGCGACCTGGATCCAGCCGGGCGATGCCGATGCCGCGACCGGCCAGGGCTATCTGGTGGTCGATGCCGGCACCGTGGTCGCGACGCACCTCAACCATCAGCTCGGCCAGAACGCCTCCGACATGCTCGGCGCCGACGAGGTCCAGCAGCTGCTCGACGGGCTGAAGGAACGCAATCCGCAGCTGGTCGCCGCGCTGACCCCGGCGCCGTTGCCGCTGACCACCTTGACCCAGGTGCTCAAGGGTCTGCTGGCCGAAGGCATCAGCCTCAAGGAATTCCGCCGCATCGCCTCGGCCATCGCGGTCGCCGCGCAGCGCACGGTCGATGCCGAAGAGATCATCGAGGCGATCCGCCCCGATCTCGGCGGGCTGATCATCCAGAAATTGTGCGGCGTCCACGAGCCGCTGCGCGTGATGACGCTGGAGGGGCAGCTCGAAGGGCTGCTCGGCCAGGCGGTCCGCTCGGACCCGTCGCGCCGCCACACGATCGAACCCGATCTCGGCCGCCGCATCGTCGACGCGCTGACCCAAGCGGCGGCACCGCTCGTCGCCGAAGCCAAACCCTTCGCGCTCGTCGTCCAGCCCTCGATCCGCCTCGCGATCCGCAAGCTGGTCAAGACCTGCCTCCCCGACACTCCAGTGATGAGTTTCTTCGAAGTGCCTGAAGAGAAATCAGTCGAAGTCGTCGCCGTGATCGGCGCTCCCCAGGCGCTCGCGGCATGAGCGCGGAACCGATGATGGGCGCGTTCGCCAACGCGCAACCGATCACGGGCCCGCTGACCTATGGTCGCACCGGCGCCGATATCGACGCTTTGGTGCGCAAGCATTCGCCGCTCGTCCGCCGCATCGCCTGGCATGTCCATGGCAGTATTTCGGGCGTGTGCGAGGTCGAGGATCTGGTCCAGATCGGGCTGGTCGCTTTGGTCGAGGCGATCCACGGTTTCGAGGATCGCGGCCAGGTGACGTTCGAACAATATCTCGCCACCCGCCTGCGCGGCGCGATGATCGACCAGCTCCGCCGCCAGGCGACGCTGACTCGCGGCGCGATGCGCCGGCGCAAGCAATATCAGGAAACGGTCGCCTCGCTGACCGTCGACCGCAAGCCGCCCGCCGAGGCCGATGTCGCCGAGAAGCTCGGCGTCAGCGTCGAAAAACTGCGCGCCGATTATGCGAGCGCGGAAGCGGTACGGTTCGACTCCTTGGACGAGGTCTATACCGACGACGGCCCGTGGTTCATGTCCGACGAACCCGACGCGTTCGAGCAACTCGCCGAAGCCGATCTGCGCGAGACATTGGTCGGCGCGATCGCCGCTCTGCCCGAGCGCGAGGCGCAGGTGGTGCAGCTTTATTATGTCGAGGAACTGAACCTCGAGGAGATCGGGCATGTGCTGGGCGTCGGTGCGGCGCGCGTGTGCCAGATCAAGGCGTCGGCGCATGCGCGGTTGAAGAAGGTGCTGGCGAAGGCGGTTTGAGGCCTGTCGCGATTGGCTTTGCGATCGCCGGTTCTAGACGATCCAAGCCATGATTCGATCGAGCGGGATGCGGGACGAAGCCAGCGCGTCAACCCTTAACTAGCTCGAAAATGGATGTATCTCTTGTTGCGCCGCTTTCGCTGCGCATGCTCTCTGCCGCTCTGGGCAGGGGAGAATTCCATGAGTCGTGCCAAGGTTTGGTTGGCAGCGTCGGTCGCGACCGCCGCCATTCTGTCATGCAGCGCTTTGGCGCAGGAAACGACCAATTATTCCTATGACGGGCTGGGTCGGCTCAAGGGCTCCACCATCACCGGCGGGACCAACAACGGCCGCGCCACCGGGACTTGTTTCGACGCCGCCGGCAATCGTACGCGTTATGATGTCGCGACCAGCGCGCCCGCCGCGTGCCCCACGCCTACCCCGACACCAACCTCTAGCCCTTGAACGCTCGCCAGGTCCAACTGAGTTCGTTCGGGAAAGAGGGAATAAGGTATGTTTTGGAAGCCGCCGGTGTTTGCCCTGTTCGGTATTTTTGCAGCATTACCGAGCATTGCGTCCGCGCAGACCCTGACGCCGCCAAAGGTAATCACGAGCAGTCCGACCGGCGTGAACATGATAGATGGTACCTATACCACGTCGGTCGACGACCTATCCATCGGCTCGCTTACCTTGCAACGGTCCTACCTGGGAGGTCAGGAGACTTCGAACCATTATTTCGGTCCAAACTGGACGCATAACTTCGACATATACATGAAGTATCGGGCAGCTTCGCTGAACCACGAGGCGACCACGACGATGGTCATAGGACGGGAGAAGTTTGTCTATTACGGACCACCTCAGTCTGCCGTGCCTCAAAGTGACGAGACTGATACCAGCTTTCAAGTGATCAGCAGTAATTACGTTTTCACCAATCGGTATGGGGTGGTGTATACGATCTTCAGTGGCAGTGGGAACGTAAATATAAGATATCCCAGTGGTCGTACAATTGACATTGTCAGGGTAAATAATCTACCGAAACTTATTACCTCTAATGATGGGTCGGCGATACTATTTGACTATACAGGTAGCTCAATAAGCGCTGCATGTGCCTTCAATCTGTCGCAAACCTATGTATCAACGGCGTCGACCTGCGCATCCGCCGCGTTGAAGACAACCTACCAATACACCAGCGGCAATTTGACGGGCGCCACAGACGTCATGGGCAATCAGGCGAGCTATAGCTACGGCTCAGGAGGGCTGGCGTGCCTTACTGACCCCGGTACACCCACCTGCAAGATCACCAATTACTACGCCGCCGGACATGCCAATATAGATCACCAGGTACTGGCCGATGGAACGACGTGGTATTTCTCTTGCACCTGTTCTGGCAGCGGGGGGCGGGACGATGGTATTGACAGCTCGCCGGACGATACCTCTTCCTGGTTGGATCCTGCTGGTAAATCGGTGTCCTTTGACTATCACGCCTATGTTCTCAATCAGATTACCGACGAGCGGGGTCTTTCGCATCAGCCCACCTATTTTGGACGGTATCTGACTACGATCAAATCGCCGGAAGGAAATATTACCACGTTCCTTTCACCCGATGGTAGATTTCCGGCTTATCAATTCACGGCAAAGCCGGGCTCCGGCCTTACCGACATTGTCCAAGGCGCACAGACCTTTCCGACGAATCCCTGTTCCAATCTGGTAACCTGTTACCTGCCTCTGACGATCGCGGACGCAAAGGGCAACATCACCAATTATGTCTACGATCAGACGCATGGGGGTGTGTTGTCGGAGATGCAGCCGGCGCCGACCAGCGGCGCGGCACGCCCGCTCAAGCTCTACACCTATGTCCAGAAAAGTGCGTATGTGAAGAACTTCGGCGGCAGCCTGGTGTCGACCGGCGTGCCGATCTGGGTGATCAGCACGATGATCCAATGCCAGACGGTGGCGGGCAGCAGCACCGCCGCCTGCGATACGGCGGCTGGCGCGCCGCGGCTGCAGACAACCTATCAATACAGCTCAGCCGTCACCGCCAACAACCTGCTGGCGCGAGGTGTCGAGGTCAAAGACCTGGTTACGAGCGCGACCCGCCTGACGTGTTACACCTATGATCCGATAGGCAGAAAGATCAGCCAGACGAGCCCGCGTGGCAATGCCAGCATCTCGGTGTGCCCGTGAGCGCGGCGGTCATCATGCGGCGGCTGGCCGCGCTGGGCGGAGTGCTCTGGGCAATGCTCCCGGCGGTGGCCTTAGCACAAGCATCGCCTTCGGATTTCACCACGGCGACGCGCTACGACAATGCCAATCGCGTGGTGGGCACGATCGCGCCAGATCCGGATGGCAGCGGACCGTCGGCGCCGCTGCTCTATGCCGCAGTCAGAAACACGTACGACAATGAGGGGCGGCTAATCAGCGTGGAGAAAGGCCAGCTCTCGAGTTGGCAAAACGAGAATACGCTCCCGTCGGCATGGCCGGTTTGGAACCCAACCACCGCTACTGGCTTCCAGATCTTTACCAAGGTCGTCGCTAGTTATGACGGACTGGGCCGCAAGATACTTGAGACGACGTTGGGATCGAGTGACGGAGGCGCGACTTGGGTCCAGAGCAGCGCAACACAATATAGCTACGATCCTGTCGGCCGACCTGAATGCACCGCGGTTCGCATGAACCCGACGACTTGGGGCGCGCTTCCGGCTTCGGCCTGCACGCTGGCGACGACCAGCAGCACTTATGGCCCCGACCGCATCACGAAAAACGTCTATGATGATGCCGGGCAGTTACTGAAGGTCATCAAGGCATACGGCCAGACGACGGCGAATGGCCTGCCGCAACTCCAGCAGGATTACGTCACTTACACCTATACCGATAACGGCAAGCAGAAGACGCTGAAGGACGCCAACGGCAATCTTGCGACCTATACCTATGATGGGTTCGACCGGCTGGCCGCTTGGGCGTTCCCGTCGAAGGCGACGACCGGCAGTTCGGCGGCGTGCACGATCGGTACGATCGCGGAGGCAACCGACGGGTTCGGCAACACGGTCGCCGGTCCCTCGGAAACGCGCACTGCCGGCGATGATTGCGAGAAGTACGCTTACGATCGCAACGGCAATCGCGCCAAGCTGATGAAGCGCGACGGTAACGTCATCCGCTACGCATTCGACGCGCTCAACCGCAACACGATCAAGGATATTCCCGGCGGCACGCTGAATGACGTCTATTTCGGCTACGACGCGCGGGGCTTGCAGACCTTTGCGCGGTTCGTTTCGACCAGCGGCGCGGGTATCACCAACGTCTATGATGGGTTCGGTCAGCTACAGTCGACCACCAACAATATGGGCTTCGCACCGCTGGCGCTGGGCTATCTGTACGATGCCGATGGCAACCGCATCCGGATCACCTATCCGGACAGCACTTACTTCACTTACGATTATGACGGGCTCGACCGGGCGACGACGATCAAGGCAAATGGCGCGGCGACGATCGCGACGATCGGCTATGACAATCAGGGGCGCCGTTCGGGCGATACGCGTAGTGGGGCCAGCACGACCTACGGCTATGATCCCGTTTCGCGGCTCGCCAATCTTTCGAACGACCTGGCGGGGACGTCAAGCGATGTGACGAGCACGTTTGGCTATAATCCCGCCAGCCAGATCGTGACGAAGACGAGATCGAACGACGCCTATGCATTCACCGGCTATGTTAATGTCCCTGGCCGCCTCTACACCGTCAACGGGCTCAACCAATATACTGCCGCCGGCAGCGCAAGCTTCACCTATGACGACAACGGCAATCTGACTGGCGACGGCACCAATACGTATGCCTACGATGTCGAAAATCGGATGGTAGGTGTAACCACGGCGCTCGGCGCTACCACGCTAATCTACGACCCCCTTGGGCGTCTCTGGCAACAACTGCGTCCCGGTGGAGGCGGCGCTGCCTGGCAGTTCCTCCATGACGGCGACGACATTGTTGAGCGCTACAATTATTTCCTCACCGGTCAGTCGCTCAACACACGCTACGTCCATGGGCCGGATGTCGATGATCCCCTGGTCTGGTATGGTACGTCGAGCATCGCTAACCCGATGGGCTTGCAGAGCGACTATCAGGGGTCGATCATCTCGTCAGCCGATGCCAGCGGCAATCTGACCGGCATCAACGCCTATGATGAATACGGCATTGAAACGTCGACATTTACCGGCAACCAACCCTTGTTCGGATATACCGGCCAGGTCTGGCTGCCCGGGATCGGGCTTAATTACTACAAGGCCCGGATGTACTCGCCCACGCTGGGACGGTTCATGCAGACTGATCCGATTGGGTATAAGGATCAGAATAATCTGTATGCTTATGTCGGGAATGATCCGGTCGACGGGCGAGATCCCAGCGGAAACCAAACGATATCGATCGATACTGCTTCTGCCCAGGTCCAAGCGCTACGGCAGATCGGCAAATCCGATGCTGAAATACGATCTATCCTTAGTCAGCAAGCAGAGGCTGAAAACGGTGCATCGTCGATGGTGGCTACGGCTGGATCGTTGATCGTTCCGATAGAACGGTTGGTGACCAGTTTGCCGATCGTTGGGAAAATTCTGGCCTTTGCTGAGAAGCTGGCTCCTGAAATCAAGGCTGGCTCTGCTGGTGGCGAAACCGCAGGAAAGGCATTTTCCCCGGCCACCAAGGCAGCTGCTAAAGCGGAGAACCCAACAGCTACTTGTGTTTACTGTCGTAGGCCGGGAACAGGGACGCAAGTCGATCATGCCATTCCACGGGCGAGAGGTGGCAATGCCACCCCGGAAAATGCACAACTTGCGTGTCCGCACTGCAACCCGTCTAAGGGAGCGGGCGAATTTCCAAAAAACCCACCCTCGGGTTATCGTGGCAAGTGGCCACCCGATCATTGGTGAGCGAGTATAGATTATGAGGTATGAAGAAGGTGATTACGAAGCATCTCACCCATCGCCTATTTGGCGTAATCGTGCCAACTTCATCTTAGCTGCTCATCTCGGAATAAAGAATGGACATAACGAATGGGAGCAACTGTGGGGAGAAGAGATAGGATCAAACAGATATATTCTTTGCTGCATCCCCTTCTTTGCCTACGATATCGCTCTAGGGGACGAGGTGGAGACTGATGGCGACTCAACGTTGCTAAGGGTGATCAGACGATCGGGGCAAGCTACTTTCCGAGTCTGGTTCGGTGATGGTTCGCCTGAAAGTCGTCAAAATATAGCATCCGAAGTTGAAGCTACGGGCGCGCTTCTAGAATGGGCGTCCGGAAACTTGCTCGCTCTGAGTATTTCCGAAAACGACGCAAATAAGGTCGCAGGCCTCCTTCAGCGATACGAGCAAGGTGGAAGCTTGCAGTATGAGACGGGCCAAAGCGCCAAAAACTGAGAGCGACGTCCGGGTTATGGTGCTGGGTTCCGGGTTATGGTGACACGTGCAATAACCCCTTTACCGCCCCAACCTGCTCCGCGATCAGCTTGCGATACCAATAATAGGAATCCTTCGGTGTCCGGCGTTGCGTGGCGTAGTCGACCCGCACGAGACCGAAACGTGGTCCATAGCCGTCGGCCCATTCGAAATTGTCGAGGATCGACCACACCAGATACCCGCGCACATCGATACCGGCATCCATCGCCTTCCTGACCGCGCGGATATGGGCGTCGAGGAATGCGATGCGGTCGGCGTCATGCACCGCACCCCGCACGACATTATCGGAGAAGGCCGCACCGTTTTCCGTAATGATGATCGGGGGCAGGGCACTCCCGTAGCGATCGCGTAGCCCGAGCAGCACGTCGGTCATACCTTGCGGGTCGACTGGCCAGCCCATCGCGGTTCGCGCGAACTTCGCCGGCGGCGGCGCTTCCTCGATCGGCTGGGCGCTGCCCGGCGGGCTGACGCGCATGAAGTTGGTGTTGTAATAATTGACGCCGAGGAAATCGAGCGGCTGCGCGATCGTCGCCAAGTCGCCCTCCCGCACTGTTGTCGCGGTGAGGGCGTCCGGCAATTCCGCGGGGTAGCGGCCGAGCAGCAGCGGATCGACATGCAATCCCCAATAATAGAGCGTCATTGCCTGGGCAGCCGGTTCGTCCCGCGCCGGATCGGCCGGCCGCACCATCGCCAAATTCTGGGCGATGCCGATCTGCGCCTTGCGTTTCACCGTCGCGCGGAGCGCCTGGACGGCCTTGCCGTGCGACAACAGCAAGTGATGCGCGACCGGGAAGGATTGCGGCATGTCGAGCTTCAGCCCCGGCGCGTTGACGCCGAGAACGTGCCCGAGGACGTGGTGCATGAAGGTCTCGTTATGCGTGATCCAGCGCGGCACGCGATCGCCGAGATGCTCCGCCATGATGTGCGCATAATCGGCGAACCGATCGCACGTGTCGCGGTTCTGCCAGCCGCCGGCATCCTGCAACTTTTGCGGCAGATCCCAGTGAAACAGCGTCGGCATCGGCGCGACGCCCTTGGCCAGTAGCTCGTCGACCAGCCGCGAATAGAAATCGAGACCCTTGGGATTGGCCGCGCCGCGGCCCTCGGCTTGAATCCGGGGCCATGCGATCGAGAACCGATAGGCCCGCGCGCCGAGCTGACCGATCAACCCCACGTCCTCGCGATAACGATGATAGTGATCGCACGCGATGTCGCCATTGGCGTTACCCGCGATAGTACCGGGTTGACGGCAGAACGTGTCCCAGATCGACGCGCCGCGACCGTCCTCGTTTACGGCGCCTTCGATCTGATAGGAGGACGCTGCCACTCCCCATAGAAAATCGCGTGGGAATGCCGGCATGGCGGGTTGTGCCCCGGACTTCGACGCCGCGATCAGGCCAGGTGCCGCGATCGTCGCGCCCGTCGCCAGTACGAATTCACGCCTCCGCATGCTCGCCTCTCCCACCTCCCCATGGTCTCGGCCGCTACGGCACAAGCGGGGTAGTTGGCCGATCAAAGAGCGCGCCGAAACAATAGTCAACGCTATATTTTGGCATGAGGTTACGGCAGCAATAGCGCCTAAATCTCGTGCGCCGCCCGACTATCCTCCGGCGCCTCGTCCCGCTCCGTCATCCCATAATCCCGGACCACTCGTGCCACCCGCAACCGATAATCCGCGAACACCCCGCCGCGCCCCGCCGCCTGCGCATGGCGATGGTCCTCGGTGTTGCGCCACGCTGCCACCGCCGCCTCGTCACGAAAGAAGCTCAGCGACAGCATTTTGCCGGGATTGGCCAGGCTCTCGAACCGCTCGACCGAGATGAAGCCGTCGACCGCCTCCAGTTCGGGTTTCAACCGCGCGGCGATGTCGAGATAGCTGTCGCGCTGCCCCTCGGCGGGCTCGACCTCGAAGATCACCGCGATCATCGGTCGACCCTGGCCAGAAAGACGCGATCCTCGCGGCGGATGAAGCGCTCGCCTTGCGCGAAGGCGAAGTTCTTGCGGCCGAGCGGATGGTCCTTGAGCCGTGCGCGATAGGCTTCGTACTCGGCCAGGCTCTCGACGGTGTAGACGCCGTAAGCGGTGGTCGCCGATCCCTCGTGCGGGGCGAAATAGCCGATCAGGTCGGCGCCGCAGTCGGGGATCGCCTGACCCCAGGCGCGGGCATAGTCGACGAATGCGTCGCGGCCCCAGGGCTCGATATCGTAGCGGATGAAGCAGGTGATCATTCGGTCTTCTCCAAAGTGTCCGCGCACTTTAGCGATTCCGGCTGCTGCGATGGTTCGGTACAGATCGAACCATGAGAGAAGGCCCCTATATCGCCGAAATCGCCGCGCTGATCGGCGACCCCGCGCGGACCAACATGCTGACCGCGCTGATGGACGGGCGCGCGCTGACGGTGAGCGAGCTGGCGCAGGTAGCGGGCATCACGCTGCCGACCGCGAGCGGGCATATCGCGCGGATGGAGACGGCAGGGCTGCTCGCCGCGGAGAAGCAGGGGCGGCATCGCTATCTGCGGCTGTCGGGGCCGGATGTCGCTACCGCGCTCGAGGCGCTGATGGAGCTTGCCCAGCGCACCGGCGCGGTCAGGGTGCGGACGGGGCCGCGCGACCCGGCGCTGCGCGAGGCGCGGGTGTGCTACGATCATCTCGCCGGCGCGCGCGCGGTGGCGGTGGCGGCGAAGCTGGCGGACGAGGGGATGATGGTCGACCACGGACTGACCGATGCCGGTCGCGCCTGGCTTGCCGAGCGTGGGTTCGTACGCGGGGACGGGCGGCGGCCGTTCTGCCGCACCTGTCTCGATTGGAGCGAGCGGCGGCACCATCTCGGCGGTGCGCTCGGTGCGCAGATCTTGAGCCGCGCGCTCGACGAAGGCTGGGCACGGCGCGGCGAGGGCAGGGTGATCGATTTCGGCCAGCGCGGCGCGGCGGCGTTCGACCGGTTGTTCGGGCTTTAGGGTGAGGCATTCAGTTTTCCAGCTCCCCTCCCTGCAAGGGAGGGGTTGGGGGTGGGTGCGCGTGTCCGCGCGCTCACAAAGACTCATAGGCCGTCGCCAAACCCACCCCTTGATCCCCTCCCTTGCAGGGAGGGGAGAATCGTAACGTCGATATGGCCTAGATCCCCGCAACGCCGCGTAGCGCCGCCGCGTCGAGCACCCGCAGCGACCGATAGCCCGGCGCGACCCAGCCGCGTTTGGCCAGTGCCAGAATATGCCCGCTCGCCGATTTGCGGCTGAGCCCGCACATTTCGGCGAGATCGGCCTGGGTCGCGGGAACCTCACCCTTGTCGTCGGCCAGTTGTGCCAGCCGCGCCGCGACGCGTTCGCGCGGCGACAAACAGGGGTTGAGCGCCGCATTATGCACCGCGACGTCTAGCTGGTCGTAGAGCAAGGCCATCGTCGCCGGCCACGCACCCGGCTGGCGCGCCGCGATCCCCGGCAAGGCGGCGTCGGGGACCAGCAGCACGCGCGCCGCACGCTGCGCGCGCGCGGTCACGATCCGCCGTCCGCCGCCGAAGCGCCGGGACTGGCCGATCGCCTGGCCCGGCCCCGCCAGCCCGAGCAGCACGTCGCGGTCGGGGCCGACGCTCGCCTCCAGTCGCAACACACCCTCGATTACTAGACACAAACCCGGCTCCTCATCGCCCTCCGAATAGATCCATTGCCCGGCGTCGAGCGTGGCGACACGTCCGGCTGCGATCAGTTCGGCGACGAGCGCGGGGTCGAGCGTGGCAAACCAGCGGCCGTGGCGCAGAGTGTTGAGCAATTCCATCGGTCAATTGCTACGATCGTAGCAATTCGGTCGCAAGCGGCGCGATAGTGTCACGGGCAAAGGAGAGGACTCATGACCATCCAGATTCGCCCGATCGCCGATCATTGCGGCGCCGAAGCCAGCGGCATCGACCTGCGCGACTTCGACAACGCCGAGATCGAAACGCTCAAGGCGGCGCTCGCCGATCGCGGCGTGCTGTTCATTCGCGATCAGGAGCTGACGCCTGAGGATCATATCGCCTTCGCTCGGCGCTGGGGCACGATCGACATCAACAATTACTTCCCGGCGAACGGCGGCTACCCCGAGATCGCCGAGGTGCGCAAGGCCGAGACGCAGACCACCAATATCGGCGGTGGCTGGCATACCGATCACAGCTATGATCAGGTCCCGGCAATGGGCTCGATCCTGCTCGCGCGGGAAACCCCGCCGACCGGTGGCGACACGCTGTTCTCAAGCCTGGGCGCAGCCTACGATTCGCTGTCGGACGGGCTGAAGGCGACGCTCGAAGGACTGCGCGCGGTGCATTCGGCCGATCACATTTATGGCCATGACGGCATCTACGCGAAGACCGACCAGGCCGCCGATCTCAAGGGGCATGAGATCCGCGCCAATGCGGTCCATCCCGTGGTGATCCGCCACCCGGTGACGGGCCGCAAGATCCTCTACGTCAATCCCGCCTTCACGCTCCATTTCGAAGGCTGGACGCGCGAGGAGAGCATGCCGTTGCTCGCCTATCTCTATTCGGTCGGCATGCGGCCGGAGTTCCAATGTCGGCTGCAATGGGCGCCGGGCTCGCTCGCGATCTGGGACAATCGCTCGACCTGGCATTGCGCGATGAACGATTATCAGGGGCATCGGAGGGTGATGCACCGCATTACGATTTCGGGGGTGGCGTTGAGCTGAATTCCCTCTCCCTTTGGGAGAGAGAGGGAGCGCCGAAGGCGCGGAAGGGTGAGGGCATAGCGACGCCCACCAGCCTGCCCTCACCTTCCCACTCGGCTGCGCCGAGCGGGCCCCTCCCTCTCCCAAAGGGAGAGGAAATCGCGCCAGATTTAAGGCGTTAAGCTGGATCGAAGGCGACCGCGCCAGATGGGAGCATGTCGGATTTGCAGCGTGATCAGGCCCTGAGCTGGTCCGGTCGCGCCGCCTGCGGGTGAGCGCCGGCACCGCGTTTCACGGTCCAGGCGAGGACGATCGGCACGAGATTGACCAGGCTACCGATGTGCCAGCCGTGCCATCCCGGCCCGACATTAAAGCTGATGATCATCAGGCCGATCCACGCACCCGCCAGTGCTGCGTCGTGTAGCCGGTAATATGTGATCACGATCAGCAGGATGTAGAGCGCGATTCCGATCAGCGCGCCGATCCAGTCGGGACCGCCCAGCATGTTGAGGATCGCAGGAAGCCCGAAGGCGGCAAGCAACAAGATGACCGACGCTATCCTGTACGGCGTGCGCGCGGCACAGCTTTGCACGAACGAGCCCATGCGCGCTTTCTATCCTGTCCGATGCCTGCGTTCCAGGGATAGTGACGTCGCGCCTGCCGTCGTGCGCCACGCCGTCGGACGTGCGGCCCGCCGCCCGACGTGACGAGTCCCGGATTTGCCGCGGTCAATTGGGGGCCGTCCGCTACTTCATCAGCACCAATTCCTCCGCCATGGTCGGGTGCAGCGCCACCGTCTGGTCGAACGCGTCCTTGGTCAGTCCCGCTTTCACCGCGACCGCCGCCGCCTGGAGGATCTCCGCCGCCTCCGGCCCGATCATGTGGATGCCGAGGATCTTGTTGGTCTCGCCGTCGCAGATCATCTTGTAGAGCGCGCGCTCGTTGCGGCCGGCGAGCACGTTCTTCATCGGGCGGAAGTCGCTGACATAGACTTTGACCGAACCGAATTTTATCTTGGCCTGGCTCTCGGTGAAGCCGACGCCGGCCATCTGTGGGTGGCTGAACACCGCGGCGGGGACGCAGTGATAATCGACCTTGGTCGGCTTGTTGCCGAAGATCGTGTCGGCAAAGGCTTGGCCTTCGCGGATCGCGATCGGGGTCAGCTGGATGCGGTCGGTGACGTCGCCCACGGCGTAGATGCTCGACACGGTCGAGCGATTGTCCTCGTCGACCTTGATTGCGCCTTTCTCATTGAGTTCCACTCCCGCCGCGTCGAGCCCGAGATTCTCGGTGTTGGGCACGCGGCCGGTGGCGAACATCACGCAATCGACCTCGATCGGCGCGTGGTTCGACATCGACACCTTGAGCGACCCGTCGGCCTGCTTCTCGATCCCTTCGAACTTGGCGTTGAAGCGGAAATCGATCCCCTTCATCATGCTGATCTGGAGCAGGCGGTCGCGGATTTGCTCGTCATAGCCGCGCAGGATCTGGTCGCTGCGGTTGATCAACGTCACCTTGGCGCCGAATTCGTGGAAGATGCCGGCGAATTCGTTGGCGATATAGCCCGCGCCCGCGATCAAAATGCGCTTGGGCACGCTTTCCAGGTGGAACGCCTCGTTCGAGGTGATGCCATATTCGTGGCCGGGGCAGGTCGGGATGTGCGGCCGCGCGCCGGTCGCGATCAATATGTATTTGGAGGTGACCTCGCGTCCCGATGCCAGGCGGATCGAATTGGGGCCGGTCAGCTCGGCGCGCTCGTTGATGACCTCGACCTTATGGCTGTCGAGCGTCGTATTGTACGCTTTGCTGATCCGGTCGACTTCCTCGAACACATTGCCGGTCAGCGTCTTCCAATCGAACTTGCAGTCGGCCGGCACGTCCCAGCCGAAGCGCCGCGCATCCATCAGATCCTCGGCGAAATGCGCGCCATAGACGAGCAGCTTCTTGGGAACGCAGCCGCGGATCACGCAGGTGCCGCCAACGCGATATTCCTCCGCCGCGGCGACCCGCGCGCCATGCGCCGCCGCTACCCGCGCCGCGCGCGTGCCGCCAGATCCGATGCCGATGACGAACAGGTCGTAGTCGTAGTCAGCCATTCATTCTTCCTTCGTCACCCCAGCGAACGCTGGGGTCTCGTGCCGTATTTCCCCGCCTGAGATCCCAGCTTTCGCTGGGATGACGGTTGTTACCCAAACGCCCGCTTGATCAGATCCTGGGTCGAGGCGTCGAAATCGCCGCCGCCCTTGGCCGCCGCCTTGGCCATTTCCTTGCCCAATTCGACGCCGAACTGATCGAACGAATTGATCCCGAGCAGCACGCCCGACACGAACACGCGATGCTCGTGATAGGCGATCAGCGCGCCAAGGGTGCGCGCGTCGAGTTCGTCGAGCAGCAAGGTGGTCGACGGCCGGTCGCCGGGATAGGCGCGGGCGAGGTCGTCGGGATTCTCGCGGCCCTTCATCAGCGCGGCGCCCTGCGCGAACATGCTGTTGAGCAGGGTCTTGTGATGGTCCTCGCTCAGCGTATCGGCCTGTTCGATCACGCCGATGAATTCGAGCGGGACGAGATGCGTGCCCTGGTGGAGCAACTGGAACACGGCATGCTGCTGGTCGGTGCCGACCCCGCCCCAGGTGATCGGCGCGGTTGGACGACCGACGGGCTTGCCCTCGATCGTCGCCCCCTTGCCGTTCGATTCCATCTCGAGTTGCTGGAGATAGGAGGGGAGCAGCCGCAGCCGCTCGTCGTAGCAGAAGACGCCGCGCGTCTCGCAGCCGAACGCCTGGGTGTAGAGCAGGTCGGTGAAGGCGGCGAGCGCGGGGACATTTTCGTGCAGCGCCGACAGCCGGAAATGGCGGTCCATCTCGGCCGCACCCTCGAGCAGTTCGGAAAAAGCGTCCCAACCGAGCGCCATTGCCGCCGGGAAACCGATCGACGACCAGAGCGAATAGCGCCCGCCGACCGTATCCGCGAACGGCAGGACGCGGGTCTCGTCGACGCCCCATTCGATCGCCTTGTCGGGATCGGCGGTCAGCGCGACGACGCGGCCATAAGGGTCCTCGACTCCGCCCGCCTGCATCCACTCGATCACGCTTTCGGCGTTGAGCATCGTCTCGGTGGTGGTGAAGGTCTTGGACGCGATCGCCAGTACGGTCGCGCTCGGGTCGAACCGCTTGAACGCTTCCTCCAGCGCCAGCCCGTCGACGTTCGAGACGATCGCCACTTCGTAGCGATTGGCGTCGCGCCCCAGCGCGTCGATCAGCAGATCGGGACCCAGCGCCGACCCGCCGATCCCGACGTGCAGGATATTGCGGATCGGCCCCAGCGCCTCGGCCTCGATCGCGTCGATCAGCGCGCGCATCCGGGCATGGAGCGCCTGCGCGCTGGCGACGTCATCCTTGGCGCCTTCGCCGCGCTCGGCGGTGTGGGTGACGGCGCGGTTCTCGGTGACGTTGATCACCTGGCCCGAAAACAGCGCCTCGCGCTTGCCGGCGAGGTCGCTCGCCTTGGCCAGTTTCTCGAACGCCTTGATCGCCTCGTCGGTCAGATGCGTCTTCGACCAGTCGAAATGAATGCCGGAAACGTCGGCCGAATATTTGCCCAGCCGCTCGGGATCGTCGGCGAACAGCTTGGTCAGGGGGATGCGCTTCAGCGCCTCGATCTCGCTCCAATCGGCCATGTTTGGGTTCCTTATTCGACTCCGGGGTCTCAATGGGCGTTCCGGCCGTCCCGTTCAAGGAACCACGCCCGCCTTGACGCGCGCATTACGGATGCGCAAACCGCGCGACATGACCGATACACCTCAGGCGACCCCGTCCGACGCCGCGCCCGATCCCATTGTGGCGCCCGCCGGCACGCCTGCGCCCGCCGCGAAGAAACCCAAGAAGGAAGAGGATTGGAAGGACACGTTCAGCTTCATCATCAAGCTGGTCATTGTCGTCGTGATCTTCCGCAGCTTCCTGTTCTCGCCTTTCTCGATCCCGTCGCAATCGATGCTGCCGCGGCTCTATATCGGCGACTATCTGTTCATCTCGAAATGGAATTACGGCTTTTCCAAGCATTCGCTGCCGTTCAGCGTGCCGCTGATCCCGGGCCGCATCCTCGGCCGTAATCCGACGCCGGGCGACGTCGTGGTGTTCAAGGCGCCGCCGGGCAACGACCAGGATTATATCAAGCGCGTCATCGGCCTGCCCGGCGACACGATCCAGATGCGCCACGGCCAATTGATCCTGAACGGCGTCGCGGTGCCCAAGGTGCGCGTCGCCGACTTCGTCATCCCGCTGACGCCCAATTATCCCGCCGGCAAGGAATGCCCGGCCGAATTCCAGGCGACCGACAGCGCGGGCACGCCGATCTGCCGCTATATGCAGTTCAAGGAAACCTTGCCCAACGGGGTCAGCTACACCGTACTCGACCGCGGCGAATTCCCTGACCGCGACGACACCGACGTCTATACGGTTCCCGCTGGCCACGTCTTTCTGATGGGCGACAATCGCGACGATTCGGGCGACAGCCGCTTCCCCGCGCAGGAAAATGGCGCGATCGGCATGGTCCCGCTGGAGAATCTGGAGGGCAAGGCAGTCGTCACTTTCTGGTCGACCGACGGCAATGCGCAATGGTTGCTGCCCTGGACCTGGTTCTCGGCGGCGCGCTGGAGCCGCTTGGGACAGGGCTTTTGACCGCTGCCCCTCGATCGGGGAATAGCCACGTGACGACCAAGGAACTTGCCGGCTGGATCGTCGCGACCTTCGGCCGTGCGCCCGGCGACCTCGCGCGGTTCGAGCGCGCGCTGACGCATGGCAGCCAGGCGAGCGCGAATTACGAGCGGCTCGAATTCCTCGGCGACCGCGTACTTGGGCTGGCCATGGCCGAATGGTTGTACGAACTGTTCCCCGATGAGCCTGAGGGCAGCTTGTCGAAACGCCTCAACGCGCTGGTCACCGGGCCGGTCTGCGCCGACGTCGCGCGCGAGATCGGGGTGCGGCCCTTCCTCGGGCTGGGCAAACAGGCGCGCGACGATGGCGCTGCCGATAGCGACAATGTGCTGGGCGACGTGATGGAGGCGCTGATCGGTGCGCTCTATCTGGACGGCGGGTTCGAGCCGGCGCGCGATTTCGTCCGCGCGCGCTGGGCCGATCGCGTCCATGCCGATGCCCGCGCGCCGCAACACCCCAAATCGGCGCTGCAGGAATGGGCCGCCGCGCACAATCGCAAGTCGCCGGTCTACGAAGTCATCACGCGATCCGGCCCGCAGCACGCTCCGCGTTTCACGGTGCGCGTGTCGCTCGGTGCCTTCGCCAGCGCCGACGCCGAAGGATCGAGCAAGCAGGAAGCGGAAACCGCCGCCGCCCGCGTGCTCCTCGCGCAGGTGCAACCATGACGCAACATTGCGGCCTCGTCGCCGTGCTCGGTGCGCCCAATGCCGGCAAGTCGACCCTGGTCAATGCGCTGGTCGGCCAGAAGGTCGCGATCGTCAGCCCCAAGGCGCAGACCACACGCACGCGGCTGCTCGGTGTGGCGATCGAGGGTGAGACGCAGATCCTGTTGGTCGACACGCCGGGCATTTTCGAACCGCAGCGCCGGTTCGACCGCGCGATGGTCGCGGCGGCCTGGGGTGGGACTGAGGGGGCCGACGTGACCGCTTTGGTAGTCGATGCCAAAGGCGGGCTCGGCCCCAAGGTGATGCCGATCGTCGAGAGCATCGCGGGCCGCCCCGAACGCAAGTTCCTGGTGCTCAACAAGGTCGATATAGCCGACAAGGCTCGGCTGCTGGTCCATGCCGAGCGGATCAACGCGGCGACGCATTTCGATGAGACCTTCTTCGTCTCAGCCTCGACCGGCGACGGTCTGGCCGAACTCAAACAGGCGTTGAGCTACGCCATGCCCGAAGGGCCATGGCATTTCCCCGAGGATCAGGTCAGCGACGCGACCGAACGCGCGATGGCGGCCGAGGTAACGCGCGAACAGCTCTACCTCCAACTGCACGCCGAATTGCCTTATGCCAGCGCGGTCGAGACCGAGGCGTTCACCGAACGCGAGGACGGATCGGTCGAGATCCGCCAGCAGATCCTGGTCGAACGCCCGACCCAGCGTGCGATCGTGCTGGGCAAAGGCGGCAGCCGGATCAAGGAGATCGGCGCGCGGGCGCGAGCGCAGTTGAACGAATTGCTCGATCGTCCGGTGCATCTGTACCTGCACGTCAAGGTCAAGCCGGGCTGGGACGAGGATCGCGAGGTCTATCGCGATATCGGGTTGGATTGGGTCGACTGACCCTCCGGTCACTCCGGCATACTTCTGTCGCCCCAGCTAACTCTTCCCTCAGCTCGGCCTACCCTCCCGTCACCCCAGCGAAAGCTGGGGTCTCGTGCGGTATGCGATGCGGCTTGAGATCCCAGCTTTCGCTGGGATGACGGAAGTGGCTAGGCCAGCACCGACTCCACCCAATCCGGCACCAGCACCCCGGCCGGCCCCAACCGGCTCTCGTGAAACCACCCGCTGCCCTCGGATCGATCGAGGTTGAGTTCCAGCGTCCGCGCACCGTGATACTTCGCGGTCTGCACGAAGCCCGCCGCTGGATACACCGCCCCCGACGTCCCGATCGACACGAACAGATCGGCGCGCGAGATCGCGCGCTCGATCACATCCATCGCGTAGGGCATCTCCCCGAAGAACACGATGTCCGGCCGTACCGCCGCGGCGCCGCACGAAACGCAGACCGTGCCCGGCAGCATATCGCTGGCCCACACCTGCCGGTGCTCGCACGCCGCGCACAGCGCCGACTTCAACTCGCCATGCATATGAAGCATCCGTTTCGCGCCCGCACGCTCGTGCAGATCATCGACGTTCTGCGTGACGATCAACAACTCGCCCGGCCACTCGGCATCTAGCCTGGCCAGCGCATGATGCGCCGCATTGGGCTCGACCCCGCCCAGCGCCGCGCGGCGCAAATCGTAGAAGCGATGCACCAGCTCGGGATCGCGCGCCAACGCCTGCGGCGTGCAGACATCTTCGACGCGATGCCCTTCCCACAGCCCGCCCGGTCCACGAAACGTTGCGATGCCGCTTTCAGCCGAGATGCCGGCGCCGGTCAGGACGACGATGTTGCGGACGGCGTTCATAGGCGGGGGATACCGGGCAGCGTCAATATTTGCTATTTGGAGATTGAGACTGTTGCAGGAAGGGCCGCCTTTCAGACGACTAATCGTCCGGCAACATAGCCACTGCGGTAATCAACAGACAAATCAGAGCATACTCCCCAAAGACAGCCAGACGCCGCGAAGGCAGCCGGGTGTCGCTGCTTATCGAACGACCCGCGTCCGGAGGGCATCGTCCCCGTCCAAAGGCCGAGAGTAATGAGGCCTGCGAAAAACGCTGCGCCGAGCGCGGAGAAGATGCTCAGATTACCCAAGGTTGAATTTGCTCCCCAGCAACCAAATCGCATGTGTCTAATCAAACAAATCGCCAACGGCCACGGCGGAAAAGCGGCGATTGCGCGATGCGCGCCCGTCGCCAGCCCCACGACATGGATCCCGCCATCGACGCCTCGCCTGCCCCCGGTCGCGCGATGGCTGCGCGGCGCTGCGCGGCGTGATACGAGCGATTATGGGTAGCCTGCACAAATCGGCCGCGTCGCTAAGCTTCTTCGGCGACGATCTCGATCCCGATGAGATTACCGCGTGTTTGGGCGCAGCGCCTACCGTGGGGGTGCGTAAGGGTGGTGTCTGGCTGACTGCGCGCGGCGGCGAGAAGATCGCGCGAACGGGATGGTGGAGGTTAGTGACCGAACGATGCGAACCCGCCGATCTGGACGGGCAGATCAACCGGCTACTCGCCGAATTGAGCGACGACCTGTCCGGCTGGCGGTCATTTTCCGATCGCTATGACGGCCGGATATTCTGCGGCCTTTTCCTTGCTAGCGGCAATGAGGGGTTGCGGCTGAAGCGGGATACGTTGGCTCGTGTCGGCGAGCGAGGTTTGGCGATCGACTTCGATATATACGGACAGGATTTGCCAGACTGAGCGATTGTCGACCGGACGTGCCGACTTACGCGCCCTGGTCGGCGAGGCCGGTTGGACGACACCCTCTTTACAACGCCTCCATTTCCGCGTGACACGGCGCGATGACCGATTTCGCGACGACCCGGCGGTTGTTCCATCTGCCCGAGGGCGTGCTTTACCTCGATGGCAATTCGCTCGGGCCGCTACCCATGTCGGCGGAAGCGCGGGTGCGCGAGGTGCTGACCCGCGAATGGGGCGATCAGCTGATCCGCGCATGGAACAGTGCCGACTGGATCGGCCTGCCGAGGCGCGTCGGCGATCGCATTGGTCGGCTGATCGGAGCGCCCGAGGGCAGCGTCGCGACCGGCGATACGCTGTCAGTTAAGGTGTTCCAGGCGTTGGCCGCGGCGCTGGCGTTGCGGCCCGAGCGCAAAGTAGTATTGTCGGATACCGGCAACTTTCCCTCGGACCTCTATATCGCCAGCGGGTTGCTCCAGGCGCTGGGCGGCGGGCTTGAATTGCGGTTGGTCGAGCCCGAAGACGTCGAGCATGCGATCGACGACAGCATTGCGGTGACGTTGATCACCGAGGTCGGCTACCGCACCGGTCGCCGCCATGACATGACAGCGCTGACCGCCAAGGCGCATGCGGCGGGCGCGGTTACGGTGTGGGATCTCGCGCATTCGGCCGGGGCGGTGCCGGTCGACCTGACCGCCGCCGACGCAGATTTCGCGGTCGGCTGCACCTATAAATATCTCAACGGCGGTCCCGGCGCGCCCGCCTTCATCTATGTCGCGCCGCGCTTCGCCGACAGCGCGCGGCCGATCCTGTCCGGCTGGATGGGGCATGAGGCGCCGTTCGCCTTTGACCTGGATTACCGCCCCCATGCCAGCGTCGAGCGGATGCGCGTCGGCACGCCGCCGGTGCTGGCGCTTGCGGTACTCGATGCCGCGCTCGATGCCTGGGACGGGGTCGATATGGCCGATGTCCGTGCCGCCTCGATCGGCCTGAGCGAGCGCTTCATCGCCGAGGTCGAGGCGCGCTGTCCCGACTTGACGCTCGCCTCGCCGCGCGACCCGCAGGCGCGCGGCAGCCAGGTCTCGTTCCGCCACCCGCAAGGCTATGCGATCATGCAGGCGTTGATCGCCAACAATGTGATCGGCGATTTCCGCGCGCCCGATCTGATCCGCTTCGGCTTCACCCCGCTCTATCTGTCGAAGGAGGATGTCGTCGCCGCGGCGAAAGTGCTCGAACGTGTGATGACCGAGCGCTTGTGGGACGACCCTGCCTATGCCACGCGATCGAAAGTGACATGAACGATACGCCGGAAACCGACTTCGCCGACAAGATGGCCTATGGAGACTATCTGCGCCTCGACCTGATCCTCGGCGCGCAGCAGCCGCGCTCTGCCGCGCATGACGAGATGCTGTTCATCATCCAGCACCAGACGTCGGAGCTGTGGATGAAGCTCGCGGTGCACGAACTCGAATCGGCGTGCGACGCGATCGCCAACGACAAATTGCCGCATGCCTTCAAGATGCTCGCGCGCGTCTCGCGCATTCTCGAGCAGCTCAACAACGCCTGGGACGTGCTGCGCACGCTGACGCCGAGCGAATATACCGAATTCCGTGCCGATCTCGGCCAGTCGTCGGGATTCCAGTCGCATCAATATCGCGCGATCGAATTCCTCTGCGGCAATCGCAATGCCGCGATGCTCAAGCCGCATGCGCATCGTGCCGAGGTCATGGCAGAGCTGGAAGGTATATTGGCGCGGCCGAGCCTGTACGACGAAGCGATCCGCTTGCTCGCGCGCTCCGGCTTCGACGTCGGACCGGAGCGTGCCGACCTGGGTGAGCAGCGCGTCGAAAGCGACAAGCTTGGCGCCGCCTGGGCAGCGATCTACCGCGATCCCGATACGCATTGGCCGCTCTACGAGTTGGCCGAGAAACTGGTCGATCTCGAGGATTATTTCCGGCGTTGGCGGTTCAACCACGTCACCACGGTCGAGCGCGTGATCGGCCTCAAGCGCGGCACTGGCGGCACCCAGGGCGTCGCCTATTTGCGCCGGATGCTCGAAGTCGAGCTGTTTCCCGAATTATGGCACGTGCGGACCGAACTTTAGCGCGCGTCACGCGTCGGTCGACGCGGTCGTCCAGCCCAGGCGGGGAATCGTCACCGACCGCCGCCCCGACAGATCGGTGCGCGTCACGATGACGTCGCGATCCTCCATATAAGCGAGCACGCGGCGCGCGCGGCCGAGCGAGCTGGTGCCATAGATGCGCGCGATCTCTTCGTCGCTCGGGCAGGGGGCGTTTTCGCGTGCGGCGCGGGCGATCAGCAGGAAGGCGCCGAGCATCTCGTCGGGCACCGCGGCGGCGGCGGTCATTGCCGGCGCCCATTGCTCGTCCTCGGGCTGGTAGATTCCGGCGCGCGCCGCGGCCAGCCGGCGCGCGAAGCTCGACGGGTCGAGCGCGATGCGGCGCAGCCCGGCCATGCGGCAACGCACCTGGAAATCCTGGAACAACGCCGCTGCAGGACGCAGCGCGCTGTCGGGATCGGCGACGATGCCATGCAGCGCGTCGGCCATGGCCGCATCGGCATCGACCGGGTCGGCATCCTCGGGCTCGGCCGCGGGAGTCGCCGCCAGCGCTTCGAGCAATTCGGCCGCGGGTGCCGGGCGCGGCGGGGGCGGGGGTGGCAGCGGAAGCGACAGCGTTTCCTCGACCGGCGCCAGGATGAAGTCGCGCATGTCCTCGGCCGGGCTCTGGTCCGGGAGCGGCACCAGCTTGGGGCTCGAACTGCGCGCGCTGGTCTCGACTTCGCCGATGCGGATCGTCACCGGGCGCCGCGCCACCGCCGGGCCCAGCCCGAGGAAAGTGCCGCGCGGCAAGTCGCGGATCGCTTCGGCCTGGCGCCGCTCCATCCCGAGCAGATCGGCGGCGCGCGCCATGTCGATGTCGAGGAAGGTCCGCCCCATCAGGAAGTTGCTCGCCTCCGCCGCGACGTTCTTTGACAGTTTCGCCAACCGTTGCGTGGCGATGATCCCGGCCAGCCCGCGCTTGCGCCCGCGCGACATCAGGTTGGTCATCGCGCCCAATGAGGCGCGGCGGACGTCCTCGGCGACCTCGGCTCCGGCAGCCGGCGCGAAGATCTGCGCCTCGTCGATCACAACCAGCGCGGGGTACCAATAATCGCGCGGCGCATCGAACAATGCCGACAGGAACGTCGCCGCGCAGCGCATCTGCCCTTCCATCTCGAGCCCTTCGAGGCTGAGCACGACCGAGGTGCGATGCTCGCGGCAACGCGCCGCGAAGCGCGTGATCTCGGCCAGCGAATAATCGACCGCCTCGATCGCGACATGGCCATAGGGGCCGGCAAAAGTGACGAAGTCGCCCTCGGGATCGACGATGACCTGCTGCACCTGGCGCGCACTGCCTTCGAGCAGGCGGCGCAACAGATGCGACTTGCCCGATCCCGAATTGCCCTGGACGAGCAAACGGGTGGCGAGAAGTTCTTCGAGATCGACGCATGCCGGCCGGCCGCTCGAATCGATCCCCATATCGATCTGGAACGTCATTGCCCCGCGCATGGTGGCAACCGCCATCGAAGGGCAAGCCGTGACGGCGAAAAAAGCTGCGGATTATCCGTTCGCTATGCTGGGCGGAGGCACGAAGGCCACCGATCAATAGCCGGCTATCTCCGGCACGCAGGTATCTCCCGCCGTCGGGCATCGTTGCCAGCCGCCGCCCATCGCCTGGAACAATTGGACGCGCGCGGTCAGCGCGTCCGCGCGAAGCTGAATTAGCGACAATTGGGCGCCGAGCAGCCCGCGCTGGGCATCGAGCTGTTCGAGATAGGGCGAATAGCCTTCGCGATAGCGGTTGGTCGCCAGCCGTAATCCCTCCGCCAAAGCATCCTGCTGCGCACGGGCGAGGTCCACTTGCTCGTCGAGCCGCTTGGCGCTGGCCAAGGCATCCTCGACCTCGCGGAACGCGGTCAGAGCGGCGCGGCGATAGGAGAACGCCGCCTGGTCGCGCTGCGCGCCGGCCGCTTCAGCCTGCGCGGTCAGCCGGCCGCCCTCGAAAAGCGGGGCCAGGATGCTGCCGCCAACGGACCAGATCGTGATCGGATCCTTGAGCAGGGTGGAAAAGGCGGCACCGGCGGCGGCGCTAAGCCTGACTTGCGGCAGGAAGCGTTTGCGCGCGGCGGCGAGCGACTTGTCCGACGCGGCGAGCTGGAACTCGGCTTGCGCCACGTCGGGCCGCCGGCGCAGCAATTCCGACGGCAGTCCGGCGGGAACAAGCGGTACGGCCAATCGGTCGAGCGGAAGGCCGCGATCGATCGCTTGCGGCGTCTCCCCGGTCAGCTGGCTGAGTGAATCCTCGGTCCGCGCGATGGCGAGCTCGATCTGTGGCACGATCTGCGCGGTGGCGTCATATTCGGCCAGCGCCTGCTGGAGCTCGAGCTTGGGCGAATAGCCGCGCCCAACCCGCGACTTCGCCAGCCGGAGCGATTCCGTCCGCGCCGTGACGGTGGCCTTCGCGACCTCCAGCCGGGCGTCGAGCCCGCGCAGGGAAATATAGCCGCTCGCCACCGCGGCGGCGACCGATAGCCGCACCGAATCGCGCGCCGCCTGGCCGGCGAACCAGGCGTCCCTGGCCGCTGCTTTCTGGTCGGCGAGCCGGCCGAACAGGTCGACCTCGTAAGCGGCCTGGACCTGGGGTTGCGCGGCATTCTGCACCGACGGCAGGCCGAACGCGTTGACCGAGCGCGACCGCGCGCCGCTGAGACTGGCATCGATCGTCGGCAGCAATTGCGCGCGCGCGAGCGCCAGATTGGCCTCCAGTTCGCGCACCCGCCCCATTGCGGCGCCGATATCGGTGTTGTTGGCCAGCGCCTTGTCGATCAGCGCAGTCATCGCCGGGTCGCCGAACGACTGCCACCAGGCGCGGTCGATCGGCGCCACCGGACCGGCATCGGTGCGCCAGGTCGGAGGCGGCGCCACTGGCGGTACCGCGGCTGTCTTCACCGGCGGGCCGGCGCACGATGCCAGCGCTACCACGAGCGCGAGCAGCGGCGTGGCGTACTGCAACTTCATCGTTGCGGCCTGTTGCGCGTGTCGATGCTGACCTCGACCGACATGCCGGGCCTGAGCCGCGCCGCCGCGGCCTGTCCCGGGTCGATCGCGATGCGGACCGCGATACGTTGCGCGACCTTGACGAAATTGCCGGTGGCATTGTCGGGCTTGAGTACCGAGAATTCGGATCCCGCCGCCGGCGACAAATTCTCGATCCGGCCGTTGAGCCGCGCCCCGCCAAGCGCATCGACCTTGAACGTCGCGCGCTGGCCGATTGCCATGTCGCGCGTCTGTGTCTCCTTGTAATTGGCGATCACCCAGACATTGTGCGGCACGATCGACAGCAATTGCGTGCCGGCAGTGACATAGGCGCCGTCGCGCACGCCGATCTCGGACAATTGGCCATCGACCGGCGCGCGAATGATCGTGTTGTCGAGATCGATCTGGGCAAGGCGAAGCTGCGCCTTGGCCGATTCGACCGATGCCTCCAGCCCGGCGCGACCGACGACGACAGTGCGGACGTCCTGCGTGCCGATCGCGCGGCTGGCCTGGGCCTGGCGCACGCCGGCCTGGGCGGCCAGCAAGGCGGCGCGGGTCTGGTCGAATTCGCGCGTCGAGATCGATCCATCGGCGACCAGCGCGCGGGCGCGGCGCATATCGGCCTGCGCCTTGACCAATTGCGCCTGGGCGTTGGCGATGCCGGCATTCTGCGCTTCGGTCGCGACTTCGCGCGAGCGTTGCGCCTGCGCCGAATTGGCCAACGAGGCTTGCTGTGCCGCGACATTGGCTTCCGCCTGGGCGACGCGGGCGCGATAGATGCGGTCGTCGATCGTCGCCAGCACCTGGCCTGCCTTGACCTCGGCAAAGTCCTGAACGGTGACGTGCATCACATAGCCGCTGACTTGCGGACTGATGATCGTGACGCGACCACGGACATAGGCATTGTCGGTCTTTTCCGACCAGCCGGCGAATGGCGGCAGCCGCCAAGCGTAGAGGATCGCCAGGATCGCGCAGAGTGCGAGCACGATGATTGCCGCCACGGTCGCGCGCGACTTGGCCGGCGGACGCCAACTCGATGGTGCTGGATCGACCTGAGCGTCGGGTACTGGTTCCGCTGGCAACGGTTGGTCGCTCATCTCATTGCCCCTTTTGCGCTTGCGCCTGAGCCTGCATCTGCTGCTGGAGCAACACAACCGGCGATGCTTCGCCACGCCGCCAGATCGACCAGCGGATCACGAAACCCCACAGCGCCATCAGGATGGCAAGCACCCCGACCAACAGGAAAACGTCGTTGAACGCCAGGATATTGGCCTCGCGCGAGACCTGTTGGCTCAGCAGGGCCGCGCCCTGGGCGCTGCGCAAGGTTGGATCGCCCACTACGCCGGCGATCGCGCCGCCGCTCGCGCGCAGCCGCGCCGCGACCAGGGGATCGGTCGCCACGATGCGCTGGACCAGTTCGTGCGAATGGAATTTCTCGCGCATCACCTGAAACGTGCCGAGCAACGTGCCGCCGAGCAATCCGCCGACGCTCTGGCTCAAGCCGAACAGCACGACGAAACTGACGAAGTTGCGGCCGCCGGCGAGCAAGGTTCGCGCGATGCCGATCACCATCGCCTGGGCCAGGAACAGCAAGGAGGCGAAGCCGATCAGGGCCTGGCTGACATAGAAGCTGCTCGGCCGGGTCAGGTTGGTGGCATCGGCGTCCATGAACGCGCCGATCACGATCAGGATCACCGCGATACTGATCGGTAGTCCGACGTCGCTCGGTCGGAAGGTCAGCACCGCGGTGACCAGTCCGGCGATCGAGGCGAGCACGATGATCCAGTTCAAGGTGACCATCTGGTCGTTGATCAGCCCGAGCACGTTGAGCAGGCCAACCGACCCGAATGCCTGTTCGGACAGCAGGATGCGTACCGACGCGGCGACCACCATCAATCGTACGATCTCGCGGCTGCCCAGCCAGCGCGTATTGATCAGCGGATTGGCGCGCTGGTGTTCGACGATCACCGCGCCCGCGATCAGCGCGATGCTGGCGGCGAGCGCCCAGCCAATCCAGGGCTGGTCGGTCCACCATTCGATCCGCCCCTCCGACAGGACCGCGATCAGCAGCCACAGCCCCGGGGCGAGCAGCCCGAAGGTCAGGAAATCGGCCGGCTCGAACGCTTTTTCGCGCTCGCTCGGGGGTAACGGCAGGCTCATCACCGCCGCCAATGTCGCCAGCGCCAGCCCCAATTCCAGCCAGTAGAGATTGTGCCAATCGCCCCATTCGAGCAGGTGCGGCGACAGAATCCGGGCGAACGGCGTCGCCAGTTGCGGGATGCAGATCCCGATCATCACCCCGGCGAGGCGCTTGGCCGCGGGCAGCGACTGGAAGAAATAGAGGATCGTCAAGGTCGTCAGGCCGCTCGCCGCGATACCGCTCATCGCCCGCACCGCTACGGACGTCCAGAAATCGTGGACGAACAAATGCATCAGCGTCGTCGCGGCATAGACGACCAGCGAATAGCGGATGAACGGCTGCAGCCCGAATTGCTGGCGGTATTTGACCAGCAACAAATTGGCGGTGACGTTGGTCATGAAATAGGCGCCGGTCAGCCAGGCGCTCTCATTGGTGTAGAGGTCGAGCGTCCCCTGCGCGAAATTCAGGTTTACCGTGACCAGCGCATTGCCCAGTCCGCCGGTGATCCCGATCAGGCAACCGATCAGGAAATAGAGCAACCGGCGGCTTGCCGGGTGATCGGGATTGGCCGGCGACCCGGGCAGCGTCGGCCTTTCGTGCGGCTTGAAGACATAGTCCGTCACGCATCTGCCCCTGGCATCCCGGCCACCCACCGCCGGCCGCCCAGAGTTATCAGCTTTCGCTCGATTGGCCAGTAGCGCAGGCTGGTGAGGGCGAAAGTCCAGAACACTCCCGAAGTTTAGCTTTCGCGGCGGCAAAGCCGCACGACGCGGCGCCGACGATCTGACATCGCGAGAGCGGCCTTCGGGCCGCTCTCCACTTCCCTTCCTCGACCATCGCCTAGCGGCGCGGGCGCTGAGCCACGATCACAATCTCTTCACCGCATTCCCTCTCGATGCAGGTCGCTTCGAGCATCCTGTCTAGTTTCGTCACGATCGGACCGGTCGAGACGGCGGTCGTCTTTGCCAGCCTGACCGCCGGCGTCTAATGCAGCCAGCGCCGCAGCCTGGTATTGCGTTCGGTGACGATCGCCGGCTTCGTCCTGCTGCTGTTCGCGGTCGGCGGCGCGCTCGCGCTTTCGCTGCGGCGCAACCAGAGCGCTTCCCCTGTCGTCAGTTTCCTTAGCAGCGGCTCGCCAAAACGCCGAAACGACGCCGATATGGACCGAATTCCCCGGGGACACATTGACGGCCGGCAAAATTTGCGCGTAAGCCAACCTATCGTTCCTACAGGATTTCTTTGCCAAACAGCAGGACTCAAGCGAACCTTTTCCTGTGTCTTCCGCGCTCGCCGCGGGCGGGGTTGCCATGACGGTGACTCCGTTGGTCGCGGGTATGTTGACGTAGTGGCGTATCGAGGCGGACTGCATGCTGGAACGGGAATTTGCTCTTGACGTGAGTCGCCTGGTTTGGCGCAGTTGGTCGCGACGCTTGGCGACTGGCATAGACCGCGTTTGCCGCGCATATCTGGAATACTTCGGAGATCGCTCGCAGGCGGTGGTTCAATATCGCGGCGTCGCTCGTTTTCTTTCGGCCGGCCATTCCGACGCGCTGTTCAAAATCCTTCTCGATGATGATGATGATGGTGAGAATTTCAGAAGAAGGTTGCTGGCGCTCGCGCCCAAGGCGTTGAGCGATTCGCAATCCGTACTGAACTGTGATGGCGCCTATTACATCAACGTCGGGCATACGGATATCGATCTCGATCGATCGATGCGCTGGATCGATACCTGCGGGTTGCGATCCATTTATCTAATCCACGACTTGATTCCCCTGACGCATTCGGAATTCTGCAACCCGAGTTCGATCGTCCGTCATCGCGGTCGCGTGACCAATGCACTCAATCATGCCGCCGGCATCATTACGAATTCGAACGCATCGGCGCGGGATTTGGAGCGCTTTGCTGTCGCGGAGGGCCTGCGCCTCCCGCCCGTCATTCCGGTCTGGCTCGGCGGCGCGCGGATCGAAAAGCCCGATGCGTTACCGTTCGCGGCGCACTCTTATTTCGTGTGTGTGGGGACAATCGAGGCGCGCAAGAATCATTACCTCCTGCTTCAGATTTGGCGCAGGCTGGTGGAACGTTTGGGCGCTGCCGCGCCACGGCTGGTGATTATCGGCCAAAAGGGCGCCCAGGCGAGCCATGTCGAAAATATGATCGAGCGATGCACGGCCATCCAAGATCATGTGATCACGCTGCCATATTGTTCCGACGAGGAACTGGGTCGTTGGATCGGCGCTGCACGAGCCCTGTTGATGCCGTCGTTCGCCGAGGGCTTCGGCCTGCCGATAATCGAGGCGTTGCAAATCGGCACTCCCGTGATCGCCAGCGACTTGCCATGCTTCCGCGAGATCGGCGCTGGCATTCCCACGTTGCTGGACCCTCTCGATGCAATGGCGTGGGAGCAGACGATCACGGGATTCCTGGACAACGGGCCGGATCGCAGTCGTCAATATCGCCTTTTGCGTGACTATCGGGCGCCAACCTGGACGGACCATTTCGCGCGAGTGGAGGCGTGGCTCGAAACATTGCCGCGCCATGACGCCGGTCGCGGGTTGCCGAGCTTGGCTGCCGCTGGTCCGAATGGGCGCAATTTCAGAAAGCCGCCGGACGACCGCCGAGCTGCGATGAGCCCGCTTCACCTTTTTACTCAGGCGAATTCTGAGCCGGCAAAGATCGAGCGATCACGAGTGCGACTTGATCAACAGTGGATCGAGACGCGTGCACAAGCGGCCTGGTCGCTGGGCTCCTGACCATGGATATCATGACCCACATTCACGATCGCGCCGAAGGCGCGGACCTGCTGGCTCGTTTCTTCGCCGAATTTCTCGACGAGAACGCGTTTTCCGAATTCCGCAGGATCGAGCGCCTATTCGATAATTTGCGCGAACAGGGTGCAACGGTTTCGGGGTATCCGGTTATCCGTCCGAGCGACTGCGCCCGGATCACGAGATCGCTCGACGAGTTTTTCGAGCAGTGCCGGCCACAATTCCGGACGTGCGATGTCAGGATCACCGAACGATTCGAGGAATTGATCGGCGCCTTTCACGCCTTTTGCCGCTCCATCTATCCGAGTGAGGCAGCCGCGGTGCTGGTGTTGCACGGTAAAGTTCTTCTGTTCATGGGCCGGATCGAACGGGTGATTGAGCTCGTCTCCCACCTCGCTCTCCGCCCCTATGCGGTCGAAAATAACCTCGGGCATTGCATCGAATTGGTCGAATTGTTCGGGCAAGCCCATTTGCAACGGGGCTCAGTTGCAGAGCAGCCGCTCTCCTTCATTGCCTTCGGCGCTTGGTTGTTGGCGCAGGCGAAAGGGCCGTCCACAGCCGCCGTGGCGAAAAGGATGGCGCCTTATGTCAACAACGAGCGCTCAGAGGGCGCCGCGCCCTTCAGGTTGCGGCTGATCCGGTGGGCAACCGCTGGGTATTTGCGGGCTATACGTGGTCATATCGGGATTCGAAGCAACGTCTCGGCCTTCTTAAGGCGGAACCTCTATCTCGGGCTGATGAGGTTGGGCTACATGACCCTGCGCCGCGCGCCTGGTCGCAATGCACCCTTCTCGCTACGAATGAACCAGGCGGGAAAAACCCTCATCACTCGCGGAATGGGCGGAATCGGCGATTTGCTGATGATGGCCCCCGGCCTGGCGGCGCTGGCCGAGCGGGAAAAGGTCGCGGTGGATTTCGCCATCCCGCGGAAGTTCTTTCCGGTTTTCGCCAACAATCCGCACGTCCGACTGATCGATATCGACGGACCGGCAATCGATATCTCTGCCTATCGGCGGTTCGTGAACCTGAGTTTTTGCCCCGCAGGCCAGTATGAAAGCCGCACACGTCCTTTCGTGAAGCGAGGCCGGGTAGAGATTTTCGCGCGAGCGATGGGAATTCGGTCGTCCGAATTGCAGAAGCAGGGCTGGCATATCGATCAGTTCGTTGATGCGGAGCGGGAAGCTTTTTGCGACGCGTTCTTGGCCGAAAGAGATCTGGGCGCGCGGCCCATCGTGGGTGTTCAGCCCTATTCACGCGACAGCTACAAGGATCACCCCAATATCCGCGGGATCATCGCGGCATTGGCGGTGCATTATGATGTCCTGATCTTCCATCATGTCGCCGACGGACTGCCCCAGGGGCCGGGCGTCGCCACTACCGCGGGTACGGCTCTTGCCAATTCTCTGGCACTTGTCTCGCGGCTAGATGCCATGGTCTGCGTGGATAGTGCGTTTCTCCACGCAGCTGCTGCACATCACATCCCGACCATCGCGCTTTTTGGCCCGACCGACGCGCGAACCTTTACCAGGCATCATCGCGATGTAACAATTTTGTGGAAGCCTCAAATCTTCGGATGCGTCCCTTGCTGGCGCAATGAGGACATCCCTTGTCGAATTACCGGACAGCGCTCGCTCAGCCCATGCCTTGCGGCCATCACAGCCGAAGAAGTGCTCGACGCGACGGCAAAAGCAATCGGATCGCCGCGATGACGGACCTGGATGATGCTCTGAAGCCATGGGTGCAGATCGCGACGCAACCGGCGGCGGATTCGCGGGCGCTGTTCCTCGATCGCGACGGAACGATCATCGAAAATGTCCCCTACCTTTCGGACGCCGATGCGGTCTCCCCGATCCCCGGGGCGACCGACGCGATCAATGCATTCCATAGTGCCGGCTTCGCGGTGGTCATCGTCACCAATCAATCCGGCGTTGCGCGAGGGCTGATCAGTCCGGAGCAGTACAATGCGGTGGATGCGGCGACCCGGGAGCAACTGGGTCGAGGATTTGTCAACGCGACCTATGCCTGCCCCTATCATCCCGAAGGCGAAGGACAATATGGCGGCGACCATGACTGGCGCAAACCAAATGGGGGCATGATAACGGCCGCCGCAGAGCATCTGCGGTTGGATCTTACCCGATCCGTGATGGTGGGCGACAGCCTGACCGACATCATGGCCGCGGCAAACGCCGGCGTCGGCGTCGCGATACACGTTCTGACGGGACACGGCGCGAGTGAACGCGATGCGGTGGAGCAATGGGTCGCGGACCAGAAAGCGGGGGGAGCTATGCCGCACGTGCGGTTCGTTTCGAGCATAGCCGCTATCTCGCCAGAGGACCTCGCATGATGCTCGTCGTATTGCCCCCGCGTTTGGCGACTTATCTGGACTTGGCTGTGCCGCCCGGTCTAACTGCGCGGACCCCACGAGTCGCCAAAAGCAGAGATAAGTGACGTGATGTACGCAGAAAATTTGCGCCACGCCGATATCGGCACGCCCTTCGACCCGCGGGTCTGGCTCCAGCTTTTCGACTATGAGCGTTTGCTTCAACCTGCGAAATTACCGGTGGTCGAGCGGTTCGACTGGTCGGGTCGTCCCGTCGAGCCCGGCTTTCGCCGCGTCCGCGTTATGGCGCGGCAGACATATGTCTTGAGCCATGCCGCGATCGGTGGGAGCCCCTCGGCTGCCGCAGCGGCTCCGCGTGCTGCCCGTGCGCTGATGGATCACGGTGTGGACGCCGGCCAGTTCCATTGTCGGCTTGGTCCGGACGGGGCAGTGCTCGATTCAACGGCGGACTTGTACGACATCGCGTTCGGCCTCTTCGCGATGGCATGGTGGTATCGCTATTCCGGTGACGAAATCGCTCTCTCCGTGGCCGAGCAATCGATCGCGCATCTTCGGGAACACCTCGCCAGTCCCTCCGGACGGGGTTTCGAGGCAAGGGCGGGCGGCACGGGCCGGCACGAACAGAACCCGCACATGCACCTTTTCGAAGCCGCGATCTTCCTCACAGCATTTTCGGCGCGACCGGCATTCCGCGCCCTGGCCGACGAGTTGTTCGCGCTGGCGGAAGACGTGCTGATCGACCGTGGCACGGACACGCTGGCCGAATTTTTCGATGACGAATGGCGGCCGATCGCAACTGACGGGGCCGTGCTCGTGGAGCCTGGCCATCATTACGAATGGGTCTGGCTCCTCCACCGGTACGGCGCTCTTGCAGATCAGCCGCGGGCTTTTGCGATCGCCGACCGACTATTCGATTTCGCCCTTCGCCACGGCCATGACGTCCGCACGGGGCTGGTCCTTGCCGCCGTCTCGTCCACGGGGGAATCGCTCGGAACCGACCTGCGCGCCTGGCCGAACACCGAATTTCTGAAGGCCCAAATCGCCATGCGCGAACTCAGAGGAAGCCGGCCCGGCTTCAATGAGGCGGCGATCGAAACAAACATCAACCGTATCTGGTCATATTTCCTGAGGTCGCCAGCGGACGATATCATGGCCGGACTCCAGGATGGGCTGTGGATCGATTGTGTCGAAGCGCAGGGCTATCGACCGAAAGGCGACCATGTGCCCGCGTCCACGCTCTACCATCTGTTTTTTGGCTTTTCCGAATTGCTCCGCGATCGCGGGGGTCACCCGCAATTCAGCGGGCTTCCATGGTAACAGCGCGGTTCACTCCGGTCGGCGGCACCGCCGAGAATCCCGCATCTGATGGCGTAACGAGAGCTGATATGTCGACGTACCTGCCCCAGCACTTCTCGTTCGACGGCGCGCGCGTGCTCGTGATCGGCGACATCATGCTCGACAAATTCCGCTATGGGTCGGTCAACCGGATTTCCCCGGAAGCGCCAGTGCCTGTCATGCATGTTTCCAGCGAGCAGGCGATGCTCGGCGGAGCCGGCAACGTGCTGGCGAATCTCGCCGCCTTGGACTGCGCCTGCGGACTGATCGCGGTGGTGGGAGAGGATGAACCGGGTCGGCATTGCCGGCGGTTGATCGAGAAGGTGGGGGCGAACCCTGAGTTGTTGGTCACTGCGCCGACCCGCATGACGACCCAAAAAACGCGGCTCGTCAGCGGTAGCCACCAACTCCTGCGGTGCGACGAAGAAGATGCGACGCCCATCGATGCCGAGCTCGAGGCATCGATCATCGAGCGATTTGACGAGGTCATCCTGGGCTATACGGCGGTTGCGATCTCGGACTATGCGAAAGGGGTCCTCAGCGATCGAGTGCTTCGGCACGTGATTTCCCGCTGCCGCGAGGCCGGCATTCCGGTCATAGTCGACCCCAAACGGCGCGATTTCGGGGTCTATGCGGGCGCCACCGTCATCAAGCCGAACCGGGCCGAACTCGCAGCCTATGTCGGCAGGCCTTGCCGTGACCTGTCGTCAAGTCGTGTCGCGGCCGATAAGGCCATGGAGGCGACGGGGTCGGCAATTCTGCTCACGCTCTCCGAAGATGGCATGGCCCTGTTCAGACCGGGCATGGAAATGCAGCATTTTCACGCTACCGCGACGGAAGTGTACGATGTCTCCGGCGCGGGAGACACCGCGCTGGCGATTTTTGCCGCGGGTATCGCGGCGGGCTTGCCGATGGACGAGTGCGTGATGCTGGCCAATGCCGGTGCCGGCGCCGTCGTGCGCAAGCTCGGCACCGCTACATTGAACCGTCTCGAACTGACCCGGGCCGTCCATGCGGTGGGCGATCCCCGGATCGGGGCGGTCTGCAGCCAAGAGGACGCCGCGATGCAGGTGGCGCACTGGAAACTCGAAGGGCTGCGTGTCGGCTTCACCAACGGCTGTTTCGACATCGTGCATGCCGGTCACATCGAGATCCTGCGGCAATCGCGTGCTCGATGCGATCGTTTGGTCGTGGGGCTCAACAGTGACGCGTCGGTGTCGCGGTTGAAGGGGCCCGACCGGCCGATCCAGCCCGAGTCATCGCGCGCGCAGGTGCTGGCGGCGATCGACGCGGTCGATCTGGTCGTGGTCTTCGACGAAGACACGCCGCTGAACTTGATCAAGACCTTGATGCCGACCGAACTGATCAAGGGTGCCGACTATAGCGAAGATGCGGTAGTGGGGGCTCATGAGGTCAAGTCTGCCGGCGGCCGGGTGCACCTGATCGACCTGATCCCTGGGCTTTCCACCACGCGCGCGGTCAAACGCATTCGCGGGGAATTGGCGCCGTCCTACCGAATCTGAAGGCCTGAATTGCATGTTGAGTCGCGCGTACACGAGAACAGGTAACGGTCGGTCATGATTCTAATTACGGGGGGCGCGGGCTTCATCGGCGCGAATATCGCCGTCGCTTTGCAGGGACGCGAGCCCATCGCGGTGCTGGACAGGTTCGGCGCCGACGACAAGTGGAAGAATCTCCGTCATGCACGGGTCGATCACTATGTCTTCCCCGAGGAGCTTGACGCGTTCCTGGCCGAGCACGGGCCCGCGCTGTCGAGCGTCGTCCATATGGGCGCGATAAGCGCGACGACCGAGCGGGACGTCGATCTTATCGTACGAACCAACCTCCACCTGAGCCGTACGCTTTGGGCCTTCTGCGCCCGCCGTGGCATCCCCTTCATCTACGCCTCATCGGCTGCCACCTATGGCGATGGCAGCTTCGGTTTCGACGATCGCTCCGACGACGCCCATCTCGGCCAATTGCGTCCGCTGAACCCCTATGGTTGGAGCAAGCTCGCCTTCGACCGCATGGTCCTCGATATCGTGCGCCGAGGCGAAGCAGCGCCGCCGCGTTGGGCAGGGTTGAAGTTTTTCAACGTCTATGGCCCGCGCGAGCAGCACAAGGGATCGATGCGGTCGGTGATGACCAGCAATTTCGATTCGCTGCGCGATGGCGGAAGCCTTCGCCTTTTCCGTTCCGATCGACCGGATTACCCCGATGGCGGACAGAAGCGCGACTTCGTCTATGTCGACGACTGTGTCGGAGTGATTTCCTGGATGCTCGACCACGAATTTCCGGCGGATCTCTACAATGTGGGTACCGGCAAGGCGCGGACATGGCTCGACGTGAGCGATGCCATGTTCGCCGCGTTGGAACGTGGCCCGGCGGTCGAATTCGTCGATATGCCCCCGACGCTGGTCGGGCGATACCAATATTTTACCGAGGCACGGATGGAGAAGCTCGCCGGAATCGGCGCACCGATTCCCGCCACGAGCCTGCGCGATGGCGTGGCGGCGACCTATCGATATCTCGCGGCGGAAAGCGAATGAGCGCCGGCCAAGCCAAACTGCAATCGCTTCGTTTCACGACGGAAGAAAAACGCGGGCCACTGCGCACCTATCTCTCGGCGCATTACGGCCGCGTCCTGTTCGTCGCGGTCTTTATTCTTCCGACATTGTTGGCCGCCATCTATTTTGGGCTCGTCGCATCGGATCGATATATTTCGGAAGCGCGCTTCATCGTGCGCTCGGCCGACAAGCCAGCATCGCAGGGCGCGGCCGCGTACCTGCAGGATTTCGGCATCACGCGCGCCAATGACGATGCATTCGCGATCGCCGATTACATCCATTCGCGCGATGTGATGCAGGCGATCGAAAAGCAGATCGACATTCCCGCCGTCTATTCGCGCCCTGGCGCCGACATTTTCAGCCGTGTCGGCGGTCTATCGGGTAGGGCGAAGTCCGACGAAGCGTTGTTCCGCTATTTCATCCGACAAGTCGCGGTCGAGAAGGACCCCGAAAGCGGGATTACGGCGGTGAAGGTCAGCGCCTATCGACCGGAAGACGCCAAGGCGCTGCTCGATCGGATCGTCGCGCTGAGCGAAGCTCGGGTCAACCAGCTCAATGTCCGGGCGCGGCGCGACAGCCTGGCCGATTCCCAACGGGCGATGGACGACGCGGCACGCCGACTGGCCCAGGCGACGGTGGATGTCACTCGCGCTCGCGAGATTGCCGGTACCGTCGATCCGCAGCAGAGCGCGGGCGCCACGGTCGATCGCAGCTCTTCGCTTCAGCAGGAACTTGCCCAATTGCGGGTCACCCTGCAGACCATGGTGGCGCGGGCGCCCGGCAATCCATCGATTCCGGCGCTGCGCCAGCGTATCGCCGCACTTGCCGGGCAAGTGACGGCGCAACAGAACCAATTGACCGGCCGGCAAGGGTCTCTGTCCGGCAAGCTGGGCGATTACGAACAGCAGCAAGTCGAACGCGAATTGGCCGAAAAGGCCTATGAAGCCGCGCAGAAGCAATTCGATACCGCACGCTCGGAAGCGGATCGCCAGCAGGTCTTCATCGAATTGATCGCGCGGCCGAACCTGTCGGACGACCCTCAGGAGCCGCGCAGGTTGCGCTACATAATGACGGCCGCGTTGCTGTCGTTCTGGGCCTTCCTCATCCTTTACCTTCTGCTCTCGGGCAGCCGCGAACATTTGAATTTGAATTAGCGATGGCGGCTTCTCTCTCTTTCCCCCGGCTCCGGAAAAAGGCGCGGACTATCAACGCGCTGCTGATTCGCGAACTGATGGCGCGTTTCGGCCACCACAATATCGGCTTTTTGTGGCAGGTGATCGAGCCGCTGATGCTCACGCTTGGCGTGATGATCTCCTGGTCGTTCATCTACGGCGAGCGCAATCACGGCGTCCGTGTGATCCCGCTCGTGCTCACCGGATATACTTATCTGACGCTGTGGCGACATATGGTGGCGCGCCTGACGCACGCATTCCGACACGGCTCGGGATTGTTGTTTCACCGGAACGTCAAGCCGGCCGACATACTCGTGGCGCGTGGTTTGCTCGAGAGTATCGGGACGATCATCTCGTTCTTCGTCGCCTATATCCCATTGGCGTTGCTCGACGTGATTCAACCCGTGGACGACTATCTCATTCTGCTGAGCGCCTGGACGCTGATGTGCGCGTTTTCGTTCGGGGTGGCGATGATCATCACCGCCTTGGCGCATTTTTCGGACGCGTTCGACCGCGTGGTCCAGCCGATCATGTACCTGATCCTGCCCCTCACCGGCGTGTTCTACATGGTCTATTGGCTGCCGGCGTCGTTGCAGATGATCGTGTCCTATTCGCCGCTCGTGAACATAATCGAGATGTTCAGGGCGGGCTATTTCGGTGCCGACGTGCCGACGACGTGGGACGTTGGCTACGTCGTCGTGTGGGTGATCGCGGTGAATGCCATCGGGTGGGTGTTGGTGCTCAAGGCGCAGCGGCATATTGAGCTGGAATGACGCCACGATGCGAGCTGGAAACCCTAAAGTGACGGACGAGACGTCGGACACCGTCAAACACGATCGTCAGCTGGTGCTCCTAGAAGGGGCCCAGGGCATCGACGATCGCGAGGACGTGACCGCGCGCCGTCGCGACCTCTTCCTGTTGGGTGTGTTTCTGGTCGTGGCGCTGGGGGCGGCGCTGTACAATTTCGTGATTGCGACCCCGCGCTACAGCTCCGAGTTCAGTTATGTCGTCCGCTCGCTCGACAGTTCGCACGAGCGCTTCAGCATTCTGAACGTTGCCGCGACCGGCGGCGGAAGCGACAATAGCGAAGCGATCGTGTCATTCGTGGGGTCCCGCGACATGTTGGCCCTGATCGATCGCGATGGCCTCATAACGCGCATGTTCGCCGCGAAGGGCATCGATGTCTTTTCCGCGTTTCCGTCCTTTGTCTCCGGGCATAGCCGGGAAGATCTATACCGCCATTTTCAGCATTATGTTCGCGCGTCGTTCGATCAATCGACCAATATCACCCATGTCGAGGTCCAAGCCTTCTCTCCCGGCGAGGCTCAGGCCATCGCCCTCCGCGTGATGCAGGCGTCCGAGCAAATGGTGAACGCGCTCAATGACCGGGCAAGGGCCAGCCTCGTCACCTCCGCGGAAAAGGAGGTCGACACCGCCAACGCGTCGCTGACGAGCACGCTGGACCAGCTCAACCGCACGCGCAACGACCTTCGGCTGCTCGAACCCAAGTTGGAGGCTGGCGCCGCGATCAAGAATTCGTCGGGCGTCGCCAGCGAACTGGCGCGGAGCAATGTCGAGCTCGCTCAGACGATGCGCGTCGCTCCGAACAGCCCCGCGATGGGCCAGTTGCGCGCCCGTCGCGCCGCGCTCGAGGCCGAATTGTCGCGGCAGATATATGCGTCGGCAGGCGCTCCTGGCTCGCTAGCCGAGCGGACCCGCCCGTACGAGGAATTGAATGCCAAGCGTGACATCGCCGAAAAGCACCTGCTGGCGGCCAGCCTGGCGCTTGCCAGCGCACGGGCGAGCGCAGGGCGGACGCAATTATATGTGGAACGCATTTCGCAACCCAATCTTCCCGATGAGCCTCGGTATCCGCGGGGTTGGGCCAATTTGCTGATCACCATGGCGCTCGCTCTTGGCGTGCTGTGGATCGTCCGCTCGCTTTCGGAATTGTTTCTCGACCATGACTAGTTTGCCGGACCTTCTCATCCCGCCTCGGGAAAAACCCGTCGCTGCCAAGCGGCGCGACGGTGCGATAACCGCGCGTCGGATCAGCAAGATTTACGAGACGCCCACTGGGCCGAAAAAGGTGCTTACCGATATCGACTTCACGATCGCGCGAGGTCAGAAGCTCGCGGTGCTCGGCCGTAACGGCGCCGGGAAGTCGACGCTGGTCAAGATCATCGGCGGTGTCGAGCGGCCCACGACCGGTGAGATCCGTCGCGGCATGTCGATGTCGTGGCCGCTGGCATTTGGCGGTGGCTTCGAAGTGAGCATGACCGGGTTGGACAACATCCGGTTCATCGCGCGGATCTATAATCATCCGATCGAGGAGACGATCGAGCGGGTCGACGATTTTGCCGAATTGGGAAAAAACCTGCTGCTCCCGGTGAAATATTACTCGTCCGGCATGCGTGCGCGTCTGGCGTTCGCTCTGACTCTCGCGATTGATTTCGACTGTTTCCTGATCGACGAGGTCATTGCCGTCGGCGACCAGCGCTTCCACCAGAAGTGCCACGACGCGTTGTTCCGGGACCGGCGCGACGCGGCGATGATCCTTGTCAGCCATGACACTGGCATCATTCGGGAATATTGCAGCTCGGCGCTGGTGCTCAAAAATGGCCACGGCCGCGAATTCGAAGATCTCGATCTGGCGATCAGCATTTATGCCACCCTCTGATGATTACCGAGATGCCGACGGGCGAGGAGCCGGGTTCGTGCGCACCGTTGAAGGACTGCAGGAGAAAATGATGCGCCGGGCCAACCGCAGCAAAATGACCAAGGCCGTGGCCTGCGCCTGCTTGACGATGATGAGCGGTTGCGCCGCGCTTCCGCAAGCCGGTCCGATCGGCAAGACGATTACCCGTGCGGGGGACCGGGGCGCCTATACTGTGGTTGAAGTGGATACAGGCGCTGCGCTCCCGCCGCTGCCGGCCACGCCCGATTATGCGCCGCTACCGGCGGTTGGGGCACAAGATGTCGGCGCGATTGCGCCGGGCGATGTGATCAGTGTCATCTATTACGAGGTTGGCGCGCGCGTTTTTTCCGGTGGTGGGTCGGCACCGGGGAGCGCGTTCGACCCGGCGGCCAAGGAGCAGCGGGTCGGGCCGATCGAGGTGGATGAGAATGGCCAGATTCGCCTGCCCTATACCGGCACGATACGGGCAGCGGGCCGCACGCCAACGCAATTGGCGCGTGATGTCGAAGCCAGCCTGCGTGGAAAATCCGAAAACCCGCAGGTCATCGTCCGCCTGGAAGCTGCGAACGGCAGTTCGGTGATCGTCGGCGGCGAGATCGGCAGCCCCGGCCGGGTCCGGCTGAGCGGCGCTCATGAGAAGCTGCTCGACATCATCAACCTGGCCGGCGGGCATCGCGGTTCGGCGGCGGACATCCTCGTCCAGATCAACCGCCAGGGCACGATCAGTGACGTACCGTTCGAGAATCTGACTTATGCCAATATCGGCGGCATGGCGATGCAGCCGGGCGACCGGGTCGAGCTGATCCGCCAGCCGCGCAGCTATTCGGTCCTGGGCAGCGCGAACAAGGTCAACCAATATGACCTTCCGTTGCGGCGCTTTTCACTGGTTCAGGCTCTGGCGTTGTCGGGCGGGCCCAATGAGAATCTCGCCGACCCCGCCGCGGTGTTCATCTTCCGGTTCGAAAAGAGCGGGGAGAACGGGACCGAGCGTCCTATGGTCTATCACTTCAACATGTTGAAACCCGCCTCCTATTTTCTCGCCCAGCAATTTTTCCTAACGGACAAGGACGTGCTCTACGTCGCTGGCGCGGAAGCGAACCAGCCAGCGAAGCTGTTGCAGATTATTGGGCAGGTGTTCACGCCGATTGTGATCGCGAGGCAGGTGACGAATTGATCGAGGCACAAAATGGCTAGACTAGATCAGCAGAACTACGCCTTTTTAGGCAATGGCATGGGTATAACTCGGACACATCGCGGTCATCGCTTCTTCGTGTCTACGGATGACTACGGCCTCTCGCCACATGTTATTATGGACGGCATATGGGAGGAGGCCATCGAAGCTTCTATCCTGTCCCTGCTACACCAAGACGAGACTGTCGTCGAGGTTGGGTGCAACATGGGCTATCACACTTTAGCCATGTGTGAGAAGATTGGTCGCGGTGGGCGACTATACGGATTTGAGGCTAATCCGGAGGTCTATCGGCTACTTTTACTGAATCTTGAGTATAACGACTTCAACTCGCAAGCTGTCGCCCATAATTTCGCTGTCTCGGATCGCGAAGGTGTAGCGCAATTAGCCTATCGCCCTGGCCAGATTGGGAGCGGCAGTATTATAGCGGGCGTGCATAGGCAGTTCGCAACGGACGTCGTCGATGTGCAAACCAGAAAGCTCGACGATGTGCTGGACGATGTTTCAGACGTCGCGATGCTACGTATGGATGCGGAGGGGTCAGAGCCCCTCATTGTGCGAGGCGCAGAGAAGCTGATTTCTCGTTCGCCCAACTTGAAAATCGTCACCGAATGGTCTCCCGGCATGATGGCCGGATCCGTTGACGTGAATGCCTATGTCGATGGGCTAGACGCCATGGGTTTCCGAGCATGGCGGATCGACGGGAAAGCCCAGTTTACCCCGCTGGGAATTCACGAATTGATCGATCTCCGCCATTGCGAGATCGTCTTATCCAGAAGCGATCTGAATACTCCTGGCAAAGCGCCGGCCCTAGCGATCGCTCCCTCAGCTCCGCTTCAAACGAAGAGTGATAACATGACCGATAACGTTACGCTGCCACCGCAACGGCAGGATATGAAGTGCAAGCTATGTGGATCGCACGCCACACTGGTCTTCGGGCTGCCTTATAATAAGAAGGCGGGTCACCCAATTCCAGACGAGCCGGACGATAGTTGGTATTATCAGTGCGATTCATGCCAATTTCTTTTCTCCGATGTCATCGACTATCGTGACAGTCACACGGAGATTTATGACGAAACTTATTGGGATAACCAAGACCCGGATTGGTATGGACGCGTCACAGAGACATTCAGATTGGTGGCGCTAGCTAACGAACTTCTAAATATTCGCTTGGACCAAGCAGAGATTCTTGATTTTGGTTGCGGTATCGGCGGATTTGTCGACATGGGTCGTAGATCTCTTAATCTGAATGTCTGGGGAACGGACATTATTCCGCCGAAGGTTGGCAATGATTACTTCCTGCCGGATCTCGGAGATCGGAAATTTGATATTATCACATCTTGCGAAGTCATAGAGCATTTGTCGCATCCACGAGAAATATTCGAACGGATAAAATCGCATCTTAAACCGCGCGGGGTGTTTGCATTTCAGACGGCGCAATGGGACCCAGAAGCGCTCGGACGGGACTGGTGGTATTTGGGGCCGCATAACGGGCATATCTCGCTATATAGCAGAGATGGCTTAACCCATGTTTTCAATGATATGGGGGGTAAGCAACGAAGGCTGTGGAATGATTATCCTGGGGTCCAGGCGTGGCTGTTTCACAGCGACCGATAGTAGATCGACGTCTTGACGAGTGGGAGCCGGAGGACTGCGGACCTAGCACTTGGAGGGTGTGATATTCGGAACGCTCTTTAATCAGGAGCGAGCGGTGTTGAATGCGGCATTCACCGGATTGGCAATCTAGCGACCTCTTCCTTGGTCCGCGAATCTGTTCATTCGATAATTCAGCCAAACTCGCGGGTAAATGACAGCAATAGTGCTATGGATCCAATCGCCAGAGCTGAATGTGCTAATCGGGCAGGTAGTATCCGGTGACATTTCCACTAATCTAACAATACGCCCCGAGGAACGAAATGAGACTGATTGTACTGGCATCGATGGTCCTGGTCGCGATAATGGGTGCGTGGACGCCGGCGGTGGCCAGTTACAGCTCGACGGTCAATGTGCGGGACTACTGCACGATCGTCGACGGTTCGACCGATAATACTGTCTGCATACAATCGGCGATCAATTCATTGACCTCCTCTGGCGGAGTCGTCTTCTTTCCGTGCGGCAATTACAAGACCACGGCGAGCGTTATCCTGCCGGCTGGCCTGATCTCGTTGCAGGGTTCGGGGAGATGCACCTCCTGGGGCGCCTATGGCGCCTTCGACACAATTCGGGCGAATGTCGGCGGCTCGTCTTATTGGGTCGGGAACGGCATTTCTCGAATCTATTTCGCGGAATTCAACAAGACCTCAGGATACACCCTTAACCTTGACCATATGCACCAGCTGACGCTCGACGATCTCACCGTCGATGGGCCACCCGCTGGTATATTCCTGCACGACTTTAACAATGCGAGTATGTCCAACATCACGATCAATAATGTAAGCGCCGCGAATTCGGCGGCGATCTATCTGACTGGTGGTGGAACCGGCGATCCGAATGGACGAGCGGATGGGCTCAATATGGATGGCATACTCGTCAGTTCCTCGTCCAACGCGCTCGGGACGCGACATGGCATTGTCATCGACGGCTCGGTCTTCACGCTCAATGGACGCAAGGTGCTGCTCACTCACGTCGATGGTCACGCGCTCTGGCTCAGAAATAGCGTCGGCGCGGCACATGCGCCGCAATTCGTCGACATCTATGACCTGGAGTCCGAGTTCTCCAGTGGGGCCGCCATCTACGCCGAGGCAGGATCCGTTTATCACTTCTCCGATGCACAACTGCACGGAGCGATGTCCCAATCGAATGTCGTAGTGCTGGCAAATGTGTCGCGCGTCTCATTCAACGGCGGCTTCTCGTCCGGTGCCAAATATGCTGGCTTCGACCTATTCGGCCAGCAGATTGCGGTCTCGAACATGGACATCACCGAGAATTCGACCCCCAATTCGGGCGGGATAGCTGGTGCCTGGTCCGGGCTGGTTATCGAACCCTCTGCTAGGCTCTTGACGATCACCGGCAACAAAGCGGCCTCGCCCGACAATCCGGGCTGGCAGAAATATGGCATAGAAGTGCGGAGCGGCGCCGACCAATATGCGATCACCGGCAACGTCGTTAGGTTCAATGCGGCCCCTGGCATTGCCGGCGCAAGCGGCACAAGTTCACAGGTTATTGCCAACAATGCCTTTTAAGGGGCGTCACCAGGATGACGAGCGGTTAGTCGTTGGCCTCGCCCCGAGATCCGCCAGGCACTTGAGCGGCAATTGCTCGATAAGGTCGCGAAGCGTGGTAAGCGGTGTTTTAGACCCATGGCGACAAGGGATGAGAATGGCGACGCTCTGGCGGGATGACCGCTGACGAGCTTGGAGAGCGTATTCGGCCCACCGCTGTGACCAAGCTTAGCCGCACTTCTCCAGCGAGAACGAGTGCAATCGCAATTCACCTTCGATGGATCCTCGACGTAGATGCGTGCGAAATTCGAAAGGGTAATAAGAATCTTCGATCTCGAAACGAAATTCGAGGGAAAACCTCCCATCCACGGCGATTTCGAAATTCTCTTCTAATTTTATCTGCTCATCGGCGGTGACGTCAAATCCGACCGTATTGGTCGAGCGATTTGCTATCGAAGAAAAAGTGAGGACGCTTTTCCAACTGCCCGTCGGCAAATAAAGATAGGGCCCGAAGCTCAAGCATCGCGCCGGGCCCAGCAGGTCGAACGAGTTGGTTGCCGGCAGATAGGGTGCGGCCGCTTCCATGAACAAGGCGGTAGGCATGAGCCACGTCGGCTCACGCCGTTCGGAATGAAAGCTATAAAATCGATCGAGCTGGCTAAGCAGCTCAACAACATCGTGAGGCTGCGGAGATTGTTCGTAAGCAAAATGCTCGTCGAGCGCATCGCCTAACGCGCGGCCGAGATTTCGTTCATCGATCATCGTCTGACACAGTGCCGGGTCCAAACCCAAGATGGCCGCCATCTGTTCGGCAAGAACCGAAGCCGGTTCGCGACGATCGACTGACAGCAAGTCGCTTCGCGGAATGTCGAGCAAAGCGTTCAACCCAACCTGGGCACGAGCCATCGTCCGCACCGTATCAAGCAGTTTCGTATCCCGTGCCGCGATGAAATCCAGGCTGGCTTCGGAGAAACTCTGGTCGACCATCAGGATCGGAAAGTCAGACCGGCTGAGGGCTTCGACCACTGCGGCGTTCGGAATTTCCGAAAGAAACACAACCGAACCAGTCGCAGCCGCGATCCTCTCAACGGTGGCTTCGTCGAATTCGTTAAGCACGATCACTTCGCACGCGCCGTATTTGCGCGACAACAGGTCGCGGCACAGTTCGGCGGCGAAATAGGTCGCCGAGCACGGCAGCCCACCGACCAGGGCCAGGTGATTGCTTTTGGAAGAAAGCGGCGAAAGCGCGGTCACCGGCTCGTTGAGGGCTGGGTCAAGCTCGCCGGTCATGGACAGCCCGTCGTAGCAATCGCGCGGTCCGCATAGAGATCGGCCAAGCGCGCCGGCGCCTCGGCTTCGGCAATCGTCAACGCGCGCGGATCATCCACGTCGAGCCACCAGGCTCCGTCGATCTCCATCGTCGCCGCTCGTCCACGGTCCGCCAGTCGCTGCATGCCGTCGGAGAGGCTGCCCGGCCGGCCGGCCGCAATCGCCTCGGCAATCGCGGACGACAGCGCCGGCGTCGCCAGGAACGCACCGCAGTCCACCGCATCATATGGCGAAACCGTTTTGCCGATCGCCGTAATGAACCCACGCTCATCCAGTCCGACCCAGGTGGCATCCTCCGGATCGACCAGGGGACTGTCGACCCGACGATCTATCGCCAGCGTCACGTCGCGATCGGTTCCGCCCCGACCGACCAGATCGGCGAGGATCGATCGCGTAAAAAGATGGTCCGCCATCATCAGCAGATAATTGCCCTCGATGCGCGCGGCACCCGCCATCACCGAATAGCCATTGGGTAACGACCAATCCTCGACCCGCTGCGCGATCACCGGAATTCCCGCGCCGCGCGCAAAGGCGGGCAGAGCCGCCTCGACCGCGTCAGCGCCATGTCCGGTCACGACGACGGCGCGCCGCGCGCCTGCGCTTGCCGCCTGCCGGATGCCGAGTTCCAGCAGCGCCACTCCCAATATCGGGGTCAGCGGCTTGGAGTCGGAAACGGAACGCAGTCTGCTGCCGAAGCCGGCCGCGATGATCAGCGCGTCCATCGAAGCATCATCCGGAGATCGGCAACGGGTATCGGCTCGGGCATCAGCCCACGGCGCGCGCGACTTCGACGATGTAGGCGTCGAGCATGCGGCCCGCGACTTCGTCATTGAATTGCTGCGGCGGATGCTTGCAGAAATAGGCCGAGGGCGCGATCAGCACGCCGCCTTCACCGCGCTCGAGCGCGATCTTGCAGCAACGGATAGCATCGATCACGCACGCCGCGGCGTTCGGGCTGTCTTCCACGGACAGCCGCACTTCGACGTTGAAGGGCACATCGCCCCATTGCGTACCCTCGACCCGGAGGAAGCAGACCTTGTTGTCCTTCTGCCACGGCACGTATTCGGACGGACCGATCAGAATGTTTTCGTCTTCCAGCCGCTCGGCAAGCGCGGCCTGCACGGCTTCGGTCTTGGATAGTTTCTTGCTGGTGAGGCGTTGACGATCCAGCATGTTCATGAAGTCGGTATTGCCACCGGTGTTGATCTGATAAGTGCGCTGAACGGTCACGCCCCGGGCGGTGAACAGGCTTGAGAGCGCGCGGTGGACGATCGTCGCGCCAACCTGCGCCTTGATGTCGTCACCGACGATCGGAAGCCTGCGCTCAGCGAAACGAGCCTCCCAATAGGGGTCGCTGGCGATGAAGACGGGCATGCAATTGACGACCGCCAAACCTGCCTCAAGGGCGCATTCCATATAGAATTCAGTAGCATCCTGCGATCCGACGGGCAGGAAGTTGACGAGTATCTCCGCGTTGGATTGCCTCAGCGCCTCGACGATGCCTTCCTTGGTGGCATCCGGTCCATCGGCGAGCACGAACCCGCGCTCCCCGGCTGTGGTCATATGCGGAGCGACGCCGTCAAGCGCGCGTCCACGGATCACCGTCGCGCCCGTCAACGGCACATCGGGATTGAACACCGTGGTGTTGTTGGGCGCGGCGTAAATCGCCTCCGCAATGTCCTTGCCTACCTTGCGGGCGTCGACATCGATGCCGAGCACGAACTGCACGTCACCCGCACCGTACCGCCCGATCGTCTCATGGATTAGTCCCCGCGACGCATCGCCCCGGTAATGATATACCCCCTGTACCAGCGAGCTTGCGCAATTTCCGATGCCGACAAGCGCGACGCGAATCGATTTCATTTTACCTCACTCATTTACTCGCCTTCAAATCTCGGCGCGGGTAGGACGACCTGCTCGTTGATACCAGAGTAAGTTTGCCAGGGAACGGAAATTCCATCCATTTTCGCAGGTTATCCAATCACAGGCACGGTTGGGCTTTGCGGATGGGATATTTTCCACCTATTGCGGCATCGCCGCGGCGCATTTTCGCTGGCCAATGGCCGCGAGCCCATCGGCTAGGAAAGACGGCGGGCTAGGGAGTGTTTTCGTGGTTCGTCCCTGATGCGTTTACGGCTCCCCAAAATGGTAAAGCATCGCTTCGTCGGCGAGCAGCCTGGCTGGGACCGATGAGAGCAACCCCGATCCATTATCCGTGCCGCATGACGACCGTCTGCATCGACTGCCGGTATATCGGGCCGCGTCCCAGCGGCATTGGCGAGGTGGTGCAAGGTCTGGTCGACTTCCTGCCGGGTCTTGCCCCTGACCTTCGATTCCTGCTGCTCCGCAATCCTTCTGCAAAGCGGCTCAGCATGGCCGAGAATGTCCGCGAGATAATTGTCCGACAAGCCGCCAACGGCCCCGCCACCTTATGGTGGATGTCGCGTTGCGCCGATTTGTCGGGCGTCGACCTGTTCCATGCTCCTTTCAACATCATGCCCGGTCGCCTTTCGATGCCGTGCGTCACGACCGTTCACGACATCATGTGGCTTTCGAATCCGGAATGGTGCGCTTCCGGGATGTTCGCACCAGTCAAACGAACTTTCTATACCCGCGGAATCGATCGCGCCCTGCGCTACTCGGCGGCGATCATGACGGTCAGCGCGGCAAGCCGGGATGCCATCGCCGCTTGGTTGCCGGATGCTGCGGATCGGATCGCGGTGACGCGATCGGGCGTTTCGCCGGCGTTTCGCCCGGTCGACCCAGATCCGACGCTGCTCGCGTCGCTCGGATTGCCTGCGGGGAAGCGCTTTGTACTGACGGTCGGTCAGTTCGCACCCTACAAAAATCATGAAGGCGCTCTCCGCGCCTTCGCCGCGGCCTTTGCTGACCGTGATGAGATCGACATTGTCCTCGTGCAACGAATGAGCCGGGGCACCGGGCGGCTGTTACGGCTCGCCCAATCACTCGGCATTTCGGGGAGGGTGCACTTGCTGGGAAAGATCGATCGCGAGGAACTCGTGCATCTCTATTCCGCCGCGCTTGCGTTGCTCCACCCGTCGCTATGTGAAGGATTTGGCAACCCGCTTGCCGAGGCCATGGCGTGTGGCTGCCCGGTCGTCACGAGCAATTGTTCGGCAATGCCGGAAACCACCGGAGGTGCCGCCATCCTGGTCGATCCGCGCAATCCGCTGGAGATTGCCGGGGCGCTCCGGCGTATCGCCGAGGATCCCGGGCAGGCGCGCGAAATGCGCGAACGCGGTCTGGCACGCGCCGCCGAACTGAGCTGGCGCGATTTCGCCAGGGCCAATCTGGACGTTTATCGTAAAACGCTGGCGCGCGGTTGACCGAGCAGGGCGTCAACGCGAATCGTCGCGGTCCTGCAGCGGCCGATCGACCGGAACAGCAGGAGGTTTAGGATTATCGATTCATAGAGGAAATAATAGATCGGTGACCCAAAGAGCATGGAAAGGCCCAGCATCAACGTTCGCTGATTCGCGCCGAGCAGTTGCAACTCGGCCAAGGGCTTGAGGAACTGTCCGCGCACGACCGAACGAATTTTCTCCAGCGCCGCGGGATCGTTTGCGGCGGCTTCGATGGCGTCGTCGATCCGTCTCGATGTAGGAGCCACACTGTTTGCCACCGCCAGATAAGCTGCGCCCAGAACGAACAAACCGCCTTTGTTACGGAATTCGCCGCGGGGCGCATTGCGCAACCAGGGCACGGCATACACCCACCATTGATACTGACGCCGCTCGACCTCAAAATGATTGGCCTGCAGGATGCGGCTCATCCCTGCGGCAATCGTCGGCATCCAGGCAATTGGGCCGATCGCTCTCTGCAGCATTGCGCCCAGCGCGAGATACAGGACGACATGCCCTGCATAGTCGCAAATGCCGTCGATCACTTCCCCGATCGGTCCGCTCCGTCCGGTGAGACGCGCGACGTCGCCATCGGCGCCGTCCAGGACATGCCAGGCCATGTGAAATAGCAACCCGAGGGCCGCGGATAACGGCCAGGCCAGCCGGGTATAGGCGATCGCTGCGGCTACGATGCACAGGCCCCCAGCGACCGAAATCATGTTCGGCGTGATCGGTGTCCTGGCGAGCCGCCGAGCGAGCCACCAGGCGAGCGGGTGATATAGATGGAAGTTCAGCGCATCCTGCAACTCGCGCGGACGCGATTGGCGACTCATCGGATTCGCGCCTTCTTTTCGCCCATCGTCCTCACAAATATCTGCCGCGACATTTTATACCCTCTGAATCAATCGCATCGGCGCCTTTCTCCACTTGCATAAGAGTTCGCCCGACGGGAATAGCGTCGGCGCATTCTTTTTCGGAGCTCCTCGCACTGTGACCAGTCTGGTGCTCGTGTTTTCACGAGCGGATACCGCCAATTATCTCGTCGCCGGCGTACCGGCGGCTGCCCGTGCCGCGCGGGAGGTTTCGCTGGCGGGCCGCGAGATCGACGCGATCGGGCGATGCATTATCGCTGTGCCCGGCGGCTGGAGCCCGAATGCCCGATGCGAAGCGGAACTAAMACGACTCGCGCCCGACCGCACCTGGACTATTGCCGACGCTTGCCTGTTAGGCCCGCTCTCCGACGCGCTTTATCTGCGCGGCGAAGCGCTTTCGCGTGCGCCCGACATTATAGCAGCGATAACAAATCCGCTCGCGGCATTGCCCGGGATCTGCCGTGATCAATTTGATCTGGCCCACATGGCCGACCCCGGCTCGGTGAGGAAATCCTTCGCCGAATTGAACAGGCGGAGCGGGGAAATCTTGCTCGCAACGGCAAAACCGAGCGACGGCATCGTATCGCGCACGATCAACCGTCCGATTTCCCGGACCATCAGCCGCGTTCTGCTATGCGTGCCCGGCATCACGCCGCTGCATGCCACCTTCGGTACGGCGGCACTCGGCATTGCGATGGCGGCCTGCTTGTTCCTGGGCCATTCAATGGGCTTGATCTGGGGCGCTGTACTGTTCCAGGCGGCGTCAATCTTCGATGGCGTCGACGGCGAGATTGCGCGCGCTACTTTTCGAACGTCGGCGAAGGGCGCGATGCTCGACAGTGTTACGGATGCCGCCACAAACCTCGCCTTCATTGCGGGACTGACGATCAATCTGGGGATCCAAGGCCGGCACATCGCCGCCGCCGCGGGCGCGGAAGGTCTTGCGATGCTGACGTTGGGACTAATCCTGATCGGCCGACGCGCGCATTTAAGAGGCGGACCCTTCACTTTCGATGCGGTAAAGGATCATTTTCGCGCAAAGCCGTCGCGGCTCATGCAAGTGCTGACCTGGATAACGATGCGGGACTTCTTCGCGGCTGCCGGCGCCGTTTCTATCCTGTTGGGGTTGGCTTCCGAAACGCTAATCATCTTCGCAATTGCCGCGACAATCTGGCTGGCTATTACCTTGTCGGTACTTCTACGAACTCACAAAGAACCAGCATGAGCGAGAACGTCCTGCACGAATAGGTGGAGCGCGCGGCCGCGCTCCACATCCGGCCGGTGTCCAGCTTCAGCGGATCGTGATCGGCAGATCGCGCCCTGCCGATGCGACGTTTCCGGCGCGGTCCGCGGCATGAATGCGGATCGTGTAATTGCCGGGAGCGACATCCGCCGGATTCCAGCCGCCGGGACTGACGCGGCCATGTCGCACGACGTTGGTGACGACGTAGAGAAAGCGCGTCCGCTGGTCGCTATGGACGGTATCGCCGCTGGACGGCGCGTAGGCGATTTTCGCCGCCAAAGGCGCGGTCGGCATGCGATCGAACAAGATCGTGATGCGCGGCCGTTCGAACCCGGCCACCGGCGTGCCGTCTTGTTTCAGGATCTGGAAGCCTGCCGCATAGAGACCGAGACGGCGGCGCGCGGCATTGTCGTCGACTTGGTCCCATGCGTCGGCAACGATCCCGACCGCGCCGCCTGCGGCGGGAACGATCAGCCGGCCATCCTGCTTTTCGCTGAGGTGCTGACCATTGGCATCGAGCACATAGACGTCGTCGATATGCGGCGCGGCGTGATCGCCTAAATTGGGAAAGCGCAGCAATAGCGCATTGACCTTGGCGCGCGGGGCCCCGAGTTCGAGATGGACATGCGCCATGCGGTTGATCGTGCCGAGCGGATCGCCGACCCGGAAACGAGTGCCGCGCTTGACCCGGACCCGGACGACATGGCCTTCGTCGTCGCGGACGATCTGGAACCGATTCGTGTCCAGCGGAACGCCGGTCGCGGTGCGGCCGACGCGCATATGGATATAGGTCATCTGGTCGACGCGCAGCCCTTCGCTCAGACCCTCGACATCCCAATTGGGGAGCGGGTCCCGCACTGTCTCGTCCGCGGAGGCGAGCACCGTCCCACCCACCGGCGCGCTGATATCCAGCCCGGCATGGAGATGGTCCCGACTTTCGCCATCATAATTGCCGCGCACTTCGCCCATGTCGCCGACCACTTCGTGCCAGCCAAATTGCGGGTCGACCGGCCAGGGGAAGACCGGCTTGCTGACCAGCGCGGGGGCAATTGGTTCGGGAATGGCCGCAGGGATCGGGGCGGCACCGACAAGACGCGGACTGAGCTTGCGAATGGCATAGGCCGAAGCGTCGGCAATATAGAGGCCGCCAGCACCATCGATCGCGAGCCCGGCCGGCCCCGTTAGCGGCAGCGCGGCATTGCCGTCGATCGTCGATCCCGGCCCGACGAGCACGCGTAGCGATCCCGCGGGCGACATTTCGACGATCCGCCCGCGGCGATAGGAAGCGATATAGACGAACCCGTCCCAAGTCGGCGCCAGTCCGATGATCCCTTGCAGCAGGCCGGCGCCGTCATTGGGATCGGTACGGGCGAGCGTCGATACCCGCCCGTCCTTGTCGACCTTGCGGATCGCGTTGTTGCCCGAGTCCGCGACGAGTAGCACGCCGTGCCGATCGAGCGCGATCCCGGTCGGCGTGTCGAACGCCGCGGCCGCGCCCTGTCCATCGGCAAAGCCCGGCGCGTCCTGGCCCGCCAGAGTCCGCACCCGGCCTTCCGGCGTGATGACGCGGATACGATCGTTATAGCTGTCCGCGACATAGACATTGCCTTTGTCATCGGCCGCCACGCCGATCGGCCCATTGAAGCGCGCGGTTGTGGCGGGGCCATCGCGATACCCCGCCGCTCCGTCTCCGGCGAGCGTGCTCACCACCCCGTCGGGACTGATCTTGCGGATCGTATTGGCGCCGGTGTCCGCGACGAAGAGGTTGCCAGCGGCGTCGAGCGCAAGGCCCGATGGCGTATCGAACGATCCCGGCAAGGTGGTCACCTTGCCGTCGGGATCGATCTTGCGGATCCGGCCGGTGTCACCGGCGTCCACCACGAATAAAGTACCGCGCGCATCCAGGACGACCGCGAAGGGATCGCCGAATCGCGCCTTCGCCGCGCCGCCGTCGGTCTGCCCTCGCACTCCCTCGCCGGCGACATTGGTCATGGCGACCGGCCAACCGAACCGCGTCGGCGGCGGCGTGAACCATCCCAGTGTCACCAGCAGCCAAACCACACTCCCTGCCGCCGCGAGGACAATCAGACCCGCAAAGATGGCGAGCTTGCGCGGCGATTTCATGAGCATGCGGATGCCCTAGCAACAAACCGGACGGCATCTCCACAGGGTTGCGACGATTGCGCACCACCCGATCCGCGATCCGCTGAAGGTTTCAACCTAGCGGTGAGCGAACTGAATCCCGGCCGCACGGCCTCCGCCATCGAGCGGAGACCATGCGGCTTTTCAGGGCCGATTTGCTGCGGCCCTGATTGCAGCCGACGAGATCACTTTCGGTCGACCAGTGCCGCCTCGCGCTGGCCATAGCGCTCGCCCCGCACGTCAGCCATGACGCCGCCGATACGGGCGATGTCGTCATCCGACAATGCGATGTCGGCGGCGGCGACATTGTCTTCCAGATGCGGGATTTTGCGCGCGCCGGGGATCGGCACCACGTCATTGCCCTGCGCCAGCACCCAGGCGAGCGCCAGTTGCGCCGCCGTGACGCCCCGCTCGCCCGCCATGGCCGAGAGGGTGTCGACCAGCGACAGGTTCGCCTCGAGATTGCCCTCTGCAAAGCGGGGCAGGGTCGAGCGGAAATCATCCTGTTCGAGATCGTCTTTGCTGCGAATCTGGCCCGACAGGAATCCGCGTCCGAGCGGGCTATAGGGTACGAACCCAATGCCAAGTTCGCGACACGCCGGCAGGATGCTTGCTTCTACGTCGCGCTGCCACAGCGAATATTCGCTCTGCAACGCGGCGATCGGATGGACCGCATGCGCGCGCCGCAGCTGGTCGGCGGTAACTTCGGACAGGCCGATCGCGCGCACCTTTCCTTCCCGGACCAGGTCCGCCATCGCGCCGACCGAGTCCTCGATCGGGGTCGCCGGGTCGGGGCGGTGGAGATAATAGAGGTCGATCACGTCGGTGCCCAACCGCTTCAGTGACGCCTCGGCGACGCGCTTTGCATTGGCCGGCGATCCATCCAGGCCGTTGGCTCGCTGGAAGCCGACGCCTTCGTCGCCGATCCGGAATCCGAATTTGGTCGCGATCTGAACCTTGTGCCGAACCTCCTTGAGCCCGCGGCCGACGATCGGTTCATTCTCATAAGGGCCGTACACTTCGGCAGTATCGAACAGAGCGACGCCGAGCTCGACCGCGCGGTGCAGCGTCGCGATCGACGCGCCTTCATCCTGGCCGCCATAAGCCGCGGTGAAGCCCATGCAACCGAGCCCGATGGCTGAAACATCCAGAGGTCCGAGTTTTCGCATTTGCATGATCACGTCTCCATCAGAAAGTGCGCCAGCGATATGGCGTGCTCGACTGTCCGGATTAGACCAACTATATCGTACATCCTGTTCGATGAGGTCGATCAATGGATCGCGACCGCTTGCCCCAGCTTGCTTTGTTTGCCGAAGTCGCCCGCACCGGCGGCTTTCGCGCCGCCGCCCGCGAACTCGGCATGTCGCCATCGGCGGTCAGTCACGCGGTCGGCGCGCTGGAGGCGCGGCTGGGCATGCGTTTGCTCAATCGCACCACGCGCAGCCTCGCGCTGACCGAAGCCGGGCAGCGGCTGCTGGGCCGGCTCGGTCCGGCACTGGGCGAGATCGAGGAAGCGATGCGCGATGCGCACGCTACCGACACCACGCCCGCCGGTCCTGTGCGCGTGACTGCGCCGCGCTCTGCCACGCTGCAGATGATCGGACCGCATCTTGCCGCCTTTGCCGAGACCTATCCGTCGGTGGCGATCGATCTGGTCGTCGAGGATCGCTTCGTCGATATCGTCGCCGATGGCTTCGACGTCGGGCTTCGCCTCGGCGAAAACCTGCAGCCGGACATGATCGCCACACGGATTGGCGGACCGCAACGCTTCACGATCGTCGCCGCCCCAGCCTATATCGACCGCCACGGCGCTCCCCTGGCGCTCGAGGATCTGGCGCGGCATCGGTGCCTGGTTCGCCGCTTCACCGGCGGCGGCGTCTATCAATGGGAAGTGGTCCGCGACGGCGCGGAAATCACGCTAGGCGCCGCACGAGACTCCTTCACCACCAATGACGATCAGCTCATGGTCCGCGCTGCGCTCGATGGCATGGGGATCGCCTTCCTCCACGAACATCGGATCGCGGATTACCTGGCCAGCGGGGAATTGGTGGAACTGTTTCCCGATAATTGCCCGCCTTTTCCCGGCTATTATCTATACCATGCCAGTCGCCGTCACGTACGCCCGGCGGTTCGCGCGTTCATAGACTTCTTCGTCGCCGCGAACCGTCCGGCTCGCTAATCGCGCTCGCCGTCGGCGCTTCCGTCACAAATTCGGACCAGTTGACCGGAAAATGTCATTGCCCGTCTCCGTATGGCGCCCGCGTCCGCAGTCCCGTCGTTCAGTCGCGCAATCGACGACAACATCCCGATTGGTCCGTGCGACGGTGATTCCGTGGCACACGTGCGATTCAACGCTGGGCGCTCCGCGCGCTCCCATAGCGGCAGGTCCATTCGGCCATTTTCGATAAAATATGCTGTAAACCAGCCGCTCGGTGGACCTTTCCGGACGATGCCGGAAGGTCCCTGGTGCCCAGAAGAGGACTCGAACCTCCACGCCCTTGCGAGCGCCAGCACCTGAAGCTGGTGCGTCTACCAATTCCGCCATCTGGGCACGGGGTAGGGGGCGCGCTCTATTGGCGCACCTGCTGGTTGTCAACAGCGACCGCGACGCTTGCGGCACGGCGCGGGGCGCGGCATGGGGAGGGCAGGCATGGTGTCGAGGATCGTCATGAAGGACAAGCTGGTAACACTGATCGGCGGAGGCGGATTCATCGGCCGTTACGTCGCGCAGGAATTGCTCGCCGCGGGCGCGCGGATTCGCGTGGTCGAGCGCGATCCGCGCCGCGCCTGGTTCCTGAAGCCGCTGGGCGGGCTCGGTCAGACGCAGTTCGTCGCCGCCGACGTGACGAAGCCGGACACGATCGCGCGCGCGGTCGCCGGCTCGGACGCCGTGGTTTATCTGGTGGGAACCTGGGGTCCCGATTTCCACGGCATCCACGTCGCGGGCGTGCGCGCGGCGGCGAAGGCGGCGCGCGATACCGGCGCGGCGGCGTTCCTCCATCTCTCGGCGCTCGGTGCCGATGCCGAGTCGCCGTCGCGTTATTATGCCAGCAAGGCAGCGGGCGAAGCCGCGGCGCGCGAGGTTTTTCCGGATGCCATCGTGCTCCGTCCCTCGGTCGTGTTCGGGCCTGAAGACAAGTTCCTCAACCGCTTCGCCGGGATGATCAGCAGTGCCCCGGGCGTGTTCGGCCGCGCGGCGGTGCCGGTGCTGCGCGCGGGCGCTAAATTCCAGCCGGTCCATGTCGTCGACGTCGCGCGCGCGGTCGTGCGGGCTTTGGAAAAGAGCGATTCGCAGGCTGGCCGGACGATCGAGGCGACCGGTCCCGAAGTCATCACGATGCGCGACCTGCTGCGCTGGCTATCCGAGACGATCGGGCGCGAGGCCGACTTCATCGAATTGCCCGACATTGCCGGCCAGGCGATCGCTTACGCCGGCTTCCTGCCGGGCGCGCCGATCAAGCTCGACCAGTGGAAGATGCTCAAGACCGACAATGTCGCCGGCGGCACGCTTCCCGGATTGGAGTCGCTGGACATCGCGCCGACGCCGATGGAAGCGGTCGCGGGGTCCTGGCTGGTGCAATATCGCAAGGCGGGCCGGTTCGGCCTGCGCGCCAAGGCGGCCTGACCTTCCAACAGACATCCGTTCGCGGCTGCGCCCGCGTATAGGGAGTATCCCCCGTGAACGACGTGATTACCGCCATCATCCTCGGCATTGTCGAGGGCGTGACCGAATTCCTGCCGGTTTCCTCGACCGGGCACCTCATCCTGGCCAGCGCGCTGCTCGGCTATAATTCCGAATATTGGGCGCTGTTCAACATCGTCATCCAATTGGGCGCGATTCTGGCGATCGTCGTCCTCTATTGGCGGACGTTCTGGGCCGTGCTCCAGGGGCTGTTGCGGTTCGATCCGACCTCGGTCCGCTTCGTCCGCAACCTGCTCGTCGCATTCCTGCCCGCCGCAGTGATCGGGCTCGTCTTGCACAAGCAGATCGAGAAACTGCTCGGATCGCCGCTGACGGTGGCGATAGCGCTGATCGTCGGCGGCATCGCGATCATCGGCATCGAACGCACCGTCAGGGAAGGGCGGATCAAGGGCGTCGCCGAGATCCCGCTGCCCAAGGTAATCGGCATCGGCTTCATCCAATGCCTGGCGATGATCCCCGGCGTCAGCCGCTCGGGCGCGACAATCCTCGGCGCGCTCAGCCTGGGGGTCGAACGGAGGACTGCGGCCGAATTCAGCTTCTTCCTGGCCATCCCGACCATGCTCGGCGCGACCGTGCTCGAGCTCGTCACCAAGCGGCACGAACTGATGGCCGCGAACAGCGTCGGGTTCGGCCTGATCGCCGTCGGTTTCGTGGTCGCGTTCGTCGTGGCCTTGCTCGTGGTCAGGTGGTTCGTCGGGCTGGTTGGCAAGACGGGGTTCAGCCCGTTCGGCTGGTACCGAATCGCTGTCGGCGCCTTGGCACTGGTGTTCCTGCTCAAATAAGTCCGAATCGGAACTAAATAGATGATCTTCTCCACGCTATACGGCGGAACAACTCAGAATGACGATTAAATAAGGCAGTATAACTGCCGTATCGGACCGAATTTGCGTGACGAACGGAGAGAAACAGGCTAGCGGCCGTTCCGAAGGGAGCGGGCGATGGCCGGTGATATGCTGAAATTCGTGGGTGTAACGCAGGCCTATCCGGCCAAACGCGACGCTCAGCAGCGCGCGGAGGACTTTCACGAGATCGCCGACCGCTATGGTGTGCCCGCCGCCGAGGAACAGTCGGCGCGCTGCTCGCAATGCGGGGTGCCTTATTGCTCGGTGCATTGTCCGCTGCACAATCATATCCCGGATTGGCTGCGGCTGACCGCCGAGGGCCGGTTGCGCGAGGCCTATGAGCTCAGCAACGCGACCTCGACCATGCCGGAGATTTGCGGCCGCATCTGTCCGCAGGACCGGTTGTGCGAAGGCAATTGCGTGATCGAATTCTCCGGCCATGGCGCGGTGACGATCGGATCGGTCGAGAAATTCATCACCGACACCGCCTGGGAGAATGGTTGGGTCGAACCGATCGTGCCGGGGCCCGCGCGCGGCCAGTCGGTCGGCATCATCGGCGCGGGGCCGGCCGGGCTGACCGCGGCCGAGTTGCTGCGCGTCGCGGGCTATGAAGTCCATATCTATGACCGCCACGACCGCGCGGGCGGGTTGCTGACTTACGGCATCCCCGGCTTCAAGCTCGAAAAGCCGGTGGTGATGCGTCGCGTCGATCGCCTGAAAGCGGGCGGCATCGTGTTCCACGAAGGGTTCGAGGTCGGGCGCGAAGCCGGACTCGAGGAATTGCGGACCAGGCACGACGCCATCCTGGTCGCGACCGGCGTGTACAAGGCGCGCGGTCTTGCCGCCCCGGGGGTCGAGGCGAGCGGCGTGGTCGAAGCGCTCAACTATCTGACCGCATCGAACCGCAAAAGCTTCGGGGACGCCGTGCCCGATTTCGACAGCGGCGCGCTCGACGCGGCAGGCAAGAACGTGATCGTGGTCGGCGGCGGCGATACCGCGATGGATTGCGTGCGCACCGCCGTGCGCCAAGGCGCGGCCTCGGTCGCCTGCCTCTATCGTCGCGACCGCGCCAACATGCCCGGCTCGCAACGCGAGGTCGGCAATGCCGAGGAGGAAGGCGTCGAATTCGTCTGGCTATCGGCGCCCGAGGCGTTCGGCGGCGGCGAGGCGGTCGACAGCGTGTCGATCGCGCGGATGCGGCTGGGCGCCCCCGACGCAAGCGGCCGCCGCGCGCCCGAACCCGATGGCGGCGACAGCGAAGTGCGACGCGCCGACCTGGTGATCAAGGCGCTTGGCTTCGACGCCGAGGATTTGCCGCGATTGTTCAACGCGCCCGAGCTCGGGGTGACGCGCTGGGGGACGTTGCTGGTCGACAATGCCACGCTGATGACCAGCCTGGATGGCGTGTTCGCCGCCGGCGACATCGTCCGCGGTGCCAGCCTGGTGGTCTGGGCGGTGCGCGACGGGCGCGATGTCGCGGCGCATATGGACAAATATTTGCGCGCGAAGAGGGCGATCGAAAGGAAGGCGGCATGACGGGGTGCGCGGACGCGCGGGGGAAACTGCCATGATTAGGGCACCCCTTTTCACCATCGCGACAATGCTCCTCGCCGCACCGGCGTCTGCGCAAAGCGTGCCGTCGGCAGCATCTTCGCCTGTAGCTGGCCCGGCCGACCTCGGACCGGTCGACCCCGCGCGGCTGGCGGCTGCGCGACAGGTTATCGACCAGGTCTGGCCGCTGGGGACCTACGAGCGCATCATGCGGGCGGTCATGGACCAGATGGTGAACGGGACGATGGCCAGCATGTACGACATGCCTGCAGACACGTTCGCCAAGGGATTGAAGGCGGACGGCCCCGATAAATCGACAGGCAAGACGTTTCGCCAAGTCTTGGCTGAGGACGATCCCTTTTTCGAGGAGCGTATGCGCCGGTCGATGAACGTCATGATGGGTGAAATGACCGCCCTGATGAACGAGGTCGAGCCCGACGTGCGAGTCGCGTTTGCGAATGCCTATGCACGGCGATTTACCGTCGCCCAGCTCAATGACCTCCACACCTTCTTTCAGACTCCGACCGGCCAGATATACGCGCGCGAATCGATGACGCTGATGATGGGTCCGGACATGATGAAGGCGATGCAGGCTTTCGCACCGAAGATGATCGAGCGGATGCCGACGATCATGGCCAAGGTCGAGGCGGCGACCAAGGATCTGCCGTCCCCAAAGAGAAAGACAGCGCAATGACCGATCAACGCGCCCGCCTCGCTGCCGAGGGGATGTACCGTCCCGAATTCGAATCCGATGCCTGTGGCGTCGGCCTTGTCGCCGCGACCGACGGCCAGCCGTCGCGCCGGGTCGTGCAGTCGGCGATCGATGCGCTGAAGGCGGTGTGGCACCGCGGCGCGGTCGATGCCGATGGCAAGACCGGCGACGGCGCCGGGCTCCATGTCGACTTGCCGCACAAATTCTTCGACGAGGCGATCCAGGCGTCGGGGCACAAGGTCGCCGACAACCAGCTCGCGGTCGGCATGATCTTCCTGCCGCGTACCGATCTCGGCGCGCAGGAATCGTGCCGCACGATCGTCGAAAGCGTGATCATCGAGGCGGGCTATTCGATCTATGGCTGGCGCCAGGTGCCGGTCGACGTGTCGGTGATCGGCCGCAAGGCGCAGGAAACGCGGCCCGAAATCGAGCAGATCATGATCGCCGGCCCCTTGCCGGGCACGCAATCGGCCGAGGAGTTCGAGAAGGATCTGTATCTCGTTCGCCGCCGCATCGAAAAGCGCGTCATCGCCGCGCAGATCAACGGCTTCTACATCTGTTCGCTGAGCTGCCGCTCGATCGTCTATAAGGGGCTGTTCCTCGCCGAGAGCCTGTCGGTCTTCTACCCCGACCTCAAGGACCCGCGGTTTGAGAGCCGCGTCGCGATCTTCCATCAGCGTTATTCGACCAACACCTTCCCGCAATGGTGGCTGGCGCAGCCGTTCCGCTGCCTCGCGCACAATGGCGAGATCAACACGATCCGCGGCAACAAGAACTGGATGCTCAGCCACGAGATCAAGATGGCGGCGAACGCGTTCGGCGAAGCGTCGGAAGACATCAAGCCGGTGATCCCGGCGGGCGCGTCGGATACCGCCGCGCTCGACGCGGTGTTCGAGGCGATCTGCCGCTCCGGCCGCGACGCACCGACCGCCAAGCTGATGCTGGTGCCCGAGGCATGGGGGCCGAAGGGCGAGATGCCGAAGAAGCATCTCGACATGTTCAAATATCTCGGCTCGGTGATGGAGCCGTGGGACGGCCCCGCCGCGCTGGCGATGACCGACGGCCGCTGGGCGGTCGCCGGCATGGACCGCAATGCGCTCCGGCCGTTGCGCTATACCCAGACTTCCGACGGGCTGCTGATCGTCGGGTCGGAAGCGGGCATGGTCGTCGTGCCCGAAACGATGATCGTCGAAAAGGGCCGGCTCGGACCGGGCCAGATGATTGCGGTCGATCTCGAGCAAGGACGCCTGCTCCACGACCGCGAGGTCAAGGATCGCATCGCCGACGAGCACGATTACGCCACGATGATCGGCGAGTTCCTGACCGTCGATGAACTTCCGGCGCCCAAGGGCGAAACGGTCACCCGTTTCGACCGCGCCGAGCTGCTGCGGCGCCAGGTCGCTGCCGGCCAGACGCTGGAAGACATGGAGTTGATCCTGTCGCCGATGGTCGAGACCGCCAAGGAAGCGATCGGATCGATGGGCGACGATACGCCGCTTGCGGTCATCTCGGACAAGCCGCGACTGATCAGCCAGTTCTTCCGCCAGAATTTCTCGCAGGTCACCAACCCGCCGATCGACAGTCTGCGCGAGCGTCACGTGATGTCGCTCAAGACGCGGTTCGGCAACTTGGCCAACATTCTCGACACCGGCGTGCGGCGGGACCGCGTGCTGGTGCTCGAAAGTCCGGTGCTGACCGGCGCCGACTGGGCCAAGCTCAAGGCGCATTTCGGCAGCCAGACCGCTGAAATCGACTGCACTTTTCCCTCGGGCGGGGGACCCGATGCGCTGCGCACCGCGATCCAGCGCATCCGCAACCAGGCCGAGCAAGCCGTGCGCGAGGGAAAGAGCGAAATCTTCCTGTCCGACCGCGCGATCGGCCCGGACAAGGTCGCGATCGCCGGCGTGCTGGCGGCGGCGGCGGTGCACACGCACCTCGTCCGCCGGGGCCTGCGCTCCTATTGCTCGGTCAATATCGAGACCGCCGAATGCCTCGACACGCATTATTATGCGGTGCTGATCGGGGTCGGCGCGACCACGGTCTATGCCTATCTGTCCGAAGCGGCGATCGCCGATCGTCATGCGCGCGACCTGTTCGGCGAGCAGAGCCTCGACAAGTGCCTCGGCAATCATCGCAAGGCAGTCGAGGAAGGCCTGCTCAAGATCATGTCCAAGATGGGGATCGCGGTGATCTCCAGCTATCGCGGCGGCTATAATTTCGAAGCCGTCGGTCTGTCGCGCAGCCTGGTCGCCGACCTGTTCCCGGGGATGCCGGCCAAGATTTCGGGCGAGGGTTATGCCTCGCTCCACCTCAATGCCGAACTGCGCCATCAGCAGGCGTTCGACACCGGTGTGGCGACGTTGCCGATCGGCGGCTTCTACCGCCAGCGCTATGGCGGCGAGACGCACGCTTATTCGGCGCAGCTGATGCACTTGTTGCAGACCGCGGTGGGGACCGACAGCTATTCGACCTATCAGAAATTCTCGCGCGGGGTTTCCGACCTGCCGCCGGTCTATCTGCGCGACCTGCTCCAGTTCAATTTCCCCGACGAAGGGATCGCGGTCGACCAGGTCGAGCCGATCACCGAGATCCGCAAGCGCTTCGTCACGCCGGGCATGAGCCTGGGCGCGCTGTCGCCCGAAGCGCACGAGACGCTGGCGATCGCGATGAACCGGATCGGCGCCAAGGCGGTGTCGGGCGAAGGCGGCGAAGACAAGCTCCGCTACCAGCCGTACGAGAATGGCGACAACGCCAATTCGGGCGTCAAGCAGATCGCCTCGGGCCGGTTCGGCGTGACGGCCGAATATCTCAATGCCTGCGACGAGATCGAGATCAAGGTCGCCCAGGGCGCCAAGCCGGGCGAGGGCGGGCAGTTGCCCGGCTTCAAGGTCACCGAATTCATCGCCAAATTGCGCCACGCCACGCCGGGCGTGACCCTGATCAGCCCGCCGCCACATCACGACATCTATTCGATCGAGGATCTGGCGCAGCTGATCTACGATCTGAAGCAGATCAATCCGCGCGCGCGGGTGTGCGTGAAGCTGGTCAGCTCGGCGGGGATCGGCACGGTTGCGGCCGGTGTCGCCAAGGCGCATGCCGACGTCATCCTGGTCTCGGGCCATGTCGGCGGCACCGGCGCGTCGCCTCAGACCAGCATCAAATATGCCGGCACGCCGTGGGAAATGGGCCTGTCGGAAGTCAACCAGACGCTGACGCTCAACGGCTTGCGCGGTCGCGTGAAGCTGCGCACCGATGGCGGGCTCAAGACCGGACGCGACATCGTCATCGCCGCGATCCTGGGCGCCGAGGAATTCGGCATCGGCACGCTCAGCCTGGTCGCGATGGGCTGCATCATGGTGCGGCAATGCCATTCCAACACCTGCCCGGTCGGCGTCTGCACCCAGGATGCCAAGCTGCGCGACAAGTTCACCGGAAGCCCGGAAAAGGTCATCAACCTGATGACCTTCATCGCCGAGGAAGTGCGCGACATCCTGGCCCGGCTCGGCGTGCGCAGCCTCGACGAGATCATCGGTCGCACCGAATTGCTACGCCAGGTCAGCCGCGGTGCCGAGCATCTCGACGATCTCGACCTCAACCCGATCCTGGCCAAGGTCGATGCCGATGAGGACCAGCGCCGGTTCAGCCTGCAGACCTGGCGCAACGAAGTGCCCGACAGCCTCGACGCGCAGATGATCAAGGATGCGGCGCATGTCTTCTCGCGCGGCGAGAAGATGCAGCTGACCTATTCGGTGCGCAACACGCACCGCGCGGTCGGGACGCGTCTCTCCAGCGAGATCACGCGTACCTTCGGGATGGACAAACTCGCCGACGGCCATGTTACCGTGCGGTTGCGCGGCTCGGCCGGGCAGAGTCTCGGCGCGTTCCTGTGCAAGGGCATCACGTTGGAAGTGTTCGGTGACGCCAACGACTATGTCGGCAAGGGGCTGTCGGGCGGCACGATCGTTGTTCGCCCGGTCGTCTCTTCGCCGCTGGCGAGCCAGGAAAACACCATCATCGGCAACACCGTGCTCTATGGCGCGACCAGCGGGCGGTTGTTCGCGGCGGGGCAGGCCGGCGAGCGGTTCGCGGTGCGCAATTCGGGAGCGAGTGTCGTCGTCGAGGGCTGCGGCGCCAATGGCTGCGAATATATGACCGGCGGCATCGCGGTCGTGCTCGGCGCGGTCGGGGCCAATTTCGGTGCCGGCATGACCGGCGGGATGGCGTTCGTCTACGACGCCGGCGCCAGCTTCGAGCGGCGCGCCAATGGCGACTCGATCATCTGGCAGCGGCTGGCTTCGGCGCATTGGGAAGCGGTGCTCAAGAACCTGGTCCGCGCGCATGCCGCAGCGACCGACAGCAATTGGTCGCAAGGGATTCTCGACGATTGGGATCGCGCGCGCACCAAGTTCTGGCAAGTTATCCCGAAGGAGATGCTCGAGCGATTACCGCACGCGCTCGACGACAGCGAGGAACTCCAGGCCGCAGAGTAGCGTTGAAGGGGCGATCGGTGCTATAAGGCGACTCACCGGTCGTTTCTCGGGTGATGTGTCATGCGTAACTATATGCTGCTTCCCGTCCTCGCTTTCGCCGCGACTCCGGCGATCGCGCAAGATCGCGATGCCCCGCCGCCGCAGATGGACGCGCGCGCGGCGGCCAATGCGCTCAACAACCCGATGGTGCAGAATGGCGTCGTCGGACTGATCGACGCGCTGACCGATGCAGTGATGCAGACGCGAGTCGGCCCAATGGCCGCGATCGCGCCCGATTCGAGCATCCGTCCCAGCGACACGCTCGACAGCATGGCGGCGCGCCGCAATCCCGATTACCGCAACGAGATTCACCGTAACGCCAAGCAGACGGTGGTCGCGGCCGGCCGGACCGCAGGCGCCGCGGTGGCGATGTCGGACGAGCTCAAGGCGACGACCGAGCGCATTCGCCGGGTGCTGGGGACGACCAACCCTAACTGACCCACTCGGAAAACCGAATATGGTGACCTGATGGCGTTGCTGTCGGGCTTGTCGAACGATGGGTATCGGCTACCCTTCTCCAACATAAGGAGAGGGATCGATGAGGCTCAGCCAGCCGCAAGCAACGCCAGAATGACGATGATGCGATACAATCCGGGCAGTCCGAACGCGTAGGGTCGAACCGCCGCGGGCCGCTCGGCGACTTCGGCGAGCAGGTCGAGTGCCTCATTCAGGGACCCCAGGGCGACGCGTATCTGGATACCCTGCAGCGCGGTCAGGATCGGACCCTGTGCCGAAACATGCCGGCGCCCGAGTGCAAACGCCGGGATGCCGTAGAAGTCGAACATCGACAGCATCACCGCGGCTTCGGGTTGGCTCCAGGTGATTGCGACGGTCTCGAAGCGATCGTCGAACGAATAGTCTGCCAAGCCATCTTCCCCCGCCCGTCGCCAGCTTATAACAGCGGTAGGATGTGGCAACTCCTTCAATTCCCGCTCTGCCCCTTCTCGCGCAAGGTCCGGCTGCTCCTCGGGGAGAAGGGGGTCGGCTATACATTGGTGCGCGAGAATCCGTGGGAGCGGCGCGACGAGTTCATCGACATGAACCCGGCGGGACAGACGCCGGTGATCACCGATGCGCAGCGCGATATCCGGCTGATCGATTCGCTGGTCATCTGCGAATATTTCGAGGAGACGGTCGATAAGGCGCAGATGATCAACGGCACCGCGATCCAGCGCGCCGAGATCCGCCGCCTGGCGACTTGGTTCGACACCTTCTTCTTCCGCGACGTGACCGAGCGACTGCTGGGCGAGCGCATGCTCAAGCGCATCGTCACCAAGGCGAGCCCCGACGCGCGCGTGCTGCGCGAGGCGATGAAGTCGGCGGTCGAATATCTCGATTACACCGACTACCTACTCGATCGGCATAATTGGATGGGCGGCGCGACGCTCAGCCTCGCCGATCTGGCGGCCGCGGCGCAGATCTCGGTCGCCGACTATCTCGGCGGGATCGACTGGAAGAATCACGAACAGACCGCGCGCTGGTATGGTGGCATGAAGAGCCGCCCGAGCTTCCGCCCTCTGTTGAGCGAGCGGATGGAAGGCATTCCCGCCTCGCCGCATTATCATGATGTGAATTTCTGATGCACGTCACCCACAACAGCGCCGCGCCGGCGGCCGAGACGATCGCCTTCGACGATTTCCTCAAGGTCGACATCCGCGTCGGCACGATCATCGCCGCCGAGCCCTTCCCCGAGGCGCGCAAGCCGGCGTTCAAGCTGACGATCGATTTCGGCGATCCGATCGGAACCAAGCGCTCGTCGGCGCAGATCACCGAACATTATGCGCTGGAGGATCTGATCGGCCGCCAGGTCGCCGCCGTGGTCAATTTTTCGCCGCGCCAGATCGGGCCGATGAGGTCGGAGGTGCTGACGCTGGGGTTTCCGGATTCGGGCGGCAAGGTGGTGCTGATCGGGCCGAGCGAGCCGGTGCCCAACGGCGGGCGGTTGTTTTAGCCATTAAATCCTCTCCCCTTGTGGGAGTTCGAGGTAAACAGCGCCCCGCGCTGTTTAGGCCATGCCGGGGGCATGGCCGACCTCGAACTGATAGCGAAGCTTGCGAGCTTGCTCGCTAGCGTAGCTTGGTGAGGGGAAGCGGAGCGAAGCTCCGCGGGGGGGGGGGGCCCCCCCGCGGTCGCGTCGCGACCGCTTCCCCTCTCCCAACTACGACTAGGGTCCTGACGGACCCAAGTCTCCGTATCCCTCTCCCACAAGGGGGGAGGGTTTATTTGGCACTACCCCTCCAAACTCTTCGACGCCTGCTCGAACAGATCCTTCGACAGGCCCGGCGTCGCCAAAATCCGCTCCAGCTCCGCCTTCATCAGTGCCGCGCGAGTCTCGTCGAACCGGCGCCAGCGACCCAGCGGCGGCAGCAGCTTGGCGGCGGTCTGCGGATTGAGCCGGTCGAGCGCGATCAGATTGTCCGCCAGGAAGCGATAGCCCGCGCCGCCCGCGGCGTGGAACGCGCGCTGGTTGACGCTGAACGCGCCGACCAGCGAGCGCGCGCGGTTGGGATTGGCCAGCGTGAAGTCGGGATGCCGCGCCAGTTCCTCGACCGTCGCCGGGGTGTCGTCGCGCGACGACAGCGCCTGGGTCTGGAACCATTTGTCGAGCACCAGCGCGTCGGTCGAATAGCGATTGTAGAAGATGTCGAGCGCGGCGATCCGCTTGTCCGACATGCCGTTGGCGAGCGTGGTCAGCGCACCCTGGCGGTCGGTCATATTGTCCGCTGTCTCGAACTGGGCGAACGCCACATCGGCGGCATCGTCGGCGCCCGAGGCGGCGATATAGCCGAGAGCGACGGTGCGCATCCGGCGATCGGCCTTGGCGGCGGGCGAATAGACGAACGGGGCGCCGGTCGAGGCATCGACATAGGCTTGGCGCCATAAGGGTGCGAGCGTCTTGCCCAGGTCGCGGCGCAGCGCCTCGCGCGCGCGAAACACCGCCTCGGGATCGACCCGCTCGAGCTGGTCGCCGATGAAGCTGTCCGACGGGAGTAACACCGCTTCCGCGACAAAGGCATGGTCGAGCGCCTCATCCTCGAGCGTGCGGCGCACCGCCTCGATCAGCGGGCCATGATCGGCGCGGCCGAGCTGCGTCGCGGTCACCAACGTATCGAGCATCAGCTGTTGCATCGCTTCGTAGCGCGCGAACGAGTCGTCGTCGTGCGCCGAGAGGAACGCAAGGTCGCGCGCCGAACGGTCGCTGTCGATGATGACCGGCGCGGAGAAGCTGCGGTTGATCGACAGCACCGGCGCTTCGCTCACGCCGTCGAACACGATCTCGCTGGTCGGCTGATCGAGCAAGTAGAGTTGCTCTTGACCCAGCGCCGCGCCAGTCGCGCTGCCGAACAGCTTGAGCTTGAGCGGCAGGACCATGGGTTCCTTGACCGACTGGCCGGGCGTGGGCGGCGTGTGTTGCGCGAGGCGCAAGGTGGCGCGGCCCGATCCCGCATCGTGATCGAGCGCGGCGGAGACACGCGGCGTTCCCGCCTGCGAATACCATAAGCGGAACTGGGTCAGGTCGATGTCGCCGCCTTCTTCCATGCAGCGGACGAAATCTTCGCAGGTCGCGGCCGTCCCGTCGAAGCGGTCGAAATAGAGGTCGGTGGCGCGGCGGAAGCGATCCTTGCCCAGGATCGTCGCCATCATTCGGATCAGCTCCGCACCCTTGTTGTAGATCGTCGCGGTGTAGAAGTTGGAGATCTCGATATAGCTTTCCGGGCGAACCGGATGCGCCAGCGGGCCATTATCCTCGGGGAACTGGCTGGCGCGCAGGCCGCGCACATCCTCGATCCTTTTGACTGCCGCCGATCCCTGGTCGGCCGAGAAGCTCTGGTCGCGAAAGACGGTGAAGCCTTCCTTCAGGCTGAGCTGGAACCAGTCGCGGCAGGTGACGCGGTTGCCCGACCAATTGTGGAAATATTCGTGCGCGACGACCGCGGCGATGGCGTCGTAATCGTAATCGGTCGCGGTGTCGGGGTCGGCCAGGATGTAGCGGCTGTTGAAGATGTTCAGCCCCTTATTCTCCATCGCGCCGAAATTGAAATCGTCGACCGCGACGATGTTGAACACGTCGAGATCATATTCGCGGCCATAGACCTTCTCGTCCCACGCCATCGCCAGTTGCAGCGCGTCGAGCGCATGCTGGGTCTTGGCCAGATCGCGTTCGCGCACCCAGATGCCGAGCTCGACCGTGCGCCCCGACATGGTAGTGAAGGTCGCGCGATTGGCGGCAAGGTTGCCCGCGACCATCGCGAACAGATAGCTCGGCTTGGGAAAAGGGTCGCGCCATTCGGCCCAGTGGCGGGTCGCTTTCCCTTCTTCGGGGTCGAGATCGCCCGAGGCGATCGGATCGCCATTGGCGAGCAGGATCGGGAAGCGATTCTTGTCCGCCGTCATCCTGACCGAATAGCGCGCGAGCACATCGGGCCGGTCGGGAAAGAAGGTGATGCGGCGAAACCCTTCCGCCTCGCATTGCGTGCACAGATTGCCGCCCGACGCGTAGAGCCCCATCAGCTGGGTATTGCGGTCGGGATGGATCTCGACCTCGGTCTCGACCCGGTGTTTGCCGGCGGGAAGGTCGATGACCAGGTCCGACCCGTCCATCCGCCAGTCATTGTGCGGATTGCCGTCGACGCTGACCGACAGCGGCACCTGCCCGTCGCCATCGAGCCGGAGCGGGCGATCGTGATCGCCGCTGCGCGTCACATCGAGCGCCGCCTTGACCCGCGTCGTCGCCGGATCGAGCTCGAAATCGAGCGCGATGTCCGGGACCAGCCAATCGGGCGCGCTGTAATCCTCGCGGCGCGTCACGACTGGGTTGGCAAGGGCGGATTGGGCGTCGATCATTCTGTTCTCGTTCGTTCTCGTTGGCCTGGCTTTATCGTAAACATCACGCAGCGTTGCCAAGTTTCATCGGTCTGCTACGCGCCGCGACAGGGACAGCCAAGAGGAAAGCCATGTTGAGACTGATCGGCGCGGTCGCATTGACGCTCGCCGCCGGGACTGCGCTGGCGCAGACCGGGAAGGTTCCGGGCATCCCGACTCCGAAAAAGGAGAGCGCCAGGTCGATCAACGAGCGGGTCAATGCGCCGCTTCCCGCCGACCAGGCGGCGATGAAAGCCCATGTCATGTTCCTGGCGTCCGACGCGATGCGCGGGCGGGAAGCGGGTAGCGCCGAATTCGACATCGCCGCGCAATATGTCGCGGCGCAATTCTACGCCGCCGGGCTGCGCCCTGGGGGCGATGATGGCGGCTATCTTCAGAAGGTGCCGCTGATCGGCGTCAAGCTGGCCGACAAGGGCAATTTCGTCTGGACGCCGTCCGGCGGGAAACCACAGACGCTCGTGTTCGGCGAGGATTTCGTGCCCTCGGCCAATGCCGCCAAGGCGGAGACCAGCGTCAACGCGTCGATCGTCTTCGTCGGCTACGGCATCGTCGCGCCCGATTACAAACGCGACGATTATCGCGGCGTCGATGTGAAGGGAAAGATCGTCGCTTTTGTCAGCGGCGCGCCGACCAAATATGACGGCGAAGAAAGAGCCTTCTTCTCGAGTGCGGCGACCAAGGCGCGGATCGCCGCCGACCATGGCGCGATCGGCGCGGTCCAGATCGAAAGCCCGCGCGGCGGGCGCGGCAATTTCCCGATCGCGGCGCTGGCGCGGTCCTGGGACCGCGAACGGGTGACCTGGTCCAACGGCAAGAGCACCGGCGGCGCCGAGGGCGTGCCGGTGCTGGGGACCTTGTCTACGGGCGCCGCTGCGAAGATGTTCGCCGGCGCCAGGATCGGCTGGGATCAGATACGCAAGGCAGCGGACAGTGACGATGCAGCGTTCAAGCCGGTCGCGCTCAACGGTACCTTGTCGGTCGCGATCAAGACCGAGACGCGACCGATGCCGTCGTCGAACGTGATCGGCGTCCTGCCCGGAAGCGACCCCAAGTTGCAGGATGAAGTCGTCATCCTGTCGGCGCACCTTGACCATATCGGCGTCGGTGCCCCCGACAAGACCGGCGACACGATCAACAATGGCGCCGAGGATAACGCCATCGGCATCGCCAGCCTGATCGAAGAGGCGAAGCGGTTCGTCGCGTCGGGCAAGCCGCCGCGGCGAACGATCCTGTTCCTGGCGGTGACCGCCGAGGAAAAGGGCCTGATCGGCTCGGACTATTTCGCCAACAACCCGACCGTGCCGCTCAAGTCGATCGTCGCCGACGTCAATCTCGACATGCCGCTGATCACCTATCCCTTCGAGGACATGGTGGTGTTCGGGGCGCAGCGCTCGACGTTGGGGCCGATCGTCGAGCGCGCGGCGGGGTCGGTCGGCGTATCGATGTCGCCCGACCCGATGCCGGAGCAGGGCATCTTCGTGCGCTCCGACCATTTCCGTTTTGTGCAGAAGGGCATTCCCTCGGTCTTTCTGTGGCCGGGCGAGAAGGGGGCGGGCAAGGCGGCCTGGGACGACTTCATGGCCAATCATTATCACCAACCTTCGGACGACCTGTCGCAGCCGCTCGATTGGGCGCAGGGCGTGCGCTTCGTGACGGTCAATTACACGATCGCGCGCGAGATCGCCGATAGCGACGAACGGCCGCGCTGGAACAAGGGCGATTATTTCGGGGTGTATTTCGGCGGTTATGGTGCGAAGTAACCTTCTGATCTTTGGATTGGGCTATGCGGCGAGCGTCGTTGCCGTCCGGCTCCACGACTGGGAGGTCGCCGCCACCGGAAGCGCGGGCAATCTCGATTTCGACGATCGCGACGGCGTGATCGCGGCGATCGATCGCGCGACGCATATCCTATCCTCGGTGCCGCCCGACGCGGTCGACCCCGTGCTCGCACGCTACGGCGCGGCGCTGGCGGATGGCGGCAAGTGGCTCGGCTATCTCTCCTCGACCGGCGTCTATGGCGATGCCGGCGGGGCCTGGGTCGACGAAAGCGCGCCGATCGTGGGGCGGCGTCAGGCCCGTAACCGCGCGGATGCCGATTGGCTGTCGCTCGGCGCGCGGGTGTTCCGCCTGCCGGGCATCTATGGGCCCGGCCGTTCGCCGCTCGATCGCGTGCGGAGCGGGCGGGCGCATCGGACCGGGATCGCCGGGCAAGTGTTCAGCCGCATCCATGTCGACGATCTCGCCGCCGGCGTGATCGCCGGGTTCGACGCGCCGCCCGGTGCCTATAATCTGTCCGACGACATGCCGGAGAGCCAGGATGCGGTGATTGAGTTCGCCGCGGGGTTGCTCGGCATCGATCCGCCGCCGATCGTCCCGCTCGATGCGCTGACGCCCGAAGCGCGCGCCTTCCACGCCGAGAACCGGCGGGTGTCGAACCTGAAAGCGAAACGCGTGCTGGGCTGGCGGCCGGTCTATGCCGACTATCGGTTGGGCCTGCGCGCTCTGGTTTAGCGATTGGGCCTTCTGGCCCTGAGGGCGACGACCAGCCCGAATGCGGCCAGCGCGGCGCCGCCGATCGCCAGCCCCGACCAGCGATAGCCTTCGAACAGGGTCGACAGCATCATCGCGATGACCGGCACGATCACGCTCGAATAGGCCGCCTTGGCCGGGCCGATCGTGCGGATCACCCCGAAATAGAGCGGGAAAGCGAGCGCCGAGGCGAAGATGCCGAGATAGAGCGTGCCGACCCAATAGATGGCGCGATGCTCGATCACCGGCGCGCCGGTGGTGGCATAGGCAAATATCGCATCAATCGCCGCGCCCGCGAGCATCGCGACCGCGACAGTGGTGCCCATCGGGTAGCGTGCTGCGGTCGGCGTCGCCTGCATGACGTTGGCGGTCGACGCACACAGGATCGCGCACAAAGTGAAGCCGATCCCGGCGAGCACCTGGCCCGGTCCATGCGGATCGACTCGCGCTTCGCGCACGAACAGCAGGATGACGCCCGCCATCGCGATCGCCGATCCGATCATCAGCTGGCGGCCGAGCTTCTGACCGAGAAAGACGCGGCCGAACAGCGCATTGGGGATCAGCAGCATCGCGAACACCACCGACACCAGGCCCGAGGTGACGTGCTGTTCGGCGCGATAGACGAAATTGAAATTACCGGAGAATTGGAGCAGCCCGAGCAAAGCCGCGAAGCCATAACCGCGCGCGCCCAGCCGCCAGCTCTCGTGCTTCCACAGCGCCCAGCCGGCCATGCAGATGCCGGCGACCAGAAAGCGATAGGTTACCGACCAGCTCGGCGGCACCACGCCCAATTGATCGCGGATCACCAGCCAGGTCGATCCCCAGATCAGGGTGACGATGCCGAACGGTACCAGCACGCTGAGCGTGGTGGAGCGGGGCTTGGCTTGGGGCGGCTGGAGCACGATTCCGCTCTACCGTGGTGTGTGGGCGTAACAACCCGGCTTCTGCTTGTCGGATGAAAAGGTGAGTCTATGGACGACCGCCTTTTTTTAGGCCCTCTCCCGCTTGCGGGAGAGGGTTTGGGTGAGGGTCTTCTTTCTTCTTCCAAGCGAGAGCACTAAAAAAGAGCACTCAAAAGAAGAAAGAAGACCCTCACCCTCCCGCTTCGCGGGCCCCTCCCTCTCCCGCAAGCGGGAGAGGGAATTACGGCAAAGCCGCGATCGCGTCCGCCAGCGGGCGGATCGCGTCCTCGGCCTGGTCCCAGCAGGTGACCAGTCGCACTTCGCCGGGCGCCCAGTCGTAGAAGTCGAAGCCCAGAGCACGCAAACTCGCCGCTTCCGCCGGTGTCGCGCGCAGGAACACCTCGTTCGCTTCGACCGGATAGACCAGTCGGTCACCCGCCGCGCGCGCCAGCAGCGCAGCGCCGGCATTGGCGGCAAGCGCATTCTTCAGCCACACGTCATTGTCGAGCATAGCCAGGATCTGCGCCGCCAGGTAGCGCCCTTTCGACGCGAGCAACCCCGCGCGCTTGCGGCGATAATGGGTCGCCGTGGCCAGCTCGGGCTTGAAGAACACCAATGCATCGGCGGTCATCCCGCCATTCTTGATGAACCCGAAGCTCAGCGCATCAACCCCGGCGCGCCAGGTCAAATCGGCGAGATCGGCGCCCGAATGCACCACGGCATTGGCGAAGCGCGCGCCGTCCATATGGAAGCCGAGCCCGCGCGCCTTGGCGAGGTCACCCAGTGCGGCGACTTCATCGGGCGTGTAGCTGAGGCCGTATTCGGTCGCGTTGGTGATCGATAGCGCATGCGCCTGGACCTGGTGGACGTCGTTGCGGATGCCGGCGAGCACCCCCTTGACCGCGTCCGGCGTCACCTTGGCGCCCGGCCCCTCGGCCAGCAGCAATTTGGCGCCGTGGAGGTAGAAGCCCGGCGCTCCCGCCTCGTCATTGTTGATATGCGCCTCACGGTGACAGATGACCGCGCCGTGCGGCTGGCAGAGCGCCGCCAGCGCGAGGCAATTGGCCGAGGTGCCCGAGGGTGTCCACAACACCTCCACCTGCGTTCCGAACAGGTCGGAAAAGCGCCCGTTCAGCTGTTTCGACCAGCGGTCGCCGTCATAAGCGGTGTCGAGGACATTGGCGGCGGCGATCGCATCGATCACCGCGGGGCAGGCCGGGGCGGCATTGTCGGAGAAGAAGCGCATAGTGGCTCCATCTTTCATGCGGGGGCGAGAGGGAAGAGGGAAATATCCTCCTAGCCCTCTCCCGCTGGCGGGAGAGGGTTGGGTGAGGGTCTTCTTTCTTCTTCTTTCTCATCGCGTCGATCGAAGAAGAAAGAAGACCCTCACCCTCCCACCGCTGCGCGGCGGGCCCCTCCCTCTCCCGCACGCGGGAGAGGGGAAACAAGAGGTCGAGCTAGAGCTTAATGCTCGCCATCATCCTCATTGGGCGGCCGCGGCGGGCGGTCGCCGGGGTCAGGCGCCGGCGAAAGCCGCAAGGTGCCATCGCGCTTGACCTGGAGGTTGACGCCGAGCCCCGAGATATTGCCCTCGACCGGAAGCGGGCCGGTGCCGGGGTCGATCGTCGTGCCGTCCTCGTCGCCATCGGTCGCATTGTCGTCGACCGTGGCCGGGACGGCCGGCGGTGGCGGCGGGGCGATGCCCAGCGCGTTCTGCATGAAGTCCTTCCATACCCGCGCCGGAATGCCGCCGCCCGACAGGCCGGCATTGGGGGTATTGTCGTCATTGCCGACCCACACGCCGACCACAAGGTCCTTGGCGAAGCCGACGAACAAGGCGTCGCGATTGTCCTGCGTGGTCCCGGTCTTGCCATAGGTCGGGACCGACAAAGCCGCCTGCCGTCCGGTGCCCCCGTCGGTCGAGGACGACAGCAGGTCGAGCATTTCGTCGCGGATATTGCCGCCGAGCGAGCGCGGGCCGCCGACGATGTTCGAATACCAGGCCTTGCCCTCGGTCGCCTCGATGCCGCGCGCGCTGACCGGATAGCCGTCGCCGGCGATCGCCGCGAACGCACTGGTCAGTTCGAGTAGCGACCCGGTCGAGGTGCCGAGCGCGATCGACGCGTCGTGAGCGATCGGAGTCGAGATGCCGAGGTCGCGCGCCGCCTTGATGACGTTGTCGATGCCGACCTTCTGGATCAACCGCGCGGCAGCGACATTGCTCGATTTCTGGAAGGCGCGGCGCAGCGTGATCTGGCCTTCGTAGCGGCCGTCGCTGTTCTTGGGGCTCCAGCCGCCGATCGTGATGGGTTCGTCCTCGACCATGTCGTCGGGAGTCATCCCCGCGCGCATCGCCGCCAGGTAAACGAACAATTTGAAGGTCGATCCGGGCTGGCGGCGCGCTTGCGTCGCGCGGTTGAACGGGCTGGTCTTGTAATCCTTGCCGCCGACCATCGCGACGACGCGGCCGTCGGGGCGCATCGCGACGATCGCGACTTGTGCCTGGCGCAGGCCCGCGCGCCTGACCGCGCGCTCGGCAGCCTTTTGCAAGCGAGGTTCGAGCGTGGTGACGACCCTGGTTTCCTGGCTGAGATCGCCTTGCGTATCGCGCGCCTCTGGCAGGACCCAGTCGGCGAAATAGGTGCCGTCGGGCAATTCCTTGACCGGCCGTACGCGGACCGAAGCCAGCCGCACATCGGCCTGATCCTTGGTCAGGACGCCGGCGGCGACCATCGCGCCGAGCACTACCTTCTCCCGATCCTGAGCGCCCCGCAGATTGCCGGTCGGCGCCAGCTTGGACGGCGCCTTGACCAGCCCCGCCAGCATCGCCGCCTGGCTGACGCTCAACTGCTCGGGTTCGACGTTGAAATAATGGAGCGAGGCGGCGCGCAGGCCATAGACGTTGTCGCCGAAATAGACGTTGGACAGATAGCGCGACAGGATCTCGTTCTTCGACAGCCACGCTTCGAGCCAGAAGGCGATCAGCGCCTCGCGCAGTTTGCGCCCGGCGGTGCGATCCGAATCGAGAAAGGCGTTCTTGGCCAGCTGTTGGGTGATCGTGCTGCCGCCTTCGCGCACGCCGCCGGCCATCACATTGTGCGCCATCGCGCGCATGATACCCCAGGGATCGACGCCCCAATGCGAATAGAAGCGGCGGTCCTCGATCGCGATGAACGCGCCTGGCACGTATTTGGGCAATTTCGACGCATCGACGGGTTTGTCGACCGTTGCGCCCCGCCGCGCGATCGGCGTGCCGTCCGCGGCGAGCAAGGTCACCGAGGGTGGGGTAGGCGGCTGCAACGACTTGGAGAGCGGCGCGGTGATCGCCAGCCAGCCGACCAGGATCACGAACAGTACCACGCACGCGGCCAGCGCGCGCACGATGATGCGGCCCCAACGGCGCTTCTTGCGAACGACCGGCAGGTTGGTGGTGTAGCCGGGCTCAGGCTGGCCCGTACCGCCCGTCGAATCGGGTGGAGGAACCGCCGTTGCCGCCTGGCTCAGATAATCGTCGGGATAGGCCGAATGCGCGCCCCAGCGGGGGTCGGGTCGTCGGTTGCCGTCAAAGGGGTCGTCGCGCATCCACTGCTTCCACACGGCCCACGGGGCCAACAGGCGTATTACTAGAATAACACAGGCCGTGCAATGCCGCTGTAGCAGATCGCGCGCAGGGAGGCTATCGCGGGACAATGCGTGGCGAAGGAGTTGGGATGCCGGACAAACCGTTGATCGTCGGAATCGGAGGAACGATCGGCGCGGTTTCGTCGACCGAACGCGCGCTCAGGATCGCGCTCGATGCGGTCGAACGCGAAGGATTCACGACCCGATTGTTCGGCGGCGAGGATATGGCGCGGCTGCCGCTCTATGATCCGCGTGCGACCTCGCGGACCTCGCAGGAACGCGAGTTCGTCGACGCGGTGCGCAAGGCCTCCGGCGTGATCATCGCCAGTCCCGGCTATCACGGCAGCCTGTCGGGCGTGGTCAAGAACGCGCTCGATTTGCTCGAGGAGACCGCCAAGGACGATCGACCTTACCTCGCCGACATGCCGGTAGGGCTGATCGCCACCGCTTATGGCTGGCAAGCGACGGGGTCGACGATCGCGGCGCTGCGCTCGATCGTCCACGCGCTACGCGGCTGGCCGACGCCGTTCGCGGCGGCGATCAATACCCAGGTCACGCAGTTCGATGGCCAAGGCGGGGCGACCGACCCGGCAGTGGTCGAGCAATTGTGCCTGATCGGGCGGCAAGTCGCCCGCTTTGCGCCGCTGGTCGAGCGGACGAGTAGTTAGGCTTCTAAGCCCCTCCAGGGGCTTGATGAGCTCTACTTCTTCAGCTTCTTCGCCATATCGAGGTGCTCCCGCACCTTGGGCAGAATCTCGCCCGCCGCTGCCTTCAGGCTCGGCGTATCGCCCTTGTCGGCATAGTTTTTCATCAGGGACAGGGCGTCTTCGTGTGCCGAAACCTGGCCGTCGATATAGGCCTTGTCGAAATCGGCGCCCTTGAGCTTGGCGAGATCGTCGAGTTTCGACTGCAGGTTGCTGGTAAGGGCCGGATCGGGCTTGATCTCGGGGGTCGCCTTGGCGGCGGCGGCCTTGATCTTGGCGGTCGAGCCGGTGTGGGCCTCGATCATCGTCGCGGCGAATGTCTTGACGTCGGCCGACTCGGCATTGGTCTTGGCGAGCTTGGCCGCGGCGATCTCGAATGCGTCGCTCTTGGCCGCCTTGTCGGCGAATTCTTGTCCGCTGGGCGTGGGATTCAGCGCGTTGCCGGCGGCATCGAGCGCATTGCCGGCGACGTTGCCCGCCGCGTCGATCGCACCACTGGTCGTATTGCCGATGTCGGACCCGATATCGGTCACCGCATTGGTGGTCGTGTCCTGCGCCTTTTGCGAGCAGGCACCGAGGGCCGCGATAAGCGCGATCGCACCGAAGCTAAGTTTGGCGTTCATGCTTTCTCTCCTTCGAGGGGCACGAACGCCTTGGTGGCCGGGGACGTTCCGATGTCCCGCCTAAGCGAGGCTCGGCAAGTCGAGCGCCTTCTCGCGCGCACAGTCGATCGCGATGTCGTAGCCGGCATCGGCATGGCGCATCACGCCCGTCGCGGGGTCGTTCCACAATACGCGCTCGAGCCGCTTCGCTGCCTCGGGCGTGCCGTCGGCGACGATCACCATGCCGGCGTGCTGCGAATAGCCCATGCCCACGCCGCCACCATGGTGGAGCGACACCCAGGTCGCGCCGCTGGCGGTGTTGAGGAGCGCGTTGAGCAGCGGCCAGTCGCTGACCGCATCGGAGCCGTCCCGCATCGCCTCGGTCTCGCGATTGGGGCTGGCGACCGATCCCGAATCGAGATGGTCGCGGCCGATCACCACCGGTGCCTTCAATTCGCCGCTGGCCATCATCTCGTTGAACGCGAGGCCGAGCCGGTGGCGGTCGCCCAAGCCAACCCAGCAAATCCGCGCGGGCAGGCCCTGAAAGTGGATCCGCTCGCGCGCCATGTCGAGCCAGCGGTGGAGAGGCGCATTGTCGGGCAGCAACTCCTTCACCTTGGCGTCGGTCTTGTAGATATCCTCGGGATCGCCCGACAGCGCGACCCAGCGGAACGGGCCGATGCCGCGGCAGAACAGCGGGCGGATATAGGCGGGGACGAAACCGGGGAAATCGAAGGCGTTGGCGACGCCTTCGTCCTTGGCAACCTGGCGGATATTGTTGCCATAATCGACCGTCGGCACACCCGCCGCCTGGAAATCGAGCATTGCGCGGACATGGACCGCCATCGATGCCTTGGCGGCCTTGGCCACGCCTGCCGGATCGCGCTTGCGCCCCTCGAACCATTGGTCGAGCGTCCAGCCGATGGGGAGATAGCCGTTGACCGGATCGTGCGCCGAGGTCTGGTCGGTCAGCAGATCGGGGCGGATGCCGCGGCGGAACATTTCGGGCAGCAATTCGGCGGCGTTGCCGAGCAGGCCGACCGAGACCGCCTTGCCCTCTGCCTTGGCGCGGTCGAGGATCGCCATCGCTTCCTCGATCGTGTCCGCTTTATAGTCGAGATAGCCGGTCGCCAGCCGCATCTCGATCCGACTCGGCTGGCATTCGATCGCCAGGCACGAGGCGCCCGCCATCACCGCCGCGAGCGGCTGCGCGCCGCCCATCCCGCCGAGCCCGGCGGTCAGCAGCCAGCGGCCGGTCAGGTCGCCGTCATAATGCTGGCGGCCCATTTCGACGAACGTCTCATAGGTGCCCTGAACGATGCCCTGGGTGCCGATATAGATCCACGACCCGGCGGTCATCTGGCCGTACATCATCAGCCCGGCGCGATCGAGCTCGGCGAAATGCTCCCAGGTCGCCCAATGCGGGACGAGGTTGGAATTGGCGAGTAGCACGCGTGGTGCGTTCTCGTGGGTGCGGAACACGCCCACCGGCTTGCCCGACTGGATCAGCAGCGTCTCGTCGCCCTCCAGCCGGCGCAGCGTCTCGACGATGCCATCATAGCTTTCCCAGTCGCGCGCGGCGCGACCGATACCGCCATAGACGACCAGTTCCTGCGGATTCTCCGCCACGCGCGCGTCGAGATTGTTCATCAACATGCGCAGCGGCGCTTCGGTCAGCCAGGATTTGGCCGAGAGTTCGGTGCCGGTTGCGGCCTGGATGTGACGCTGATTGTCGATGCGGGTCATGCTTGGTCCTTGGCGAACGAAAGAGCGGCGGCGAGCACGTGCGCAAGGTCGGCGCGCAGCGGGGCGGCGAAATCGGGATTGTAAGCGGGCGGCCAGTTGCTCTCGTCGGGCTCGCCTTGCGGCTCGTCGAGATAGGCGCGCATCGCGATCTCCATCTGGATCGCGTGGACGCCTTGCTCGGGCTGGCCGTAATGGCGCGTCGTCCAGCCACCGCGGAAGCGACCGTTGAGGACGTGGTTGCGGCTGGCGCAGGCGGCGACCACCGCATCGCTCAGCGCCGGATCGCACGTCGCGCCGTTGTCGGTGCCGATATTGAGTTCGGGAAGCTCGCCGTCGAACAGCCGTGGGACGTGGCTTCGGATCGAGTGGCAGTCGTACAGCACGACGCGCGGATGGAGAGTGCGGAGGCGCGCGATCTCGGCCGCGATCGCGGCGTGATAAGGCGTGAACCAGGTATCGCGACGCGTCGTGACCTCGGGCGCGGCGCCGTCGCGATAGAGCGGCTCGCCATCGAACGTCTCCGTCGGGCACAGGCCAGTCGTCGCCTGCCCGGGATAGAGCGACGCGCCGGAGGGATCGCGATTGCAGTCGATCACGCTGCGCGACACGTCGGTCCAGATCAACGTCGCGTCGGCGAGGCCGTCGTACAGCGCGCGGATATGCCAGTCCGCATCGCGGACCGCCCACCAGCGCGAGCGGAAATCAGGGAGCAGGAGGTCTGGGATCTCAGTTCCGCCATGGGGGAAGGCGAGGATCAGCGGGGAGTCGCTGCGCTGGACGTGGAGCCAGGTCATGCTGTGTGCCCTCCGCTCGCGCCAACTCCCAACGTCATCCCGGCCTTGTGCCGGGATCCACCGTGCCGCGAACCCTGGACAAGGGGCTCAAGCTTCGCGCTCGGTTGCGCAGTGGACCCCGGCACAAGGCCGGGGTGACGGGTAAGGAGACGGGGCCCGATCATCCCACCACTCCCGGCAATTCCCCCACCGCCACCAACAACCGCTTCGATCGCACCAGCTCGGTTGCGATCGCCATGTCGGGTGCCATGTGCCGGTCGTCGGTCAGCATCGGCACGCGTTCCCGCAGCAACCGCCGCACATGCTCGACCGGCTCGCTCGACAGCATCGGCGTATGGAAATCGCAGCCCTGCACGCCAGCGAGCAATTCGATCCCCAGCACCGCGTCGACATTCGCCGCCATCTCGATCAGCCGCCGCGCGCCGTGGGCCGCCATCGAGACATGATCCTCCTGATTGGCCGAGGTCGGGATCGAATCGACGCTGGCGGGCGTCGCGCGTTGCTTATTCTCGGACACCAAGGCGGCGGCGGTCACTTGCGGGATCATGAAGCCCGAATTGAGCCCGGGTTTCGGCGTCAGGAACGCCGGTAGCCCCGACAAGGCCGGATCGACCAGCATCGCGACGCGGCGTTCGGCGAGACTCCCGATCTCGCAAATGGCGAGCGCGATCATGTCGGCGGCGAAGGCGACCGGCTCGGCATGGAAATTGCCGCCCGACAAAGCCTCGTCGGTTTCCGGGAAGATCAGCGGATTGTCCGATACGCCATTGGCTTCGGTCACCAGCGTCTCACCTGCCTGGCGCAAGATGGTCAGCGCCGCACCCATCACCTGGGGTTGGCAACGCAGGCAATAAGGATCCTGGACGCGCGTATCGCCTTCGCGGTGCGAGGCGCGGATCGCCGACCCCTCCATTATCCGGCGCAGCGCGTCCGCCGTCTCGATCTGACCGCGATGGCCACGCAATGCATGGATGCGGCGGTCGAACGGCGCGTCGGAGCCTTTGGCCGCCTCGGTCGACAGGATGCCGGTGACCAGCGCGACGCGGTACAGTCGCTCGGCCTCGAACAAGGCGGCGAGCGCATAAGCAGTCGAGAACTGCGTGCCGTTGAGCAGCGCCAGCCCTTCCTTGGGGCCGAGTTCGAGCGGCTCGAGCCCTGCCTGCACCAGTGCGTCCGTCGCGGGCAGGCGCTGGTCGCCGACAAACATCTCGCCGACCCCGATCATCGCCGCGGTCATGTGCGCGAGCGGTGCGAGGTCGCCCGACGCGCCGACCGATCCTTGCGCGGGCACTACCGGCACCAGGCCTTTGGCCAGCATCGCTTCGAGCAACTCGACCGTCGCCGGCGCCACGCCCGACGCGCCGCGCGCGAGGCTGGCGAGCTTCAGCGCCATCATCAGCCGCGCGATCGGCACCGGCATCGGATCGCCGACGCCGGCGGCATGGCTCAGCACGATATTGCGCTGGAGCTTCGCCAGATCCTCGTCGCCGATCCTGACGCTGGCGAGCTTTCCGAACCCGGTATTGATGCCATAGATCGGCTCGTGCCGCGCCAGGATGCGCCCCACCGCCGCCGCGCTTTCGGCGATCGCCGGGCGGCAGACGGGATCGAGCACCGGCACGGCACCTTCATAGATCGCTTGCCACGCCGAATAGGGGACGGCACCGGGAGTCAGCAGCATTCGCCGTCCTTCACGCGTAGATGGAGAGGATTGAAGCCGATCCGGTAGACCAGCTCCGCCGGCGCGGAGATGTCCCACACCGCCAGGTCGCAGGCCCTGCCGGGTTCGAGCGTGCCGATCGTGTCGGCGAGACCCAAAGCGCGGGCGGCATTGACCGTCACGCCGCGCAACGCCTCGGTCACGGTCAGCCGGAACAGCGTCGCCGCCATATTGAGCATCAGCAGCAGCGAAGTGGTCGGGGAGGTGCCGGGATTGCAGTCGGTGGCGATCGCGATCGGCACGTGATGCGCGCGGAACAGGTCGACCGGCGGCAATTTGGTTTCGCGCATGAAATAGAAGGCGCCGGGCAGCAGCACCGCAACCGTCCCCGCCGCCGCCATCGCCTTGGCGTCGGCCTCATCGGCATATTCGAGGTGATCGGCGGATAATGCGCCAAAGCTTGCGGCGAGGCTGGCGCCGTGGAGCGCCGACAATTGCTCGGCATGGAGCTTGACCGACAAGCCGGCCTGACGCGCCGCCGCCAATACGCGCCCGGTCTGCTCGGGCGAGAAGCCGATCCCTTCGCAAAAAGCGTCGACCGCATCGGCGAGGCCGTTCGCTGCGGGGATCATCTCCTCAGTGACCAGCGCGACGTAATCGTCGGGCCGCCCGGCATATTCGGGAGGCAACGCATGCGCGCCAAGCAACGTGGTCGCGACACGCACCCGGCGTTGATCGCCCAGCGACCGCGCGGCGCGCAGCATCTTGAGTTCGTCGGCGACCGTCAGGCCATAACCCGACTTGATCTCGATCGTCGTCACGCCCTCGGCAAGCAAGGCATCCAGCCGCGGCAACGCGATCGCGACCAGATCGGCCTCGCTCGTCGCCCGCGTCGCGCGCATCGTCGACACGATGCCGCCCCCGGCGCGCGCGATCTCCTCATAGGACGCGCCGTCGAGCCGCATCGCCCATTCGCCCGAGCGGTCGCCGGCATGGACCAAATGCGTGTGGCAATCGATCAGCCCCGGGGTGATCCAGCGCCCGCCGCAATCCACGCTCTCGCCGGTCGCTACGGGCGCACCGGCGCGCGGGCCGGCATAAGTGATCACGCCATCGCGCGCGGCGACCACGCCATCCTCGATCACGCCCAGCCCGTTGCCGGCCATGGTTGCGAGTCGGGCATTGGTCCAGGTCCGCTCCATGTCTCCATCCTTGCCCGCGTCCATTATTATGTCTAGACATAATCGACAGGAGGACCAATGCCGACACTCTGGTTCGAACGCGCATTGCTGCCCGATGGTTGGGCCCAACAGGTCCGCATAGCGATCGATGGCGCGACCATTTTCGCGGTCGATGCCGGCGCAGCGCCCGAGCCCGGCGACCATCGTCATGGCGCGGCGCTCCCCGGCCTATGCAACGTCCACAGTCACGGTTTCCAGCGCGGCATGGCGGGCCTGTCCGAGCGTCGCGGCCGGCCCGACGACGATTTCTGGAGCTGGCGCGAGGTGATGTATCGCTTCCTCGACCGCCTGACTCCCGACGACATCGAAGCGATCACTGCCCAGGCCTATGTCGAGATGCTCGAAGGCGGCTTCACTCGCGTCGGCGAGTTCCATTACCTGCACAATAACGTTGATGGCGCACGCTACGCCGATCCGGCGGAGACCGCTGGCGCGATCATCGCGGCGGCGGAAGCGACCGGGATCGGGCTGACGCTGCTGCCCGTCTTCTACGCGCATGCCGATTTCGGCGGCGCTCCGCCGGCGCCCGGCCAGCGCCGCTTCATCTCGGATGTCGATGGATTCGCCCGATTGGTCGAGGCAAGCCGAGCCAAATTGCCTGACGATGCAGTGCTCGGCATCGCGCCGCACTCGCTTCGAGCGGTCACGCCCGACGAACTCGCCGCGATCCTGCCGCTGGCCGATGGCGGTCCGCTCCACATCCACGCCGCCGAACAGGTTCGCGAGGTCGAGGCCTGCCTCGCCTGGAGCGGCGCGCGACCGGTCGAGTGGCTGCTCGACCATGCCGATGTCGACGCGCGCTGGTGTCTGATCCACTCGACTCATGTCGATGCACACGAGGCCGCGCGTCTCGCGGCGAGCGGCGCGGTCGCCGGCCTGTGCCCGGCGACCGAAGCCAATCTCGGCGACGGTGTGTTCCCCGCCGTCGATTACCTCGCGGCGGGCGGACGGTTCGGTGTCGGCACCGATTCGAACATCCTGGTCGACGCCGCGAGCGAACTCCGCGGACTCGAATATTCGCAGCGACTGACGCTCAGAAAGCGCGCTCTGCTCGTCAACGGGGCCGAGCCCTCGGTCGGCGCGACCCTGTTCGCCAAGGCGCAGGCCGGCGGGGCGCAGGCGCTCGGCGTGGCCAGCGGCATTGCTGTGGGCAACGCCGCCGACATCGTCTCGCTCGACCTCCAGCACCCCGCCTTGGTCGGTGCCGCCAGCGACTTGCTCGACCGCTGGATCTTCGCCGCGCGGCCGGGCGCGATCGATTCGGTCTGGCGCGCGGGTCGCAAGCTGGTCGACCACGGCCGCCACATCGCCGCCGACACGATCGCCGACCGCTATCGCCGCACGGTCGCCGCTCTGCTGGCATGACGGTCGAGGCGCGCATCCGCCACGATATCGAGGCACGCATCCATTCGGGCGAATGGAAGCCCGGCCATCGCATCCCGTTCGAACACGAGCTGGTCGCGACCTATGGCTGCGCCCGCGCGACCGTCAGCAAGGCGCTGGGCAGTCTCGCCAAGGACGGCCTGATCGAACGCCGCCGCAAGGCCGGATCGTTCGTTGCGTATCCTCAAGTCCATTCGGCGGTGCTCGAAGTCCCCGATCTCGCGCAAGTCATCGCCGCGCGAGGCGAGGAATATCGCTGGCAATTGACCAATCGCTGCATCGTCGACCACGCCGAAGACGTCCCGCTTCCAGCTTTGCTGGTCGAAGGCGTGCATCATGGTGGCGGCGAACCCTTCGCGCTCGAACACCGATTGATCGCGCTGGGCGCGGTCCCCGACGCCGCGCAGGAGAGTTTCGCCGACGAAGCTCCAGGCACCTGGCTTCTCCACCACGTCCCCTGGACCGCCGCGCGCCACCGAATCCGCGCGGTCGAGGCGACGACAGCGGAGGCGAGGGCTTTGAGGCTGCGGCCGCGCGGCGCCTGCCTCGAGCTCGACCGCACGACCTGGCGCGCCGGCCAGGTCGTCACACACGTGCGCCAGCTGTTTCGCGGCGATCGCTACGATCTCGTCGCGGAGTTCAAGCCGTAAGCGGGGTCAGTCGACGACCCAGAGGAATACTTCGCGTCCATCGACGGTCTCGTGGGCGCGCGGCGCCCAGTCGGGCATCGCAAAGGCATGGCTGAGGACGCGGCTGCCCGAGGCAAGCTCGGCGCGCAGACGCGCGGCGAGCAGTCGATTGGGAAGCGGCAGCAGATAGAGCGTGACCACGCTGGCGCCGTCCAGCCGCGTCGCGAACAGGTCTTCGCAGCGGAACCCGACGAGATGCTCGAGGCCCGCTTTATGCGCTGCCGCCTCGGCTTCGGCGATGCGCTCCGAATCGATGTCGACGCCAAGCGCGGTGGCGCCACGCCGCGCGGCGGCAATGACGACGCGGCCGTCGCCGCAACCGAGGTCGATGAGATGATCGCCGGGCCCGACCCTGGCGAGATCGAGCATGCGCTCGACCAGCGGCTCGGGCGTCGGCCAGAAGGGGGCATCGAAATGATGCGGCGTACCGGCCCAGGGTCCACGGAGCGCCTTGAACGCGCGGTCTTCAGGGTCTTCCGCGGCGGTCGTCGGGTGAGTTGGATCCACCGCGTCCTGTTCCTTGCCGATATCCATGCCCATTGCCGCCCCGATCATGGCGGCTTTTCGTCCGCTCGTTCGCGAGAATGGGAGGCTGGGTACGCCAGGTCAATCCAATGCCGGCATCGGGCGCGCATTGTCTCATGCGTTGCCCATGCTGCCCGGGAGGCGACGGCAGGGGTTTGATATCAGCCAATTATCGGAAAAATGGTGCTGCCGGTGAGGATTGAACTCACGACCTCAGCCTTACCAAGGATGCGCTCTACCACTGAGCTACGGCAGCACTCACGCGGGACCAAAGGCCCCGACGGAGGCGCGCCTATGTCCGTCGACCCGGATATTGTCAAGGCGCGGTCGGCGGGTTTAGGTGATTCCGCCTGATGACCGCCAAGAACGACAAACCGGACCGTGCCGCCCGCCTGGCCGAGCAATTGCGCGCCAATCTGCGCCGTCGCAAGGCGCAGGCGCGCGAGGGCGTGGCTGTGGAAACCACGAAAGGCGATGACGCGGACCGCGCAGACGATTAAGCAGCACCGCCATGCACCGTCCCAAACTGTCGATCGTCGTCCCCTGTTATAACGAGGCGCTCACCCTCGAGACTTTGCACGGCCGCGTCACTGCCGCCGCCAAGGCGGAGGTCGGCGAAGATTACGAACTCGTCCTGATCAATGACGGATCGCAGGACGATAGCTGGTCGATCATGCGCCGGCTGTCGCAAAGCGATCCGCGTTTGGTCGCGATCAACCTGTCGCGCAATCACGGCCACCAGCTTGCACTGACCGCCGGGCTCGATCTGTGCGCGGGGCAGCAGATCCTGATCATCGACGCCGATTTGCAGGATCCGCCCGAATTGCTCGGCGACATGCGCAGGATGATGGCCGCGGAGGACGCCGATGTGGTCTATGCCGTTCGCCGCAAGCGCGAGGGCGAGACCTTGTTCAAGAAGGCGACCGCCGCCGCCTTCTATCGCCTGCTCGATCGCGTCACCGACACGCCGATCCCGCTCGACACCGGCGATTTCCGGTTGATGTCGCGCCGCGCGCTCGATGCGTTTCTGGCTCTGCCCGAACAAGCGCGTTTCATTCGCGGCATGGTCGCCTGGATCGGCTTTCGCCAGGTGCCGTTCCCGTATGACCGCGCAGAGCGCTTCGCCGGCGAGACCAATTATCCGCTGTCGAAGATGCTGCGACTCGCGTTCGACGCGATGACCGGATTTTCGACCAAGCCGCTGACTTTTGCCAGCCATGTCGGCCTCGCGCTGACCGGGGCGTCGTTCCTGCTGCTGATCTATATTGCGGTCGGCTTCTTCTCGGGGACCGCGGTGCCGGGCTGGACGTCGCTCGCGTTCATCGTCGTGCTGCTGGGCGCGGTGCAGATGTTCGTGCTGGGGATGATCGGGGAGTATCTGGGTCGGCTGTACGTCGAGTCGAAGCGACGGCCGCTGTATCTGGTGTCGGATGTCGCGGGGCCGGTGCAGGGCAAGGCGACCTTGGGCTATCGCGCCGAGGACCGCGAGCAGACGGCTAAAATCCTCCCCGTTCACGGGGAGGGGGACCAAGCCGCGTAGCGGGTTGGTGGAGGGGGCAGGCGGCTGCCGGAATCCGAGGAGGCGAACCCGCTCCACCACGCGACTTCGTCGCGCGGTCCCCCTCCCCGCAATGCGGGGAGGATTTTACCCCTTCGGCATTGCCAGCGTCAGGATCGACAGACCCGGCGTCATCGGCACGCGTCCGACCATGTGGCGCTCGAGCCGGAAGATCGTCTCGAACAATTTGTTGACCGGACCTGGCGGCGGCGAATCGTCGCTGTCGTCGCGGCCGGTCATCCGGCCGGCGACACGCGCGGCGGCAGCCAGCGGGAACAGTAGCGAGTTGAAATAGCCGAACTTGCGCGTCTCCAGCCCGGCGGCATGGATCGCTTTTTTCAAGCTCCCCTTGGAATAGCGGCGATGGTGATGGTTCACGACGTCGTGCGCCGACCACATCCATTGGTGCGCGGGCACCGCGATCAGGATCTTGCCGCCGGGCTTCAGGCAATCCTTCATCGCGTGCAGCGCGGCAACGTCGTCATCGATATGCTCGACCACGTCGAGCACCGCGATCATGTCATAGGCGCCGCGTTCGATCCCCGGCAGCGTCGGCAGCGGCGCGTTGCTGACCGGCTTGTTGAGCCTTTTGCTGGCGATCGCGGCGGCGGCGGGATCGATCTCGATCGCGTCGACATCCCCGAATTGCTGCAACATCGCCAGATTGTGCCCGGTGCCGCAGCCGATCTCCAGGATACGCGCCTGTTTGGGCAGATCGGCGTAGCGCGCGACATAATCGTGCAGGATATCGCGACGCGCGACATACCACCAATGCGACGAATCATGCTCCGCCATGCGGTCGTAAACGATACGGTCCATTAAGCGAACACCAGCCAGCGATTGAGGATGAACGTGAAGATCGTTGCCAAGGCGATCGCCGGCAAGAGCGGTACCCAGGCGGGATAGCCGAGCAACGCGGTCCCGACCCAGGTGATCACGGCATTGAGCCCCATGCCCGACGCCTGCACCATGACGAACTTGACCTGCTGTGCGCCGCCCGGTTGGCGCGTGCCGTGGCCCTTGAAGCTCCAGCGGCTGTGCAGGAAGAAACCCGCCGTCACCGCAACGGCAAAGGCGAAGGGAACGGCATAGACCGCGTGTGCGCCGCGGAACACCCAGGTGGTGAGCGGCAGATAGACCGCCGAATAGATCAGCGTCGAAATTCCGCCGGCGACGCCGAAGCGCACCAGCTGGCCCATGAGGCCGCTTTCCCGCCACGTATCGATTTGTTTGAGAATTGCCGTCACACGCTTGCCCCGGGAGTGGGGGTCCCCCTAAAGCGAGCCAAGGCGCGAGGGAAGCATTTTGAGCAAGATCGAAAGCTGGTGGTCCGACCTGGTCGCTGAACTCGACCGGCACTGGATCAAATACGCGCTGCTCGCCTGGTTCATCGTCAGCCTGTGGTACGTCATCAGCTCCTGGCCGCAGATCCGGTCGCTGGGGCTCGGCGATACCGACGACAATATGCGGCTGATGCAGGTCCGCGCGCTGCTCAACGGGCAGGATTGGTACGATCTGCGCGATTATTACCTCAATCCGCCGGGCGGCTTCGACATCCATTGGAGCCGCATCGTCGACTTGCCGATCGCCGGGCTGATCCTGATCCTGCGGCCGTTCGTCGGCACGCCTTGGGCGGAGCGGGTCGCGTGCGGCATCGCGCCGCTGCTGCCGCTGTCGATCGCGTTTATCGGCCTGGGCGCCACCGTCCGCCGGCTGGTCAGCCCGCATGCCTGGCCGCTGGCGATGGCGCTGCTGGTCTGCGCGTGCACACCGACGATGCTGATGTTCGCGCCCGATCGGATCGATCATCACGGCTGGCAACTGGCGATGCTCAGCCTGACCGTCGCCGGGCTGTGCGATCCCAAGGGCGCGCGCGGCGGCGTGATCGTCGGGCTGGCGAGCGCGGTGAGCATCTCGATCGGCCTCGAAATGCTGCCTTATGCCGCGATGGCGGGGGCGATCATCGCGCTGCAATGGATCTGGGATCGCGGCGAGGCACGGCGCGTCGCTGCCTATGGCGTCAGCCTGGCGAGCGGCACCGCGCTCGGCTACGGCGCGTTCGCGTCCTATGCCAATTCGGTGATGCGCTGCGACGCGCTGACGCCGGTCTATTTGACCGTGATGCTGGTGGCGGGCGGCTTGCTGTTCGTCCTCGCCTGGTTGAGCCCGGCGTCGCGTTGGGCGCGGTTGGGGCTGGCGGTGGCGGCGGGCGCAGTGATCGTCGCCGGCTTCGCTTGGCTGTTCCCGCAATGCCTAGGCCGGCCCGAACAGGTATCGCCCGAACTCGTGCGCAACTGGCTCGACAATGTGCGCGAGGCCAAGCCGATCTACCAGCATCCCTTCCGCCAGGCGTTTCCGATCGTCACCCTGCCGATCATCGGCCTGCTGGGCGCGGCAATCGCGACCAAGCGCGCCATCGACGGTCGCGCGCCGAATATGGTCGGCTGGTCGGCAGTGACGCTATTCACGCTGTTCGCCTGCCTGATGCTGTTGTGGCAGACGCGTGCCGGGCCAGCGGCGCAATTGCTCGCGGTGCCGGGTGCTGCGGCGTTGATCTGGATCGCGGTGCCGTTGCTGCTCGATAGTCCCAATATCCTGGTCCGCGTGCTCGGACCGGTCGCGGTGGTGCTGATCGCCTCGGGCATGTTCAGCGGGCTATCGCTCAGATACCTACCGATCGATAAACCCGATGCGCGGATGACGACGATCAACCGTGCGAGCGCGCGATGCCCCGCCATCACCAGCCTCGCGCCGCTCAATCGATATCCGAGCGCGACGATTTTCAGCTTCGTCGATCTCGGGCCGAGGATCATCGTCGTCACGCATCACAAAGCGGTGGCGGGGCCCTATCACCGCAACGGCGACGCGATCCTGGACGTCCAGCACGCTTTCGGCGGGTCGCCCGACCAGTTCCGCGCGATCGCCAAGAAGCATGGCGCGACCTTGCTGTTGATCTGTCCGAACATGGCCGAATCGACGATTTATCGTGTCCGCAATCCGGGCGGATTCTACGATCGCATGGCCAAGGGCGAGACGTTCGCGTTCCTTGAGCCGCTGGAACTGCCGAAGAATTCGCCGTTGCGGTTGTTCCGGATTAAATAGGCGCGTCGTTTCCCAGCGCGCCCATCCGTCACCCCAGCGCAAGCTGGGGTCTCAAGCCGTATCGCGCCTTTGCTTGAGATCCCAGCTTTCGCTGGGATGACGGTAAAAGGCGCTGGGGTGACGGATTAAGAGAGGCGCTGGGGTGACGGTTACGTCAGCCCCAGGCTGATCCGAATCCCGTCGATCACGAACTGCACTGCCAGCGCGCCGAGCAGCACGCCAAGAATGCGCGTGATGACGGCCTCGATCCGTGCCCCGAGCAACCGCATCAGCGGCCCGGCGGCGAGCAAGGCAGCCAGGGTCAGCGCCAGGATGGTCGCGAGCGCGGCGAGCACCACGGCCACTCTCTCGAAGCCATGGTTGCGGCTCATCATCAGCATGACCGAGGCGATCGATCCCGGCCCGGCGATCATTGGCATCGCCATCGGGAAGATCGAGACGTCCTCGACTTCGGGGCTCTGCGCAACCTTGGCGGCACGGTCCTCGCGGCGTTCGGTGCGTTTCTCGAACACCATTTCGAGCGCGATCAGGAACAGCATGATGCCGCCGGCGATGCGGAAGGCCGCCAGGCTGACGCCCAGCGCCTTGAGCATCGCCTCGCCGACCGCGGCGAACACGAACAGGATGATCGCGGCGACGACCACCGCGCGGATTGCCATTGATCGGCGATGCGCGGGCGTCGCGCCATGCGTCAGCCCGGCATAGATCGGCGCGCAACCGGGCGGATCGATGACAACGAAGAAGGTGACGAGCGCGGAGAGGTAGAGTTCGATCATTTAGCTGGGGCGGCAATGGTATCGTCGATCACGGGATCGAAGGTGCTGCCGTTCCATAGGAATGCCTGGAACTGCCGCGCGCCGTCCGGCTTGACCTCGTACCTCCAGAATAACGTGCGATCGGGCGAGCCGCCCTGATTGGAGGGTTGCGAGAGGGGGATGACCTGCTGAATACCCCTGCAGGAAGCGCGGACCACTTTGGGTTCGCCCCGATCGCGCGACTTGGTGAGTCCATCTCCGCCGTCGACGGTCCATTTCCAGCTACGATCACGCTGCCGCTGCCAGACTGTCGTGAAGAACCCCACGCTGCCATCGGGGCGCCGCCAGCCGCCGGTGTTGACGGCCTGCTTGCCGTCGCAGGAGATGTAGCTCGCGGTCGGCCACCAATCGATCGCCTGGGGTGGATCCTTGCGGTTCTTGAGGAAATCATGTGCGTTGGCCGGCTGCGGCACGAACATCACCGCATCGTCGGTCGACCATTTGCGAAAGGCGGTCCATTGGCCGATCGTCTTGGCGTCGGCGGCAAAGGCGCGTTCGGCGTCGACCGGCGTCTTTGCCGGCGCATCGGCCCCCGCCAGCATCAGCAACAACGGAATCATAGCGCCCCCTTGTCATACGCCACACCCGCGCGGCGATGCGCGGACACCAATGTGTTCCGGAGCAACACCGCGATCGTCATCGGTCCGACGCCGCCCGGCACCGGGGTGACCGCGCCCGCGACGCTGAGCGCGCCGGCAAAGTCGACATCGCCGACCAGGCCCCGTTCGGTGCGGTTAATGCCGACGTCGATCACGGTCGCGCCGGGCTTGATCCACTCGCCCTTGACCATTTCCGGTCGGCCGACTGCTGCCACCACGATGTCGGCGCGCTTGACCACGCTCGACAGGTCGCGGGTCTTCGAATGCGCCACGGTGACGGTGCAGCTTTCCTTGATCAGGAGCTGCGCCATCGGCTTGCCGACGATGTTCGAGCGTCCGATCACCACCGCGTCGAGCCCGGCGAGGTCGCCCAATTGATCTTTGAGCAGCATCAGGCAGCCGAGCGGCGTGCAGGGCACGAAGCCATAAAGCCCGGTCGCCAGCCGCCCGGCATTGACCGGGTGGAAGCCGTCGACGTCCTTGTCGGGATCGATCCGCGTGGTCACCACGCGCTCGTCGATATGGCCGGGCAGCGGCAGCTGGACGAGGATGCCGTCGACCGCGGGATCAGCATTCAGCCGGTCGACTAGCGCGATCAGATCGGCCTGCGACGTATCGGCGGGAAGCTTGTGTTCGAAGCTTTCCATTCCCGCGCCGATGGTCGCTTTGTGCTTGTTGCGGACATAGACCGCCGAGGCGGGGTCTTCGCCGACCAGCACCACCGCCAGCCCGGGCGCGCGGCCCGCCGCCGCGCGGAAGCTCGCGACCTGTTGCGCCACGCGCTCGCGCAATCCCTGCGCGAACGCTTTCCCATCGATGATGCTCGCCGTCATGGCCCGGCCTGATAGAGCGCGGCGGCGATCTTCGCCAGCGCTTCGGCGTCTCCTGCGATCGTCAGTCGCTTCAATCTGGCGCGATCACCGGCGATCAGCCGGACGTCGCGCTTGGCCACCCCGAAATGCTTGGCCGCGAGGTCGATCAGCGCGGTGTTGGCGGCACCGTCGACCGGCGGCGCGTTGAGTCGCGCCACGGCGTGGCCCGGACCCGGCGACAATTCATTGCGCGACGATCGCGGTGTCACGCGCACCGCGATCTCGATTCCGTCAGGTGTCGTGCGCCAGCCGCTCAGAGCGCGCCTGCGCCGACCCACCACAATGCCAGCCGCCCGATCGCGATCTGGATACACCAGATGATCAGCAACACGACCAGCGGCGACAGGTCGAGCGCGCCAAAATCGGGCAGGATGCGCCGGATCGGCCGATAGAAGGGCTCGGTGATCCGATCGAGCGCCGTCCAGATCGCGCGCACGGTGTCGTTGTGCGTGTTGATGACATTGAACGAGATGAGCCAGGACAGGATCGCCTGGATGATGATGATCCACTGCGCGACGGTCAGCAGGACCTGCAGGATACTGAGGATGGTAATCAAGTTTGTCTCCGGACGTGCGGCCCTGTCCGGATCGATATAGGAACGAACCGGCCGCGAACAGCCCTTGGAGCGTGATGGCGGAGCAAACTCACGCCATCACGCTCTAGGCGCGCACCAGCGTGCCGGCGCCGCGCCGGGTGAAGATTTCGAGCAGCATGCCGTGCGGCACACGACCGTCGAGGATGACCGCTGCCTCGACCCCGGCCTCGACCGCGGCGACGCAAGTGTCGACCTTTGGGATCATCCCGCCGGAGATGGTGCCGTCATCCTTCATCGCCTCGATTGCCGCGCGGTCGAGGTCGGTCTGGAGCTCGCCCGCTTTGTTGAGCACACCGGCGACGTCGGTCAGCAGAAAGAAGCGCGTCGCGCCCAGCGCGCCGGCGATCGCGCCTGCCATCGTGTCGGCGTTGATATTGTAGGTTTCGCCATCCGCGCCCAGCGCGACCGGCGCGACGATCGGGATGAACCCGTCGCGCGCTAGATTCTTGAGGATCGATGGATCAACCTTCACCGGCTCGCCGACAAAGCCCAGGTCGACATGGCGCTCGATGCCTGAATTGCGGTCGGGTTCGGTGCGGGTGACCTTTTTGGCGATCACCAGATTGGCGTCCTTCCCCGAAATGCCGACCGCGCGACCGCCGAGAGCGGCGATCCAGCCGACGATTTCCTTGTTGATCTTGCCGGCCAGGACCATCTCGGCGACCTCGGCAGTCGCGGCGTCGGTGACGCGCAGCCCTCCGATGAATTCCGATTCGACGCCGAGCCGCTTGAGCATCGCGCCGATCTGCGGGCCGCCGCCATGGACGACCACCGGGTTGATCCCGACAGCCTTGAGCAGCACGACGTCCTCGGCGAAATCGCGCTGCGCCTCGGGGTCGCCCATTGCGTGGCCGCCATATTTGATGACGAAGGTCTGGCCCGCGTAGCGCTGCATGTACGGCAGCGCCTCGACGAGCGTTTCGGCCTTGGCGAGCAATTGGGGCGAGGGGCTATGGTCGGTCATGGGCGCGCCATACTCATTCCGTCACCGCAGTGAAAGAATATCAGGAGGCTCCTGTCTCGGACGATCTAGGCTTGGGTGTCATGCTCAATCGGATCTGGTTCGATCGACGGCGAGAGATGCCAGTTTCCGCTGACAGGGCGACCCCAAGTGGATCGATCCGACCACCCCACATCCGCAATCCGTCATGCCGGGCTTGTCCCGGCATCCACCGGGCACCGCTCCTAGCGCTCAAGCCTCTTGCTTCTCGGCTGGCGGCACGGTGGACCCCGGCACAAGGCCGGGGTGACGGTGAAGAGTCAGGCGCGATCCAGCCTTTTCCCCAGCGCGACGAAGCCGGTGATCAGGAACGGCACCAGCACGATCGACAGCACGATTTTGGTCAGCATCTGCCCTTCCATCAGCTGGAGGATCGGGCGCTCGCCGTAGAAGGAGATGGTGATGAACAGCAGGGTGTCGACGATCTGGCTGATCACGCTCGCCACCATGCCGCGGAACCAGACCAGGCGGCCCTTGCCTTCCTGGCCCTTGAGCTTGGAGAAGATGAAGACGTTCAAGGTCTGGGAGGTGCCGTAGGAGACGAATCCCGCGAGCATCATCCGCACGCTCTGACCGACGACGATCGGGAACGCGTCGATCGCCGGCGGATACATGCCCGGATCGTGCGGCAGCGCGAGCACGATCTGGATCAGCGCGGCCGAGGTGAACAGGGGCACGAAGCCGAGCCGGACCAGCATCGTCGCGGTCTTTTGCCCATGAATCTCGGCGACCGCGCTCGACAGCACGACCAGCAGCAGGAAGCCGAAAATACCCGCCTCGACCGCGAGCGGTCCCAGCGCGACTTGTTTGACGCCCAGCACGCCCGCCATGCAGACCATGCCGCCATAGAGGATCGAAAAGACGAAGAGCGAACGGGGCAGCTTTATCTCTAGGGCGGGAGCGGGTGTTTCCATGCAGATCAACGCTAGCGACTATTCCGCTAACGTCAAACGGCCCGGCCGACAGGGGGATCGACCGGGCCGCCCCCGTGGGTCACTTCAGCCGCTTGTTGCAGGCGCTCCAATATTGCGGCCAGGTCTGGCCCGGTGCGATCTTGCCGGCAGCCTTGTCGGCCTTCCACTGGTTGCCGCACTCGTGCTGGCGAGATGCGGTCGCGGTCTGCGCCGCGCTGCGAGGACGCCTGGCGCCAGTCGATGCGGCTGGTTTGTCGCCACTAATGGCGGCGGATTTGGGCAGGGATGCACGGCATTGCGCGAGGAACTGCATCCATGTCTGTCCGGCGGGCAAGGTGCCGGCGGTCTTCGCTTCCCGGTATTTAGCGCCGCAAATCTTCATCGGATTGTCGGCGGCCAGCGCCGGAGTCGCCAGCACACCAAGGCCTGCAATCGTGATCGCAGCCATCGCGGTCTTCACCATCATCGTCATCCCACATCCTTCCTTTGCGACGTGTTCGCCGCCGGCGGTGGCCGACCGGAGGATACCGGCGGCCGTGGGATGGGAGATACCGCACTTGGTGCATCCGAGTCCGCGATTGCCTCCAAAACCGATCAATTTGTTCGGCATTCGTTCCCGGCTCGTGCCGCGAACTGAGATGCGCACCGTTGGGGGCAACTAGGAGGCTAAGACGGCGAGGTGGGCTCTCTGCGTTGCGCCAGACCCAAGCGTGCCGACAATCCACCGTAAACGGCCCGGCCGGTTGCCGCCGGCCGGGCGCTTGGAGCAGTTATTTCATACGCTTGTTGCACGCGCTCCAATATTGCGGCCAGGTCTGGCCGGCGGGAAGCTTGCCGGCGGCTTTCTCGGCGCGATATTGCGCGCCGCACTGACGTTCGCGGGCATACATGGCGGCCTGCGCAGGGCTCGGCTGGCCTGGGGTCTTAGGCGGCTTGGCCACAGCGACGCGCGTCGGGGCCGGTTTCGCCGCAGCGGCCGGCTTGGCGGCGACCATTGGCTTGGCCGGCGTCGTCACCGCGGCCGGCTTGGGCAAGGATGCCCGGCATTGCGCCAGATACTGGTTCCAGGTCTGGCCCGCAGGCAGGGTCTTGGCGGTCTTGGCGGCCTGGTATTTGGCGCCGCACACCTTCATCGCGTTGTCGGCCGCGAACGCAGGAGCGGCGGTGCCGATCCCCGCTAGCATCGCCGCGGCCACCGCGATCTTCATGATATGAGTCATCGTCCATGCTCCCTCGCAGGCGCGCCCTGCCACGCGGCGCGGGCTGCCTGTTTTATACGGCGTGATCCCGCGAAGATGAACGCCAGATGACTGAATTTATGCGCCGAAGAAGCTGTTGGTAAAGACGTCGGCCAAGGGGCTGTCCTAGTCCGATTTTTGCCGCCATAGTTGCCGGCAATTCGAACGATCGCATGCGCGGGCGCGGGGTATGCCCGCCACGGGCACCAGATGAGTGAGTGGGGGCTTACCAACACATGCCACGTTTCCTGATCGGCGTTGCCGGCATCCTGGTCATTCTGGCGATCGCCTATCTGCTTTCCACCAACCGGAAGGCGATCCGGCTGCGCGTCGTCGGCGCGGCGTTCGCGCTACAGGCAGTGATGGCGGTGCTGGTGCTGTACGTGCCAGCCGGCAAATTGGTGATCGAAAAGATGGCGGGCGGGGTCACCGCGTTGCTCAATTACGCGCATGAAGGCACCAATCTGATCCTCGGCCCGCTGGCGACCGATCCCAAGTTCAAGGATGGCTTCGCGATTTCCGCGCTCCCGGTGATCATCTTCTTCGCCGCTCTGGTGTCAGTGCTCTATCACCTCGGCATCATGCAGTTGATCGTGCGCTGGCTCGGCGGCGCGATTGAGAAAGTGGTCGGCGTCAGCAAAGTCGAATCGCTATGCGCGGCGGCCAATATATTCGTCGGTCAGTCCGAGGCGCCGCTGGTCATCCGGCCGTATCTCGCCGCGCTCACGCCGCCGCAATTGTTCGCGGTGATGTCGGTCGGCATGGCGGGCGTCGCCGGCACCATCCTGGCAGCCTATGCATCGTTGCTCGGGCCGACCTCTCTGCCCTATCTGCTGGCCGCCTCGTTCATGTCGGCGCCGGGTGGGCTGCTGATGGCCAAGCTGATCATGCCCGACGATCTGGTGCCCGCCGGCGAATTGCCACTCGAGGGCGGCGCGGCGATGCTCGCGCATGAGGACGATGCGATCCGCGTCGCCGATGTACAGGTCGAGGAAGAACGCGCGTCGAACGTCATCATGGCGGCGGCGATGGGCGCGCAGACCGGCGTCAAGATCGCGGTCGCGGTGGCGGCGATGGTGCTCGCCTTCGTCTCGCTGGTCGCGCTCGCCAACGGGCTGCTCGGCTGGGTAGGCAGCTGGTTCGGCTATCCGACGCTGAGCTTCCAGGGACTCCTCGGCGATATCTTCGCGCCGGTCATGTACCTACTCAACATCCCGTGGAACGAGACCGGCGCCGCCGGGCAATTGTTCGGGCAGAAGATCGTGCTCAACGAATTCGTCGCTTTTATCGACCTCGGCCAGATGAAGAATCTGTCACCGCGCACCAACCACATCGTCACCTTTGCCCTGTGCGGCTTTGCCAATTTCTCGTCGATCGCGATCCAGATGGCCTCGACCGGCAGCCTGGCACCCAACCAGCGGCCGATGATCGCCAAGCTTGGCCTGCGCGCGCTGGCGGCGGGCAGCCTCGCCAATCTGATGTCGGCGGTGCTGGCGGGGATGCTGATTCCGTAAGGGCGACCGCGCGGACCGGAGTTAATGCCACCCCCGAGCCTTGTGGCTCACCGCGTCGGCACCGGTTCCGCGCCCGAATAATCGTAGAAGCCGCGCCCGGTCTTGCGGCCGTACCAGCCGGCCTCGACATATTTGACCAGCAAGGGCGCGGGGCGAAATTTGGGATCGCCGGTGCCCTCGAATAGCACGCGAGTGATTTCCAGGCAGGTGTCGAGCCCGATGAAATCGGCCAAGGTCAGCGGCCCCATCGGATGGTTGAGCCCGAGCTGACAGGCGAGGTCGATGTCGCGGATCGTCGCCACCCCTTCGCCGAGCGCGAAGCACGCCTCGTTAAGCATCGGCATCAGGATGCGGTTGACGATGAAGCCGGGTGCATCGTTGGCGCGCACCACCTGCTTGCCGAGCGCGGCGGCATAGGTCTCGATCAACGTTACCGTCTCGTCGCTGGTGGCGAGGCCGCGGATGATCTCGATCAGCCCCATGACCGGGACCGGATTGAAGAAATGGACGCCGATGAATCGTTTGGGGTCGGGCGTCGCCTGGGCGAGCCGGGTGATCGGGATCGATGAAGTGTTCGAGGCCAGCACTGCGTGGGCGCCGAGCACCTTGCCGACCTCAGCGAAGATTGCGCGCTTGATTTCCTCGCGCTCGGTTGCCGCTTCGATGATCAGCCCGCATTTGCCCATCGCCGACGGGCCCTCGATCGTCTCGATCCGTGCCAGCGTCTGATCAGCGACCTCCGCGGTGATCTTTTCCTTCGACACTGCGCGCGCCAGCTGCGCGGCGATTCCCGCCTTGCCGGCATCGGCGCGTTCCTTGGTCACGTCCGCTAGGAGCACGTGATAGCCGGCCTGTGCCGATACCTGCGCGATGCCTGCGCCCATCTGTCCCGCTCCGATCACGCCGACGCTCTGCATGTCATTTCCCGTTCAAGCTGTTGCGGCCGAGGCCAATCCGGTCCGCCCTAGCCATAGCGGCGGGCGCGCGGCAACCCGGTCAGTCGATCCGGCGGCAATCGTAAGCACGAGTTACATAGGGGAAAAGGACCTTGCGCTTGCCGGCCAGCTCAGGCGTCGCGGCAATCATCGCGCGAATTTCATCGACCAGGGTGGCGCGGCGATCGTCGGGCAAAGCGGCGATGAAGCTGGTCGACAAAGTGCGGCCGATAATGACCTCTTCGGCGGTTCCGGCATGATCGTAGCGCATCGCGGTTTCGTGGAGCGGTGAGAAGCCGGGCGCCGGAAATACGTCACGCCATGCCTGGGACTTCTGGCGCGGCGCGTCGTCCTGATAACGATCGGTGATCTCCGACAATCGCCGCACCCAGGGGACCTCGGTATCGCGCACGTTCCAGATCAGCCCGAGCGTTCCGCCCGGACGCAGCACGCGATGGAATTCTGCGAGCACCGGCGACGTGGCGAACCAATGGAAGGCGGTGGCGCAAATCACGGCGTCGACCGACTCCGCCGCGACCGGCAATGTCTCGGCGGTGGCGATGGCAGTCGCGACGCCCGGCACCGTCGCCGCCAGATGGGCAAGCATCTCCGCCACCGGGTCGACAGCGAGGACCCTGGCGCCGGTTTCCAGGATCAGGCGCGTGAACAGCCCGGTGCCTGCGCCGACTTCCACTACGCGGCTGGCCGCCCCGATTCCCATCCGGTCACGCAGCCAGTCGAGCGCCTCGCCCGGATAGGCGGGGCGGCTCGCGGCGTAGATGTCGGCGCCGTCAGCAAAACCGGTCGCAGCGGCGCGATGGACGCCGGCTGTCACGGCGCGGGGCGCGGCGGCTGGGCCTCGGCAAGATAGAGCGCGAACTGGTCGTCGGAGTCGGTCCATTCGGCGATCGGCGTCCACCCGCCCGACCGCAGCAGCAGACGGGCGTCGCGCGCGCCGTATTTGTGGCTATTCTCGGTATGGATCGTCTCGCCCGCTGCCATCTCAAACGGTCGGTCTTCGACCATGAACCGCACATCGCGCACGGCTTCGAGGTGCATTTCGATCCGCGCGCGATCGTCGTTCCAGATCGCGCGGTGGCGGAATGCCTCGACCGGGATCGTCCCGTCGAGTTCGCGATTGATCCGTTCGAGCAGGTTGAGATTGAATTGCGCGGTGACCCCGGCGGCATCGTCATACGCGCGTTCGAGCACGCTTACGTCCTTGATCCGGTCCATCCCGATCAGCAGCATCGCGCCCTGGTCGAGCGACGCGCGCATCGCGCGCAGCAGGTCGGTCGACGACAAGGGGATCATGTTGCCGATCGTCGATCCCGGAAAGAAGCCCAGCTTGGGCGCCGTGCGGACTTGTTGCGGCAACGCGATCGGTTTGAGGAAATCGGCCTCGACCGGGAAGACCGGCAGGCCGGGGAATCTCTCAGCCAGCGCGCGCGAGGATTCGCGCAGGAAATCGCCCGAAATATCGATCGGCACATAGGCCGAAGGATCGAGCGCCTGGAGCACGATTGGTGTCTTGGTCGACGATCCTGACCCGAATTCAACCACCGCGCGGCCCGGTCCGACACGCTCGGCAATCTCTTCCGCGACCGAGCGCAGCAAAGCGGTCTCCGTCCGTGTCGGATAATATTCGGGCAATTCGGTGATCGCCTCGAACAATTCGGAGCCGCGATGATCATAGAACCAGCGCGCCGGAATCGCGCGCGGCCGTCGCGCCAGCCCGTCGATCACGTCGGCGCGGAAAGCAGGATCCGCGAAACTTCGAGTGCCGTCCTCGATTTCCTGTTTGAGCATCAGATATCCTTGGCAAGGCGCACGCCGGTGAATTGCCAGCGCTGATGGGGGTAGAAGAAGTTGCGGTAGCTGGCGCGGGCGTGACCGCGCGGCGTGGCGCACGATCCGCCGCGCAGCACGAACTGCCCGCTCATGAACTTGCCGTTATATTCGCCGACCGCGCCCTCGGCCGGGTGGAAGCCCGGATAAGGGCGATAGGCGCTGCCGGTCCATTCCCAGACATCGCCGAAAAACGCGGGGCCGCCAGGGGAGGGACGTGGTTCAACCGGTCCGGCGACGTCGAGCTGATTGCCGCTGTCAGGATCGTAGGCCGCCGCGGCGGCTTCCCATTCGACTTCGGTCGGCAATCGCGCGCCGGCCCAACTGGCATAAGCATCCGCCTCGAAGAAGCTGACGTGCGTGACCGGCGCGGCGGGGTCGATCGGCCGCCGCCCGTCAAGCCCAAAGCGGGTCCAGGCGTCCTCGCGCTGTTCCCAATAAAGCGGCGCCGTCACGCCCTCGCGTTGCACCCAGGCCCAGCCGTCGGACAGCCAGTGGCGCGGCTCGGCATAGCCGCCATCGGCGATGAATGCGGCCCATTCGCCATTGGTCACGGTACGGTCGGCGATGGCATGCGGGTGGAGCAGCGCGCTGTGGCGCGGCCCTTCGCAATCGAACGCGAAATGCGGGCTGTCATGCCCGATCTCGACCACGCCGCCCGGATGCTCGATCCAGCCCAGCGCATCGGGCATGCCGACCGGTACCTTGCGTGCGCCCGGCCAGATCGCCGGCTCGATCGGATTTTCCGAAAACAGATGGAGGATGTCGGTCAGCAGCAATTCCTGATGCTGCTCCTCATGATGACAGCCGAGACGGACCAGTTCGCGCGCCTCTTCCGGCAATGTCGGCAACGCCGCCGCCAGCGCGGCGTCGACCGCGGCGCGATAGCCCAGCACCTCATCCAGGCTCGGCCGCGTCACCATGCCGCGCCGCGCGCGGCTGTGACGACGGCCCTCCGCCTCGTAATAACTGTTGAACAGGAACGGGAAGCGATCGTCGTGGAGCGTATAGCCGGGCACGAAATCGCGCAGCACGAACGTTTCGAAGAACCAGGTCGTATGCGCCAGATGCCATTTGGCTGGCGACGCATCCTCCATCGACTGCACCGTCGCGTCCGCGTCGGACAGCGGCGCGACGAGCGCCACGCTCAGTCCGCGCACCGCCGCATAACGGGCGCCAAGCGCTTCCGGAGTCGGGCGGAGGCCAAGTCGCGTTCTCATTATGTTCCTCTTTTCGGTCGTTTCGCCGACGGAGTCAATCGCTCACATAGGAAATACGGGCCGAAACCCAAGTGGGTCAGCGCGAGGCGCCAGGAACCCAAAGAACGTCGCTGGCGCCCAAATTGTTCAATCGCCGCGCGGCGACGAACAGCCAGTCGGACAGGCGATTGATATAGGTCAAGGCCTTGGGACTGAGCGCATTGTCGGCTGTAGCGGCGACCGCGCTGCGCTCGGCGCGGCGGACGATCGCGCGCGCCAGGTGAAGCTGCGCCGCCCCGGCCGCTCCGCCGGGCAGGACGAAGCTGGTCAGCGGCGAAAGAGCGGCGTTCATCGCGTCGATCTCGCGCTCCAGCCGGTCGATCTGCTCGGACGTCACGCGCAACCCGCCGTCCATGTCGAGCGGCGTCGCGAGATCGGCGCCGAGGTCGAACAATTCGTTCTGGACGCGCCGCAAGGGTACCACGGTGCTCTCGTCGTCGATCGACACCAGCGCCACGCCAATCGCGCTGTTCGCCTCATCGACGTCGCCGATCGCCGCCATCAGCGGATCGGCCTTGGAGATGCGCCCGCCGCCGACCAGCCCAGTAGTGCCGTCATCGCCGGTGCGCGTGTAGATCTTGTTGAGCTTGACCAACGGTCAGCCGCTCAATGCTGGCGGCCGACGAGCAACAATAACAGCACCGCGATCAGGATCGCTACCGCCTGAAAGATGATGCGGTACATCATCATCTGGTTCGACCGGATCGAGGTCGCGCTGGGGCCTTCGCCGCTCTTCACATCGTCGGTCGCGCCCTTGAGGAACAGGATGACGCCGCGGACCAAAGCAGCGACGGTCGCGATCATCGCGGCGATCAGCAGGAGGGCGAGGAAAGTGGTCATGGGGTTTATCTAGGCTTGGTCGAGTGCGAAGCCAATGGGGAGGGGCGTTCATTTGGCGACCGCGCCGTTCGCCGGTCGGCGTTTTCTGAGCCCTCTCCCGCTTGCGGGAGAGGGTTTGGGTGAGGGTCTTCTTTCTTCCAAGCAGGTAGAACCAAAAAAGAAGAAAGAAGACCCTCACCTTCCCACCGCTTCGCGGCGGGCCCCTCCCTCTCCCGCTAGCGGGAGAGGGAGCAGCCAATGCGTTACTTAGCCGTCCTTGCCAGCGTATATTTCCCGTCCGCTACGCTTGGTCGAGCCTATATCCGAAAGGTAATTCACCGACCCGCAATCGCTCGACCAGCGCGATGCCATCCATCCCTTCGGCCCGCCAGTCAGCCAGCGTGGGCGCGCTATGGCGCTTGGCGAGGCGGTTGCCCTCGGCATCCAGCACTAGGCTATGATGCCGATAGCGCGGCTCGGGCAGACTGAGCACGGCTTGGAGCAGGCGATGCGCGTGGGTCGAGGGCATGATGTCGCGTCCGCGCACGACATGGGTCACCCCTTGCGCCGCGTCGTCGACCACCACAGCGAGGTGATAGCTCGCCGGGCGATCCTTGCCCTTGAGCACCAGGTCGCCGAGCAGTTGCGGATCGACCGGCGTCGTGCCGGCCAGTTCGTCGGTCCAGGCGAGCGGCCCCGCGCGCCGCGCCGCTTCGCCCGCATCGAGCCGCCAGGCGTAGGCCTCGCTGGCCATCCGCGCCGCGCGCGTCGCCGGATCGATCACTCGGCACGTGCCGGGGTAAAGCGGTCCGTCGGGACCATGCGGCGCGTGCAGGCTGGCGGCGACTTCGCGTGCGATCTCGGCGCGGGTGCAGAAACAGGGATAGGCGAGTCCGGCATCGCGCAATTGATCGAGCGCGGCATCGTACAGCGGCAACCGCTCGGATTGCATCGACATCTCATCCCAGCCCAGCCCGAGCCACTCGAGATCGGCGATGATCCCGGCGACATGTTCCGGGCGCGACCGCGTCACGTCGGTATCCTCGATCCGCAGGAGGAACCGCCCGCCCGCGTTCTTCGCGCGATCATGCGCCTGGATCGCCGACCAGGCGTGGCCCAAATGCAACCCTCCGGTCGGGCTCGGCGCGAAACGGCTGACGATCATCGCGGCGACTCTTGACCGCGAGTCATGGCCTGTGCTGTCATCATGGCGTCATCCTGATCGGCTTTACGCCCGCCAGGAAAGCGAAGGGGGAAGGTGTGTTTCATCCCGACCTAATGCGACATCCGGACAGTTGCCCGGCGTTGGTGCTGAACGCGGACTATACCCCGCTCAGCTATTACCCGCTCTCCGTCTGGCCATGGCAGACCGCCGTCAAGGCGGTCTTTTTGGATCGGGTCGATATCGTCGCGCATTACGAACGCGAAGTGCGCAGCCCGACCTTCGCGTTGAAGCTGCCCAGCGTGATCGCGCTCAAGCAATATGTCCGGCCGAGCGCGTTCCCGGCCTTCACCCGGTTCAACCTGTTCCTGCGCGACCGTTTCCAATGCCAATATTGCGGCACGCACAAGGATCTCACCTTCGACCATGTCATCCCGCGCGCTTATGGCGGACGCACGACCTGGGAGAATGTCGCCACCGCCTGCGCGCCGTGCAATCTGCGCAAGGGCGGGCGGACGCCGCGCGAGGCGAAGATGCCGCTGCATGTCGAGCCGATCCGCCCGACCAGCTGGCAATTGCAGGAACATGGGCGGAGTTTTCCGCCGAACCATCTGCACGATACGTGGCATGACTGGTTGTATTGGGATGTCGAGCTGGAGGCTTAGGGGCTGCGGCCCCGAAAACAGTCATTCCCGGGCATTATTCGAGCAAAATGACGCGGCTGGGTGAACTCAACCCGTCACGCCGGGCTCGTCCCGGCATCCACTGTGCGGCAGACCGAACGGCCTGAGTTCCTCGTCCTGCGCCGGCGGCACGGTGGATCCCGGCACAAGGCCGGGATGACGGTCGGGATATAGACGCTTGCTGATCTGTTTCATGCAAACGTATGCGCCCTCCGTGAGCGCATTTTGGAATAAAATGCCATGAGCGGGTCCGATAACGAAATGATTGACCCAAATCGCGCTGCAGTGCAGCAGGGCGACATGGCCGACCTCCCCACCATCACCAACAATCCCGACGTGCGATTCCTGGGCAAATTGCTCGGCGACGTGATCCGCGCTTATGGCGGCGAGGCGCTGTTCAAGCGCACCGAATATATCCGTTCGGCCTCGGTCGATCGCCATCGCGGCGTCGGCGGCGATGTCGATCTCGGCCTCGACCGCCTGTCGCTCGACGAGACACTCGATTTCGTTCGCGGCTTCATGCTGTTCTCGATGCTCGCCAACCTAGCCGAGGACCGGCAGGGCGTCGCCGCCGAGCCGGGCGCGGATGTCGCGGCGGCGCTGCAACGGCTGGCGGATGAGGGGATCGGCAAGGACAAGGTCATGCATCTGCTCGACCACGCTTTGGTCGCGCCCGTCCTGACCGCGCATCCGACCGAAGTGCGGCGCAAGTCGATGATCGACCATCGCAACCGCATCGCCCAATTGATGGCGCTGCGCGATCGCAAGGTGGCGACGACCCAGGAAGGCGACGATGTCGAGCAGGCGATCACGCGGCAAATCGCCTTGCTGTGGCAGACGCGCGTGCTGCGGCGCGAGCGGCTGTACGTCGCGGACGAGGTGGAGACCGCGCTCTCCTATCTGCGCGACGTGTTCCTGCCGGTGCTGCCAGGGCTGTACCAGCGCTGGGACCGCGCGCTCGGGGAACGTACGCCGAGCTTCCTCAAGCCGGGCAGCTGGATCGGCGGCGATCGCGACGGAAATCCCAATGTCGTCGCGGAATCGCTGACCGCGGCACTGGCCCGTTCGTGCGAGGCGGTCCTTGGCTATTATCTCGACGCGGTCCATGCGCTCGGCGCCGAATTGTCGATCTCGACCGATCATGCGCGAGTCAGCGATGAGTTGCTCCAGCTGGCGGCGGCGAGCGGCGACGATGCGCCGAGCCGCGACGACGAGCCGTATCGCCGCGCGTTGTCGGGGGTCTATGCCCGGCTCGCGGCGACGCATCGCGCGCTGACCGGCAAGTCCGCACCGCGTCCGGCCGCGCTCAAGGGCGAGGCTTATGCAGATCCGCAGGCGCTGCGCCGCGACTTGGTCATCATCGCTCACGCTTTGGCGGACGAAGGCGCGGGGCCGCTCGCCTCGGGCGGCGCGCTTGGCCGGCTGATCCGCGCGGTCGATACGTTCGGCTTCCATCTGGCGACGCTCGACCTGCGCCAGAACAGCGCGGTCCACGAACGCACGGTCGCCGAATTGCTCAAGGTTGCAGGGGTCGAGGCCGATTATATCGCGCTCGACGAAGCCGCGCGCGTGGCGCTGCTGCGCCGCGAACTCGCCAATGTCCGCCCATTAGTCAGTCCCTATGCGACCTATAGCGCCGACACCGCGTCCGAACTCGCGATCCTGCGCGCGGCGGCGGAGGCGCATGGCAAATACGGGCCGGCCTGCATCCGCCAATATATCGTCTCGATGGCGATGTCGGTCAGCGACCTGCTCGAAGTCCATCTGATGCTCAAGGAAGTGGGGCTCTATGTGCCCGGCGATCCGCCGACCGCGGCGATCATGGCGGTGCCGCTGTTCGAGACGGTCGGCGATCTGGAAGCGGCACCGGCGATCATGGCCGAGTGGTTCGCGCTGCCCGAAATCGCCGGGCTCGCGGTCGAGCGTGGCGTCCAAGAAGTGATGATCGGCTATTCGGACTCGAACAAGGATGGCGGCTATCTGACCTCGACCTGGCAATTGAGCCGAGCGTCGGAAGCGCTCGAGCCGGTGTTCGAACAGGCGCATGTCGGCATGCAATTGTTCCATGGCCGCGGCGGCGCGGTCGGCCGCGGCGGCGGGTCGTCCTTCGCGGCGATCCAGGCGCAGCCGCCGGGATCGGTCCAGGGGCGCATCCGCATCACCGAACAAGGCGAAGTGATCGCCGCCAAATACGGCACCCGCGAAAGCGCCACCACCAATCTCGAGGCGATGGCCGCTGCGACCCTGCTCGCCAGCCTCGCCCCGCCCGCGCTATCGGATGCCGACCGCAAGCGGTTCGGCACGGCGATGGACGAGCTGTCGGCGACAGCGTTCAAGGCCTATCGCGACCTGGTCTATGGGACCGATGGGTTCCGGACCTTCTTTCGCGAGATGACCCCGATCGCCGAGATCGCCAATCTCAAGATCGGCAGCCGCCCGGCGAGCCGCAAGAAATCGGACGCGATCGAGGATCTGCGCGCGATTCCCTGGGTGTTCAGCTGGGCGCAGGCGCGCGTGATGCTGCCGGGTTGGTATGGTGTCGGCCATGCGCTGGCAGCGTTCGAGGACAAATCATTGTTGCGCGAAATGGCGCAGGCCTGGCCGTTTTTCGCGGCGACGCTCGACAATATGGAGCAAGTGATCGTCAAATCCGACATGGCCATCGCCGAACGCTATTGCTCGCTGGTCAAGGACCGCGCGCTGGCCGAGGCGATCTTCCCGCGCATCCGCGACGGCTGGAAATGGACCCGCGATGGCCTGCTCGACGCGACCGGGCAATCGCGGCTGCTCGAACGGAATCCTGGCCTCGATGCCTCGATCCGCTTGCGCCTGCCTTATATCGAGCCGCTCAACCTGCTCCAGATCGAGCTGATGAAGCGCCACCGCGCGGGGGAGGACGATCCACGGATCGGCGAAGGCATCCTGCTGTCGATCAATGCGATTGCCACGGCATTGCGAAATTCAGGCTGAAGACGCGTCTCTGGTTAACCAGCTTCTAACATCCTGCCGTTACTGCGGCGGGCGTGTCACGGCGCTGGTTCCTCCTTCGAACGCGTATTCCGGCAGGCTTCGGCCTGCTGGCGATGGTCGCGTCGTGCCTGCCCCAGGGCGGTGTACCGCTGCAAAGCACCCAGCGTCCGATTGCCACCGTGACGATGATCAATCGCCTCGCGCTCGACTTGCCGGCCGATATCGCCGCCAAGCTTCCGGCTTTGGTCGATGCGACGGTTTCCAATGCCGCGATCAGCGCCGCCCAGCCGCTGCTGGCACTGTCGACGACGCGCAGCCCCGACGATGCCGCGCGCGCGATCGAATGCATGACCGCGGCGGTCTATTACGAAGCACGGTCGCAGAATGACGACGGCCAGCGCGCCGTCGCGCAGGTCGTGCTCAATCGCGTGCGCGATCGCGCCTTTCCCGACAGCGTGTGCGGCGTGGTCTATCAGGGATCGACCCGGCGCACCGGATGCCAGTTCAGCTTCACCTGCGACGGATCGATGGCGTTCCGCCGTGATCCCGCTTCCTGGGCGCATGCCCGCGACATCGCGGTTTCGGCGCTGTCCGGCCAGGTCTATGCGCCGGTCGGCTCGGCAACCTTTTATCACGCCAATTACGTGCTGCCCTGGTGGGCATCGAGCATGGATCGCATCGCGACGGTCGGCGCCCATATCTTCTACCGCTGGCGCGGCGGGCTGGAAGGCGCGCTCGCCAACAGCCAGAATTATTCGGGCCTGGAGCCCAGCGTCACTGGCCGCACAACGCCATGGCCAGGCGGCGACAGCGGCACTGCCCTCGCGGCAACCTATGCCGGCTTTAATGCGCAGGAAGTCGATTCGGGGGTGGTCGTCCATCGCGGCGGCGCGACCGCTCCTGCGCCCGAGACCGCGGCGCTGTCGGCCCCGGTTCCGGTCGCGCCGCTGCCGATGGGCAAGCGCATCCGTGTGAGCAGCGCGATGGCCTCGACGGGCAATGTCCGTGTCCATCGCGGCGTGGGGCTGGCGGATGCCGGCGATATGCCGGCCGATCTTCCGAGCGCTGATTAAGCGATCAAGCGGCGCGCATTGCTGCGCGCGGCTTCGGCCAAGCGGACCATAACGACGCTGCCCCGGCCAGGATGCCGATCGCGGCCAGCGCCGCTACCGGAACCCGGGTCAGCGCGGCAAAGGCCTCGGTCCAGGCCGCGCTACGCCCGAAGCTTTCGACCAGAGCGGCCTGCGCAACGGTGATCGCGGCGACCGTCAGGAACGGCCTCCGGCTGCGGGGATAGGCCAGAGCGAGCAGGACGGCGACCACGCCGGCGCCCAATTCGGCGGTCAGGTAAGCGGCATCGAACGGGCTCAGCCCGGGAACGGCCATTGGCGGCAACAGCCGGGTCACGATCGGCGGCAAGACCAGCAACAAAGTCGATAACATGTAGCCGGCATGCAGCCAGACCTGGCGGCGATCGAGCAACGCGGCGCGGACGAAGAACAGGAGCGCGATACTGGCGATCGCGTCGTCGAGCCCCAGCATCGCGCCGAACGGGGCGTAGAAGGGATGCCCGGCGAGTGCTTTCGCCGCCATGCTCTGCATTGCCAGCAGCGCGCCCGCCATGAACAGCGGCACGACGGCGAACACCGCCAGGCCGGCCGTGCGATGAAGGGCATTGCGTCGCTGATGGATCGACCAATGCTGAAAGAAGACCAGGGCGATCCACAAGGCGGCGGTGAGGCCGTGGGCATGAAGCGCGAATGCGGCGTGCGGCAGGTCATGGAGATATTGCGGCCAGAACGCGACCGCGATCATCGGCACCAGCAGCAGCAACGCCCATCCGGCATGACGAAACGGCATGTGTCCCCCATCCCCCTTAACCGTCACCCCAGCGCAAGCTGGAGTCTCAAGCATATCGCGCTTCTGCTTGAGATCCCAGCTTGCGCTGGGATGACGGGTGGAAGGTCAGGCCGCGCCCTCCAGTTCAAGCAGGAAGGCTTTACCCTCCAAGCCCCCCGCAAAGCCGGTCAGCGCGCCGTTGGTGCCGATCACGCGATGGCAGGGCGCCACGATCGAGATCGGATTCTTCCCGTTCGCCGCACCCACCGCGCGGAACGCGGTCGGGCGGCCGAGCTGGCGGGCGATCTCGGCATAGGACCGCGTCTCGCCGAACGGGATGGTCAGCAATGCCGCCCACACGCTCTTCTGGAAATCGGTGCCGTGGAAATCGAGCGGCAGGTCGAAATGGGTGCGCGTGCCAGCGAAATAGTCGCTCAACTGGCGCATTGTCTCGACCAGCACCGGGTGGTCGGGCTGTTCGGTCATCGCGCCCAGCCGGACGCGATCGGGATCGTCATTCTCCCACAGGATCGCGGCTAGCCCGCGGTCGCTCGCGACGAGCTTGAGCATGCCGACCGGGGAGGCGTAGCTGGTGAAAGCAAAGGTCATGGCTTGGTCCTTCGTGGCTTGGACCAAGGATCTAGGCGCGCCACCGACCGCCGGCTTCCCGGCCCTTGCGCTCAATGCCATTTAGCGTCCAATCCCCATGCGCTGCAGCTCCTTATGCCCTTCCATCTGGTGCTTGATCGCGCCGGCGAGATGCAGGACGAACAATAGGTAGACCAGATAGGCGATCAACTCGTGCGCTTCGCCGAAAGTGGAATGGATCCATTCTTTGGTGTCAGGCGCCATGCTCATGATGAAGCCCAGCCGCGGCCATTCGAACGTGCCGAAGAACAGCATCGGATGCGTCGCCGCGTCCTTCCATGCCGAATCCATCACCCACCCGGTGATCGGCATCGCCAGGATGACGACATAGAGCCCCCAATGGACGATATGCGCCGAGATCCGCTCCCATGGCTTGTAGCGGGCGGGAAAGGGAGGCGGCTTGTGCCCGATCCGCCACAACAGCCGCAGGATGGCGAGCGCCAGAATGGTGACGCCGGTCGATTTGTGGATGTCGATCATCGGCCGGACATATTCGCCGATCGCGTCGTTATGATCGCCGAGCGGCCAGACCCAGGCAAGGGTGACGTTGGTCACCACGCCGATCGCGATTAACCAGTGCAACCAGATTGCGGTTTTCGTGAACCGTTCGTTCTCCACGACGTACTCCCGTAAGCAATTACCATTCCGGCTAGTCCGGCGCCGTAACGAACGCTAGGGATATGGCGCCCCCAAATGAAGTCGTGTTCTCCATGATTCAGCGTACCCCGGCGGACGCGCTCGCCCAGTCCTTCGCCAAGCTTTCCCCGCGCCTCAATCCCCGCCGCGTGGGGTGGCCGAGCCGCGGGGTGACGGCACTCGTATATGTGGCTTTCGCCGCCTTGGTGGTTCAGGCGTTCCTGCGCCAGGGCTTCCTGGTCTGGTCGGTCGGCGTCGGCTATATCCTCTATGACACCGCGCTGTTGATCTTCACCGCAGTGCAGATCTGGCCGCTGCGCCACGGTGCGCGACCCGCACCCCCGTCCGACGCCCGGTCCAGCCTCGCCATCATCGTCGCCGCGCGCAACGAAGCCGCGGTGCTCGACGTGACGATTGATCGCCTGGCCGCGCAGAAGGACGCACCCGACCTGATCCTGATCGCCGATGACGGATCGGACGACGCGACGCCGGAGACGCTCGCGCGCTATGGCCTAGAGCAGCCAGCGCGGGGCACGATCAGCCCGCCGGCGCCCGGCCTGCCGTCGCTGCGCTGGCTGCGGCTGCCGCATGGCGGCAAGGCGCGCGCGCTCAATGCCGCGATCCTCCATGTCGACGAGGAGATCGTCGTCACGGTCGATGCCGATACCTTGCTCGAGCCCGGCGCGATCGCCGCGATGCGCAACGCCTTCGCCGCCGAGCCCGAACTGGTCGCGGCGACCGGTGTGATCCGGCCGATGTGCGGGCCGAACCTGTCGGGCCGTCTGTTCGAGTGGTTCCAGACCTATGAATATGTCCGCAACTTCCTGTCGCGCTACGCCTGGGAGCGGCTGAACGGCCTGCTGCTGGTGTCGGGCGCGTTCGCCGCGTTCCGGACCAGGGCAGTGGTCGAGGTCGGCGGGTTCGATCCCGATTGCCTGGTCGAGGATTACGAGCTGATCCACCGCCTGCACCGCGTCGCGCACGATACGGGCCGCGATTGGCAAGTCCGGGTGGTCGGCGATGCGCTCGCCTCGACCGACGCGCCGGCGACGCTTCCCGCGTTCCTGCGCCAGCGCCGCCGCTGGTTCGGCGGGTTCCTGCAGACTCAGCATTGGAACCGCGACATGGTCGCCAATGGGCATTTCGGAAAGCTCGGCACCGCGATGCTGCCGGTCAAGGCGGCCGATACGGTGCAGCCGGTGTTCGGCCTGACCGCGTTCGTCATTCTCCTGGTGGTGCTGTTCAGCGGCCGCTTCCACATCGTGCTGCCGATCCTGATCATCATGGCGGTCAAGATCCTGGTCGACCTGACTTTCCATCTGACCTCGCTCCACCTCTATTCGCGCTGGACCGGGCAGACCAAGGGGCTGCGTTTCGGGCCGGCACTGGCGGCGGCAGTGCTCGAGCCGTTCAGTTTCCAGCTATTCCGCCACTGGGGCGCGATCCTGGGGTGGAAGGCGTTCCTGACCGGCCGCGAGACCTGGGCGCGGCAGAACCGGACAGCGATTGCGGAGGTGAAGCGGGAAGGGTGAGGTTTGGCTGCCGGTTGCCGCGCCGTAGATGTCCGGAAGGAGTCATTGGCGGCGAAAGCTTAGGCGCGGGGCTAAACTCGCCGATTCGAGCGATTAGCAGCCACCGAACGGTAGCTGCCACGTAGCCGGCATGTCCGCGAAGTAGCCCCATGATTCCCAGGGGCCGGCGCTGCCGCTCGACCGCGTTGCCAATCTCCACTCAGGCGGATCGGGAAAGCCATGCCAGGCTAATTGCATTAGCAACATATCCTCGCCTTCATGCGTAGCGAAATATCCCACGTCGGCGCCCACACGCTTCTGTTTTTCGATCCCGAACAACGACGGGCCTGCGGCAGGCAACAGCGTCCAGCCGATTGTCTTGGCTGCTCTCGCTTGAAATCCCTTCAATTGGGAATTGGCTACTTCATCGGAAGCATCCCATGGGTCGGCTTCCCAAACGTTTGACGCGGAATTCATGCGCTCGGCTTGAGTCATCGCCGTCTCCGTCCGGTACCTTATGCCGTAGGTTGAAGGTTGGCCAGTGCGTCGTTAGCCGCTATTCGTTAGCGAGCGTTCGCTGAGTTTTACGAGCCAGGCTTGAGCCTGTTTGGGCTCACCCACGGCGCTTGATGCTACAGGGCCGCGGGATGCCAGGAACTCCTGATGCAGCTCGAATGCTTCCAATGAGAGCTGCTCGCGGAGGCCATCGATTGCCTGAGCAAGCTCGCACAGATTCTCGACGACCGGCGCTATTTTAACACGTGTCCAACGATCTTGATTGTGATCGAACAAGCCCCAGGCACCGGCGGCGGTGACTTGAAGAGCCGCGATCAACGTCTCCAAATATTCCGCTTCCAGCTCACCTCGCCGAATGTCCAGGCGTTCGAGACGATCAGCTTTTCCCATGGGAGAGTCGTAGCTGGGATGAGGTGGCCGTCAATGATCTGGGATCTCTGAGGCGATCGGCGAGCGCGCAATCCAACCCTAAACCCAGCCTGTACGGCCGGTTCAGCGCCGGCCAATATTGCGGTCGATAAACCTCGCTCGGTCATCACCGATAGGAGGTTGTAATGACGCGTACCATGATGTTCCTTTCGACTGCCGTGGCGGGCAGCCTTCTCGCTTTTATGCCGGCTTCTGCGTCCGCGCAGCGCTGGGGTTCTTCGTATAGCCAGGATTATCGCGGCTATGGCTATAATGATGGCTATTATCGCGATGGCCGGCGCGACCATTGGCGCGAACGCCGCGAGCGTTGGGAAGCGCGGCGGCGCTGGGAGCGCGAGCGCGAATGGCGCCGCGAGCATCGTCATCACCGGCGCTACTGGGGCTATGACGACTACCGCTATTGAATGATGCGGCGCGGCGCGGGCTCCCAAGCTCGCGCCGCGAGCGTTGCCGTTGCGTTACACGGAACGGCGGCGTCAGTCGAGAAACGGTGCCGCGAGCTCGGGCCTGACCCGCATCAGGCGGCCCGTCGCCCGGTCGATCAGCGCCCAGGTTGTGACCGCCTCGACCTTCACTTTCCCATCCGCGCCGGTGAACCGGACATGGCGGTCGAACCGCGCGCCTTGCGGCGGCTCCGACACCCAGGTCTCGGCTGTCACCGTCTCTCCGACCGACACGTTGCCGCGATAATCGATCTCGTGCCGCGTCACGACCCAGATCATGGCGTCGCGCTGTTCAGGCGTGGCGATCGTGTTCCAATGCGCCACCGCAATATCCTGGATCCACTTCACCCAGACCGCATTGTTGACATGGCCGAGTTCGTCGATGTCCGCCTCGGTCGCGGTGATGGGGTAACTTAGCCCCGCCATCTCAATAGTCGTCACCCCGGACTTGTTCCGGGGTCCAAATCTCCGCAACGGAATCCCGCCGTTGTTGCGCGTTGGATGCCGGAACAAGTCCGGCATGACGGTGTGAGGCCTTCACTCCTCGACCCCCATTTGCCACAACACGAAGCAATGCTCCTCGGCGCCTTCGTACAGGCTGTCGAACCGCCCCGACTTGCCGCCATGGCCTGCGCCCATATTGGTCTTGAGCAGCAATAGATTGTCGTCGGTCTTGGTCGCACGTAGCTTCGCCGCCCATTTGGCCGGCTCCCAATAGGTCACGCGCGGGTCGTTGAGTCCTCCGCTGATGAACATCGGCGGATAGGCCTGGGCAGTGACATTGTCGTAGGGCGAATAGGAGCGGATCAGCTCGAACGCCGCTTTGTCCTCGATCGGGTTGCCCCATTCGGGCCATTCGCCGGGAGTGAGCGGCAAGCTGTCGTCGAGCATCGTGTTGAGCACGTCGACGAACGGCACGTCGGCGATCACCGCGCCCCACAGATCGGGGTCCGAGTTGACCACTGCGCCCATCAATTCGCCGCCCGCCGAACGCCCGGCGATGGCGATCTTGCCGGCGCTGGTCCAGCCATCCGCCACCAGCGCGTTCGCCACATCGACGAAGTCGTTGAACGTGTTGCTGCGCTTTTCAAGCTTGCCGTCGTGATACCATTGCTGGCCGAGATCGTCGCCGCCGCGAATATGCGCGATGGCATAAGCGAAGCCGCGATCAAGCAGCGACAGACGCCCTGTCGAGAAGCCGGGCGGGATGGCATAGCCATAGGCGCCATAAGCGTAGAGGAAGAGCGGGCGCGATCCGTCGCGCGGAAAGTCCTTGGGATAGACGATCGACACCGGCACCTCGGTGCCGTCGCGCGCTTTTATCTTGAGCCGCTCGGTGTCGTATTTGCCCGCGTCATAGCCCGAGGGGATTTCCTGGACCTTCAGCGTGGTCATCTCACCCGTTGCGACGTCGTAGTCATAGACCGTCCCTGGCGTGACCATCGATTCGTAGCCGAGCCGGATCACCGGCATGTCATATTCCGGATTGTCGCCGAGGCCCGCGGTGTAGCTCGCCTCCGGGAAGGCGATCCGCTGGGGCGCGATCGCAGGATCGTAACGATGGATCCAGATTTGATCGAGACCGTCCTCTCGCCCCTCGACGACGAAATAGTCGCGATAGCATTCGACACCCGTCATGTAGAAATGTGTCGATGGCGCGATCAACTCGCTCCACTTCTCCGGATCGGCGATCGGCGCGGTGCACAGGCGCCACATCGGATCGATGTCGTTGGTGTGGATGTAGAGGGTCTGCCCATGCGTCTCGACATCATATTCGCGCCCGGTCTTGCGCGGCGCGACACAGATCGGCTTGGCCATCGGATCGGTTGCCGGGAGCAGATAGACTTCGCTGGTGACATGGTCGCCTGTGGCGATGACGATCCACTGGCGGTCGCTCGTCTCGCTGACCCCGACGCGGAAACCTTCGTCATGCTCGTGATAGAGTTCCGCGTCGGCCGTGGGATCGGTGCCGAGCTTGTGCAGTCGGGCATTGTCGGTGCGCCATTGCTCGTTGGCGAGGCCATAGAGAAACGCGCTGTCGTCGGCGGTCCAGACGATCTCCGACAGCATGCCCGGGATGGTGTCGGGGAGGTGTTCGCCGGTCGCCAGGTTCTTGACCCGGATGGTGAAGCGCTCCGAGCCATTGTCGTCGATCGCATAAGCGAGCAGCTTGCCGTCGTTCGACACCGAAAAGGCGCCGAGGCGGAAATATTCCTTGCCCTCGGCCAGCGCGGGTTCGTCGAGCAGCAACTCGTCGGGACCGCCCGCGACGGGCTTGCGCCACCATTTGCGATACTGGCCGCCGGTCTCGTACGCGGTCCAATAGAGCCAGTCGCCGTCCTTCTGCGGGACCGAGGCATCGTCCTCTTTTATCCGCCCCTTCATCTCTTCGTAGAGCCGGTCGGTCAGCGGCTTGTGCGGCGCCATCATGGCCTCGAAATAGGCGTTCTCCGCCTCGAGATAGGCGAGCACATCCTTGTCTTTCACGTCCGGATAGCTGGGGTCCTTGAGCCACGCCCAGGGGTCCTCGATCGTGATGCCATGGGTGGTGAAGGAATGCGGACGGATCGCTGCGACGGGCGGCTTGGGTTGGTCGGTCATTCGCCCTACCTAGGGCGGCGCAAAGGTCTCGTCACCCCGCTCAGCGTAGCTGCGCCAGCCAGCGCAACAACTGACCCCCTCCGGCCATGATCGCTGGAAATCCGTAACACAGCCAGATCGGCAGCGGCGCCCCTTGGCTGCTCGACGCGATCAGGAAAAACGTGCCGGCAACGGCGACGACGATCGCCCATTGTATCAGCAGTCCGGCGCCGACAGCCCGGTTGGTGGCGGGTTCTACGCTCAAATTGCCGATGCGGGCCGTCTGAGGTGCGGCGTAAGCGGACAATTGCTCCCAGTCGCGCGCGCCGATCGTCAGTTTGCCGATCTCAGGCCGGCCGAACCGGAGCCGGACCATAGGAACGAAGAAGGGTCGCGTTTCTTCCGCTTCGACCTCGGACCAAGGGACCAGGAACGGCCGCTGGAAGGGCGCCATCAGGCGCGATGCGCTGATCCGCAGACCCGAACGGCAGGCGGCGACCGTAATGACGCGGCGGAAATGCACGCCAAGTCCCATGCTGGCCGAGCCGATCCTGCGCTTGAACAATGGGTCGTCTTCACCACGCGGGTAATGTTGCTGGAGCGCGAACCACCCCGACATCACCCCGAGCAGGGAAGTGATCGCGAGCCACATCCCCACGAACAGGAAGGGAAAGAAGATCGGAAACCAGCGTGCCATCTCAGGGTCCATTTGACCGTTCAAGCGTCACCCCCAATTCACGTCGGCACCGGATTTCCGGTATTGCACCCTCTTACTCTCGCGTGGTGCGTGCCGACAATTGCCGCGTTGCTGTCCATCCGGCTCGCGTATCGTCGCTTGACCTCTGCGTCTTGCGCGCAAATGTGGGCCACTGCGCTCTTCGCGCGTTAACCACCCAGTCGCCTCCCGCGACGTCAATGGAAGTGCTCGATGTCCACTTATGCCGACCGACTTTCCGCTCTCCGCGAGCAATTGAAGCGCGAGCGCCTCGACGGTTTCGTCGTGCCGCTGACCGACGAGCACATGTCCGAATATGTCGGCGCCTATGCGCAGCGGCTGGCCTGGCTGACCGGGTTCCAGGGATCGGCCGGGACCGCGGTGGTGCTGCCGGCGGAAGCGGCGATCTTCACCGACGGGCGCTACACGCTCCAGGTGCGCGAGCAGGTCGACGGCGATCATTGGCAGTTTGTCGGCGTGCCGGAGACCAGCGTATCCGATTGGCTCGGTCGCCATGCCGGACAGGGCGCGCGGATCGGCTACGATCCCTGGCTGCACACCTCGGCCTGGGTCAAGGAGGCCGAAAAGGCGCTGGCGGCCAAAGGCGCGACCCTGGTCGCGGTCTACACCAATCCGGTCGACGCGGTGTGGCCCGACCGGCCGGCGCCGTCGGATGCGCGGCTGGTGGTCCAGCCCGATGCGCTTGCCGGCAAATCCTCGGCGGAGAAGCGCGCCGATATCGTCGATTGGCTGAGCGAGCAGCAGGCCGATGCCGTGGTGCTCTCGGCGCTCGATTCGATTGCCTGGACGCTCAACGTGCGCGGCGCCGATGTCGAGCGCACGCCGGTCGCGCTCGCTTATGCCATCGCCAATGCCGACGGCACGGTCGACCTTTACGTCGCGCCCGAGAAGATGAGCGAGGAGGTCGCCGCGCATCTCGGCAATGCGGTGCGCGTGCATGATCGGAACGATTTCGCGCCGGCGCTCGCGGCTTATGGCGGCAAGCGCGTCGCTGCAGATCCCGAACGCGCTGTGGCGGCGATCTTCGACGGTCTGCAGCGCGGTGGCGCGACGGTGCTCGCATTGCGCGATCCCGTGGTGCTGGCCAAGGCGATCAAGAACCCGGCCGAGGCGGCAGGGCATCGTGCCGCGAGTGTGCGCGACGGGGCGGCGCTGACCCGCTTCCTCAAATGGTGCGAGGAGACGCTGCCCAAGGGTGCCGAGACCGAGTTGACCGCAGCGGCCAAGCTGCAGGAGTTGCGCGAGGCGACCGGGCTGCTCAAGGATCTGAGCTTCGACACGATCTCGGCGACCGGGCCGCATGGCGCCAGCCCGCATTATCGCGTCGACGAAGACTCCAATCTGAAGATCGAACAGGGCCAGCTCTATCTGGTCGATTCGGGCGGCCAATATGCCGATGGCACTACCGACGTGACGCGCGTCGTCCCGGTGGGCGAGCCGACCGCCGAGATGCGCGATCGCTTCACCCGCGTCCTTCAGGGACATATCGCGCTCGCCACCGCGGTGTTCCCGGAAGGCACCAATGGCGGTCAGCTCGACAGTTTCGCGCGCCGGCCCTTGTGGGAGGCCGGTCTCGATTTCGCGCACGGCACCGGCCATGGCGTCGGCTCGTACCTTGCGGTGCACGAAGGGCCGCAGCGCATCGCCAAGCCCAATTATCCCGGCGGCGGTCCGGCCGAGCCGCTTCGTCTCGGCATGATCATCTCGAACGAGCCGGGTTATTACAAAGCGGGCGAATACGGTATCCGCATCGAGAATCTCGTGCTGGTCGAGCGGCGCGACATTCCCGGCGCCGAACAGCCGATGATGGGCTTCGAGACGCTGACCTTCGCGCCGATCGAGCGCCGGCTGATCGAGCCGGCGATGCTGACCCAGGCCGAGCGTGCGTGGCTCGACGCCTATCATGGCCGCGTGCTCGACGTGCTGGGGCCGGAGCTCGGTGCCGACGAACGGGCGTGGCTGTTGGCGAAGTGCGCGCCGATCGGCGGATAAGGGCGGCTCCGAATTCGCGACGGGCGGGGAGGGCGGATTTGATCAGCTCAAACACGCCCCGTTCGTTGCGATCACCTCGCCGTACAGCTTGGCCGAATCCTTGAACGTCCGTTCCTGCGTTTCGAAATTGACATGGACGATGCCGAACCGTTTCGAATAGCCGAGCGACCATTCGAGATTGTCGAACAACGACCACAACATATAGCCCTTGATCCGCGCGCCCTGCTCGATCGCCTTGCCGACCGCGGCGACATGTTCGCGCAGATAGGCGGCGCGCAACGGGTCCTCGACCCGGCCTTGCGATGCGGCGGGGGGGTCGTAGAAAGCGGCGCCATTCTCGGTGATGTAGATCGCCGGATCGCCGTAATTGTCCTTCACCCACAACAGCACGTCGGTCAGGCCTTGGCCGAACACTTCCCAGCCGGTGGTGGTGTAAGTCGCTTGCGGTTGCACCACCATGCCTGCCCGCACCGGGAAACTGTCGTCGGCCTTGGTGACGTTGCGGGTGTAGTAATTGACCCCGACGAAATCGATCGGCTGTTTGGCCAGCGCCAGATCCTCCGCCGACCAGTCGATCCAGGCCTCGCCGAACACGTCGGCGAGTTCGGGCGGGTTCGTGCCATGGATGGCGGGGTCGAGATATTGGCGGTTCATGTAGGCCGTGGCGCGCGCGGTCGCGGCCTGGTCCTCGGGCGAATCCGACGCCGGATATTTGGGCTCGAGATTCACCACCAACCCGATCTCATGCTTGCCGATCTCGCGATAGGCTTTCACCGCGGCGCCATGCGCGCGCATCAAATTGCGGCTGGCGATCGGCGCTTCGAACACATTCTTGTGTCCCGGCGCGAGCGCGCCGTGAAGGTAGCCGCCATCGGTCACCACCCAAGGTTCGTTGAGCGTCACCCACTTCGTCACGCGGCCATCGAGCCGGTCGAACAGCACGCGGCCATAATCGGCGAACCAGTCCGCACTATCACGATTCAGCCAGCCGCCTCTGTCGTCGAGGGCGGCCGGCAGGTCCCAATGATAAAGCGTGCACAACGGCTCGATGCCGTTGGCGAGCAACGTGTCGACCAGTCGCTCGTAAAAGCCCAGCCCGGCCTCGTTCACCTGGCCGATGCCGTCGGGCAGCACGCGGCCCCAGGCGACCGAGAAGCGATAGGCCTTGAGCCCCAGCCGCTTCATCAGCGCGACGTCGTCGGCCATGCGGTTATAATGATCGCAGGCGACGTCGCCGGTATCGCCCTTGGCCGCCATCAGCCGCGGATCGTGGCTGAATCGCTGCCAGATCGACGCGCCGGCGCCATCGGCGAGCGGTGAGCCCTCGATCTGGTATGCCGCGGTCGCGCATCCCCACAGGAAATCGTCGGGGAACGGATTACTCATGTGTCTCGGGCCTTCTTTTTGTTGGTTTTCTGGGGACCGCCTGGGGCGGGAACGGTGCGGCGCTGCTCGAGCAGCCAGCGCCACATCGTCGGATCGTCATAAGCAGGCTCCCACGATCCGTGGGTCATCTGCGGATAGATCGTCATCTTCGGGCGGACACTGCCCTTGCAGGCATCGACCTTCTTGACGATCGCGAAGCCTTGCTGGGGATCGACAACGTCATCCTGGTCGCCGTGGAACGCCCAGATCGGCATGTCCTTGAGCACGCAGGGGTCGAGGTCCTTGTCCTCGGAAAGGCCGGCGACCGGCACGATCGCGGCGAATAATTCCGGGTGCCTGAGCGCCCAGGCCCAGGTGGCATAGCCGCCCAGGCTGAGCCCGGTCAGGTAGATGCGGCTGGGGTCGACGCGATACTGCTTGCGGACGGCGGCGAGCAATTGGTCGAGCTTGGCCGTGTCCCACCGTTTGTCTTCGTCGCTGGCGGCTTCGAGCTGCGGCGAGACGAGGATGAAAGGCGATCCGGGATGCTGCGCGATGATCTTGGGCGGGCCGTTGCGTTTGACCGCCTCGATATCGCTGCCGCGCTCGCCCGATCCGTGAAGGAAGATCACCAGCGGCCATTGCTGCGTCTTGTCGGCATCGTAACCGCGCGGCTTGAAGATCAAATAGGGATAGCCGCCTTCAGCCGGCGCCGGCTGCGCGGTCTGCACGCCTTCGGGAAGCGGGGGAGGGGCGGAAGGGTGTTTGGTCGCGGCGATCGTCGCCGCGGCGGCCAGGGCCAAGATCAGTCTCCTCATCCCTTGACGCTCCCCGCCATCAGCCCGGCAATGTAGTAACGCTGCAACAACAGGAAGAGCAGGAGGACGGGGATGAGCGTCACTACGGTGCCGGCCATCATCAGCTCGACATCCTGGACATGCTCGCGGCTGAGGTTGGCGAGCGCTACCGGCAAGGTCTGCTTCTGGCTGTCGTTGAGGATGATCAGCGGCCAGAGGAAATCGGACCATGAGCCGAGGAAGCTGAACGTCGCCAGGGTGGCCAGGATCGGCTTCAAGGTCGGCAGCACGATCGAGCGGAAGATCCTGCCCTCGCTTGCGCCGTCGATGCGCGCGGCCTCGAGCATCTCGTCTGGGATCGACAATGCATATTGGCGGACCAGGAAGATGCCGAACACCGTCGCGATCGACGGTACCAGCACGCCGGCGAAGCTGTTGACGATGCCGAGCGACTTGCAGATCAGGAACAGCGGAATCATCGCGACCTGCGCCGGGATGACGAGCGCGGTCAGCAGGAAGCGGAACAGCCGCTCGCGCCCGCGGAACCGCAATTTGGCGAAAGCGTATCCTGCCATCACGTTGAAGGTCAGCGACATCAGCGTGGCGAGCGTGGCCAGCGTCAGGCTGTTGACGAGGTATCGCGCCATGTCGGTGCTGGCGAAGAGTTCGACGAAATTGGCAAGGGTCGGATGCGCCGGGAGCAGGGGCGGCGGGAAGGACGAGGCCTCGCCCGGGGTCATCAGGCTGACCGATACCATCCACAGCAATGGCGCCATCGCGAACAGCGCGATGGCCCACAGTGCCAGATTGGGCAGGACACCGCCGCGCTTCATTGCGTCCACCGCTCGCTGACGCGCAGCTGCACCAGGGTCAGCGCGAACATGATCAGGAACAGCACGAAGGCGATCGCGCTGGCGAAGCCCAGGTTCCACCAACGGAATCCCTGCTCGTACATGAAATAGAGGATCGAAACGGTGCTCTCGACCGGGCCGCCCTGGGTCATGACATAAGGCTCGGCGAAGAGCTGGAAATAGCCGGCCATGGTCAGGATCGACACCACCAGCAGCACCGGGGCGAGGCCGGGAAGAGTGACGTGGCGGAGGCGCTGGAAGGCGTTGGCGCCATCGATCCGCGCCGCTTCGTGCAACTCCTCGGGGATGGTCTGCAACCCCGCCAGGATGATGATCATGTTGTAGCCGAAATTCTTCCACACCGCGAACAGCACGATCGCGGGCATCGACCAATGCGGATCGCCCAGCCAGTCGATCGGCGCGACACCGATCCCACCCAGCGCCCAATTGATCAGACCGTATTTAGTGTGGAGCAAATAGCGCCAGATCACCGCCACCGCGACGAGCGTGGTGACCACCGGCGCGAAATAGACGGTGCGGAAGAAGCCCTTGAACCGCGCCAGCTTGTTGTCGAGCAGCAAGGCGGCGGCGAGCGACATCATGATCGACAGCGGCACGCCCAGCACCACGAACCAGGCGGTGTTGCCCAGCGCTTTCCAGAATAACGGCGTCTCGAGCAGGTGGAGGTAATTATCGAACCCGACGAAGCGCAGATTGCCGATATCCGCCACCGCATAGATGTCGAAATCGGTGAAGCTCAGGATCAGCGCGGCGGCGACCGGCAGGAAGAAGAACAGCCCCAGCGCAACCAGCGCTGGGGCGACGAATCCCCAGGCTGCGCGCTCCTGGTTCATGACCGTACCTCCGCGAGCACGCCGACTTGCTTCTTGCGCGCCAATATCCACCGCCGTTTGGCGAGTATCTCATCGGCGCGCTTGTCCAGCTCGGCGACGGTCTGGTCGGTGGTCAGCTCACCGTGCGCGGCCTTCTCGGAGACGAGTTTGAGCTCGGTCGCGATCCGCTCCCATTCCGGGACCTTGGGCGTGGCACGCACCCGCGTCATCTGTTCGCCGAACGCCTTGGCATAAGGGTCGTTGGCGAGTTCGGGCGTTTTCCACACACTGATCCTGGGCGGCATATCGCCGGTCAGCGCATGGAAGCGAATCTGGATGTCGGGACGCGACAGGAACGCGACCAGCTTCCACGCCGCATCCTTCTTGGTCGAGGTTTTGAACAGCACCAGGCTGGACCCGCCAGCATTCGACACGCCGGGGCCGTCGGGGCCGGGCATCGGCGCAGTCATCCATTCGCTTTGGTGTGCGAGCGGCAGGCGGCGCTTGAACTCGCCGATCTGCCACGGGCCGGTGATGTAGAAGCTGAACCAGCCGCGATCGAATTCGTCCCAGACATTTGCGACCTGGGTGGTCGCCGCGACCGGCGCGAGCCCGTCGCGCATCGTGCTCAGGTAGAAATCGAGCGCCTTGCGGAACCCCGCGCTGCGAAAATTGCCGCGCGCATCGTCGGTAACCATCGGCTCGGATGCCTGCAGTCCGAGGATTTCGAGCGGCTCATATTCGTTGAGCGGCAAATAGGCGGCGTATTTGTCGGGCCCGACCAGTTTCTTGATCGCCACCATCTGGCGCCGCCATTCGGCCCAGTCACGAGGTGGATGGTCGAAACCGGCCTTCTTCAGGATGTCGCGGCGATAGAACAGCAACCGCGTGTCGACATACCAGGGCACGCCGTAGAGCTTGCCGTCGACGACATTCGAGTCCCAGATGCCCGAATAATAGTCCGCGCGCGGGATCGCCGGCGTCGCCGCGATCCGCGCGTCGAGCGGTTCGAGCGCGCCGAGCGTGGCGAACTCGGGTACCCAGCTATTCCCCAATTGCGCCAGGTCGGGCATCGCGTCGCCAACGAACGCGGTCAGCAGCTTTTCGTGCGCGGCGGTGAACGGCAACTGCTGGATGCGGACCTTCACCCCCGGATTCTCGCGTTCGAATTCGGGGACGAGATCGCCGATCACCTCGCCCTCGCGGCCCATCGCCCAGACGTCGAGCACCGTCGCCGATGGCGCGGCCGAGCACGATCCCAGGAAGATCGAGACCAACCCGAAGACCAGGGGCAGCAGCCGATTCACCCCAGCCAGCCGCCGGAGAATCCCGCGCGCTGCAGCCCGCGCCTGATCGCGGGGTGGCTGCGCATCGCGTCCCAGATCATGCCGCTCCGCTGGTTCTCGATCATCGTCACGACCGGGCCCTGGTCGAAGCCGAGAAAGTCGCTGTCGACCCAACCCGCCGTCGCCGTGATCGTGCCGTGCTCATGCGGCTGGTCGGCGAAGGTGAAGCTCGGGTTGAACGCGTCGAGGAAGCCGTACTGGCCGTAAATCGCGCTACCGTAGCGCGTGTACAGCGCCTGAGTGGCGGGCTCGACGATTTCCGGCGCAAAGGGCAGCGAGCCGACCACGGCGGTCGGCGCGAGCGTGCCGTCGTCGAACCCGTCGGGCAGGCCGATCGGACCGCGCGCCGAATAGCCGGTGAACTGGCGTTGCGTGCCGTTGACCATCCCCTGCACGCCGCCGGGTCCATCGCACGCGGTCAGACCCCAGATGTCCTGCGAATAGCCGACCCACCTGCCGGGGTTCCGCTTCGCGTAGTCGCGTTGCCAATAGGTCGCGCGGCGGCTGTTCTCGAAATAGTCGAACCCGGCCTCGCGCATCGTCGCGTCGCGGATGCCACGCATGTCGAGCCAACACTGAGTATATTGGTGCGCAAAGTGCGGGCCGAAGCCGAGATGGCGTGTGTCGCCGCTGCCGCGCCAGCTGTTGGGATAGGTCGAGCACCACCCGTCATAGGCGTCTTTGTCGAGGTAGAAATCGGGCGCACCAAGCGCGAGGACGTAGAGAATCTGCCCCTCGGTATAGCCGAACCACGGCGTCGCGATGAACCCGCTCTCGGGGTGCCAGCCCATCGAGACGCGCTTGTGCGTGTCCTGTTGCTGAAACCAGCGCCAGTCGCATCGTGCGTAGATCTTGGCCGAGAGGTCGCGGATCTCGGCCTCGTCGACCCGGTCGTAATATTGTCCGGCGAACAGCACGCCAGCGAGCAACCAGCTGGTGTCGACCGAGGACAATTCGTTCTGCCGGAAGCGCAGCCCGGTATCCATATCGAGGAAGTGGTAGAAGAAGCCCTTGTAGCCCGCCATCCCGCTCGGCGCGTCGCCTTGCGGCGCGGTCCAGAAGAAACGCAACGTCGCCAGCGTACGCTCGCGCGCCTGATCTCGCGTGATCCAGCCGTGCTTCACGCCGATCGGATAAGCGGTCAGCGCGAATCCGGTCGCGGCGATGCTCGAGAAGCTCGGCGTCGGCCAGCGATCGACCATCAGGCCGTTGGCCGGGTTCGACCGTTCCCAGAAGAACCGGAACGTGCGCCGTTGCATGTCGGTGAGCAGATCGGCGGTCGACATCGCCGCCGGCGCCGGGGACGCGGAGCTCGACGGCGCACCGCTCATCAGATCGGTGGAACAGCCGCCGAGCAGCGCCGTAGCGCCTCCGGCAAGCAGCAACTGGCGACGGTCAAGCATGGCGACGGCTGGACGCGCGGATGACGAGTTCGGGCTTGAGCATTTCGGTGGTCGCCTCGACAGTATCTTCGGACTCGGTGATCGCGACGAGCTTTTCGAGCGCGCGCTCGCCGAGTTCGGCGAGGTTGAGCGCCATCGTCGACAAAGCGGGCGTGACATATTGCGCGATCGGCACGCCGTCGAAACCGATGATCGCGACATCGTCGGGCGCGCGCATGCCGCCTTCGGCCAGGGTTGCCATGCACGCGACCGCCATCATGTCGTTGGCCGCGAACACGCCGTCGATATGCGGGCGTTGGCTGAGGATCTGCCATGCCGCGTCGATTCCCGAGGCTTCGCTGAAATCGCCTTCGATCTCGATTGCTGCGTCGGCGCCGAGCAACTCGGTCACCGCCGCGCGGAACCCGGCGCGGCGCGCATCGGCGTCGGCATTGCCTTGCGGCCCGGTGACGTGCGCGATCCGCTTGCAGCCCTGCGCCACCAGATGCGCGACTGCCTCGCGCGCGCCGGCCAGATTGTCGATCGCGATCGTCGGATGCGTGCCGTCGCTCGCCGCGGCGTTCATGACGATCGCGGGCAGCCCCTTGGGCAGGTTGCGACCAAGGAATTCGGCATCGACTTGCGGCGACATGACGAGCAATCCGTCGACTCGCCCGCGCATCGCCCGGATCGCCAACTCGGTCTCGTCGGCGCTGCCATGCATGTTGGACAGCAGCAGCTGAAGTCCGCGGCGATGCGCGGCGTAATCGATGCCGCGGATGATTTCGGAGAAGAACTCGCCGAACAGATCGGGCAGCACGACGCCGATCGTGTTGGAGCGGCCGCGCGACAGGCTGCGCGCGCCGAGATGCGGCACGTAATCGAGCGCGCGCGCCGCCTCGATCACGCGCTGGCGCGTCGCTGGGGTGACGCTGGCATGATTGTTGAGCGCGCGGCTGGCGGAGGCGACCGAAACCGCGGCGCGGCGAGCGACATCGCGAATGGTGACGGCCGACATCTATTCCTCCCCAACGCGCCCGCGGGCTGCGCGTGTAACCGTTTCCACGAACTCTTCTAAGCCCCAATCGGGCGCCGCGCCAAGCGGCTTTTTATGAACGTATCGATGCTAAGCGGCAGCGCGTGGGACAGCCGGCATCGGCCGCGGCAGCGCACGACCGTGTTCGTCGAACAGGTGCAGCGTCTCTGGCGCCAGCGCGATGCTGAGCGTCTCACCCGCCGGTCGTGTTGGCAGCGAGGCGACCAGCGGTTCGGCGAGCCCCTCGATCGCGAGATGGACGTGATGCACCGCTCCAAGCGATTCGACCATCCCAACCGTGCCTGTCAGCCGGTTCGTCGCGCCGTCGGTTCCCACATGCTCGGGCCGGACGCCCAGCGTCAGGATCGTTCCGCTCGCGATCGATTCGATGGCTATCATGGTTTCGATGACCTGGCCGCCGGCCAATTTGACCATCGCGCCCTTCGCACCAGGTCCGGTATAGATTGCCGGAATCAGGTTCATCGTCGGCGATCCGATGAACCCCGCGACGAACATTGTGTCGGGCCGCGCATACAGATCGTCAGGCGTGCCGACCTGTTCGATCACGCCGCCGTTCAGCACGACGATGCGATCGGCCAGGGTCATCGCCTCGACCTGGTCGTGCGTGACATAGATCATGGTCGTTCCCAGCGCCCTGTGCAGGCTGGCGAATTCGTAGCGCATGCGCACGCGCAGCGCGGCGTCGAGGTTGGACAAAGGCTCGTCGAACAGGAAGACCTTGGGCTGGCGGACGATCGCACGGCCGATCGCGACGCGCTGGCGCTGGCCCCCCGACAATTCCTTGGGCCGCCGGTCGAGCAGATGCGCGATGTCCAGCGTTGCCGCAGCGGCATCGACCGCCTCCGCAATTTCCGCCTTCGATCGTCCGGCCAGCTTGAGCGCGAAGCCCATATTCTCGCGCACGCTCATATGCGGATAGAGCGCGTAGGATTGGAACACCATCGCGATGCCGCGCTCCGACGGGGGCACCGCGTTGACCATGCGTCCGTCAATCTCGACCGTCCCCGAGCTGAGCGCCTCCAGCCCGGCAATGCTGCGCAACAAGGTCGATTTGCCGCAGCCCGAAGGTCCCACGAACACGACGAATTCGCCGTCGGCGATGTCCAGATCGATTCCCTTCAGGACCTCGACCGGCCCGAACGCCTTGGCTGCTTGTGTCAGGCGTAAAGTCGCCATCGCGCTCTCCTGCTGCGGCGGTGCCGCTTGCCGCGACCCTAACTGCGCTACGCCGCGATGCAAGGCGGCGGTGCGAGCGGTGACGGCAGCGATTGACTCCATGCCGCCGCACGTCAGGCTGCGGCGTAGATATGGGGCGTGATCAAGACAACGCGGGCTGAACGAGCGCGACAGGGTCAGTTCATTGACATTGTGCGATGACCTCGGCGGTGTCGGCAGGAGTGGGGCAGATGATGACGCGGAAGCGGATCGGTTCGGTGACAGGGGCGATTTTCGTGCTGTTGGCGAGTGTGGCGCTACCCGGCATGGCCGCCGCGCAGGATGGACCTTCCGTCGCCGCATCCGCATCCGACGACGCTTATCGCTATATCGACGATGCCGATGCGCTGCTCGACGCGATGGGCACCTCGCCGCCCGATCACGGCTTCAGGTTCGACGGTGTGGATTGCTGGGCCTGGGTGATGGCCGATGGCTCGACGATCCTCGCCGAGCCGCTCGGCGACGATTACCGCTATTACATCTTCGCCCCCGGCGACGATTATCCCTTCTTCGTCGGCGACCGGACCTATGCCTATGGCTTTGACGGGCGGACGCTCGCCGCGGTCTATGGCGACAACGGCGACCTGATCGATCCGTCCGACGACATCGCCGACGGGGCGGCTTGGCTGTCGGATCGCGGTTTCGGCATGAAGCGGGCGATGCAGACTCCCGAGCCGGTCTATGCCGGCGACTGGGCCGACAGCATCGGCTGGTTCGGCGCGATCGAGCTGCGGCTCGACACCTGGCGCAATCGGCCGGGCTGGGTTCGCTATCGCGCCGGACCGGGACGGTGGCATCATCGCGACTGGCGCGAGAAGCTCGGTGCCGAGGGCCAAAAGCGGCGTGAGCGCGCCGAGTGGTTCGACCGGTGGCGGCGTGGCGGCTATCGCGGCCGGCCGCAAGATGGCGGCAAATGGGTCACCACGCCGGGCGGCGCGCAGCCGGGCAAGGACATCGGCCCTGGCAATCGGCCTGGCAGAGGCCATTGGATCGGGCGCCCACGGCCGGTCGCACCCCCGACGCCAGGCACGCCTGGAGCGACACCGGGCTGGCCGGGTCGCGGTGACGGTGCCGGGCCAGGTCGCCGGCCGTACCCGCCGCGCTTTGGCCGGCCGGTCCCGGGTTCGCCCATGCCGACCGCTCCCGCCGCTCCCGTGACCTCTCCGCCGCCAGTCATTGCTCCGACGCCGAGTGCGCCGGGGGCGAAACCCGGCTGGCCGGGTCGCGGCGACAATGCCGGACCGGGTCGCCGCCCCTATCCGCCGCGCTTCGACCGGCCGGTCCCGGGGTCACCCATGCCGACCGCTCCCACTGCTCCCGAGACCTCCGCGCCGCCGCCGGTCGCCGTTTCCCCGGCGCCGGACGGCGACCGTGGCGGCCGCCCGATGCGCTGGCCTCGGATTCAGCGCGATGGCGATCGGCCGACTATAGTTGCGCCGCCGGCTGCGCCCGCACCCGCTCCGGCACCAGCACCTGGCGCGATGCGCGGCGGCGGGCGCTTCGAACGGCCGGTCCGCATCGCGCCACAGCCGCCGATGGCGAAGATAGACCGCGGGGGAGCGACCGACTCGCCCCCGCCCGAAGTGCGGGCCGTATCGCCGCGCCCCGAGCCTCGGCGCTTCCCGCCGCCCGTTTCGATCGCGCCGCGGCCGAGCTTCACACCGCCGCGCGCACCCGTCTCGGCGCCGCCCTCACCGCCACCCTCTCCGCCTTCGCCACCGGCGGCGGCGCGAGTCGCTCCGGCGCCGCCGGCCGCGCGACCAGGCGGCCTGGCTTCCGGGCCACGCAACGTCGGATCGCCGCGGGGCGATGGCGGCAACAGGCCCGGCGGCAAGGGCAGAGACAAATAGCCTTACCGGCATGATCACCCCGGTTGCTCTCGCGGCGGAAGGGTCCCGCGCCCGCTCCGGAGCCGGCGCGACGTGCGTGTCCAAACTGCAACCGACCGCACCTAAAATCGTTTCACCTGCCGCGCGATCGGAGGGAATTCCGCGGTCGTGCGTTGATGACATGTCCGGCGGCGTTTGACGCGTAACCGGGCGTGTAAGAAGAAGTGAGAGGTCACCATGCGTAACAAGATGATTCTGGCTTTGGCTGCCGCCGGCACGATGCTGGTCGCCGCTACCCCAGCCATGGCGCGCGACAGATGCGGCCGTGGTTTCCATCGCGGTTGGCATGACCGCTGCGTGCCCAATCGTGGACCGGGCTATTATGCGGGCGGCCCGAATGTCCGACTGGTCATCGGCAATTATTATCCCAATCGCGGCTATTGGGATGGCCGCCGCTATTGGTGGCACCGCGAGCGGTGGAACGGTGGCTGGCGCTATCGCTGAGCTGACGAAGGGCTAGGCGGCGCGGCAAAGCCGCGCCGTCGGACGGGCCGGGCTGCGCCCGCCCGCCGGCCGGGGCAAACCCCTTTGATCCACATTTAGCCGCAGGCTAAATGTGGATGGGTTTGCCCGTCACCGCCATCGCCGCTTCCTTGATCGCCTCGCTGTGCGTCGGATGCGCGTGGCAGGTATAGGCGATGTCCTCGCTGGTCGCGCCGAACTCCATTGCCTGCGCGGCCTGGGCGATCATCGTGCCGGCGACGCTGGCGATGCACCAGACTCCCAGCACGCGATCGGTCTTGGCATCGGCGATCACCTTCACGAAGCCGTCGGGCTCGTGATTGGTCTTGGCGCGGCTGTTGGCCAGCATCGGGAATTTGCCCACCTTCACTTCGCCGCGCTCCTTCGCCGCTTCCTCGGTCAGGCCGACACCGGCGATTTCGGGCCAAGTATAGACCACCGACGGGATGACATCGTGGTTCACGATGCCGTGCTGGCCGGCAATGTTCTCCGCGACCGCGATGCCTTCGTCCTCGGCCTTGTGCGCGAGCATTGGGCCGGGAACGACGTCGCCGATCGCCCAAATGCCGGGGACCGAGGTGCGGAAGTCGTGGTCGATCTCGATCTGGCCGCGCTGATTGGTGCTGAGCCCAGCCTTGTCGAGCGCCAGGCCATCGGTGTTCGGCTTGCGACCGATCGACACCAGGACGGTATCCGCCTCGATCGTCTCGGCCGCGCCGCCGGCGGCTGGCTCGATCGTCACAGTGGCCTTGTCGCCCTTCACCGTGACGCCGGTGACCTTGGTCGACAGCTTGAACTCGAGACCCTGTTTCTTGAGGATCTTGTTCGATTCCTTGCGGACCTCACCGTCGAAGCCGGGCAGGATCTGGTCAAGGAATTCGACCACGGTGACCTTGGCGCCGAGCCGGCGCCACACGCTGCCGAGCTCGAGCCCGATCACGCCGCCGCCGATCACGACCATCTGCTCCGGCACCTTGGGCAGTTCGAGCGCGCCGGTCGAATCGACCACCACTTTCTGATCGATCTCGACGCCGGGGAGCGGGGTGACCGACGAGCCGGTGGCGATGACGATGTTCTTCGCGCGCACGCTGCGGTCGCCGACCTGGACGGTATCGGTGCCGGTGAACGCGGCATGGCCCTTGATCCACTCGACCTTGTTCTTCTTGAACAGGAATTCGATGCCGCCGGTCAGCTGCTTGACCGCATCCTTGCGCTGGCCGTGCATCGTGTCGAGGTCGAGCTCGGGCGTGACCTTGATGCCCAATTTGGCCATCATGCCGTTGGCGGCGTGGTCGTAAAATTCGCTCGCGTGCAGCATCGCCTTGCTTGGGATGCAGCCGACGTTGAGGCAGGTTCCGCCCAGCGTCTCACGGCTCTCCACGCACCCGGTCTTGAGCCCGAGCTGCGCCGCGCGGATCGCCGCGACATAGCCGCCGGGGCCGGAGCCGATCACCAGGACGTCGAAATCATAGTCAGCCATGTTTTCCTCCGCCGTCACCCCAGCGAAAGCTGGGGTCTCATGCCACCGGCGAACCTTCGCCGCGTGAGATGCCAGCTTTCGCTGGCATGACGGATATCTCGTTTCCTAGCGTATATAGTTACAGGTCGATCAAAATCCGCGTCGGGTCCTCGATCGCGTTCTTGAGCGCGACCAGGAAGGTCACCGCCTCGCGACCGTCGATCAGGCGATGGTCGTAGCTGAGCGCGAGATACATCATCGGGCGCACCACGACCTGGCCGTCGCGGACCACCGGGCGGTCCTCGATGCGGTGGAGACCGAGCACCGCCGATTGCGGCGGGTTGATGATCGGGGTCGACATCAGCGAGCCGAACACGCCGCCGTTAGAGATGGTGAAGGTACCGCCCTTCATCTCCTCCATCTTGAGCGTGCCGTCCTTGGCGCGCTTGCCGAAATCGCCGATCGTCTTCTCGATGCCGGCGACCGACAGCTGGTCAGCGTCGCGGATGACCGGCACGACCAGGCCCTGCGGCGCCGAGACGGCGACCGAGATATCGGCATAATCGTGATAGACAATTTCCTCGCCATCGATCTGGCCGTTGACCGCGGGCACGTCCTTCAGCGCCATGCACGCGGCCTTCACGAAGAAGCCCATGAAGCCCAACCGGACGCCGTGCTTCTTCTCGAACAGATCCTTATACTTGGTCCGCGCTTCGATCACCGCCGACATGTCGACGTCGTTGAACGTCGTCAGCATCGCCGCGGTGTTTTGCGCGTCCTTGAGCCGCTTGGCGACGGTCTGGCGCAGGCGCGTCATGCGGACGCGCTCTTCCTTGCGGCCGGTTGAGGCGGCGACCGATGGGGTCTGGACCGGCTCGGCAGCTGGCGCGGGTGCGGCGGGGGTTGCGGCGGCAGCGAGCACGTCGTCCTTGGTCAGCCGGCCGTCCTTGCCGGTGCCCTTGACCGTCGCGGGATCGACGCCGGTTTCGAGCACCGCACGGCGCACCGAGGGGCTGAGCGCGGCGGGTGTATCGCCCGATGCCGGCGCCTGCGGACCGGCGGTCGCGGCGGGGGAAGAGGCGAGCGTCGGCGCGGGCGCCGCCGGGGCAGGGGCCGGTGCGGCGGCGCCGGCACCGCCTGCCTCGATCGTGGCGAGCAACGCGCCGACCGCGACATTGTCGCCGACCGCAACCGCATGCTGGCCCATCACGCCGGCGACCGGCGAGGGCACTTCGACCGCGACCTTGTCGGTTTCCAGGCTGACGATGGGTTCGTCGGCCTTCACCGGATCGCCCGGCTGTTTCAGCCATTCGCCGACAGTTGCCTCGACGATCGATTCGCCCAGCGTGGGGACATTGACTTCGGTTGCCATCTTCACCTCGTCATCCCAGCGGAAGCCGGGATCTCATGATTGGTATCTGCCGCTCGAAACCCCGGCTTTCGCTGGGGTGACGGGCGGATTAGCTCTTCCGCGTGCGGCGGATTTCTTCGCGTACGTTATGGCCCAGCGCGTCGGCGACGAGCGCGGCCTGTTCCGTCTGGTGGCGCTTGGCGAGGCCCGTCGCGGGCGATGCCGAAGCGGCGCGGCCGGCGTAGCGCGCACGCTTCACCTTGCACTTGGCAGCGGTCAGCGCTTCCTCGATCAGCGGTTCGACGAAGAACCAATAACCGTTGTTGCGCGGCTCTTCCTGCGCCCAGACGATCTCTTCGAGATTGGGCATCCGGCGGACGCGCTCGGCGAGCGGGTCGCCCGGGAACGGATAGAGTTGCTCGACACGAACGATCTGGGTGTTCTTGTCGCCCGCCGCGTCGCGTGCCTCGAACAGGTCATAGGCGACCTTGCCCGAGCACAGCACCAGCCGCTTGGTATCCTGGTCGGCCGACGCATCCGGATCCGACAATAGCCGGCGGAAGTGGCTGTCGCCCAGGAAATCCTCGGCCTTCGACACCGCGCGCTTGTGGCGCAGCAGCGACTTGGGCGTGAAGATCACCAAAGGCTTGCGGAACGTCCGGTGCATCTGGCGACGCAACAGATGGAAGATGTTGGCCGGCGTGGTGCAATTGGCGACTTGCATATTGTCGCCGGCGCAGAGCTGGAGGAAGCGTTCGGGGCGCGCCGAGCTGTGCTCGGGCCCCTGGCCTTCGTAACCGTGCGGCAGCATCATCACCAGGCCGTTGGCGCGCAGCCACTTGGCTTCGCCCGACGCGATGAACTGGTCGATCATGATCTGCGCGCCGTTGGCGAAATCGCCGAACTGCGCTTCCCAGATCACCAGGGTCTTGGGGTCCGCGAGCGCATAGCCGTACTCGAACCCGAGCACGCCATATTCGCTGAGCGGCGAATCGAGCACTTCGAAATTGCCGTGCTCGACGCTCCAAAGCGGCACGTACTTGTGCTCGTCATTCTGGTCGACCCAGACGGCATGGCGCTGCGAGAAAGTGCCGCGGCCCGAATCCTGGCCCGACAGGCGGACGCCATAGCCTTCGGACAGCAGCGACCCGAATGCCAGCGCCTCACCGGTCGCCCAGTCGAAATTCTCGCCCGACTTGAACATCTCGCGCTTGGCGTCGATCACGCGGTTGAGCGCCTTGTGGACGGTCAAATCCTCGGGGATCGTGGTCAGCGTGCGGCCCAGACTGTCGAACAATTTGCGCTCGATGCCTGTCTCGACGTTGCGCCGCGCGCTCTCGGCATCGGCCGGCGCGTGCAGCCCCGACCAGCGGCCGGCGAACCAGTCGGCCTTGTTCGCTTTGTACGATGCGCCCGCTTCGAACTCGCCTTCGAGCAAGGTATCGAACTGATGCGTGATCGTGTCGATCCAGGCCTGGTCGACCACGCCCTCGGCGATCAGCCGCTTGCCATAGACTTCGCTGACGCCGGGATGCTGGCGGATCGCCTTGTACATCAGCGGCTGGGTGAAGCTCGGCTCGTCGCCTTCGTTATGGCCGAAGCGGCGATAGCACCACATGTCGATCACGATGTCGCGATGGAATTTCTGGCGGAACTCGATCGCCATCTTGCAGGCGAAGGTCACCGCTTCGGGGTCGTCGCCGTTGACGTGGAAGATCGGCGCCTGGACGCCCTTGGCGACATCCGAGCAATAAGGCGACGAGCGCGCGAATTGCGGGCTGGTGGTGAAGCCGATCTGGTTGTTGATGACGAAATGGATGCAGCCGCCGGTATTGTAGCCGCGAATCCCCGAGAAGCCGAAGCATTCCCAGACGATGCCCTGGCCCGCGAACGCCGCGTCGCCATGGATCAGCACCGGCAGCGAATGGCTGTGCTCCTCGAGGTCGCCGGCGAGGGTCTGGATCGCGCGGACCTTGCCGAGCACGACCGGGTCCTCCGCCTCGAGGTGCGAGGGGTTGGCGACCAGCGACATATGGACCTTGATCCCGTCGAACTCGCGGTCGGTCGAGGTGCCGAGGTGATACTTCACGTCACCCGATCCGCCGACATCCTCGGGATTGGCCGAGCCGCCGCCGAATTCGTGGAAGATCACGCGCAACGGCTTGGCCATGACATTGGCCAGCACGTTGAGGCGGCCGCGATGCGCCATGCCGAAGACGATCTCGTTGACGCCCATCGCGCCGCCATATTTGATCACGCTTTCGAGCGCGGGGATCATCGCTTCGCCGCCATCGAGGCCGAAGCGCTTGGTGCCGACGAACTTCTTGCCGGCAAAGCGTTCCCACTGCTCGGCTTCGATCACCTTGTTGAGGATCGCCTTCTTGCCGTCGACGGTGAACTGGATGGCCTTGTCCTTGCCCTCCATCCGCTCCTGCAGGAAGCGGCGTTCCTCGACATCGGCGATGTGCATATATTCGAGGCCGACATTGCCGCAATAATTGGCGCGCAGGATGTCGACCAGCTCGCGGATCGTCGCCCATTGCAGCCCCATCGTCCCGCCCAGGTAGACCGGGCGGTCGATGTCGCTTTCGGAAAAGCCGTAATATTCGGTCTTGAGGTCGTCGGGCAGATCCTGCCGGATAAGGCCGAGCGGATCGAGCGTCGCCGCGAGGTGACCGCGCACGCGATAGGTGCGGATCAGCAGCATCGCGCGGATCGAGTCGCTCGCCGCCTTGACGATGTCGTCCGCACTGGCGGGCTTGGCGGCCGGCGCGGGAGCGGCAGGAGCACCGCCGCGCGCGGGCTTCGGCGCGGGCTCCATCTGGGTTGGGTCGAGCGCGGCGGTCAGGTCGTCGGTCGACGATGGCGGCCAAGCAGGGTTCGCCCAGCTCGCGGTCGACGGGCCGTTCTCCAGCCCTTCGAACCAGCCGCGCCACGAAGGCTCGACCGAGTCGGGTGATTCCTTGAACTTCCTGTACAGCGCCTCGACGAACGCAGGCGATACACCCGCCGCGATCTCGCTGAAATCCAGACCTTCGTATCCCATTTGACACTCCTTCCCTCTCCCGTCGGGAGAGGGTTGCGCAGACTTAGGCCCGTCAGGGCCTTAGTCGGAGCTGGGTGAGGGGATCACCCTATCGAGAGCGGGTCCCCTCATCCAACTTCGGCTAGGCAGCAAGCTGCCAAGCCTTCGTATCCTTCTCCCTCTGGAGAAGGATCGAAACTTCACCCCTTCAACACCTCGAGCAGCGTCTCGCCGAGCAGGCTCGGGCTGGCCGAGACCTTGATGCCGGCCGATTCCATCGCCGCGATCTTGTCCTCGGCGCCGCCCTGGCCTCCCGAGACGATCGCGCCGGCATGACCCATGCGGCGGCCCGGAGGCGCCGTGCGGCCGGCGATGAAGCCAGCCATCGGCTTCTTGCGGCCACGCTTGGCTTCGTCCTTCAGGAACTGCGCCGCTTCTTCTTCGGCCGATCCGCCGATCTCGCCGATCATGATGATCGACTTGGTCTCGTCATCGGCCAGGAACAGTTCGAGCACGTCGATGAAGTTAGTGCCGTTGACCGGATCGCCGCCGATGCCGACCGCGGTGGTCTGGCCAAGCCCTGCATTCGAGGTCTGAAACACGGCTTCATAGGTAAGCGTACCCGAGCGGCTTACAACGCCCACGGAGCCCTTCTTGAAGATGCTGCCCGGCATGATGCCGATCTTGCACTCGCCGGGCGTCAGCACGCCGGGACAGTTGGGGCCGATCAGCCGCGACTTGGAGCCGGACAAAGCGCGCTTGACCTTGACCATGTCGAGCACCGGAATGCCTTCGGTGATCGTCACGATCAGCGGCACTTCGGCGTCGATAGCCTCGAGGATCGAATCCGCGGCGAAGGGCGGCGGCACGTAGATCACCGACGCGGTCGCACCGGTCTTGCTCACCGCTTCGGCGACGGTGTCATAGACCGGCAGGCCGAGATGCTCGGTGCCGCCTTTGCCCGGCGTCACGCCGCCGACCATCTGCGTGCCGTAATCGAGCGCCGCCTTGGTGTGGAAGCTGCCGGTTTCGCCGGTCATTCCCTGGGTAATGACCTTGGTGTTCTTGTCGACGAGGATGGACATCAGTTTTCCTTCTTCGCGTCTTTGGCGGCACTGTTGCCGATGACGAGGATGATGGTGGAGGCGGTGCTATCGGTCTTCGGTGTGACGACCGGGATAATCAATTCGCTGTTCGGGAGCGCGATCGGCGTCGGTTGGCCGCCCGGTATCGGGGCCTGCACCGTGGCGCCGACCGCCGCACTGACTTGCGGATAGAAGGTCGCCGGATTGAACGAGGCGTCGCCCTTGGCCATCACGACGCAGCCGCCATCGATCCCGGTCTTGTAGATCACCAGGGCGTTGTCGCGCTGCAGGACGGTGCCGTCGGGGCCGTTATCAAGCCCCTTGCTCTGGTCGGCCGTCGCGGGTGTCCAGCCCGCGAAGCGAGTCGCCTGGCTGGCGGGGTCGGTCGTCGTACCCAGGCAAGCCTTTGCTGCAGCGACGATCGTCGCCTGCGGGGCCGGTTGCAGGTTCGGATCGTCCGCCGCTGCGGCCGGCGCGGTGGCGAGAATCAGCGCCGCTGTAACGCAGCCTGCCAGCCCCAAGGAGGAACGCATCGGTATCACGCCAGCGAGCCGTCGATGCCCTTGCAAGCCACCAGCAATTCCTTGACCGCGTCGACCGAGACACCGAGGTTCGCTTTGGCTTCGTCGTCCAGCGCGATCTCGACGATCTCCTCGACACCGCCGGCGCCGATGATCACCGGCACGCCGACATAGAGGCCATCGAGCCCGTACTTGCCCTCGACATAGGCGGCGCACGGCAGCAAGCGCTTCTGGTCGCCGAGATAGGCTTCGGCCATCGCGATGCCGCTGGTGGCCGGCGCGTAATAAGCCGAGCCGGTGCCGAGCAAAGCAACGATCTCGCCGCCGCCGCCGCGGGTGCGCTTGACGATCGCGTCGATCCGCTCCTGGGTCGACTTGCCCATCTTGATCAGGTCGGGAACCGGGATGCCGGCGACGGTCGAGTACTGGACCACCGGGACCATCGTGTCGCCGTGGCCGCCGAGCACGAAGGTGGTGACGTCGCGCGCCGACACGCCGAACTCGTCGGCGATGAAATGGCTGAAGCGCGCCGAGTCGAGCACGCCCGCCATGCCGACCACCTTATTGTGCGGCAGGCCGGAGAATTCGCGCAGCGCCCAGACCATCGCGTCGAGCGGGTTGGTGATGCAGATGACGAACGCGTCGGGAGCGTTGTTCTTGATGCCTTCGCCGACCGCCTTCATCACCTTGAGGTTGATGCCGAGCAGATCGTCGCGGCTCATGCCCGGCTTGCGGGCGACGCCGGCGGTGACGATGATGACGTCCGCGCCTGCGATATCCTTGTAATCGTTCGACCCGGTGATCTTCGCGTCGAAGCCCTCGATCGGGCCGCACTGGCTGAGGTCGAGCGCCTTGCCCTGGGGCACGCCCTCGACGACGTCGAACAGGACGATGTCGCCCAATTCCTTCTGTGCGGCGAGATGGGCGAGCGTGCCGCCGATATTGCCGGCGCCGATCAGCGCGATCTTCTTGCGGGCCATGAGCACTCCTAAGCGCGAGTGGGCGCACCCCAAGGCGCGCGGGACGCGACGGCGCTTAGGCGCTTGGCCGTCCCGAAGCAACCGCTAAACGGGAGGAATTAACTTGCATTACTGCAATTCATTCGCAAGTGCAATAGTGCGTCAATCATCGATATAACGGCGCTCGCCGGTTGATGCGTTGAACCAGACAGTGATCGGCCGCCCGGTCGCCTCGTCGAGAAAGCGTTCGTTGGTCGGTCGCCAATTGGCGTCGAGCGGCGTGCTGGCATTGCCGCGGTAATTGACGCGTTCGAACACGATCCCGGCGACGAGGATCGCCGGGACAATCAGCATCGGCCAGCCGGCGGCGTCGACCAAGGTGACCCATAGCCCGACCGCCAGCCAGGCAAGGCCGAGTGCCAGGACGATGTTGCGCAACATGTCAGGGCGCCGGATCGAGGATCACCGCCGTGCCATAAGCGACGACCTCGTTCATCGCTTGCGCGATCTCGCCCGAGTCGAAGCGCATCATGACGACTGCATTGGCGCCCATCACGGTCGCGTTCTGGATCATGCGGTCGATCGCGTGACGCCGCGCATCCTCGACCAGCTTGGTATATTCGGGAATCTCGCCACCGACGATCGAGCGCAGGCTGGCAGTGATGTTACCGCCCAGGCCTCGACTGCGGACGACGACGCCGAACACCTGGCCCAGATTCCTGACGACCTCATGGCCGGCGACGTTCTCGGTAGTGGTGACGATCATGCAGCTTCTCCTGGACGCTGGCGGGATACGCTCCCCGCGGCATTTGTATTCGGATGGTCTTGAACGGCAAGGCTGATAAGGCTGCGCACACACCTTTTGGCGGAATGGTCGATGCAAGGCGGGGTTGGCAAAAACTCGGGCAAGCGCTCGCCCGGAACCGGTGAAGCTCCATCGCACGGCGCGGGAACGCTGTTCGTCGGCGACGGCTATATCGACCTGGACGGCTGGATCGGCGAGAATGCGGCACACAGCCATCTTGCGTTCCAGCTCTCTATCGGTCTCGACGGGCCGATCGAACTGATCGGAGACGAGACCCGGCTGGTTGCCGACGCGATCCTGATCGCTCCCAATACGCGACACTGGATAGGTCCGGTCGGACGGCGCGTTCGATCCATTTATGTCGAACCGCAATTGCCCTGGGCACGCATTTTCGCCGGACGGCTCGGCGGACGGCGCATGATAAGCGGGGCGGCCGAACTGATCGCGCTGACGGATCGGCCCAATGCCGCTGACGATAGCAGAGCGACCCGGCTTCGCGCGCTGATTGAGACCGCGCCCGCCGAGCAGGGGCCACGCGATTGGGCCAAAGCATGGAACTTGTCTCCCAGCCGCTTCCGCGCGCTATGCGTCGAATTGCTTGGCGCCCCGCCGATCCGGCTGCGGCAATGGGGGCGCCTCAAGACCGCGGCCCGCGCCCTTATGGACGGTGCCGGCCTGGCCGAGGCGGCCGCAGCAGCAGGCTATGCCGATCAGGCGCATTTCACGCGCCAGCTCCGGCGCTGGTTCGGTGTGTCGCCCGCGCGTGGCCTGGCCTCGTTCAGGATACGCGCCGCGCGATAGCAGGCGTTTCGTTCAAGCCGCTCGCCCCGCTTCCCGGCTAGGCCCCGGCGCGAGGAGAAGGTTGATGACCGAGGATACTCTGCCTGCGCCCGCCCGATTCACGCCGGCTGCTGGCTGCCGCTGGCTGACGCCCTTGTACGACGGGCTGGTCATTACGCTGACGCGCGAGAAGGCGTGGCGAGACGCGCTCGTCGCACAAGTCGCGCCAGCACGCGACGACGTGATCGTCGACTTGGGGTGCGGGACGGGATCGATGCTGATCCGGTTGGCGGCCGCGGATTCGGGTGCGAGCCTGATGGGCGTCGATCCCGACCCGGCGATCTTGCGGCTCGCGCATCGCAAGGCTGCCGCTGCCGGGGTTTCGCTGCAACTGCTCGACGGTTTCGGGCGCGATGTCGCCGGCCTGTTCGGCGGCTGGGGCGTGACCAAGATCCTGTCGAGCCTGGTGCTGCACCAGGTGCCGCTGGTCGAAAAACGCGCGACCCTGGCAGCGGCATACGATCTGCTGCTGCCGGGCGGCGAGCTGCACATCGCCGATTACGGGCGACAAGCCGGCGCCGTGATGCGCCTGCTGTTCCGGATGACGGTGCAGATGGTCGACGGGGTCGCCGATACGGGTCCGCAAGCCGACGGCATCCTGCCGGACCTGATCGCCGAAGCGGGCTTCACGGACATTGTCGAGACACGGGCGTTCGACACGCCGACTGGCACCATCCGTCTGTACCGGGCGATGCGGCGATAATGCGGTCGCTACTTTGACGCGGCGTGGAAGCCGGCGTCACCCAGCCCGTGACCTTGCGCCAGATAGTCGTCGGAGCGCATTTCCTCGAGCCGGCTGACGGTGCGCTCGAACTCGAAGCGGCCGTCGCCCTTGGGATAGAGGTCGGCGGGTTCGGCATCGGCGGCTGCGAGCAATTTGACCTTGTGCTCGTAGAGGGCGTCGATCAGCGAGACGAAGCGCGCCGCCTCGTTGCGGTTGTCGGGCCCGAGTTTGGGAATGCCGACCAGGATCACGGTATGATAGCGTCGCGCAATCGCGAGATAATCCGCCGCGCCGCGCGCTTCCGCGCACAATCGCTTGAAGCTGAACACGGCGACGCCCTTGAGCGATTTGGGCACATGCAGCGTCCGTCCTCCCTGGACCGGGATATCCTCGCTCGGCACATGCGCGGCATCTTCGGGCGGATAGTCGGTCAGGCGGAAGAAGGCGGCGGACAATTCCTTGGTCACTTCGGGACCATTGGGCACCAGCCAGGTTTCCTGCTGGCCGAGCCGGTCGCGGCGATAATCGACCGGGCCGTTCAACGGCAGCACGTCGAGCCGCTGCTCGATCAGGTCGATAAAGGGCAGGAAATGCTCGCGGTTGAGGCCGTTCTTGTAGAGGTCCTTCGGCGGCCGGTTGGAGGTGGTGACGACGGTCACACCGGCTTCGATCAGCGCGGTGAACAATCGTGACAGGATCATCGCGTCGGGCGAGTTGGTCACCATCATCTCGTCGAACGCGAGCAGCCGCGCTTCATCGGCCAGCGCGGCGGCGACGGGCGCGATCGGGTCGCCGACCTCCTTCCTGCGCTCCTCAGCAATGCGCTGGTGCACTTCGAGCATGAATTCGGCAAAATGGACGCGACGTTTGCGGTTGATTGCCAGGCACCCGAAGAACAGGTCCATCAGCATCGATTTGCCGCGCCCGACATCGCCCCACATATAGATGCCGCGCGGGGAATCGGGCTTGCGGCCGAGCGCGCGCCACAACACCGATCCGCGTTTGGGCTGGGCTTCGAGTTCCTGCTGCAGCCGGTCGAGGCGCCGGGCGGCGGCTTCCTGGTCTGGATCAGCGCGCAGTTCGCCCGCCGCGATCAGGGCTTGATATTGGTCGATGACCTTCATCAACGCCCTCTCCCCGATGAGGAGAGGGAGAAAGAGCGCCTCATTGGGTGCCGCCCGGAGGTGACGACTTGCGCAACGTCCCCGTAAAGCTCGCGATCGTCGGCGCGCCTTCCTGCACGATCAGCCCGCGCAGGAACAGCATGCGGCTGGTTTCGCGCAGCAATTCGATATGCGCCTCGAGCGGCTCGCCGATCATGCCGCCGCCGATGAATTGCGCCGACAAATCGAGCGTCACCGCGCCGCCGGCGCTCAGGCATCCGAAGGCCCGGCTGGCGGCGAATAGCGACACGTCCATGAAGCCCAAAAGCGCGCCGCCATGGACATTGTCGCGCATGTTGGAATGATCGTGGCGCGGCATCATGCGGACTCGCGCGATACTGCCCTCCAGCTTGACCTGGAGCGGCTCGAGGAAGGAATTGAACCGGGTCGAGTCGCGAAACTGCCAGCGCTTCCAGCCGGGCAGATCGGGATCGTCGTCGTAGAGGAAGAGCGGGCTCGGCGCGTCGGTCACAACTGGTCCGGCCGGGGCGTCAGACAATCCGCTCGGCTTCCATCTTCTTGATCTCGGCGATCGCCTTGGCGGGATTGAGTCCCTTCGGGCAGGCGTTCGCGCAATTCATGATCGTGTGGCAGCGATAGAGGCGGAACGGATCCTCGAGCTGGTCGAGCCGGTCGCCAGTCATCTCGTCGCGGCTGTCGGCGAGCCAGCGATAGGCCTGGAGCAGGATCGCCGGGCCGAGGAACTTGTCGCTATTCCACCAATAGCTCGGGCAGCTGGTCGAGCAGCAGGCGCACAGGATGCACTCGTAAAGCCCGTCGAGCTTCTCGCGGTCCTGCGGGCTCTGCAGCCGCTCTTTGCCCGCCGGCGCCGGGGTGACGGTCTGCAACCACGGCTTAATCGACGCATACTGGGCATAGAAATGAGTGAAGTCGGGAACCAGGTCCTTGATCACTTCCATGTGCGGCAGCGGGGTGATCGTCACCTCCGACTTGCAATCCTCGATCGCGGTGGTGCAGGCGAGGCCGTTCTTGCCGTCCATGTTCATCGAACAGGATCCGCAAATCCCTTCGCGGCACGAGCGCCGGAAGGTGAGCGACGAATCCTGCTCGGACTTCATCTTGATCAGGGCGTCGAGCACCATCGGGCCGCAGGTATCGAGGTCGACCTCGAAAATGTCGTAGCGCGGATTCTCGCCGGTGTCGGGATCGTAGCGATAGATCTTGAAGCGGCGGATATTGGTGGCGCCTTCGGGTGCCTTGTGGACCGTGCCGTTCTTGCGGATCTTGCTATTCTTCGGCAGGCTGAACTCGGCCATTGCGTGTCCCTATCGCGGTGCTGCGGTGCGGCTATGCCTTTCGGCTGCGGAGTGCAACCCCGTCAGACCGCGTTGCTGGCAAGTATCGCATCGAGCAGGCCGGGAAAGCGCCGGTCGAACTCGGCGCGGCGCAGCACGTTGATCATCTCGCGGCCCGATTGCGTGGTTTCGATCAGTCCCGCGGCGCGGAGCGTCTTCAAATGGTTGGACAGCGTGCTTTTGGGAACCGGCGCGTCGCACGGCGCGGCGTTCGCACAACTCAGCCCCGTCGCGGCCGCCAGTCGCGCGACGATCGTCAGACGATTGGCATCGGCCAGCGCATGGAGCGCCAGATCGAGCGGCACGTCCTCCAGCCGGGGATGGGTAAAGCGGGGCATGCGACGAATATAGGAAAGGTTCGTAATTTTCATAGTTCGGGAATATTGAACTATTGAATCGAGCATCCCAGATCACGGTCCGCCGGCAGCGCACGACGTCGTGATCGCGGGCAGATATTCGGAGAAGACACATGTCCCATAGCAAGGTCCTCGGCGGCAAGAAGGCGCTGGTCACGGGTGGATCGCGCGGGATCGGATCGGCGATCGCCAAGCGGCTGGCGGCTGACGGCGCCGATGTCGCGATCACCTATGCCGGCAACAAGGCCGCCGCCGACGCGACCGTCGCGGCTATTGAGCAAGCAGGTGGAAAGGCAGTGGCGATCCAGGCCGACGCAGCCGACGATGCCTCGCAGCGCGCCGGGATCGACGCGGCCGCCAAGGCGTTGGGCGGGATCGATATCCTGGTCCACAATGCCGGCGTCGCCGAGTTCTTCGAGGTCGATCAGGATACCGACGAGTCGTTCGCCCGCCAGTTCGGGGTGAACGTCCGCGGCCTGCACGTCGGAACGCGCGCGGCGCTGCCGCATATCCCCGACGGCGGACGGATCATTCTGATCGGATCGATCGCGGGCGACACCGCGGCATTTCCGGGCATCGCGACCTATGGCGCGACCAAGGCGGCGGTGGCCGGATTGGGGCGCGGCTGGGCGCGGGATCTCGCCGCCCGCAAGATCCTGGTCAACGTCATCCAACCGGGGCCGATCGCTACCGACCTCGCGCCCAGCGAGGGGCCGGTCCACGATCTGCTGATCTCCCAGGTACCGCTTGGCCGCTTCGGCGAGGCCGAGGAAGTCGCCGGGGTCGCCGCTTTCCTGGCGGGGCCGGATGCGTCGTACATTACCGGCACGACGCTGACGATCGACGGTGGCATGACGATCTGACGCGGAGCGGAGAACAGGAAAAGCCCCTCCCTGGACAGGGAGGGGCTTTTATATGTTTGGGCTTATACCGGGACTGGCGGCGTGACCCGTCCCCAGTCGATGTTGCGGGTGAGGAACATCACCGCCGCCAGGGCCGCGAACAGGAGCAGCGATCCGATCAGCAGTGAATAAGCCTCCAGGCTGAGCAGGATGTAGAGCACCGCGTAGAGCGCCACGAGCAGGCCGAGGATGAACCCGGCGCGCCGGCGGCTCTTGAGCACCGCCGCCGAATAGGCCGTCAGCAAGCCGACGATCGCGGCTGCCGCGACCAGATAGGCGAGCGTGAAGCCGACCACTTCCGCGAACGCCAGCAGCATCACGAAGAACAGGATCAGGCCGGCGCCGACCAGCAGATATTCGACCGTCGCGACGCGCACCCCACCGACCACGTCGAACATCAGGAACGCCATGAAGGTGAAGCCGATGAACAGGAAACCGTATTTCACCGAGCGGTTGACCTGGTCGTAAAGGTCAACCGGCGTGACCAGGTCGACCTGCGCGGTCATCGCTTGCGGGCCGGCGGCAGCCGTGCGCTCGACCGATGCGGAGCCGGGCGATGCCGGGACGACCGGCGCGGCCGCTGTGTCGCCGGTATCGATCAATGTCCGTCCGAGCGCGAGATTGCCGACGCGATAGGTCGCGGTGAACCCATTAGCCGCGACATGACGATCGGTCGGCAGGAAGCCGCCCTGGAAGCTGGGATTGGGCCAGGGCGAAGTGATCGCCCAGCGCGTGTCGCCGGCGCGCGGAACCAGGGCCAGCGACGCGTTGCCGCGCAGGTCGAAGGCGAAATCGGCGATCATCGGCTTCGTCGTCAGCGTAGTGGCGTCGAGCCAGGTATAGAAGCCGGCGCCGTTGGTTTCGCCAGGCCCCTTGCCGGGCTGGAGCGAGCGCGCAACGCCGTCGATCGTGACCTTGGGCGGCGCGCCGTAGAGACCACGCGGATCGGATACGCCGAAGCGCAGTTCGGCACGATCGAGCTGGAGTTTGTCGGCGGCGACGCCATAGCGCTGCAGGTCGGCGGGCAAGGCGAAGCGCGCCCGCCCGGCGGTGTGCGCGCCATAGACGACCGCTTCATAGATCGACCGCTTGCGAACCTCGGGCGCGATCTTGGTCACGACATCGGCGGTTTCCGGCGAGAGCACCAATTCGCGCGTCTCGATACCGGTCTTGGTCACTTGCTTGCCGTCGACCGTCTCGGTGGTCGTGGTCTCGGCCCGATAGGGAATGACCAGCAGCGGCCCGATCAGCGTCTGCGGTCCGCCCCAGCCCTGCGCGATCGAGCTGCGCGCGGTGTCGGACTGATGCTGGCGATCATAGACCAGAAGGTAGATCGCGAAGAGCGGAACGGTCAGCATCATGGCGATGACGATCGCCAGGATGAGCTTCAATCCGGGCGATCTCTGAGAGGCGGTATCGGGCTGCATGCGCGTGCTCCGTCGACGAACCGTGCTATTTCATAGACGAATTGAGTAGGGCGTCAAGGCTGTCGCGATAGAGCGACGTTCAACTCCGTCACCCAGTCAACATCCCGTCACCCCAGCGGACATTCTTCGTCACCCCAGCGAAAGCTGGGGTCTCGAGCGGTCACGCGATGCGGCTTGAGATCCCAGCTTTCGCTGGGATGACGGCGACCAGGCGATCAGCCGATCACGGCCTTCAGGTTCATGAATTCGTGCAGGCCCCAGGGTCCCAGTTCACGGCCATGGCCCGAGCGTTTGATCCCGCCGAACGGTGCTTCGGGAGTCGAGGAAAGCATGCGGTTGACCGCGGTCATGCCGGCGGCGATGTCGCGAGCGAAGCGCTCCTTTTCGGCATCGTCATTGGTCCAGACCGACGATCCCAGCCCGAACGGCACGTCATTCGAGAGCGCTATGGCCTCGTCGATATCCTTGACCTTGAAGACCATTGCGACGGGACCGAACACTTCCTCCTTGGCGACGTCGCTGTCGGGATCGACATCGACCAGCACGCCGGGCGTCAGATAGGCGCCCGGCAAATCGGGCTTCTCCGCGCCCAACAGCAAGGTCGCGCCGGCGTCGCGAAACTTGGCGATCTGGCCGAGCACGGTTTCCCGCTGCTCCTCCGACGAGAGCGGCCCCATCTCGGTTGCCGGGTCCACCGGGTCGCCGATCTTCACCGCCTTCATCCCCGCCGAGAATGTCTCCATGAAATCATCATAGACATCGGCATGGACGATCATCCGCTTCGCACAGATGCACGACTGGCCCGTATTCTGGGTCCGCGCGGTGACCGCGGTCTTGGCGGCGAGCGCGATATCGGCTGACGGCATGACGACGAACGGGTCCGATCCGCCGAGTTCGAGCACGACTTTCTTGAGTGCGCGACCCGCAGCCTCTCCAACCTTGGCACCTGCTCCTTCGCTGCCGGTCAGCGTCACCGCGACAATGCGGTCGTCGGCGATCAGCTCGGCGACCTTGGCCGATTTGATCGCCAGATTCTGGAACAGGCCTTCGGGCGCTCCGGCCGCCAGGACCGTCTCCTCCAGCGCGGCGGCGCAGCCCTGGACCGAAGAAGCGTGTTTCAACAGCCCGACATTGCCGGCCATGATCGCCGGTGCGGCGAAACGCACCACTTGCCAATAGGGAAAATTCCACGGCATCACCGCGAGCACCGGCCCCATCGGCAGCCAGCGCGCGACGGCATGGCCGACCGGCGTGTCGACTTCGACCACCTTGAGCAGTTGCGCCCCGTGCCGCGCATAGTAACGAAAGGCGGACGCGCATTTCTCCACTTCGGCGACTGCCGATTTCAGCGTCTTGCCCATTTCCTCGGTAGCGATCCGCGCCAGCCGATCCTTGTCGTCCTCGAACCGCTCGGCGATGTGGCGGAGCAGGGTCATGCGGTCGGCGAGATCGCTGCTGCGCCAGGCGAGGAAGGCCTCGTGCGCCTTGGCCAGTCGTGCTTCGACCTGCGCATCGGTCAGTTCGGCGAAGCTGCGACCGGCCTCATTGGTGGCAGGGTTGATGCTGGTGAACATAGGGTTGCCTCTCGTTTCGGTCAGCCGAACGCACGGCTCCGATGGCGGGTCCCGTGGTCCGCATTCTCCAGGGAACGACTTCTCGAACGAGTCATTGTGCAACCGGAATGGTCATGCAATCCTGCTGACGCCACATGGCCTTAGGGAGAGAGAGTAATGGGTATCATCCGCATGATCATCGTCGGATTGATCGTCGGCGCGCTGGCGCGCTGGTTCTATCCCGGTCCCGTCCACGTCGGTTGGATCGTCACGATCTTGCTGGGCATCGCTGGTTCGTTCGTTGCCGGTTTCGTTTTGCAGCTGCTCAATCGCAGGGCGAGCGAGCCGTTCCATCCGGCGGGTCTTATCGCATCGATCCTTGGCGGCATGGTGCTGATCTTCGTCGCGCGGCTGCTGCATATCGCTTGATCACAAGTGGCGGATCGGCGGGTTGCCCCCGCCGGTTCGCTGCCGCATAGCGTGGCGGATGGACACTCCGATCGATGACTTGTCGTTCGAGGACGCGCTGAAGCGCCTCGAGGAAATCGTCCGCCAGCTCGAAAGCGGCGAGGCGAAACTGGATGACGCCATCCGCCTCTACGAGGAAGGGACGCGCCTCCGTCAGAAATGCACCGAGCGGCTCGACGCGGCGCAGGCGCGAATCGAGGCGATCCGGCTCGATTCGGATGGCCGCCCCGCGGGTGTCGCGCCGTTCAACGCCGCATGAGCGTCGGCGCCGTGGCAACCTCCCCGTCGCTCAAGGCCGCGTTGACCCAGGTGGGCGCGGAGGTCGATCGCCGCTTCGACGTGATGCTCGCGGTACCCGACGATCCGCGCGCCGAATTGTACCAGGCGATGCGGCATGCGGCGATCGGCGGCGGCAAGCGGCTGCGACCGTTGCTGGTCTTCGCCACCGCCGGCCTGTTCGGGGTCGATCGCGAATGCACCGCGCGCACCGCCTGCGCGATCGAGGCAATCCATGTCTATTCGCTGATCCATGACGATCTGCCGGCGATGGACAATGACGATATGCGCCGCGGCAAACCGACCGTGCATCGCGCTTTCAGCGAAGCGGCGGCGATACTCGCGGGTGACGGCCTGCATGCCCTCGGGTTCGAATGGCTCGCCGATCCGGCGACCCATCCCGATCCCTATGTCCGCGCCGAATTGGTGCTCGAGCTCGCGCGCGCGGCGGGCCCTGCCGGCATGGCCGGTGGGCAGGCGATGGACTTGAAAGCCGAAACCCAGACGTTCGACCTCAACACCGTCACGCGGCTGCAGGCGATGAAGACCGGCGCGCTGATCAGCTGCGCGGTGGAGATGGGCGCGATCCTGGGCCGCGTCGCGCCCGAGGGGCGGACGGGGCTGCGTGGCTATGCCCGCGATATCGGGCTCGCGTTCCAGATCTCCGACGATTTGCTCGACGTCGAGGGCGACGAGGAAAAGGCGGGCAAGAAGCTGCGGAAGGACCAAGGCGCGGGGAAAGAGACGTTCGTCTCCCTGCTCGGCGTCGATCGCGCACGCGGCCAGGCCCGGATGCTGGTCGATCAGGCGATCGATCATCTGCGCGGTTATGGGCAGGAGGCCGACCTGCTGCGCAGCATCGCGCGCTATGTGCTAGAGCGCGACCGCTAGCCGAAGGGAGGGGGGCATGACCATTCGCACCGGGGTCTATCCCGGCACGTTCGATCCGATCACGCTCGGGCATATGGACATCATCCGGCGCAGCGCGAAGCTGGTCGACCGGCTGGTGATCGGGGTTACCACCAATATCGCCAAGTCACCCTTGTTCGCTGACGACGAGCGAATCGCGATCGTCCGCCGGGAGGTCGAGGCGACCGGCATCGACAATATCGAGGTGGTCGGGTTCAGCTCGCTGCTGATGGACTTCGCCGACAGTCAGGGGGCGTCGATCGTCATCCGCGGCATTCGCGGCGTCACCGACTTCGAATATGAATATCAGCTCACGGGCATGAACCGGCAACTCAATCACCGCGTCGAAACGGTGTTCCTGATGGCCGACGTGTCGCTCCAGCCGATCGCCAGCCGGCTGGTCAAGGAAATCGCGATGTTCGGCGGCGACATCTCCAAATTCGTCACCCCCAGCATCCGCGACGAAGTGATTGCGCGAATCGACCGCGACGGCCTGCGGCGGGTTTAACTCGCGCGAAGGCGCTAAGATTTTGTTCGCGCAGAGGCGCCGAGAACGCGGAGAAGTTGCGCGCGACAGCGCGCTTTCGTTTCCCGTCATCGTTGATTGAAAGGCTGCTGACGCAGCCAAGAGAAACACCTCAGCGCTCTCCGCGCTCTCCGCGAAACCACTCTTCTTCGCGCCTCCGCGCCTCCGCGTGAATCATTATTTGGCGCGCTCGCCTATGTCAGGCGCAGGCGTCGCTTTGCCTCAAAAAAGCCGCACGCACTGCGCATTGGCGCTTGGCGATAATTGCTCTAAGCCCCCACACCGAATGACCGTCTTTTCCGGAGTGCCCATGCGTTTCTTTTTCGGCCTGATTGCGATGATGAGTGTCGCGATCGCCGGCAGTCCTTCGATCGCTGCCAAGAAGCAGAAGGCACCTCCGACTCCGCCGGCGGCGCCGCGGCTCGCTCCGCCGCCGATGACCGACAAGGAAAATCTGCTCTATCTCGATTTGTCGACCGGCGGCCGCGTGGTGATCTGGCTGCGGCCCGATGTCGCGCCCAAGATGGTCGAGCGGGTGAAGACGCTGACTCGCCAGCATTTCTATGACGGCCTCAAATTCCACCGCGTGATCGACGGTTTCATGGCGCAGACCGGCGATCCCAAAGGCGACGGCACCGGCGGCTCGACGCTTCCCGACCTGCCCGCCGAGTTCAACTATCTGCCGCACGTGCGCGGCGCGGTGGCGGCGGCGCGTGAGGGTGCGGCGCCGGACGCCTCGCCCGAGGACAAGACCAAGGCGGAGAACAGCGCCAACAGCCAGTTCTTCATCGTGTTCCTGCCCAAGCTGGCGCTCGACAAGAAGTACACCGTCTTCGGCCGCGTCATCTCCGGGATGGAATATGTCGACGCGGTCGAGCGTGGCGAGCCGCCGGCGAACCCGTCGACGATCTTCCATGCCTATGTCGCCGCGGACAACCCGCCGCCTTACTCGGCACCCCCGCCGCCTCCGCCGCCGCCGGCCCCCGTGCTGGCGCCCGCGCCGACGCTGACAACGCCGACCTTGGCGCCTGGCAAGAAGGCACCTGCAGCCAAGGTGCCGGCTGAGAAAGCACCGGCAGCAACGACGCCGGCGCCGACTCCGGCTCCGGCTCCGGCCAAGAAGTAATCACGACCAACTGACGCGAGGGCGGCGTGGACGTCGACCTGTTCGACTTCGACTTGCCGCCCGAGCGGATCGCGCTGCGTCCGGCGAGTCCGCGCGACGCGGCGCGAATGCTCGTGCTCGATGGCGCGGGCACCGGCGGGGCGACGCGCGACCGGCTGGTCAGCGACCTGCCGGGCGAACTGCGGCGCGGCGACCTGCTGGTGTTCAACGACACCAGGGTGATCCCGGCGCAGCTTGAAGGCATGCGTGGCGAGGCGCGGATCGGGGCGACGCTGCATAAGCGCGAAGGGCCGCGGCGTTGGCGCGCGTTCATCCGCAACGCCAAGCGCTTGCGTGAGAGCGAGACGATCGATTTCGGGGCGGGCGTTACTGCTACCGCCACCGATCGCGCCGAGGACGGCAGCTTCGCGCTCGACTTCGCCGGCGACGAGCCGGTCGAATTGCTGCTCGAGCGCGCCGGTCGGATGCCGCTCCCGCCGTACATCGCCGCGCGCCGCCCGACCGATGTGCGGGACGCCGACGATTATCAGACGATGTTCGCGAACGAGCCTGGCGCGGTCGCGGCGCCGACCGCCGCGTTGCACTTCACGCCCGGCCTGATGGCGGCGCTGGAGGCGGCAGGCGTCGGGCACGTCACGCTGACGCTTCATGTCGGCGCGGGCACGTTTCTGCCGGTCAAGGTCGAGGACACCGATGAGCACAAGATGCACGCCGAATGGGGCCGCATCGACGCCGCCACCGCCGATCGCATCAACGCGACCCGCGCCGCCGGCGGCCGCGTCATCGCGGTCGGCACCACCAGCCTCCGCCTGATCGAGAGCGCGGCGGATGAAGCGGGCCGGGTCCACCCGTTCGAGGGCGACACCGCGATCTTCATCACCCCGGGAGTTCGAATCCGCGGGATCGACGGGCTGATGACCAACTTCCATTTGCCGAAATCGACCTTGTTCATGCTGGTTTCGGCGTTGATGGGGCTGGAGCGGATGCAGGCAGCGTACGCGCACGCGATCGAGAACGGCTACCGCTTCTATTCGTACGGGGATGCCTCACTGCTGTTGCCGTGACGGTGCTGTTGCCGTGCGGTTGGACCTATCGGAGCGATGGCATCGGCGGCGCGAATGAGGCACAAAGCAAGTCATGTCGGGGGAAATGGCGTCGCCTTGGTCCGGGAAACCATCTCGCCGCTGCGGTAGCCGCTGACCCATGGCCGGTCGCGGCGATGATCCTGACGCTGACTTGGTGGCCGGCGCGGTTGCCGGTGACCGCGCGGCATTCAGCGCGCTGCTCGAACGTCATTATGACCGCATTCACGGCCTGGCCTGGCAATTGACCGGGACGCGCGCCGATGCCGACGATATCGCGCAGGACGTGTGTTGCGCGCTGGTCGAGCGGATCGGATCGTTTCGCGGCGAGGCCAAGTTCACCACCTGGCTGTGCGGCATTGTGTTCAATGCGTGCCGCGACTTTCATCGCCGCCGCAAATCCCTGGGCGGGTTCGCCGCGCGCCTTGCGGTGCTGGCGGGGCTGGCGCGGGGTCCCGACGGCCGCGATCTGCATGACGCGATGTGGGTGAAGAGCGCGATCGCCGGCCTGCCGCCCGCGTATCGCGACACGGTGGTGCTGGTCGCCGGACAGCAGTTGTCGCATGCCGAAGCTGCGGCGATCCTGGGGGTGGCCGAGACCACCGTGTCGTGGCGGATGCACGAAGCGCGGCGGATGCTCGCCGGGAAGGAGGCCGCCGAAGCCTGACGCCTGGCGAGAGGCGCGTGAAAAAATCTCGACCCTTGTCCAAGGAATCCCCGGCGAGCCGCGTCGAAGGGAGATGCGGACGATCCTGCCCGCTGCAACCAAGGGAGAATGATATGCCCCATCTGTATCGGGCAGTCGCCACCGGGCTGGCTCTGACATTGCTCGCGTCCTGCGCCGGATCCGACACCCGCCTCACGTCCGCGTCGGACGCAAAAGGGGAGGCCAAAGCGGATGAAGGCGCCGCTGAGATCGTCGTCACCGGACAGAGCATCGCCAATGCGCCGGCGGACAGAGCGTCGCGAATATCGACCTTCGCCCCGCCAGCTCCGCCCACACCGCCGCCATCGCTAACGTCCCCGCAGCAGCCCTCGGTGCCGTCGCCCGCGATGACCACCAGCCGCCTTGCCAAGCGCGCAGCGCCGGAGCCGCGGCCTTATCCCCCTTATTATCAGGATGTCGGCCGCGACAAGTTCACCAGCACCGACCAGAATGCGTTCAAGATCGTCAAGGAAGAGCCAGTCTCGACCTTCTCGCTCGATGTCGACACCGCCTCCTATTCGTTCGTCCGCGCCTCGCTCAACCAGAACACGCTGCCGCAGCCAGCGGCGGTGCGGACCGAGGAGATGGTCAATTACTTCCCTTATGACTATGCGCCCGCAGCCGGCGCGTCGCAGCCGTTCAGCACCAATGTCGCGGTGTTCCCGAGTCCCTGGACGCCCGGGCGCAAGCTCGTCCGGATCGGCGTGAAGGGATATGAGATCGGGCGCAGCACGCGGCCGCGCGCGAACCTGGTGTTCCTGATCGACACGTCGGGATCGATGTACGCGCCCAACAAGCTGCCACTGGTCAAGCAATCGCTCGAAATGCTGCTCGATCAGCTCGACGGCAACGACAGCGTTGCGATCGTCACTTATGCCGGCAGCGCCGGTACCGCGCTCGAGCCGACGCCGGCCAGCGAGAAGGCCAGGATCAAGGCCGTGATCGAGGGGCTGGGCGCGGGCGGCAGCACCGCCGGTGCCGAGGGTATCCGCCAGGCCTATCGGCTGGCCGAGCAGCATTTCGATGCCAAGGGCGTCAACCGCGTGATCCTGACCACCGACGGCGACTTCAACGTCGGCATCACCAATCAGGACGAGCTCAAGGGCTATATCGAGCGCGAGCGCGGCAAGGGCGTGTTCCTGTCGGTGCTCGGCTTCGGCATGGGCAATTACAACGACGCGATGATGCAGACGCTGGCGCAGAACGGCAACGGCACCGCCGCCTATATCGACACGGTCAACGAGGCGCGGAAGACGTTGGTCGACGAGGCGACCTCTACCCTGTTCCCGATCGCCAAGGACGTGAAGATCCAGGTCGAGTTCAATCCCCGCACCGTCGCCGAATATCGCCTGATCGGTTACGAGACGCGGATGCTCAAGCGCGAGGATTTCGACAATGACAAGGTCGATGCCGGCGATGTTGGGTCGGGCCAGACCGTGACGGCGTTGTACGAGGTCGTGCCGGTCGGCGGGCCGCGGGCGAATGGCGATTTGCGCTATGCCGCGCCGGCCCCGGTTGCCGCGGCGGGATTAAGCGGCGAACTCGGCTTCGTGAAGATCCGCTACAAGCTGCCCAAGTCGGACGCGAGCCTGTTATTGTCGACGCCGATCGATCGGCGCGTCCAGTTCGCGCGGTTCGAAGACGCGCCGCAGGATGCGCGCTTCGCCACCGCCGTCGCCGGTTTCGCCGAATTGCTCCGCGGCGGGCGCTATAACGGCGCGCTCAGCTATGACGACGTCCTGCGCATGGCGAGCGGCGCCAAGGGCAAGGACGAATTCGGCTATCGGACCGAGTTCATCCAGCTCGTCCGCACCGCCCGAATTGCCAACGGCATTGCGGCGACCGGGCAATGATGTGGAACGGGACGCTGCGGTTGCGGCGTCCCGCATCGCCGTTCGCGATCATGGCTTAGACCGGGCAAAGATTGCCGTTATAGATCGATCGATGTCCGTTTCCCGCCTTCCTTGCCTCAGCGGCACCGGCCATTGCCGGTTCGTCATTTGGGGGCGTTGAATGGCCGACGACAGCGATCTCGCCCGCCTGCTCCCCGACTCGCCACCGCCGCGGCCCGCCGCGCGCGATGCGGCGATCGCGGCTGCGATGCGTCGCTTCGACGGCGTCTCCGATCCGACGCCCGCCGCTGCTCCCGCTCGGCGTCCAACGCGATGGGTGTCCGGCAAGCAGATCGGTGCGTTCGCCTCGATCATCCTCGTCGCCGGGATCAGCCTGTCGATCGCGCTCAACCGGCCCGGTGGTCTGCAGCCCGGCAAGGTCGAGCAGCCCCCGGCCGACATCGCGCCGCGCTCGGCGCCGGCGCCTGATCGCCCCGGCGTTTCAAAACCGCCGGCGACCAGTGCAGCCAAAGAGTCGACGCCTGCCGTCAAGCCGGAGCCGCCAATCCAAAAGCCGACCGCTCCGGCTGCCCCGGTCACCTTGGCCGGCGGTGCTGATCGTCGCGCCTCCGAGGACCTGGCACGGTCCGCCTCGCCGCCACCTCCGCCGTCGCCTGCGCCCCCCGCAGCCATGGCACCACCGCCGATGCAGTTCGCGCCACGGAGCGCGGCACCGGCTCCGCCAGCTGACGAGAGTCCGGTCGCTGCTGCCGGGCGCGTGGCGCAACCGAAAGCGATCGAGTCCGCGAGTCCGGTCAGTATGGCAAGCAAGAAGGCTGATGAAGATGAAGGGCCTCGCGACGTCGTGGTAACGGGTGCGCGAAGGCGTCCGAATGCCTATGCCGCGCGTGGCGATTGGAATGCCTGCACGGTGATCGATCCCGAGGAAAGCCTGCGCGGCTGCAAGAGCGTGCTTGGCATTGGTGCGAAGGGACCGGCGGGCGAGGCGGCGGCGCGGCTTGCCAATGGTCTGGCGCTTGCCTGGCGTGGAGACTTGGACGGCGCGATCGCCGCGTTCGATCAGGCCATCGCCCTCAAGCCCAGATTCGCCTTCGCATATCTCAACCGGGGACTGGCCTATCAGCGCCAGGGAGAGCCGGCGCGCGCCGCCGCCGATCTCGATCTCGCGATCAAATATGCGCCCTATGCGGCGCGCGGCTATTACAATCGCAGCGTCCTGCGGCGCGAACAGGGCAACCGGCGCGGCGCTGACGCCGATGCGAATCGGGCGGTCCAGCTTGACCTGGATTATCCGGACCCTGCGCAATGACTCCGACCGACGATCCCTAGGCGGCGGCCTCCAGCCGTTCGACCAGGGCGGCGAAGCGGGCGTCAAGCTTTTCGGCATGCCTCCGGACCGCGAGTCCGATCACCCGGGTCGAGCCGGCAGTGTCGGCCACCTGATCCAGCGCGGCGGAGATTGCCGTGATCGCTTCTTCGGAAGTGCGGACATTGTCGGCAATGCCGATCGAGTTGCGCTGGATCGCGCCCACCGCCTGATGCTGCTGGTGGGCAGTCGTCGCCGCCTTTCCGACGGCGTCGAGCAAGGCGCCCATGATGCCGTCCACCTGATCGACCAGCGCGACTGTCTCGCGCACCGCCGAGGAGACGCCATCGACGCGCCCCTTGATCGCCGACGTCGTGTCGCCGACCTGCTTGGCGAGTCCCTTTACTTCGCCCGCTACCACGGCGAAGCCCCGCCCTGCCTCGCCGGCGCGCGCCGCCTCGATAGTGGCGTTGAGCGCCAACAGGTTGGTCTGGCCGGCGATCTGGGCGATCAGCTCGGCCGCCTCGCGGATCAGATCGACGTTGCGGACGAGGTTGCCATTGGTGCTCCGCGCTCGGGCGGATTGCTGGCTTGCATCGTTGACGGCGACGCGTGCCCGCTCGGAAGCCGTGCCGATCTCGCCGATCGAGGAGGAAAGCTCGGTCAGCGTATCGGAGATGGATTGCGTCGCGCGGCTCGCCTCGTGCGAGCGATCGCGGATTGCACCGGTTTGCGCCTGCTGGTCGGCGATGACGGAAAGCATTGTGTCGGCGCTGCGTTCCAGCGCGCCGGCGGAATCGATCAGATCGGTGACGAGGCTGGCCAGCGAGCGGCGCAATTCTTCCGCGACGTCGCGCTGGCTTTCGCGCAGCTGGACCTCGTGGCGCGCTTGTTCCTCGACCGCGTGGGCGGCGAGCCGATCGGCGCGGACTCTCGCTTCCTCGGCCTGGCGGAGCGCGTTGGCCGTTTCGGCGGCGCTGCGTTCGGCGCGGCTTGCCTCGGCTTGCGCGGCGCGCATGCTGTCCTCCAGGCGTCGGCGCGACCGGAGGATCAGCCGCAACAACCAGGCGGAGGTCAGCGCGAACGCGCCGCCGACCGCGAGCAGTATAGGCAGGATGCCGCGTAGCGCGTCCTGCCCGGCGGTGGCCAGCGGCCAGGTTATCGTCCCGATCGGCACATTAGCGGCATCGCGCACCATTAGCCTATTGGGCGCATCGCCCGCCATGGACGACCAGCCGATGCTGGTCAGGCCATAGGCGTCGCCCCATGCTGACAGCACTCGGCTATCCAACTCGCGCACCAATACCAAATAGCGCAGTCGCCCCACTTGCCTAGGCCGCAAAAGAGGCAGGATCGGCATGCCCGAAATCACCGCCGGCCGACCCTGAAAACGAACCGGGAAGGCAGTGCCGGTGGTCATCCTTTCGGCTATGCGCTGGCTGTGCGGAAGGCGCGACATCAGGGCGGCAAGGGTGCTGCCGATCGCGCCGGCAAGCGGCACCGGCTTCCCCTTGCCGTTGGGCGGGCAAGCCCAGAGCGTGTTACCCTGATCGTCGATGATGTAACTGTGCATCGGATAGGAAAGGTTGGTGCGGGCCCATTCCGCATCAACGCGGCCATAGAGGTGATCGACGGCGTCGTCCCAATGAGCAGTAGTCGATGTCGAGTCGGCCAGGCTCCGCGTCTCGCGCTTGACGGCGCCGGACACCAACGTGTGCTTGGTGGCGGTATCGTTGCTGTCGACGCGATGCACCAGCGAGACGACGACCAGCGCGGCGCCAGTCGCCGCCAGACCGATCAGGGTCAGCAGCGGGCCGAGCAACCCATCGAATTTCCTGCCGGCTACGTCCAACTCACGCCCCCTACGACTGGGGCAGTCTAATATGAGTTGGTTATCGCGCTCTTAAGCATGGCCCCGAAATCCTGCCAAGGTTGGGGCGGGCGAGCCTGTTTCCAGGCGGCGCGATCGCGATCGAGCCTTCGCGACTGAATGCGGCACAATGCGCGCTGTTCCTTTCCGCGCCTTCGGCATAAAATCGGGATGTGATCCTATCCTACGCCCCGATTTCGCTCGCCGATTCCCCCGCCGGCTCCAGCGTGCTCGTCGCGGCGATATCCTGGCTGCAGGATGTGCTGCTCGGCACGGTGGCGACGTCGATCGCGGTGATCGCGATCGCGGCGATCGGGTTCGGGATGCTGACCGGGCGAGTCAATATCCGCCATGGCGCGACCGTCATCCTCGGCTGCTTCATCCTGTTCGGCGCATCGACCATCGTCAACGGACTGCGTTATGCGGCCAGCGGCGTCGGGGGGTATGACCCGCCGCCGGTAGTCGTCGCCGCACCTCCGCCCCCGCTACCGCCGCGCGTCCAGCCGACCAGGGCGCCGGCGCCCTATGATCCCTATGCCGGGGCATCGGTTCCGATGCAGTAACGCAGCACATCGCCAGTCAGTGGCTGTTGCCGAGCCCGGCCCGCTGGGGCACAGCCTGTCTCATGCCGCCGAATCGCTTTACGCCAGCCATCCACCGCGGCTTTGCCCTGGCTCCTCGGACTTTCGTGCTTGCCTCCGCCCTGGTGGCGATCGGCTTGTCGAGCCCAGCCGCCGCGCAGAACGATAATCGCGTGCCCGTACCGCTCGGCAGCAAGAAAGGCGCGCCGGTATCGATCGCCGCGCCGCCGATCCTGGTGGTCGAGCCGGTGGCGATGATGATCGCGGCGTTCGACGCGGACGGCGATGGCCGCGTGACGCGCGACGAGATGCGCAAGGGTGTGGCGAAGAGTTTCGCCGCGATCGACACGGCCAATACCGGCAAGCTCGGCTATATCGCCTTTTCCGACTGGGCGCAGAAGTGGCTCGGCGATCCCAACGCGCTGCCCGGCGCGTACGAGACCGACAGCGACAGCGACAACCAGATCACGCTGGCCGAACTCCAGGCGAAGTTCGACCAGATCTTCACCCGGCTCGACAAGGACAAGGATGGCGTCCTGACTCGCGCCGAACTGCTGACGATCCGCGCCTTCCCGATGGGCGATGGCGGGAAACGCGGGAAACGAGGCGGATAATCGTGGTAGCCGCTCGGCATGCATATCAGCTGGTCATTTTCGATTTCGACGGGACGCTGTCCGACAGCGGCCACTGGTTCCTGTCGATCGTCGACGATCTCGCCGAACGCTTCCGGTTCCGCAGCGTCCATCCCGACGAGGTAGAGGGATTGCGCAAGCGCACGACACGCGAAGTGATCGACCATCTTGGCATCTCGCGCTGGAAATTGCCGCTGATCGCGCGCCACGTCCGCGCGCGGTTCGGTCGGCACACGGATGAAATCCAGCTGTTCGACGGTATCCGCGACATGCTGAAGGCGATCAGCGAGACGAACGTCCGGATGTTCGTCTGTTCGTCCAATTCGGAAGCCAATGTCCGCGCAGTCCTGGGACAGGAGGATTGCGCCAGGATCGAGCGTTTCTTCTGCGGCTCGGGCCTGTTCGGCAAAGTGCGCAAATTCCGCCAGGCGATCAAGGCAAGTGGGCTCCCGCCCAGCGCGATCTTGTCGATCGGCGACGAAACCCGCGACATCGATGCCGCGCGCGCAGTCCGGATCGGCGCCGGCGCGGTGTTATGGGGCTATGCCAATCCCGAAATGCTGTTGGCGATGAAGCCCGACAAGACGTTCGCGACACCGCAAGAGGTGGTCGACTATCTGACCTGAGGTCGACAAACCGCAGACCCCGCCGCTAGAGCGACGGCGATGTCTCCCCAGCGCTCCGTTCCCGATAGTTTCGACCCCGAGATCGTCGCGGGCATCGATGCGCGCCTCTCGGCGGCGGAGCGCGACGAACTTGTCCATATCCCGATAGCGATCGAGAGCGGCAGTCGTGCCTGGGGTTTCCCGTCGCCCGACAGCGACTATGACTGTCGGTTTGTGTTTGTGCGGAGCCAGGACGATTACCGTTCGCTCTGGCAACCACGCGATGTGATCGAGACGCCCCTTGATGCGATCTATGATGTCGGCGGTTGGGATCTTGGCAAGCTTATCAAGCTGATGGTCAAGGGCAATGCTGTTGCGATCGAATGGCTGACCTCGCCGATCCGCTATCGATTCGACCAGCGTATCGCCAACCGCCTGCTGGATTTGGCGCGTGATGTGACCGATCGGGCCGCGGTCCGACGGCATTATTACAATCTGGCCAAAGCGTCTTGGATTCCGCTCGATCGCGAAACGCACGATGTTCCGTTCAAGAAGCTCCTTTATGCGTTGCGTCCGGTCGTTGCGATGACTTGGCTCGACCGCCATCCCGGCGAGGTCGTGGCACCGATGGCGTTCACGCAGTCGCTCGCTGCGATCGATCTGCCCCTGGCGCTCCGTGCCGAGATCGATTCGCTGATCGAACGCAAGTCGGTCACAGCCGAGCTAGGAGGTGGGCCGGTGCCACCCGCCATCGCTGCGCTGATCGATGCAGCGCTTGCCACCGATCCGCCGGTTGCCGTCGATCCGGTCTCGCCAGAAGAACGGCGGCGCGTTGCCGATCGCGTTTTCCTCGACCTTCTCGACGAACTGGCTCCCGCATGACTCCACGTTTCGACTTCACTATCCATGCCACCGACGGTAAGGCGCGCACCGGCGAGATCGCCATGCGCCGCGGCACGATCCGCACGCCCGCCTTCATGCCGGTCGGTACCGCGGCCACGGTCAAGGCGATGAAGCCGGGCGATGTCCGCGCGGCCGGCGCCGACATCATCCTGGGCAATACCTATCATCTGATGCTGCGCCCGACCGCAGAGCGCGTCGCGCGGCTGGGCGGCTTGCACCATTTCATGGGGTGGGACCGGCCGATCCTGACCGACAGCGGCGGTTATCAGGTGATGAGCCTGTCGGAGCTGACCAAGCGCGACGAGAATGGGGTCGAGTTCAAGAGCCATCTCGACGGCACGCGGCATCTGATGAGCCCCGAACGGTCGATGGAAATCCAGCGACTGCTCGGATCGGACATCGTCATGGCGTTCGACGAGCTGGTGCCGACGACCTCGACTGCCGAGGTGCAGGCAGCGGCGATGGCGCGGTCGATGCGTTGGGCGCGGCGCTCGCGTGACGCGTTCCTTGGCGGCGGCGAGCATGCCGACCATGCCGCGCAATTCGGCATCCAGCAGGGTGCGCTGAACGAGCAATTGCGTGGTGAGAGCGCGGCGGCGCTGACCGAGATCGGGTTTGACGGCTATGCGATCGGTGGGCTTGCGGTGGGAGAAGGGCAGGCGGCGATGTTCGGCTGTCTCGATTTCGCGCCGAGCCAGCTTCCCGCCGATAAGCCGCGTTACCTGATGGGGGTGGGCAAACCGGACGACATCGTCGGTGCGGTCGAGCGCGGGGTCGACATGTTCGACTGCGTGCTGCCGACGCGCTCGGGCCGCACCGGCCAGGCGTTCACACGGGCCGGCCCGATCAACATCCGCAATGCCAAGTTCGGCGAGGATCAGGGGCCGCTCGATCCCGAATGTGGCTGCCCGGTCTGCGCCACCTGGGAACGCGCCTATCTCCACCATCTGGTGCGCGCCGGCGAGATACTGGGCGCGATGTTGATGACCGAGCACAACATTTGGTTCTACCAAGCGTTGATGGCGGACTTGCGCGCAGCGATTGCCGCTGGAACGCTCAACGCATTTGCGAGCGGATTCCGGGCACGCTACGGTCAGGGACGAGGAGAGTAAGCGTGACCGACAAGCCCGAAGACAAGCCTGAAGAAGAAAACGAGATCATGGCCGCCGCGCGGATCGCCAAGGAGCGCCAGAAGGGTGCCGAGGGCACGCCCGAACCGGCGAAGCTGAGCAAATGGGGCATCGCGGCGCTGGGCGCGGGGGTCGGATCGGCGGCGATCGCCGCGGCGGTGCTCTACGCCAATCGCAACAAGAAGCGTGGGTGAAGACCGACGCCTGATCGCCGATGCCTATCGTTGGCAGCGGCGGCTCGGGCATCGGGTCATCGAGACGCGCTATTGCGGGATTGTCGCCGATCCGGCGCGGCCCGATCTGTGGGATGCCAACCACGCTGACAACGTGACGGCCGATGACGAGGCGGCGATCGACGCCGTGCTGGCCGCGATGAGCGAGCATCTCGGGCATTCGGACTGGCGCGTCGTTCACAGCGATTGCTTCACGCCCGAGCGCTTCCTTGCGCGGCTCGCCTATCTGGGCTTCGAGGAGCGGCCGGTGGTCGTTCAGATGGCGTGCGACCGGCTGAAGCCGACCGGCGGCGCGGACGTCAATATTGTCGAGGTGGGCGGGCAACGCGATTGGGATGCGCTCGCCCAGCTGGTCCTGGCAGATGTCGAAGAAGGCAAACGGACCGGGCATCTCGACCTCGACGCCCGTTTCGTTGGGGACATGGTGAGTAATTACCGGCTCAAGACCCCCGACTACCGCTTCCACCTCGTGCGGCGCGGCGATCACGCGGTGGCGTACGGTGCCATGGCGATAGCGCCCAACGGCATAGGGATGATCGAGGATCTGTTCACGCGGCAATCCGCGCGGCGGCAGGGGATCGCCTCGACGCTAATCGCTCATTTCGACCGCACGATGCGCGCGGCCGGCGCCCGTGGCGTCTTTTTGGGTGCGGTGGCCGGGGAAGAAGCGAAGCGCCTCTATTACAGTCTCGGCTTCCGACCCGTCATGCTGACGCGATGCTGGGTGAAGCAGGTGTCGCGGGGCGATTGACTCGCGCCGGTTTAGCGCGACACATCGGCGTCATCCTCACCTCCTTTGCGGAGAATTGAATGCGTCTGACTCGTGCCGCCCTGTTGATGGGCGCCGCCCTGATTCCCGTCGCCGCCACCGCCACCACGCCCGCCCGGAAGGCCGCTCCGAAAACGGCGGCGGCCACCAGTGCGACGGCGGTCAAGCCGATCGCCTATACCGTCCGCACGCTCGCCAATGGCCTGCGCGTCTACGCGATCCGCGACACCAAGACCGCCAATGTCTCGGTCCAGGTCTGGTACGATGTCGGGTCGAAGGACGATCCCAAGGGGAAGTCGGGCTTCGCGCACATGTTCGAACATCTGATGTTCAAGGCGACGAAGAATCTGAAATCGGAGAATTTCGATCGCCTGACCGAAGATGTCGGCGGCTATAACAACGCCTCGACCAACGACGATTACACCAATTATTTCGAGGTCGTCCCGGCCAACCATCTCGAGCGCCTGTTGTTCGCCGAAGCCGATCGCATGGCGAGCCTGGTGGTCGAACCGGTCAGCTACGCCTCCGAGCGCGACGTGGTGAAGGAAGAGCTTCGCCTCCGCACCTTGGCGACCCCGTACGGCAAGCTCTATTCGATCTACTATCCCGAGATCAGCTACCGCGTGCATCCCTATGCGCGACCCGGGATCGGCAGCCTGGAGAATCTCGAAGCCGCGACGATCGACGACGTTCGCGCGTTTCACGCAACCTATTACCGGCCTGACAATGCAGTGCTGGTGGTGGCGGGCAATTTCGATCCCGCCGAGCTCGATCGATGGGTCGACAAATATTTCGCGGGGATCAAGAAGCCCGACCGCCCGATCCCGCGCGTGACCGTCGCCGAGCCACCGCGGACCGCGCCGACCCGCTATACGGTCTATGAGCCCAACACGCCGCTGCCTGCGGTACTGATCAGCTATCAGGTGCCGTCGGACAACAATCCCGACATTCCCGCGCTGACCCTGCTCGACGCGATCCTGTCGCGCGGCGATAGCTCGCGGCTATATCAGGATCTGGTCTATCGCGATCAACTCGCGCAGTCGGCCAATACTTTCCTCGATACCAAACAGGGCACCGGGTCGTTCGTCGTCACGGCGACGATGGCCGACGGCAAGAGCGTCGCCGATGGCGAGAAGGCGTTGCGCGCCGAGGTCGCCCGCGCGCGCGACACCTTGGTGACCCCGGCCGAACTGACCCGCGCCAAGAACCAGCTGATCACCGCGACGATCGAGAGCCGTGAGACCGCCGACGGCAAGGCGTCGACAATCGCGCGATCGGTGATCATCGACGGCGATCCCGCCGCCGCCGACAAGCAGCTTGCCGCGATCGGCAAGGTGACTGCCGCCGACATCCAGCGTGTCGCGCGCAAATATCTGACCGACACTGGCTCGGCGATGATCGACTATATGCCCGCCGAAATGGCGCCGAAGGACGGGCCGAAAGGCGACAAGATCGCGGTCGCCGATACGGTCGAGGTCGCCGAGCTGCAGACGCCGGGCAATGTCGAGGTCGTCAAGCCGGCGAGCGATGCCGACCGCGTCGCCGCGCCCGCGCCGGCCAAGCCGGTGGTCGCGGCACTGCCGGCGCCGGTGACAGCGACTTTGGCCAACGGCATGAAGCTGATCGTGGTCGAAAAGCACGATCTGCCGCTGATCACCACGCAGGTCCTCGCCAATGGCGGCGGCGCTGCGGACCCGGCTGACCGCGCCGGGCTCAACAGCCTGACCGCCGATTTGATGACCAAGGGTACCAAGACGCGTTCGGCGACGCAGATCGCCAATGAGGTCGAGAAGCTCGGCGGCTCGATCAGCTCGGCCGTCGCCTGGGATGCGGCTGAGGTGACGCTGCAGGTCAAGTCCGACCAGATCGCCCCGGCGATGGCCGTGCTCGCCGATGTCGCGCGCAATCCGGTGTTCACGGTCGAGGAACTCGAGCGCGATCGCGCGCAGACGATCGACAGCGTCCAGGTCCAGCTCAAGAATCCGGGCCGGCTCGCCTCTTTGGTCGCGGCGCGCACGGTGATGGGCGGCGGGCCTTATGGTCATCCGATCGCGGGTACGCCGACCTCGCTCAAGGCGATCACGCGAAGCGAAGTGCAAACCGCCTATGCGCGCACCTGGGCGCCGTCGCGCGCAACTTTGGTGATGGTCGGCGACATCACGCCGGTGGCGGCCAAGGCGCTCGCCGAGGCGAATTTCGGCAGTTGGCAGGCCAAGGCCGCGCCGGTCGCCGCGCCCAAGACCGATTCCGCCACCGCAACGCCGCGGATCATCGTCGTCGATATGCCCAATGCCGGCCAGGCTGGGGTCGTCGTTGCCCGCCGAGGCATTGCCCGCAGCGATCCCGATTTCTACGCGGCCAGCGTCGCCAACGCGACCCTGGGGGTCGGCTTCTCATCGCGGCTCAACCAGGAAATCCGCATCAAGCGCGGCCTTGCTTATGGTGCCGGCAGCGGCATCGCGGCGCGACGCCAGCCGGGCTATGTCGCGGCTAACACCCAGACCAAGAACCCGTCGGCGCCCGAAGTCGTGGGGCTGATCATCGATACGATGAAGGGAATGGGATCGGCGCCGGTGCCGAACGACGAACTCGCCTCGCGCAAAGCGGTGCTGATCGGCGATTTCGGCCGCGATACGGAGACCACCGGCGGCATTGCCGGCGTGCTGGGCGATTATGTCGTCGAGAACGTGCCGCTGTCCGAACTCAAGGCATTCACGCCCAAGATCGAAGGCGTCGATGCGGCGGAGGTGCAGCGTGTCGCGCAACGGCTGCTCGATCCGACCGACGCCAGCGTCATCGTCGTTGGTGACGCGAAATTGTTCCTCGACGATCTCCGCAAGAAATATCCGAATGTCGAGGTGATCCCGGCGGACAAGGTCAATCTGGACAGCACGACGTTGCGATAGCGCCCTCCGTCATGCCGGCCTTGTGCCGGCATCCACCGAGCCGCAAGCGCCAGGGGCGTGAGGAGGAGTGGACCCCGGCACAAGGCCGGGGTGACGGCTAGGGCTAGGGGCGGGGCACCCAATTAACGTCGGGGGAACGGTTGCCCATCCCCCCGACGCCCCCTCCGAGCTCTAACGCGGTGCCGGCAGCCAGCTCAGGTCGAGACCCTCATAGCGGTCGATATAATTGGCCGCGCGCAGCAGCCCGCGTTCGTTGGTGAAGGTGACACGCCCGTTCACGCGCGCGATCAGCCCTTCTTCCTCGATCTGACGCAGCATGCGGTTGACATGGACCGCGGTCAGGCCGGTCGCGTCGCCGATCTCTTCCTGGGTCAGGCCGATCGTGAAAGTGTCGGTGATCGACTTGTCACCCGCGCGCAGGCGGTTGCGCATATCGATCAGCATCGCGGCGACACGGGTCTTGGCCGAGGTGCGGCCGAGCGCCGCAAGCCGGTCGGTCAGCGCCGCGCGCTCGATCTGGCTATAGACCAGCAGCAGCGCCGCGAGTCGCGGATGCGCCGCGATGACGTCGCTCAACATCGATCGCTCGAACGGCGCGACGACCGCGTCGCTCAGCGCGGTGAGCGTCTCGGGCGTCTCGCGATAGACCAGGCTCGACAGCGCGATCACATCGCCGGGGAACAAGAACCGCAGGATTTGGCGGCTGCCGTCGTCGAGCAGCATCGACGACATCAGCATACCCTTGCGAACGATGAACATCTCGCCGGCGCGATCATTTTCTCGCTGGATTGTGGCACCCCGCCGGACCGGTCGCTCGCGCTCCTCCAGCCGCTCGAGCGCCGCATGTTCTGCCGGAGTAAGAGTAACCAGATCGCCCAATCTTTCGGCGAAACGAACAGCGCCCCGCGCTGTTCACCCAATGCCGGGGGCATGGCAGATCCAATGCGCCCCCACCCGACCACCCATAGAATACGCTGTTGGGCGGTCGGGTGGGGGAGCGGGCCGGTGCGGCAACCGTTTCAGCTCCGCTGAAACACAAGAGACGCGTTACGCTTGCTTGTGGTGCGGCGGGCGATAGAAGCCTTTGGATGGACCGTATCCTCATTCGCGGCGGTAATCGCCTGACGGGCAAACTGCCGATTTCGGGCGCCAAGAATTCGGCGTTGACGCTGATGCCGTGTGCATTGCTGACCGAGGAGCCGGTGACGCTGCGCAATTTGCCGCGGCTCGCCGATGTCGACAGCTTCGGGCATCTGCTCAACCAACTCGGCGTGTCGACCGAGATCGAAGGCGCGCGGCCGAGCGATTTCGGCCGCGTCATGACGATGCGCGCCGGGCGGCTGACCTCGACCGAGGCGCCGTACGACATCGTGCGCAAGATGCGCGCGTCGATCCTGGTGCTGGGCCCGCTGGTCGCCCGCGCGGGCGAGGCGACGGTGTCGCTGCCTGGTGGTTGCTCGATCGGCAACCGCCCGATCGACCTCCACCTCAAGGCGCTCGAGGCGATGGGCGCGCGGATCGAACTCGCCGCCGGCTATGTCAAGGCGATCGCGCCAGGCGGGCGCCTGCCGGGCGGTCGCGTCGCCTTCCCGATCGTGTCGGTCGGCGCGACCGAGAATGCGGTGATGGCGGCGGTGCTCGCCAAGGGCGGTACGGTGATCGAGAATGCGGCACGCGAGCCCGAGATCGTCGATTTGTGCAATCTGCTGCTCGCGATGGGCGCGTCGATTTCCGGCGTCGGGACCGAGCGGCTGGAGATCGAAGGCGTCGACCGTTTGCACGGCGCCACCTATCGCGTGATGCCCGACCGCATCGAGGCCGGCAGCTATGCTTGCGCCGCTGCGATCACCGGCGGCGACGTCGAATTGATCGGGGTCAAGGCCGACGATATGCGCGCGACCATCGCGGCCTTGATCGACGCCGGCGTCAAGGTCGAGGAAAAGGGCAGCTCGCTGTTCGTATCGTCGGACGGCAAGCTCAAGCCGCTGACGCTGTCGACCGCCCCGTTTCCCGGCTTCGCCACCGACATGCAGGCGCAATTCATGGCGATGCTGTGCAAGGCCGACGGCGCCAGCGTGCTGACCGAGACGATCTTCGAGAACCGCTACATGCACGTGCCCGAGCTGGCGCGAATGGGGGCGGACATCCAGGTGCGCGGCCGTACCGCCGTCGTGCGCGGGGTCGACCATTTGGTCGGCGCGCCGGTGATGGCGACCGATCTGCGGGCGTCGATGAGCCTGATCATCGCCGGGCTGGTCGCCGACGGCCAGACCGAGGTCAGCCGCGTCTATCACCTCGATCGCGGCTATGAGCGACTCGAGGAGAAATTGTCGGCGGTCGGCGCCGATATCGAACGCGTCGGCGACGGCTGATCCATGACGGTTAGGGGGTTCAGCACGACGCTCAGCGACCGCCAGGCGCTCTGGGCGTTTGTGCTGGGATGCGTCGCGGTGACCGCCGGCGTGGCCATGCATATCCCGATGTTCCTGATGGGCCGGACGATGCACTACCGGCTCGCCGGCATGGCGATGGGCTGGGACATGGTGTTCGGCATGGGGCTGATCATCGCCGGTGTTGGCGTCGCCGCTTACGGCCTGTTGCCGCGCGACATCGGCAGGCAGCGGGCCGAGAGCGGTGCGATCGAGATTTCCGCGCCCGAGGACGCGCCGTTGAGCTGGGCGCATTGGCGGTTGATGCTGGTGCTGGTCATCGCGCTGATCATCGACGTGATGAAGCCTGCCTCGCTGGGCTTCACCGTGCCCGGCATGGTCAGCGAATATGGCGTGCCCAAAGCGACGGTCAGCCTGGTGCCATTCTTCGCCTTGATCGGCACCGTGACCGGATCGGTGCTATGGGGCGTGATCGCCGACATCTACGGCCGCAAGGCGTCGATCTTGTTGTCGGCGGTGATGTTCGTCGGCACGTCGATCTGCGGTGCGATGCCCAGCCTCGCCTGGAATATCGGCATGTGCTTCATGATGGGCGCGGCCGCCGGCGGGATGCTGCCGGTGACCTATGCGCTGCTCGCCGAGATGATGCCCAACAAGCATCGCGGCTGGAGCCTGGTGCTGGTCGGCGGGCTCGGCGCGGTCGGCGGCTATTTCGCCGCGAGCGGGCTGTCCGCGTTGCTCCAGCCCCAATTCGGCTGGCGGATATTGTGGCTGCTCAATTTGCCGAGCGGGTTGATCCTCGTCCTGCTTGGCGGCTTGATTCCCGAATCGGCCAAGTTCCTGTTGGCGCGCGGCCGTGATGCCGAGGCGCGGACAGTGATGGCGCGGTTCGGCTCGACCGCGAAGCGGCTGGCAGCGCTGCCGCCGCTGCCCGCGGGGACAGTGAGCCATGCGCTGACCGGGGCCAAGCTGGTCGGCAAGTTGGCCGCTTTGTCGATCGCGGCGATCGCCTGGGGGCTGGTCAATTTCGGGTTGCTGCTGTGGTTGCCCGCCGATCTCGTCGCCAAGGGATATTCGGTCGCGGTGTCGAGCAAGCTGCTTGCCGAATCGGCGCTGATCGCCTTTCCGACGGTGTTCGTCGCGGCGCTGATGTACAGCCGCTGGAGCACCAAATGGTCGCTGGTCACGATGATCGGCGTCACTTTGTTGGGGTTGGTCGGCGTGCTGCGGCTGGAGTTCGCCGGGATCGGCAGCCCGGTCCTGCCGGTGGCATTGCTCATCGTCGGATCGAACGGGATCATCGCGATTCTGCTGCCTTATACCGCGGAAAGCTTCCCACTGCGCGTCCGCGGTCGCGCCACCGGCTGGGTCGCGGCGTGCACCAAAGGCGGCGGCGTCGCGGCTCAGGCGCTCAGCATCACCGCTTTGGTCCCGGCGATGGGCGTGACCGCGGGGCTGATCATCGTGCCGACGGCGCTCGCGCTCGGTCTGTGTGCCTGGTTCGGCCGCGAAACCAAGGGCAGGGACCTCCGTTTGCTCGACGACGCACTGGCCGGCTGACGCTCAGAACGGTGCGATCGCCGTCGCGTAATGCGCCATCGCCATCGTCGTCAGCTGTGCATTGACCCGGATACAGCTGGCGAAGGTGCTGGCATCGGTGACGAGCACGTTGGCGGTGCCGTGGACGCGGCAATCGAGGTCGACCACGCCATGCTCGCGATCCTTGCCACGGGCATTGCCGCCTTGGGGATGCGAGCTCGACAGAGTAATATCGTCGGCCTCGCTGATCGCGCTGTCGAAAAAGGCATCGACATCGTCGCCGGGCTTGAGCGTCTGACCGCGCGCGAGCGCCGGATAGACTTCCTCCGCGCCGGCCGCGAAATGGACCTTGGTCAGTGCTGACAGCGCGCGTTTGATCAACGGAATTTCGACATCGTTGCGCAATTTGAAACTCAGGCCGGAATCGATCAGCTGGCCGCAGCGATCGGCGGGGATCAGGATGCCGGCCGACGCCAGCCGGCCGTAATTGCGCATCCGCTGGGCATGGTCGCCGAACCAGCCGGGCATCAGGGTCGACATGCTCATCGGCGGCTGGAAATGCGATTCGAGCAGGAAGTCGCCGCGATCGACATAGGTCGCCATCTGGTCCTCGTCCCAGCTGCGCATCGACTGCTCGCCGGGCATCAGCGCGACCACCGGGCAGGCGATGTTGAGCGAGATACCGGTGCCGGTGCCGTCGATCCCGCTCGCCGCGAGGATGCGGCTCGACGCCATCGTGCCGGCCGCGACCACCACGCCTTCACGCGCGCGGATGAAATGCTTGCGGCCGTCGGCCAGCACGACCTCCACTCCGGTCGCGCGCCGCTTGTCCCAGTCGAGCGGGGTTTCCCAGCGGATCGCCGTGACCTTGGTATCGGCCAAAATATGCGCGCCGCTCCTGCGTGCGTCGAGCAGGAAGGACTGCGCCATGCCCTGCTTGCGGCCATAGGGGCAGCCGGTGTTGCAATAGCCGCAATAGGCGCATGCCGCTCCGGCGGAATCGGGGCCGTAATTCTTGCTGAACCAGGGCGTGGGCGAAGACTGGTCGCCTGGGAGACCCGTCGCGGCCGCATGTGCCGCCCAGCCTCGTTGCAGATGCGGACCGTTATTGCGCCCGGCGCGCGCGTCGATCGGACCGACCGACAAGCGTTGTTCCACTGCACGATAAGCGGCATCGAACCGGTCGCGGTCGACCGGCGCGCCGAGCTCGGCCCATTTGGCGAAGATGTCGGGCGCTTGCGGGTGCGTCAGCCCGGGCTGGTTGACGCGCAGGCAGATGCCGTTGTTGAGCACGGTCGATCCGCCGACGACGCGGCCCTGGAACACGACGACGTCATGGTCGCGGCTGGTCTGCACGCCGCCATCGACGAACAGCCGCGCGGTCATTTCCCATTCGCGGTGATTGATCTTCGAAGAAGGGTAAAAGGGACCAGCTTCCACCACCAGCACGTCGTGCCCCTGCGCCGCCAGCGTCGCTGCGGCGACCGCGCCGCCGGCACCCGATCCGATCACGATCACCCCGGCTTCGTCGGGCGCCTCTTTCAGAATGTCGGCATCGGTCAAATCGCGGCCGGGAAAATCGGTGATCGGCACTTCGCCCGGCGCCGAGCGATCGCGATGAGCGGGCAGGGTAAAGCCGATCTGCGCGAATACCGGATTGTCGCGGTTATCGTCCTGGGTCTCGCCCTGCCAATGGCCGTAATAGCCGGCATAAACCACGCTCCGCACGCGGGCGAGATCCTGCATCAGGTCGTTGTGCGTGCGCTCGAGCCGCCTGGCGACTTGCCGCGCGCGCCAGGCCGGGCTCAGGATCAGGAACAACGGCCCGCCCATCACCAGGCAGAGCAGATAGAGGCTGAGCCCGATCTCGGTCGCCTTGCCGCCTTTCACCAGCGCGAACTGGCGCTGGAGGTTGGCGACCACCTGGCTCGAGGGGATCGCCATGTCGGTATCGTGGAACAGTGCTTCGGCCAGCGCCTTCAGGATTGCGGCCTGGACGAAATTGAACGGCTTCCCCATGCCCTTACTCCCCCGCTGCAAGGTCAGTCGGGCTCGGTCATAGCCGGTTTGTTGGCCACCCGAAATCGCGTTTGAGGTCACAATGGGGAGAAGTGACTCTACACCTCCCACCATCCATCTTTGTTGGGCGTCCACCATGGCGCGCCGGCGGTGATGCGCGCGGCGAGCCCGGATTCCCGAGACAACACGAGCGGCAGGCCGGGTTGCGCCGCCAGGCGTTCGACGTCGGCGTCGGAAAAGTCGGTCGGCATCCCGCCAGCCTCGCGACAGGCGAGACGAAAGAGTTCCATCTCCTGTCCCCAGAAATAGAGCGAGCTCGCGCCGATATTGGCCTGAAGGCGGTGGACGTCGTCCCATTTGCCGGGCTCGACGATCTTGGCCCAGATGTCCGCCTGGAGGCTGTCGACCGCGGCGTCGGGGCGCCAGTCGAAGGCGTCGGCATTGACGATCGTTACCTTGTCGCGGGCGGCGCTGGGAAGCTGGTCGAAAACGCCCTGCTCGGCGATCAGCGCGATCACGTCGGCGTCCCGCTCAATCACGGTGACGCGATCGACTTTGGGGTTCAGCGCCACATTGGCCGCGGCCCAGCCCATGCCCAGCCCGAGCACCACGGTATGGCCGCTTGCGGCGGCGATGCCGATTTCCTGGCTTTCGACCTCCATCGGGACGATCGACATCCAGGTGGCGTCGCCGTCGCGGACGGGGCCGCTGAGCACCGCACTGCCCAGCGTGGCATAGGTTTGTCCCCAATATCCACGTCCGGCCGCGAGGAACGCGACGCGTAGCGACCATTCGCCCCAAGTACCGGCGCGATAATGCGGCAGCCACAGACTGGTCGTGAACTGACCGAGCAGGTCGATCGGACTGATCGCTTCCGGATCGTACGTCACGACGCAGTCGGCTGGACGTGTGCGTAGCTGTCGGGCCGGTCGCTCACACCGTTTCCAGCGCCGCCGCGAAATCGGCGATCAGATCGTCGGCATCCTCGACGCCGATCGAGATGCGGACCAGATTGTCGGTAATCCCCAGCGCCTGTTTGCGCGCGTCGGGCACCGACAAATGGGTCATTCCGGCGGGATGCGACGCCAGCGTTTCCGTCCCACCCAGGCTGACCGCCAGCTTGGCGATCTTGAGCGCGTCGAGGAAGGCAAATGCCTCTTTCTCGCCGCCCTTGAGGTAGAGCGAGAAGGTCGACCCGGCGCCCGAGCAATGCCGCTCGTAGATATCCGCCTGGCGCTTGTCCTTGCCGTCCTTGAGGAAGCCGAGATAGCCGACCTTTTCGACCTTGGGATGATCGCGCAGGAATTCGCAGACCTTGACGGCATTCTCGCCGGCGCGGCTCATTCGCAGTTCGAGCGTCTCCAGGCTGCGCAGCAGCATCCAGGCGGTGTTGGGATCGCAGATCGTGCCGATCGTGTTGCGCATCAATCGGATCGTGTTGATGTGCTCCTTCGACCCGAGCACGCCGCCTGCGACGAGGTCCGAATGGCCGCCGGCATATTTGGTCAGCGAATAGACGACGATGTCGGCGCCATGTTCGAGCGGCTTGTGCCACAGTGGCCCCAGGAAGGTATTGTCGATCGCGATCGGCGGCTTGTTGGCGCCGGTGAAGATCGCGTCGCGGCTGGCGGCGACCGCCTCGACATCGACCAAAGCGTTGGTCGGGTTGGCCGGGCTTTCGAGATAGATCAGCGGGACATTGCCCGACGACGCCTTTTGCAGCACCGCGTCGATCTCGGCGCGCGTCGCGCCGGCCGGGAAGTCGAGCCAATGGACGCCGAAGCGACCAAGAATGCGTGCGATCAGCGTCTCGGTCGCAGCGTAAAGCGGACCCGAATGGACGATCGTGTCGCCGGGCTTGACCATGGCGAGAAACAGGGTCGCGATTGCCGACATACCTGAGGAGAAGGCAAGCGCATCCTCGGCGCCTTCCCAGATGCCCAGGCGATCCTCGAGGATTTCCTGGTTTGGGCCGTTGAAGCGCGAATAGACCAAACCCTCGGCGCCACCCGGGCGCTTACCCGTCACGCCCTCGAAATGGCGCTTGCCGGCGGCGGCGTTGGGGAACACGAAGGTCGAGGTCAGGAAGATCGGCGGCTTGAGCGATCCTTCGGACAGTGTCGGATCATAGCCATGGCCCATCATCAAGGTCGATGGCTTGAGTTGCCGCCCGCCGATCGATGCCGGCTCGGTCTTCTTGGGTGCGAGGGCCTCGACCCCGGTCAAATCGGCTTCGGTCTGGGTCGGCTTCTTGGACATCATCTACTCCTTTGGCCGACGCTGTAGCGCCGTGTGGTTTCAGAAGAAACTAAATCCCGATGATCGAAATCTGTCGTCCATAATCGGGCTCACCCCGGTGCGTCGCGCGGCGGAAGCTGTAGAAACGATCCGCGTCGGCATAAGTGTCGAGCCCCATCATTTCGATGGTCCGCACCCCGGCGGCGGCGAGGCGATGCGCGACATAGCCTTCCAGGTCGAACTGCGCGTGGCCGTCGCGGCCGGGCGCGAAGAAGCGTTCGTTGGCGGGATCGTCGGCTTCGAAGCGGTGCTGGAACGCGTCGTCGACCTCGTAGCTGGCGCGCGCGATGCACGGGCCGATCGCGGCGACGATGCGGTCGCGGTCGGCGCCGAGCTTTTCCATCGCGGCGACGGCCGCGTCGGTGACGCCGCCGATCGCGCCTTTCCATCCGGCATGCGCCGCGCCGACGATCCCGGCCGCGCGATCGGCGAGCAGGACAGGCGCGCAATCCGCGGTCAGGATGCCGAGCGCGAAGCCCGGACGGTCGGTCACCATCGCGTCGGCGTGCGGCCGATCGGTATCGTCCCAGGGCGTGGCGAGTGTCACACAATCCGCTGAATGGACCTGATAGAGTGTGACGAGCTCGGCGCCCGGCAGCACCGCGGCGACCGCACGGCGACGATTCTCGGCAAGGTCGGGGCCGATCTCGATTTGCCCGCGCCGGCCGAGATCGAGCCCCGCGGTGATGCCGGTAGAGACTCCGCCACGCCGTCCGAGGAACCCATGCGCCACGCCATCGAGCGCACGGGCGCGATTGATCTCGACGGTCACAGCGTGAGTCTCATCAGCCGGTCGTCATCTTCCTGTTCGCCGACCATGAATTTGTATTGGCCGATTTCCTCGAAGCCATAGCGTTCGTAGAACCGCCGCGCGCGATGATTGTCGATATAGACCGACAGGATCATCTCGCTGGCGCCGCGCGCCCGCGCCTGATCGAGCGCCCAGTCCATCAGCACCGGCGCAAGGCCCGCGCCGTGATGGTCGGCCAGGATATAGAGCTGGTGCAGTTCGATCGCTTTATCCGGCCAGTCGCCGGGAAAGGTGACCGGGCCGATCTTGCAATAACCAACGATCGTGTCGTCGTCGGTCGCGACGCGGACGCGATAAGCGGGGTCGGTCAGGTCTGCGGGCAACCCGGCCGATCCGAACGCCGCATCGAGGAACTGCGCGAGATCCTGCTGGCGATAGAGCGTGCCAAACGTGTCGGTGAAGCTGCGCCGCGCCATCGCCGCGAGTGCCGGTCCGTCGGCGGGCGTCGCGTCGCGATAGGTGATCGCCGCGCTCACAGCGCCAGCCGCATGATGTGGTCGGTGTCGATCTGCGTACCGACCGCGAAGGCATAGTCGCCGATATGGTCGAAGCCATTCTTGCGATAAAAGGCGGCCGCGCGGTGGTTTTCTTCCCACACGGTCAGCAGCAGCGCCGTCGCGCCTCCCGCCCGCGCGGTGGCGATCGCCCAGTCGAGCAACGCCTTGCCGACGCCCGCGCCATGCTGATCGCTGCTGACATAGATCTGGCTCAATTGCAGCGCGCTGGGCTCGGCATCGGGCAGCCAGGGCGGGTTGACCTTGGCATAGCCGACCACCCGGCCGTCAACGAGCGCGAGGTGAAAGCGCGCCGCGCCGCTCGACAGATCGGCGAGCAGCTTGCCGTTGGGGCCATAGGCCTGGGCGAGATAGGTGGCCGCATCCTCGGCCGAGACGCCGTGCGCGAACGTCTCGATCCAAATTGCCTGCGCCATGGCGTCAAGCGCGTCGCCATCGGCGGGGGTAGCATCGCGATATTCGATCATAGGAATCCTGCTGGAATTGGCCAGTCGCGCGCGGTCCAGGCCATCGCCCTGAACAATGTTCCCATCTGGTCGTGCTCGACCAGCCGCGCGCGATCGGCGGCGATCGCCTCGGCCTTTTCTGGCGTCGATCGCGCCAGCGCCTCGGCGCGCGGAGCGATCCCCAATGCAGTTAGAAATGCGCCTTGCCCGACCGGGCCGTCGACCCTCACGCCCTCGATCCCGGCGGCGGCGGCCAGAGTGGCGAAATCGACATGGGCGGTCAGGTCGCGGCTGCCCGGTTCCTCGAACGGATTGGCGAATTGGTGTCCGCTCACCGCCTGCAACGTGTCGCCGATTGCCGGACCGTCATAACCATAATCGACCACCAAGGCGGCCCCGCCGTGCAGTATCAGGCGCTGCGCCAGCGCGCGACCAATCGCCACCGACGCCGGCGAGGTTTCGATCACCGATCCGACCGGCGCATCGCGCAAATTTTCCGGGATCACGCTGGCGGGCACGTCCTTGCCGGCGATCGGCAGGAACATCAGGTCCTGACAAGCGACCAACCGCTCGCGCCAGGCATCGCCCGCCTTGACCAATTGGCGGATCGGCAGCGCGTCGAAGAATTCGTTGGCGACCGCGATGATCGGCCGGTCGTCGGGCAATTGCGTGATATCGTCGTGCCAGGTGGCATAGGGGACCGCAGCGCGCTGCCGGGCGCGCAGCGTCGGGCTGGTTTCGACGAAATGGGCTGGCGGATCGAGCCCGACCCGGCCCATCGCGCGCATCGCATCGGCGGTCAGCGTGCCGCGCCCTGGGCCGAGTTCGACCCAATAGATGTCAGGCTCGCCTGCGCGCTGCCACAGATCGGCGGCCCATAGCCCGATCAGCTCGCCGAACATCTGGCTGACTTCGGGTGCGGTGGTGAAATCGCCCGCCGATCCCAACGGGTCGCGGGTCGCATAATATTCGGCATTGGCCGCCGCCATGTACTGCGACAATGGGATCGGCCCCGCCATGGTGATGGCACGCGACAGCCGATCGGGCAGCGACCCGTCCATCTCAGGCGACGCTTTCGTCCCCGGCGATCGGGGTGACGCGATCGCGCCGGCCTTTGGCCGTCCAGATCAGATAGATGCCACCCAGAATCATCGGCACGCACAACCATTGGCCCATGTGCAGATAGCCATTGTCGAAGATCGTCCCTTGGAACTGGGCATCGGGTTCGCGGAAGAATTCGACCGTGAAGCGCGCAAGGCCGTAGCCGGTCAGGAACAGCCCGACGAGCTTGCCCGGCTCGTAGCGCGCCTTGGTCCGCCAGAAGGCGTAGGCGAGCAGCGCAGCCAGCACGACGCCTTCGAGCAGTGCCTCGTAAAGCTGGCTGGGATGGCGCGGCATCGGACCGGCATTGGGGAAGATCATTGCCCAGGGCAGGCTGGCATCGGTGGGCTTGCCCCACAATTCGCCGTTCACGAAATTGGCCAGACGACCGAAGAATAGCCCGAACGGGGCGCAGCAGGCGACATAGTCATGGACGCGGAGCCAGCTGAGCTTGTTCCGCCGCGCGAACCAGAAGATGCCGAGCGAGGTGCCGATCACACCGCCATGGAAGGACATCCCACCTTCCCATAATTTGAAGAAGCCAAATGAAAACAGCAGGCTGGGGAAATGTGTGTCGTAGAACAGCACATAGCCGATCCGCCCGCCGAGGATGATGCCGAGCGTCGCGTAGAACACCAGATCCTCGACGTGCCGCTTCGCCATCGGCGCGCCCGGCGCGCGCAGCATGCGCATCAGGTACATCCAGCCGACGACGATGCCGGCGATGTACGCAATCGAATACCATTTGATGTCGAATATATCGCGCCCGAACAAATGGATGTGCAGCAGCACCGGATTGAGGTGCAGGTCGTCGAAATTGATCGCGGTCAGTGCATGCAGGATCAAGGCTTTTCCCCGGGCTTTGTCGCTCCCATAAGGTGGTAAGGGTCCCAAGTCGACAAAGACCAGGTGGAGAGAATGCCGATGCCCAGCGCGCTGGATCTACGGATGGACGGCGGAATCGCGAAGCTGACCGGCCCCGGCGCGCCGATGGCGGTCAGCGAGATCGAGGTGCGCGGTCGATCCTACCCGGCGATCGCCGCGGCGCCGCCCAGCCTGGCGCATTATTTCGCGCATTTCTGCGCCCAGCACGCTGACGTGACGTTCCTGGTGGCGGGCGAGGAGCGGCTGACGTTCGGACAGGTGTACGGCCAGGCTGGCGGCGTCGCACGGTCGTTGGTGGTGCAGGGGATCAAGCGCGGTGACCGGGTCGGCATCGCGATGCGCAATTCGCCGTCCTGGATCGCGCTTTATATGGGCGTGCTGATGGCGGGCGGCATCGCGGTGCTGCTCAACGGCTGGTGGCAGTCGGAGGAATTCGCCAACGCGCTGGCCGAGGTCGAATGTTCGATCGTGTTCGCCGATCCGCCGCGCGGCAAAAGGCTGGCTGACATCGAGGGCCTGACCGCCAGGGTGGTGGTGATCGACGATTTCAAGCCGCTGTCCGAGGCGCTCGCCGCGACAACGGTCGATGCGGAGACGCCGCTGCCGGAGCTTGGCCCGGACGATCTCGCCACGATCCTGTTCACCAGCGGGTCGACCGGGCAATGCAAGGGCGCGCTCAGCGACCATCGCGCCGTGCTGCAGGGCACGCTCAATTACCTCACCCAGGCGCTGATGATGCTGGGTTTCGCGACCGAGGACGGCAATCCGCCGCAGGGTCAGCCGTCGACCCTGCTCAACGTGCCGCTGTTCCACGTCACCGCCGAAGTGCCGGTGATGCTGCAGAGCTTCGCCATGGGCCGCAAGCTGGTGCTGATGCCGAAATGGGATGCCGAGGACGCGATGCGGTTGATCGAGCGCGAGCAGATCAGCTATTTCGTCGGCGTCCCGCTGATGAGCTTCGAGATCCTGACGCATCCCAATCGCGCCAACTACGATCTGTCGACGGTGACCGATTTCGCCGCCGGCGGGGCGCCGCGCCCGATCGACCATGTCCGCCGGATCAACGAGGAAATGGGCGGGGGTGCGCCGCTGATCGGCTATGGCCTGACCGAGACCAATGGCGTCGGCTGCGGCAATTGGCGCGAAAATTATCTCGCCAAGCCCAATTCGACCGGACGTGCCTCGGCGCCGCTGGTCGATCTTGCGATCCTCGACGATGCCGGTGACAAGGTCGCGGCGCTCGAGCGCGGCGAGGTGGCGATCCGCTCGATCTGCAATTTTCGCGAATATTGGCACCGGCCCGATGCGACTGCCGCGGCGTTCAGCAAGCATGGTTATTTCCTGACCGGCGATATCGGCTATCTCGACGAGGACGGCTATCTGTTCATCGTTGACCGCAAGAAGGACATCATCATCCGCGGTGGCGAGAATATCAGTTGCCAGGAAGTCGAGGCGGCGATCTACGAGCATCCGCTGGTCGCCGAGGCGGCGGTGTTCGGCCTGCCCGATGAGCGTTTCGGCGAAGTGCCCGGCGCCGTCGTCCATTTCCATGATGGCGAGACGGTCGACGAAGCCGCACTGCAGGGCTTTTTGTGCGAGCATATCGCGGCGTTCAAGGTGCCGGCGCGGATCTGGATCGCGCCCGACCCGCTGCCGCGGCTGGGGACGGAGAAGATTGATAAGGTCGGGCTGCGCGCCAAATATCGCGCGGTGGTGGCGGGATGAGTCATCTGGAACCCCTCCCCTTCAGGGGAGGGGTTGGGGGTGGGGCCTATCCAGGGGCGATTAGCTTGCGGCACTGCCCCACCCCAACCCCTCCCCTGAAGGGGAGGGGCTCAATACCGCCAACCCGCAGGCTTCCCCCTTGCTCACCCGGGCGATAGAGCAGCGGTAATGGCCGACGAAATCCCGCCCAAAAAAAGCCTGACGCGTCGCCAGTTGCTGATCGGTGGCGGCGTCGGAGTCGGGCTGGTGATCGCTTGGACAGTCTGGCCCCGGCGCTACGGCCCGAACCTGACGGCCGCGAAAGGCGAGCACATCTTCAATGCCTGGCTGAAGATCGGCGAAGACGGGCATGTCACCGTCGCGGTGCCGCAAGCCGAGCACGGCCAGGGGAGCTGGACCACCCTGCCGCAGATCGTCGCCGATGAGCTTGGCGCCGACTGGCGCACCGTCGCGGTCGAGCCGGCGCCGCTCAACCCGCTCTACGCCAACCCGCTGGCGGCATCGGAATTGTTCGACGGCGTGTTCGATCGATTGCCGCAGAATATACGCGAAGGCCATGTCACGCGGTCGGCGCTGATGCTGACCGCCAGCTCGACATCGGTGCGCCAGTTCGAAGGCGATCTGCGCGATGCGGGCGCCGCGGCGCGCGTGCTGCTGCAGAAAGCGGCGGCGAAACGGTGGAATACCGATTGGCAAGCGACTGGCACCGCGCAGGGCTTCGTCGTTCACGACAAGGACAAATTGCGGTTCGGCGAACTGGCGGCCGAGGCGGTCGGCGGCAGTCTGCCCGATCCGCTGCCGTTGCGCGCCGGCGAAAACGGCCGGCTTTCGGGCCAGTCGCTGCAACGGCTCGACAGCCCGGCCAAGATCGACGGCTCGGTCAATTTCGCCGCCGACATGCGCTTGCCCGGCATGGTGTTCGCCGCGATCCGCCAGGGGCCGACGCCGGACAGCCGGCTGGTCAGCGCCGACAAGGGCGCGGCGGACCGCGTGCGCGGTGTGCTGAAGGTGGTCGAGGGCGAGCATTGGGTCGCTGCCGTCGCCGACAATTGGTGGGCCGCCAACCGGGCGCTCGGCGCACTCGCCCCGCGATTTGCCGCGCCGGTCGGTGGGGCAAGCGATTATTCGATCCGCAGCGCGCTCGACGCGGCGCTGAACGGCGACGGCGTCCGGATCGGCGCCGCCGGCGATGTCGGCGCCGCCTTTCGTGGCGTGCAAGTGGTGAGCGCGGAATATCGCGCCGCGCCGGCACTCCACGCCGCGATCGAATCGCGCACGGCGACTGCCGCCTGGAGCGATGGGTCGGTTGAATTGTGGATGCCGACGCTCGCCCCCGGGCTTGCGCGATCGGCGGTCGCGGCGGCGATGGGCGTCGGCGAGGATGCGGTGATCGTCCATCCGATGCCGATCGGTGGCGGGTTCGGGATCGGACTCGAATCGGACGCCGGGGTGCAAGCCGCGGCGATCGCCCGCGCAGTCGATCGGCCGGTGCAATTGACCTGGTCGCGTGCCGAGGATTGCGTGCATGACCGCTTCCGCGCGCCCGCCGCGGCACGGATGACCGGGCGGGTCGACCAGAACGGACGGCTGGTCGGGCTGCTCGCGAAGATCGCCGCGCCGTCGACCGGGCACGAACTCGCCGCGCGGCTACTGGCGAGCGACAAGGCGGCGCAGGCCGCGCTGGCGCTGCCCGCCAATGGCGATGCCTATGCGGTCGCCGGCGGCACGCCCTTCTACCAGATCCCCAATTGGGCGCTCGATCATCATCCTGCTGACGTCGGTATCCCGACGGGCCATTGGCGGTCGGGCGCGCACAGCTACACCTGCTTCTTCACCGAATGTTTCATCGACGAACTGGCCCACGCCGCCAATACCGAGCCGCTGTCATTCCGCGTCGCGATGCTGGGCGGTAATGCCCGGCTGGCGCGCTGCCTGACGACGGTGGCCGCGCTCGGCGGCTGGGAAGGCGGTGTGGCGGGGAGCGGGCAGGGGATCGCCTGCCACAGTTTTCGCGGCAGCCATATCGCGGTGTTCGCCGAAGCGCATATCGAGGAGGACCAGTCGATCGGGATCGACCGCATCGTCGCCGCGATCGATTGCGGGCGGCAGATCAATCCCGACATCGTCCGCCAGAATATCGAAGGCGGGTTGGTATTCGGCATCGCCCAGGCGCTCGGAGCCTCGACCCGGTTCAAGGACGGCCTTGCCACCGTGCGGGGGTTCGGCGATCTCGATCTGCCGGTGCTGGCGGATATGCCCGACATCACCGTCGAGCTGATCGCCAGCGAAGCCGATCCCGGTGGCGTGTCGGAACTGGCGGTGCCGCCGGTCGCCCCGGCCATCGCCAATGCGCTGCAATCGGCGACGGGGTTCAGGATTCGCAGCCTGCCGCTCAAGGTTGGGGAAGCGTAGTTTTGGACGATCCTCTCAATCGTCACCCCGGGCTTGTCCCGTGTTCGAGCTTTGGCTTGCCCCCGGCAAGCCAAGATCGTGTCCGGGGGACACGATCTCGCTCGAACACCAACCCTCCTCTACGGAATTCAGCCGTTGTTGCACGTTGGGTGCCGGGACAAGCCCGGCATGACGGTGGGGTTTTGACATGACGATTCCCCCCAATCATCCCCCGATCTCGCCCCCCCGCGTCGGCATCCTGCTGGTCAATCTCGGCACGCCTGACGAGGCCAGTCCGAAAGCGGTGAAGCGCTACCTCGCCGAATTCCTGTCCGATCGCCGGGTGGTGGAGATTCCCCCGCTGGCCTGGCAACCGATTCTGCGCGGTATCGTCCTCAACACCCGCCCGAAGAAGTCGGCGCATGCCTATCAACAGGTCTGGACCGACGCGGGATCGCCGCTTGCCGCCGTCACCCGTGCGCAGGCGGAAGCGCTGAAAGATGCGTGGCCCGGCGTCACCGTCGACTGGGCGATGCGCTACGGCACCCCGGCGATCGGCGACCAATTGGAGGCGATGAAGGCGGCCGGATGCGATCGCATCCTGATCGCGCCCCTCTACCCGCAATATTGCGCCGCGACGACCGCGACCGCCAACGACAAGGCGTTCGAGGCATTGGCCGCGATGCGCTGGCAGCCGGCGATCCGCACCTTGCCGCCTTATCACGATGATCCCGCCTATATAGACGCGCTGGCGCAGTCGGTGCGCGCCTCGCTCGCTGCGCTCGATTTCGAGCCTGAGGCATTGATGGCGAGTTTCCACGGCATGCCGGCGCGCACGCTCGAGCTTGGCGACCCCTATCATTGCCATTGCCAGAAGACCGCACGCCTGCTCGGCGAAGCGCTGGGGCGCGAGTTGATCGTCAGCTTTCAGTCGCGCTTCGGTCGGGCCAAATGGCTCGAGCCTGCGACCGATACCACGCTCACCGCGCTGCCGGGGAAGGGAATCAAAAGGGTTGCGATCATCGCGCCCGGATTCTCGGCCGATTGCCTGGAAACGCTGGAGGAGCTCGCGATTCGGGGTCGCGACACTTATCTCGCCGCGGGCGGCACGCAATTCGCCTATCTTCCATGTCTCAACGATGGCGAGATTGGCATAAAGATGCTTCGCGAAATCCTGTCGCGGGAACTTGCCGGTTGGATCAGCGCTCAATAGCCTCGACCCGACGACACCGCCCGAATCAGGGCCAATAGGAGAGAAAAATGGCACGCGTAGCGATCGTAACCGGCGGAACGCGCGGGATCGGCGAGGCGATCAGCCTGGCGTTGAAGGACATGGGGATGACCGTCGCGGCGAATTATGCCGGCAATGACGAGCGCGCTCGCGAATTCTCCGATCGCACCGGGATCAAGGCATTCAAATGGGATGTCGGCGACTATGATGCGTGCCAGGACGGCGTGAAACAGGTCGAGGAACAGCTCGGCCCTGTCGACGTGGTGGTCAACAATGCCGGCATCACTCGCGACGGCACGATCCTCAAGATGACCTACCAGATGTGGAAAGAGGTCATGGACACCAATCTGGGCGGTTGCTTCAACATGGCCAAAGCGACCTTTCCGGGCATGCGCGAGCGCAAATGGGGGCGGATCGTCAATATCGGCTCGATCAACGGCCAGGCCGGGCAATATGGCCAGGTCAATTACGCCGCGGCCAAATCGGGCATCCACGGCTTCACCAAGGCGCTCGCACAGGAAGGCGCGCGGGCCGGCGTGACGGTCAACGCGATCGCGCCGGGCTATATCGACACCGACATGGTGGCGGCGGTGCCGGCGGATGTGCTCGAGAAGATCGTCGCCAAGATCCCGGTCGGGCGCTTGGGCCAGGCGCAGGAAATCGCGCGCGGCGTGGCGTTCCTGTGCTCGGAGGATGGCGGGTTCGTGACGGGCTCGACGCTGAGCATCAATGGCGGGCAGCATATGTACTGACGGGCGGAGGCGCGGAAGCGACGCTTCCGCGCCGGTCGCGCCTGCGGCGCGAGCGCCTGCGGCGCGAGCGCCCGGCACGGCCGGCGGGTCGGCGCAGCCGAACCCGTCCGACGACGGCGGCTTTGCCGCCGGCGGGTCGGGACTTCACTAACTGACGGGGCCGTTGCGTCGAGGATGCAGGCGCCCAACCCCTAGCGCCCAGCAATCGGTGCATTTGCTTCGACTCCGCAAACGCCTTTGTATCGCGGCATGACCTGCGGGGTCATGTCGTGGTGGCTGCGCGCTTGGTAACCGATCCGGACGGCGCGAAGGCGCGTTTCAGTTCGGAGTGATGATATGCAGATCGCGCGCAGGGACTTCCTGAAATATGGCGGCGGCACGGTGGCGGCGCTCGCGCTTCCCGGAGTGCTGCCTGCCGCCAATGCTGCTCGCAAGCCAATCATCGACGTCCACATGCATGCCTATCCGGCCACGATGAAGCTGCCCGTGCCGATCGTGAATCCGATCACCGGCGTGAAGAGCTCGATCATCACCGGCGCAGACCATCTCACCGCCTGTCTCGAGCAGATGCGGCGGTACAATATCGTCAAGGGCGTGGTCAGCGGCGGCGATGGCGACCGCTTGCAGGCAGCCTATGATTGGCATGATCGCGATCCCGCACGCATTGTCGCCGGCGCCGGCATCCGCGGCTCGGACGACACGCCGCTGCCGCCGCTCGAAACGCTGCGCAGCGCCTTCGCCACGGGCAAGCTGAAGGTCTTGGGCGAGATCACCGCGCAATATGCCGGCCTGTCGATCAGCGATCCCAAATACGACCCCTATCTGGCCCTCGCCGAGGAATTCGACGCCCCCGTGGCGATCCATCTCGGCACGATGCCCGCGGGCACCACGTTCGACCCGTGCTGCCGCACGGCGCGAGCGGCGTTCGGGCATCCCGAAACGGTGGAGGGCGCGCTCAACAAGCACCCGAAACTGCGCGTCAACCTGATGCACAGTGGCTGGCCCTATATCGAAGAAGCCGAGGCGATGATGATGCTCTACGACAACGTCAATATCGACACAGGCGCGCTGTCATGGCTGCTGCCGCGGCCGGCCTTTCACGACTATCTGCGTCGGCTGGTCGATGCCGGCTTCGGCAAACGGGTGATGTTCGGGTCCGACCACATGTACTGGCCCGATGGGATCGGGCTCGCGGTTGAACATGTCGAGGCCGCGACGTTCCTGACCGAGGAGCAGAAGAGCGACATTTTCTACAATAATGCGGCGGCCTTTTATAAGCTGGCACCCGCGGCTCCCGTGACCCTCTCCGATGCTGATGCAACCCGCACACCGAATGGCTAATGTTGGCGTGTCAGGCTTCTAGCGCGCGGTGACCGCCACCGGGCCCAGGATGCCGGAGGGCTGGCCAGCCGGTGCATAGACGAGCAGCGCGACGATGCGCGGTCCGGCGCCGGGCGCGATCGGTGCGCGCAGGGGAGCGGTATCGGTGCCGTCCTTGATGGCTGTTCGGGTGCCGTCGATCCAGAGTTCGGCCCTGCCGCCAACCGCGTCGAACGCGATCACGCCTCCCTCGGCCGCGATGCGCTTCCAGGGCAGGATGCGCGCTCGATAGAGGCGCCACCCGGGCTGCGCCTCTCCGGGCGTGGGGTCGCCGCTATGGATGAAGTCCCAGCTGTTGTTGTCGCCATCGGCGGGGGCGAAACCGGGATCGGGGCGTTGGGTGAAGGTCGGCGAACGGCGCCAATCGCGTAGCTTCAACACGGCCGGAACGACCGCGACCTGCGGGCGCGGGGCGATATCGGCGCGATCGAGCTTCAGCACGGCGGGTTTCAGCCCGGACGCTGTGGCGCGGACGGTGATGCGTCCCCGGCCCGCATCGGCGCGGACGATCACCTGGGCCAGGCCATTGAACAGCGACCGTTCGCCTGCTGGCCCCGCAAACTGCTCGGGCTCGTGACTGTTGGGATCGCCATTGCCGACACCCAATAAAGTCGCACCCTCGACCGTGAAGCGCGTCGCCAGATTGGCGGTCGGGACGTGACGGCCGCGCGCATCGATCGCGTCGATGGTGATCGGCTGGGCGTCCTCGTCGTCGCCGGCCATGACCATGCGCGTGGGGGTAAGCCGCAGCGCCACCGGCGCGCCCGCTGTCTCGTGGACCGCGGTCGCCACGACTTTGCCGCCGCGCATCGCGCGCGCCTCGATCCGGCCCGGCGCATATTGCACGGTCCATTCATTCCCCATGATGCGGTCGACCCGTTGCACGCCAAGGTCGCGGCCGTTGAGCATTAGCGCCACGGTCTCGGCGTTGCTGGTGACGAAGACCTTGATCGGTTCACCCTCGCGGCCGGGCCAGGTCCAGTGCGGGGCGATCGCCACGACTGGCCGGTCGTCGATCCAGTTCGCGCTATGGATGTCGAACGCGGTCTTGGGAAAGCCGCACAGGTCGAGAATGCCGAAGAAGCTCGAGATGGTCGGCCATTCGTGCGGCGTCGGCTCGCCATGATAGTCGAACCCGGTCCAGACGAAGCCGCCCGCGACGAAGGGGCGCTCGGCGATGTTCTTCCACGATGCGCGATGCGTGCCGCCCCAGCTTGCGGCATCGGTGTCGTAGGACGTGATGACATGCCCGGCGGGATCGGTGGCGAAGGCGCCGCGCGTCTCGAAGGCGCTGGTGTCCTCCGAGCTCGTCATCGGCTTGGTCGGGTTCAGCCGGTGAAACTTGTCGTAATCGCCCTGGTAATAGTTGAACCCCATCACGTCGACGACGGACGACACGTTGGAAGGAGTGTAGAACGAGCCGTTCATCGCCGCGGTGATCGGCCGGCTGTCGTCGAGCCGGCGGACAGCGGCCGACATACGGCGCACCATCTCCACCCCGGCTTCGGTGCCCTGCATCGGCTCCTCGTTGAACACCGACCAGAGAATCACGCTCGCGTGGTTGCGGTCGCGCCGGACGAGCCATTCGAGCTGGGCGAGATAGTCGGGCGCCGGATTGAAGTTGCGATTCTCGTCCATGACGAGGAAACCCATCCGGTCGCACCAGTCGAGCAGCTCGGCAGTGGGCGCGTTGTGCGACATGCGGATCGCGTTGCAACCCATCGCCTTGAGCCGCTCCAACCGCCAGGCGAGCAGCGCATCGGGCATCGCGACACCCACCCCGGCATGGTCCTGATGGAGGCAGACTCCCTTGAGCTTGACCGGTCGGTCGTTGACGAACAGCCCCTTGTCGGCATCGAAGCGTATCGTGCGGAAGCCGATTGCGACGCGACGCTCGTCGACGATCTCGCCACCGCGCAGCACGCGGGTCCGCACCATATGGAGCGTCGGCGTCTCGACCGACCAGCGCGCGGGGGTGTCTGCATCGAGAGTCAGCGCGGCATCAGCTCGTCCCAGCACGGGGACGGTCACGTCGGTCCGTTCCGTCGCGATCTCGCGGCCGTCGGGATCGAGCAGGGCCGCCTCGACCGTCACGCTCGTGGCGGCGCGATCGATGTTGGCGAGGGTCGCGGTGACGGGGACGCGCCAGTGCCCGTCGGGCCCCTGGCGCGGATCGCAATGGACACCGTCGCTGACGATGGCGACGGGGGCGCGGCGAACGAGCCAGACATGGCGGTAGAGGCCGGCGCCCTCATACCACCAGCCCTCTTTGACATCGGCATCGGCGCGAACGACGATCATGTTGGTCTCATCGCCGAAGCGCGCGAACGGCGTCAGATCGACATAGATGCTGTTATAGCCCGACCAATTATGCGCAGCGAGGCTGCCATTGACCCAGATCGTCGCGTTGGTGGCGATGCCGTCGAAATGGAGCTCGATCGTCTTGCCGCGATCCGCAGGGTCGAGCCGCAGCGCGCGCCGGTACCAGCCGATGCCGCGCGGGCGATACCCTTGCGAGACGTTCGCGGTGCGGACGAAGGGTTGCGCCGCCGCCCAGTCGTGCGGCAGCCGCACTTCCGCCCAGTCCGAATCGTCATAGGCCATCGCCGCCGCGCCGCGCGCATTGCCGGCCTTGACGCTCATATAGGTGTCATCGTGCCCCTGCGGCTCCGGCGTCGGGACGTCGCCTTGATGGAAACGCCAGCCCAATTCGAGGCGCGTACGCGAAGGATCGGGCTCGGAGAGCCGCGGCAGGAGGCGCCGCTGGGGCGCCGGCATCGGAAAGCCGTCGCCATCGCCGCTCCCGTGCGTGGCAACCGCCGCCTGTCCGGGCATCGCAAGCAGCGCGCCGGCACCGGCACCGCCGAGGAGAAGTTGGCGACGATCCATTGCTGATACTCCAACACGATGCGGGGGAATGCGGGGTGCCCAGAGCGTGATGACGTGAGTTTGACCCGCCGTGACGGAGCGGATTTTGGCGCAGGGCGAGGAACGAGGAGCGGAGCGATGCAGAATGCATCGTGACCGACGAGAGACGCTGCCCTGCGTCAAAAGGCGCCCGCCGCTTTGCGGTTGCCCGGGCGCGC
>NZ_JBFUIL010000005.1:0-517360 GCF_056401895.1 Sphingomonas sp. P4_D12 | reverse complement strand
AGTTCGAGCGAATATCTGGGCTTGCGGAGCCTGGCCAAGCGGATCACCGCCAAGGTGTCGCGTCGGGTCCACAATGCCGCGCAAAAGGCCGAGGAACTGACCCGCGGCTGGGTCACCGGCGGCACGTTGTTCGAGGAACTCGGCTTCTATTATGTCGGGCCGATCGACGGGCACAATCTCGACCATCTGATCCCGGTGCTGGAGAATGTCCGCGACAGCGAGCACGGCCCGATCCTGGTCCATGTCGTGACCAAGAAGGGCAAGGGCTATGGCCCGGCCGAGGCAGCGGCGGACAAATATCATGGTGTCCAGAAGTTCGACGTGATCACCGGCGCCCAGGCCAAGGCACCGCCGGGGCCGCCAGCCTATCAGAACGTCTTCGCCGACCAGTTGATCAAGGATGCGCAGCGCGATCCGACCATCGTCGCGATCACCGCCGCCATGCCGTCTGGTACGGGGATCGACCGCTTCGCTAAGGCGTTCCCTGACCGCACCTTCGATGTCGGCATCGCCGAACAGCATGCGGTGACCTTTGCCGCCGGCCTTGCCGCACAAGGCATGCGACCATTCTGCGCGATCTATTCGACGTTCCTGCAGCGGGCGTACGATCAGGTCGTCCATGACGTCGCGATCCAGAACCTGCCGGTGCGCTTCGCGATCGACCGCGCCGGCCTGGTCGGGGCCGATGGCGCGACCCATGCCGGCAGCTTCGATGTCACCTATCTGGCGACGCTCCCCAACTTCGTCGTGATGGCGGCGGCCGACGAGGCCGAGTTGGTGCACATGACGCATACCGCTTCGCTCCACGACAGCGGACCGATCGCGGTGCGCTATCCGCGCGGCAACGGAGTTGGTGTCGCGCTCCCCGAGACGCCCGAGCGGCTCGAGATCGGCAAGGGYCGSATCGTCCGCGAAGGCAAGAAGGTAGCGATATTGTCGCTCGGCACGCGCTTGCAGGAAGCCTTGAAGGCAGCCGATGCGCTCGATGCCAAGGGACTGTCGACCACGGTCGCCGACCTGCGCTTCGCCAAGCCGCTCGACGAGGAACTGATCCGCCGGCTGCTCACCACGCACGAAGTCGCGGTGACGATCGAGGAAGGGTCGATCGGCGGACTTGGCGCCCAYGTGCTGACGATGGCGAGCGATAGCGGGCTGATCGATGGCGGCCTCAAGCTGCGCACCATGCGGCTGCCCGACCTCTTCCAGGACCAGGACAAGCCCGAGCTGCAATATGCCCAGGCCGGGCTCGATGCCGACGCCATCGTCGACACCGTGCTCAAAGCGCTGCGCTATAACGATGCGAGCGCGATTGCGGAGTGCCAGCGCATATGAGGCGATCGGTGTTGGTTTTCCCCGCATTGTTGTTCTTGCCGGCGGCAGTGGCGCCCCCGCATGGCGTCCTGACGATCGATGTCGGCAATGTCCGCATCGCCAAGGGCAATGTTCATGTCGACGTCTGTCCCGAGGCGCAATTCCTCAAGGATAATTGTCCTTGGGCGGCGAATGCGCGGGCTAGCCTGGGCGACACTCGCGTGACGGTCGCCAACCTGCCGGCGGGGCGCTACGCGGTGCAGGCCTTTCTCGACGAGAACGGCAATGGCGAGGTCGATCGGGCATTGTTCGGCATCCCGAAGGAGGGCGTCGGATTCTCGAACGATGCCAAGATCCGCCTCGGCCCGCCCAAATTCGCCGAAGCGGTGTTCGCATTCGACGGCAATGCCCGGACTATCCGATTGAACCTGCGCTATTTCATGGGCGCCAAAGGTCCGTCGGCGCGCTGATCGTGCGGTCCCCGGTCACGCCAATCGTCGCGGCTAGCGTACGCCGCCCATGGCTGACGGTCATCCTGGTGCTGGTACTCGCCGCGCTGGCGCTGTTGGTCACCGTCGATCGTTTCGCGATGACCACCGACACCGCCGAACTGATCTCTCCCAATGTCGAATGGCGGCAGCGGGAACGGGCGATGGAGCAGGCGTTCCCGCAACTGCGCGACGTGATGCTGGTGATGGTCGACGGCGCCACCCCGGAACTGGCCGAGGACGGCGCGGCTCGGCTCGCGGCTCGATTGGCATCCGACAAGGCGCATTTCCGGCTGGTCACTCGGCCCGACGGCGGCGATTTCCTGGGGCGCGAAGGCCTGTTGTTCGGCTCAGAACAGGATGTGCGCGATACCAGTGCCGCGCTGGTCGAAGCGCAGCCGATGCTCGGGCCGCTTGCCGCTGACCCCAGCCTGCGCGGCGTAGCCGGCGCCTTGTCGACTATCGCCGACGGAGTCGAAGCGGGCCAGGTCACGTTCGACCGGATCGACAAGCCCGTCCGTGCGCTCGGGGATGCCGCCGACGGCGTGCTGGCCGGCAAGCCGAAGCCGTTTTCCTGGCAGAAGCTGTTCGCGAGCGGCAAGGGGGCATTGGCGCCGCCGACGCGACGGCTGATCCTCGCCCAGCCGGTATTGGATCATAGCGCGCTGATGTCGGGCGAGGCGGCGAGCGATGCGGTCCGGACGGCCGCCGCCGCGCTCGGGCTCGATGCCGCGCATGGCGTAAAGGTGCAGCTGACCGGCGAGGTGCCGCTGGCCGACGAGGAATTCGGTACGCTCCAGGAGAATATCGGCCTGGTCGGACTGGTGATGCTCGCGGCGATGCTGCTCACCTTGTGGTTCGCGACACGGTCCGCGCGCCTGGTCGCCGCGATCCTGGCGACGATCGTGCTCGGCCTGCTCGTCACCATGGCGGCGGGGCTGGTCGCGGTCGGCCGCTTCAATCTGATCTCGATCGCGTTCATTCCGCTGTTCGTCGGGCTGGGAGTGGATTTCGGTATCCAGATCTGCGTCCGCTACAATGCCGAGCGTGCGGTCGGCGCCCCGTCCGATGCGGCGCTTCGCCAGGCCGCGATCGCGCTCGGCGCTCCGCTCACGCTGGCGGCGGGCGCGATCTTCCTAGGCTTCGGCGCGTTCCTGCCGACCGCTTATATCGGTATCGCCGAACTGGGCGTGATCGCCGGGCTGGGCATGATCGTCGCGCTGGCGCTGAGCGTCACCTTGCTGCCGGCGTTGGTAATGCTGTTCCGTCCCGGACAACCGCGCGGCGACGTCGGATTCGCCATGCTCGCGCCGGTCGACCGGTGGCTGGAACGCAAGCGCGCCATGGTGCTGTGGGGATTCGCGATCGCGCTCGTCGCCAGCATCGCCATCCTTCCCTGGGTGAGCTTCGACTTCAACCCGCTACACCTGCGCAATCCCGACGCACCGGCAATGCGGGCCTTGGCCGATTTGACGCGCGATCCCGACCGTACGCCCAACACGATCGACGTCCTCGCCGCCAATCCGGCCGAAGCTCGATCGATCGCCGGAAAGCTCGCGCGGCTGCCCGAGGTTGCGCGGGTGATCTCGCTCGGCAGCTTCGTGCCCGAAGACCAGCAGGCGAAGCTGTCGATCATCCAGGACGCGGCCTTGTTGCTCGATGTGACGATCAATCCGCTCGATATCGCACCACCGCCGACGGATGCCGACCTGGTCGCCTCGCTATCGCAAAGTGCTGCTAAGCTGCGCGCGGTCGCCGGAGAGGGGAAGCAACCCGGCGCGCGCGACGTCCGGCGGCTTGCGATGCTGTTCGACCGGTTGGCCAGAAGCTCGCCTCAAAAACGCACCGCGATGAATGCAGCGGTGTCCCGGCCGCTCGGCGTGATGCTAGCCCAGGTCCGGCTTGCCTTGCAGGCGGCGCCCGTCACCCGCGCCGATCTCCCGGCCGAGCTGGCTCGCGACTGGGTCACGCCCGACGGGCGGGTGCGGCTCCAGGTCTTTCCCAGCGGCAATAGCAACGACAATGGCGTGATCCGCCGCTTCCGGGCCGCCGTTGCCGGTGTGACGCCAGCGATATCCGGCTTGCCGGTCGCGACCCAGGCCGCGGCCAACACCGTGGCCGGCGCCTTCGTCCAGGCTGGTATTCTTGCCTTCCTGCTGGTGAGCGCATTGCTGTTCGTGGTGCTCCGCAACGTGCGCGAGGTGGCGTTCACGCTAGCGCCGGTCGTGCTGTCGATCTTCCTGACCTTGGGTAGTTGCGTGCTGATCGGCCAGCCGATCAACTTCGCGAACATCATCGCTTTCCCGTTATTGTTCGGCGTGGGCGTCGCTTTCCACATCTATTTCGTGATGGCGTGGCGGGCGGGGGCAACGGGGCTGCTCCAGTCGAGCCTGGCCCGCGCGGTCATGTTCAGCGCGCTCGCCACCGGCACCGCGTTCGGCAGCCTCTGGCTGTCGCATCATCCCGGCACGGCTAGTATGGGCGAGATTCTGATGATCTCGTTGATCTGGACGCTGATCTGCGCCCTGATCTTCGAGCCCGCGCTGCTAGGACCGCCGAGGCGCGAGCGGACGTAGGTGTAGCTGGGCGATTTTTCCGCAGTGGCTCCCGTTCGTGGAAGAAATTCGAAATTCGCCACGGGAGAACTCGAAGGAAATCGGCTTGTTGCTGGCTAGGCATCGGCTCCCAACGGAATGGGCCGCTTTCGATTTGTATCTCATATCAAGGCGCTAGCGTCGGCGTGCCAGGGATGCGATGTTAATTGCTTGCCTATCATACAATCCGGCGACAGTTTGTCAGGCGTACAAACCAGGAGAGGCGCTATGAAGTCATGGCGATTGGCCGCCGGCGCGAGCTCGCTTGACGACCTGACGATGATCGAGGCGGCCAAGCCCGAGCCGGGGCCGGGCGAAGTGCTGATCCGCGTCCGCGCCTGCTCGCTCAACTATCGCGATCAGATGATCGTGAAAGGCCAGTATTTCGGCGGGACGATCGCGCAGGATCTGACCCCGCTGTCGGACGGTGTCGGCACGGTGGAAGCGGTGGGTGAGGGCGTCACCGGCTACCAGCCCGGCGATCGTGTCGCGGGCACATTCTTTCAGAACTGGCTGGCCGGGCCGCCCAACCCTGCCCCCGGCGTCGCGCTCGGCGCACCGCCCGCCAAGGGCATGCTCAGCGAATATGTCACCTTGCCCGAACGCGGCGTGGTGCGGCTCGCCGAAAGCCTGTCGTTCGAACAAGCGGCGACCTTGCCTTGCGCTGGCGTGACGGCGTGGAACGCGCTGATGGAAGGGCGGCATGCGGTGGGGCCGGGGCGCAGCGTGCTGGTGCTGGGCACTGGCGGTGTCTCGCTGCTTGCGTTGGCGCTTGCCAAGGCGGCGGGTGCCCGGGTCATCGCCACCTCGTCGTCGGACGAGAAGCTGGCGCGCATCCGCGCGCTCGGCGCCGACGAGACGATCAATTACCGGACCACGCCCGACTGGGGCGCGGTGGCGGCAGGGCTGGCGGGTAGCGGAGCCGATCATGTCGTCGAGGTCGGCGGCGCCGGAACGCTGCAGCAATCGATGGCCGCGGTGGGCTACAACGGTGAGGTCGCGCTGATCGGCGTGCTGACGCGCCAGGGCGAGACCGCGCCGCACGCGTTGATGCTGAAGGGGGCGAGCCTGCGCGGGATCTTCGTCGGGTCGGCGGCGATGGCGACTGCCCTCAACCGCGCAATCGACGCGACCGGCATCGAGCCTGCCATTGACCGCGTCTTCGCCTTCGACGAGGCGCGGCAGGCATATGAATATCAGTCCTCACCGGACTTGTTCGGGAAGGTGGTGATCCGCGTCGACTGAGCCGCGTCGAACGCGGCGGCGGGCGCCGTATCAAGAACGGAGGATGCAGATGCGCTTTATCCTGAATGCCTTTGCCGCGTTTTTCATACTCGCTGCCTGTTCGGCGACGGCTCAGGAAAAGCCGCTGCGAGTGGAAGTGCTGCGGTCGAGCGAAGGGTCGCTGTACGCCAATTCCACCCTGATCATCGGCGACAAGGATGCCGTGCTGGTCGACCCTCCGTTTACGCGGGCGGATGCCTATCGGCTCGCCGCGATGGTGCTCGAAAGCGGCAAGCGCCTGACCTATGTCTTCGTGACCCACGACCATCCGGACCATTTCTTTTCGACGGAAGTGATCCAGGACATTTTCCCCGAAGCCAAGATTGTGGCCAATCCGGTCGTCGTGGCGGATATCTGGCGTTCGCTTCCCTACAAGGTAAAGCGCTGGGGCCCGGTGCTGGGCCGCAACGGGCCCGTCCACCCGTCGGCGCCGTCAGCGCTCGATGGCGATACGATCATGCTCGAAGGGCGTGAGATCAAGGTTCTCGGCCCGATGGAGGGCGATCACGTTCACGCGACCGCCTTATGGGTGCCGTCGATCAGGGCCCTGGTGGCAGGCGACCTGATTTTCAACCAGGTCTTCCCATGGCTCGCCGAACATCGCGCGGCGAACGTGGCGGCCTGGTCGGCATCGTTGGACCGGCTCGCCGAACTGGATCCGCTGACCGTCGTCCCCGGCCATTCGAAGCCCGGATTGCCCAACGATGCCAGCGGTCTGGGCTTCACCCGCGCCTATCTCACCGCCTGGCCCAAATTGGCGGCCGCGTCGAAGGATTCAAAGGAACTTGAAGCGCGCGTGCGCAAGGCCTTTCCCGACGCGATCGACGTGCTCGGCAATTTCATCCTGACCAATTCGGCACAGGTCGCTAAGGGAGAAGTGGCGCCCTGGACGGAATAGGGAATCCGTCCGGCCCCGTCCAACTTCTTCGCAGCAGTCCAATCCCGCTGCGCGCCAGTCCAAGACCGAATTGGGCGGCCCGTTAGGATGCCCTTCAACGCCATCGCCGTGAATGCGAGGCGACGGAGAGCTGATCGACATGGCCAATCCGCCTTCGCACCGCTTCCATCGACCGATAGCGCGGGTGCCGATCCGTGCCGGGTGATGCGGAAGGGCGCCTGCTCGGCTTCGGCCAGCGCGTCGGGAGCATCACCCAGATGGCCTATGTCGTCCCCGACATGGAGGCGGCGATCGACTGGTGGGTGCGCGACACGCGGACCGGGCCGTGGTTTCTCCTCGAAAGCTTCACGGGCGCCGACCATGTCTATCGCGGCGCGCCGTCGCGGGCCGATGTGCGGATCGCGATGGCCTTTGCCGGCCACATGCAGATCGAGTTGATCCAGCCCAAGGACGATCACCCTTCGGTCTATCGCGAGATGGTCGAGCGGCGCGGCCATGGCTTCCATCATGTCGGGATTGCCTGCGACGACGTCGATGCCGAAATCCCCGCCTACCTGGCGCGTGGTTATTCGCTCGCCTTCACCGCGAGCGTGCCGACCGGCAGCCATGTCGCCTATCTCGACGGCGGCGATACGCATCCGCATTTCGTCGAATTGATCCCCGCGACGCCGGGAATGGACACCGCGTTCACGGCGTTCTGGCGCGCCTCGATCGGCTGGGACGGCAAGGATCCGATCCGGCCATTCGCCTGATCCGACAGGCTTGTGGGAAGAAGAGGGGTATTGTATGCTCTGCGTACAAAAAGAGCGGCCGCTCCGGTTCGTCCGGAAGACGGCGGCACTACAGGGATGGAGAGGAAGGCTTGATGGCTAGCAAGGCCAGCAACCGATCCGGGTCGTACCAGGTGCTGCTGGTCGGGCTGCTCAGCCTGAATTTCGGCATCGTCTTCTTCGATCGCAATTCGCTCAACTTCCTCATGCCGTTCGTCAAACCCGATCTCGGGCTCTCCAACGAGCAGGTGGGAATCTTCCAAAGCGCCTTGTCGTTGACCTGGGCGCTTGCCGCGTTCGGGATCGGCCGGCTGTCCGACCGGACCGGCAACCGCAAGCTGCTGCTGGTGCTCTCGACGCTGATCTTTTCGGTCTGCTCGTTCCTGACCGGGCTTGCGCAGGGCTTTGCGCTGCTGCTCGGCGCGCGGCTGTTGATGGGCGCGGCGGAAGGCGGGGTGATGCCGATCAGCCATGCCATGGTGGCGAGCGAGGTGTCTCCGGCGCGGCGCGGCCTCGCACAGGGCATCGCGCAGAATTTCGGGTCGAATCTGCTCGGCTCGTTCGTCGCACCGGTGTTGCTGGTATCGTTCGCGGCCGCCTTCGGCTGGCGGCAGGCTTTCTATCTCGCGGGTATCCCGGGCCTGGTCAGCGCGCTGATGATCTGGTTGCTGATCCGCGAGCCGGAGGCCCCCGCGCATATCGTGGATGACGCCGTCGATAGGGAATCGCTCTGGGCGGTGCTGCGCGAGCGCAACGTATTGTTGTGCTGCCTGCTGTCGGTCATTCTGGTGTCGTATCTGGTCATCTGCTGGGTCTTCATGCCGCTCTACTTGACCGAGGTGCGCGGCTATCCGCCCGAGACGATGCAGTGGCTGATGGGGACGCTCGGCATCTCGGCGACGATCGGCAGCTTTGCGATCTCGGGCCTGTCGGACCGTATCGGGCGCCGTCCGGTGATGATCGCGATGCCGTTGATCGGGGTTATCCTGCCCCTGGGCGCGATGTTCTTTGCCGGATCGCCCTGGCTCCTGGCAATATTCTTCTTCTTCGGCTGGGGCCTCAACGGCATCTTCCCCTTGTTCATGGCGACGGTGCCGTCGGAAAGCGTGGACCCGCGCCGCGTTGCGACGGCGCTCGGGCTGAGCATGGGATCGGGCGAGGTGCTGGGCGGTGTGCTGGCGCCCTGGATTGCGGGGCGCTCGGCCGACGCGACCAGCCTGGCCGCGCCGCTCTGGATCATGCTCGGGCTGACGATCGTGGCCGGCATCATCGCGATGGGGCTGCGCGAGACGGCGCCGCGGATCGTCGCCGGACGGCGCGGCTCGGAGTTGCGGGAGGCAGCGATATGAACGCGGTTCAGAAATACGAGACGCTCAGCCTGGCGCCGGCCGAGCGCCTCCCGTTCTGGAACGACGTCGTCGATCGGGTCTATACGGGGACCTGGGTCAACACCGCCAAGATGGACTTCGTCGCCGAGATGTGGCGATGGAAAGTCGGCGATCTCGACATGATCCGCCCGCGGTCGGATCCCGCGCAGGTCGGGCGCGCGGCGGATCGCGCGGTCGACGAGGAGCAGATCGTTCTTCACCTGCAGCGACGCGGCATCAGCAACCACCGCCAGGATCGCCGCGAAGCGTCGCTGGCGCCCGGCGATTTCATCCTGATGTCGACCGATCGGCCCTATAAGATCGATCTCCCGCACACGCATGAGCTGATGGTGGTGCAATTTCCGCGGCGGCTGATCGAGCACAAGATCCGCCGGCTCGACGACCGGCTCGGTACCGCCATTTCGGGCGCTTGCGCTGGCGGCCGGGTCTTCCACGATTTCCTGCTGTCATTGTGGCATCAGGGTGACCAGAGCCATGCCGATCCCGATTGGCAGGCCGGCGTTGCGTCGGTCTTCGCGGATCTTGTCGCGCTTGCCGTCAACGTCGCGCCGACGGCGCCGCCGGCGCCGGGGGCGAGCCGGACGCGCGAACGCGTCCTCGCCTTGGTCAATGCCCGGCTCGGCGACCCCGATCTCCGCACCGCGAGCATCGCCGGCGAATTGGGGATCAGCGCGCGCACGGTCCAGAACGTCTTCGCCACGATGGGGACGACGCCAGTCGGCCATGTCATCGAACAGCGTCTGGAGCGCGCCGCGGAAATGCTGGTCAGCAACCCGGCGACCAGCGTGACCGAGATCGCCTTCGACCTGGGGTTCAACGACAGTGCCTATTTCGCGCGCTGTTTTCGCCAGCGTTTCGGGAGAACGCCCAGCGCCTATCGCACGGGCCGCTGAATTTCGCGTCAGTCCGGCCCCGTTGCGCGTCAGTGCAAGACGGGATCGGGTCGCTTCCCCTAGACTCGCCCACACCTGGACCATCGCGACGAACGCGAGGCCAAAGGGGAGGATTCGATATGGGCAAGCCGCGTATCACCGTTTCATTGAGTGCTCTGGCCGTTGCGTTGCTGATACCGGCCGCGGCGCAGGCGCAGGACGCACCGACCCCGGCGCCGGCCGCCAACGGGCAAACCGCACCGGCCGATAATGGCGGGATTCCCGACATCGTCGTCACCGCGCAACGCCGGTCGGAAAATATCCAGACCGTGCCGATCGCGATCAGCGCCTTCACCAACGAGGCGTTGCAGGAGCGCGCCATCGGCGACGTTTCGGCTCTGTCCGGGATCACGCCCAACGTCACGCTCGACGCGTCGACTCCCTTCTCGGGTTCCTCCGCCGTGCTCGGCGCGACGATCCGCGGCATCGGCGCCAGCGACTTCGCCTTCAACATCGATCCCGCGGTCGGCGTCTATCTCGACGGCGTCTATCTTGGCCGGTCGATCGGCGCCAACCAGGACCTGCTCGACGTCGAGCGGATCGAAGTGCTGAAGGGGCCGCAGGGTACCTTGTTCGGCCGCAACACGATCGGCGGCGCGATCTCGATCGTCACCACCACGCCGGGCGATACGTTCAAGGCCAAGGGCGACATCACTGGCGGCAGCTACAACCGGCTACAGGCGCGCGGTGTCGTGGAAATCCCGCTGGCAAAGGGGTTGAGCTCCTCGCTCGCGTTCGGCATCCTCAGTCGCGAGGGATATCAGCGGCGCATTCCCTATCCCGGCACGCCGAGTGCGACCGATTCCTTCACCCGTTTTGTCGCGGCGGACTATGAGACGCGCAATCGCCAGGGCGGGGATAATAGCTGGAACCTCCGCGGCAAGTTGCACTGGGACAATGGGAGCGGCATCCGCGCGACGCTGACCGGCGACTATACTAATATCGACCAGGAATCGACCGCCAACACCGTGCTCGCGGTCACGCCGATCCCCGGTCCGTTCGGCGGCGTGGCGGCAAACAACATCCCCGGCACCGCGCTCGACGTGGTGACCGGCAGTTCGGGCTTCCTGTTCGCCGGCCTGTACAATTTCTGTATTGGCGCGACGCCGGCGCAGATCGCGGCGCGCAACGCGCAGAATCTGTGCGGACCGCGCTCGAGCGTGAACGGGTACAATACGCTGCCCGGTCTGGGCAGCGTCAACGTCGATGCCAATCCCAATAACGACCTGCTGCCGTACGACAGCCGCTGGGTGAATACCGATATCGACACGACTTATGCCAACGGCAACAATTTCTCGCGTTTGAAGCAGGGTGGCGCCGCGCTCGCGCTCGAATTCGACGTGGCGGACAAGATGCTGATCAAGTCGATCTCATCCTATCGCAAGATCAATTTCGCGGCCGGCGTCGACCTCGATAATTCGCCGCTGCCGATCCTGCAGACCAGCTTCAAGGTCAACCAGTACCAGCTCAGCCAGGAGCTCCAATTCTCCGGCAGCCTGCTCGACGACAAATTGAAGTTCGTCCTCGGTGGCTATGCTTTCAAGGAGAAAGGCACGCTCAACGACTATGTGACCTTCTCGGCCGGACTGCTCCAGGTCGACGGGCCGGGCAAGGTCGATACCACTGCTTATGCCGGGTTCGGCCAGATCGACTGGCGTATCACCAAGCTGTTCGGCGTGACCTTCGGCGGTCGCTACACGTCGGAGGACAAAACCTATGACGGCATGCAGTCCGACGTGAACGGCTTCAATTACAAGCTGTTCAACTGCACCCCGCCGAGCGCCGCCTGCGCCGCGGCGTTGGGTTTCCCGTTCCCCGACCAGCCGTTCCGTTACTATCCGGGCTCGCCAAACACGCAGAAGTTCAACAACTTCTCGTTCAAGGCCGGGGCGCAATTCTATCCGACCGACGACGTCATGGCCTATGGCTCTTTCTCGCAGGGCTACAAGACCGGCGGCTGGACGACGCGCCTGTCGAACCCGCTGCCGGTCGCGCCGACCTTCGGCGAGGAGAAAGCGGAAACTTATGAGATCGGCATCAAGTCGACCCTGCTCGACCGCAAGCTGCAGCTGAACCTCGCGGCCTTCACGACCAAGTACAAGGGTATCCAGCTCAACTTCCAGCAGGGCGTCTCCCCGACCATCCAGAATGCTGGTGACGCCCGCATCAAGGGCGTCGAACTCGAAGCGGTCGTGGCCCCGGTCAAGGGGTTCACGATTAATGGCTCGATCGGCTATCTCGATGCCTATTACACCACGGTGCTGGCCCCGGCGCAGGTCGCGCCGAACCCGTTCCAGGAAGGCGTCGGCGTGGGCTCGGCGTTGCCCAAGGCGCCGCATTGGAAGATCAATCTGTCGCCGCGGCTCGAACTGCCGGTGGGTAACGGGTCGGTCGTGCTGCTCGGCGACTGGACGCATACGACCGGCATGCGCAACGACACCGAGGGCACCTTCCTGCTGATGCGGCCGGTGACCGACATCGTCAACGCCAGCCTGACCTACAATGCGCCGAGCAAGAACTGGAACCTGACGGTCGGCGGCACCAACCTGACCAACGACCGCTACCTGGTGACCGGCCAGGCGCAGATCGCCGGCGGCCAAATCTACGGCACCTATAGTCGTCCGGCCGAATGGTACGTGCGGGTCGGCTTCAATTTCTGACGCGCCTCGGGGCGGCGCCCGCGCCGCCCCGCTTTTCCAGTCCAGAAAACAGAGAACGACATTGCCCAGCGACGCCCTTGCCCAGATCATCGAGACGATGCGTCAGGGCGGTCCCGATCTATCGGCACCGCCCGAACAGGCGCGCGCCGCATTCGATGCGATGGTCGGGGCGATGCCCGCGCCACCCGACGCGGCGTTCGAGCACGACACGCTCGGCGGTATCCCGGCCTTGCGCTACGGTCCCGCCGATCCGTCCGCGCCGACATTGCTGTACCTGCACGGCGGCGGCTATGTCGTCGGCAACGCCTGGGGATATCGCGGTCTGGTCGCGGCGCTCGCCGACGCGTCGGGCATGACTGCCTATGCGATCGATTATCGGCTCGCCCCCGAACACCCGTTCCCTGCCGCGATCGACGATTCCGCGGCGGCATTTCGCGCGTTGCTCGATCAGGGCCATGACCCGGGCAATCTTGTCGTTGCCGGGGATTCGGCGGGTGGCGGGCTGACCGTCGCGACGTTGCTCCGCTTGCGCGATACCGGCGCACCGATGCCGGGGGCCGGATTCCTGATCTCGCCCTGGACGGATCTCGCTTGCAGCGGCGCTAGCATGACCGGCAAGGCCGCCGCCGATCCTGCGCTCACCGAGCTCGGCTTGCGCAGGTTGGCGGCCTATTATCTCGGATCGACCGACCCCGCCGATCCGCTCGCCTCTCCGATCCATGCCGATCTCAGCGGGTTGCCGCCATTATTGGTCCATGTCGGAACGGCGGAGATATTGCTCGACGACGCGGTCCGCCTCGCCGCGTCGGCGGGACGTGACGACGTCGCGCTGACGCTCGACCTCTGGCCGGGGCTGATCCATGTCTGGCACGCCTTCGCGTTCATGCTGCCCGAAGGCGCGGCGGCGGTCGCCGCGGCGGGGGTTTTCCTGCGCGAGCAAGTCGCCGCCAGGCGTGCGACATGAGCTCCGACGCCGCCACGCCGCTTGACGCCCTGATCGTCGGGGCCGGATTTGCCGGCCTCTACATGCTCCATCGCCTTCGCGAGGCCGGCTTTTCGGTTCGCGTCGTCGAAGCGGGGGCGAGCGTCGGCGGCACCTGGTATTGGAACCGCTATCCCGGCGCGCGCTGCGACATTCCAAGCGTCGAATATAGCTATTCCTTTTCGCCGGAGCTGGAACGCGACTGGCGCTGGACGGAGCGTTATGCCGCGCAGCCCGAGATTCTCGCCTATCTCGACCATGTCGCGGATCGTTTCGATCTTCGTCGCGACATCCGGTTCGACGCGCGCGTTACCCGGGCGACCTGGGACGACCGGACCGCCGTCTGGCACGTCGATATCGATGGCGGCGCGAGGGTCGATGCTCGCCATCTGATCCTCGCAACCGGCGCGCTCTCGGCGCCCAAGACGCCCGATCTGCGGGGGCTCGACCGCTTTGCGGGCGACATTCTCCATACCGCGCGGTGGGATGAGACGGTGCCGTTGGCCGGCCGCCATATCGCGTTGTTCGGCACGGGGTCGTCGGGCATCCAGGTACTGCCTCAGATTGCCGCTCGGGCGGATGCCGTGACCGTGTTTCAGCGCACGCCCAATTTCGCGGTGCCGGCGGGCAATCGTCCGCTCTGCGAGGACGAACGCGCCGCGATCGCGCCGCAATTGCCGCAATTGCGCGCCGCGGCGCGCCAATCGCCGCTCGGCTGGTTCGACGGGCCGGGGCCGGGATCGGCCAAGGCGGATGACGAGGCCGGGCGCGCACGGCGCTTTGCGGACTATTGGGCTGGCGGCACGACCGGGCTGTTGCGCGCCTATCAAGATCTGTTGTTCGACGAGGAATCGAACGCCTACGCCGCCGCTTTCGCGCGCGCCAAGATCGGCGAGCTGGTGAGCGACCCGGAGACGGCGCGCAAGGTCACCCCGACCGGTTACCCGATCGGATCGCGCCGGCTCTGCTCCGAGATCGGCTATTACGACGCGCTCAATCGTCGCAACGTCGCCGTGGTCGACGTGCGCGAGGAACCGGTCGTTGCGGTCACCGATCATGCCATCGTCACCGATCGCGGGACGTATCGGGCAGATGCGATCGTCTTCGCTACGGGGTTCGACGCCTGTATCGGTGCGATCAGGGCGATCGACATTCGCGGCCGCGGCGGCCGGGCGCTAGCCGACGAATGGGCGGACGGGCCGCGCGCACTGCTGGGGCTCGCGGTTGCCGGCTTTCCCAACATGTTCACGATTACCGGGCCGGGCAGCCCATCGGTGCTGAGCAACGTCGTGGTTTCGATCGAGCAGCATGTCGACTGGATCGCCGATTGCCTGATCCATCTGCGCGAACGGGGTATCGCGACGATCGAGGCGGATGCCGATGCCGAGCGCGACTGGATGGAACATGCCGATGCGGTCGCCCACCAGACGCTCTTTCCGCGCGCCGACAGCTGGTATCAGGGCCGCACCCGCGACGGACGGCGTGTGTTCATGCCCTATGTCGGCGGCGTCGGCGCCTATCGCGCAAAATGCGATGAAATAGCCGCAGCGGGCTATGCCGGATTCTCCCTCGAAAAGGTCCCGGCATGAGCTCGCTGGCGGGTAGAGTCGCGCTGATCACCGGGGCAGCCGGCGGGATCGGCGCTGCGACCGTGCGGCGATTGGCGCGCGACGGCGCGACCGTGATACTGACCGATGTCGCGGAAGGATCCGGCAAGGCGCTGGCGGCCGAAACCGGCGGGACATTCCTGCTCCAGGACGTCTCCGATCCCGATGGTTGGCACGGGGTGGTGGACGTCGCGCTCCGGCCGACCGGTCGCATCGACATTTTGGTCAATGCTGCAGGAATAGAGGGCGATCTCGCCCAGGCCGGGCTCGCGACGAGCTATGCCGAGTTCCGCCGTGTCCTGGCGATCAATCTCGACGGCACGTTCCTCGGCTGCACCGCGGTGATGCCGCACATGATCGCGGAAGGCACGGGCGCGATCGTCAACATCGCCTCGATCGTGTCGTTCATGGCGACTCCGTCGGCGCTCGCTTACGGCGTCAGCAAGGCAGGGGTCGAACAACTGACGCGCTCGCTGGCGATCATCGGCGCGGCGGACGGCGGGCGCGTGCGGTGCAATTCGGTCCATCCCGGCGTGATCCGCACACGGATGACCGACAGCATCATCCAGAGCTACGCAGCCAATACCGGCATTTCCGAGGCGGAAGCGGAAGCGGGGATCAATTCGGCAGTGCCGTTCGGCGTGCGCGGCGCGCCCGACGATGTCGCCGGGATGATCGCCTATCTGGTCAGCGACGACGCGACCTATGTCACCGGCGCCTCGTTCCGGGTCGATGGCGGTTGGAGCGTGATCAGTGCCGGATAGCGACAGGGGAGCGTAAAGATGCCCGAACAGGCGCATGCCGAATTCTGGAAGGACTTGAAGCCGGTCGCCAAGGTGTTTCGCGAAGGCGGGCTACCCGAAATCTATGCGTCCAAGATCGCCGAGGGCGACGAACGTTATTGGGTGCCGATCAGCGAGACAGTGTCGTCGAAGCCGGTATGGATCAGCCCGTCGCGCAACATGTGGGCCGACGTACTGATGTCGAAGGCGGCGGGGCTGGTGAACCGGCATTATCACCCGCACCCGATCTGGGCCTACACGATCAGCGGCAAATGGGCCTATCTCGAACATGACTGGACCGCGACCGCGGGGGATTTCGTCTACGAAACCCCCGGCGAGAGCCACACCCTGGTCTGCTACGATCACCCCGATCCGATGAAGGTCTTCTTCGTCGTGTCGGGCCCGCTGATGTGGCTCGACGAGGACGGGAACACCACCGGCCATTACGACGTCTACGACTATATCGCGGCCGCGCGGGCGCACTATGCCGCGGTCGGCATCGGCGCCGATTATGTCGACACATTGATCCGTTGAGAGGAGTATCACCATGAGCGTGATGGAAGCGCCGCCGTCAACCAAGGCGGAAATCGTCAATGTCCCCTTCGCCCACCGCGAGATCGTCGCCCGGTTGAGCCCCGGCGGGCGCTATATCGATGCGCAGAGCGACGTCGACAGCCCCTGGGTGCCGTTCGGCGACAATGCCGCGATCAAGCATCTCGCCTTCGACGTGCGGCAAGGCATCTTCTCGAACATCCTGTGGATCAAGGGGCCAGGGGTGATTGGCACCCACCTGCACCGTGGCACGATCATGATGGTCTGCCTCGAAGGCAGCGTGAAATATCTCGAATATGACTGGGTGGCCTCACCCGGCGGACTGATTCTGGAGGTGCCGGGCGAAAGCCACACGCTGGTCACCGACCATCCCAATGGGGTCAAATTGTTCGGCTGGATGCAGGGGCCGATCGAATTCTACGACGACCAGGCGAACTTCGTCGAAACCACCGACGTCTGGTGGTTCATCAACCACTATGAGACCCACTGCCGCGCCAACGGCATCCCGATCAATCCCAAGCTCTATATCTGAGGAAGCCGTATCATGGGCACCATGACCGCGCCGCCGTCGAGTGCGTACAAGATCGTCGACATCGCGGAGCCATATCTCGACCTGATCCGGCGCAAGGGACAAGAAGGCACCTATGTCGGGTCGTCCGACGTTGAGAGCCCCTGGGTGCCGTTCGGCGACAATGCTGCGATCCGGCACCTCGCCTTCGACGTGCGGCAGAACGTCTATTGCAACATCCTGTGGATCAAATCGCCGGGGGTGATCGGCACCCACAAGCATCGCGGACCCGTCTGGGCGATCGGGCTGGAGGGCAGCTTCCGCTATCTCGAATATGACTGGGTGTGCCGCCCGGGCGATTTCATCACCGAAACGCCCGGCACCGCGCACACGCTGGTCACCGACGATCCCAATGGCATGAAGGCGCTGTTCTGGATGCAGGGTGCGAACGAGTTCTACGATGCCGAGGGTAATCACGTCGAAACGCTCGATGTCTGGTGGTTCATGAACCATTATGAGAGTTACTGCCGCGACCATGGCCTGACGCCCAACCCGCAGCTTTATCTGTGATCCGGCGATGAACACGCTCGACCAGTTCGATATCGCTGGGCGCTCGGCGCTCGTCACCGGGGCGGCATCGGGGCTCGGCCTCGCTTATGCCGAGGTGATGGCCGAGGCGGGCGTGCGGGTGACGCTCGCCGATATCGATGCCGAGGGCGCGGAGCGTGAAGCGGCTCGGCTGCGCGGCGAGGGTTTCGACGCGCGCGCGGTCGCCTGCGACGTCGCCGATCTCGCGCAGGTCGCGGCGGCGTTCGACGGCCATGTTGCTGCTTATGGCGGGTGCGATATCGCCTTCGCCAATGCCGGCTGGGACGCCGGCAACGGGTTCTGGAGTCCGGAGAACAAGCGCAATCCGGAAGGGCAGATCGACGTCTACGATCCCGAACGCTGGTACCGATCGATCGCAATCAACCTGACCGGCGTGTTCCACACCGTGCGCGAGGCGGCGCGGGTGATGAAGGCCAATGCGGCGACCAACGGTCGCCGTGGCGGGTCGATCATCTGCACCTCGTCGAACGCGGCCGAGGTCAATGAGGCGATCGTCGGCGTGCCCTATATGCCCGCCAAGGCCGGCGTGAAGCATTTCATGCGCCACGCGGCCTATGAGCTCGCCGCTTACGGCATCCGCGTCAACGCGATCGCGCCTGGGCCGTTCGTCACCAATATCGGCGGCGGCTGGCTCAAGAAGAACCCCGCGGCACGCAAAGCGTGGGATGAACTGGTCCCGGTCGGCCGCGTTGCCGAAACCTATCAGATCAAGCCGCTGGCATTGCTGCTGGCGTCCGACGCGTCGAGCTACATGACCGGCAGCCACGTGATGATCGATGGCGGGATGCAGCTCGGTCCCGTCAAGCCGCTCGACTGACTGGACCCTTACCGGATGCGACATCGATGACGACACAGGCGAAAGCGGCGATCTGCCGCGGCAAACATGAGCCCTTCGTGATCGAGGAGGTCGAACTCGACGATCTGCGCGCCGACGAGCTGCGCATCCGCATCGTCGCCTGCGGTATTTGCCACACCGACCTCGCGGTGCGCGACGGGCAATTGCCCGTGCCGTTGCCGATCGTGCTGGGGCATGAAGGCGCGGGGATCGTCGAGGCGGTTGGCGACGCGGTCACCGTCGCGCGGCCAGGCGATCGCGTGGTGATGAGCTTCAACAGCTGTGGAGATTGTCCCAGCTGCGCGGTCGACGCGCCGACCTATTGCTACAATTTCTTCCCCAACAACTGGACGGGGACGCGCGCCGACGGAACGCCGACCATGTTCGTGGGCGGCGCACCGATGAACGCCAATTTCTTCGGCCAGTCGAGCTTCGCCACCCATGCCATCGCGCATCAGCGCAACGTCGTGCGCGTGCCCGACAGCGCGGCGCATTTGCCGCTCGAACAACTCGCGCCGATCGGCTGCGGGCTGATGACCGGGGCGGGGGCCGTGCTGCGCAGCATGAAGGTACGCAGCGGCCTGCCGATCGTGGTGTTCGGCACCGGCACGGTCGGGATGGCGGCGATCATGGCGGCAAAGGTGGCGGGCGCCGATCCGATCGTCGCGGTCGACGTCAACGACGAGCGGCTGGCGCTCGCGCGCGAACTTGGCGCGACGCACGCCTTCAACGCGCGCGATGACGCCCCCGCGAAGATCCGCGCCTTGTGCCCGGCGGGAGTCGGCTATGCCTTCGACACCACCGGTATCAAGGCGGTGATCGAGAACGCGTTCGCGCTGCTCGCGCCCAGGGGCGTGCTCGGGATCGTCGGCGCCTCCGATCCGGCCGATATGCTTGTGTTCAACGAAAGCCAGTTCATGGGCGGCGGCCGCACGGTGAAGGGCATCCTGGGCGGCGACAGCGATGTCGGGCCGTTCGTCGCGGAACTGATCGAACTGCACCTTGCGGGACAATTTCCGTTCGAAAAGCTGATCGGCTATTTCGACTTTGCCGAGATCGACCAGGCGATCGCCGCGAGCGAGAGCGGCAGGGTGGTCAAGCCGGTGCTGCGGATGGCGACGGAGACCTAGGCGATGCGCGCGGTCGTGATGCAGGGGCTCCACCGGCCGCTCAAGGTCGAGACGCTGCCCGACCCCACGCCCGAGGCCGGCGAACTGGTCGTCCGGGTCGGGCGCTGCGGGATTTGCGGATCGGACCTGCACATGACCGAGGATGCCGCTTATGGGCGCGTCGCGGGTGACGTGCTCGGCCACGAATTCGCCGGCGAAATCGTCGCGCTCGGCCGCGGCGTGGAGGGGATCGCGACAGGCGATCTCGTCTCGGTGATCCCGCTGGCGAGCTGCGGTCAGTGCGCCACCTGCCTCGCCGGCGAGCCGGCCTGGTGCGAGCATTTCGGGCTGCAAGGCGGGGGCTATGCCGAATATGCGGTGACCCGCCCCAACCAATGCGTGATCCTGCCAAAATCGGCGAGCCTGGCGGACGGCGCGATCATCGAGCCGCTGGCGGTCGCGCTGCACGGCGTCAACATGAGCGGGCTGCGGTCCGGCGACCAGGTGCTGATCCTCGGTGCCGGACCGATCGGCCTCGCGGTCGCGTTCTGGGCGCGACGCGCGGGAGCTGCCCAGATCGTGGTGCAGGATATCGCTGACCATCAGCGCCACCGTGCGCTGGCGATGGGGGCGTCGGCCTTCGTCTTCGATGCCGGCGATCCGATCCGCGCCGGCGAGTGCGCGCTGGGCGGCAAGGCGGATATCGTGTTCGAATGCGTCGGGGTCCCGGGGCTGATCGCGCAGGCGGTGAACCAGGTGCGCAACCGCGGCACGATCCTGTTGCTCGGCTTGTGCACGCGGCCTGACACGTTCAACAGCTTCGCGATGTTGTCGAAGGAAGTGCGGCTGGTCACCTCGGCCTTCTTCACGCGTCAGGAATATGAAGCCGCGCTCGACGCGCTCGACGCGGGGGCCGCCGAACCGCGCCATCTGATCACCGGCACGATCGCGCTCGACGACACGCCCGAACGCTTCGAGGCGCTTCGCCGCCGCACCCACGATTGCAAGGTGCTGATCGCGCCATGACCGTGGCGGCGCGGCGCGATCTGGGGCATAGTCGCGGTCGTGGAGAGATGATGCTGCCCACGACCGCTCCTGTTCTGCCCGACATGCGCTGGTCGTCGCGCGGGCTGGGTACGCGCCATGCGATCGACCAATGGCAGGAATGGGCCGCCAGCACGATCGCGCCGATCGATATCAGCGTGCGCGACAGCGACGCCTTCGCCGCGGGATGGCGCAGTTACGGGCTCGGCGAGTTGCGGCTACTCCAGCTGCTCGCGCCCGCGCAACGCGTCGTCCATCGCGGCAGCGGCAGCGCGGGGAGCGCGGCGCCCTCGATCCAGCTGGTCTATTCGCGGCGCGGCACGCTCGACACGCGGATTGCCGGTGCGTCGTTCACGCTCGGTCCCGGCGAATTCGTGCTGCTCGACAATACCCGCTTCTATCAAATGGACATGGACCAGCCGCACGAGGCGCTCGACCTGATGATGCCGCGCGCCTGGGTCGAGCGCTGGGTCGCCGATCCCGATGCCTTGCTCGCGCGGCCGCTATCGGCGCGCAACGGCTGGGGCGCACCGCTCGGCAGTCTGATCGAGACGATGGTGCGTCATCTCGACGACAGCCCCGGGTTGCGGCCGCTTCTCGCGGAGCGGATCGGTGCGCTGCTGACGCTGGTGGGAGATGCCGAGGACGCGGTTCCCGCCGGGCATCGCGCCGCGCTGGCGGACGCGCGCCCCCCCCCGCGACTTGCTCGTCGATCCGCACGGTCAGCATGTCTCGATCGCCGAGATCGCGTTCCGGTGCGGCTTCCTCGATCCCGGCTATTTCGCACGTCAGTTCCGCAAGCGGTTCGGCGTATCGCCGCGCGATTGGCGAACGGAACATTGATCGTGCGCATTTGTCCCATGATCGTTGCGCGCGAATCCTACTCGCTCGTGCCGTCCGCGCACTAGGGTCCCGGTCCCGGAGCGCCACAAGGCGCCGGACGGGGCGAGAGGATCGATGGCAGACAAGATCAAGAGCTTCCCGCTGCCGAGCTCGGTCGCGGTGGTGCCGGGGACCGAAGCCGCGCAGGCGGCCTATCCCTATTACACCCAGTTCGTGCCCGAGGACGACGAGCGCTTCTGGTTCTACAATTCGATGCATTTCCCCGAGCCGATGCACCATTTCGACATGGTGACGGCGGAAGCCGCTTATTGCGCGCTCGGCGCGTTCAACACCCGCGTCCACATCCTGCCCACCACCAAGGGGATCGATCACCGCATTGTCAACGGTCGCGTCTATATCGGCGGCGTCGCGGTGACCGATCCCGCCGAGATCGCCGAGCGGCTGGAGCTCTTTCAGCAGCGCGCGTTCTATTATTATGAGAATTGGGAGCGCCTCTACGACCAGTGGAAGGTCAAGATGAAGGCGCTGATCGACGAGGCGAACGACCTGCCCAGGGTCGAGCTTCCCGACATCGAGCCGATCGAGACGACGCATAGCGGCAAGGGCATCGCGTCGAACCACGCGTTGCTCGACACCTATCGCCGGCAGCTCGATGGCTATTACCGCATGTGGCAATACCATTTCGAGTTCCTGCTGCTCGGCTATGGCGCCTATCTGACCTTTTTCGACTTCTGCAAGCGCGCGTTCCCGGAGATTTCGGACCAGACGATCAGCCGCATGGTCGCGGGGATGGAGGCGGAGATCTTCCGCCCCGACGAGGAAGTGCGGCGGCTGGCGCGGCGCGCGGTCGAGCTCGGCATCGACGGCATATTCGAAGAGGGGATGACCGTCGACCAGGTGTTCGCGCGCCTCGACGCGCTCGGCAACAGCGGTGCCGCCTGGCGCGACGAGCTGGAGACGAGCCGCGATCCGTGGTTCAACGTCAATGTCGGCGACGGTTTCTATCATTATCACCGGTCGTGGAACGACGATCTGTCGATGCCTTTCTCGGCGCTGCCCGGCTATATCGCCAAGCTCCGGGCGGGCGAGGCGATCGACCGCCCGGTGGCGCAGCTGATCCGCGAGCGCGACCAGCTGGTCGCGGATTATCGCGAGCTGCTCGACAGCGACGCGGATCGCGCCACCTATGACCAGCTGATCACGCTGGCGCATCGCGTCTTCCCCTATGTCGAGGGGCACAAATTCTATTGCGAGCATTGGTACACCAACCTGTTCTTCAACAAGATCAGGGAGTTCGGCGCGTTGCTCGCCGGGCACGGTTTCTTCGCGGAGGAAGCCGACGTCTTCCACCTGACCCATTACGAACTGGAGAGCGCGATCGTCGACCTGTCGCTGGCCTGGTCGAGCGGATCGCGGCCACTGGGCCCTCAGCGCTGGCCGGCGATCGTCGCCGAGCGCAGGGCGGCGATCGCTTCATGGTCGGAGCACCGAGTGCCACCGGCGCTGGGCGTCGTGCCCGACGTGATCGACGATCCCGCAATCGTCATGCTGTGGGGCATCACGCGCGAGAATCTCGATCGCTGGCTGACCGAGGACGGCGATGACGACGGCCGGGAATTGAAAGGCTTCGCGGCGTCTTCGGGCGTAGTCGAGGGGCCGGCCCGGGTCGTCACTTCGGCGGCGGAGATCGGGACGCTGCGCCAGGGCGAGATCCTCGTCTGTCAGGTGACCAACCCGAGCTGGGCACCGATCTTCCAGAAAATCGCCGCCGCCGTCTCCGACATCGGCGGGTCGATGAGCCACATGGCGATCGTCGCGCGCGAATATGGCCTGCCGGCGGTGGTGGGGACGGGATCGGCGACGCAACGCATCCGCACCGGGCAGCGCATCCGCGTCGACGGTGGCAGGGGAATCGTCACGATCCTCGATGAGGAAGGGGTGACCGACCATGGCTGACGCGATCGCCTGGTTTGCCGATCTCGGCATCGGCGATCGCCCGATCGGGGGGGGCAAGGGCGCCAGCCTCGGCGAGCTGACCCGCGCCGGGATCGCGGTGCCGCCCGGCTTTGTCGTGACGACGCGTGCGTTCGATCTGTTCCTCGCCGCGCTGGAAGCGCGCGCGCCGGTCCGCGCCAGGATCGAGACGTGCGATCCGGACGACCTGGCCGCGGTCACCGCATTATCGCGCGACCTGCGCCGACGCGTCGAGGAAGAAGCGATGCCAGCCGAGGTCGAGGAGGCGCTACTTGCCGCGCATCGCACCTTGTCCGGCGAGCGCGAGACGCCGGTCGCGGTGCGATCCTCGGCGACGACCGAGGATGCGGCCGATGCGAGCTTCGCCGGTCTGCAGGACACCTTCCTGTGGGTGATCGACGCCGCCGACCTGGTCGCACGCGTGCGCGAATGCTGGGGCAGCCTCTATTCGGTCGAGAGCATCACCTATCGCCGCCGCCAATCCTTTCCCGAAGCCGGGGTGGCGATGGCGGTCGTGATCCAGCAGATGGTCGACGCGCGCGCCGCGGGCGTGATGTTCACCCGCAGCCCGACCACCGGCGACAAGTCGGTCGTCACGATCGAAGGGGCCTGGGGGCTCGGTTCGGCAGTGGTGTCGGGCGAAGTGACGCCCGACCATTGGGTGCTCGGCAAGATTACCGGCGAAATCTCGGTCCGCGAAGTGTCGGACAAGCATGTCGAACATTGCCCGCTCGTAAGCGGTGGCCTCGAGGAGCGCCCGGTGCCCGATGATCGCCGGCATGCGCCGTGCCTGGATGACGCCACGCTGCAGGCGCTGCGCGATATCGGGCGGCGCGTCGAGCGGCATTACGGCGCCGCGCAGGACATCGAATGGGCGGTGGACCGCGACGGTGCAGTGCTGCTGCTCCAGAGCCGGCCGGAAACGATCTGGTCGACCAGGGCGGCGGCGCCTGTCGCCGAACCGCTGGCGAATCCGCTCGGGCACATCATGGGCGTGTTCGGGGGGCGGCGATGACGCTGACCGCCGCCGATGTCGACCGGATCATCGCGCTGCTCGACGCCTCGCGCTTCGACCGGCTGAGCCTGGAGATGGACGGGCTCAAGCTCGATCTGGTGCGCGACGGGGCCGCGCCTGTCGCTCGGCCTGCACCGCCGCCGCTCGCCCCGGGGGCACCGGCCGCGCCACCGCCACCTCCCGAGGTCGCCACGCGTGAGGTCGGACTGGTCGAGGTGAAGTCGCCCCTTCTCGGCATCTACTACCGCGCGCCGCGCCCCGGCGAGCCGCCGTTCGTCGAGATCGGCGCGCGGGTCGAGCCCGATACGATCATCGGCATCATCGAGGTGATGAAGCTGATGAACACCGCGCGCGCCGGCGTCAGCGGTAAGGTGGTCGAGATACTGGCGCGCAACGGCGAACTGGTCGAGCATGGCGAGACGCTGCTGCTTGTCCGGCCGGACTGCTGAGTCATGGCGATCCGGCGGATATTCGTCGCCAATCGCGGCGAGATCGCGGTCCGCATCCTGCGCACGTGCCGTGCGCTCGGGATCGAAACGGTGCTCGGCGTGTCCGAGGCGGATCGCGCGTCGCTTGGCGCCGAGATGGCCGATCGCGTGCTGTGTCTCGGCCCGGCGCAACCGGCGCTCAGCTATCTCCGCGTCGAGACTATAGTCCAGGCAGCTCTGGGAAGCGCATGCGACGCAATCCATCCTGGTTATGGATTCTTGTCAGAACGCGCCGATCTGGCGAACTTGTGCGAAGCCGAGGGTGTCATCTTCATCGGCCCGACCGCGGACCAGATCGAGGCGGTGGGCGACAAATTGCGCGCGCGCGCCGCGGCCGAAGCGGCCGGGGTGCCGATCATTCCGGGCGGCGCGGCGGCCTCTCCCGATGAAGCGCGCCGGCTGGCCGAGCAGATCGGTATGCCGTTGCTGGTCAAGGCGGCGGGCGGCGGCGGCGGGCGCGGCATGAAGCTGGTCGAACAAGCGGAGGATCTCGCCGCGACGATGGATATGGCGAGCGCCGAGGCGGAGGCGGCATTCGGCGACGCGCGGGTCTATCTCGAGCGTTATGTCCGGTCAGGACGGCATATCGAGGTGCAGGTGCTCGGCGACGGCGAGGGCCGCGTGATCCACCTCGGCGAGCGCGATTGCTCGGTGCAGCGCCGCTACCAGAAACTGGTCGAGGAAACGCCCGCGCCGCACCTCCCACCCGCGACGCGTGCGGCGATGCATGACGCCGCGATCCGCTTCGCCGCGCGGCTGTCCTATCGTGGCGCGGGAACGGTCGAGTTCCTCTACGACGTCCCGCGCGACGCCTTCTACTTCCTAGAGATGAACGCACGCATCCAGGTCGAGCATCCGGTGACCGAGGCGGTGACCGGCATCGACCTGGTCGCCGAGCAGATCGCGATCGCCGATGGCAATGGGCTCGGCATGGCCCAGCAGGACATCGTCTGCGCCGGAGCGGCGATCGAATGCCGCATCAACGCCGAAGATCCGGAGCGTGATTTCGCGCCATCGCCCGGCGCAATATCCGCGGTGCGCTGGCCGGCGGGCGAGGGCATCCGGGTCGACACGCATATCGTCGATGGCGCGCGCATCCCGCCTTTCTACGATTCGATGATCGCCAAGGTGATCGCGCACGGTCCCGATCGCGCCACCGCGCTCGCTCGCCTGCGGACTGCTCTGGCGGATGCGCGGATCGTGGGCGTCGCGACCAACCTCGCTTTCCAGCAGGCGGTGCTCGCCGATCCCGACTTCGCGCGCGGGGGAGTCGATACCGGCTTTCTCGCGCGGTTCCTCGATCGTGCGAAGGCTGCCGCCTGATGGCTACCATCCGCCTCGTCGAAACCTCACTGCGCGACGGCAACCAATGCCTATGGGGAGCGCTCGGCGTCGACACCGCGCGCACGCTCGCGATCGCGCCGGTGATGGAGCGTGCCGGCTATGCCGCGATCGACTTCACGACCTCGACCCATATGGGTGTCGCGGTGCGCTACAAGCAGCAGGATCCGTGGGAGCGCATCCGGCTGATGGCGGCGGCCTGTCCAACCACGCCGCTCCAGTTCCTCTCGACCGGCTTCCGCTTCATTTCGTGGGAAACCGCGAGCCCCGATTTCATGGCGCTCGCTTTCGCCACGCTGGCGCGCAACGGCATCCGCCGCTTCGCGCTCGCCGATCCGATGAACGACGCCGCCGCCAATGTCGACGCCGCGCGGCTAGTCAAGCAGGGCGGGGGCGACCAGGTGGTCGGCGCGCTGGTCTTCACGCTCAGCCCGATCCACGACGACGCGCATTATGCCGAGGCGGCCAGGACGATGGCGGCGAGCCCCGACATCGATGCGCTCTACATCAAGGACCCGGGCGGGCTGTTGACGCCGGAGCGGGCGAACACGTTGATCCCGGCGATCATCGCGGAGATCGGCGGCAAACCGCTCGAACTCCACGCGCATTGCACGATCGGGCTGGCCGACCGCACCTATGTCGAAAGCGCCGCCCTCGGCGTATCGGCGCTGCAATGCGCGAGCGGCGGCGCGGCGGACGGCACGTCCAACCCGCCGATCGAGCGCACTATACGCAATTTGCGCGAGGCGGGGCACGAGGTTGCCATCGACGATGACGCGGTGGCCGAGGTCGCACGCTATTTCGCCGCGCTCGCCGCCGCAGACGGGCTGCCGACCGGCGCGCCCATGGCCTATGATGCCGGCTACGTCCGCCACCAATTGCCCGGCGGGATGGTCGGCACGATGCGCCGCCACCTTGCCGACCACCGCGTGCCGCACCTCGAAGGCGCGGTGATCGAGGAACTCGGCCGCGTCCGCGAGGAACTGGGCTGGCCGATCGTGATGACGCCGTTCGCGCAGATGCTGCAGACCCAGGCGGTGATGAACGTGACGGGCGCCGAACGCTATGCGACGATCCCCGATGAGGTGATCCGCTATGCGATTGGCCGGTTCGGCCGTCCCAATCGCCCGATCGATCCGCAAGTGATGGACCACATCCTGTCGTCGCCGCGCGCACGCGAACTGGAAGTGGAGCCGGCCATGGCGCCGCTGCCGGACCTTCGCCGCAAGGTCGGCGCGCATTTGTCGGACGAGGAATTCCTGCTCCGTGCAACCATGCCCGGGGTAATGATCGATGCGATGCAGGCCGCTGGCCCCGCGCCGCGCGATTTTGATCCGGCGGTGCGGCCGGTCATGGCGCTGGTCGAGCAATTGCTGGCACGGAGCGACCTGACGCGCGTCACGGTCGAGCGGCCCGGCTTCCGGCTCGAGTTGGAGGCAGCCGGTGACTGACGCGTTTCCCGCGCCTGCCGGCGTGATGTTCGATCTCGACGGCACGCTAATCCTGAGCGATCGCGCGCTTGGCGGCTATCAGGTGCTGCCGGGCGCGGCCGAGCTGCTCGCCGAGCTCGATCGCCGCGGCATGCCGTTCGTCGCGCTGACCAACGGCAGCGCCTATCCCGCGTCGGAGCAGGCGCCGCGGCTGCGCGCGCTCGGGTTGCCGATCGCCGACGACCGGCTGTTCACGCCCAACAGCGTCGCCGCCGGCCTGTTCAAGGCGCGCGGGCTGGAGCGGGTCATGGTGCTTGGCACCGACGGCGTGGTCGCGGCGCTGGAGGCGGAAGGCGTCACCATTTGTGCGCCCAGCGATGCCGATGCCGATGCCGATGCGGTCTATATCGCGTGGCATCCGCAGTGCACGATGGATCATATCCACGCCGCCGCTGCGGCAGTGCTCGACGGCGCCGCGCTCTACAGCGCGTCGGATGTTCCCTTCTTCGCCAGCAAATCGGGCCGCGCGTTCGGCTATAGTTGCGCGATCGGCGGCGCTGTTGCGCGCGTGACCGGAATCGAACCCGAGGTGACGGGCAAACCGTCGCAGGCCGCCTTGCGCTTTGTCGCCGCCAGGCTTGGCGTGCCGGTCGATCGCGTGGCGGTGGTCGGTGACGACCCGAAAGTGGAAACGGTCATGGCGCGCGCCGGCGGCGCGATCGGAATCGGCGTCACGACCGGCACGACCAGCGCGGCAGAATGGGCCGCCGCGCCCGAGGCGCAGCGCGCACATTTGGTGGTCGACGGCGTCGGCGACCTGGCGCGATTGCTGTTCGGATCGGGCCACGCTGACTTGTGACGCCGATCGGTTTGGCGGCGAGCAGGACGATATCCGCAACCGCATGAAGCTGGCCTATATCGACAATATCGACGGCAAGATCGACGACGATTTTCGGCTGGCTGATCGCCGACTACAAGCAGGACGAGCGGAAGATCATTCGGGAGCTGGAACGGCGCAAGGACGCCGATCACGGCTATCTGGACGAAGGGATTCGACCGATCTGCGTCGCCAAAGACGCCAGGCGGATGTTCCAGAAGGCCGACCGGGAAGGTCGCAAACGGATCCTGTCGCTTCTACTATCGAACTGCACGTAGGGGACAATCTCAGAAAACTACCGTAAGATGTTCAATACAATAGTGAAAATTTTTCACCGCGAGACCCTTGCGAGGGGGATTCAGGCGCGAGAGCACCCAAAACCAGAAAATGGCTCCCGTTCGTGGAGCACATTCGAAATTCTCTACGGGAGCACGCGAAGGAAATCAGCGTGTCGCTCGCCAGCTATAGCCGCATCGACCTGGCCGCTATGAATTGGACCTTGTGGGGCTCGTGCTACCGAAACGTGCATAGAGCGTCGGCAGCACGAAGAGCGTGAGCAGCGTAGCGCTGATCAACCCGCCGATCACCACCGTTGCCAGCGGCTTCTGCACCTCGGCGCCGGCGCCGTGGCCGAGCGCCATCGGTACGAAGCCCAGGCTCGCCACCAGCGCTGTCATCGCCACCGGACGCAGCCGGGCAAGCGCGCCCTCCCGTGCCGCGGTCACGCGATCGCGCCCTTCGGCCACGAGTTGCTGGATCGAGGTCAGCATTACCAACCCGTTGAGGACCGCGATGCCCGACAGTGCAATGAACCCGACAGCAGCCGAGATCGAGAAGGGCATGCCACGCAGCACCAGCGCGAGTACGCCGCCGACCAGCGCCAGCGGCACGCCGGTGAACACGATTCCGGCATCGCGCATGTTGCCGAGCGCGCCGAACAACAGGAGCAGGACCAGCACGAAGCATGCCGGCACCACCAGGGCCAGCCGGTCGCGCGCGGAAGCCAGGTTCTCGAATTGGCCGCCCCATTCAAGCCAGGTGCCCGCGGGAAGCTGCACCTTGCTTGAGATCGCCGCTTTCGCATCGGCGACGACGCTCGCCACGTCGCGGCCGCGGACATTGGCCTGCACCACCACGCGCCGCTTGCCATTCTCGCGGCTGATCTGGTTCGGGCCGTCGATCAGTCGGATATCGGCGACCGAGGCGAGCGGGACGAAGCTGCCGCCCGGTGTCGGCACGGGCGTCTGACCGAGCGTCTCCAGATTGGCACGCGCCGCGTTGGTCAGGCGGATGACGATCGGAAAGCTGCGGTCGCCCTCGAAGATTCGACCCGCCTCGCGTCCACCCACCGCTGTGGCGACCGTGTCGGCGACATCCTGCGCGCTGACCCCGACCCGCGAGGCGCGGTCCTGGGCATAGGCGATGTCGAGCATCGGCAGACCTTCGGTCTGCTCGACCTTCACGTCCTCGGCACCAGCCGTGCGGCGGAGCACGCCGGCGATGTTCGCAGCGGTCGCGTTCATCTCGGCGAAGTCCTCGCCGAACACTTTGATTGCGACATCCGATCGCACGCCGGCGATCAGCTCGTTAAACCGCATCTGGATCGGCTGCGTGACCTCATAGGCATGGCCGGGAACCTGGGCGAGCCGTGCCTCGATCCGTTCGACGACCGCCGCTTTCTCTTCGGAAGGATCGGGCCAATCCTTCCGATCCTTGAGCATGATGAACGTGTCGGTGGCATTAGGCGGCATAGGGTCTGATGCGACTTCCGCGGTGCCGGTTCGCGAGAAGACCGTCTTGATTTCGGGCATGCCGGCAAGGGCGCGCTCGATCTGCGCCTGCATCTTCTGGCTTTGCTCGATCGAGGTGCCCGGCACGCGGAAGGCCGAGACGAGGACATCGCCCTCATCGAGTTGCGGCAGGAACTCCTGGCCGAGCGTGGTGTAGGCGGCGCCGGCCAGCGCGAGCGCACCGACAGCGATGCCGATAGTCAGGCTCGGCCGCTGCATCGCTCGGTCGAGGCCGGGCTCATAGCGCCGCCGCAGCCAACGTACTGTGCTCCCTTCCTTCTCCTCGACCGGGCGCGACAGCGCGACCGCGATCGCCGCGGGTACGAAGGTGAGCGAAAGGATGAACGCGAAGACGAGCGCCATGATGACGGTCAGCGCCATTGGCTCGAACGTCTTGCCTTCGACGCCGCTCAAGGTCAGCAGCGGCACATAGACGAGGATGATGATCGCCTGGCCATAGACCGAGGGTCGGATCATCTCGCGCGCCGCGGCCGCGACGACGGCGAGCCGCTCCGGCAAGGCCAGTGTTCGGCCCTCGCTGTGCTGACGCTCGGCGATGCGGCGGAGCGCATTCTCGACGATGATCACCGCGCCATCGACGATCAGCCCGAAATCGAGCGCGCCGAGGCTCATCAGGTTGGCCGAGACGCCGACCCGCAGCATGCCGAAGCCGGTGAGCAGCATGGTGATCGGGATCACCAGTGCTGCGATCAGCGCCGCCCGAAAGTTGCCGAGCAGCAGGAACAGCACGACAATGACCAGCAACGCGCCTTCGGCGAGGTTCTTCGCCACGGTCGTGATGGTGGCATTGACCAGCCTGGTGCGGTCGAGCACTGGCTCGACCATGATGTCGCGCGGCAGGGAAGGGGCGATCGCCTTGAGCTTGGCGTCGACCCCTGAGGAGACGGTACGGCTGTTCTCGCCTATCCGCATGATCGCGGTGCCGGTGATCACCTCATGGCCATTCTCCGAACCGGCGCCCATGCGGACACCCTGGCCGAGCCGCGCTTCGGCGACCTGATCGAGCGTGACCGGCACGCCTTCGCGTGTCGCGATCACCGTGCCGCGCAGCTGAGCGAGACTGCGGATGCGCGCGTCGGCGCGAACGGCGAGGCCCTCGCCGTTACGGTTCACAGTGCCGCCGCCGGTCGCGACATTGTTGCGCTCGAGCGCGGCGGCGAGATCGGACAGCGACAGCTTCAATGCAGCGAGCCGCTGGATGTCGGGGACGACGAGATATTCTTTCTCGAAGCCTCCAAGCGAGTCGATGCCTGCGACGCCTTCGACCGTCTTGATCTGCGGCGCGACGATCCAGTCCTGGACGGTATGGAGATAGGTCGCCTTGTCGGCCTCGCTCGCCAGCCTGTCGCCTTCGGGTGTGATGTAGCTGCCGTCGGGCTGCAGCCCGGGCTCGCCGGGGCGATGCTGTTCATGCGCGCGCTCGGCGTAGCGCAGGGTCCAGATATAGACCTCGCCCAGGCCGGTCGCGATCGGCCCCATTGCTGGCTTCACGCCTGCGGGGAGCGCTTCTTGTGCCGCCGTCATCCGCTCCTGCACCTGGCTGCGCGCAAAATAGATGTCGGTCGAATCCGAGAAGATCGCGGTGACCTGGACGAAGCCGTTGCGGCTAAGCGAGCGGGTGCTTTCCAGCCCCTTGATCCCGGCAAGTGCGGTCTCGATCGGAAAGGCCACCTGCTTTTCGATCAACTCGGGCGACAGCGCGGGCGCAAGGACATTCACCTGGACCTGGTTGTTGGTGATGTCGGGCACCGCGTCGATCGGCAGGTGTGCGAGCGAGATGCCGCCAATGATCGCGGCGACGGTAGTGAGCAGCAGGACCAGCCAGCGCCGGTCGACTGCCCATGTGACGATGCGGTCGATCATGGCTCAGTCCTCATGCCCGGCTTCGGCCGCACCGAGCGCGGACTTGAGCGTGAAGCTGTTGGCTGCGGCGATCCGCTCGCGGCCGGTGAGCCCGTTGGTCACCACGACCATCGCGCCGTCCTGCCGCCCGAGCGTGACCGGAACCGCGCGAAAGCCGGTGCCGGTGCGCACGAACACGACGGTCTTGCCTTCCACTGTCTGCACGGCGGTCGACGGGACCCGGATCGTGCCGTCGCTCGTGCCTGGCAGCTGGATCGAGGCGGTGACCGGCTCGCCGGCGCGCCATTGCCCGCTGCGATTGTCCAGCATCGCGATGACGGGCACCTGGCGCGTTTCGGCATCGAGCACGGGCGAGACGAAGCTGATCCGCGCCGATTGGCCGCGCCCCGGTGCGGCGACCGCGACCGTCATGCCCGGCCGTACGCGTCCGGCATCGGCAGGGGATAAGGAAAGGGTGACGCTCAGCCGATCGAGACGAGCGATGCGGAACAGTTCGGTCTCGGACGCATCCGCCGCGAAATTCTGTCCGAGCACCGCGGATCGCGCGATGACCCGCCCCGAAATCGGCGCGGTGATGACGATGCGGTTGTCGCTACCGCCGCGCCCGCCACTGGCGGCGACCTGCTGGCGGGCGAGCTGCAGGGCGACATTCGCCTGTTTGGCGGCGGCGCGCGAGATCTCGACTTCGCGTAAGGGTCGGAAGCCCTTGGCGTAGAGAGCCTCGTCGCGCGCGAGCGTGGTTCGCGCCAGCTCGGCGGCGGCGGCGGCGCGCTGCACCTCGGCCTGAAGACCCGCCGCCTCGCGGCTTTCCAGCACTGCCAGCGTCTCGCCGCGCGTCACACTGTCACCGAGATTGCGGCGGAGCTCGACGATGCGGCCTGGCACGGTGGCAGCAACGATCCGTGTCGCTTGGGGATCGCTCGCCAGCAGCGCGGGCAGGTCGATCGCGCCACCGTTGCCGCCGATCGTCGGACTGACGACTTCGATCCCTGCGGTGGATATCTGTTGAGGCGTAAGGGTAACGACGCCTTCCTCGCCATGGCTGGCTTCGGCCTCGGCCTTGTTTTCAATGGGCTGGCTAGCGCCGCCGCAAGCGGCCAGGGCAAGCAGGAGCGGCAAGGCCGCGATATTGGGCTTCATGGGCAACTTCCCAGGACCGGCGGAAAGTCCGCGCGGGTCGAGCGTCAAGGATGGGCGGGTGCGCGGGCGCGCGGGATCAGGCGCGTGGCGGTTCGAGCGCTGGACTGACCATGCCTTGAGCGAGGCGCGATGTGCCGGATGCCCTGGGCGTATCGAGCGCGATCAGCATCGGCGGAAGCGCCAGAGAGGCGACCGGTGCCGTGACGTTGTGCCCGTGGCACGCGCCATGCTGATGGGGATAGGGCTGGCTGCCATCAGCGGGAGCCTCGTCCGCATCACCTTCGACATGCGCCATTTCGCTGCAGGCGGCCTCCGCTAGATAGTTCTCCTGTGCGTGTAGGGGCGACGTCGCCACCAGGGACGACGCGAGCAGGCAGAGGAGAAGGAGCCATGCACGGTGCAGCATTGATGCCCGGATAGCGGTTCGCGGTCGCGCTGTCATCGCAAAGCCTCGGGGCGTTGCGGCCGCGCGCCGCGCCATGCCGGGATCGCCTCAGCAAGCACGCGCCACGTCGAGCGCAGGAACAGCAACGCGACGACCGTGCCCACCGCAATGTCCGGCCAGGCCGCGCTGGTGGCGGCCACCAGTCCAGCCGCGACGAGCACGCTGATGTTCGAGAGGACGTCGTTGCGCGAGCATTCGAAGGTGCTGCGCATGTTCACATTGGCGCCGCGGAAGCGCCAGAGCAGGCCCAGACAGAGGAGATTGGCGGCGAGTGCGCCGGAGCCGAAGGCAAGCATGAGCGTGCTCGACGGCGGAATGCCATGCGCGAGCTTGTCGGCGATCTCGACCAGCACCACCATGCCGAACCCGAGAATGATCACGCCCTTGGCGATCGCCGCACCGGCCTCCCATCTGGGGCCGCGGTGCAGCGCGTAGAGGCTCAGCGCATAGACAAGCGCATCGCCGAGCATGTCGACCGAATCCGCCATCAGCGCGGAGGATCGCGCGGCCAGACCGCCGCCAAACTGGACGAGGAACATCGCGAGATTGATGGCCATGACGATGACCAGCACCCGCCGCTGCCCGGCCTTCGCGGCGAGTGCGGCAAGCGTATCGCCTTTCCTGGAGCAGCATTCGTCGGCCATGCGCGGATCCTGAGTCGTCGGTGTGCGGCTGGACCCATGCACCCTGAAGCCACTATAGGGTCAAGCGATGAAGATTGGCGACCTCGCACGGGCCACTGGCACCAAGGTGGAAACCGTCCGCTTCTATGAGGCTGAGGGACTGATCCCGCCTCCCGCCCGTAGCAGCGGCAACTACCGCATCTATGAGCAGGCGCACCTCGCGCGCCTGTCCTTTATCCGCCGCGCACGTGATCTGGGTTTCACGCTCGATCAGGTCCGCACGCTGCTGCGTCTGGCGGACGACCGCGACGCGCCCTGTGCGGAGGTCGACGCGATCACGACCGCGCACGTCACAGAGATCGATCGCAAGCTCGCAGATCTGCAAGCACTGCGCGGTGAGTTGGTTCGACGCCTGGATAGCTGTGCTGGCTCGACCATTGCCGACTGTCGGATCATCGAGGCGCTCTCGCCAATACTCTGACCGCTCGTTCGGGAGTATTTGCCCGTCTCGGATCGTTACGGCGGTGGCTCCCTGAGTAGGATTCGAACCTACGGCCGCTCGATTAACAGTCGAGAGCTCTACCGCTGAGCTATCAGGGAACGTCACCGGAGCGCGCGTCTATACCTTCGCGCATTAACGATGCAACCCCTGATTTCCCGTTAAAACCTCAGGCGGCGAACTGCTCCATGGTGATGCGGTCGTCGAGCGCATGCTCGGGGTCGAACAGCAGGGTCAGCTCGCGCGAACGGTCGATCGCGATATCGACTTGTGCGACATCTCGTACCTCGTGCTGGTCGGCGACGGCCGATACCGGCCGCTTGGCCGCTTCGAGTACCTTGAGCGTGATCCGCGCCTTTTCGGGCAGGATGGCGCCGCGCCAGCGGCGTGGGCGGAAAGCGGAGATCGGGGTCAAGGCGATCATCGCCGAGCCGAGCGGGAGGATCGGGCCGTTGGCCGACAGATTATACGCGGTCGATCCCGCCGGCGTCGCGGCCAGGATACCATCGCAGGCCAGTTCCGGGATCACGACGCGATCGTTGACCGTGACTTCCAGCTTGGCGGTCTGGCGCGTTTCGCGGAGCAGCGAGACTTCGTTGATCGCCGGGTGGACGAACGTCTCTCCAGCGATCGTCCGCGCGGTCATCTGAAGCGGCGTGACCTTGAACGGACGCGTGCGCTCGAGCCGCGCGTCGAGCCCGTCGCGCCGCCAGTCGTTCATGAGGAAACCGACCGTGCCCAGGTTCATGCCGAATACGGGTACCGGATCGCGCCGATCGAGCATCGCGTGCAGCGTCTGGAGCATGAAGCCGTCACCGCCCAGCGCGACGACCAGATCGGCCTGTTCGACGGGCACCCACTCGTAGCTGTCTCGCAGCTCGCGCTCGGCGGCCTGGGCGGGTGGGGTCGGCGACGCGACCAGCGCGCGCTTCATCCGCCGGTCACGCTCATATGCCGCCCGACCGCGGGCGCGGCGCCGGCGGCGATGCGGAAATCGTGGCGCGCGGGCTTGATCGCCAGCGCCTCGTCGATCGCGGCATCGAGCCCAGTCATCCCGTCCGTGCGCAATGCCGCCTTCAGATCCACCTGATCGTCATGGCCGAGACAGGCATAGAGCCGTCCCTCGGTCGTCAGCCGGACGCGGTTGCAGCCATCGCAGAAATTGGCGGTGAGGGGAGAGATCAGTCCCAATCGGGTAGGGCTGGCGCCGACGCGCCAATAGCGTGCCGGACCGCCGGTCGATCGCGGGTCGCGGATCAGGTCGAACCGCCGCGACAGATCGTCGAACACCGCGGTCAGCGGCACGAACCGGTCGGCGCGATCCTCGTCGATCGCACCCAGCGGCATGGTTTCGATCAGGCTGAGATCATGACCCTGCTCGACGCACCAGGCGAGCATTGCCGGAATTTCGTCCTGATTGAGATCCTTGAGCGCGACCATGTTGATCTTGATCGCCAGTCCCGCCGCCTTGGCGGCGGCAATGCCCTCGATCACACGCGACAGATCGCCATGGCGGGTGATGTGGTGAAAGCGATCGGGATCGAGGCTGTCGAGGCTGACATTGATCCGCCGGATGCCGGCGGTCCGCAGATCGCCGGCACAGTCGGCCAGCCGTGTGGCGTTGGTCGTCAACGTCAGTTCGTCGAGACCCTTCCCGACTTGCCGCCCCAACCGCCGAGCGAGATCGATAACGCCACGCCGCACGAGAGGCTCGCCGCCGGTCAGCCGGATCTTGGTCACGCCGCGCGCGATAAAGCGTTCGGCAATGACGGCGATCTCGTCGAGCTCGAGCAACGCTTCGCGCGGGAGGAAGCGCATATCCTCGCTCATGCAATACCGGCAGCGCAGGTCGCAGCGATCGGTCACCGACACGCGCAGATAGCTGATCGTGCGGCCATGTCGGTCGATCAAGGCGGGGGCGGTCGCCATCGTGCTTCAACAGCTAGGGCGTCGTCCCCCCTGCGGCAACCCCGATTAGCTGCGCGCGTTCCGATTGCGCATGGCCGATTGCGGATTGGCGAAGTCGCGTCGGCATGCGTAGAACCGCGCGCAATGGTCCCCAGCGATCCTCAAACCGGAAACTCCCTGTTCTTGCTGTCGTTCAGGCAGCGCGGCGAATTGTCGGCGATCGCGGCGGAGGCCGGATGGCGGGTGGTGGCTGCTCGGCGCGGCGACGGAGCGGCACGGCGGTATCTCGGCAGCGGCGCAGCCTTGGCGGTGCTCGACGCTCGCGGGGCGCTCGGCGAAGGACTTGCCGCCGCCAAGGCGTTCGGTGAGGCAGCGCGCGTCCGCGGTGGTGCCTTGCTCGTGCTGGTGTCTCGCGACGACGTCGCCGCGCTGGGCGACTTCCACGCCGCCGGGGCGACGCATTTCCTGGCCAGCCCGTTCACCGAGCTCGAATTCGCCCAGGCGCTGCGGTTCGCCTGGCGTTTCGTCGAACGGATCGCCGGCGATTGGGATCGCGGCCGCGCGGTCGATCTGCTCGGCTGGCGCTACAATCGCCGCACGCGCCGCGTGCGCTTGACGCCCGCTTTGGGCAAACGGCTCGATCTGGGCGAAGAGGTCTCGCTCGGTACGGCGCTTCGCGCGCTGCCGCCCGACGATCGCGCGGCAGCGGCGGCGGCAGTCCGCCGTGTCGGCCGCGGCGGGGCGACCGCCTTCGCGCACGATCATCCGGGAGTCGGACGGTTGGTCCATCATGTCCAGGCGACGACGGGCGATCCCTGGGTTCACGGATTGATCGAGGAACTCGGCACCGCGCCCAACGCGGCGGCGGAAACCGAGGAGGCGATCGAAGGCGCGTTCGACGCCGGCGCGGCCCGTGCATGGCTCGATCGCCGTCTGCAGCGTGGCGAACGCGCCAGCGCGATCCTGATCGCGCTCAGCCGCTTCGATCTGGTCAATAGCGGTTATGGCCGCCCCGCCGGCGACGCGCTGATCCGGGCGGCAGTCAGGCGGATCGCCGGCGTCGCGCGCACGACCCTCGGCAAGCGCCAGATCGTCGCGCGGCAAAAAGGCCCCGAATTCCTGGTCGGGCTCGAGGAAGCGGCGGACGCGGAAGCGCTGGCTGGGGCACTCGCTGAAGCATTGGCGAGGCCTTTCGCGATCGACGGCACATTGGTGGCCGTCGGTGCGCGGCTGGGCGTCGCCGCGGCACGGGCGGACGAAACGGTCGAGGCGCTGTTGCGGCGCGCCAATGACGCGCTGGACGATGCGCGCGCGTCCGACGGCGCGACGATCCGCATCGCCGACGAACCCGCGATCGCCGAGGCTTTGTCGGTCGATCTGCGCCGGGCGATCGACAGCAACGAGATCGCGGTGCTGTTCCAGCCCCAGGTGGCGATCGCGACGGGCAAGATCGTCGGGGTGGAAGCCCTCGCTCGTTGGGAGCATCCGCGCTTCGGAGCGATCGGCGCCGATCAATTGTTCGCCGCCGCCGACCGCGCCGATTTGGGGCTGGCCTTGTCCGACCATATTCAGCGGCTGGCGCTCAGTCGGGCGGCGGCTTGGCCCGAAGCGTTGTCGGGCCAGCGGCTGTCGATCAACCTGACCGCCGCCGATATCGCGCGGCCAGGCTTTGCCGATATCCTGCTGGACCGCATCGATGCTTCGGGATTCGCGCGGTCGCGCCTGACCGTCGAGATCACTGAAAGCGGCCTGATCGACGATCTTGGTGCGGCGTCGACTTTACTTACCGGACTGAGACAAGCGGGCTGCCGCGTGGCGATCGACGATTTCGGTACCGGTTATTCGAGCCTCGCCTATCTCAAGGCATTGCCGCTCGATTACCTCAAGATCGATCGCAAGCTGGCGCAGGACATTGGCGGATCGCCGCGCGACCGTATCGTCGTGCGCGGCGTGATCGAAATGGCCTTGTCGCTCGGCCTGTCGGTGATCGCCGAGGGCGTCGAAACCGCCGAACAGCTCGACCTGCTCGCCAAGGAAGGCTGCCAATATTATCAGGGCTTTCTGTGCGCCGAGCCGCTGACCAGCGCTGCGCTTGCCGATCTGGTCGCGGCGTGAGCGCGGAGCCGGAAGCCGCCGGCCCTCAGGACGCCGTCTTCATCTCCTGATCGACGATGCGTTCGAGTTGCGCCCCGGCACCCTTGGCCAGCATGTCGAGCAGCACCAGTGCGTCATCGTCGATCGGATGGCCGCTGCGCCAATAGGCGCCGATCGCCGCGACCGGCTTCCCGACGCCGATCGGGGCGATCGCCACGCGGGAGACGAAAGTGGACTGATAGAGGTCGAGCGGCACACGCGGATCGGCGCGAATATCGGGAATGACGATCGTCCGGCGCTGGGTCATCGCCATGCCCGAGATGCACGAGCCGATCGGAAAGCGCTGACCCGTCCATAGGGGAGCGATGGCATCCTCGCCGACATAATGAACCTGGTCGCGCTCGCGCATGATCACGGTGACGCCGTCGCTGCGCAGGATCGCGCGGGCATCCGATCGCAATACCTCCAATATCTCGGCAAGCGAGCCAGCTTGCATCAAAGCCTCGGTGGCCGCGGTCATCAGCCGCCAGCGCTTGAAACGGACCGTCTTCCCCATGGCTCCTATCCCGTGCGCAAAACCTAGCGTTAGGCTCGGAGAAGTCCAGATTAGTCCATTTTGGATCAATTTTTTGTTATGGGCTAGCACGCAGGTGTACGCTGCCGCTCCAATGTTGGACGACGTACCGGGTATCAACGCGCGGTCGCGGACTCGTTTCGTCACGGTATCGCTTCTACAGCCAATTCGTCCCCGGCCGTCACTCCGGACTTGTACCGAGGCTCGATCGTCCTCCCGGCAGATCAAACTGCCGTTGCTCCCTGGATGCCGGAACAAACCTGACATGACGGGCAGGGCTCAACCCGCCGCCTTGGCTAGCCCTTTCGACAGGCGCTTGCCGATCTGGTCACGGTGTGAGCGAGGATCCGCAGAATCTAGGCGGGGTCTGGTATGGTCGCTACGACGCGCTGGGCTATGCCGATACCAATAATTTCGTCGCGCGGCTCGACGACGATGGCGGCGCGATCTCCGGAACGATCACCGAGCCCGATACCAGCGGGGGAACAGGCGTGCGGCGGGCCTTCGTCAGTGGCAGCCGAAACGGATCCGGACTGCGGTTCGTGAAGCAATATGACGGTGGCGCACTAGCGCATGCGGTCCGCTATTCGGGCCAGATCAATAGTGACGCGACCGAGATATCAGGCACTTGGATAATCGTGAGCCATCACGGCATCTTCACGATGCGCCGCGAGAAATTCGCCGAGATCGACCTCGAACGCGAAGAGGAGGTCGAACTTGTCGGCCCTCAGGACGCCCACTTCATCCGCTGATCGACGATCCGCTCGAATTGCGCGCTGGCGCCCTTGGCCAGCATGTCGAGCAATACCAACGCGTCCTCGTCGATCGGGCGGCCGCTGCGCCAATAGGCGCCGATCGCCGCGACTGGCTTGCCGACACCGATCGGGGCCATCGCCAGGCCGACGAAATAGATCGAAAGATAGGCGTCGAGCGGCACGCGGAGATCGACGCGGATGTCGGGAATGACGATCGTCCGGCGCTGCGTCATCGCAATGCCCGAGATGCACGAACCGATCGGAAAGCGTCGCCCTGCCCATAAAGGCGCGATCGAATCCTCTCCGACATAATGGACCTGATCGCGCTCGCGCATCGCCACTGTCACCCCGTCACTGCCCAGGATGGCGCGCGCGCGCGACCGTAATATCTCCAGTATCTCGGCGAGCGACTGGGCTTTCGTCAGTGCCTCGGTCGCGGCGGTCATGAGCCGCAAGCGTTTGAAACGGACCGTCTTCTCCATCGCTCCTACCCCACGCGCGAATCCTGGCGTTACGTTCAGGGAGTAAAGATTAATTCTTTTTGGACCAATTTCTTGCCAGGTCAATCGATCGCGCAAATGCACGCCGATCCGCATCGCGTTGGCGACGATGGTCAGCGTGGGATTTAGAGCGATGGGCTTATCCCGCTGCCTTCGCCAGTCCCTTCGACAATTGCAGCGCGCCATTGAGCCGCGCCTGCGGATCGCCCCATTCGCGCGCGATCACCAGCTTGCTGTCGGGACGCAGCTTGGCGACTCCTTGCAGCCGCGCGACATAAGCGAGCAGGCCATCGATATTGGGCGGCTTGTCGTCGTGGAAGCTGACCAGCGCGCCCTTCGCGCCGACGTCGATCTTGGCGACACAGGCCTTCTTGGCGTTGAGCTTGATCTCGATGAGCTTGATCAGGTTCGCGGTCGGCTCGGGCAGGGGGCCGAAACGGTCGATCATCTCCGCGGCGAAGGCCTCGATCCCGTTCTGGTCGTCGAGTTCGTTGAGGCGGCGATATAGGCCCATGCGCAGGTCGAGATCGGGGACGTAATCCTCGGGAATCATGATCGCCGCGTCGACGGTAATCTGCGGGCTGAAATCGCGCGGACGCTGCGCCAGGCCGCCGGCGCGGGCGTCGAGGATCGCTTCCTCGAGCATCGATTGGTAGAGTTCGTAGCCGACTTCGCGAATATGCCCCGATTGCTCGTCGCCGAGCAAATTGCCCGCGCCGCGAATGTCGAGATCGTGGCTGGCGAGCTGGAACCCGGCGCCCAGCGTGTCGAGATCCGACAGTACCTTGAGCCGCTTGTCGGCGGTCTCCGTGATGATGCGATTGGCCGGCGTGGTCAGATAGGCATAAGCCCGTGTCTTGCCCCGCCCGACGCGGCCGCGCAGCTGATACAGCTGGGCGAGGCCGAAACGGTCGGCGCGGTGGACGATCATCGTATTGGCGCTGGGGATGTCGAGCCCGCTTTCGACGATCGTGGTCGACACCAAAACCTCGAACTTCTTGTCGTAGAAAGCGGACATCCGCTCCTCGACTTCGCCGGCCGCCATCTGACCGTGCGCGACGACATAGCGCACCTCGGGCACGTGTTCGCGCAGGAATTCCTCGATCTCGGGCACATCCTTGACTCGCGGCGTCACGAAGAAGCTCTGCCCGCCGCGATAATGTTCGCGCAGCAACGCCTCGCGCAGCACCACCGGATCCCAGGGCATGACATAGGTGCGTACCGCCAGGCGATCGACCGGCGGCGTCTGGATCACCGACAATTCGCGCAAGCCCGACATCGCCATTTGCAAGGTGCGCGGGATCGGCGTGGCGGTCAGCGTCAGGACGTGGACGTCGGTCTTGAGCGCCTTCAGTCGTTCCTTATGAGTGACGCCGAAACGCTGCTCCTCGTCGACTACGACGAGTCCGAGCCGCTTGAACTCGATGCCCTTGGCCAGGATCGCGTGCGTGCCGATGACGACGTCGATCGTGCCGTCGGTCAGACCTTCCTTGACGGCCTTTGCCTCGGCACTGCCGACCAGCCGCGACAGCCGCCCGACCTTGATCGGGAAGCCTTCGAACCGCGCGACGAAATTGTTGTAATGCTGGCGCGCGAGCAGAGTGGTCGGGCACACCACCGCGACCTGCATCCCGCCCATCGCCGCGACGAACGCGGCGCGCAATGCGACCTCGGTCTTGCCGAAACCAACATCGCCGACGATCAGCCGGTCCATCGGCTTGCCCGAGCCGAGATCGTCGAGCGATTCGGCGATCGCGCGGTCCTGATCGTCGGTTTCCTGATAGGGAAAGCGGTCGACGAACGCCGGATAGCCCGACGAATCGGGCTCGGCGACATCGGCTTGGCGGAGCGCGCGCAGCGCGGCGGTCGCGATCAACTCGCCGGCAATCTCGCGGATGCGCTCTTTCATCCGCGATTTGCGGCGCTGCCACGCCTCGCCGCCGAGGCGGTCGAGCGTGCCGCCTTCGTCGCCGCCGTAACGGCTCAGGACTTCGAGATTCTCGACCGGAACGTAGAGCTTGTCGCCGCCGGCATAGGTCAAAGCGACGCAATCGTGCGGCGCCTTCTGCACCGGGATCTGGGTCAGGCCTTCGTAGCGGCCGATGCCGTGATCGGCATGGACGACGAGATCGCCCGGCGTGAGCGTCGCGAGCTCGGCAAGGAAGGCATCGGCCGACTTCTTGCGGCGATTGCGGCGGACCAGGCGGTCGCCGAGCATATCCTGCTCGGTGAGCAAGGCGATGTCGGGTGCGGTGAAACCGTGATCGAGCGGCAGGATCGTGAGCGCGACACCGCGCTCCGCGGCGCCTTGTGCCTCTTGCCAGGTGTCGACGAGCTTCAGCCCGGTCAGCTCATGGTCCTTGAGCAACCCGGCAAGGCGTTCGCGCGACCCGGCCGAATAGCTCGCCAGGATCGGTTTCTTGCCGTCTTTCTGCAGCTTGTCGAGATGCTCTACGACCGCTTCGTAGATGTTGACGCCACTCGCGCGCTCGGGCGTGAAGTCGCGCGGGCCATCGACCTCGAAATCGAGCACGGTGTCGCTCGGTGGTTCGTGGAACGGCGTGGCAAGGTGCACCTTGGCCTGATCGAGCCGCGTCGCCCATTCGTCGGGCAACAAATAGAGCGCGTTCGGCGCGAGCGGACGATAGCTGCCCGGATCGCTCGACTGCGCCTTCAGGCGATTGGCGTGATAGTCAGAGACGGCCTCGAACCGCTGTTCGGCCGCCGCGGTGACGCCCGATTCGCGGATCACCAGCGCGTCGTCGCCGAGATGGTCGAACAGAGTCTCCAACCGCTCTTCGAACATCGGCAACCAATGTTCCATGCCGGCCAGCCGACGCCCGTCGCTGATCGCCTGATAGAGCGGGTCGCCGGTCGCGGTGGCGCCGAACTTCTCGCGATAGCGTGTGCGGAAGCGCTTGACCGATTCCTCGTCGAGCAGGGCTTCGGAGGCCGGCAGCAGAGTGAATCCATCGACTCGGCCGGTGGTGCGCTGGTCGGCGGCATCGAAGGTGCGGACGCTCTCGATCTCGTCGCCGAAGAAATCGAGGCGCAACGCCTGTTCCTCACCGCTCGGGAACAGGTCGACCAATCCGCCGCGCACAGCGAACTCGCCTTGGTCGTGGACCGTGTCGGTGCGGACATAGCCATTGGCCGACAGCAATATCGCCAATTTGTCGCGGCCGATCCGCTCGCCCGGCGCGAGGCGCGCGACGAGTTGGCGGATGCGGAACGGCGTCAGCGTGCGCTGAGTCGCGGCATTGGCGGTGGTGACGACGAGCTGCGGCTTCTTCGGCGCCTGTTGCAAGCGGTGGAGCGCGGCCAGGCGTTCGGCCATGACGCGTAAGGTCGGGCTGGCGCGGTCATAGGGCAGACAATCCCAGGCCGGATAGGTGACGATCTCGATCTCGGGCGCGAAATACCCCGCGGTCGCCGCGACAGCACGCATTTCGGCCTCGTCGGGCGCGATCAGCACCACGCGGCCCGGTGCCTGCGCGCGGGCGAGGTCGGCAAGCAACACCGGCAGGAACCCCGCCGGGACGCCGGCGAGGGTCAGGGGTGCTTTCGCGGAGAGGATCTTGCGCGGGTCGGTCATTTTTCTTCTTGTTCCCCTCCCTGCAAGGGAGGGGTTAGGGGTGGGTTCGGCGCGTAGCGCCGATCGATTGGCTTAGGGCTCGTTCCGGACGCCCGCCCGGCTTACGCCGGGGTCGCGACCCACCCCTTAATCCCCTCCCTTGCAGGGAGGGGAGAGTTACTTCTGGATCGGCACGAAATTCAGTTGCTTCATCGCATCGATCATCGGGCCTTGCCATTGCACCGGGACATCCTGCGTTCCGATCGCCCAAGCCATGATGTCGACATCCTGTTCCTCGAGGAACGCTTCGAACCAGTCGATCTCGGCGTCGTTCCACGTCGCGCCATGCGCGTCGAAAAATCCGCCGATCATCAGATCGGCTTCCTTGGTGCCGCGGTGCCAGGCGCGAAAGCGCAGGCGCTTGAGGCGGATATCGCGGTCCATTGGTCTCCAACGACAATTGGCCGGCAGCGCTTTGACGCGCAGTCGGCTGGGGCTAGGGAGAGCGAGATAGCTATGCGCCCCGATATCCTCAACCCGCTCTTTGCCGAAGTGACTGCGCTCAAGGGCGTGGGACCGGCGCTCGCCAAGCCACTCGACCGGCTGGGGCTGCACCGGGTGGTCGATGTCGCCTTCCATCTGCCGACCGGGTTCATCGACCGGCTACCGCGCGACGAGCTCGACATGGCCGATGCCGGACGGACGATCGCGATTACCGTGACGCCGGTCGATTACCGCATCAGCAGCAGTCCGCGCGGGCCGACGCGGGTTCACGCGACCGACGCCAAGGGCAATTATGTCAGCCTGATCTATTTCGGCGGCTCGTCGGGCTGGGTGAAGAAATTGCTGCCGCTCGGTGAGGCCAAGCGCATTTCGGGCAAGCTCGAAATGTATGGACAGGAATTGCAGATCGTCCATCCCGACTTGGCCGATCCCGGCGAGGGCTTTCGCGAGCGCGAGGCGATCTATCCGTTGTCGGAGGGGCTGACCTCGCGCCGGCTGGCGCAGATGGCGCATCAGGCGATCGAGCGCGCGCCCGATCTGCCCGAGTGGATCGAGCCGGGGGTCAAGACGCAGCATCAATGGCCCGACTGGCGCGAAGCGCTCGCCCGGGCGCATGCCGATCCCGCCGATCACAAGGCGCGCGAGCGGCTCGCCTATGACGAATTGTTCGCCAACCAGCTCGCTTTCATGCTGGTGCGGCAATCGTCCCGCGCGCGGCGTGGACGCGCGCTTAACGGCGACGGGCGGCTGCGTGCCATGCTCAACCTGCCTTATGCGCCGACCAATGCCCAGGCACGGACGATCCGCGAGATCGAGGGCGACCTCGCGCAATCGTCGCCGATGCTGCGGCTGCTCCAGGGCGATGTCGGGTCGGGCAAGACCCTGGTCGCGACGATGGCGCTGCTGATGGCGGTCGAGGCGGGCGCGCAAGGGGCATTCCTGGCGCCGACCGAGATCCTGGCGCGGCAGCATTACGACACGCTGCAGCGCATGCTCGCCGGGCTGCCGGTCAATGTCGCGGTGCTGACCGGACGCGACAAGGGCAGGGTGCGCGAATCGACCTTGATGGGACTGGCGGATGGATCGATCCACATCCTGGTTGGGACGCACGCCATCTTCCAGGAAGCGGTAGCCTATCGCGATCTCGGTCTGGTCGTGGTCGACGAACAGCATCGCTTCGGCGTGGCGCAGCGGCTGTCGCTGCAGGAGAAGGGTGCCGCGCCGCATTTGCTGGCGATGACCGCGACGCCGATCCCACGCACCCTGACCCTGGCGCAATATGGCGAGATGGACGTCAGCCGGCTCGACGAGATGCCGCCGGGACGCCAGCCGATCGAGACGCGGGTGATGTCGGAGGACCGGCTGGGCGAGATCGTCGAAGCGCTCGGCCGGCATCTCGACAGCGGAGGTCAGGCCTATTGGGTGTGCCCCTTGGTCGAGGAAAGCGAGAAATCGGACCTCGCCGCGGCCGAGGCGCGGGCGGGGTCGCTCCAGGCGCGGTTCGGCGATCGTGTCGGGCTGATCCATGGCCGCATGAAGCCTGCCGAGAAGGACGCGGTGATGGCGCGCTTCGCCAGCGGCGATCTCGGCGTGCTGGTGGCGACCACGGTGATCGAGGTCGGCGTCGACGTGCCCAATGCGACGCTGATCGTGATCGAGCATGCTGATCGGTTCGGTCTCGCCCAGCTTCATCAGTTGCGTGGTCGCGTCGGGCGTGGGACGGGGCGATCGATCTGCTTGCTGATCCGCGGCAATGGCTTGAGCGAGACATCGCGCGCGCGGCTGGCGTTGATGCGCGAGACCAACGACGGCTTCCGTATCGCCGAGGAAGATTTGCGGTTGCGCGGGGCTGGCGAGATGCTCGGGACGCGTCAGTCCGGCGAGCAAGGCTATCGCCTGGCGACGCCCGAGCATTTCGCTTCGCTGCAACAAACCGCGCATGACGACGCCCGACTGATGATCGATCGCGACGGTGGCCTGGACGGCCCGCGCGGTCAGGCGGCGCGGATCGCGCTGTACTTGTTCGAGCGCGATGCCGGGGTGCAATTGCTGCGGTCGGGCTAGGGCGGCCTGCCCCTGGGCAACCGCCCTCAGCGAACGTTCTTGAGCAAGGCCGAGAGCAGTTCGTAATATTCGGCCATGCCGATCGGCCGGTCGAGCTCGCAGCCGATCCGCCCGCCAAGCGACCAGCGGACCTCGGCGACGATCACGCCGACCACAGGAAGGGTGATGTGCAGCCGTTCGCCGATCGGGCGGTCGGCATCGACTCGCGCCATCAGCCCCTGGGCCGACATGTTGACGACCAGCACCGATACCGGCCGGGCATCGCCGCCGAAAGCGCGCGCACGGTAATGAACCTCATCCCGTGGAGCATCGCGTTGATCGCTATAGGCCAGTGCCGCGCCCATCGAGTCCTTTCCCGTTCGCTACGATGAGTAACGACCAGCCCATGAAAAGCTTGAAAAGGAACGTGTTTAACGGCTGTTAGCCATATTCACGCCGGCGTGAGCAAGCCGTGATGCTTCTTGCCCGCCGACACGCGCACCGGATTTCCCGTCATCACGATGGTGAACGCCTCGTCCGCCACCTTCTCCCCGTCGACCCGCGCGCCGCCACCGGCGATCAACCGCCGCGCCTCGCCCTTGGACGCGCAGAAGCCGAGCCCGATCAGCGCATCGACCAGGCCGGTCGAGCCGGACACCGCAAACGTGGGCAGGTCGGCGCCCGCCGATCCTTCCTCGAACGTCTTGCGTGCAGTCTCGGCGGCCAGGTTCGCTGCCTCCTGGCCGCGGCACAAGGCCGTCGCCTCGTTGGCGAGCACGATCTTGGCCTGGTTGATCTCTGCACCCTCGAGCGATTCGAGCCGGGCGATTTCGTCGAGCGGCAGGTCGGTGAACAGGCGCAGGAAACGGCCGACGTCGCGGTCGTCGACGTTTCGCCAATATTGCCAGTAATCATAGGCCGGCAGCGCGTCGTCGTTGAGCCACACCGCGCCGGCCGCGGTCTTGCCCATCTTCGATCCGTCCGCATTGGTGATCAGCGGGGTGGTCAGCCCGAATACCTCGGTCCCGTCGACTCGGCGCGACAGCTCGATGCCGTTGACGATATTGCCCCATTGATCCGATCCGCCCATTTGCAGCCGGCATGCCGAGCGGCGCGACAATTCCAGGAAATCATAGGCCTGGAGGATCATGTAGTTGAATTCGAGGAAGGTCAGCGGCTGCTCGCGATCGAGCCGGAGTTTGACCGAATCGAACGCCAACATGCGGTTGATCGTGAAATGCCGCCCGACGTCGCGCAGGAACGGAATATATTCGAGCTTGTCGAGCCAGTCGGCATTGTTGACCATCACCGCATCGGTCGGGCCGTCGCCGAAGGTCAGGAAGCGTTCGAATACGCGACGGATCGAGGCGATGTTGGCATCGATCGTGGCGTCGTCGAGCAGCCGTCGGCTTTCGTCCTTGCCCGATGGATCGCCGACCTTGGTCGTCCCGCCGCCCATCAGCACGATCGGCTTGTGGCCCGCTTGCTGCAGGCGGCGCAGCATCATGATCTGCACCATCGATCCGATGTGCAGCGACGGCGCGGTGGCGTCGAAGCCGATATAGCCGGGTACGATCTGCTTGGTCGCCAACGCGTCGAGTCCGATTGCGTCGGTCACTTGATGGATATAGCCGCGCTCGTCGAGCAGGCGGAGCAGGTCGGATTTGTAATCGGTCATGATGGCGGCGCGGGTAGCACCGCCACTAGCGACTCGGCAACTTCGACAAGGGATCGACCGGCGTACGGCCTTGCCTGAGTTCGAAATGCACTTCCGGGCGGTCGGCGAAGCCGGTGTCGCCCGACAGCGCGATCGTCTGCCCGCGTTTCACCGCCTGGCCACGAGTCACTATGACGCGGCTGGCATGGCCATAGACGCTGGTCCAGCCATTGCCGTGGCGGACCATGACCAAGCCACCCAGTCCGGCGATGCTGTCGGTAGTGTAGATCACCACACCATCGGCCGCGGCCCGGATCGGCGTCCCCAGCGGCACCGCGATCTTTATCCCGTCATTACGCTCCCCGCTCGCGCCGCCGCCGAACCGCTTGACGACCCTGCCGCTCGCGACCGGCCAGAGGAAAGGCCCGCTGAGCGGCGAGGGCGCGCCCACCGCGACAGTCGAGGGCAGCGCCCTGGTCACCGAAGTAGCGGGGCGAACCGGCCTGACGTTATCCGGAATGGCGGGCTCGCCGCCGCCAGTGGCGATGTCGCCAAGGTCGATCTTGAACGCTGCCGCGCGCTCGGCGAGCGTTTGGGGCGGCCGTGTGCCGCCGGGGATCAGGATACGACGGCCCGACCGCAGCACATAGGGTTCGACCAGGTTATTGGCAGCGACGATGTCGGCCCAGCGGACGCCATAGGCCCGCGCGATCGCGATGCCCGATTCGCCCAGCCGGACCAGATGGTAGCGGCCGCCCGGAATGCGCAATTGTTGCCCGGCGCGAATGGTGAAGGGCGATTCGAGGGCATTTGCCCTGGCGATGATCTCCGAACCTGACCCGGTCTTGTCGGCAACGCCGCGCAACGTGTCGCCGGGCCGGACGATATAGCTCGATTCAGCGATCGTTCGCGCATCGGGTGTGACCGGCTTTGCTTCCCAGGCAGGCGGCGCCGAGGGCGGGGCAGTCATTTCGGCCTGCGGCGGCGGCGGGTCGTAATCTGCGACGGGCGGCGACCCCGCGTCAGATGGCCGCGCATAATCGGTCTGCGGGATGCATCCCGAGAGTCCGAATATCAAAAGGACAAGTGTGATCATTCGCATCGCGGGCCCCCCCTGCGTCATCGATACGCTTTCTCCAGCATAGCCAATGAATCACGATGCGTCAGGTCCATCTGTAACGGCGTCACGGTAATGAAGCCGCGCTCGATCGCCTCCAGGTCGGTATCGGCGGCCGGCGTGTGCTCGACGCGGCCCAGGCCCATCCAATAATAAGCGAACCCGCGCGGGTCGGTGCGCTCGATCACCTTGACGCGGCCATAGTCGCGCAATCCCTGATGGACGACGCGCACGCCCTGCACATCATCGGGCGGAATCGGCGGAAAGTTGACGTTGACCACGACGCGCGGATCGACCGGTGCAGCGATCAACGGCGCCAGCACGCGTTCGCCCCACGCCTCGGCGGTCTCGAACGTAACGTCGTGGCCGGGCGCTTCGGCACCATAACGCTGGCTGATCGCGATCGAGCGGATGCCGGCGAGCGCGCCTTCCATCGCCGCGCCGATCGTGCCCGAATAGAATACGTCCTCGCCCAGATTGGCGCCGCGATTGACTCCCGACAGGATCAGATCGGGCTTGGCGTCGCGCATGACATTGGCCAGCGCGAACATTACCGCATCGGTCGGCGTTCCGCCGACGGCGTAGCGCTTATCGTCGAACCGCTTGACCCGCAGCGGTTCGGTCAGTGTGAGCGAGCGACCCTTGCCCGATTGCTCCTCGGCCGGCGCCACGATGGTGATGTCGTCGGAAAAGCACCGCGCCAGACGTTCGAGCACGGCAAGACCGGGCGCGTGATAGCCGTCGTCATTGGTGAGAAGGATTCTCACGCCTTGGGCTCGAGCCGGTTCAACCCACCGAGATACGGTTGCAGCGCATCAGGGATCGCCACCGCGCGGTCTTCCTGCTGATAATTTTCCAGGATCGCGACCATCATTCGGCCCACGACCAGCCCCGAGCCATTGAGCGTATGGACGAACGCCGGCTTACCATCCTCGCCACGGAAGCGCGCGTTCATCCGCCGCGCCTGGAAATCGGTGCAGGTCGAGCAGCTCGAAATCTCGCGATAGCGCCCCTGGCCCGGCAGCCAGACTTCGAGATCGTAGGTGCGGGCCGCGGAAAAACCCATGTCGCCGGTGCACAGCTTCATCCGACGGAAAGGCAGGCCGAGCCGGGTCAGCACGTCTTCCGCGGCGGCGGTCATCCGCTCATGCTCGGCTTCCGACTGATCGGGCGGCACGATCGAGACCATCTCGGCCTTTTCGAATTGGTGCTGGCGGATGAAGCCGCGCGTGTCGCGTCCGGCGGCGCCTGCCTCCGAGCGGAAGCAGGGCGTCAGGGCGGTGAAGCGCAGCGGCAGCTCGGCGCCGGCCAGGATTTGTTCGCGCACGATATTGGTCAAGGACACTTCGGAGGTGGGTATCAGCCAGCGACCATCGGTGGTCTGAAACAGGTCCTCGGCGAACTTGGGCAATTGCCCGGTACCGAACATCGCCTCGCTGCGCACGAGCAGCGGCGGCACGACTTCCTCATATCCATGGTGTTTGGTCAGCACGTCGAGCCCAAACTGGCCGAGCGCGCGGTTGAGTCGCGCCGCGGCGCCACGAACCAAAGTGAAGCGCGCGCCGGCAAGCGCCACGCCGGTTTCGAAGTCCAGTCCGAGCGCCGGGCCGATGGCGTCGTGCTCGCGAATTTCGAACGCGAAAACGGGCTTGGTGCCACGCTCGTGCATCAATTGGTTATCATCTTCATCCGCGCCGGCGGGCACGTCGTCGAGCGGCAGATTGGGGATCGCGGCCAGCGCCTCATTCAGCGCCGCCTCGGTGGTCCGTTCCTCTTCCTCCAACTCGAGCAGCCGCGTCTTGAGGGTAGCGACCTCCGCCATCAGCGCGCCCGCGGTCGCTTCGTCCTTGGCCGCCTTGGCCGCGCCGATCGCCTTCGACGCCTCGTTGCGGCGAGTCTGGCCGGCCTGCAATTCGGTGATCACAGCGCGGCGCTTTTCGTCCAACGCGAGCAGGTCCGATGCCATCGGTGACAGGCCGCGACGGGCCAGCCCTGCATCGAAAGCTTCGGGATTGTCGCGGATCAGGCGGATGTCATGCATAGCGGCGAGGCTATGGCGGGGCGGGACGAGGCGCGCAACCCGGTGGCGTACTGCGGCGTTCAACTCCCAAACCCGAGGAGAACATCATGCAGCTTCGTCACAATACCCTCGTCGTCGTCGCCGATGGGCGCAAGGCGCTGTTCCTGCGCAATGAGGGCGATGGCGTGCACCCCAATCTGGTGGTCGAACATGCCCAGGACCGGATCAATCCCGCCGATCGCGACCAGAAAAGCGACGCGCCGGGCAGCACCGCCAGCTCGATCGGATCGGCGCGCAGTTCGATGCAGGAAGTCGATTTTCACCAGCAGGAAGAGGATCGCTTCGCCGCCGATGTCGGGGCGATGCTCAAGGAACGCGCGCTCGCCAACGAATTCGAATCGCTCATCATCGCCGCGCCGCCGCACACGCTGGGCGAGCTGCGCAAACATTATCATGTCGAGGTCGCCAACAGATTGGCCGGCGAAGTCCCAAAGAACCTCACCGGCCATCCCATTCCCGAAATCGAGAAAGCCTTGAGCGCGGCTTAGGCCGCGATCGTCTCGGTCTTCTTCTTCGTCAGGCGCTTGCGCGCGACCATTGCGGCCGCGGCACCGCCGAACAACAGGATCATCGGCGGCGCCGGCACCGGAGCAGGCGTGCCGCCGGTCGATCCGGTCGAGGAACCGTGGCCACCGGTCGAGCTCCAGCCGCCGTTCGACGACCAGCCGCCGTTCGAACTCCAGCCCCTGGACGACGAGCCGTAGCTCGACGACGAGGTCGACGAGGAGCCAGACGTGGAGGAAGAGCCCGAGCTGGCGGACGAGTTGGACGAGCTCGATCCGTTCGAGGATGAAGACGTCGAAGACGACGAGCCGTTAGAGGAACTCGAGGTCGACGAGGAGGACGAGACGTCACCCGAAGATGAGGTTGAGGACGACACGTCGCCCGACGACGACGAGGAGACGTTACCCGACGAGGTAGAGGAGGTGCTGCCCGACGAGAAGCCGCCGGTTGAGGAAGAGGTCGAGGACGAACCGCCCGAGCTGGACGAGGTCGACGAGATCGCGATCCCGCCGCTGCCACCGCCACCGCCACCAAAGCCGCCGGCGAAGAATCCGCCACCGCCGCCGCCCCAGCCGCCACCGCTTCCGCCGACGATCGGCACACCGCCGCTCGAGCCGGTGAAGGCAGGCGGCATCGGCAACGGAGCGCCGCCGGCGACCGTCACGATCGCGGGTGGGCAGGTCGTCGTGGTCGTCACCACCTTGCGAACGCGCGATCGGGCGGCGCTCGCTACCCGGGCCCGCACGACATGTCGCTTGTACGTCTTGGCATAAACGGGACGAGCCTTGGCGCCGTCGGCCACTTTGACCGCACCGCCGCCGATAATGGCGCCCCCGCATGCGCAGGCGCATAGTTTAGCCATCGCCATCCGGACAGACATCGCGTCTACTTTCTCTCTAACCGTCGCTGACCCCACAGAGACGGTGGTGATTCTCGCAGTTACTTCGCTGCTAGTGCGATAGTGCAAAACAAAGAATTAAGCGCAATTCCGTTAACCAATTATAGTCGCCCGATTTGATCTTTATATCGATCGATGGGGGTGCGGTTATGGTTAACGTGTCATTGTGATACGACCTGGGTTAACTTCTTCGTCCGATCCAGGGTCTCGACCTGTGACCAAAGGGTGAAGCGGCGGTTCACGCCGTCGTCATCAACTCCCCATTATCGTGCCGCGGACGCGACGGGCTTTTTGTTTGTCGCCAATCGCTTGTGGAGCCGCTTCCACGCCGCTATAGGCCCGCTCGTCATTAGGGGTCCGACAGGCGCACGGGAACAGTGTTCCAAGGGCCAAACGGAGAGTGGGGATGGCAACGGCTTTGAATCGCATGGATGATTCCAGTTTCAGCGTACCGGCCAACGATGGCGACGGCTATCGGCCGAGCCCTGACGAACCTTTTATGAATCCGCGTCAGCAGGAATATTTCCGCGACAAGCTGCTGCGCTGGAAGGAAGCGATCCTCAAGGAAGCGGAAACGACCCTGTCGCAGCTTCAGGTCGAGCCGCTGCGCGAGGCGGATCTAACCGACCGCGCATCGAGCGAGACCGACTGGTCGATCGAATTGCGCACGCGCGATCGCCAGCGCAAGTTGATCTCCAAGATCGATGCCGCGCTGCGCCGGCTCGATGAAGGCGAATACGGCTATTGCGAAGTCACCGGCGAACCGATCTCGCTCGGCCGGCTCGAGGCGCGACCGATCGCGACGATGACCGTCGAGGCGCAGGAGCGTCACGAGCGCAACGAGAAAGTGTCGCGCGAGGATTGATCCGATCCGTTCTGGATCGGATTTTTCGTTGGGCCCGCGGTTTAACGCTTTCGATAATCTTTCGGCCTAAGCGTTCGCGGGCGGCATGGACGCGTTTTTGGCAGGCATATGGACCACGTTTCGCACGATCCCTTAACCGACGGCGGCGCCGAAGACGCGGTGGCACAGCGTAACGACGCGCGCGACAGTCTGTTGCTGGTGGCGCGGTTTCGCATCGAAGGCTCGACTGAAACCACGCAGGTGCGCGTCCGTAACCTGTCATCCGGCGGACTGATGGCCGACGTGCCCAAGCCGATCGATATCGGTACGATGGTCGAGATAGAGGTGCGCGGCGTCGGTTGGGTCAATGGCCGCATCGCCTGGATCGCGGCTGGCCGCGCCGGCGTGGCATTCGATCACCCGATCGATCCTCAGGCCGCGCGCAAGCCGGTCGTAGCCAACTCGGGTCCGGTCAAGGACAAGCCGATCAAGCCGCTATTCTGACGGGACGACCCGGGCGCATCGCACCCGGGCCCCGGTGCACGCGGGATCAGATCGCCGCGATTGCTTCCTTCACACGCAATTTCTGCTTCTTGAGATTCGCGAGGATGCGGGTGTCGGGCGCTGGGCGCTGGCTTTCGGCTGTGATCTGCCGGTCCAACACCAAATGCTTCGCCTCAAGAGCTGAAAGGTGCGAGTTCTGCATGGGAGCGACCTCCTTCATCAAGGTGGGTGGACCAATAGAACACGAGTCGCGCGATTTGTCGCCATCGATTTCACTTTCGATTCGACGCGGCGCATCGTTTTGGCGACAGATCGGTCTTCGAGGGCCCAAGGGACGCGGAGAGCGATGGACGAAGCGCAGATCCACAAACGGCTGGACGCCCTCAGGACCGAGCATCGCGACCTCGACTCGGCGATCGAGGCGTTGCGGGTATTGGGGTCGAGCGACCAGCTCCAGATTGCCCGGCTGAAGAAGCGCAAGCTGTTGTTGAAGGATGAGGTTACCGCGCTGGAGAACCAGTTGATTCCCGACATCATCGCGTGATCGAATCCGGCCCTGATCGAATTTGGGACGCGGTGGTCCTTTCGCCGCTTGCGGGAACCGTCGTTTGTGGCAATCGTGTTGCGCATGACAGGTGAAGTCACCGAACTGCGCATCCATCGCAAAATGATCGACTCGCTCTACGTCGAGGCGATGGTGCTGGCGGACGAGGCGCGCGGCTATTTCGACCAGGGCGCGCGCGTCGAGCGCGAGGCGCTGGATCCGCTCGGCCGCGTCACCTTCTCGTGCGAATCGCTCAAGGTGACGACGCGGCTGATGCACGTCATCGCCTGGCTGCTGACCCAGCGCGCGGTCGATTCGGGGGAATTGTCGCCACGCGACGCGCTCGATCCCGCACGGCGTCTTGGCGATGCGCCGATCACCGACCGCGGGGTGATCGAGCAGATGCCGGCCGATGCGCGCGCGTTGATTACCGCCAGCATCGATCTCCATCGTCGCGTCGCGCGTCTGGACGGCGCGCAGGCCGACTCGTTGCCCGCCGATAGCCCGGTGCAGTGGATGCAGGCCCGTCTGGCAATGGCGTTTTAGAAGGTCGTCATCGCCCGTCGCACTATGTGAGGGTTACAGCGCCGCGATCCGCGCCTTCGCTGCCTTATACTCGGCTTCCAGCCGATCGACGCGCGCCGCTACCGACTCGATCTTGTCGATCACGCCGATGCCCTGGCCCGATCCCCAGATGTCCTTCCAGGCCTTTGCCTCGCGATTGCCGCCGAAGTTCATCGTGCTGAGATCGCCCTCCGGCAGATTGTCGGGATCCATGCCCGCCGCGACGATCGAGCCGCGCAGATAATTGCCGTGCACGCCGGTGAACAGGTTCGAATAGACGATGTCCGCCGCCTTGCTCTCGACGATGCCCCGTTTGTAGGCCTCGACGGCATTGGCTTCGTCGGTCGCGATGAAAGGCGAGCCGATATAGGCGAGGTCGGCACCCATCGCCTGGGCGGCAAGCACCGCGCCGCCGGTCGCGATCGCGCCCGACAGGACCAGCGGGCCATCGAACCATTGCCGGATTTCCTGGGTGATCGCGAAAGGCGACAAGCGTCCGGCATGGCCACCGGCGCCCGCCGCGACCGCGATCAGCCCGTCGGCGCCCTTTTCGATCGCCTTGCGCGCGAAGCGGTCGTCGATAATGTCATGAAGAGTGATCCCGCCCCAAGCGTGCACGGCCTGATTGAGTTCCTCGCGCGCGCCGAGCGACGTGATGGTGATCGGCACTTGCCATTTCGCGCAGATGGCGAGGTCGCCTTCCAGCCGGTCGTTCGACTTGTGGACGATCTGATTGACGGCGAAGGGGGCGGCGGGGCGATCGGGATTGTCCCGATTCCACGCCGCGAGTTCCTCGGTGATCCGATGCAGCCATTCGTCGAGCAGGGTCTGCGGCCGCGCGTTCAAGGCCGGAAAGGACCCGACGATTCCCGCCTTGCACTGGGCGATTACCAAATCGGGTCCGGAGATGATGAACAGCGGCGACCCGATCACGGGCAGGCGCAGGCGATCGAATATCGGCGTCCTCATGCCGGTTTCATAGCGCAACCGAAACCACAGTCCAGCAGCCCGGAAAAATTTTCGAATTGACGGTACGGAATGGGCGAATCTGGCCGAATCGATCCATTTGCCATTCGCACGCACCGCGTTATGGCCAAACAATACACCATATCACCAAGGTCCAAGAATCGCATGAAGATCGCCGTCACTACCGCGCTGCTGCTCGCCACCGTCTCCACGCCGGCGCTCGCCGCAGCGCGGCTGCCGACAGACGTCGTGCCGGTGTCCTACGACATCAAAGTCGATCCCGACGCGCAGAAGATGATCTTCACCGGCACCGAGACGGTCAACGTCACGGTGAAGAAGGCGACCAGCACGATCATCCTCAATGCCGCCGACATGACGATCAGCCGCGCGACGATCGACGGCAAGGCGGTGCCATTCAAGCTCGACAACGATGCGCAGCAATTGACCCTGAGGCTCCCGGCGCCGGCCAAGCTCGGCAACCATGTCATCACCTTCGCCTGGACCGGCAAGATCAACGAATCGGCCGCCGGCTTTTTCGCGATCGATTACACCAATGACGACGGGTCGAAGGCGCGGATGCTCGCGACCCAGTTCGAGGCGCCCGATGCGCGCCGCTTCGCGCCGATGTGGGACGAGCCCAGCTTCAAGGCCAAGTTCAAGCTCTCGGCGGTGGCGCCCAAGGGCCAGCTCGCTTTCTCCAACATGCCCGCCACCATGACCAACCGTCCCGACGGCACCCAACTCTATAGCTTCCGGCAGAGCCCGATCATGTCGAGCTACCTCCTGTTCCTCGGCATGGGGGACATGGAGCGCAAGACCGTGATGGCCGGCAAGACCGAGATCGGCGTCATCACGCGCAAGGGGGTGAAAGACCAAGGCGATTACGCGCTTGCCTCGGCCAAGCGCCTCCTGACCTATTATAACGACTATTTCGGCCAGCCTTATCCGCTGCCCAAGCTTGACATGATCGCTGGTCCGGGCTCGTCGCAATTCTTCGGTGCGATGGAGAATTGGGGCGCGATCTTCTATTTCGAGCCGGAGCTCCTGTTCGACCCGAAGCGGGCGACCGAGAGCGACAAGCAGCGCATCTTCGCCGTGGTCGCGCATGAAATGGCGCACCAATGGTTCGGCGACCTGGTCACGATGAGCTGGTGGGACGATCTGTGGCTCAACGAGGGCTTCGCCTCGTGGATGGAGAACAAGACCTCAGGTGACCTCAATCCCGACTGGTTCGCCCGCGAATCGGCGGTAGCGTTCGACCGCGAAGGCGCAATCGGGACTGACGCGACCAGCGCGACGCACCCGATCATCCGTCATGTCGAAACCGTCGATCAGATTGGCGAAGCGTTCGACGGCATCACCTATCAAAAGGGCCAGGCGGTCATAACGATGATCGAGTCGGTGCTGGGTCCGGACAAGTTCCGCGACGGCATCCGCCGCTACATGGCGAAATACAAATACGGCAACACCTCGACCGATATGTTGTGGGACGAGCTGGAAGCGGCGTCGGGCGTCAAGATCAAGGATAGTGCGCACGATTTCACCTTGCAGGGCGGCGTGCCGATGGTGACGCTCGCGTCGAGCAAGTGCGTCAACGGCCAGACTGTCGCGGCACTGGCGCAGGGGCGGTTCGGGCTCGATGATGCCTCCAAGGCGGCGACGACCTGGCGTGTGCCGTTGCGGGTCGGGACGGTCGGCGGCGAGCCGGTACGGGCGATCGCGACCGGTGCGTCGACCAACGTCACCATGCCGGGCTGCGGCCCGGTGGTACTCAACGTCGGCAAGGGCAGCTATTTGCGCGCGCGCTATGCGGGCGACGCCCATGCGGCGCTGGTAGCTGACTACGCCAAGCTGGCGCTCGCCGATCGGCTGGGAACGTTGGGCGACGATTTCGCGCTGGCGCGATCGGGCGATCAGGATTTCTCGGCCTGGGCGGCGACGTTTGCCGCGGTGCCGAACGATGCCAGCCCGCTCGAATGGTCGCTGCTCTCGGCCGAGCTGGGTTCGCTGTCCGGCCTCTATGAGGGCAGCCCGCTCCGCGATCAGGTCAACGCGCTGACGATCAGGCGGCTCGATCCGGTGCTCGCGTCGATCGGTTACCAGGCCAAGGCCGGCGAGTCGCCGCTGGTAGCCAATTTGCGCGAGGATCTGGTCGGGCGCCTCGGGGCGGCCGGCGACCCGGACGTGCTGAGTCGGGCCCGCGCCTATTTCGCCAAACTCCGCACCGACAGCTCGGCGATCCCGCCGGCGATCCGCGCGCCGATCCTCGCCACCTTCGCCCGCAATGCGACGCCGGCCGATTGGGACGCGCTGCTCGCGCTGACCAAAGCGGAGACGAATCCAGTCGTGAAGAACGAATATGTCCGCCTGCTCGGGGCGACGCGTGATCCTGCGCTGGCGCAGAAGGCGCTCGACCTACTCAAGACCGACGTGCTGACCGCGCAGCAAAAGCCGGTGATCCTGGGCGCGGTGGCGGGCGGGAATCCCGATTTGGCGTTCGACTATGCCGTCGCCAACGCCGACATGGTCAACGGCTTCCTCGAAGCGAGCACGCGCGCGGGCTATATCGTCCGCCTGGGAGCGGGGTCGAACGATCCGGCGATGCCGGGCAAGATCACCGCTTATGCCGAGAAGAACCTGCCGGCGGCATCGCGCGGTGGCGCCAAGCGCGCGCTGGCGACGATCGCCGTGCGCAAGGCTGCGGCGGATCGGCTGCGAGCGGGGGTGATGGCCTGGGCGGCGAAGGGGAACTGAGGGGCTAATCTAAGCCACGATCATCATGCCGGGCTTGTCCCGGCATCCAACGCGCAACGGCGGCTGGATTCCGTTGTGGAGGGTTGGCGTTCGAGCGAGATCCTGTCCCCCGGACACGATCTTGGCTTGCCGGGGGCAAGCCAAAACTCGAACGGGCACAAGGCGGGGGTGACGATTGGGACTCCGGAGTCTGGTGCGGATCAGTCGATCCGCTTCAGCCCTTTCGCGAAACGATGTGCATTGGCGATGTAATGCTCCGCCGACGCCTTCAGGAACGCGCGCTTGCCGGGGTCGAGCGTCTTGGTCGCGCGCGCCGGCGAGCCGACGATCAGGCTGCCTGTCTCGAACGTCTTGCCCTCGGTGATCAAGGCGTTGGCGCCAATCACAGATTCGTCGCCGATCACCGCCTGGTTGAGGACTGTCGCTCCCATGCCGACCAGGACTCGATTGCCGACGGTGCAGCCGTGCAGAATCGCGTGATGGCCGATCGTGCAATCCTCACCGATCGTCAGCGGCACGCCATAATCGGAATGCAGCATCGTCCCATCCTGGACGTTGGTACCGCTGCCGACGGTGATCAGGGAGGTGTCGCCGCGGATCACTGTGCCGAACCACACGCCGACATTGTCGCCCAGCACGACCTCGCCGATGACATGCGCGTCGGGGGCGATCCACACGCCGCTGCCGATGACCGGGACTTTCCCGTCGAGTTCGTAGATGGGCACCTGGTTCTCCTCGCGAGGCGACTAAGATCAGAAGATGCCGGAGCGCAAGGCCGCGGAGAATTGCGCGACGGCATCGCCCAGCGGGTGCTGTCCCGCCCAACGCCGCAACGATGCGGCGGCGTCGATCGCGGCCATGATCGCATGGCCGGCAATCTCCGGATCGACCGCGCGAACCGATCCGTCGGCGACGCCGTCGGCGATAGTGCCGGCGATGTGCCGCGTGACGCGGTCGGTCCGCTGCAACATCTGTTCGCGCAGGTCGATCGGCAACGCTTGGTAGGCGCTGGTGCGCAGCAACGGACTGTCGGCGGCGAATTGCAGCGCGACAAGGCTCGACACCATGATCGCCAGCCGCTCGCCTTCGTCGCTGCCGGACGCGTCGGCGCGCGCCTGGGCCGCATCGAGCAACGCATAGCTGCGGTCGAAACAGGCGACGACCAGATCGTCCTTGTTCTCCAGGTGATGATAGAAGCTGCCGGTCGACACGCCGAGCTCGGCGGCGATCTTTTCGACGCTCGCGCCGACATAGCCTTCGCGATTGATCAAATTGGTGGCGGCATGGAGGAAGCGCGTCTGCGCGTCACCGCCGTCCGGCGGATCGAGCGGGGCGATGTCGACTGGCCAGTCGCGGGCGGCGGCAAGACCGCGATCGAGGATGTCGAACAACCGCGCCTCGGCGCGATCGAGGTCGCGTTCGAGATAATGCGGCAGCCAGGCCGGCAGCCAATGCACATTGTGGATCAGGATCGAGCTGGCAATGAGTGTGCGCGATTCCGCCTCGGGCGCATCGCCGGCGTCGAAAAAGCCACGCACTAGCCGCGCCATGTCGGTGTAGAGCGCATCGAGCGGCCCGCGCGTGTCGGGGTCGAGCGCACGCATATCGGACAGCAGCGCCAGTTTCGTCGCGCCCGGTAACCGCTGGCGAAGATGCAGTTCGAACTGGTCGTGCAGGAAAGCGCGGGCGCGCGAGCGGGGATCGGGCCCGTGCGCGGCCGCCGCCGCGCTGTCGCGCAGGCGAAGCAAGGTGCGCTCCAGACAGGCCGCCGCCAGCACGTCCTTGCGTTTGAAATAATAGGTCACGCTCGACGTATCGAGCCCGAGTGCCTTGGCGACCGCGGTCAGCGTCATGCCACGCGTGCCGTGTACATTGATGAGGTTCGAGGCGACGTCGAGAATCTCGCCGCGGCGCCGCGCGAAGCGTGGCGTCTGGCGGGCGGGGTCGACGGTCATGGCGCCACTATACTGGCTAGCCCAAGCGAGACAAATCGTCGCTGAAGAGCGGTCTCTGCTTGAGATGCGGAAGTTTCGATCAGCCGGCCACGGCCGTCGCACGCAACGCGTCTGTCACCTGGGCGAGCAACTCCTTGCGGCAGATCAGCAGATCGGGGACCCAGGTCTCGGCGCAATTATAGACGAAGGGTGATCCGTCGAGCCGCGTCGCGTGCAGGCCGGCGGCGAGGGCAACCGCGACCGGCGCGGCATTGTCCCATTCATGCTGCCCGCCGGAATGAAGGTAGATATCGGCGAGGCCGCGGACGACCGCCATCGCCTTGGCGCCGGCCGATCCCATCGGCACCAATTCGGCGCCGATCGCTTCGGCGACTGCGATCGCCTCGGGCGCCGGGCGCGTGCGGCTGACTACCATGCGCGGCGGGTCGTTGAGCGGCTGCAGGGCAGGGGGAGCGTCCGAGCGCAGCACCAGACCGGCGTCGGGCAGCGCGACCGCGCCCAGCTCGGGCCGTCCATCGATGCAGAGGGCGACATGGACCGCCCAATCGTCGCGTTCCTCGCCATATTCGCGCGTGCCGTCGACCGGATCGATGATCCAGGTCCGCGACTTCGCCAGGCGGCTGCCGTCGCATTTGCGCTCTTCCGACAACAGGCCGTCGTCGGGCCGCTCGGTGCCGATGGCGTGGCACAGTAATTCATTGGCGGCGGCGTCGCCAACCTTGCCCAGTTCCTTGGCATCCCAAGTGCGTGAGGCGCGGACTTCCTGCAGCAATTTGCCTGCCGCCGCGGCAATCTCCGCCGCGAAATCGGCGTCGGCCTGGGTCCAGCTCACAGGTCGGGGCTCCACACGCCCATGATATGCTCGACGATGCGCTCGGCCGCCGCTTCGGGCGTTTCGCGCGTCGTGTCGACCCGGATATCGGGCCGCTCGGGGCGTTCATAGGGACTCGAAATGCCGGTGAAGTTGCGGATCTCGCCCGAGCGCGCCTTCTTGTAGAGCCCCTTGACGTCGCGCGCTTCGGCGACCTCGATCGGTGTGTCGACGAAGATCTCGACGAAATCGCCTTCGGGCAGCATCGCGCGTACGATATCGCGCTCGGCGCGGAACGGCGAGATGAAGGCGGTCAGGACGATCAGCCCGGCATCGGTCATCAATTTGGCCACCTCGCCGACCCGGCGGATATTCTCGATGCGGTCGGCATCGGTGAAGCCCAGATCCTTGTTGAGCCCGTGGCGGACATTGTCGCCGTCGAGCAGATAGGAGTGGCGTCCGAGCGCATAGAGCTTCTTCTCGACCAGATTGGCAATGGTCGACTTGCCCGAACCCGACAGGCCGGTGAACCACAGCACCTTGGGCTCTTGACCCTTCTGCTGCGCGTGCGCGGCGCGGCCGATGTCGATCGACTGCCAATGGACGTCGCGCGCGCGACGCAACGCGAAGTGCAGCATACCCGCGGCAATGGTGGCGTTGGTCAGCTTGTCGACCAGGATGAACCCGCCGAGATCGCGGCTGGCGGCATAGGGCTCGAACACCAACGGCTTGTCGGTGACCAGATTGGCGACGCCGATCGCGTTGAGATCGAGCGTCTTGGTCGCGATCTGCTCGAGCGTGTTGACGTTGACCTGATATTTCGGCTGGTGGATCTGCGCGCTGACGGTCTGCGTGCCGAGCTTGAGCCAATAACCGCGCCCGGGGAGCAGTTCCTCGTCGGCCATCCACACGATCGTCGCTTCGAACTGGTCGGCCGCTTGGGGCGGGGAATCGGCTGCGGCGATCACGTCACCGCGCGAGCAATCGACCTCGTCAGCCAGCGTCAGGGTGACCGACTGGCCAGCGACCGCGACGTCGAGATCACCATCCAAGGTCACGATGCGCTCGACCCGGGTGGTCTTGCCCGACGGCAGGATTCGTACCGCATCGCCCGGCGCGATCGTCCCTTCGGAGATCAATCCGGCAAAGCCGCGGAAATCGAGATTGGGACGGTTGACCCATTGCACCGCCATGCGGAACGGTTTGGCGCGGTCGGTCTCGCTGTCGAGTTCGACGGTCTCGAGATACTCGATCAACGTCGGGCCGACATACCAGGGCGTATTGCCCGACAGCGCGGTGACGTTGTCTCCCTTGAATCCCGAGATCGGGATCGCCGTGAATTGCTCGATGCCGATGCTCTTGGCGAATGCTGCGTAATCGGCGACGATCGAGTCGTAAGTGGCCTGGTCGTAGCCCACCAAATCCATCTTGTTCACCGCCAGCACGATGTGGCGGATGCCGATCAAATGGGCGAGGTACGAATGACGCCGCGTCTGGGTGAGGACGCCCTTGCGCGCGTCGATCAGGATCACCGCGAGGTCGGCGGTCGACGCGCCGGTGACCATGTTGCGGGTATATTGCTCGTGGCCCGGCGTATCGGCGACGATGAACTTGCGTTTTTCGGTCGCGAAGAAGCGATAGGCGACGTCGATCGTGATGCCCTGTTCGCGCTCGGCGGCAAGCCCGTCGACGAGGAGGGCGAAATCGATCTCCTGCCCCTGCGTGCCGACCCGCTTGCTGTCGGCCTCGAGCTGGGCGAGCTGATCGTCGAAGATCATCCGGCTGTCGTAGAGCAGCCGTCCGATCAGCGTGGACTTGCCGTCATCGACCGAGCCACAGGTAATGAAGCGCAGCAGCGTCTTGCGCTGATGCTGTGCGAGATAGGAGTCGATGTCCTCGGCGATGAGCGCGTCAGGGCGGTAGGTTGGGGTGGTCATGACGGATCACCGTCATCCCGGCGGAGGCCGGGATCGCCGGCGGCAGGCGGGAGGGCGCGATCGCCAGCGGCCCCGGCCTTCGCCGGGGCGACGATCTTGAATAGCTCCCGCCGCATCAGAAATACCCCTCCTGCTTCTTCTTCTCCATGCCCGCGCCGCCGGCATCCTTGTCGATCGCGCGACCCTGGCGTTCCGACGTGGTGGTCAGCAACATTTCCTGGATGATCTGCGGCAAGGTCGCCGCATCGCTCTCGACCGCGCCGGTCAGCGGATAGCAGCCGAGCGTGCGGAAGCGGATCGAGCGTTCGACCGGCACTTCGCCGGGATTGAGCAGAAAGCGGTCGTCATCGACCATCAGGATCAGCCCATCGCGCTCGACCGTCGGACGCGGCGCCGAGAAATAGAGCGGAACGATCTCGATCCCCTCGAGATGGATGTACTGCCAGATGTCGAGCTCGGTCCAGTTCGACAGCGGGAAGACGCGGATGCTTTCGCCCTTGGCCTTGTGCGCATTGTAGAGGTGCCAGAGTTCGGGACGCTGATTCTTGGGATCCCAGCGATGCGAGGCGGAGCGAAACGAGAAGACGCGCTCCTTGGCGCGGCTCTTCTCCTCGTCGCGCCGCGCGCCGCCGAATGCCGCGTCGAAACCATATTGGTCGAGCGCCTGCTTCAGCCCCTCGGTCTTCCAAAGATCGGTGTGGAGCGCGCCATGGTCGAACGGGTTGATCCCGCGCGCCATCGCATCGGGATTGTGATGGACGAGCAATTCCATCCCGGCCTCGCGCGCGGCACGATCGCGCAGCGCGTACATGTCGCGGAACTTCCAGGTCGTATCGACATGGAGCAGCGGGAAGGGCGGCGGCGCGGGGTAAAAGGCCTTGCGCGCCAGATGCAGCATGACCGCGCTGTCCTTGCCAACCGAATAGAGCATCACCGGACGCTCGGCTTCGGCCACCACTTCGCGCAGGATATGGATGCTCTCCGCTTCCAACCGCTGCAGGTGTGTGAGCGCCGCGGGTTCGATCGTCTCGGAAGTCTGGGCCAACGGCCGGGTCGCCATGCTTTACCTTTCGGGGCGCAGCCTAGCCAGCTGCGCCGGAAATGCACCAATTTCGAGAGCGCTACATAGGGATAGTGCGCCGCAGGCATAACTGCGCTTTCTTTAGCGCCGGAAAGGGTCGGTTGAGTCCGGGCGTATCCAATGCGGACCTCCTTTGTGGCTTCGTGTCTTCGTGCGAGTTGAAATCAGGCCGACGGTGCGAGCCCGACGGGATAATTGGCTCGCACAAAGACACGAAGGCGCAAAGAAGAGAAAAGTTTGGTTGGCGCGCAGGTCGATTGAGCTTCGCGTAGCGAAACTCCTTGATCAGTTGACCCTGGCGAAGGTGATCGACCGGTGATCCGGGTCAGCGACGGTTAGCTTCACGCGGATCGTGTCGCCGGGTTCGACGCCGTGCGCGTCGACTCGTGCGACGACCGGTAGGTCGCTCAACTGGATGCGCGCGCCGCGATCGTCGAGGTCGGTTACGACCGCGCCGAAAATCTCGCCGACATGGTCCTTCAGCATTACTGCTTCGCCCAGATCGATCACGGCGCGATCGATCTGACCGCCGGTGGCGTCGGCATGGGCCATCACGCTGGGCAGCTTCTCGAAGGCCTGGACGACGACGCCCGGCACGGGCTGGCCGTTGGCGATCGCCAGCGTCGCGCGCACGACATAGCGATCGGCTAGCCGGCGCAGCGGCGCGGTCGCCTGAGCATAGGTCGCCGCCATCGGCGCGTGCCACGGTACGACCCCATCGCGATAGGGCTGGTACGAGGCGCCGCCGCCCGCGCGCCGGATCGCCAGCATGAACGCGGCCTGGCGCGGGTCGTTGGGGTCGAGGCCCTTTTCGTAATCCTCGAGCGCGACGGTGGCGGGCCAGTCGAGCTTGAGCGCACGGGCGGTGTTGCGCAGGCGGAGGATCGCGCGCTCGTCCGGCGCGGGCATGACGCGAAACAGGCCGATATGGTGCGCCTGGAGCGCATTGGCGATCGCCAGATTGGTCGCCAGCGACATGGCGGCGTTGCGGTCCTCGGCTTCCAGCCGCGGGCGGAAATGGAGTTCGAACGTGCCGTCGGCTTGCTCGGACACTTCCTGTTCCGGCGGATCGACGCGCGAGGCGCCGCGCGCATCCTCGGCGGCGGTGATACGGCGCGCGAGTTCGGCGAAATCGGGCGGCAAGTCGCTGTCGCGGACGCTGTCATAAGCGAGCTTGGCCCGGCTGCGGATCAGCGCGCGTTCGGCGCCATCGAGCTTGACCGACCCATCGGACGCGACGCGCACCGTGAAGATGATCGCGGGGCGGGGCCCGTCGGGGAGCAGGCTGGCGGCGCCTTCGGCCAGCACCGGCGGATAAAGGCCCGCTTTGCCGTCGGGCAGATAGAGCGTCGTGCCGCGTGCCCATGCTTCAAGATCGATCGCGTCGCCATCGCCAACGAACCAGGCGACGTCGGCGATCGCATAGCGGAGCAACAGATCGCTGCCGGCCGCTTCGATCGCGAACGCCTGATCGAGATCGGTCGAGGTCGCCGGGTCGAGCGTGACGAAGGGCACGGTCGTGCGATCGACATGCTCGGTCGGCACGCGTTTCGCGGCCGCTTCGGCGGCGGCGAGCACAGTCGGGGGGAAAGCGGCGGGAACCTTGAACTGGCTGCGGACCGTAGCGAGTCCCTGCGCGAGCGCATTGGACGGATCGACGAGCGTCTTCATCGCCGGTCGGTATAGCGGGCGATCAAGGCGGGGAAAGCCCTGACGCAGCAGCGGAGCGCGAGTGAGGCAGGGGCTGCGAGATCCCGGCGCCGGTTGACACCCGCCGTCGCGAGGTAAATCGATACGGCGTGAATCTCAGGTTACTCGAATATTTCGTGGCGGTCGCACGCGAACGGCATTTCGCCCGGGCAGCGGCGGCGTGCAACGTGTCGCAGCCGACCTTGTCGGCCGGCATCGCCGCCTTGGAGGAACAGCTCGGGCGGCGGCTGATCCAGCGCGATCGGCGCTTTACCGGACTGACCGACGAAGGACGCGCGGCGCTGCCCTGGGCGCAACAGGCCATCGCGATGATCGAAGGACTGGAGCATGCCGCTGAACTGGCGCACGGGCCGCTGACCGGCACATTGCGCCTCGGCGTCATCCCCGCGGCGATGCCGGTGGTCGGGCAATTCGCGCGCGCGCTCGCGACGGCCCATGCGGATCTGGTGCTGAGCGTGCGATCGCTGACCTCGCGCGAAATCGAGCGCGGGCTCGCCGCATTCGAACTCGATGCGGGGATCACCTATCTCGATCACGAGCCGCCGACCTCGGTGCTGGCGGCGCCGCTCTATGCGGAAAGGGCGATGTTCCTATGTCACCGCGATGCGCTCGCCGATTGCGCCGGGATCAGCTGGAGCGCGGCGCTTTCTTTCCCGCTCTGCCTCCTTCACGAAGGCATGCAGAACCGGCGCATCCTCGACGATCATCTTTCGCGTAAAGGACTGGCCGTGCGGCCGGCGGCGACTGCCGACAGCTATGTCGCCTTGCTGGCGATGGTCGAGGCGGGGCCGTTCGCGACGATCGTTCCTGATACTTATGCCGAAATCATCCCTAGCGGCGGCTGGGCCAGGATCGTTCCGTTCGATGATCCGCTTCCGCCGAGCCGCATCGGGCTGATCGTGCTCGACCGCGCACCGATCGGTCCGCTGGCGAACGCCGCGCTCGCTACTGCGCGCTCGCTGGCGGCCTTGCTGTGATAGAGGCTTTCTATCGAAATCAAGGATTGTCGATTTGACTTGGCGCCGGCTCGGGCTCCTAATCTCTGGGTGAGTGCAGCACGGAATGACAGGTCGATCGCCGGCGATGCGACCCACGCGAACGATTACGCCGCGGCCGTTGCGCGCTTGGTCGAGGATATCGGCGACGAACAGAGCTCGCTGTTGCCGATGCTCCACGCGCTGCAGGAGGAATTCGGCTATATCGACGACCTGATGGTGCCGGCGATCGCATCGGCGCTTAACATCAGTCGCGCCGATGTTCACGGCGTGGTGACCTTCTACCACGATTTCCGCCGCCAGCCCGCCGGCCGGCACCGGGTGCGGCTGTGCCGCGCCGAGAGTTGCCAGGCGCGCGGGGCCGCGGCGATCGAGCGTATTGCGACCGACCGGTTGGGCCTGCGGATGGGCGAGACCAGCGCGGACGGACGCGTGACGCTCGATGCCGTCTATTGCCTGGGGCTTTGCGCGACCGGCCCCAATGCGATGATCGACGACGTCCCGGTGTCGCGGATCGATCCCGCGACGCTCGATCGCCTGCTCGGGGAATTGACGCGATGACGCGCGTCTATGTCAGCAAGGACATGGCGGCGGTCGCGCTCGGCGCCGATGCTGTGGCTGAGGCTCTTTCTGCCGCCGGCGCTCTGGTCGTGCGGACGGGTAGCCGCGGGCTGTTTCGGCTGGAGCCGCTGGTCGAGGTGGACACACAGGAAGGCAGGGTCGGGTTCGGCCCGGTCGCGGCCGCCGATGCCACCCTGGTGCTCGACGGCAGCCATCCCGCGCGGCTTGGCGACGTATCCGCCATGCCGTTCTTCGCGCGGCAGCAAAGGTTCACCTTCGCCCGCTGCGGCGTGATCGATCCGTTGAGCCTGGACGCCTATGAAGCGCATGGCGGTTGGCGCGGACTGACGGTCGCGCGCGCGTTGCCGCCGCAAGCGGCTATCGACGCGGTCAAGGCGAGCGGGCTGCGCGGGCGCGGCGGTGCCGGTTTTCCGACGGGGATCAAATGGCAGACCGTCCACGACGCGCCGGGCCCGCTCAAATATGTCGTGTGCAATGCCGACGAGGGTGACAGCGGCACGTTCGCCGACCGCATGCTGATGGAGGGCGATCCGTTCTGCCTGATCGAAGGGATGGCGATCGCCGGTCATGCGGTCGGAGCCGAGCGCGGCTACATCTATATCCGCTCCGAATATCCGTTCGCTATCCGCACGATGCGCGAGGCGATCGCGCGCGCGGCGCCAATTGTCGCGCCGTTCGCGCTCGAAGTCAGGGTCGGGGCCGGCGCCTATGTCTGCGGCGAGGAGACCGCCCTGCTCGACTCCATCGAGGGCAAACGCGGCGAGGTGCGGGCCAAGCCACCCTTGCCGGCGATCGCCGGGCTGTTCGGCCGCCCGACGGCGATCAATAACGTGCTGAGCCTGGCGGCGGTGCCGTTCATCCTGAGCGAAGGTGGCGAGGCCTATGCCGCGATCGGGTTTGGCCGGTCGCGCGGCACCATGCCAGTGCAGCTTGCCGGCAATGTCAGGAATGGCGGGCTGTTCGAAGTTGGTTTCGGCATCACGCTCGGCGAACTCGTCATGGATATCGGCGGCGGCACCGAGAGCGGCCGCCCGGTCAAGGCGGTGCAGGTCGGCGGTCCGCTCGGCGCCTATTTCCCGCCGTCGATGTTCGATCTGCCGTTCGACTATGAAGCCTTCGCCGCGGCCGGCGGGCTGATCGGCCATGCCGGCATCACGGTGTTCGACGACACGGTCGACATGGCGCACATGGCGCGCTTCGCCATGGAATTCTGCGCGCATGAGAGCTGCGGCAAATGCACGCCGTGCCGGATAGGATCGACGCGCGGGGTCGAGCTGATCGATCGGCTCATCGCCGGCGAACGCCGTGCCGCCGACGCGGTCGAGCGGCTTCCCCAGATGCGCAATGTCCACGGTGGTGCGCGGCCTCCCGAGCAGGAGATCGAGCTGCTGCGCGATTTGTGCGATACGATGAAGTTCGGATCCCTCTGCGCGCTTGGCGGGTTCACGCCTTATCCGGTGCTGAGCGCGCTCGACCATTTCCCGCAGGATTTCGGTGCGGATGCGCCCATTTCCTCAGCGGCGGCGGAGTAACGACCATGGCATGGATCGGCGAGCAGGATCTCGGCACCAAGGCGGTTTCGGCGGCGACGTCGGCGATGGTGACGCTCAGGATCGACGGGCAGGACGTGGCGGTGCCCGAAGGGACGTCGATCATGCGCGCGGCGGCGCTGGTCGGCACCGATATCCCCAAATTATGCGCGACTGACACGCTCGAGGCGTTCGGTTCGTGCCGGCTCTGCCTGGTCGAGATCGATGGCCGCAACGGCTATCCCGCATCGTGCACCACGCCCGTCGCGGACGGCATGGTCGTGCGGACGCAGACCGATCGGCTGGCCAAGCTGCGGCGTGGAGTGATGGAGCTCTACATCTCCGACCATCCGCTCGATTGCCTGACCTGCTCGGCTAATGGCGATTGTGAATTGCAGGACCAGGCCGGCGCGGTCGGCTTACGCGACGTCCGTTACGGCTATGAGGGGCGCAACCACCTCGTTGCCGAGAAGGATGAGAGCAATCCGTATTTCACCTTCGATCCCGCCAAATGCATCGTCTGCTCGCGCTGCGTGCGCGCTTGCGACGAGATTCAGGAGACGTTCGCGCTGACGATCGAGGGCAGCGGCTTCGCCTCTAAGGTCGTTGCCAGCCAGAATGACAGCTTTCTGGACTCGGACTGCGTGTCGTGCGGCGCCTGCGTGCAGGCGTGTCCGACCTCGGCGCTGATCGAGAAATCGGTGATCGAGAAGGGAACGCCGGACAAGGCGGTCATCACGACCTGCGCTTATTGCGGGGTCGGCTGCACGTTCCGGGCGGAAATGCGCGGCGAGCAGCTGGTCCGCATGGTGCCGTGGAAGGATGGCAAGGCCAATCGCGGGCATAGCTGCGTCAAGGGGCGGTTCGCCTGGGGCTATGCCAATCACCGCGACCGGATTTTGAAGCCGATGATCCGCGCGTCGGTCGAGGAGCCGTGGCGCGAAGTGTCCTGGGATGAAGCGATCGCCTATACCGCCGGCGAATTCCGCCGCATCCAGGCCAAATACGGCAAGGACAGCGTTGGCGGCATCACCTCGAGCCGCTGCACCAATGAAGAGACGTTCCTGGTCCAGAAGCTGATCCGCCAGGGGTTCGGCAACAACAATGTCGATACCTGCGCGCGGGTCTGCCACTCTCCGACCGGCTATGGCCTCAAGACGACGTTCGGCACGTCGGCCGGAACGCAGGATTTCGACAGCGTCGCGCATGCCGACGTTATCATGGTGATCGGCGCCAATCCGACCGATGGCCATCCGGTGTTCGCCAGCCGGATGAAGCAGCGGTTGCGCGAGGGCGCGAAGTTGATCGTGATCGACCCGCGGCGTACCGACATCGTCCGCACGCCGCATGTCGCCGCGGCGCATCACTTGCCGTTACGTCCCGGCACCAACGTCGCGGTGCTGACCGCGATCGCGCATGTGGTCGTGACCGAGGGGCTCGCCGACGAGGCCTTTGTCCGCGAGCGGTGCGACTGGAGCGAGTTCGAGGATTGGGCGGCGTTCGTCGCGCAGCCGGGGCGCTCGCCCGAGGCGACCGAGGCGCTGACCGGCGTACCGGCTGCCGACCTACGCGCCGCCGCACGTTTGTTCGCGACCGGCGGGAACGGTGCGATCTATTATGGCCTGGGGGTCACCGAACACAGCCAGGGGTCGTCGACCGTCATGGCGATCGCCAATCTGGCGATGGCGACCGGCAATATCGGCCGCGAGGGCGTCGGGGTGAACCCGCTGCGTGGCCAGAACAATGTCCAGGGCGCGTGCGACATGGGCAGCTTTCCGCACGAATATTCGGGCTATCGTCACGTTTCCGACCCCGCGACACGGGCGATGTTCGAACAAGCCTGGGGTGTCACGCTCGACGCCGAGCCGGGCCTGCGTATCCCCAACATGCTCGACGCCGCGACCGACGGGACGTTCAAGGCGCTGTTCATCCAGGGTGAGGACATCCTGCAATCGGACCCGAACACGCATCATGTCGCGGCAGGGCTCGCCGCGATGGAATGCGTCGTGGTGCAGGACCTGTTCCTCAACGAAACCGCCAATTACGCGCACGTCTTCCTGCCGGGATCGACCTTTCTCGAAAAGGACGGCACCTTCACCAATGCCGAGCGTCGGATCCAGCGCGTGCGCAAGGTGATGGAGCCGCTCAACGGCTATGGCGATTGGGAAATCGTCCAGCTCGTGGCGAATGCGATCGGGCTTGATTGGAGCTATAGTCATCCGTCCGAGATCATGGATGAGGTCGCCGCGTTGACGCCGACCTTCGCCACGGTCAGCTACGACGCGCTCGACCGCTTGGGATCGCTGCAATGGCCGGCGACCGAGGCTGCGCCCGAAGGCACGCCGACCATGCACATCGATCAGTTCGTGCGCGGCAAGGGGCATTTCGTCGTCACCGATTATATCCCGACCGACGAGAAGACCGGACCGCGTTTCCCGCTGCTGCTGACGACCGGCCGCATCCTCAGCCAGTATAATGTCGGCGCCCAGACGCGCCGGACCGAGAATATTGCCTGGCATCCCGAGGACCGGCTCGAAATCCATCCGCACGATGCCGAGAATCGTGGCATCCGCGACGGCGACTGGGTCAGTCTGCGCAGCAGGGCGGGAGAGACGACGTTGCGCGCCTTTATCACCGAACGCGTCGCGCCGGGTGTGGTCTATACGACCTTCCACCATCCCGCGACCCAGGCCAACGTCATCACGACCGACTATTCGGACTGGGCGACCAATTGCCCGGAATATAAGGTCACCGCGGTTCAGGTCGCGATATCGAATGGGCCGAGCGATTGGCAGCAGGCCTATCAAGCGCAAACCGAGCGCTCGCGCCGCGTCCTTCCCGAACCGGCCGAGTGAGGCGCGGGCGATGTCGACCATCGACCACCTCGTCTACATGGCCAACCAGATTGCGCGCGAACTCGGCAGCCAATGCCCCGGCCGCCCGGTGGCGGCGACGCGAGATCATCTCCGCCAATTCTGGGATCCCCGGATGCGCCAGGCGATCGTCGCGTACCTTAACGGTGGCGGCGAGCATCTGAGCGATACCGCTAGGGGGGCAGTCGCGCTGCTTCGCGAGAACGCGGAACCGGCCGATTGACCGAACCGTCGTCCGACCATTCCCCGACCGCCGGCGTCTCCGCCATGCGCTTTCGGCGCCATGCTGCCGGCGGATCTGGCGTCGATGAGGTCGAGCGGGCCGTGGCGATCGAACGGCCGCTGGCGCTTGAGTTCAACGGCATTGGCTACGCCGTGATGATGGCGACGCCGCTCGATATCGAGGATTTTGTCGTCGGGTTCGCCCTGAGCGAACGGCTGATCGACCATGCCGGTCAGATCGAGGCGATCGACGTGCATGTCACGCCCAGCGGCGACGTCGTCCGCGCGTCGCTCGCGCCGTCGCGCGCCGAGGCACTGGTCGAACGGGCGCGGCATCGCGTGTCGGAATCGTCCTGCGGGCTTTGCGGCATCGAAAATCTCGACCAGGCGATCCGCCCGCTGCCCAAGGTCGAGACGGTTTCGCGCGCCGCGCCCGACCAGATATTCGCGGCACTTGGCGGGTTGCGCGCGCGCCAACCACTCCACGAGCAGACTGGCGCGGTCCACGCCGCCGCCTTGTGCGGCGCGGACGGCGCGGTCATCGAGGTTCGCGAGGATGTCGGCCGCCACAATGCCTTCGACAAGCTGATCGGCGCGATGGCGCGATCCGACCGAACCTGGGATGGCGGATTCGCCTTGTTGTCGTCGCGCTGCTCCTATGAGCTGGTCGAAAAAGCGGTGCTCGCGCAATGTCCGATGCTGGTGACGATTTCGGCGCCGACCGATCTCGCCATGGCGCGCGCGGCCAATGCCGGGCTCAGGCTCGTCGTTCTCGCGCGCAGCGACGCGCTGCTCGAGCAGGCACCATGACCCGGCTGCTCGGCGTCGTCCTTGCCGGTGGTCAGGCGCGCCGGTTCGGCGGCGACAAGGCGCTCGCGACACTCGCCGGGATCGCGTTGCTCGACCACGCCGCCCTGGCATTGCGGCCGGTCACTGAGGACATCGCGGTCGTCGGGCGCGACAGTCCGAATTATGTCTCGATCGCCGACTGGCCGGTGGCCGGGCTCGGCCCGCTCGGCGGTTTATGCGGCGCATTGCGTCATGCCCGGGATCGCCAATTCGATGCCATCCTCACGCTTCCCTGCGACACGCCGTCGCTTCCCGCCGGGCTGCTCGGCGATCTCGCCGGGCGCGGCGTGGCGAGCTTCGTCGCCAACACGCCCGTGATAGGATTATGGCCTTGCGCGTTGGCCGACAGGCTCAGCGACTATCTCGAGCACGGCGGGAACCGGGCGGTCAGGGCCTGGGCGGAGGAGATCGGCGCCGCGGCGCTCGATGGCTGGCCGCCTATCCCTAACGTCAATCGGCCCGACGACCTGGCGGCGCTGCGTGCTATGTCGGAGCCATGAATCGCATCGATTTTTCGGCAGCGCTCGCGTGTATCGAGGACGTCGCCCCGCGCCTGCCGGTCGAACCCGTGGCGATTGGCGCGGCACTCGGTCGGATCATCGGCGCGGATGTCGTGGCGCAAGCCGATTATCCGCGGTTCGATTGCTCGGCGATGGACGGGTTCGCGGTCGTGGCCGCCGATGTCGCCAATGCATCGCCTGAGCGGCCGGTTCGCCTGGATCTGGTCGGGGAAAGCCGGGCCGGTGCGGCGGCGACTTTGGTCTCGGCGTCGGGCGCCTGCGCGATTAGCACTGGGGCGCCGATCGTCCTGCCATTCGACGCTGTGGTCGCCAAGGAACGTGTCTCGCGCGAGCGAACGGCCGTCCTGCTGACAGAGCCCGTCGGCCTCGGGCGGAATATCCGGCGCCGGGGCGAAGACGCGCGGCAAGGCGATGTCGTCGCCACTCGCGGCCAGTTGGTTACGCCTGAAGTGATCGGCGCATTATGCTGTTATGGCGTGCCCGAGGTCGACGCGATCCGGCTGCCGCGCGTGGTCGTGCTGACGACCGGCGATGAATTGAGGCGGGCGAGCGGGACGAGCGACCATTTCGTCCACGATTCGAACGGACCGATGATCGCCGCGATGATGCAACAGGCCGGTCTTGCTCCGCAGCTCGTCATGCCGGCACGCGACGATCCCGCGGCAATGGTGACGAGCATCAAACAGGCCATGGCCGCCGCGCCGGACCTGATCATCTCGACGGGCGGGATATCGGTCGGCGATTATGACCAGGTGCCCGCCGCGCTGCAGGCTCTAGGCGCGACGATCCACTTTCGCGGCGTGGCGATGCGTCCTGGTAAGCCGGTGCTCTTCGCGACCTTGCCCAATGGCTGCCTGTATTTCGGATTGCCGGGGAATCCGGTTGCCGCCGCGGTAGGTGCCCGCTTCTTCGTGATCGCGGCGATCCGCGCGATGCTCGGTCTGGGGCGTGAGCGCGGATGTACCGTCGCGATGGACGTTCCCGGCGGGGCGGACACTGTCGGTACCCGGATCCTCAAGGCGCGATGGCATCTCGGCCCGCCGCCCGCGGTCACTCTCGCCGCCGACCAGCGCTCGCATACCATGCGACCCTTATTGGATTGCAACAGCTGGGTCGTGCGCTCGGTGGATCCGAACGGCGATCCTGTCTGGACCTGTTTCGCGATGACGCCGAGTTTCGCCGACGATGGGGAAGTCGGACGCTCCTAGTAATCTGCCAGCCCGAAACTCGGGCCCAGCTCTTCCCTTTACTCGTGTATCCGCCGCAACAACTCGATCAGCATCGCCGTCTCGCCCGGCGTGAACCGGTTCTTGAGCCATTGCTCGTGCTCCAGGATGCACGCGCGCGCCGCGATCAGGCCCTCATGGCCGGCATCGGTCAGCTTCAGCGTCTGGCGCCGACGATCGTCGGGCGAGGGGCCGCGCACCACGAAGCCGCGTTTCTGCAGGCGGTTGATGATCGCCATCACCGTCGCGCGATCCATCTGCAGCCGCCGGCCGATATCCGCCTGGGCGATGCCCGGATGATCGTCGATCAGCCATAGCACCGAGACCTGTTTCTGGGTCAGGTCCAGGTCGTTGAACGTCTCGCTGAAATGGCGGTACACCGCGCCATAGGCCAGGCGGATGTGAAACCCGACGATCTGATCGAGACCGCCGATCTCCCCATCGTCGGACGCGGGGGCGCTTTTGGCGGGAAACGATCTCAGCATTGCGCCAGCCTGCCCCCCGGGGGTGTTCAGGTCAACCATCACGGATTGAAAATAATGTTTGCGTTGCATACAATGCCGCGCAGATAATAGAGAGAGGATCGGCCGTGACGCATTTCCCCGACACGCCGTCGTTCACCGGTTTCAACACGCCGTCGCGGATCGAGGCGGATATCGCCGACCTCGACGTGAAAGGCACGGTTCCGGTCGAGCTCGACGGTGCCTTCTATCGCGTCCAACCCGATCCCCAATTCGCGCCGCGCCTGGGCGACGACATCGCCTTCAACGGCGACGGCATGATCACGATGTTCCGCTTCCATGGCGGCCGCGTCGATTTCCGCCAGCGTTGGGCCAAGACCGACAAATGGCAGTTGGAGCATGAGGCCGGTCGTGGCTTGTTCGGCGCCTATCGCAACCCGCTGACCGACGATGAGAGTGTGAAGGGCCGGATACGCGGCACCGCCAACACCAATGCCTTCGTCTATGGCGGCAAGCTCTACGCGCTGAAGGAAGACAGCCCAGCACTGGTGATGGACCCGGCGACGCTAGAGACCGAGGGCTATACCTGGTTCAACGGCGCGATGACCGGGCAGACCTTCACCGCGCATCCCAAGGTCGATCCCCTAACCGGCGACATGATCGCGTTCGGCTATGCCGCCAAGGGCGTGCTGACTCGCGACATGACCTATTATGTCGTGTCGCCCGATGGCGAGCTGAAGCAGGAATTGTGGTTCGAGCTGCCGTATTACGCGATGATGCACGATTTCGCGATCACGCCCGATTACGCGCTGTTTCACGTGGTGCCCTCGACCTCGAACTGGGAGCGGCTCGAACAGGGCCTGCCGCATTTCGGCTTCGACACGACCTTGCCGGTCTATCTCGGCGTATTGCCGCGGCGAGCGGACGCGACGGCTGAGGACATACGCTGGTTCAAGCGCGACAATTGCTTCGCCAGCCACGTGATGAACGCGTTCCAGGACGGGACCAGGATCCATTTCGATACGCCCGAAGCGAAGAACAACATGTTCCCGTTCTTCCCCGACATCCACGGCGCGCCGTTCAATCCGATGGAAGCGGCGAGCTTCCTGACGCGCTGGACGGTCGATATGGCGTCCAATTCCGACACGTTCGAAAGCTTCGAGCGGCTGACCGGGATGATGGGCGAATTTCCCCGCATCGACGAACGCCGCACCGGATTACCCTATCGCTATGGCTGGATGCTGGTGATCGATCCGACCAAGCCGGTCGAGCTCAAGGGCGGTAGCGCCGGGGGCATGATCATGAATACGCTTGGGCTGGTCGATCACGAAACCGGGCGCGAGCAGAAATATTGGTGCGGCCCAGTTTCGTCGCTGCAGGAACCCTGCTTCATCCCGCGCGGCCCCGATGCCGCGGAAGGTGACGGCTGGATCGTCCAGGTCTGCAACCGGCTCGAAGAACATCGCTCGGACCTGCTGCTGTTCGACGCGCTCGACATCGAAAAGGGGCCGATCGCCGAAGTGCGCATCCCGATCCGGCTGCGCTTCGGCCTGCACGGCAATTGGGCGACCGCCGAGGAGATCGGGCTGGCGGAGGCGGCCTAAGCCGTAAAGCATCCCAGGGTTCCCGCAGAAGCGGGGCCCCTGGGTGGGGACTCATATTCCTATCGTCATCCGCGCGGAATCCCGCCGTCACCCCAGCGTAAGCTGGGGTCTCTGGCGGTGACGCGATGTCGCTTGAGATCCCAGCTTTCGCTGGGATGACGAGCTTTGGAAATGGATCGCTTAAGAACAACGGCTTATTTGGGTTCTCAACCTAAACCTTTTCCCCAGCCGCGCGCGTTCGGTCGAGCAATGACGCCTGGTCGCGATTGACGCGCAGGGCGAGGATCACCAGCATGATGACGATCGGCGGCGCGACCCAATTGACCGAGAGGATCGCGGTGGCGAGGTCGCCGTGCGTGGCGTCGCTTACCAGTCCGACGGCATAGGGCCCGATGCCCAGGCCGATGATCGTCATCGCGAACAGATAGATGCTCGAAGTGATCCCCCGCATCCGCGGCAGCACCTGATCGTAAAGCACGGCATAAAGCGGCGGCATCCACATCGTCAGCACCAGGCTGTAAAAGGTGAAGCGGAAGTAGAAGGCGCCCGCCGAGGGCGCGCGATAGACCCAGAAGGCGATCAACGGCGATACGCCGAGCGCGAACAGCGTGACCCATACCCGCTCGCGCGGCCGGCCACCGCTCAGCCGGTCCGACAGCGGTCCGGCGATCAGTGGCCCGATCACACCGAGCGCCGCCGCTAGCAGCCCGAACTGGAGCCCGGTCGCGCCTGGCGATAAGTGATAGGTCTTCATCAGGAACGAGGGGGTGAACCCCATTACGCCATAATTGACCACGCCCTGCAAAGCGCCGACCGCGATGCATAGGATCACCGAGGGCGACGTCGCAATCGCCGCGAAGGCCGGCGGATCGTTGCGGCGCAACGCCTGGAGCAGATTGGCGATGACGAAGATGCCGAAGCCGATCACGCTCCATTGCAGCACGTGCGGGCTGACCGCGACGCCGCCGAGGATCAACGGCGGCCGGGGCGAAAAGGCTTCGGCCCAACGGATCGCGGCGACCATGGCGGCAACGATCAGGACGAGGATGCCGGCATTGACCAGCCAGTCGCGCGCGGTCGCGCGGCGCCGCGCCAGCGCGACCCAGTGGATGCCAGGCGTGATCGCGCCGAGCACGCCCAGGCTGGCGCCGAACGGATGGGGGTCGCGCGGCGTCGCGATGCCGTCTACCGCGCCGCGCTCCGGCTCGCGCACGCGCCACATCAGGGGAGCGATCAGCAGCCCCGGCAAGGCCGCGACCAGGAAGGCGAATTGCCAGCCGGCCAGCCCCAGCGGCGCGCCGCCGGCCGGATAACACCGATGCCACCAATCGGCCGCGCCACCGCCGATCACCAGCGACCCGCCAAGTCCGATGGCGACCGCAGCGGCCAGGATGGCCATCACCGTCCCGCGGCGCCGGCGCGGGAAATAATCGTAGAGCAGGCTGGTGCCGGCGGGCTGTGATGCGGCCTCGCCGATGCCGACGCCCAGCCGCGACAGCATCAGCAGCAGAAAGCCGCCGGCGAACGCAGCCGTGCCGGTCGCGAGCGACCAGAAGAGGATGGCGATCGCCAACAGCCGGGTGCGGACCCAGCCGTCCGCCAGCCGCCCCAGCGGCAGCGAGAACAGCGCGTAGAACAGCGCGAATACCGTGCCGTAGAGCAGACCCATCTCGGCATCGCCGATCTTCAGGTCGGCCTTGATCGCCGGCGCCAGGATCGCGAGGATGTTGCGGTCGAGCAGGCTGATCGCCTGGGTCGCAGCGACCAGCGCCAGCGCATACCAGGCGCCGGGCAGCGGCCGGGTGGCGCTTTGGCTCACAGCGCGAACACGCGTTCGGCGTTGGTCTGCATCAGCTTCTTCTTGGTCGCGTCGGGAATGTCGAGCAGATCATGCGCGCGCACCTCGTCGGCGACATATTCATAAGGATAGTCCATCGCGTACATCACGCGATCCTCGCCCATCACCTCGAGCATTAGCTTGATGGCCGGCGGGAAGGGGAGGCCGCTGGTGGTCGCCAGCACATTCTCACGCAGGCAGGCGACCATGCCCTTCTTGAGCGGTTTGAGCCGCTCGTACCGTTGCGAGGCGACGCCAGCTTTGTGCATGAAATCGATGCGATAGAGCCAATAAGGAATCGCCTCGCCGCCATGGCCGACCGCGATCTGGAGGTCGGGATAGCGATCGAATATGCCGGTGGTGATCAGCCGGAGCAAGTGCATCCCCGTCTCCACGCCGAAGCCGAAGATCGCGCCGTCCAGCCCGGCCTCGATCATGCCACCGATCATCGCGTCGGGCAGGGTCTGGGGATGGATGTAGAGCGGCTGGCCAGTATCGGCGAGCGCGCGGAAGATCGGGTCGAATTGCGGCTCGTCGAGATAATGGCCGTGGGTGTGGCTGTTGACCATCACGCCCCTGAAGCCCAGCTCGGCCGCGCCGCGTCGGATCTCGGCTGCCGACCATTCGGGATCCTGCGGCGCGATCGAGGTCATGCCGACGAACCGCGTCGGATAGGCGGCGCAGCGTTCGGCGAGATAGTCGTTGGCGCGCGCCACCATCGCCTTGGCCTCGTCGGTGTCGAGCAGCGGCTGAACCCCGGGCGAGGTGAGCGACAGGATCGCGACATCGATCCCGGTCGCGTCCATGTCGGCGATCCTGCGCTCGCCGAGATCGAGCAACCGCTCGATGATCAGCATCGCGCGCTCCGACGGCGACCGCGCATAGAAGCCCCATAACGACGTCATGCCCTTATCGGCGGTGCCGTCGCTCACCATGCGCAGATAGGCGTCGATCTGCTCGCGCGTGGCAAAGGCTTCCTCGGTCGCGATGCGGAGATAGCCGCGGTCGCCGCCGGTGTTCAGCGCATGGGTCATTGGTGGGTCTCGCGATAGGCGCGGGGCCAGATGCCCTGCTTGCCGGGGGACAGGATGCCGTTCGGATCGACACAATCCTTGATCGTTTCGGCGAAGCGGCGCTGGGCGTGATTGCCAAAGCTGTATTGGTCGGCGACCAGGTCCATGAAATCGAGGTGCGAGCGATATTCGCCATAACCGATCTTCGCCGCGTCGGTGACCATCAATTTGCACGCGGCATAAGCGGCATCGGCTTGCTTCGCATTTTGGGTGTCGAACACGACCAGCCCGACATGGATCAGCGCGCGCTTGGTGACGACATAGACGCCGCTATAATCGAGCCCGGCCGCGTAAAGGCGCTCGCGCACCAGATCGCGGATCGCGCCGCCGTCGCGCCCGGTGATCGGTGTCGCCGAGGAAAAGCCGATATGGCCTCCTTGTTCGCCACCGTACCAGCGTGTCATCTGGTCGAGGGCAAGGCTGGGGACGCCAGCTTGCACGCGGTGATGCGGGTTGTCGAATTCGGGCAGAGCGTGCCCGTCATATTTGGTGAAGTCGATTGTTGCCCCGGGAATCGTGCCCAGCGCATCCTGAACGATCTCGCGCTGACGCTCGACGATCTTCTCGTCGCCATAGAGCGCGAAGCGCATCACCCAGCGGCCGAAACCGGGGGTCTCGGCGATCTTGTCGATCACGTCCTCCGGGATCGGACCGTCGCCCGTGTACCAGTGATCGCGCTGCCAGAAAGCCGAGGCGGCGCAGACCGCGTTGATGATCATCGGCTGGTTGGGGATCGTGCCGTCGAGCATCAGCGGGCGGAGCCGCTCGAGCATCACCTCAAGGTCGCTGTCCTTCTTCAAGGTCAGCCAGCCGGGCATGTAGCAATCGGGAGCGGGCATCAGCCACGTTCCCATTTTCGTGACGACGCCGAAATTGGATTGGCTGAACAGGCCGTCCAGTGTTGGTCCGCAGCCATGTTTATAGACGTGCCAGGCGCGGGGCGCCTCGAGCCCGCCGAGCCCGGTGCGCAGCAACTCGCCGTTCGCGAGCACTACCTCCATCCCGCATTTGGCGTCGAAGTGATCGCCGAGCGGCGTATAGCCCACGCCATGTTCCAGCGCGTTGCCGACAATGCTGCCCCAGCCGAGATCGGGCACCGACATCCAGAGCTTGGACCCGGTCGATTTGAGGTGGTCGTGCAGGTCGAAGAAAGTGACGCCGGATTCAACCAGCGCCCAAGCGGAATCCTCGTCGACGTCGAGGACGCGGTTCATCCGCCGCATCGACATGACGAAGGATCCCGACACCCGCGGTGCCGGTCCGCCATAACCGTTGTTGCGACCTTGGCCGTTGACCCAGAGCGGCGTCTTGTAGCTGTTGGCGACGCGCAGCACCTCCTGCACCTGCTCGACGCTGGTCGGCATCAGCACCGCGCCGGGTTCGTACCACCGGCCCGTCGGCGGCGCGAAAGGGTCGCGGAACTCCGCGACCTTGGCTTCATCGACGATCAACCCGTCCTGGCCGAGGATATTGGCCAGCTCCTTGAGCGCAGCATCGATCGCCGCAATTGGAACGTCCGCTACGTCCGGCATTTGCCGCCTCCCTCTACCCCTCGTGGACTGCCTTGGTCACCAGGCACGCCTCGACGCCCTCGGGGCCGTCCTCGGATCCGTGGCCGGACCATTTGACGCCGCCGAACGGCGCGTCGGCGCCGCCGATCATGGTCGTGTTGATCCCGACCATCCCGCTCTCGATCTCGCGCGCGAGGCGCCGCTGCCGCCCCGAATCGCGCGTCCAGGCGTAAGCCGCGAGTCCATAGGGAAGGCGGTTCGCCTCTTCGATCATCGCTTCCTCGCCGGCGAACGGGTTGATCACGGCGACCGGGCCGAACGGCTCTTCGTTCATGATCGCGGCGTCGAGCGGGATGTCGGACAGCACGCTCGGCTGGTAGAAGAAGCCGCGATTGCCGATCCGCCCACCCCCCGACAGCAAATTCGCGCCCCGCGCAGTCGCGTCGCCGATCAGTCGCTCCATGGCATCCGGGCGGCGCGGATTGGCCATCGGTCCCATCCGGGTCGCGGGGTCCAGCCCGTCGCCGATGGTGATCTGCCCCGCGCGCTCGGCGAAGCCGGCGCGGAACCGGTCGTACACGTCCTCCTGGATGATGAAGCGGGTAGGGGAGACGCAGACCTGGCCGGCGTTGCGATATTTGGCGGCGACCATCGTATCGAGCACCTGATCGACATCGACATCGTCGAACACCAGTACCGGGCCATGGCCGCCAAGCTCCATGGTGGTGCGCTTCATGTCGTCTGCGGCCAGCTTCGCGAGGTGCTTGCCGATCGCGGTCGAGCCGGTGAAGCTCAGCTTGCGGATGACGGGCGAGCCGAGCAGGTGCCGCGATACTTCGTCAGGCACGCCGAACACCGCTTGCGCCACCTCGCCGGGCAGGCCGGCATCGAGCAGGCATTGCAGCACGCCGAGCGCCGAGGCCGGGGTTTCTTCAGCCGCCTTGAGGATCACCGAGCATCCCGCCGCGATTGGCGCGCCCAGCTTGCGGCCGGGATTACCGATCGGGAAGTTCCACGGCGCGAACGCCGCGACCGGCCCGACCGGTTCCTTACTGACGGTCGATCGCTGGCCGGTCGGACGCACCAGCGTCCGTCCATAGAGGCGGAAGACCTCGCCGGCGTAGAAATTGAACAGGCCGACGTTCATCAGCACCTCGACCTTGGCCTCGGCCAGGGTCTTGCCCTGCTCGAGCACCGCGACGCGGGCGAGCTCGTCCTGGCGTTCGAGCATCAACCGCGCCGCACCTTGCAGCACGGCGGCGCGTTCGTGCGGGGTCGAATTGCGCCAGCGCCGGAAACCGCGCGCGGCAGCATCGAGCGCGCGGTCGAGATCGGCGGGGTCGGCCAGCGGCAACGCGGCGAGCGTTTCGCCGGTCGCCGGATTGACCACGTCATGCGTTCGCCGCCCTCCGCCGCGAACGCGCTCGCCGTCGATCACCATGCAGAGTTCGGGATAGGTCATCGGCGTCCTGCGTTGTTGGTGAGCGCTGCTCGAGACTAGACCGCGGGCTCCGCCGTCCTGGCCTGTTCGCGGTCGACGTCCCCCTGCCAGCGCTCGGCGACGATCTCCTTGCCGGTCACCGGATGCTTCATGTGGAAGGGCACCAATTTGTGGGTCGGCCATAGCCAGCTGTCGGCGATCAGCTCGTCGGGGCCGGTCGGATCCTGGGGAAAGGTCTGGGTCGGGAAGGGGACGTATTCGGGCCGCGTATTGGCCCAGCCGGTCTCGAAATCGGCATGCCATTGCGGCAGGTAATTCAGCACCTTGATGCGCCAGACTCCGTCGACCTTCTGATAGGTGTTCTCGTAGATTCCGCCTTCCCACCATTGGCGCGCGCCCATCATCGGGTTGCTCGAATCGGCATAATCCTTGTGTCGGCCGGCCTGCATCATCGAGCGCGCGCGGCCATAGGCGATCTCGCCGTCGGGTTCGACGTCGATAATGTCCTGGAGCTGCGGGTGATCGAGCAGGAAGCCATCGATCGGACCGTTATTGCCGTGGGTGAAGCGCTTCTGGAACCGCTCGACATAGAGCCGGCGGATACCTTCCTTGCCCTTCCACACGCCGCCGAAAAAGCGCACTTCGCCATCGTCGGTGAACAGGTCGACCGTCTCGTTGTAGAGGCATTTGTCGATCAGATAGCCATAGAGGTGCTGGAGCTTGCGGATATCGAGCTCGTCCTCGCGCTGCAGCAGGCGGCGAGACAATTGCTGGACAGTCTCTTCGAGCTTCGCGATGCGATCGGCCTCGGACATCAATCTCTCCTAATTGTATGCTTTGCGTACAATGTGCGCCGCCCGCGCGAGCGAGTCAACTTCCCGCCGCTTCCAGCCGCTCGACTTCCTCGCGATAGGGTTTGATGGCGCGCACCATGCACAAGGTGGCGATCGGCAGCAGGATCGACGCGGTCAGCACCAGCGTCTTCCACAACTGCGCTTCGTCGCCGATCACATAATCCTGCACCAGCCCGACGACGAAGCTGCCCATCGCGCCGAAGAAGGTGAACATGAACAGGTAGATCGCGGTGACCTGGCCACGCATCGCATTGGGTGCGACGCGCTGGATCGCGGCATTCTGGGGCACCGCGCCGGCGATGCCGAACATCGCGCCGACGCTCATCACGCCGAGCGACAGATAGCCGTTGGGCATCAGCGGCGACAGGATCGAACAGATCGTCACGCCGCCGAACAGGATCGCCGCGGCGCGGACGTTGGCGTCCTTGTGACGCCGTGCCAGCCACTCGACCAGCACGCCGCCGAGCACCAGTCCCGCCAGCGAGGCGATCAGGATCATCCCGCCCATCACCGCGCCGATCTGGCGCTCGTCCCAACCGAAGGTGCGGATCATGAACGGGACTCGCCAGAATTGAAGCCCGAACACCTCGATCGCGCTCAGCGCGAGTCCGGCGAACAGGGGATAATAGACCCGGCGGCGGGCATGGATCGCGCGGATCGCGTCGAGCCCGGTAAAAGTCAGCATGCGGCGGGCGAGCGAGGCGTCGCGCGGCGGCTGTGGCGCGTCGGGCGCGGGCGCGAGGCGGGGCGGTTCCTTCACCGTCAGGAACAGCAAAGCAACCAGCAGGCCGGGCAGGCCGACCCAGATCATGATCCATTGCCAGGCGAAGATCCGGAGGCCGCCAAATTCGGTCGGCGCCCAATGCGCGGTCATCGCGATCAGCATCCCGCCGACGATCGGGCCCAACGTCGTGCCGCCGATGAAGCCGAACTGGAGCAGGGCGAAGGCGCGAGTCAGCTTGCGCGGCGGAAAGGCGTCGGCCAGCAGCGAATAGGATGCCGGGGCGTGTGCCGATCCTCCAGCCGCGAGAAAGACGCGCGAGCCGACGAACTGGGCGAAGTTCTGCGCCAGGCCGCCGAGTGCGATGATCGATCCGATCACCGCCACGCCGCCCGCCAGCACGTATTTGCGCGGATAGATATCGGCGAGCCGCGCCAGCGGAATGCCGACGAACAGATAGCAGATGATGCTGGCCGGTCCGCCGAGAAAGCCGAGTTGGGCATCGCTCAGGCCGAAATCGGTCTTGATGCGCTGCGCCAGCATGCCGAACACGACCTGATCGAAAAAAGTCAGGAAGGTCGCCAGCACGATCACCGCCAACGCCCAATAAGCGCGCGGTGTCGAGGGCCAGATGCGCGAAGGATGCGGCGCAGCCTCCGCTTCCCGTTCGCCGGTCGTCATGTCCGCCGCCGTCGCGATCCCGATCGCCATGGGCATTCCTCTCACCGTGACGTGAGCCGCTGACGGGCCCATCGTTTCCGCTTGGCAAATTGTACGTGTTGGATACAAAAGGCGAGACAAAAATGCGTGCGGTGGGAAACAAATTTCCGCCGGTCATGGGAGAGACGAATTGCAGGATCTGGCTGGACGCACGGCGTTCGTCACCGGCGGTGCCAACGGCATCGGACTCGGGCTCGTCCGCGCCTTGCTGGCCGAAGGGTGCAAGGTCGCGCTGGCCGATATCCGCCAGGACGCGATCGACGCGGCACTGGCGACCCTCGACAATCAGGACGTGATCGGCGTGCAGCTCGACGTCGCGTCGCGCGACGGCTTTGCCGCGGCGGCCGATCGGGTCGAGGCGGATCTGGGACCCGTCAGTCTGGTGTTCAATAATGCCGGGGTAAACCTGTTCCAGACGATCGACGATTCATCCTATGACGATTGGGATTGGGTGCTCGGCGTCAATCTCCACGGCGTCGTCAATGGCGTGATGACCTTCGTTCCGCGGATGAAAGCGCGAGGCGGCGGCGGGCATATCGTCAATACCGCCTCGATGGCCGCCTTTCTCTGCGGGCCGCAGCCGGGCATCTACAATACGGCCAAATTCGCCGTGCGCGGCATGAGCGAATCGCTGCGCTACAGCCTGGCCAAGCACGGTATCGGTGTCTCGGTATTGTGTCCCGGACTGGTGAAGAGCCATATCTTCGCTAGCGACGAAATACGCCCCGACGACCTCAAGGCGGGGGCGAAAGCGGTGGATGCGACGGCGGTCGGACGGCTCGAGCAGATCCACCAGACCGGCATGGAGCCCGACGTGATCGCTGCGCGGGTGATCGAGGCGATCCGCGCCAACCGCTTCTACATCTTCTCGCATCCCGAGTTTCGCGATGAACTGCGCGAAGTGTTCGACGATATTCTGGACGCGTTTCGCGATTATCCTGAGGATTCCGGGTTCGAGCAGCGGATCGCTTTCGAGAAAATGCGGCGCGACGGTTATCGCGCCGCGCGGCAGGCCGCTCGCGGCGACGGCTGAGTTCTTTCGCAACCAAGAGTGCCAACCGCGCTCTGCTCCGCTTGCGCAATTGGTATGACAGGGATACAATTACTCCCGCTACCCCGGCGCAGATCGGGCAAGGGCGTTTGTTCGTCCGGCATGGTCGGGAAGCAGGAGGGGACGATGGATCGTTGCTACGACGTGCCCGATCGCACGGGTTCAGGCCGAGGGCGGGCCAGGCTCGCCGCCGCGCCATTTGGGCAAATTCATTGAGCGCGGTCGAGCTGTTCACCACGCGGATGGTACCGCACGATCGGCGCCAGGACTTCTGGTGCTCGCTGGTCGCCGAAACCTTTCCCGGCATGGTGGCCGATGTCCCTGCCGGCATCCGCGCCGACCTGGCGCGCTGGTCGGTCGGCAATATGGCGGTCGCGCATGCCCGTAGCGACCGCGCGCGGGTCGAACGCGCGCGCGACGTGCGAGACGACCGCAATCTGGTCTTTCACCTCCAGCGCCGTGGTAGGCTGATGATGACCCAGGCGGGACGCGTCGCCATCGCGGGGAGCGGGGACATCGTGATCGCGGATGAGACCACGCCCTATACGATCGACATTTCCGACGCGAACGACTGCCTGATCGTCCACGTGCCCGCCCCGATGCTGGGGGCGGAAGCGGCCGCGCGCGATTGGCACGCACACATGCTCGATGGGCACGATCCCCATGTCGCATTGTTCGCCAGGATGCTGGAAGGCTTATGGGTGGAGCGCGCCAAGCTCGACCGGCTCGAACAGGGCGTGGACGAGGTGCTGGCGGGGCTTGCCCGGATGGCATGCCTGCGCGGCACCCCGCGAGAAGCCGAACCGTCGCGCGATCCGGTCGATTATGCGCTGTCGCATCTGCACGATCCCGAGCTCGGCACGGCGCGCATCGCCGAAATGACCGGGCTGGGCACGCGCGCGGTGCAAAAGGCGTTCGCGCGTCATGTCGCCGCGACGCCGACCGGCTTCATCGCCGAGCAACGCCTGCAGCGTGCGGCAGAGGCGTTGCGGCAGCGCGACGGACGGTCAGTGACGCAGATCGCGTTCGATATCGGCTTTTCCGATTCCGCCTTCTTCAGCCGGTGTTTCCGCCGCCGCTTCGGCGAAACGCCGAGCGGCTGGCGCGATCGAGCCTAGGACGCCGATCCCGCGCCGGGGACATGCCGCGCCGGGCGCCCGCGTCCCGCGCGGTCAGTTGACGTTGCGCCCCGTGTCCGACCAGAATTCGGCGCGCATCGCCTTTTTGTCGGGTTTGCCGACCGGGGTGCGCGGCAATTCGCTGCGGAAGAGCACGGTCTTGGGCGCCTTCACGCTGCCCAATTGCGCCTTGCAATGCGCGCGGATCGCCTCGGCGTCGAGCGATTGTCCGGGCAACAGAACGACCAAAGCCGTCACCGCTTCGCCCCATTTCTCGTCGGGCACGCCGATGACCGCGGCCTCGATCACCTCGGGCAGTTCCATGATCGCGGCCTCGACCTCGACCGGGAAGACGTTGAACCCGCCCGAGACGATCATGTCCTTCTTGCGGTCGACGATATAATAGAAACCGTGCTCGTCGCGCCGGCCAACGTCGCCGGTATGGTGCCAGCCATGCTCCCAGGCTTCGGCGCTCGCCTCGGGCAGCTCGAAATAGCCGCCGCCGACGATCCCGCCGCGCGCGACGATCTCGCCTACTTCGCCGGTCGGCAGGATGTTGCCGTCATCGTCCATCAACTCGACGCGTACCGAAAGCGTCGCCGTGCCGCAGCTGCCCAGCCGTTCCGGATGCTCGCCGCGCGCGGCCGCCGCGACGACCTCAGGCGACAGCCAGGTGGCGACGAGGTGGCATTCGGTCTGTCCATAACTCTGGCACATGCAAGGGCCGAATACGCCGACCGCCTGACGCAATTTGTCCGGCGAAACCGGCGATCCGGCGAGCAGGAAATAGCGCATGCTCGCATAATCGAATTCGCTGACGCGCGGATGAGCCAGCATCGAATAGAGCGCGGTGGGGGGCAGGAACATATGGGTCACGCGATGCTCGCCGATCGCCGCCATCACGGTATCTGCGTCGAAGCCGGACAGGACCACCACTGTCGCGCCCATCGCGATTCCCGCCATGGTGAAGGGGCCGGCGGCATGGGTCAGCGGCGCGGTCGCGAGGAACACCGGAGTCTCGGCCGGCATGAGATGCGCGATCGTCTCCAGCATCGTGCCCCAGCTGCGGTTGAGCACGCGCACGCCCTTGGCCGGGCCGGTGGTTCCGCCCGTGGCGATGATGGCGGCCAGATCCTCACCATTGCCGGTCGGGTCGCCGCCATCGGGCACCGGGGGCGAACCCTCCGGCAGCATATAATTGTCAAGCGAGGCATTGCCGCCTTCCTCGGCGTCGAGGCAGATCAGACGCCGGATCGTCGGCACTTGCTGTGCGACGGCGTGCGCGTCGGCGGCATAGCTCGAATGATAGAATAGCCAGCTGGCGCGGACATAGTTGAGATACTGGATATTGGCGTCGAGCGCGTTGCGCGTATTGACCGGAATCCAGGCGGCGTCCGCGCGCCACAGCCCGAGCATCGCGATCAGCACCGAGCCGTGATTGGGCGACATTACCGCGACGGCTTCCTGGCGCTCCAGGCCGTCCGCGATCAGCGCGCCGGCCAGCCGCTGCGACAGCTTGGCCATCTCGGCATAAGTGTAGCTTTCGTCGCCGGCGACCAGCACGATGCGATCGGGATGCAGTCGCGCCTGCTTGTCGAAATAATCGATGTTGCGCATCGCCGCTCTCTCCCTGCGCCATACTTATCGTTGTCGAACGCTTCCGCATTCCGACGCTCGGCCGTTCGATGGCCCATTCCCGCCAGCTTACAGTCGGATTCGTCCGTGTGTCTTACATACAATTTTCCGAACGGAAATGCCTGTCTTCACCCGACGCCGAACCGATCGCGTTTTTCATCCGATCTAGCCCCCGGCAGTCGCTCGATCTCAGTCGCTGTGCTGCCCGACGGGCAGGGCGCCAGATAATCCTCGCCAAGTTCCGCCGCGCGAAGCCGCGCCAGCAGCGCCCTGGCGGCGTCGGGCGATACTTCCTCGCCGACCGGGCAGCGGTCGGTCCGGATGGTATATTCGACCCACTGATTGGATGCGCGGTCGAACGCCAGGTCGCAGCTTTCGATGCCGTCGACCTGCAGCGTCAGCTGGCGCGCGAGGTCCGCCAGGATACGCTGCGCGTCGGGATTGATCCCGGACCGGAAGGAAAAGCGCCGCAACCGATATTGCCGGCGCGCGGCCTCACCTTGACTGCCGGAAGCCGCGAGGTCATTGCCCATCGTGCCGCTCCCGACGTGTCAGCGCTATCCGTACCGAGGCGGTGCCGCGGGGCAGGGCCTCGGGTTTCGCGACGATGATCTCGACGCGCTCCACTGGCCCCAGTTCGAGGCAGCGTTCGCCGAGCAGGAGAGCGTAGGTCTCGATCAGCTCGATATGATCCGACCCCAGATCTTCGGCTTCGGCGGCGATCCGGCGATAATCGACCGACTGGCCAAGCGAGGCGACCGGCCCTCGGTCCACGAGTTGGAGGTCGACGGAGACGAGCAAGGGCTGTCGCCGGTCGCGTTCGTCCGGATTGATCCCGATGCGCGCGGAAATCGGGAGGTCCTCGACGCGGACATAGGTGGCGAGCGCATAGCGATCGCGGACCGGCCGCGGCATCGCGGCATCGCGCGGCGCGCTATCGAAAAACGACGGTGCGGTGGCCATTGAGCAACACCCGGTCCTGGAGGTGATAGGCAACCGCCGCCGCCAGCACGCGCCGTTCGATGTCGCGCCCCTTGCGGACGAGGTCGTCGGGCGTATCGGCGTGACTGATCGGCTCGACGTCCTGGGCGATGATCGGGCCTTCGTCGAGATCGGCGGTGACGTAATGTGCGGTGGCGCCGATCATCTTGACGCCGCGCTCATGCGCCTGGTGATAGGGCTTGGCGCCCTTGAACCCGGGCAGGAAGCTGTGATGGATGTTGATGCAGCGACCCGACAGGAACCGGCTGAGATCGTCCGACAGGATCTGCATATAGCGCGCAAGCACGACCAGCTCGGCACCGGTTTCGTCGACGATCCGCTTCAGCGCCGCTTCCTGCTCGTGCTTGTTGTCCTTGGTCACCGGCAGATGGTGAAACGGGATGTCAGCGATCATCGTGGTGTGGAGCGCGGTCTTGGGATGATTGGAAACGATCGCCACGACATCCATCGGCAATTCGCCGATGCGCCGGCGGTAGAGCAGATCGCCCAGGCAATGGTCGAACTTCGACACCATCAGCAGCACGCGCTTGAGCTCGGCGGCATCGTGGATCGTCCAATCCGCGCCGATCGCCGTTCCCACTGGAGAGAAAGCGGCGCGCACATCGTCAATGCTGCCGCCGCCCGTCACGACGAAGACGACGCGCATGAAGAAGCGGCCGGTGGCGGGGTCGTCGAATTGCTGGGCGTCGGTGATGTTCGCGCCATGATCGGCGAGCACGGTCGCGACCTTGGCGACCAAGCCTGGTCGATCGTCGCAGGACAAGCGCAGGACGAAGGTTGGATTCACGTCAAACTCCGCAAGAGTGACGCCGGTCAATGCGACGCGGCCCGATAAGTGTTGATCCACTCGACCGTTCGGGCGAGCCCGCCAAACGGGTAGAAATGCAGCCGAACCGCGCCGTGCGCCGGCGTCAGTCCGCGCTCGAAATCTGCGACCAGCCGGTCGGGCCCGGCCGACCCGAGCAAGCGCGTGAGCGAGACGCCATATTTGGCCATCACCGTCGTCGACGCGCCGACGCCGCAATGCGCCGCGTAACGCAGCAAGGTCTTGATCCCGGCCGGGCCCGGCACGCCGATGCGGACCGGGCAGTCGATGCGGCGCGCGCGAAGTTCCGCCAGCCAGGTAAGGATCGGCGCGGCGTCGAAGGCGAATTGGGTGACGATCAGCGTGGCCATGCCGCGTTCGGTGATCGCCGCGTGCTTGGTCGCCAACGCGTCCCAGCGTTCGGCCTCGTTCATTGCCGGATGCCCTTCGGGATGGCCGGCGATGCCGATCGCCTGGATCCCGTGACGTTCGAACAGCCCGGTCTCGAGCAATGACATCGTGTCCGCAAATGGCCCGGCAGGGACGGGCGGATCGCCGGCGACCAGGAAGACGCGACGCACACCGGCCTCGGCGGTGGTCCGCGCCACCATCTGGGCCAATTCGTCGTGCGACGTGATGCGACGCGCCGAGAGGTGCGGCATCGGCTCGAAGCCGAGCGCGCGCAGGCCGATCGCGGCGTCGATCCGGGCGTCCATCGTTTCGTTGGGCAGGAACGTTATCGCGACAGGCGTTTCGGGCGCGATGGCATTGGCCACCTCGTACAAAGCGGGGCGATCCTTGGCCGTCATTTCGAGCGAATAGCCGTCGGTCATGCCATTGGCTGGCCGCGTCCAGGCGGGGTGCAGGACAGGAATTCCCATGGGCCCTCTCGCTCTTGCGCGGTTTCGACCGCCGCGTGTCGATAGCCTCTATCGCGACTTTGATATTTCGTATAGATGAAAACTTCATGTCTGTGAATTTATCTGAGCCTGCCGTCGAACCTCTCCCGCTCGTGATGCTGCCGGGACTGATGTGCGATTCGCGCGTCTTCGCGGCGCAGGCGGGGGCCTTCACCCAAGCGTGGCCGGTGCCCGATTATGGCGATGCCGCCACGCTGGGGGATATGGCGCGGCGCGTGCTGGATGCTGCTCCCGCACGCTTCGCGCTGCTCGGCCATTCGATGGGTGCGCGCGTCGCGCTGGAAATCGTGCGAGCGGCAGGCGATCGAGTCGATCGGCTGGCATTGCTCAGCACCGGCGTCCATCTGCCGGGGGAAGGCGAGGCGGCTAAGCGCTATGCCTTGCGCGATCTGGGGCGGCAGCGTGGCATGGCGGCGCTGGTCGATGCCTGGCTCCCGCCGATGATCGCGCCGTCGCGACCGCGCGACGATCTCTACCAAAAGCTCCACGCGATGTGCGTCGAGGCCGGCCTGGCGCGTTTCGAGGCGCAGATTGCCGCCTTGCTGTCACGGCCGGAAGTCGAAAGCCTGTTACCGGCGATTACCTGCCCGACGCTAGTCGCGGTCGGCAGCGAGGATCGCTGGAGCCCGCCCGTCCAGCATGAGGCGATCGCCGCGCTTATTCCGGACGCGCGCTTGGCCGTGATCGAGGGGGCAGGGCACTTGCTGCCCGCCGAACGTGCCGACGCGCTCAACGCCGCGATCGCGGACTGGCTGGAACAGCCCGCCCTATCATCCCCATCATATTGTCCTGAAGGAGCCTGAGATGACCGAACAGACCCTGCAACAGCTGCTGGATGCCAGCGGCGATATCGTCGAATTGCTGCGCAACCAGCAAAGCGGACCCAATGTCTATCCCGGCGTGCCGGCCGAATATTCGAACTGGCGCAGCGAGCAGCAAGCCTGGGCGAAGACCTGCGTGCTGTTCAACCAGTCGTTCCACATGGTCGATCTGGCGGTCGAGGGACCCGATGCGTTCGCGATGCTCAACCATCTCGGCGTCAACAGCTTCAAGGGGTTCGTGCCCGACCGCGCCAAGCAATTCGTGCCGGTGACGCCCGACGGCTATGTCATCGGCGACGTCATCCTGTTCTATCTCGACGAGAACAAGTTCAACCTGGTCGGGCGTGCGCCGACGATCGAATGGATCGAATATCACGCCGCGACCGGCGACTGGAACGTCACGGTGTCGCGCGACGAGCGCACTGCGGTCCGTCCCGATCCGGAAAATCGTCGTTCCTACCGGTTCCAGCTTCAAGGGCCGAACGCCATGAAAACGCTGGAAAAGGCGATGGGCACGACACCGCCCGACCTCAAATTCTTTCACATGACGCGGCTCGCGATTGCTGGAAAGGAAGTGCGCGCGCTGCGCCACGGCATGGCGGGACAGCCCGGCTATGAACTATTCGGGCCATGGGGCGATTACGACGTCGTGCGCAACGCGCTGATCGACGCCGGCAAGGAATTCGGTTTGGCGCTGGTCGGCGGGCGCACCTATTCGTCGAACACGATCGAATCGGGCTGGATCCCGTCACCCTTGCCGGCGACCTATACCGGTGAAGGGACGCGCGGTTTCCGCGAATGGCTGTCGGCCAATAGCTATGAAGGCAAGGCGTCGATCGGCGGCAGCTTCGTGCCCGATTCGATCGAGGGCTATTATCTGACACCCTGGGACCTCGGCTACGGCCCGTTCGTCAAGTTCGACCACGATTTCATTGGCCGCGATGCGCTGGAACGGATGGCGGGCCTGCCGCATCGCAAGAAGGTGACGCTGGCGCTCGACAATGAGGATCTGATGCGCGTCATCAGTTCGCAATTCACGCGAGGAGATCGCGCCAAATATATGGAATTCCCATCGGCCGTCTATTCGATGCACCCCTATGACCAGGTGCTGAAGGACGGAAAGCAGGTCGGTATTTCGACCTGGATCAGCTATAGCGCCAATGAAGGGCGGATGCTGACGCTGGCGATGATCGAGGCCGATCACGCCGTACCCGGCACCGAAGTCACTTTGTTATGGGGTGAGCCCGATGGCGGCACGCGCAAGCCGACGGTCGAGCGCCATGTTCAGACCGAGATCAAGGCGGTTGTGGCGCCGGTCCCCTATTCCGAGGTCGCGCGCGACAGCTATGCCGAGAGCTGGCGGACCCACCAACTGACCTGACGGACTTCGTCCCCGCATTTCCGGTGATGCTTTCGTGTCGCCGGAAATGCAGTCAGGCAGCTTCGAACAGAGCCACTGTTCGTTTGAGCAGTTCGGCGGCATGGCGTTCGATCTCGGCATCGAACCGGACCGAGGGGATGGCGACGCTGAACGCGCCGAGCAATTCGCCGTCGACCGATACGGCGCAACCGATCCCCTGGATGCCCGGCGTATGCTCCTCGCGCGTCCGAGCAATGCCTGACTGACGGATCGCGGCGATCTCGGCGCGCAAGGCCTCGGCATCAGTGATCGTAGCCGGCGAGAAGGCTCGCCGCTCCGACTCGTCCAGATAGGTTTCGAATTCGGCCTGGGGCAGAGCGGCCAGGATGGCCTTGCCCGCCGCGAAGCCGTGGAGCGGGGTGCGCGTGCCCATCTGGACGGCATAGCGCAGCGCATGCTCGCTGGTTTCGGTGACCAGCGCCTCCACTTCCCAGCCGACGCGGACGAAGAAGGAGGCGGTTTCGTTGAGCTGGACGCGCAACGAGCGGACCAATGGCGCGACCCGCTCGGCCAGCGAAAAGCCGTGCGCGCGTGCCTGCAGCCGCGCGAGGCCGGGGCCGGCGGTGTAGCGGCGGCCGGCGCGCGCCAGATAACCACGATCGATCAGCGTGTTGAGCAGATAGGACAGGCTGCTGACCGGGATGACCAGGGCCGCCGCAATCTCCTGTGCGACGACGGGGCGATCGCGCGCCACGACATATTCGATGATGTCGAGCGTGCGCCCACCCGACCTCCCATAGAATACCCTGATTGGGAGGTCGGGTGGGGGAGCGGGCCGGCACCGTCACAGCGACGCTGAAAAGACTCTAGATCCGGGCGGCGGCGATATCGGCGCCTTCGCGCAGGTTGCGCAGCTTGGCCCAGGTCACGATCGGATCGATCTTGCCGTAACCAGCAAAGGTGCCGAATCCGCAATCGGTGCTCGCGACCACGCGGTCTTGGCCCACAATGCCGGCGAAACGTTCGATTCGCTGCGCGATCAGCTCGGGATGTTCGAGATAGTTCGAACAGGTGTCGATCAGGCCGGGGGCGAGCAGCTTGTCGTCGGGGATGGCGGCGTCGCGCCAGATCACCCATTCATGCTCGTGGCGAGGGTTGGCCGCTTCGAACAGGATGGTCGCCGGCCGCGCCCTGAGCACGATGTCGATGATCCGCTCGAGCGGGATGTCGTGGTCGTGCGGGCCTTCGTAATTGCCCCAGCAGATGTGCATCCGCATCCGTTCGGGCGCGATATTGGCGGTCGCGGCATTGAGCGCGTCGACATTGGCCGCGATCGTCCTGAGGAATGTCGGCTCGTCCATTTCCTGATAGCCGGTGTGGCGCGACATGGCGAGATCGGGACAGTCGAGCTGCAATTCGAATCCGGCCGCGACGATCGCCTCATATTCGGGCTGCATCGCGGCCACGAGGTCGGCGAGATAGGCCTCGTGGCTGGGATAATAAGCATTCTTCTGGAACGCAGTGATCAGCCCGGGCGAGGCGGCATTCATGAACGCGCGCGTGCCCTTGCCGTGGCGGTCGAGCGCGCCGCGGAAGCGCCGGATATCGTCGTGCAACGGCTGAAGGTTCACCAATCGGACGGGCGCGATGCACGAGGCACGGGTGAATTCCTGCGCCCCCATGATATGCGCCAGCTTGGCGCGGAGATCGGGCAGTGGGGCGAGGTCGAGTGCCGGATGGCGGTCGGTATGGCCGCCAAAGCCGGACAGGCGTTCGATCATGTAGGTCGAATAGCCGACCTTGCCGAGTTCGCCGTCGCTGATCACCGTGACGCCCGCGTCGATCTGAGCCGTCACCACCGCATCGATCGCGGCCTGGACCGCGGTGTCGAACGCGTCGGCGTCATAGGGTTCGCCATGGTCACGGGCGAGCAAGAGCGGCGTCAGTTCGGGGCCGCGCGGCAAACTACCGACATGGGTCGTCGCGATCGGCATGGGCGTTCCTTGTCTTTGGACTATCGAACGACCATGCCGTCATTTCATGTTTGTGTATAGATCATATACGCGAATAATCACGCATCCTCGAGCGCGACGACGTTGATGATGTGCGGCTGGGTATATTCGTGCAGACCCGCTTCACCCAGTTCGCCGCCCAGGCCCGATTGCTTCGATCCGCGGAACGGGATGTTGGGATCGATCGCCAGATATTGATTGACCCAGACGGTGCCCGAATCGATCCGCTTCGCGACATCGGTGGCGCGCACCAGGTCCTTGCCCCAGACGGTGCCGCCCAGGCCGAATTCGGAATTGTTGGCGCGCGCGATCACGTCGTCGATATCGTCATATTTGAGCACCGGCAGCACCGGACCGAATTGCTCCTCGCGCACCAGCGGCGCGTCGTCGTCGAGGTCGCGGACGATCGTCGGCGGAATGAAATAGCCGGGCCGGTCGAGCGCTTCGCCGCCGGCCAGCACCGTGCCGCGCTCCTTCGCATCATCGAGCAGCGCCATGACCTTATCGAACTGCATCTTGTTCTGGACCGGGCCGACCTGCGTGCCCTGCTTGGCGCCGTCATCGACCACCGCTTCTTTGGCAAGGCGGGCGAGCTCGTCACAGAATTCGTCGTACATCGGCTCGGGCACGTAGGCGCGCTTGATCGCAACGCAGATCTGGCCGGCATTGGCCATGGCGCCGCCATAGACCTTTTGCGCGACCTGGCGTGGATCGACATCGTCGAGCACGATCGCGGCATCGTTGCCGCCGAGCTCAAGCGTCACGCGCTTCACGCCTTGCGCGGCCGCGGCCATCACTTTCTTGCCGGTGGCGGTCGATCCGGTGAACGCAACCTTCGCCACGTCCGGATGCGTGGTCAGCACTTCGCCCAGGTCGTTCTGGTCGCACACTGTGTTGAACACGCCGGCGGGCAGGATATCGCGGCAGATCTCACCGACCAGCAAGGTGGTGAGCGGCGTCGTCGGCGCGGGCTTGGCGACCATCGTGTTGCCGGTGACGAGCGCCGGGCCCAGCTTGTTCATGAGCAGGATGACCGGGAAATTCCACGGCGTGATCGACGCGACCACGCCGAGCGGGGTGCGGTGCTCGATCACGGTATTGCCGCCTTCGTCGCGCAAGGTCTTGGGCTCGAGCCGCATGGCGGCGAACGCGCGCAGCGTGAAGATGCTGCCCATCATCTCGAACATCGCCTGGTCGAGCGGTTTGCCCTGTTCGCTGGTCAGCAGGCTGGCGAACTCGCCCGCCCGCGCCTCGATTGCGTCCGCGATTTTGTCGACCAGGGCCGCGCGTTGTTCGATGGGAGTCGCCGACCAGGCCGGGAAAGCGCGCTTGGCCGCGGCGACGGCGCGATCGATCAGGGCGCGATCGGCCTTGGGGCAATGCGCGAAGCTCGACCCCGTCGCCGGATTGATGACGTCGAAGCTGGTCGCGCCCTCGACGAGTTCGCCATCGATCAGCATCCTGAAATCGCGTTCCATCATCACTCTCCTTGTTCGGTTGCCGGCATTGCGCTGGCATTCGGTGTCGCAATCGGGAAAAGATGCGACACGTTTCGGCCTTTGTGCGCCGGGCATACAATTTTGACAAGATGGTATTCAGCCGATGAAACAAGGAAGCGATCTCGACGGGCTACTGGGGTACAGGATCGAACTCGCCCATCTGATCGCGATAGAAGATGCGCGGCTGGCGCTCGCGCCATACGGCCTGACGCCGGCGAAGCTGACCGCGTTGTTGCTCATTCGCGCCAATCCGGGATGCGATCAGACCGCGCTCGGCAAGGCGTTGAGCGTGAACCGGTCGAGCGCGATGAAGCTGGTCAACGTGCTGGTCGATCGCGGCCTGATCGAGCGTCGACCTGGACGCGATCTGCGTACCAATGCCCTGCATCTGCTGCCCGGCGGCGAGGAGCGGGTGGCGGAGATGCTCGACCGATTGCGCGAGTCCGATCGACGCCTAGCCGGCGATCTGACCGCGGCCGAGCGAGTGATGCTGATGGCATTGCTCAAGAAACTCCGGAAACCGCGCGCGGCGCGGCGCGACGACGACTGACGGGTAGCACCCAGCTTGCCAAATTGTTTGCTTGAGATACAATCTGGCAAACGCTCGCCACATACGAGCGAGATCGGAGTGGGCGGGGATGTGCCGAAACATCGAATGGAATGACGGCGATTCCGCCCGTCTTGTCGCGTGCGAATCGCGCCGATGACGACTGGGGGATCGCCGAATAGCGGCCGCAGCTGGCTAGGTGTGGCGGGCCGGCTCGAGGCGATATTGAGCAATCTGGAATTCCTGGCCGGCCGCGAGGATCGCATGCGCGAGATCGTCGCCGCCCGCCGTGACCTGACGGCGGAAATCGGCGCGACCGGACTCCTCATCGACAGCGAATCGTGCCCGCCCGAGTTGCGATCGGATGCACGTCGGCGGCTGTCGGGCGTCCGGCACGTCGTGTCGCTGAACCAGGCGACCTGGCCGGTCGTTCGGGCGCGCGAGAGTCCGGAAGCCTATCGCCGGTCGGCAGAGGATGCGACGCTGGCGCTTCGCGATTTCATCGCCTGGCTGCGGGTACAAGATTTCGAGATTGAGGACGGATTTTGATGGCGACGATTGCGACGACGGCGAAGAACGACATCATCGGCAACGGAGCGGACGCGGGCCTGCGATTCGACCGATTGCTGCAGCCGCGCTCGGTCGCCATCGTCGGCGCTTCGGATAAACCCGGCGCGCTCGGAGCGTCGGTTCTAGGCAATCTCGAGCGGCAGGGGTTCGACGGCGAGATTCATCTCGTCAATCCGAAGCGGGCGGAGATTGGCGGCCGGCGCTGCGTCGCCACGGTCGACGATTTGCCCGAAGGGATCGACGTCGCGGTGCTCGCGATTCCTCGCGCAGGCGTGCTCGACGTGATCCGTGGCCTGGCCGGGCGCCGCGTCGGCGCGGCGATCGTCTTTTCGGCAGGCTTCGCCGAGGATGGGCCGCAAGGCCTCGCCGACCAGCAGGAGATTGCGCGGATCGCGGACGAGGCGAGCATGATCGTTGAGGGTCCCAATTGCCTCGGCCTGGTCAATTTCGTCGATCGCATCGCGCTTACCTTCATCGAGCTGCCCGAACCGCGCGTCGATGGCGACCGCCGGGTCGGCATCGTGTCGCAATCGGGCGCGATGGCGGCGGTATTGGCGACGACGATGATCGCGCGCGACGTGCCGCTCAGCTGCTACATCTCGACCGGCAACGAAGCGGCCAGTGGGGTCGAGGATTATCTCGACCATCTCGTCGGCGATCCGGCGACGTCGGTGGTCGGCATGATCGTCGAACATTTCCGTAAACCCGCACGCTTCCTGGCGGCGGCACGAGCCGCGCGCGCCGCCGGCAAGCAGGTGGTGCTGCTCCATCCCGGGCGCAGCGCGGCGGGCGCGGCGAGCGCGGCGACGCATACCGGCGCGATGGCCGGCGATTACGACGTGATGTGCGTCCATGTCGAACGCGCCGGCGTGATCCTGGTCGATACGCTGGAGGAGTTGGGCGACGTCGTCGAAATGCTCGCACGCTACGCCTCGCCGGTGGCCAAGGGCCTCGGCGTGATCGCGGAATCGGGGGCGTTCAAGGCGATCATGCTCGATCAGGCCGAAGCGCTCGGGCTCTCCCTGCCGCCGCTCGGCGATGCCGATAGCCCGGCATTGCGCGCGGCGCTGCCCGATTTCGTGCCGGTCAGCAATCCGCTCGACGTGACCGCGCAAGGGCTGGTCGATCCCGGCATCTATGGTCGGACGATCGCTGCACTGGCGGCCGACGACCGCATCTGGGCGATCCTGGTGACCTTGATCCAAACCGACACCGGCACGTCGCACATCAAATTCGATGCCGTGCTCGGCGCATTGCGTGCGAGCCCGCCGGAAAAGCCGGTGATCGTCGCGGGCGTGGACGAAGGCGGCATCATCCTGGCCGAGGACGTCGCTGCGCTGCGGGCGGAAGGCGTGATGTACCTGCCCACGGCAGAACGCGCCTTGCGCGCGCTGGCAAGGATGCGGTCGGCCGGAGACATTGCCGTTCTTCCGACAAGTGACGCGGCACCGCTGGCGGGACTGCCAGAAGCTGGCGCGACGGTGCCCGAATATCGCGCCAAGGACCTGCTCAGTGCGCGCGGCATCGCGTTCCCATCGGGCACACTCGCCGGATCGGCCGATGAGGCGGTCGCCGCCGCCGAACGGCTCGGCTATCCGGTCGTGCTCAAGGCTCAGGCTGCGGCGCTGCCGCACAAAAGCGATGCCGGTGGCGTGGTCGTCGGGCTGGCAGATTCACAAGCGGTCCGCGCCGGATGGGCGAAACTACAGACTGCGGTTGCCGCGGCGCGGCCCGATCTCACGCTGGATGGCGTGCTGGTCGAGCCGATGGCGGCGCGCGGCGTCGAACTGATCGTCGGCGCGCGCAACGATCCGCATTGGGGAGCGACCATCCTGGTCGGATTCGGCGGAGTCAGTGCCGAACTGCTCCACGACGTGCGGTTGCTTCCCGCCGGCCTCGATCGCGAAGCCATCGCCGCCGAATTGCGGCGCCTGCGTCTCGCTCCGTTGCTCGACGGGTTCCGTGGCGAACCGGCGATGGATGTCGACGCGGTGGCGGCACTCGTCGAAGCACTCGGCGAGGTGGTGGCCGCGAGCCCGGGGATCCGTGAAATCGACCTCAATCCGGTGATGGTCTATCCGCGTGGCCACGGCGCGATCGCGCTGGACGCCCTGATCCAGACCTGAGCTTCGGGCGGCGACCGCCGGGGCCGCCGCGCCGCATCAGTTTCGGGAAGCGTCGGCCTTTTGCTGGTCGTAGGATCCCAGCCCGGGCTTGTAGCTCTTTTCGTCGATGAACTGGCGGATGCCTTCCTTGCGGCCTTCGGTCTTGTCGTGGAAATTGGCCGCTTCCTGCATGCGGACCAGATAATCCTCGGCCTCGTCGTAAGTCATCGAGCCGACGCGGCGCACGGCGTCCTTGGCGAATTTGAGCGCGACCGGATTCTTCTTGAGCAGCATCTCGGCGACTTCGCGGATGCGGGCTTCCAGCCGCTCGAGCGGCACGCTCTCGTTGACCAGCTTCCACTCCGCCGCCTTGCGGCCGTCGATCAATTCGCCGGTCAGCGTCATCCACATCGCGTCGCGCATCGACAGCAGGTCGACCACCACCTTGGTCACGCCGCCGCCGGGCAGGATGCCCCAGTTGATCTCGCTCAGCCCGAATTGCGCCTCGTCGGCGCAGATCGCCAGGTCGCACGAGAAAAGCGGGCCGAAACCACCGCCGAAGCACCAGCCGTTGACCATCGCGATGGTCGGCTTCTGGAACCAGCGCAACCGCCGGAACCAGCCATAGCTCTCACGCTGCGACTGGCGGACCCCGCGCAGCCCCTTCGCCTCGGTCTCGCGAAAATATTCCTTGAGGTCCATGCCCGCCGACCAGGCGGTTCCTTCGCCGCCCAAGACCAGCACGCCGACATCGTCGCGATATTCGAGCTCGTCGAGCACTTCCATCATGCACCGGTTGAGCGCCGGGTTCATGCAGTTGCGCTTCTCCGGTCGCGCGAAATAGACCCAGGCGATCCGGTCCTCGACCCGATACGACACCACATCCTGCGCATTACCTTCGCTCATCATTCGCCATCCCAGTCTGCGCGGGGCAGATGCCGGTCGGTTAGGTGCCGACTCTCCCTCGCTGTTATTTGTATGCTAGGCGCACAATAGCGACGATAGCGCAGGAAGCAAGCGAGCGCGTGATGCGGATCGCGGCGGATGCCCGACCGCTTGAGAGTCGGGTGCCGGCTGGCCGGGGCCGGCCGGCATCCGTAAATGCGTCAGGCGGGAACGGCGTCTTCGGGCAGGGCGCCGATCACCGACTTCACCTCAAGGAATTCCTCGAGCCCGAACTTGCCGAATTCGCGGCCGTTACCCGATTGTTTGTAGCCGCCGAACGGCATGTCGAAAGCGAGTCCGCCAGCATTGACGTAGACCGCGCCGGCCCGGATTTTGCCGACCATCGTCTTCGCCTTGGCCGGATCGCCGGCGATATAGGCGCCCAGGCCGTACGGCGTGTCGTTGGCGATGCGGATCGCGTCGGCATCGTCGGCATAGGGCATGATCACCAACACCGGGCCGAAAATCTCCTCACGCGCGATCGTCATGTCGGGCGTGACATTGGCGAAGACGGTGGGCTTCACATAGAAGCCGGTGTCGAACCCGTCGGGGCGGCCAGTGCCGCCGGTCACCAGGGTCGCGCCTTCGTCGACGCCCGTCTGGATCAGGCCCTGGATGCGTTCCCATTGGCGCTGATTGACGACCGGGCCGATATGATCGCCTTCGCTGAGCGGTTCGCCGACCTTTTTGGCGGCGAACATCGCCCCGACCTTCTCGGCCGCTTCGTCATGCTGCGACGTATGGACCAGCATCCGCGTCGGCGCGACGCAGCTCTGGCCCGAATTCAGCAATACGCCGCCGACGCCGCCGGGCAGTGCCTGATCGAGCGGGGCACCTTCGAGAATGATGTTGGGCGACTTGCCGCCGAGCTCCTGCGCCACGCGCTTGACCGTATCGGCGGCGTTCTTGGCGACCATGATCCCGGCGCGGGTCGAGCCTGTGAAGCTCACCATGTCGATATCGGGATGTTTCGCTAGCGCGGTGCCGACGCCTTCGCCATCGCCCTGGACGAGATTGAATACGCCTGCCGGCACGCCCGCCGCGTCCATCACCTCGGCGAAGATCGCGGCCGAGCTTGGCGCTTCCTCCGAGGGCTTGAGGACCATCGTGCAGCCGGCGGCCAGCGCCGGACCGACCTTAGCGACGATCTGGTTCATCGGCCAGTTCCACGGCGTGATCAGCGCGACGACGCCGATCGGCTCGCGCACGATTTTGTTGTCGCCGATCTTCTCGGCGAAATCATAATCCTGCAGCGCCTTCAGCGCATTGCCGAGATGGCCCAGGCCCGAACCGGCCTGCGCGGTCTGCGAGATCGAGATCGGGCAGCCCATTTCGGTCGCGATCGCCTCGGCGATGTCGGGAATCCGTTTCTGATATTCGGCGATGATCCGCTGGAGCAGGGCAATGCGCTCGTCCTTCGACGTCTGCGAAAAGCGTTCGAACGCGCGCCGCGCGGCATGGACCGCGTCATCGACATCGGCCGCGGTGCCGAGCACGATCTCGCTCGCCGCCTGCTCGGTCGCGGGGTTGATGACCGTATGTTTGCGCCCGCCTTTGCTGTCGACCCAGCGGCCGTCGATATAGTTCTGCGGATAGCTCTTCATTGTGTCGGTCCTTTTGCGGAAGGTCAGGCGGGAACAAGCCCCAATTCGGCGTCGCTGGCGGGTACACCCCATTTGTCGCGCGGCGGCATCGGCCGCGTGTCCCAGGCGGGGTCGAGCGTGAAGCTGGAGACGCTGCGCCCATCGGGGATGCGCCCATTCCCGCCGCCTTGCGAATAATCGTAATAGAGCGTCATCAGCTCGCGATGGCTGTGGTGGCGCTGGACGATCGGGTGCGCCAGGCATGCTTCTCGCCAGCGCAGCACGCGAACGAGGTGCTGCGGGATTTCGTACGCCTCGTAATAATCGAGGAACCACAGCCGCTTGAACATTGGCGCGAACGCGATCTCGGCCCAGCCGAATGCGTCGAACAGGAAATCGCGGTCGGGCGCGTAATGGCGCAGGAAGTCGTCGAGCCGGGCATATTGCGCATCGACTTCCGCCCGATGCTCGTCGCGTTTGGCGCGATCGCGGTTGAGGATCATGCGATAGCCTGCGCCGGTGAACTGACCGTCGGTGGCGCACAACATCGCTTCGACCGCATGCTCATAGGGGTCGCTGCGCGCGACCGGGCGCTCGGGGAAACGATCCTCGAAATAGCGCATGATGACCATGCTCTCCTTCAGCGTCTCGCCATTTTCCAGCTCGAGCGCGGGCAGGGCAGTGGTGCCGCGCGTCTTTCGCAGCAGCCAGTCGGGGCGCGGCTTGGAAATATCGATCTCGTGATCGGCCATGATGCCATCGAGCCCCTTGAGGTCTAGCAGCAACTCCACGCGTTCGGAAAACGGGCAGCCCGGAATATGGTACATCCTGAGCGCGCCGCCCGGGGGTTCGTCGTTCCAGCTCATGACGGTCTAGGTCTCCTCAAGCAGCTGACGCAGGCGTCGGCGCGCGCGACGGCATTTCGCTTTGCGATCGCGCGAACATCTCGCGCGCGGCCGGGCGGGCGTTGATCCGCTCGATCCAGGCGACGAGATGGGGAGTGGCGTCGCGATTCACGATGTCGGCAAATCCGTGCTGCATGCCGTTGGCGATCGCGAAGTTGCAGATATCGGCCAGCGTATAATCCTCACCCGCCAGCCAGCGACTTTGCGACAGCCTGTTTTCGAGCCGGTCGACAGACACGCCGATCTTGCGCATCTCCTCGTCGAGCACTTCCTTCGGAAAGCCGTTGCGGGCGTTGCGCCATTTGACCTTCTGTTCGGGAACGGGGATGCGCTCGAGTTGCTCCTCGAACTCGGAATCGGACAAAGCGCGCGCCATCGGGCCGATCATCCGCTCCCAGCCGATGGTCGAGACGCACCAGCAGAAATATTCGTCGACCCATTTGGTCCAGACGCGCATCTCCGCGGTCGCCACCGGGTCGGCCGGGCGCAGCCGCGGCGCGTCGGGAAAGGCGTCCTCGAGATATTCGCAAATCACCGTCGATTCGGTGATGATGTGGCCGTCGTGATCGAGCGCCGGTACCTGGCCGCGCGGATTGATCTTCTTGAACCACTCCTCATGATGCTCGAACTTCCGCGGATCGATGAAGCGCGGGGTGAAAAGCAGGCCCTTTTCGTACAACGCGAGCAGCGGCTTGAGCGAGTTGGCGGCCGGACCGAAACTATACAGGGTCAACATCAGCGCTTCCTCCTCTTCCCGGACCGTGCGTTTTCACACGTTGCGGATAGCGGTGACGATGGTTTGCGCGCTTCGCAAGAAGACCAGCGGTTCTATTAGTCGAGCTACCCCTCAGGCGGGCGCAGTGCGCGATCCAGGGTGTCATCGGCAGTGATAGCGTAAGCGGTCACCTTGTAGGCGAGGCGTCGCTCTGCTTGGCTTGCCGGCCAGGAGAGAAAAAGGCCCGCATATGCTCGAATTGCTGACGTCGGAAACCCCGAACGGCTGGAAGGCCGCGATCATGCTCGAGGAATTGGGCGTACCATACCAGGTGACGGCGATCTCGCTCACCAATCTCGACCAGAAGCAGGATTGGTACGTCGCGCTCAACCCAAATGGCCGGATACCGACCCTGGTCGACCACGACGAAGGCGATTTCGCGGTGTTCGAATCGGGCGCGATCCTGATCTATCTCGCCGAGAAGTTCGGCCGCTTCATGCCCTCCGACGTCAAGGGCCGCAGCCGCGTCATCCAATGGGTGATGTGGCAGATGTCCGGATTGGGGCCGATGATGGGCCAGGCGACGGTATTCAATCGCTATTTCGAGGACCGCCTGCCCAAGGTGATCGATCGCTACGTCCGCGAAAGCCGCCGCCTATTTGGGGTGATGGATGCGCGGCTGGCAGAGCACGAGTTTTTGGCCGGCGATTATTCGATCGCCGACATCGCCTGCTTCCCCTGGGTCAGGGGCCATGACTGGGCGCAGGTGCCGATCGACGGTTTCCCGCATCTGCAGCGCTGGTTCGATGCGATCGCGGTGCGTCCGGCCGTGCAGCGCGGCCTGCTCGTGCCGGAACCGCCAAAGGCTACGGAAATGGAGAAGAAGACCGTCCTCCAGGGCAAGACGATCCTGTCCTAGGCGAAGGGAAGGCGGAAAACGGCGATGGCGACGCTCATCAATCGCAGCACGGCGATGCCGGCGGTCGAGACCAGCATCGATTATCTCGTCCCGACATCGAAGATCAATCGGCGGTTCTGGGCGCCGGGGCACGAAGTGAATACCGGAATCTACCAATCCTATCCGGTGACGATCCGCAACGCCCGGCTGGCGCCCGAGCCGTTCACGCTCGACAAGCACGGTTTCTGCCTGGCGCGCCACGTCAGCGGGGTGGGGGACTTTCGCGACCCCGACGCGGTGGCGGATTATCCCGCCGAGGTGGCGGAGGTCGCGCGCATGCTCACCGGCTGCGATCTGGTCGTGCCGATGAGCGGGCAATTGCGCTCGCCGGTCATTTCCGGTGCCGGCATCCAACCGCCGGCGGCCGAGGCGCATGTCGATTTCAACACCGGCACCGCGCACCGGATCGCCAGGGCACTGCACGACAAGACGGCCCCCGGCGCCAGCTTCAGCCGGTTCATCGCGTTCAGCCTGTGGCGCACCTTTTCGCCGCCGCCCCAGGATTGGCCGCTTGCTCTATGCGAGGCCGGCAGCGTCGGCGACGAGGACGCGGTCGCCAACGTCAAAGTCGACGTCGACGAAATCCCCGAGGGCGATGCGCTTTATGCGCCGATCGAAGGCGAGGAAGAAATGGCGGCCGCCACCATTTTCCATCACAATTCGGCGCATCGTTGGTGGTATTTCCCCGACATGACCGCCGACGAGGTGATCTTCATCAAGTTTCACGACAGCGATCACAGCCGTGCCTGGAGGGCACCGCACACGGCATTTCACGACACCAGCCGTCCCGATGCAGTGACGCGCGAAAGTTATGAATTCCGCGCGATCGACTATTTCAACTGATCAGCGTTTGGCGGCGAGCTTTGCCAGCTTGGCGGCGCTTTCGGGATCGTTGGGCGCGAACAGGATCAGCCGCTGGCCCGGCGCTTCCTCGATCGCGTAGGAGGTATGCCGAAAAATGATCTCGCCCACGTCGGGCATGTCGGCGACATTGGTGTGCTCGAAATGGGCGAGGATTTCCGATTCCTGCCAATATTGCCGGAACAGCTCGGACCGCTCGTACATCTCAGCGATGATCGCGTCGAACACTTCGGGTCGCGCGGTGCGGCTGTAGTCCCATTTGAACCGCGCGGTCAGCCGCTGCCCCATTTCGCGAAAATGGTCGGGGTCGCTGCGATAGCGGTCGTCGAGCATCAGGATCTTGAACAGGTTGCGCTTGGCGAGCGGCAAGCTGCCATAATCGCGGAAAGCGCGCGCGACGAGGTCGTTCCAGCCGATCACCGTCCAATCCTCGACGATGACCAAAGCCGGGATCGACAGGCTGTCGAGCAAATGCTGCGTCCCGGGATGGACCTGCTCGTCGGCGACCGCGGTGAGCGGGGGTGGGCGGTGCTGGGCGAGCGCGAACAGGAATTCGCGCTCGTTCTTATCGAGCCGCAACGTGGCGCTGAGCCGCTCGATCATCGGCGCCGAGAGCCGCACTTCGCGCCCTTGCTCGAACCAGGTGTACCAGGTGACGCTCATCCCCGCGAGCGCAGCCACTTCCTCTCGCCGCAAGCCCGTCGTGCGCCGCCGCGTGCCGCATGGCAGGCCGACATCCGCCGGCGACAGCTTGGCGCGAGCCGCCTTGAGGAATCGGGTGAGTTCTTCGCGATGGGCCATGGTTTATCCAGTTAGCTCCAATAATGGCATAGCCAGCGGTCTTCTAGTTCTATCCAGCTTCTGCAAGCTAAACCGCAAGCACGTGCCGCCGCCGCTGGGAGGATCGGGAGATAGCCGGAAATACCGGCATGCCGATCATCCCAAACCGACGGCGGGCACGATAAAAGGAGAGTGAGATGTCGGAAGTAACGGCCGCGCCGCGGCCTGCCCCCATGGCCGATGTGGCCGGCCGGACGGCGTTCATCACCGGGGGTGCCAACGGCATCGGGCTCGGCATCGCGCGCGCCTTGGTTCGCGCGGGCGCCAATGTCGTGATCGCCGATATCCGCGCGGAGTCGCTGGCGGAGGCGCGCGCCTCGCTCGGCGACCACACCCCGGTCGAAACCGTCGTACTGGACGTCACCGACCGTCCCGGTTTCGCGCGAGCCGCCGACGCCGCCGAAGCGCGCTTCGGCAAGATCCACATGCTGATCGGCAATGCCGGGATCGGCATCATGGGGCCGATCGTCGATGCCCGCTACGACGATTGGGATTGGGCGATGGGAGTCAATTTTGGCGGCGTTATCAACGGCCTCGTCACCATCCTGCCGCGGATCCGCGCGCATGGCGAAGGCGGGCAGATCGTCACCACCTCGTCGCAATCGGCGCTGATCCCGATACCCTTTTCGGCGACCTATACCGCCGCCAAGGCAGCGGTACTGGGACTCTCGGAAGCGATCCGCGGCGAGCTGGCGGCGGAGAATATCGGCGTTTCGGCATTCCTGCCCGGGCCGGTCCAGAGCAATATCGCTTTGTCGGGCGAATTGCGCCCCGACCAGTTCAAGAGCGACAGCGGGTATCAGACCCGCGAGGCCGAACTGGAAAAGCGGCCGGTGTCGCCGCTGTGGATGGAGGCGGACGAGGTCGGCGAGCGTGTCCTCGCGGGCATCCGCAACAACGACCTCTATATCCTCACCCATCCCGAATTCGCTGCCGGCATGCGCACGCGGTTCGACGCGATCCTCGCTTCCTTCCCTGACGAGCCGATCAACCGCGAGCGCGCGGAGGCGATCGGCTTCCTGCTCGGCAATCCCGTGTTCGATGAGGAACTCGCTCGTCACGGCAGGGAAAAGGGCGTCAAGGAACAGGAATCGGCACGATGACCAGGGTCGCGGGGCGCACCGCCTTCATCACCGGCGGCGGTTCGGGAGTCGCGCTCGGCCAGGCCAAGATATTCGCGCAGGCGGGATGTAAGGTCGCCATCGCCGATATCCGCCAGGACCATCTCGACGAAGCGATGGCATGGTTCGACCAGACCGATTTCGAGGTGATGCCGATCAAGCTCGATATCACCGACCGCGCCGCTTATGCGGACGCGGCGGACGCGGTGGAGGCCAGGCTCGGCCCGGTCGAATTGCTTTTCAATACCGCCGGCGTGTCGATCTTCGGACCATTGCAAAAGGCGACCTATGAGGATTGGGACTGGCAATTGTCGGTCAATCTCAACGGCGTCATCAACGGCATCCAGACCTTCGTGCCGCGCATGATCGCGCGCGGCAATGGCGGCCATATCGTCAATACGGCGTCGATGTCGGCGTTCGTCGCGCTCAAGGGCACGGGCATCTATTGTACGACCAAGATGGCGATCCGGGGTCTCTCCGAATGCCTCGCGCTCGACCTTGCCGAACACCGGATTGGCGTCTCGATGCTGTGCCCCGGCGCGGTCAACACCAATATCCACGAAGCGGTGCTGACGCGGCCCGAGCATCTGCGGAACACCGGCTATTACGGTGCGGACCCGGCGATGTTCGCGCATCTGAAACGCGTGATCGAGGTCGGCATGGAACCCGAGACGCTGGCGCGCTATGTCCTCGATGGGGTCGAGCGGGACCAGCTCTACATCCTGCCTTATCCTGAATTTCGCGGCACGCTGGAGGAAATCCACACGCGGGTAATGACGGCGCTTGCTCAACCCGAGGACGATCCCGAATATGAGAAACGTGTCGCGCATGGCGTGCCAGGCGGCGAGCGGCGTCCGGCCGACGCTTGACCGCCGCCGACCGGGCGCGATCGGGAGGGAGAAGGATGCTTCGCGATGAATCAGGGCGCTGAACTTTCCGCTGGCGACCAGCGCGCGATCGAATGGGACTGCGCGCGGCTGATCAACCTCTACGCCCAGCTCAACGACGCCGCGCGCTGGGAAGAGGTCGCCGCGCTCTACGCGCCGGACGGGCTCATGACCCGGCCGACAGCGCCCGACGTGCCGATCGTCGGGCGCGAGGCGATCCTCGCCGCGTTCCAGGCGCGGCCGCCGCGCGTCACCTGCCATATATGCAGCAATATCGTCGTCACCGTCGAAAGCGCGAACCGCGCGCGCGGCACCAGCGCGATGCTGCTGTTCACCGCAGCGGACGCACCGCCGCTGGTGGGCGGGTTCCAGGATATATTCGTCCTGACGGAGCAAGGCTGGCGGTTTGCCGAGCGTCGCGGCTGGCTCGCCTTCTGACGCTCGCCGGCGCGCTGGCCGCCTCACCAAGGGCGTCCGCGTATGCGCGAGCTAGAGTCTGGCTTGCTGTCGATCAGGACGAGCGCTGGCCCAGATCGAGCAGCAATTCGCGTAATTGCTGCGGCTGGTCGGTCATCACGTCGTGGCTCGCCTCGGCACGATGCACTTCCCAGGCGGGATCGTCCTTCACCGCATCATGGAAGCGCGTGAAAGGTGTCGGCGCCCATCCGGTGGCGAATATATAGGCCCGTCGCGCGACCTTCGCTTCCTCTCCGGTGAAGCGCACCGGCTCGAGCAACGTCAGCAGCGGGTGCCGCCCCAGGCGCGGTTCCGGCGGCAGGAACGGCAAAGGTGCGACAAGTCCGGGCGTATCGCGTTGGCCGTCGATATAGAATTGGTGGTCCTGCTCGCCTGTCAGGTCCCACAGCGACTGGCCATCGCCTGGCAGAAACGCGTCGATATAGGCAAGCGCGTCGATCCGGCTGCCGAGATGAGTGGCGACTCCGGTGATCACCATGCCGCCATAACTGTGCCCGGCCAGCACGAAGCGGTCGAAACCGGCGGCCCCGATTTGCTTGATCACGTCCGCGACGTGGCGCGACAAGTCGACCACCGGAGAAAGCTCGGCGGCGCGATCGCCCAGCCCGGTCAGCGCGGCGACAAGGACACGATGTCCGTGCGCCTCGAGATCGGCAGCCAGGCCGGCGAGCGTCCAGCCGCCACCCCAGGCACCATGCACCAGTACATAATCCGTCATCGCACCCTCCCCGGACGTGGTCGATTGGTCGCGGCGATTACGCGGTCTGGGTGGTGCGCCAGCCTTCGTGATAGGTTTCGCGCGCGACCCGCGAATAGGGGATCGGGCTGACGATCGCGCGGACCTCGATCTGCTTGTGCGGTTCGACCGTGGTCTTGCGGGTGCCGCCATGCTCCTCGCCCCACACAACGCGGACTTCGCTGCCGACCGGCACCGATGGATCGATCGTGGCGAGGCTCAATGCCTGCTTCTCATTGTAACTATAGCCGGTGAACATCGACAGGCCGATCGTCCTGCCGTCGGCATCGACCACGCGATCGTAATTGGACGAGGCATAATTGGCGAGCGGCACGTCGAAGAACTTATACTGCTCGCCATCGGGGTCGAACAGCGATGCCATGATCTTGGCCATGTCCTCGGGATGCCAGGCCAGCGTCACTTTCTGGCGCTGCGCTGCGGGATCGAGCCCTTCCAGCACCTCGCGGCCGTGGAAGTCATGGTCGAACTTGACGAACGGGCCGTAGCCCAGCTCCCACGGATTGAGATAGTAATCCTCGATCCGCTCGGAAACGAAGCTGCCGCCGATCGAGCCGGTCGCTTCATAGCTGTCGGCGCCTAGCCACTGCCGATAGTCCTTGAGTTTGTCGCCGGTATAGATGGCGGGCAGCGGGGAGGGGATCCAGCCCGATTCCAGCGTGTTCGACGGATAGGCGCGGCTGCCGCAAGGCACGATGCCGAATTCCTTGCCCGCTTCCAGGATTGCGGCCCGGATCTCTTCCTGTTCGGCGTAAGGACCCCAGATTTCCAGGCCCGGCGCGCCCGACATGCCGTGGCGGAGGGTGCGCACCTCGCGGCCGGCGATGGTCATCGTGCTCATGTTGAAGAATTTGAGCTTTTCGAGCGGGCCGCCGTTGAGTTTTTCGATGATCGCCCAGGCGCTCGGTCCCTGGATCTGGAAACGCCAGACCGAGCGGGTGACCGGCTTTCCCATCGGGCGCATCGGCGAGCGGTCGTCGAGCTCGACATCCAGGTCATAGCCGCCGGTCGCGGCGTGATAGCGCAGCCAGTTCGATGCCGGCGCGCGGCCGACATAGCAGAATTCCTCCGGTGCCAGCCAGAAGATGATGCCGTCACCGATGACATGGCCATAAGGCGTGGTCGGCACATATTGCTTGGCCTTGCCGACTTCCCAGCCCTTGGGCGAATTGATCATCGTGTCGGTGAGCAGCTTCAGCGCGTCCTTGCCGCGCAAATACAGGTTCACCATGTGGTGCGACTGGTCGAACAATACCGCCGAATGCTGCCAGGCCCATTGTTCGGAACGCCAATTGTGGAATTCGGGCGCGACGACCGGATAGACATAGGCGCCCAGCTGCGAATTGCGCAGCATGTCGACGATGTTGCCATTCCGCTGCAGCACGGTTTCCAGATTGTCGGCCATCGATCCACTCCCATTTTCCCGGCGGCCGCCATCGCAGCCGCGTTGTTGCTGTCCCTCGCTCGCCTCTCGCGGGCGGCAAAAGCTTGACGCCGATCATAGGAAATTTTGTATGTAAGGCAAACAATTTTCGCGCGTCGCCAAATCGAGAGCGCCGCGGAAGGCCGTGCGTCTTGCGTACTTGTGAACTACGCGGTTTGGGACGAAGCTGATCGCTGTGTCGAGGAGAAGGGCATGGCCGTCGAAGCGCTCGATCATTTCAACATCGTGACCCGCGATCTCGATCGTGCGGAAGCCTTTTATCATGATCTGCTGGAACTCGAGTCGCGGCCCGCGCCGCCGCCGCTGACGCGCGCGACGGCGCGCTGGATGTACGATAAAGGCGAGCGGGCGGTGCTCCATATCAACGGGCTGGGCGCACCGCGCGTATTCGACCGCGACATGGCGCCGGCGCCGACAGGCGCGCTGCACCATATCGCGCTCCGCTGCAGCGGCTACGATGCCACGCTTGCCCGGCTCGCGGCGATGGCGCTCGATCATCGCATCAATAGGGTGCCGGCCGCCGGTCTGCGGCAGCTGTTCGTCCACGATCCGGACGGGGTGTTGCTCGAGCTAAACTTTTTCGGCGACTGATCGACTTGCACCCGGTCGCCGCGCCTCGGCGCGTGCGCGGGCGGCGGTCAGCGTGTTCTCCATCAGGCAGGCGATCGTCATTGGTCCCACACCGCCGGGAACCGGGGTTATCGCGCCAGCCACGTGCTTGGCTTCCTCGAACACGACGTCGCCGACAATGCGATGTCCGCCCTCGGGTTTGGCGACGCGAGTGGTGCCGACGTCGATTACGATCGCGCGTGGCTTGATCCAGTCGCCGCGCACCAGCCCGGGCTTGCCGACCGCACTGACCAATATGTCCGCGCCGCGACAGATGAACTGGGTGTCGCGCGTGTGGATATGGGTCTGGGTCACGGTTGCATGCGCGTCGAGCAGCAGTGCCGCCATCGGCTTGCCGACGATGTTCGAGCTGCCGATCACGACCGCGTGGCTGCCGGTGAGGTCGGGCACGAGCGACCGGATGATCTTCATGCAGCCGAGCGGCGTGCACGGGATCAGCCCGCCCGATCCCTGGCTCAGCCGCCCGGCATTGAGTGCGTGGAGGCCATCGACGTCCTTTGCCGGATCGACCGCCGCCATGACTCGCAAGGTGTTGATGCCATCGGGCAGCGGCAATTGGACCAGGATGCCGTCGATCTCGTCGCGCGCGTTGAGCGCCGCGACTTCGGTCAGGACGCGCTCCTCGGTCGTGTTAGCCGCCAGCAGCACGACCTCGGCGTTGAAGCCGATCTCGCGTGCGAGCTTGACCTTGCCATTGACATAAACGTGGCTCGCCGGATCGTCGCCGGCCAGGATGACAGCCAGCCCCGGTGCGCGATCGAGCGAGGCCATGCCCGCGCGGACATCCTCCACCACCTTGCGGGCGAGCGCGCGTCCGTCGACGATCTCCGCCAGCATCAGCGGGCGTGTCCCGACCAGGTGCGCAAGCCGGGTTCGGTATGGTCGGGCATGGTCAGCGCCTGCTGCATCGCCGGACGCGCGGTCACGCGATCGCGCCACTCGACCAGCCGCGGCGCGCGTTTGGCGATCTCCATCTCGGGAAACATCCGTTCGATCATCATGCCGCAATGCGAATAGAAGTTGATGTCGGCAAGCGTGAAACTTTCGCCGACCAGCCACGGAGTATCAGCGAGCTGCCGTTCGATCTTGTCGACGGCATATTCGATCTTCGCGGTGGCGTCGGCAAGTTGCTGGTCGGAGAAGCCCGAGCGGGCCGCCATCCATTTGCGGCGCTGATCGGGTAGGGGGATACGCTCCATCAGTTGCTCGAACTCGCCGGCAGCGATCTTGCGCGCGATCAGACCGACGAGACGATGCCAGCCATGCATCGAGACGTGGTTCATGACGTGCTCGTCGACGAACTTGTTCCAATAGCGCATCCGCGCATTGCCCGCCGGCGTGTTCGGTCGCAGCGGCGGCGCGTCCGGAAAGGCATCCTCGAGATATTCGTTGATCACTGTGGAATGCGTCACGATCGTGCCGTCATGATCGAGCACCGGCACCTGGCCTTCGGGATTGATCGCCAGGAACCAGGATTCGTGCTGCTCGAACTTGTGAAGATTGACGTAGATGCTCTCGAACGCGAGCTGCTTCTCGAACAACGGGGCCATGGATTTGAGCGAATTGGCCAGCGGTTCGGCATGATAGAGTTTCAGCGCCATCGATCTGCCTTCAAAGGGTGAGCATAGGGTGCCGTCGTCCGACGCGCGGAGGTCGCTCCGGTCATCCCAGACCCAGCACGCGCACTGCATTGTCCTTCATGATCAGCGGCAGCACGTCGTCGCGGAAACCCGCCTCCCTGGCAGCGTCGATCCATTTCTCGGGGCGGATCAGCGGCCAGTCCGAACCGAACATCATCTTATGCTTGAGCTGGGTGTTGGCGTATTGGATCACCTGTTTGGGGAAATATTTGGGCGACCAGCCGCTCAGGTCGATGAAGACATTGTCCTTGTGCAGCGCCATCGACAGGCTCTCGTCGGTCCACGGCCAGCTCGGATGCGCCAGGATGACTTTCATGTCAGGGAAATCGACCGCGACATCGTCGACCAGCATCGGCTGGCCGTATTTCAGTCGAACGCCGCCGCCGCCGCGCATCCCGGTGCCCATGCCGGAATGGCCGGTATGGGGCGCGCGCTGCGGGCGCGCCGAACTTGCCCTTGCGCGGATCGATCGAGGCGAAGGGGATGACGATGTCGGCATGCTCGGCGGCGAGTTTAGCAACCTCGTAATTGCTGATGCGCTTGGCGCCGATGCCGCTCTCGCAATCGACCGTGAACAGGCAGAAGGCGATATTCTGCGCGCGGTAATAGTCGATCGTTTCTGGGATGGTCGGCCGCTTGCGATCTGCCTTGAAATAGGCCGACGCCGCGTCGAAGAATTTGGCCATCACCGGGTCCTCGGGGTCGTGGCACGACACCTCGGCATGGACGTGGACGTCGATGGCGACGACCTTGCTGGGATCGATGGGCATGAACTCTCCTCAGACGCGTGGCGACCAATCGCTAACGATCGACTCCGCCTCGCAGCGCATAGTCGATATTGTATGCCATTGATACAATATCGACTAGCTTTTCTTCATTTTCCCGATGCTTTCTCCAGCGCCTTGTCCTCATTGGCTCGTTTGATGACATAGGCGCGGATCGTCTCGATCTCCTCGGGCGTCATCACCGCTTTGAAGCTGACCATGCCATTGTCCTTCAGCGCGCCCTCATAAATGATCTGGCGCCAGGTCGCGGCGTCGTTGAGCGCGCCGCTGTGACGCAGGTCGGGGACCAGGCTGCCGGCGACCGCGGCATCGCCGTGGCACGTCCCGCAAAAGCGCCCGAACCGTTCGCCGCCGGCAGCGATGGCCGCGGGAGGCGCGGTAGAAGCGGGCGGATCGAGCGGTGTTTTATTGAGGGGCGGCGCGGCCGGCAACGTCGCCGATCCGTTGAGCTTGAACACCAGCAGGCGGCTGATGTTGCGGCTCGGCCCGCTCTTGTCCGACAGAACGCCGGGGGCGAGCGCCCAGATGCCGCCCCAGCCGGCGAGCACGGCGACATATTGCTCGCCGCCGATCGAATAGGTGATCGGCGCGGCAATCACGCCCGTCTGGGTCGGAAACGACCATAATTTGCGACCGTCAGCGGCGCCATAAGCGGCGAACTCGCCGGTCGCATTGCCCTGGAAGACCAGGCCGCCGCCCGAGGCGAGCAGGCCGCCATTCCAGGGTCCTTTATAGGAGACGCGCCAGCGTTCCTTCTGCGCGACCGGATCCCAGGCGATCAGCGCACCGGTCGTCGCCTGTGCCGCCGCCGCGCGGATCTGGGGATTGGCTGGCATCGCCGCGGCGCCCATGTCGACGCCGACGTTGAAGCCGAGCTTGGCGGCCTTCCAGTCCTTTGCCGGGAAGTAGGGGAAAGCGGCTATATTGGCCGGAATGAAGACCAGGCCGGTCTTGGGATCGAAGGCCATCGGCTGCCAGCTATGCGCGCCGCCGGCGCCCGGCGAACCGATAAACGGCTTGCCGGTCTTGTAATAGCGCGCTTCGGGCGTTTCGATCGGGCGGCCGGTCTTCATGTCGATACCGGTCGCCCAATTGACCGGCACGAAATTCTTGGCGGAGATGAGCTGACCACTGGTGCGGTCGAGCACGTAGAAGAAGCCGTTCTTCGGTGCCTGCATCAGCACCTTGCGCTTCTGGCCGTTGATGGTGAGGTCGGCCAGGATAATGTGCTGCGTCGCGGTGAAGTCCCAGCTGTCGCCCGGCGTGGTCTGGTAATGCCAGACATAGTCGCCGGTCTTGGGCCGGATGGCGACGATCGACGACAGATAGAGATTGTCGCCTTTGCCGTCCGACCGATAGGCCTGGTTCCAGGGCGAGCCATTGCCGACGCCGATATAGAGCAGGTCGAGCGCCGGATCGTACGCCATCGAGTCCCAGACCGTGCCGCCGCCGCCTTGCTTCCACCATTCTCCGAACCAGGTCGAGGCGGCCTTGTTGAGGTAATCGGGTTGTTGTTCCGTGCCGGGCTGCGCAGGGACGGTGTAGAACCGCCAGCGCTGCGCGCCGGTCTGCGCGTCATAGGCAGTGACATAGCCGCGCGCGCCGAACTCGGCACCGCCATTGCCGATGATCACCAGCCCGTCGACCACGCGCGGCGCGCCGGTGATGGTGTAGGACTTGCTTTGGTCGACCGTGACTACCGACCAAACCGGCTTGCCGGTGGCGCGATCGAGCGCGACCAGCCGCCCGTCGAGCGTGCCGACGAACACCTTGTCGCCCCATGCCGCCACGCCTCGATTGACCGCGTCGCAGCAGGTCTTGACCAAAGTCTCGCGCGGCACCTGGGGATCGTACGACCAGAGCAACTTGCCGCTTTGGCCGTCATAGGCCTTGACCATGCTCCAGGCGGTCGAGACGTAGAGCGTGCCATCGACGAACAGCGGCGTCGCCTCTTGGCCGCGCGCGGTGTCGAGATCGGTGGACCAGGCAAGTCCCAGCTTGGCGACGTCGCCGGTGTTGATCGCGTCGAGCGGACTGAAGCGTTGTTCGTCATAGGTTCGGCCGGTCGAGAGCCATTGGTCGGGAGCCGCCGCGGTAATGCGCGCCGCATCGACGCCGCCACTCGTTTCTCCACTCTCGCTGCCGGCGTTGCGGCTGCAACCGGCGGCCGCCAATGCCATGCCGGCGGCGAACAGGACTATGAAATTGGTACGCTGCAGTGCCGAAGCCATTCGGTGCCTTCCTCCAGAGATGACGATCGACACGCGATCAGCCCCAGCGATTGATCTCGGGGCCGGGCGCCCAGATACGTTCGGGCGCGACGCTGGTCGCCAGTGCGAGCGCGCGTGCCACGGCGGGCCGCGCCTTGACCCGCGCCAGCCACGCGGCGGTACGCGGGCGGTCGGCAAAGGCCTCGGGAACGAGCTCGGTCATCCCGGCGAGCCAGGCATAGCTTTCCAGGTCGGCGATCGAGAATGCGTCGATCAGCCAGTCGCGGCCGTCGCTCAATTCGCGCTCGATCCGTTCGACCGCCTCGACGATCTTGCCGCGGCTATCGGCGCGCCTGGCATCGTCGATCCGCCCCATAACGGCATCGCTCCAGCGCTCGGCGAGATCGACACTGGCGATGCGTTCGGGAACATGCGGGGGCGGACTCGCCTCGACTCCCAGATAGGATGCAGCCGGTGCGACTCGCTCGACGATGTAGCGGCACCAGGTCATCATCCGCCAGCGGTCATAGGGGTCGCGCGGGCGCAACGCCGGTCCGGGGCCAACGTCGTCGAGATAGCAGGCGAGGAATACGCTGTCCGCCATCGGGATACCGTCGACCACCAATATTGGACCTTCGCCCTCGATCGAATGATCCACTTCCATCGCGTGCGGCACGCGCGCGCTGTGGCGCTCTCCCGAGGCAAGATCGATCCGCTCGAGCGCGGCGTCCGCGCCTTTCTCGAACAGGGCCGCCAGAACGGTCAAAGAGGGGCCGTTGGGTTCGCCGTGATAAAGGGTGGTCGTCATGCCGGTTCCCCTTCCAGAATCGTGACGCGCCTGGCCATGTCGGTGCGGCCGAGTGCCCAGCACGATCTGGTCGCCGGCCGCGCATAGATCGCCCGCAACCAGCGCATGATATTGGGCGTGAGCTCGTCATTGGACAAATGCGGCTGCGACAAAGGCAGCGCGTAAGCCAGGTTGAACCCGTTGATATCGGCAAGGCTGTAGCTGTCCGACGCGAGCCATTCGCGCTGGCCGAGCGCTTGTTCCAGCAGGCCGATACCGACCGCGACGCGCCGTTGCGATTCGGCCATCTCTTCCGCCGAAAACGCGCCGCTGATCGCTTTTCGCCAGGCGATGCGGCGCTCGGGCAGCGGGATGCGCTCGATCGCCGCGTCCAGCTCCGCCGGGTCGCGGCTGCGCACCGACGGGCCGACGAATACGCTCCAGCCGATCATCGAGAAGCTCGGCCCGAGCCATTGGTCCATGAACTTCATCCACCAGCGTACGCGCCAGCTGTCGACAGCGGAGTCGGGCATCAGCCGTGGACCGGGAAATGCCTCATCGACATATTCCATGATCGCGGTCGATTCGGTCAGCACGAGGTCGCCGTGAGTCATGGCCGGGATCGTGCCGAGCGGATTGATCGCGAGATAATCGGGCTTGTGCTGGTCGAAGTTCAGCAGGTCGAGATAATGCCTCTCGAACGTCACGCCTTTCTCGAACAGGGTCAGCATGGGCTTGCCCGAATTGGCGTTGGGTTCCCAATGATAGAGAGTGACGCTCGCTGTTTCCGCCATGTCGCTTCGTTCCTCGCGATACGCGGCAGGGACAGTCATGCCGGCCCTGCCGCGTTCGCCTTGTAATTGCCTCAGAACTTCTTCTTGATCGTCACCGCGAATTCCTGCGGTGATCCCGGCCGACCCTTGCGGAAGCCGGCGCCGGCGCCGCGCAGATCGAAGATCGTCAGCAGATAATATTTGTCGAAGAGATTCTGCGCCTCGAGCGAGACGCTGAGGTCTCCCTTCTCATTGGCCCAGGTCAGCCGTGCGTTGACCAGGGTATAAGAGGGGATGAAGTTCAGGATCCGCGTCGCACCGATCACGGTGGGTCCGGTATATTGCTTGTCCTGATAGGTCATGTCGATGCGCGGCGTGATGCTGCCGGCGCTGCCCATCTCGATCTTGTATTGGGCACCCGCGCTGAACTTCCATGGCGGCACGGTCGGCGGATCGTTGGCCACGACGCCGCCCGGATTGGTCGGATAGGCTGCCGCCGGATTCAAGCTGCTCGCATCATATTTGAACGACAAATAGCTAAGCGACGCGTCGATCGCCAAACCCTGGACCGGGAATAGCGACAATTCGGCCTCGAACCCCTTGATCTTGCCGGCCCCGGCATTGAGCCGTGCGGCGCATGGTGCGGTTGGGCAGGTGAGCACGGGGATTTGGATGTTCGTATAATCGTTGATGAAACCGGCAACGTTGAAGCGGACCTTGCGGTCGAACAGGTCGCTCTTGAAGCCGACTTCATAGGCGCGCAGCTCTTCGGGCTGGAAGGAGATCACCTGCTGCGCGTTGAACGGTCGCGGATTGCTGCCGCCACCCTTGAAGCCGGTGGAGAAGGACGCATAGACCATCAACTCCGGAGAGAAACGGTAGTCGGCCGCGATCCGATAGTCCCAGCGCTTCGCCTTATATTTGGCGGTCAGTCCCGACAGCGCGGTGACGGTCTCGGCGGTATTGCCGTTGCCGTTGTAATCGATCGTATCCGGTCCCGAATAGCCGATCCCGTAGATCGCGCCGACCGGATCGAGGAAGGCATTGACCGTGCCGTTGTAGTTCAGGCGGTAATAGGTCTGGTCCTTGGACTCGTCGGTGTACCGGACGCCGCCGCTGAGCGTGAAGCCGTGGAACGCTTCCCAGGACAGATGCGCGAAGAACGCCTTGGCCTCGGCCTCGGTTGGATCGGGTTGGAGGAATTGCAGCGGGATCACGACGTAGCGCAAATCCTGCTGTGAATCGTAGACCGACTTCTGCTTGAAGTAATAACCGCCGACGGTCAGGTCGATGCCCTTGGCCAGCTTGGCGCTCAGCCGCAATTCCTCGCTCAGGCTCCAGTTCTTCAGCCGGTTACGGCCAAAGCCGATATTCGCCGGCGACAAATCATCGTCCGAATCGAAACGCGTGTCGAACTTGCGATAGCCGGTGATCGAGGTGAGCGAGATAGCCTCGCTCAGTCGGTAGTTGATCTGACCCGAAACGCCCCAGCCATCGTATAGGCTGCGGTCGTTACCCTGCGTCGCCGCCATGGGGACGCCGGGCGCCACTGGCCCGGCCCAGGTCGCCGCCGGCTGCCCGACGGTGATATAATTGCAGAAGCGTCCGCAGATGAAGCGGCTGTCGTACGGCACGCCCGGTGCCGGATTGACGTTGGGGTTATTGACCGTCTGCACCCCCAGCAACACTTCGCCGGCGATCGTGTGTTCGTCATGCGTATAGTCGCCGATCACGGTCACATCGAGCTGGCTGCTCGGTTCCCAGCGCAGAATGCCGCGGACCGCCTGATAGCCGATGCCGCCGAGCTTATCGATCTTGCAATGGCCAGCCGCTTGCGTCGCGGGAACCCCGCTGCCTGGGTTGGCGCAGCCATAATCGATCCGGTCGACAAAGCCGTCCTGCTGTTTGAACACGCCGGAAACGCGGCCGAACAAGGTGTCGGTCAGCTTGAAGTCGGCGCCGGCGCGCAGGCCGATCCGATTGCGCGAGCCATAGGTTGCCTCGACATAGCCGCTGGTTTCGCCGTTCGGCATCTTCGAATAGAGTTTGATCGCGCCGCCTTCGGAATTGCGCCCGGACAGCGTGCCTTGCGGACCGCGCAGGATCTCGACCCGGTCGACGTCGAGCAGGTCGAACACCGCGCCGGTCAGCTGCGGGTAATAGACATCGTCGATATAGATGCCGACGCCCGGTTCATAGGCCGGGTTGAAGTCGTTCTGGCCGACGCCGCGGATCGAGGCGGAAATCGACGGACCGAACGAGGCGCCTTGCGGCTTGAGCGACACGTTGGGTGCCGCGTCGGCCATCTGGGCGAGGTTGGTCTGGCTCTTCGCTTCGAGCTGGGCGGCGTTCACCGCAGTGATCGCGAGCGGCGTGTCCTGCAGCCGTTCCTTGCGGAACTGCGCGGTGACGATGATGTCCGGCGAGCCCGACGCATCGTTCTGGGCGGGCGGCTGAGGTGCGGGGGGTGTTGCCGTTTGCGGCGCGGGGGCCGTGCTCGGCGACGAGGCGTTCGCGTCCTGGGCAAGGGCTGGTGCTGCGCACAATAATGCCGCTGCTGAAACGCCGGTCAACAATGCCAATGAGGCGTGCGAACGAATGGGGTTCTGCATCGTAAATCCTCTCCTGATACGGTGTCGCCTCGCTCCCCCTCCCGGAAAGCGTGCCACCCGTGCGCACCTTCATGGGTGCGTATTGTTAGTAGGACATACGATTGATCGCTTGACAAGGAGTAGTAGGACTACCCCTATAATTGCCACTCTTTTGCCGTTGGGCCGATGATGTAGCCTTTGTGGGGCGCCCCGCTAAGCGCCTCATGCTGCGCAAAAAAATTGCAGCATCGGCGGACTCGATGGCACGGGCCGTTTTTGGAGAGGTGCTCAATGCAGGTCGGTATCAACTATGTCGCCCGCAGCACGGAGCGGATGCGGTATTTCGCCAATGATTCGAGCCGTGACACCGTCATCCTCGATCCCCGCCCGATGGCGATCCGCAATGCGCGGGAGATCGGGGCCACTCTGGACGGCGAAGGGTTCGCGCTGGTGCCGCATCGCAGTGTCGTGACCGACTTTGCGGACGCGGCCGAGGTGAAACGGGTGCATCCCGAAGAGATAGCCGAATTGGTGCGGCGCGTGTCGGGCGCGGACGAGGTTGTGGTGACCGGGACGGGCGTGTTGCGGTTCGCCGAGCGCTCGACGCTTTCCGGTGCGCTCGACAATTCGAAGCCGGCACGATTCGCCCATGTCGATGTATCCGATGCCACCGCGGTGCAGTTCGGCGTACGGTCACTACCCGCCGGTGCCGACGAACCGCGGAGGATCGCGCATTACAACGTCTGGCGCGCGCTCTCGCCGGCGCCTCAGGACGTGCCGCTTGCCTTGTGCGACGCGCGTAGCGTCGCGGCCGCCGACCTGCTGCCGGCGGACGCGATGTTCGACCAGGACGGAGAAATAGCCTGGTCATTCGAGGGGCTGGTCGTCACCCATTCGCCGGCGCATCTTTGGCATTGGTTTCCGGATCTCACACGCGATGAGGTCATCGTGTTCAAGACCAATGACAGCGATCCCGACCGCGCACATTCGGTGCCGCATGTCGCGTTCGACGATCCCCAATGTCCGGCCGATGCGGTGCCGCGCGCCTCGATCGAGATGCGCGCGATCGCCTATTGGTTCTAGGGTGCCTGGCCGCTACGCTCCGCCCAGCGAGGTTTTACGTTCGCATCGGCCTTATAATTCGTTAGTCTAACATACAAATAATATGCGGGCGGACGCTGTCGGGACGGACGAAATTTCTTGTTCCGCGTGGTCGACCGAAAAAAGGGAGGAGGACGGCGTGAAACATCAGGATCCGCGCATCACGATCGATGAGGCGCCGATGGGCGCGCTTCAGATCGCGGCGGTGGCGATCACCGTAGGGTTGAATGCGCTCGACGGATTCGACGTGCTGTCGATCAGCTTTGCCGCACCCGGAATCGCCACCGAATGGGGAATCGACCGCGCCGCGCTGGGCGTAGTGCTGTCGATGGAACTGATCGGCATGGCGGTGGGATCGATGCTGCTCGGCGGCGTCGCCGACCGGATCGGACGACGGCGGACGATCCTCGGCTGCCTGGTGGCGATGGCGGCGGGCATGTTCATGGTCACCACCGCGCACGACATCGTCACCTTGTCGGTCTGGCGCGTGATAACCGGGCTCGGCATCGGTGGAATGCTTGCCGCGATCAACGCGGTCGCGGCCGAGTTCGCCAACCGGCGCCGCCGCAATCTCTCGCTCGCGATCATGGTGATCGGCTATCCGATCGGCGCGGTGCTGGGCGGCTCCATCGCCGCCCAATTGCTCAAGGGAAGCGATTGGCGCGCGGTGTTCGAATTCGGCGCGATCGTCACCGCATGCTTCGTGCCGTTGGTCTGGTTCCTCGTTCCGGAACCGGTCCAGTTCCTGATTTCGCGCCGCCCGCCGCGCGCGCTCGATCGCGTCAACGCGACGCTGGCCCGAATGGGGCACGCGCCGGTCGATGCGCTTCCCACGGTTTCGCCGGACGAAGACCGCGCGTCGCTGATCGACATTCTCAAGCCGGGCCTTCGGGCCACGACCTTGCTGCTGACGCTCGCCTATTTCGCGCATATCGTCAGCTTCTACTTCATTCTCAAATGGGCGCCCAAGATCGTCGTCGATCTCGGGCACGCGCCGGCCCAGGCCGCCGGCGTGCTGGTGTGGGCGAATGTCGGCGGTGCGGTTGGCGGCGCGGTATTCGGGCTATTTGCCCAGCGCTTCGCGTTGAAGCCGATGACGATCGGCGTACTGCTGGTCTCGTCGGTGATGGTCGCCTTGTTCGGCGCCGCGGGCGTGCGCTCATTGTCCGGCCTCGCTATGCTGGCCTGCGCGTCGGGGCTGTTCACCAACAGCGCCGTGGTTGGGCTCTATACGATCTTCGCCCGGGCATTTCCGACCCATGTGCGCGCGACCGGTACCGGGTTCGCGATCGGCGTCGGGCGAGGCGGGGCGGCGCTGTCGCCGATCCTGGCCGGCCTGTTGTTCAATGCGGGGCTGCCGCTGGCGGGAGTCGCGATCGGGCTGGGAACGGGGTCGCTTGTCGCGGCGCTCGCGCTGATGCTGGTCAAGCTGCGGTTGGATGACGCGAAATAGTTTGTTTGGCATACATTTCGAGAGGTGGCCGACGCGATAGCGCCGTCTCAGCAAGATGGTCTTAAAGCGGCAGTCCCACGTAATTTTCGGCGATCGCGGTCTGCATCGCCGGCGACCCGGCGAGATAATCGAGCTCGGCCTTTTGCATCCGGCGCTCGAACGCTCCGTCCTCGGGAAAGCGGTGCATCAGCTTGGTCAGCGACCAGCTGAACCGTTCGGCTTTCCAGATCCGGGCCAGCGCCCGGGCTTGATAGTCCAGCAATCCGCCCTCATCGCCGCGTCGGAAATACCCAATCAGCGCATCCGACAGATAGGCGACATCGGATGCCGCGAGATTCAATCCCTTGGCTCCCGTCGGCGGGACGATGTGCGCGGCGTCGCCGGCCAGGAACAGGCGACCGTGCCGCATCGTTTCGAAAACATAGGACCTGAGCGGCGCGATCGACATTTCGAGTGCGGGCCCGCGCGTCACCGGATGATCCGCGAGCGGGGCGAAGCGCCGTTCGAGTTCGTCCCACAGCCGGTCTTCGGGCCAATCGTCCAGCCGTTCACTCGACGGGACCTGGATGTAATAGCGGCTGCGCGTCGCCGAACGCATCGACGCGAGGGCGAAGCCGCGGTCGCTGTTCGAATAGATCAGCTCGGGATGGCATGGCGGGACATCGGCGAGGATGCCGAGCCAGCCGAACGGATATTCCCGTTCGAAAACGCGTTCCGGGCTGGCCGGTATCGCCTTGCGCGACGGTCCGTGAAAGCCGTCGCAGCCGGCGATGAACGCGCAGTCGACACGATGGACGATCCCGTTCTTGGTATAGCTGATCGAAGGGGCGTCACTGTCGGGATCGTGGATCGCGACCTCGCCCGCCTCGAACACGATCTCCAGCTGCCGCTCGGGAGCCGCCGCGATCAAGTCACGGGTCATTTCCGTCTGGCCGTAGACGATGACGTGCTTGCCGGTCAGCCGAGTGATGTCGATGCGGATCACATGCTCGCCATCGGCGAGGTTAAAGCCTTCCTCCCGGATGCCGTGCGCTTTCAGGCCAGCGTCGACGCCGAGCCGGGCGAGCAGATCGGTGGTCAACGTCTCCAGCACACCCGCGCGGATACGCGCTTCGACATGCGCGCGGGTCTGGCGCTCGACGATCAGGCAGTCGATTCCCTCGGCGCGCAGCAAATGGCCAAGCAACAGGCCCGCAGGTCCCCCACCAATGATCGCGACCTGCGTTCGCCGCGTGGTCACGATCGGGCGAGCTGCTTCTCGAGCGCGTCGAGGACGCGGTAGCACGGCATGACCTGCGCCACGCTGGCATTGGGTTCACGGCCCTCGTGAATGGCGGCGACGAATTCCCTGTCCTGCAGTTCGATGCCGTTCATCGACACGTCGACCTTGCTCACGTCGACCGGCTCTTCTTTGCCAGTGACGAGGTCGTCATAGCGGGCGATCCAGGTGCCGTTGTCGCAGATATAGCGGAAGAAGGTGCCGAGCGGCCCGTCATTGTTGAAGCTCAGCGACAAGGTGCAGATCGCGCCGCTTTCGGCCTTGAGCTGGATCGACATGTCCATCGCGATGCCGAGCTCGGGATGGATCGGCCCCTCGACCGCATTCGCCTGGACGATCGGCCCCGCCTGATAGGCGAACAGGTCGACCGTGTGCGCGGCATGATGCCACAACAGATGATCGGTCCAGCTCCGCGCCTCGCCCTTGGCATTGATGTTCTGCCGGCGGAAGAAATAGGTCTGCACGTCCATCTGCTGGACGGCAAGTTCGCCGGCCGTGATCTTGCGATGGATATATTGGTGCGAGGGATTGAACCGCCGCGTGTGGCCGACCATCGCGATCAGGCCGGTTTCCTGTTGCCTGCGCAGCACCGCTTCGCCGTCGGTCAGATTGTCGCACAGCGGGATTTCGACCTGCACATGCTTGCCCGCGTCGAGGCATTGCAGCGCCTGGCTGGCATGCATCTGGGTCGGCGTGCAGAGAATGACCGCATCGAGCCCCGGCTGGTCCAGCGCCTCCGCCAGTTCGGTGGTGGCATGACCGATGCCGTATCTGGCGGCGATCGCCTGGGTCGGCTCGAGCCGGCGGCCGACCAACGAGACCACCTCGACCCCGTCGATCTTGGCCAGGCCGTCCAAATGTTTCTCGCCGAAAGCGCCGGCGCCGGCGAGGGCGATACGAAGCGTCAATGCGTGTCTCCTGATCGAATTCTGGCGGGGAGGCGCGGACTATTCGGCCGCGAGCGCCGCGTCGTAATCGCCGCCGGTCATATCCAGCCCTTCGCCATTGTCCGGCCGCAGCACGATATGGCCGATCGCGGTATTGCTGCACGGCACGTGATAATGGCGGTGCAACGCGCGCGTGCGCTTGCCCAGCGCGCCGCGCATGATCAGCCACATCACCATCTCGATCCCTTCGGACCCGGTCTCGCGGAGATACTCGATATGCGGGATGCGGCGCAGATGGTCGCTTTCGCCGATCAGCCCGTCAAGGAAGCGATTGTCCCATTCGGGATTGATCAGCCCCGCGCGCGGACCCTGAAGCTGATGGCTCATCCCGCCAGTGCCCCAGACCTGGACATTCAGATCCTCCGGGAAGCTCGCGACGGCGCGCGCAATCGCCTCGCCGAGTGCCCAGCAACGATTGCCGGAGGGCGGCGGATAAGTGACGACGTTGACCGCCAGCGGGACGACCTTGCACGGCCAGGCATCGGGCTTGCCGAACATCATCGTCAGCGGAACGGTCAGGCCATGATCGACATCCATCTCGTTGATGATGGTCATGTCGAATTCGTCGAGGATCAGGCTCTGCGCGATATGCCAGGCGAGATCGGGGTGCCCTTCGACTTCGGGCACCTGGCGCGGTCCCCAGCCTTCGTCGGCCGGCTTGTATCGCTCGCCGCAGCCGATCGCGAAGGTCGGAATGATCTTCATGTCGAAAGCGGACGCGTGGTCGTTATAGACCAGGATGACGACGTCGGGCCGTTCGGCCTTTTCCCAGGCGCGGGTCCAGTCATAGCCGGCAAAGATCGGGGCGAAATAGTCGTCGGAATCCTTGCCGAAATCGGATGCGACGCCAAGCAGCGGCACATGACTGGATGCGACGCCGGCGGTGATGCGTGCCATGGTCAGCGGTTCCCTTGCTTGTCTTCGCCGGCGCCGGCGTCGCGATTGGCCTTGATCGAGCGCTGGCCCTCGGGCGAGCGGCCGCCGGCGATCATCATCTTGGTGTAATCCTCGAAATTCATGTCGGTCATCGTCGAGACCGCCTGGGCGAAGCTGAGCCCGTCGGTCGAAAACAGCTTGGCGAGGAAATAGACGTTGCCGCCGAGATCGAGGCAGCGATTGTAATCGCGCCGCAGCAGCGCATCCTTCTGGTCGTCGGACAGCGGCCATTCGTCGAGATAGGCGCGCTCGTCCGCTTTGAAGCGCTCGCGATTTTCGGCCTCCATCAGGCTCATCGCGAACTGGTTCATATGATAGCCTTGGCGCGCGCGCTTCGCGGTGAAGACGCGCGTGCCGGGAATGTCCTCGAGCTGGGCGAGATACGAATGGATGTCCTCGGGCTCGTTCATCGCCCCTTCTCCTTCAATTGCTGGTCGAGGCGCGGGAAGACGCGGCGGGCATTGCCCTCGAAGATTGCGTGCCGTTCGGCATCGCCGATCGGGAGCGCGTCGACATAGCGTTTGGTGTCGTCGAAATATTGGCCGGTTTCGGGATCGATGCCGCGCACCGCGCCGACCATCTCGCTGCCGAACAGGACGTTCTTGCTGTCGATCACCTTGGCGAGCAGGTCGATGCCGGGTTGGTGATAGACGCAGGTGTCGAAGAACACGTTGTTCATGACGTGCCCGGCCAGCGCGGGTTTCTTGAGCATGTCGGCCAGCCCGCGATAGCGGCCCCAATGATAGGGTACCGCCCCGCCGCCATGCGGGATGATGAAGCGCAAATTCGGAAAATCGCTGAACAGATCGCCCTCGATCAACTGCATGAAGGCGATCGTGTCGGCGGCGATGTAATAGGCGCCGGTGGCGTGCAGCCCCGGGTTGCAGCTGCCCGAGACGTGGATCATCGCCGGCACGTCCAGCTCGACCATCTTCTCGTAGAACGGATACCAGAAACGGTCGGTCAGCGGCGGCGCGGTGAAATGGCCGCCGCCGGGATCGGGGTTGAGGTTGCAGCCGATGAAGCCGAGTTCGGTGACGCAGCGCTCGAGTTCGTCGATCGACCCTGTCAGATCCGCCTTCGGGTTCTGCGGCAGCATGCAGACGCCGGCGAAAACATCCGGATAGAGATCGACGCAGCGCTTGATCAGGTCGTTATTGACCCGCGCCCAGGCCATCGCGACCGCTTCGTCGCCGACATGCGGCGCCATGGCCGAAGCGCGCGGGCTGAAGATCGTCATGTCGGCGCCGCGTTCGCGGATCAGCCGGATCTGGTTCGCTTCCAGGCTTTCGCGGATCTCGTCGTCGGAGATGGCGGGGTAGGGGGGCGGAGTCCGGCCCTCCTTGAGCGCGGCCTTTTGCGCCTCGCGCCAATCGCTATGGGCGGCGGGCACCGTGGTATAATGGCCGTGGCAGTCGATCACCAATGTCATGCAGCCTGGTCCTTCGAACGATCGAGCAACGCCGCGACCTTGGCGTCGAGCGTGGCAGCAGGCGTCATCGCGCGCGACCCGATGGCGCGCTGGCGCTCGACCGTTCCGCGGCTCATCGCCGATCCGGTGCCGAGCGCGTCGAGCGTCCGCACCACTTCTTCCATCTCGGCCGCGCGGCGCAGGCCATGCACCATCATCCGGTCGAGATTGTAATCGGCCCGGCGGCCCCAATTGGCGCCCGGCCAGCTGGCGTCGAGCGAGGCGATGACTTCGTCGCGCACGCCCGCCGCTTCGGCCGCCAGCACGCATTCGGCGGTCAGCGCCTCGATCCCCTTGACCATCACCGACCGGATCATCTTGATCGCCGAAGCGGTACCGACGCCGCCGGCGATGACGCGGACATTGCCGAAGCCGATCGCGCCCAAAGCCTTCGCCGCCCGCTCGGCTTGGGGTCCGCTGACGAGCAGCGGAACGGCGCGCCCGGCGGGATGCACCGGCGCCATCACCGCCACGTCGACATAATGCGCGCCGGCTTGCTCGATCGCACCTGCCGCCTCGCATTTCGTCTGCGGCGCGACCGAGTTCATGTCGCAATAGAGCGCGTCCCGCTCGATGCCGCGCGCGGTTTCGCGGGCCGCCGCGAGCGCCTTGTCCGCGGTCACCAGCGACAGGATCAGATCGGCGCCTTCGACCGCGGCCTGGTTGGTCAATGCACCCTGCACGCCCAGCCGGGCGTAATCGTCCAGCTTGGCCCGGCGGGTCGGGCCGACATAGGTCTTGCGGTCATAGGCGCGGGCGGGGCGGCCGAGTCCGTCGGCGAACGCCTGCCCGGCTTCGCCAAACCCGATAAAGGCAATCCCTCCGTCCATTGCCCAGCGCTAGCCTTTATGGCCGCCGACGCCCCAATCGGTTTGCCGGGATCGCTATCGGAATTCCTGAAGTCCGGATCAGGCGGCGGGCGCGCGAAGCAGTTCGAGAAAGCGCGCCTGGGGCAGGGTCGGCCGCCAGTGATCGCGCGTCGTGATGCCGATCGTGCGCGTGCTGTGTTCGAGCCGCGGGCCGATGGTCGTCAGCATCCCGCCATCGACTTCCAGCGCCACCTGGTCGGGTGACAACAGGGTCAGGAAGTCGCCATCGGCGAGCACGCCGCGAATGACCATCACCGATCCGCATTCGATCGGCGCGCGGGGACGGGGATGCCCGGCGAACAAGGCTTCCCATTGCAGGCGGAGCGGCGTTCCCGGCTGGCCGACAATCCACGGATAGCCGGCCAGTTGCTCCAGCGAGGGCTGCTCCACGCGCGCGAGGGGATGGCCGGCGCGGCCGATAACCGCGAGCCGGTCGATCATCAACGGCATCTGCACGCAATCGGGCGGGGCGGCCGGGCGAAGCGCGCCGATCATCAGGTCGAGCACGCCGTCACGCAACGGATCGACCAGCTCGCGCCACGATCCCTCGACCACGTCGATCATCGTCCCGGGATAGTCGCGGGTGAACTGGGCGATCGCGGCTGGCAGGATCAGCGCGCGGCAGAGCGGCATGGCGCCGACCACCACGCTGCCGCCGCCCTCAGGCTCGGCCGCGACTTCCGCGATCAGCGCGGCGAGTTCGCTCCGCGCCAGCCGGATTCCCCGGGCCAGCTTGGTGCCTGATGGCGACAGCGCGACGCCGCGTCCGCGCCGTTCGACCAGCGGCGTGGCGCAGAGCTGTTCGAGATCGCGGACCGCGCGATGGATGGCCGGCTGCGATAGACCGGTAGCCTCGGCCGCGCCGACGAAGCTGCCGGCATCGGCTACTGCAAGAAACGCGCGCAACTGCGTCGCGGTCATCAGCAATTCGGGCCGCGCGAAGCTGCGCGCGCCGCCTCGCGCGGTGGCGCGGGTGGCGACGGTCAGATGGTTGAGCGCGGCATCGACGCGTTCGCTGGCCAGCCGACCCTCGGCCGTCGCCGACATGCCGTCGGGGTGGCGTTCGAACAGAGCCGCGCCCAGTTGGCGCTCGAGCTTGGCGAGACCCTGGGTCAGCGCGGGCTGCGACAGGCTCACGGCGTCGGCGGCGGCGCTCATGCTGCCGTGGCGGACGATCGCCGATATTGCTCGCAAATGTCGGATGTTGAGGTCGAATACACTGGTCATCGTGCGCGATCATAGCAAAAACTTATCGCTAGGGGATAATTGTGAATGCCGCCCCGCCAACGCCTTCTCTAGCGCTGACGGCGAAATGTTTTGAGGCGAGGTGGACATGGCTGGTCGAGTGGTTCGCAATATCGAGCGCGCCGACGCGTCGGTAATCGATGGCCTGGCGCATGCCGGCGTCGCCACGGTGCACGAAGCGCAGGGCCGGATCGGGCTGCTCGCGAGCCGGCTGCGGCCGATCTGGCCGGGCGCGAGGATCGCCGGATCGGCGGTGACGATCTCCGCGCCGCCGGGCGACAATTGGATGGTCCATGTCGCGATCGAGCAATTGCAGGATGGCGACATCCTGGTGCTGGCGCCGACCAGTCCGTGCGAGGACGGCTATTTCGGCGACTTGCTGGCGACATCGGCAATGGCGCGGGGATGCCGCGGTTTGGTGATCGACGCTGGCGTTCGCGACGTCCGCGACCTGACGCAGATGGGCTTCCCGGTTTGGTCGCGAGCAGTGTTCGCACAAGGAACGGTCAAGGCGACATTGGGATCGGTCAACGTGCCGATCGTCTGCGCGGGCGCCGCGATCGAGCCGGGCGACGTGATTGTCGCCGATGACGATGGTGTTTGCGTGGTCCGGCGCGCCGATGCTGCGTCCATTCTGACGAAAGCCCAGGCGCGCGAGGCGAACGAGGAATCGAAGCGCCAGCGGCTGGCGGCGGGTGAGCTCGGTCTCGACATCTACGACATGCGCGGCAAGCTCGCGGCGATGGGGCTGAAATATGAGTGACTTGGCCGCCCCGGGCAGTCAGGGCATCCGCTGCATGTGGATGCGCGGGGGCACGTCGAAAGGCGGGTTCTTCCTTGCCGATGAACTGCCCGCCGACCCCGCCGCACGCGATGCTTTCCTGTTGCGCGTGATGGGATCGCCCGATCCGCGCCAGATCGACGGCATGGGCGGCGCCGACCCGTTGACCTCCAAGGTCGCGGTCGTATCGCGGTCGACCCGGCCCGGTGTCGACGTCGATTATCTGTTCCTGCAGGTGTTCGTCGATCAGGCGATCGTCACCGACGCGCAGAATTGCGGTAACATGCTCGCCGGGGTCGGTCCTTTCGCGATCGAGCGCGGCATGGTCGCGGCGACCGGCGAGGAGACCCGCGTTGCGATCTTCATGGAGAATACCGGGCAGATCGCGGTCGCCACCGTGCACACGCGCGATGGCGGGCCGGTCTATCATGGCGAGGCGCGGATCGATGGCGTGCCGGGTACCGCGGCGCCGGTCCCGCTGGAATTCCGCGATACAGCCGGATCGTCCTGCGGCGCGCTGCTGCCGACCGGCAACGCGACCGATGAGATCGAAGGCGTCGCCTGCACGCTGATCGATAACGGCATGCCGTGCGTGGTGTTCAGCGCGGCCGATGTCGGCGCGACCGGCTATGAGGATCGCGAAACGCTCGACGGCGATACCGCGCTCAAGGCGCGGATCGAGGCGATCCGGCTCAAGGCGGGGCCGTTGATGAACCTGGGCGATGTGACCGCGAAGTCGGTGCCCAAGATGATGCTGGTGGCGCCGCCGAAACGTGGTGGAGCGGTGACCGTCAGAAGCTTCATCCCGCATCGCGCGCATGCCACGATCGGCGTGCTGGGCGCGGTCAGCGTTGCAACGGCCTGCCTGGTTCCCGGCTCGCCCGCCGCCGCGGTCGCTGTTATTCCGGACGGATCGGTCAAGACGCTGTCGGTCGAGCACCCGACCGGCGAAATGAGCTGCGTGCTGACGCTCGACGACAACGGCCAGGTCGCGACCGCCGCGTTGCTCCGCACCGCTCGCAAGCTGATGGATGGCGAGGTGTTCGCATGACTCTCGACGCGAATGGGCGCATCCGCAGCTGGACGGAATCGCCCTCGACGCCGCATTTCGTTCCCCCGCCCGGCGCGATCGACGCGCATTGCCACGTGTTCGGACCGGCCGCGCAATTCCCGTTCAGCGCCAAAGCGAAATATCTGCCGCAGGATGCCGGGCCGGACATGCTGTTCGCACTGCGCGACCGGCTGGGGTTCGACCGCAACGTGATCGTTCAGGCGAGCTGCCACGGCACCGACAACGCCGCGACGTTGGACGCGATCGCACGATCGGACGGCAAGGCGAGGGGAGTCGCCGTGGTCGACCCCGCCATTGGCGAAGCTGAGTTGCAGGCGCTGCACGACGGCGGCTGCCGCGGCATCCGCTTCAATTTCCTCAAGCGGCTGGTCGACGACGCGCCCAAGGACAAGTTCCTCGACGTAGCGCGGCGGCTGCCGCCGGATTGGCATGTCGTGGTCTATTTCGAGGCCGATATCCTGACGGAATTACGGCCGTTCCTCGATGCCATCCCGGTGCCATTGGTAATCGACCATATGGGGCGCCCGGATGTCACCCAGGGCCCCGATGGCGCCGACATGCGAGCATTCCGCCGGTTGCTCGTCAGCCGCGACGACATCTGGTTCAAGGCGACCTGTCCCGACCGGCTCGATCCTGCCGGACCGCCTTGGGACGATTTCGCCGCCGCCGTGGCGCCGCTGGTCGCCGATTATCCCGATCGCGCATTGTGGGGCAGTGATTGGCCGCATCCCAATATGCAGGACGCGATCCCCGACGACGGTGCGCTGGTCGATATGATCCCGCGCATCGCCTCGACGGCCGAATTGCAGCGCAAGCTGCTGATCGACAATCCAGAGCGGCTATATTGGCCCGAGACCATCGGCTGAACCCACCTCTCCCGGAGGCGGCGCGGTTCGCGTGAGTCCATGGCCGCCATTCGCTCCAATCCAAGCCGACGGGATCGGCGCGCGCTACCACGCTTGCTCGGACCGTTCGAAACGGCCGGGTTCAGGGGAGGACAATTTTGCGCACGTCAATCATCGGCATCCTGTTGGGGACCACCGTCATCCTGCCGTCGCTCGCGCATGCGCAAGCGGCGCCCGCGACGCCACCCCAGGCGGATCCGCCCCAGGTCGAGACCAATAGCGGCATTCCCGATATCGTCGTCACCGCGCAGAAGCGATCCGAGAATGTGCAGGACGTGCCGATCGCGATTTCGGCCTTCACCGCCGATACGCTGAAGGAGCGCGCGGTCACCAGCATTTCGCAGCTGTCGGCGATCGCGCCCAACGTCAATCTCGATGCCGGTACGCCCTTTTCGGGCTCCACGGCCGTCTTGTCGGCCTATATCCGCGGCATCGGGTCAGACGATTTCGCCTTCAACATCGACCCCGGCGTCGGCATCTATCTGGACGGCGTCTATCTGGCGCGAACGGTAGGCGCCAACCAGGACCTGCCCGACGTCGAGCGCGTCGAGATCCTGAAGGGGCCGCAGGGAACCCTGTTTGGCCGTAACACGATCGGCGGCGCGATCTCGATTGTCACGCATGACCCTGGCAAGACCTTCCGCGTCAGCGGCGACATCACTACCGGCAGCTTCAACCTGCTCCAGGCGCGCGGCACGGTCGATATCCCGATCATCGACGGCCTGTCCTCATCGCTGACGTTCGGTGTGCGGACGCGCGACGGCTATCTGAAGCGCATTCCCTATCCCGATGCGCGCGCGAACAATTCGCCATCCTACACGCAGTTCGACGCCGCGGGGCGTGAAAGCGCGCGGAGCGAAGGCGGCAATGACAATTTCAACCTGCGCGGCAAGCTCAAATGGGACAATGGCGGCCCCGTCCGACTGACCCTGTCGGGCGATTACAGCCGCGACAAGGGAACATCGGCGAACAAGCTGCTGGGAACCGCCGAAACCGTACCGGGCAATTTCGCGGGCACGACCAACCTGCCGGGCACTGCCTTCGATCCGACCGGCACGACCGGTACGCTGTTCGCCGGACTGTACAATTTCTGCATCGGTGCCACGTCGGCGCAGATCGCAGCGCGCGGCGCGCAGGCGCTGTGCGGCGTAACGAGCACTCAATATAGCCCGCAATTCAAGCTGCCGAGCGTCGCCAGCGTCAATGTCGACGGCAACCCCAACAATGACCGGCTGCCATGGGACAGCCGCTTCCTCATCGCCGATCCCGACCGCAGCTACGCCACCGGCAACAGCTATTCCGACCTGAAGAATTGGGGCGTGTCGGGCATCGTCGATATCGACCTGGCGAAGAACGTCGCGATCAAGTCGATCACCGCGTATCGCGCCTTGCATTGGAATGCCGGTCTCGACGCCGACGGCTCGCCGCTTAACTTCCTGCAGCTCAGCTTCAAGATGAACCAATGGCAGTTCAGCCAGGAAGTGCAGCTGCTCGGCAAAGCGTTCGACAACAAACTCAACTATGTGATCGGCGCCTATTATTTCAAGGAAGCCGGCGACCTGCACGATTATGTCACCTTCGCCGAAGGGCTGGTCCAGGTCGACGGCCCCAATACGCTCAAGACCGAGAATTACGCCGCGTTCGGGCAGGTGGATTTCCGCCCGATCGACCTGATCGGCATCACGCTGGGCGGCCGCTACACGCGCGAAAACAAGCAATTCGAGGGCGGGCAGCAGGAGCTCAACGGGTTCAACTACAAATTGTTCGGCTGTTCCGACGCCAATGGCAACATCACGCCCAACGGCCCGTTCCCGCTGGCGCCAGTGACTTGCCAACAGGGATTGTCCTTCCCCGATCCGAGCAATCCGGTCCGCGTCTATGTGCCGGGCGTCAACCGCAAGACCTTCACCAACTTCTCGCCCAAGGTCGGCATCCAGCTCCACGCCGCCAAGGACATCCTGCTCTATGGCAGCTGGTCGAAGGGCTACAAGACCGGCGGCTGGACCACGCGCCTGACCAATCCGCAGGGCAATGTCGCGCCGGGTTTCGATGAGGAAAAGGCGACGACCTGGGAAGCTGGCGTCAAATCGACCTGGTTCGATCACAAGCTCCAGCTCAACGCGGCCGCCTATACGACCGACTATCAGGGTATTCAGCTCAACATCCAGATCGGGACGTCGCCGACCATCGCCAATGCCGGCAATGCCCGGATCAAGGGCTTCGAGGTGGAGATGGTCGCAGCGCCTGTGGCCGGCCTGACGATCAACGGATCGGTCGGCTACACCGATGCCTATTACACCTATGTGTCCCCGGCCGCGACTGCGGTGGGCGGCGCCAATATTTTCCAGGCGGGAACGCTGGTAGGGGCGTCCTTGCCCAAGACGCCGAAATGGCAGATCAGCCTCAGCCCTCGCTATGAGACCAGGCTGGGGAATGGCGGAGCGCTGGTGTTGCTCGCCGACTGGAGCCATACCACCAGCGCGTGGAACGACGCGCAACGCACCTATTTATTGTTCCGGCCCACGACCAATACGGTCAATGCCAGCCTCACCTATCGCGAGCCCGGCGACCATTGGACGCTGACGGTCGGCGGCACCAACCTGACCGACGGCCGCTACCTCACCTCGGGCGGATCGAATGTATCGGCGGGGGTCTTCTTCGGAAGCTATAACCGGCCACGTGAATGGTATGCCAAGTTCGGCTTCCGGTTCTGATCCGATGGAAGGACTGACAGCCCAGGCTGCGATCGTCGAGGCGCCCGGCGGCGAGTTCACGCTCACCGCGGTTACCATCGATCCACCGGGTCCAGAGCAGGTCCGGGTCGCGATCCACGCCTGCGGGGTCTGCCATACCGACATGGTGATGCGCGACGGCGGGTTGCCGATCCCCTTTCCGGTGGTGCTGGGCCATGAAGGCGCCGGGGTGGTCGAGGCGGTGGGTTCGGCGGTCGAGGGGATCGCGCCAGGCGATCATGTGCTGCTCAGCTTCCACAGTTGCGGCCGATGCGCGGCGTGCGACGATCATCAGCCCGGCTATTGCGACGAGTTCGTCCCGCGCAATTTTCTCGGAGCGCGGACGCCGGGCGAGGGCGATATCCGGCGCGATGGCGCGGCGGTCGGGGGCAACATCTTCGGCCAATCGGCCTTTGCCACCTCGGCGCTCGCCCATGCCGACAATGTGGTGCCAATCGACCCAGCCTTGCCGCTCGCCTTGCTCGCCCCGCTCGGCTGCGGTGTTCAGACCGGCGCCGGCACGGTGATGGAGACGCTGCGCCTGCAACCCGGCCAGTCGATAGCGGTGTTCGGTGCCGGCGCGGTCGGGCTGGCGGCAGTGATGGCCGCACGGATCCTCGGCGCGGGCAGGATCGCGGTGCTCGACCTCCATCCGGGGCGCCTCGATCTGGCGCGCGACCTCGGCGCGACGGAAACGGCCGATGCGATCGATCGGCTGTCGGGCCCGTTCGACCATATCGTCGACACGACCGGCGTTCCGGCGTTGGTAGAGCGCGCGGTCGATCTGCTCGCGCCGCGTGGCACGCTTGCGCTGGTTGGTGCCTATCCGCCCGGCGGGTCGATCTCGATCGATCCTTCCGCGATCATGGCTGTCGGCCGACGTGTCGTCGGGGTGGTCGAGGGCGGCATCGACCCGCGCCGCTTCATTCCGCGGCTCATCGATCATTATCGCGCCGGCGAATTGCCGCTGGAAAAGCTCGTCCGGACCTATCCCTTCGCCGAGATCGAGCGCGCCTTCGCGGCTTCCAGCGACGGGTCGGTGGTCAAGCCCGTGCTGGTGATGCCGGTGTCCGAGGGGCAGGCCGAGTGACGATAAGCAGCTCGCCAGTTTCCAACGGCCATGTTTGCGGACCGGTGCTGGTGCCGCGGCATCGGGGAGCGGCTTCGCCGCCAAAAGGCCGAATGGATCAGCCGCACGAAAGCCAACACGGCCGCCATCGCCATCCTTATCAACCCGACCAGATAAAGCGCGTGCCGTCACTATCGTCCGGCATGGGGCCGGGGCTGTCGGCCCGGATATCGCCGGTCTGCGGATCGATGCGGAGGAAGCGGTTGGTGGCCAATGACATCAGCACCAGTTCGCCCGTCGGCGTTTCAATCCATTGGAAGTTTTGCGCCTTGCCGGACTGGTCGGCCACGAGGGTTACTGCGCCATCGGCACCGACCGTGACATAGCGCCCGCCCGATCGCAGAGCGACGCGACCCAACCGGCGGTCGACGACCTCGAACCGCGTCGGGAGGGCCGAAGCCAGGCCCGCAGGGCCGGCCGCCAGTCCGGTCGTCGCATGAAACGACGTCAGCCGGATCGATCGGCCATAGGGGACGGGCCGCATCAGGCCGCGGGTATGCGGCTGATAGACGTGGATATTGTCGAAATCGGCGAAACCACCTTCGGCGCCGGTCTTATTATAGCTGAACAACCCGTAGCGAACGCCCTGGAAGGTGAAGGTCTGGTAGAACAGTTCGACCTCCTCACCGATCGGGGTGAAGGTGACGCCGTCGAACGAATAGCTGAAGCGCGCCCGTTCTGTGAGGAAATCGCAGTCGGCACGAAGCCAGATGCGCGTCCCGGTCATCTTCACCCGCACCGTCTTGTCGGGGCGCTGGTCATAGAGGACGATGTTGAGCCCGTCGGCACGTTTTTCGACGCCCAAAGTAGCATAGGGCAGATTGAGCAGCCCCAGGCCGGCCATGTCGCCTGGCTTCAGGTTCGACGCATCGAGCAGAACGGTCGGCGTCGACATCGGCCCGATCGCCCGCTGCGTCAGCGTATCGTGTGCGTCATAGAAAGACGTCGCCGGCAAAGCGTGAAGCCGCAGGAATCCCGGCCGTTCCGACAACGACCATTTGCCGTCGACCGGCACATGGTTCCACTGCCATATCGGCTGGAGCCGCGGTCCCGAGAAATCATCGCTTCGCCGATAGGGCACACGCACCGGTTGCAGCTTGGCGGTCTTCGGCTTCACCCAGGTTCGCGGTGTGCGTGTCAGATTCCCCGGCAGCCCGAAATAGGGCCAGCCGTCCTTCCAGGTGATCGGGGACAGATCGAGCAGGCGGCCGATGGAATTGAAATCCATCATTGAAAAGCCCCACCATTCGCCCGCGGGCGTCTGGACGATGCCCCCCTGATGCATCGCCAGGTTATGTTTGGCGGCGGGGTCAGGCCCCCAGAACTCGAACGGCGGCTTGGGCGTACCCAGGCGCTTGCTTGACGCCATGCCGAAGTCCTCGTGCAAGCTGATCGATCGGTTGACCTCATAGGGGCCAAGCACATGATCCGCCCGCGCCGCCGGCATCCGAAAGCCGCCGGCATATTCGGCGCTGATGATATAGTATTTGCCGTCGATCTTGTAGAAATGCGCGCCTTCGCCCATCCCGGCGTCGGCGGTGAACAGGACGCGCTCGGTGCCCGGGACGATGTCGGTCAGGTCGTCCGTAAGCTGGGCCAGATGCATCGTCTGATGATCCCAAACGACATAGGCCTTGCCATCATCGTCGAACAGGACGGACAAATCGTGAAAGCTGCGCTTCATCGGCGTGCGCGTCCACGGCCCCTTCGGATCGGTCGCCGTGAACATCTGGGTCATCTGTCCGTTGACGTTCGAGAAGATGTAGAATTTGCCGCCATGGTAGCGGAACGACGGCGCCCAGATACCCTGGCCGTAGATATTCCCGCCGTCCTCCAGCCGGTAGGCCGGGCCGAGGTCGAGCTTGTCCATCGCATAGGCGACGAATTCCCAGTTGACCAAGTCTCTCGAGCGCAGGATCGGGAGGCCCGGCATGGCGTGCATGGTGGTACCGGTCAGGTAGAACCAGTCGCCGACGCGGATCAGGTCCGGATCTGAAAACTCGTCATAAAATAATGGATTGGTGAACGTGCCGTCACCGTTATCCGGCGTCCAGGTCTCGGTCGACATGCCCTTGGACGCCCGCGCCACCAGACCGTCCCGATCCACGGCAGATGCGGGCGATGCGCATGCCATCAATGTAAAGGTCAGGCATGACGCCAGGCGGCCGGATATGACGAGTCCTGACGATTTCGACCCAAGCCGCATGAAGCTCCCTCTCTTTGCGCCCTGATACCACGAAACGGAAATCTGATAACGCTACCAGAGATTGGCTATAACGTGCCTTGCGAACTGCCTAGGCCCGGTCGAGCCGATTCCCTGCCTGTCAAGTCATTGAAAGAGTTTGGGATATATTAGAGCTCGGATCTAGGATCCGCTGATACCTCTAATGTTCCTGATTCGACTGGACGAGCCGGCGCTGCAGCCAGTTCGCTGTCGCCGTGTCCATTTCGCAGCCAGCATTTTCCGGTCCGAAACAATTCCCGGCACGCTATTTTCGTTGACGTATAGCCCGCATGAACTCGGCGCCAGTGCGCAAGGGTCGTTGGCCAATGTGCCTGGGGACGAGGACATGAAATTTTGTGGGCGAGTGCACCGACGGGTGCCGTTGTCGGGGCTGGTTGCGCTCGGTCTGACTGCTTGCGGAGGCGGAGCCGCGGCCGGAAGCGGAACGCCAACACCCACTTCAGCGCCTGCCCCGGCTCCCACACCGACGCCGACCCCCGCGCCGACTCCAACACCAACCCCAACGCTTGCGGCGGTCACCACGGCGGAACTCGGCAAGGGCTGGAACATCGGCAATACGCTTGAGTCGTTAAACGACTACGGCAAGCCCCACACGACCTCGCAGGAGACCGTTTACGGCAACCCCGTGATAAACCAGAAATTGCTCAATGCAGTCGCGGCCGCCGGCTTCAAGAGCGTGCGCATTCCCGTCGAGTGGGCACAATATGCCGACAGCGCCGGGACCATCGCACCGTTCTGGCTCGCCAGGGTCAAGGAAGTGGTCGATATGGCACGCAACGCCGGGCTGTACGTGATCATCAACCAGCATAAGAGCGACTGGTATACGCCGACGGCTGCGAACCAGGTTGCCGGCAACGCGGCGTACAAGAATTTGTGGACGCAAGTCGCGAACAATTTCAAAGATTACGACAACCATCTGCTGTTCGCCGGCACTAACGAAATCCACGTCGACTATGGCGTGCCGTCGCCGGAAAATTGCTCGGTTCAGGGGGGCTTCAACCAGGCGTTCGTCGACGCGGTGCGCGCGACCGGCGGGAACAATGCGTCGCGAACGTTGGTCTTCCAGGGTTATAACACCGACATCACCAATACGATTGCAACGTGCGGCGCTCCCGTCCCAACCGACACCGTCAGCGGCCGGTTGATGATGGAGTTCCATTATTACGATTCGTACAATTTCACGCTGAACGACAAGAGCGCCATCTGGCAGTGGGGATCGATCGCAACCGATCCCGCGGCAACGGAAGCATGGGACAACGAGGCGCATGTCGACGCCCAATTCGACAAGGCGAAGACCGCCTATACCGACAAGGGCATCCCCGTAATCATCGGCGAATATTGCGCCATCTCAAAGACCGAATATGATCCGTCGCTGAAGTACAGGGACTATTGGACCAAGTACGTCACCGGATCCGCGATCCGGCATGGCTTCGCACCCTTTTACTGGGATACCGGCGCCTTTCCCAACCACACGTGCGGGCTGTTCGACCGCAACACCGGTGCCGACTTCAATCCATCGACGATCGCCGCGGTTTTCGCCGCGCCCTGAAGGTCCGGCCTCTCAAGGTCGACGTCGCTCCGCGCGGAGGATCGTCAGTCGACGATCTTCTGACAATTTCTGGTGAGATCCGCAGCGTGAGCGGAATCTTCCATATCCTGGCCGAGTGCCAGCATCGACATGATGAAGGGATTCGAAGTGAACATCAAAGGCATAGCGCGGCTCATGTTAGGCATCTTGCTGGGTGCTTCCGCCTGCGGCAATTGCTGGGCTCAAAAGGCTGAAGGCCTGGCCAGCACCCCGCAAATGGGCTGGAACAGCTGGAACAAATTTGCCTGCGAAATCGACGAGCGCCTGATCCGAGAGACCGCCGATGCCATGGTGAAGTCCGGCATGAAGGACGCCGGCTACCAGTACGTGAACATTGACGATTGCTGGCAAGGCCAGCGCGACGCCGACGGCAACATTCAGCCCGACGCCAAGCGCTTCCCGTCCGGCATAAAGGCACTGGCGGACTATGTGCATGGCAAGGGACTCAAGCTGGGCATCTACTCGGACGCCGGCGCGACCACCTGCGGCGGCCGTCCCGGTAGCCGCGGCCACGAATATCAGGATGCGCGGACCTATGCGCGCTGGGGCATCGATTACGTCAAGTACGACTGGTGCAACACCCCAGGCATGAGCGCCGAAGCGGCCTACACCACGATGCGCGACGCGATCGCCCAGTCGGGCCGTCCGATGCTGTTCAGCTTGTGCGAATGGGGCATGAGCAAGCCGTGGGAGTGGGCCGGCCAGGTTGGCCATTCGTGGCGCACCACGCCCGATATCTATAATTGCTTCGACTGCGAATTCAGTCCCGGTCTTTCGACTGGTCTGGGCGTACTGCGCATCCTCGACAGGCAGGCCGGCCTGCGCAAGTTCGCAGGGCCCGGCCACTGGAACGATATGGACATGCTCGAAGTGGGCAACGGCATGAGCGAGGACGAAGACCGCGCCCATCTGTCGATCTGGGCCATGATGGCCTCGCCCCTCATCCTGGGCAACGACCTGCGTTCCATGTCCGAGTCGACCCGCCGCATCCTGACCAACCCCGGCGTGATCGCGGTGAGCCAGGACAAGCTGGGTGTGCAGGCGCTGCGCGTCATGGTCGACGGTCCGCTGGAAACCTATGCCAAGCCGCTCGACGGCGGCAAATGGGCGTTGATGTTCCTGAACCGCTCCAACCAGCCGACCAACGTTGACCATGACTGGAAGGCGGAAGTCCTGACCGACGGGCTGAGCAACCGGTCGGTCGATTTCAAGCAGGCCGTCTACCGCTGGTCCGACCTGTGGAGCACGAAGACGGGCGACACGAGCACCAAACTGCAAGCGCGGCTGGCGCCGCACAGCGTGCTGATGCTGCTCCTGACTGGCCCTGCGAAATCATAGGACACGCCCGGCCGCGCAGACGCTGATCGCTGGGCATCAACGCTAATGCCAGAAGGATTCGCATGATTACGCGCCTGTTTCCACGCACGACCCGTATCTCGCCGTCAGGCGAGCAGGCAAAGCGGCGCTTTTCGTCCCTGACCTGGGCTGCCCGCATCGCCCTGCTGCTGTGCATCGCCATGCCGGCAAGCGTAGCGCCTGCCGCCGATGCTCCGGTTCAGGTAACACTCGATGCGTCCAAGCCCGGCGCGGTGATTGACCGCAATATCTTCGGCCAGTTCGCCGAGCATCTAGGCAGCGGTATCTACGGCGGCATCTGGGTCGGCAGGGATTCCACGATCCCAAACACGCGCGGCATTCGCAACGATGTCGTAGCGGCCTTGAAGGCGCTCAAGGTCCCCAACGTCCGCTGGCCGGGCGGCTGCTTCGCCGATCAATATAACTGGCGCCGCGGAATCGGCCCTGAGCGCAAGCCGGCCATCGGCGAGCCCAATAGTTTCGGCACCGACGAATTCATGGACTTCGCCCAGCAGATCGGAACCGAAGCCTATGTTTCGGTCAATCTCGGCTCTGGCACTGCGCAGGAAGCGGCCGAATGGCTTGAGTACATGACCGCCCCGACCGACGACGCCCTGGGTGCCGAGCGCGCTAAAAACGGTCACCCTGAGCCGTACAAGGTTGCCATCCTTGGCCTCGGCAACGAATCCTGGGACTGCGGCGGCCCCATGTCGCCGGACTTCTACATCAGCGAAATGAAGCGCTTTTCGCACTTCGTGCGCAATTACAATGCTGCTCAGCCGATGAAGCGCGTTGCCGTCGGACCGAGCGGTGCCGACCCCACCTATACCGACGCCGTCATGAAGGCCTGGAAGAGCCGTTCCTGGGCCTGGGATATCGAGGGCCTGTCGCTGCACTCCTACAGCGCGGGCGGCTGGCCGCCGCATATGGCGGACACCGGCTTTGGCGAGAAGGACTATGCCGTCCTGCTGAAAGACTCGATCGGCATGGAGGATACGCTCAAGACGCAGTCGGCGATCATGGATAAATATGATCCCGAAAAGAAGGTCGCCCTGGTGGTCGACGAATGGGGCTCGTGGCTGGCCCCGACGCCGGGGTCGAACCCGGGCAGCCTAGTGCAACAGAATACTCAGCGCGACGCCGTGCTGGCCGCCCTCAACATCAATATCTTCGCGCGCCACGCCGACCGCGTCCGCGTGGCCAATATCGCGCAGATGATCAACGTCCTGCAGGCCATGATCCTGACCGACAAGGGCAAGATGCTGCTGACGCCGACCTATCACGTCTTCCACATGTACGTGCCGTTCCAGGACGCGACCTTCGTGCCGCTGACCTTCGACGCCGGCACCTATATGACGAACGGCGTCACCCTGCCGCGCGTTGACGCCGTTGCGGCCAGGGACAAGGCCGGCAAGATATGGATCGCTGTCACCAATATCGACGCGAAATCGCCCGCGACATTCAGCGTCTCACTTGCCGGTGTGAATGCAACGAAAGCTTCGGGCCAAATCCTTTCGGCGCCGAAGGTCGATAGCGTCAACACCTTCGACGCGCCTAATACCGTCGCCCCCAAGGCCGTGTCGGCCAAGGTCGTGGGCAGTAAGCTGACCATCACCGTCGCACCGGCATCGGTGACGGTGCTTGGCCTCGAATAGTCGGAGCGCCCACGGCCTTGGACGACATGCTTGGGGAGATGAAATGAAATTTTGTAAACGAGCGCACCGGTGGGTGCTGTTTTCAGGTCCGGTTGCGCTCGGCCTGACTGCTTGCGGAGGGGGAGCCGGAATGCCTTCGCCCGCGCCAGCTCACACGCCAACTCCCACGCCGACGCCGACCCCAACGTCATCCTTGGCGCCGTCTCACGGAGCCTTCTACTGGACGTCAAGCGCACCGCTGATCGGACCGCAAGCTGATCCATCCCAGACCGTTTACGCGGTAAAGGATCCATCTGTCGTATTTGCGAACGGCAAATACCATGTCTTCATGACCACTGCCGGGTCGAAGGGATGGGGCATCGCCTACACAAGCTTCGCCGATTGGTCGTCCGCATCGACGGCGCCGATATTCCCCCTCGACAAATCGCCGATAGGCCCTGGGTACCGCGCGGCGCCGGAAGTGTTCTACTTTGCTCCGAAAAAGCTCTGGTACCTGATATTTCAGGGCGGCGATCCGATGTATTCCACCACGACCAACATCGACGACCCGATGTCATGGAGCGCTGCTCGCCCATTCTTTGCCACGGCGCCGGACATCATCAAGCCGCCGGCGGGGAAGGGGTGGCTAGATTTCTACATTCTCTGCAACGACACCAAGTGCTACCTCTTCAATACCGACGATAACGGCCACGTCATGCGGTCGGAGACAGGGATCGATCAATTCCCGAACGGCTTCCACAATACCGTCACCGTCATCACCGAGCCTCGAGAGGACGCGTTCGAGGCAAGCAGCCACTATCGGGTAAAAGGAACCAATACGTACCTCACCGTCGTCGAGGCAATCAGCCCGAAGGGGCGTTATTTCCGGATATGGAAAAGCGACGGTTTGGAAGGCACCTGGGTGCCGCTGGGTTCAGCCGCCAAAAATCCCTTCGCAACAGCCGACAACGTGGAAGGCATCTGGTCCGAGGGTGTTTCGCATGGCGAACTGATCCGGGACACGACGGATCAGACCCAGGTCATTGACCCCTGCAAGCCGCTTCGGTTCCTGTTCCAGGGTAATGACCCGTCGGTTCACCCCACCGAATACATCCAGCTGCCATACCGGCTCGGACTTCTGACAGCCAAGGGGTCAAATCCGATCACGGACATGTGCCACAAAAAGGACCGACCCTAAGCGGGCGAGTAGAATTGCGGAGCTTCGCGGTGTCGACAATCTCGTGCATCCCACCGTCGAGCCGCCCTTGGCTGGCCAGTTCATGCCGTTAAGCCATTGAAAAGGTGGTGGACGCACTAGGGCTCGAACCTAGGACCCGCTGATTAAGAGTCAGCTGCTCTACCAACTGAGCTATGCGTCCATGCCGGCTTGCGGCTGCCGCTGTTAAGAGCGGCTCCCCGGACGGGGAGGGGGGCAATTACCATCGCAGGCGCGCTTTGCAACCCCTTTTTTGCGGCGCCGCAATTGGCGCCCGCCTGGCCGTTACCAGCGGGTCTGTTGTCGGTTCTGGCGGTCGAGCGACATCAGGATGCCGATGCATAACAGCACCGTCAGCTGCGACGATCCGCCGAAGCTGATCAGCGGCAGCGGCACGCCGACCACGGGCGCCATGCCCATCACCATCGCCATGTTGATCGATACGTAGAAGAACAGGGTCGTCGCCAAACCTGCGGCGGTCAGCCGGGCGAAACGCCCTTCAGCCTTGAGCGCGACATTGACCGCCCACCAGATGATCGTGAACCAGGCGACGACCAACAGCACGCCGCCGACCAGCCCCCATTCCTCCATCATCGTCGCCAGCGCGAAATCGGTATGGCCCTCGGGCAAATAGTCGAGATGGCTCTGCGTTCCGTTCAGGAAGCCTTTGCCGAAAATCCCACCCGATCCGATCGCGATCTTCGACTGGCTGATATGATAGCCGGTGCCGAGCGGATCGCTCTCCGGATCCATGAAGATCAGGATGCGATTGCGCTGATAATCGTGCAGCACGAAGTTGAACGCGATCGGCGCCAGGATCGCGCCGGCCAGCCCGCCGCCGATGAACAGGCGCAACGGAATGCCGGCCAGGAACATCACTGTGACACCGCCGGCGGTGATCATCAACGCGGTGCCGAGATCGGGCTGAAGCATGACCAGCGCGGCGGGAATGCCGATCAGCACCAAGGGCGGCCAGATCGCGCCGAACTTGCGGATCTCGGCAGGGGGCAGCATCTCGTAGAAGCGCGCGCAGGCGAGCACGATGAACGGCTTCATCAGCTCGGACGGCTGCAGGCGGATGATGCCGAGTTCCAGCCAGCGCTGGCCACCGCCGGCGACCTTGCCGAGGATCTCGACCCCCAGCAGCATCAGGATGATGACCGCGTAGATCGGCAGGCTGATCGAGCTCCAGGTGCTTTCGCGTACCCGCGACAAGGCCATCGCGCCACCGAGCAGGACGAAGAAGCGGACACCCTGCGACAGCGCCCAGGGGCGGATATGCCCGCCCGCCGCCGAATAGAGCACGAGCAGATCGAAACAGCCGATCGCCAGGACCAGCAGGATGACCTTCCACGGCAATTGCGCGAGCGGCTCGGGCACGAAGCCGAGATTGGCGGAGGATCCCTTAGTCATTGGTCGCCTCGCGCGATCCTTCCTCGGCCGGCTGGGCGGTATTGGCGATCGCCGCCGCCGACGAATTGGCGGCGTCGGTCGCCGCCTCGACTGCCGGCGCGTCGGTCGGTGCCGCGGTGGCGTTGGTTTCGGTCTGCGCGCCCTGCACCAGCGAAATCTGACTCTTATACGCGGCGGTCTCGGCTGCCATCCGCGTGGCGATGTCGCCGCCCCAGGTCGGCTCGACCTCGGCTAGCGATTTCAGCGCGCGGTCGCGGTCGAGCAGATAGGTGATGATGTCGCGCCCGATTCCCGGCGTATCGAGATTGGTCACCGTATGGCCGCCATGTTCGAGCACGACGGCGGCGGCATATTTTGGATTCTCGACCGGCGCGAAGCAGATGAACAAGGCGTGGTCGCGCATCTTGAACGGCAACGAGGCGTTCGAGCGGACGCCACCTGCGCGCTCGGCCATGGTGATACGCCGGACCTGGGCGGTGCCCGTCTTGGCGCCGAGCGAGGCGCCGGGAATGTTGAGCCGGGCACGGCCGCCGGTGCCGCCCTGATTGACCACGCCGTACATCGCGTCGCGGATATAGGCGAGGTGTTCCGGGTTGAGCGGCAGCGGGTTGGCGATCGGCGCATTGCCGCTCATCACGATGCGCGGTTGCAGCGACCGGCCCGACGCGATGCGCGACGCCATCACCGCGAGCTGGATCGGATTGGCCAGCACATAGCCCTGACCGATCGACGCGTTGAGCGAATCGGCGACGGTCCAGTCGGCCTTGTACTTCTTGAGCTTCCACGCGCTGTCGGGGACCGTGCCGTAACGCTGGGTCGAGAAGGGAAGGTCGAACTTCTGCCCGAGCCCCATGACCCGCGCGACGGGTGCAACCTGATCATAGCCGAGCCGCCGGACCATCTCGTAGAAATAGATGTCGCAGCTCGCCATGATCGCTTGCTTGAGGTTGAGCGGCCCGTGCCCCGATTTCTTGTGGCAGTGGAAGATGCCGTTGCCGACCCGGAGTGAACCGCTGCAGCTGATCCGGTCGTCCGGGCTGACACCGGCACGGAGCAACGCCAATCCGTTCATCGGCTTGACCGTCGACCCCGGTGGGTAAAGCCCCTGGAGGATCTTGTTCATCAACGGCACGTGGTCGTTGTCCGACAGCATCTTCCATTCGAGATGGCTGATGCCGTCGGAAAAGCTGTTGGGATCGTACGCCGGCATCGACACGAAGGCGAGCAGGTCGCCGCTGGTGATGTCGATGACTACCGCCGAGCCCGAATTGGTGCCGAGGCGGCGCGCGGCATATTCCTGCAACCCCGCATCGATCGTCAGCCGCTGGTTGTGACCGGGCACGTCCTGCCGCGTTGCCAGTTCGCGCACCAGTTTGCCGTGCGCCGTGACCTCGACTCGCTTGGCACCTGGATCGCCGCGCAGCCTTTCTTCCAGCGCTTTTTCAAGCCCGTCCTTGCCGATCTTGAATCCGGGTGTGATGAACAGCGGGTTCTTGGTCTTCTGATATTGTTCGGGCGAAGCGGCACCGACATAGCCGGTCAGATGCGCAACCGCCGGACCCGCCGGATAGCTGCGCGAATAGCCGCGTGTCGGCGCCACGCCGGGTAGTTCGGGCAAGCGGACCTGGATCGCGGCGAACCGGTCCCAGTCGAGATTTTCCGCGACCTGGACCGGCTGGAACCCGGCGGCACGCTTCAGGTCGGTCTGGATCCGCGCGATCTGTTCGGGGGGCAGGGACAGCAGCTGCTGGAGCAGTTTCAGCACCTGATCTGTCTGCTCCTTGGGCAGGCGATCGGGGATGATGTCGACGCGGAAGTCGGTGCGGTTATTGGCAATCGGATGGCCATAACGATCGATGATCCAGCCGCGCCGCGGTGGAATCATCGTCAGATTGACGCGGTTGCTTTCCGCCAGCAGCTGGTAGCGCTGGTTCTCGATCACCGCGAGCCAGGTCATGCGGCTGGCCAGCGCCACCGCGACCGCACCTTGCGCCGCGCCCAGCACGAGCGCGCGGCGCGAGAAGCTGTAGGATTGCTGGACCTCGTTGACCAGGCGCGTCGGGCGATTCACGCACGGCCCCGTTTGCGGTCGAGCCAGGCGACCAAACGAGCGACGAAGGGATAGAGGAGCACCGCGACGATCACCTGAAACAACAACAGGGTATCGACATGCGCCTCTATCCCGGTCGCGATCAAGCGTCCTCCGATCAATGCAAAGGCGATCGCGCCGGTCGCCAGCACCCAATCCTGCCAGAAATCGCGCGCCACCAGCCGTTGGTCGAGCATATCGATGGCCAGAAACGCCATGCTCCACAACATCACCGCGCTGCCCAATGGCTGGCCGCTGACCAGGTCGTCGAACAGCCCGAACGGAATCGGCGCCCAGACACGCAGAGCCTCGGGACGCATCAGCCGCCAGCCGAGCAGGATCATCAGGCCGAACGGCGGCAGCACGGGAAAGGTCGCGATGAACGGAATCACGGTGACCAGCGACCCCGCCATCACCGAACCGACCGGAATGAGCCATTGGCCGGTGGGGGAGGTTTGGGGAGCGAACGCGCTCGGCGGCCTGCTCACGGACGCGTGTCCGGCGCGGGTGGCGGCGGCGGTGGCAAATAGGTCTTCATCACCGTGGCAAAATCGAGCGCATCAGGGCGCGCCAGCGGCATGGCGAGCGCGCTGTCGCGGCCGCGCTCGGTGACCTTGGCGACCGGTACGTTGGGCGGGAAGATGCCCCCGGTTCCCGACGTCACCAGGATGTCGCCCGGGGCGAACTGGCCGGTCGTCATCGCGATCGGCCGCACTTCGAGCAAGCCGTCGCCGCGCCCGGCGGCGAAGCCCGGCGCACCGTCTTTCAGGCGCCGCACCGGGATCACACTTTCCGGATCGATGATCATCAGCACCCGTGCGGTATCCGGACCCGCCTCGATCACCCGACCGACCAGACCATCGGGTCCGCGTACCGGCATGCCGGCATGCACGCCCTGGGCAATGCCGGCATAGATCAGGGCATAACGCCGCGTGCTCGACGCCGACGAGCTCACCAACCGCGCATTGATGATGTCCTCGATTGCCGGCTCACGCATGTTGAGCAGCTTCTTGAGGCGGATATTCTCATAGGCGATCGCGCGCGCCTTGAGCAGAACCTGCTCCTGGCGCTGGACCTGCTCCTTCAGCCGCGCATTCTCGCCATGCACGCCGAAATAGCTGCCGATCCAGCCGGGGATCGATCCGATCCCGCGCACGACCGAGCCGACGCCCCAGCTGACCGGCGCGGTGACTTCCGCCGTCCCGGCGCGTAACGCCGAGAAAGCGGGTGGGTCGAGCTTGGAGATCAGCAGCAGAACGGCGCCCACGAGCACGCCCGCGATCGCGATCACGTAGCCGATGAACAGACTATATTGCGCCCGCCGCGAATAACCCGGGCGCCGGTTGCGTGGCGACGCCATTCACTTCCCTCGCACCCCGAAGCCCCGGGATTCTTTCGCTCTCAGGCTTGGATCAGGCCCGAGACTCAATCAAGCATTATGCAGCACGCCGCGGAACATCGGATCTTCCAGCGCGCGGCCGGTACCCAGCGCGACGCAGGTCAGCGGGTCCTCGGCAATCGTCACCGGCAGGCCGGTTTCATCGCGCAGCACTTCGTCGATCCCCGCGAGCAACGCACCACCGCCGGTGAGCACGATACCCTGGTCGACGATGTCGGCGGCGAGTTCGGGCGCCGTATTCTCGAGCGCGATGCGCACGCCCTCGACGATCGTCCCGACCGGCTCGGACAGCGCCTCGGCGATCTGGCCCTGGTTGATCTGGATTTCCTTGGGAACGCCGTTGACCAGGTCGCGACCCTTGATGTGGATCGTCTGACCGATGCCGTCCGCGGGCGGCTTGGCCGTGCCGACTTCCTGTTTGATCCGCTCTGCAGTCGCTTCGCCGATCAGCAGATTATGGTTGCGACGGACGTAGGAGACGATCGCCTCGTCCATCTTGTCGCCGCCGACGCGGACCGAGGTAGTGTAAGCGAGGCCGCGCAGCGACAGCACGGCAACTTCGGTCGTGCCGCCGCCGATATCGACGACCATCGATCCGATCGGTTCGGTCACCGGCATGTCGGCGCCGATCGCCGCGGCCATCGGTTCCTCGATCAGCCACACCTGGCTGGCGCCGGCGTTCGACGCGGCATCGCGGATCGCGCGGCGCTCGACCGAGGTCGAGCCCGATGGCACGCAGATCACGATCTGCGGCCAGCGCATGAAGCGGCGTTGCCCGCCATGCACCTTGTGGATGAAGTGCTTGATCATCTGCTCGGCGACGTCGATGTCGGCGATGACACCGTCGCGCAGCGGACGGATCGCCTGGATGCTGTCGGGGGTCTTGCCCATCATCAGCTTGGCGTCGTCGCCGACCGCCTTGACCTTCTTGACCCCGTTGATCGTCTCGACCGCCACGACCGACGGTTCGTTGAGGACGACGCCGCGGCCACGCAGATAGACGACGGTATTGGCCGTCCCCAGATCGATCGCCATGTCATGCGACATGAATTTGAAGAAACGCGAGAAGACCATTCGATGTGACCGTCCGAATTCGAGACCGTAGTGACGGCATGCGCCGGGTTGTTTCACCCCGTCCGCCAAAGCCAAATCCGGGCTCCGGTTTGTTGGCATTTGCAGTCGCGGGATGGCGTCGCTTGGTCTAGAGTCAAACCCATGTCAATACGCCGCCTTCCAGAGCATCTCGTCAACCGTATCGCCGCCGGTGAAGTGGTCGAAAGACCCGCCAGTGCGTTGAAGGAATTAGTCGAAAACGCGGTCGATGCGGGGGCGACCCGAATTGCCGTAAAACTGGCCTCTGGCGGCATCGATTTGATCGAAGTGATCGACGACGGATGCGGCATGTCCGCGGCCGATATGGCGCTCGCGCTGGAGCGCCACGCAACCTCGAAACTGCCCGATGAGGCGATCGAAAATGTCGTCACGCTCGGCTTTCGCGGCGAGGCGCTGCCGTCGATCGCCAGCGTCGCGCGACTGACGCTCGAAAGCCGGGTGCGCGGCGCCGATGGCTGGCGACGCGTGGTCGACAATGGCGCGGTGCTGGAGGAGGGGCCTGCCGCGCTTCCGCCCGGCACGCGCGTCCGCGTCGAGGCGCTGTTCGACCGCGTCCCCGCCCGCCGCAAGTTCTTGCGGAGCCCGCGCGCCGAATATGGCGCGAGTCTCGACGTGGTGCGGCGCCTGGCGATGGCGCGGCCCGACATCGCCTTTTCGGTCGAGCATGATGGCCGGCGCGCGCTATCGACCAACGCGCCAGAGGATCGCCCCGGCCGCGTCGCCGCGCTAACCGACCGCGCGCTGATCGAGAACAGCGTCGCGATCGACCTCGAGCGCGAAGGGGTGCGGCTGGGCGGAGTGGCCGGCTTGCCGACCTTCAATCGCGGCGTCGCCGATCATCAATATCTGTTCGTCAATGGCCGTCCGGTGAAGGACCGGTTGCTCGCCGGCGCAGTGCGCGGCGCTTATGCCGAGATGCTGGCGCGCGATCGCCATCCGGTGGTGGCACTCTTCCTCGATCTTCCCGCCGACATGGTCGACGTCAACGTCCATCCCGCCAAGACCGAGGTGCGCTTCCGGGAGCCGCAGATGATCCGCGGGCTGATCGTCAGCGGCCTACGCCGCGCGCTCGACGAGGCGGGCCATCGCAGCGCGCAGCGTCCGAATGAAGCCGCGTTGGCGGCGTGGCAGCCGGAACCGCAAATCCGTCATCCCGACGAAGGTCGGGATCTCTGGCAGTATTCGGAATCGCCCGCGGCCCCGGCCTTCGCCGGGGCGACGTCGGTGATGGAGCACCGTTCCACCTTCTCCATGCCGCCGCCGGCGGCGCGCGCCGAACCGGCCTGGGCACCGCCACCCGAAAACATCGCGCATCCGCTCGGCGTCGCGCGCGGTCAGGTCGCCAAGACCTATATCGTCGCGGAAGCCGAGGACGGATTGGTGCTGGTCGACCAGCATGCCGCCCACGAACGCCTCGTCCTCGAACGCATGCGCGCCGCGCTGGCCGGCGGCAAGGTCGCGGCGCAGGCGCTGCTATTGCCCGAAGTGATCGAACTCGACGAACCCGCCTGCGACCGGCTTGAGGCGCGGATCGAGGAATTGGCCGAACTCGGTCTTGACCTCGAACGCTTCGGTCCGCGCGCGATGCTGGTCCGCTCGACCCCGGCCTTGCTGGGGCAGGGGGATGTCACCGGCCTCGTCACCGACCTCGCCGACGAACTCGCCGCGTTCGACGAAGCGCTGAGCCTCAAGGAACGCCTCGATCACGTCGCCTCGACCATGGCCTGCCACGGCTCGGTCCGCGCCGGTCGCGTGCTGTCGGTCGCCGAGATGAACGCTTTGCTTCGCGAGATGGAAGTGACGCCGCATTCGGGCCAGTGCAACCACGGCCGCCCGACCTGGGTGAAGCTGGCGCATGGCGATATCGAGAAACTGTTCGGTAGAAAATAGAGAAGGTTAGACGACTTCATCTATAGTTGCGTCTGAGGTCGAGCGGCCAGGTTGAATGATCCCGTCGGCCCATTTGCAGACATTCGGACCTTGCAATTCGCCCCGTCACCGATCATTCTGAAATGCCGAAAATAGAGTTGCAGGTCGGTAGCTCCTGCGCCCGTTCATCGGGTTCTTCCCAGCCGCGGCGTCCACCCAACTCGTTTGGGAGGGCGCTGACATGGGTCTCGCGTCCTCCCGGCTGATGCCGAGGAACATTTATGCTTCAACTCTCGATAGCGGCTCTCGTTTTCGCCACGCTGTTCGCCGGTGCCGCATTCTACATAAGTCTCGTGGAGCATCCTTCACGTCTCGGATTGTCGGATGGCCCTTTGCTGGCGCAATGGCAGCCCAGCTACAAGCGAGCGCTACCGATCCAATCCGGGTTGGCGATTGCCGGGGGCGCGGCGGGACTGATCGCCGGGTATCTTTCGGCGGATTGGCGGTGGTTTGCCGGAAGCATCCTGTTGCTCGCCAACTGGCCGTTCACGCTATTCGTCATCATGCCCGTCAACAAACGCTTGATGGCGACGCCGGTAAGCGAGGCGGGCGCTGAAAGCCGCGCGATGCTGGTTCAGTGGGGAAAGCTGCACAACCTCAGGAGCGCACTGGGCGCAGCCACGGCGCTGCTCTTTGTCTGGGCGTTGGCAGGCGCAGGCTAAACGGCCGCTTCGACCATTTTTCTCGTGCAGCGGCTGAACAGCGGGCGCCGGGCCTGATAGTCGACCGGCGGGTTTCGGGTGGGGAAAGCTGCCGGGCCGGATGCGCCTCACTTGCAGACATTCGTTACCTGAGCGATGATCGCTGTGTGCAGATCCTAAGCTTCATCCTGCTGACGCTGGCACTGCTCGTCTGCAACCTGATTTATTGCGGCCAGCGCATCACAGCGGACGTGCGCCATTCTCGGCACGCCCAGGTGACATGGGGCTTGTTGGCGTTCTCCGGCTCGCTCCTGGCAATGGTGGCGATGGTCTGGGCCACGCTCGCTAGTCTCGCTCATTTTTGACGGCGGCTTTCCACCCAGTTGCCGCCTCCCGCCTTCACATTTGTAAGACTGCCTTCGAGAAGCTCGCGCATCTCGATATCGAGAAGCTGTTCGGGCGGAAGTGACCGTTCCGAAGCGGCCAAAGCGGCTATTCTCATCCTGAAACGATAAGTTTCCCGTTCATCTTCTGGAAAGAAAGCTGCCTCGTACGCATCTTCCTCCCGACGGTCATCTTGGCCGAAGGAACAATGCCGTGAACAAGGTTCTGCCGGTAATATTCGCGCTCATCCCGCTGGCTGCGGTTGCTGGCGCTTACGTTACGACGCTCTGATCCCCCCTCGGAGCGTCGACCTGCGACCCCCAGCCCTATAGGGTCGCAAAGAAAAGGGCCGTTCGGAGACGATCCGGACGGCCCTTTTTCATGCCTTTCGCCGTCACCCCGGACTTGTTCCCGGGTCCAAGGTGCCGCGAGGGCTCGGCTGGAGCCTCTTGTCTGACGCCAGCCGCCTGTTGGACCCGGAACAAGTCCGGGGTGACGATTGAGTCTGGCGGAGGACAAGATCGGCAGACGCAAAAAGGGCCGGCGGATCGCTCCACCGGCCCCTTTTTCTTGCCCGAAAGCGGAAGGCTTACGCCTCCGAAGCGTCCTCGGCGGCCGGCGCCGCAGCGTCGGCGGCAGGGGCCTCGGCAGTCGCGCCCGGCTCGGCGTTCGGATCGTAATCCTCGGTGAAGCCGGTGACCTCGCGGCCTTCCTCGAACATCTGCGCCATGACGTCGACGCCCTTGGACTGCATCTCGGCCTCTTCGGGCGAGCGGGCGACGTTGACCTTGACGGTCACCGCGACCTCGGGGTGCAGCTGGACCTTCACGTCGTACACGCCGATCGCCTTGATCGGCTTGGCGAGGACGATCGCCGACTTGGCGACCTTGTGGCCGTCGGCTTCGAGCGCTTCGACCAGATCGCGGACCGCGACCGATCCGTAGAGCTGGCCGGTGTTCGACGATTGACGGATCAGGGTGATCGCCACGCCGTCGAAATTCTTGGCTTCCTTCTCGGCATCGGTACGGCGCGACGCATTGTCGGCCTCGATGCGGGCGCGGTTCGATTCGAACACCTTGCGGTTGGCTTCGTTGGCGCGCAGCGCCTTCTTGTTCGGCAGAAGGTAGTTACGGGCAAAGCCGTCCTTGACCTTCACGACATCGCCGATGGCGCCGAGCTTCTCGACGCGCTCCAGCAAAATAACGTCCATCGCGGGCGCTCCTTACTTAACGAGGTAGGGCAGCAGGCCCAGGTGACGCGCGCGCTTGATGGCCTGGGCCAGCTCGCGCTGCTTCTTCGCACTCACCGAGGTGATGCGCGAGGGGACGATCTTGCCACGCTCGGAGACGAAGCCCTGCAGCAGCCGGACGTCCTTATAGTCGATCCGGGGGGCATCCTTCGCGGAGAACGGGCAGCTCTTGCGGCGGCGGAAAAAGGGTCGTGCCATGGTCGTTGCTCCTTATTCGCCGTCGAAACCGCCGCGGGGACCGCGGTCGTTGCGGTCGCCGCGCTCGCTGCGACGCTCGCGATCGCGCTCGTTCTTGCGCATCATCACCGACGGGCCAGTCTCGTGCTCGTCGACCTTGACGGTCATGTAGCGGATGACGTCTTCGTTGATCTGGGTCTGGCGCTCCAGCTCGGCGACGACCGAACCCGGTGCGTCGATCTCGAGCATCACGTAATGCGCCTTGCGGTTCTTCGCGATGCGATAGGCCAGGCTGCGCAGGCCCCAGGTCTCGGTCTTGACGACCTTACCCTGATTGTCCTCGATGATCTTGGTGGCGGCTTCCGCCAGTGCGTCCACTTGCGCTTGTGCCAGATCCTGGCGCGCAAGGAACACGTGCTCGTAAAGAGCCATGTCTTACCTCTATCTTGGCCGATCGCTGACGCCGCACCATACGGACGCCCCTCCGGCTATCGTCTTCAAAGCAACCGGGGCGGAGAGAACGCGTCCCTCCACCCCGATGGCGGCTCCCATACAGGTTTCCGGGCGGAAAGCAAGGTTGCGGGAGCAGAGCCCTCTCGCGCGTGGAAAGCCCTCTCCCGCATGCGGGAGAGGGTTGGGTGAGGGTCTTCTTTCTTCTTTTTTGGTACCGTGAGGAAGAAGGAAGAAGACCCTCACCCTCCCGCTGCGCGGGCCCCTCCCTCTCCCGCACGCGGGAGAGGGGCTTTATATCAGTTGAACGCGCCGCCGATGACCGCGCCGATCAGGCCGCCGGTGATTGCGACGAGCACCGCGTCGTTGCCCGAACGCACCCAGTGATAGCCGCGCGGCGGTGCGTAGAGGCGGCGGCCGCGATATTGCTGCCAATTGTTCACCACGCGATAATTCTGCGCATAGCGATAATCGAAGCGCTGGCCCTTGTTCCAGCGACGAAAGCTCGGGCGCGCCAGTGAAGTGACTGCATGCGTGATGAGGACGGGGCGGCCGTCCGGGCCGGTTCTGACCTTGGTGCGATCGTCGCGCTGCGGCGCGGCGGAGGCCGGCGCGATCACGAGCGGGCTGGCAAGTAGCGAAATGGCCACGGCCGTGAGGATGAGCTTTTTCATAGTTACCTCCATTCGGACGACGTCGTGATCGGCGTCGGAGGGCAATCTGGGAAGCGCATGTCGTGAAGGTGTCGCGGGAAGCGAGTGATTTTGTATCAACCTGTAGCAGGTCGAAGAGGCTGTCGGTCGGCGTCGCGGAATACTTCATCAGCGGAACGCATCTCGGCGCGAATTTCGGCCCGCACCAAAACGACCGAACTTGCCTAACCAGCGCAGCATTTCTAGTGCCGCAGCCTCAATCGGGGAGACGACGATGCGCGCTTTCATATTTCCGGGCCAGGGTAGCCAGGCGGTCGGCATGGGCAAGGCGCTCGCCGAGGCCAGCGCTGCCGCGCGCGAAGTGTTCCAGGAAGTCGACGAGGCGCTCGGCCAGCATTTGTCGGCGCTGATGTTCGACGGACCTGCCGACGAACTGACGCTCACCGCCAACGCTCAGCCCGCGATCATGGCGAACGCGATCGCGACTTTGCGCGTGCTGGAAAAGGAAGGTGGGCTGAAGCTCGCCGACAAGGCTGATTATGTCGCCGGTCACAGCCTGGGCGAATATAGCGCCTTGTGTGCCGCCGGCGCGCTCGATCTGGCTACGACTGCATTGTTGCTGCGCCACCGCGGCGAGGCGATGCAGGCGGCGGTCCCGGTAGGCGTGGGCGCGATGGCGGCGTTGCTCGGCGCCGACCTGACGATCGCGCAGAAGATCGCCGAAGCCGCCGCGCAGGGCGAGGTCTGCACCGTCGCCAACGACAACGATCCGTCGCAAGTGGTGATTTCGGGCGCCAAGGCAGCGATCGACCGTGCGATCGAAATCGCGAAGGACTATGGCGCCAAGCGGGCGATCGCGCTGCCGGTATCGGCACCGTTCCACTGTCCGCTGATGCAGCCCGCCGCCGATGCGATGGACAAGGCACTGGCCGAGGCGCGCATCGACACACCGCTGGTCGCCGTGTTCGCCAACGTCACCGCGCAGCCGGTCAGCGATGTCGACACGATCCGCAAGCTGCTGGTCGAACAGGTGACGGGCATGGTGCGCTGGCGCGAATCGGTGATCAACATGGCCGACACCGGCGTCGAGCGCTTCGTCGAATTCGGCGGCAAAGTGCTGAGCCCGATGGTCAAACGCATCGTTCCCGACGTCGATACGTCTAGCGTGATCTCGATGGAGGATATCGAGGCTTTGGCTAAATCTTTTTGATTCACGCGGAGGCGCAAAGATTGCAGGATCTAGAGGCTCTGGCGTCCGCTGTCGCTGACGGCGCGTTGCGAAAGCCGCGAGACGCCCAAGGCCTTCGCCGCGTAGTCAATGACTACAACCCTTTGCCTTAGCGCCTTTGCATGAATCAAAATCAAAATCTGGAGATGAAATGATGTTCGACCTCACAGGCATGACGGCCCTCGTTACCGGCGCGTCCGGCGGGATTGGGTCCGCGATCGCCCAGGCTTTGGCCGGGCAGGGGGCCCGGCTCGCGGTGTCGGGATCGAATGCCGACAAGCTGGAGGCGTTCCGGGCGTCGCTCGGCGGCGATCATGTCGCGTTGCAATGTGACTTGTCCGATGGCGCCGCGGTCGATGCGCTGGTGCCGCAGGCCGTCGAGGCGCTCGGCGGCAAGCTCGACATCCTGGTCAACAATGCCGGCGTCACGCGCGACAATCTCGCGATGCGGATGAAGGATGAGGAATGGGAACAGGTCATCAAGGTCAACCTTGAAGCCGCCTTCCGCCTCGTCCGCGCCGCGGCCCGGCCGATGATGAAGGCGCGCTACGGTCGCGTCATCTCGATCACCTCGGTGGTCGGCGCGACCGGCAATCCCGGCCAGGCTAATTACGCCGCATCCAAGGCCGGGCTGGTCGGCATGTCCAAGGCATTGGCGCAGGAACTGGCCAGCCGCAACATCACGGTCAATTGCGTCGCGCCGGGCTTCATCCGCTCGGCGATGACCGACGTGCTGCCCGAGGCGCAGAAGGCGGCGTTGCTCGGGCGCATCCCGGCGGGCGATCTCGGCACCGGAGAGGATATCGGCGCTGCCGTGGTCTATCTCGCGTCCAAGGAAGCCGGCTACGTCACCGGGCAGACAATTCACGTCAATGGCGGGATGGCGATGCTATGAGGATTCTCCTGATCACCGCCGCCCAAGTCGCATTTGGGCTCGTGCCCGGCACCGCCTGGGCGGCATCGGGCGATATCGGCTGTATCGAGACGAAACTGGGTCCGACCGCGATGCAGCGGATCGGCGACGGTGTCGTTACCGCAGCCGACAAGGGAGGGAATCCCGCGGCGGCGCTCGATGCCGACCGCGACGCGCTTCTCGCCGCGCGCCAGGCATGCCGCGCCGCCAGCAATTGGTCGCCGGCCGCGGTCCAGGCCGCCGTTTCCTATACGCAGGGCAGGGCGACCAAACTGGGTGCCGAAGCCGCGCTCAGGAATGACGGCCTCGACGCCGCCAAGCTCGCCGCGGCCTATGCCGCTTTGCCGGCGCAGGATCGCAAGAGCTTGATCGAAAAGGCTTCTTCCGGCGCGCTGGCCACGGTGACGAGCGCTACGGCGCAGCCACGCGCGCGGCGCCATGTGCTGCTCTACTTATCCGCATTGGCGGCGATCGAGTTCTATCCGGCGGATTTTCGGGCGGCGTAACATGCGGTTGTCGATTGGGAGAGGGCATTGATCGCTTTCGCGCTGGCGTTACAGCTATCGGCCGCCTCCCCGCTGTCGCGGGAAATCGATTGCCCGATATTGGAGATCGGCCTTTCGCCCTCGACGCTGGACGCGCTGGCGAAGAGCGTCGACCAGCCCAATGCCGACGCCGCTGTGACGGCGAAGGCCGAGTTGCGGAAGGCAATCACCCAATGTGGTGAGCTTCACAGATGGTCGAAAAACAAGGCAGCCGCGTCTGCGTATTTCTTTACGGGCAAGATCGAATCTAACCGCGCGAAAACTATGCTGGCACCGTTCGGCATCAGCTACGACCTTTTCGATAATTACTATTCGACTCTTACCCCCGATCAGAAGCTGGCCGCAGTCCGAGGTGAAACCCCAGCGATGAGGGATATGATCAGGATGTTGGCGACCAACGGCTTCCTCATCCACGGTTGGCCCGACGACAAAATTCGTCAACTTGGGCGCGCGGCTGGGGCGGTGTTCAATGCGCGTTGGTATATGGAAGAGGCGGTAGTGTCGTTCGAGGGCGACGGACTGTTCCGGTCTCCCTTGAAAGTCGGCCCATAGGATCTGATCCCCGCCACCCCCTTGCGCGGGCACCACTCGCGTTCTACGTGCGTTCAGGAAATTCCCCGGGGTACCCCGGAACAATAGAGGGAAGCTGACGAATGAGCGATACTGCCGACCGGGTGAAGAAGATCGTGGTCGAGCACCTGGGCGTCGAAGCCGGTTCGGTGACGCCTGAGGCTAGCTTCATCGACGATCTCGGTGCCGACAGCCTCGACATCGTCGAGCTGGTGATGGCGTTCGAGGAAGAATTCGGGGTCGAAATCCCGGACGATGCCGCCGAGAAGATCACGACCGTCAACGACGCGATCACCTATATCGACGCACATCAGGGCTGAGCCCTCTTTTCCGTGGCTGACCGCCGCGGGCGTATAGAGTAACGAGCGGCTCCCCGTCCCAGGGTTACCCAGGGCCGGGGGGCCGTTTCGCTGTAAGAGACTTGGATTGGAGAAGACCATGCGGCGCGTAGTCGTGACCGGCCTGGGCCTGGTGACCCCCTTGGGGGCGGATGTCGAAACGGCCTGGAAGAACATCATCGCAGCCAAATCAGGCGCGGGGACGATCACGCGCTTCGACGCAACCGACTTCCACAGCAATTATGCGTGCGAAGTGAAGCCGGCCGATCACGAATATGGCTTCGATCCGGACAAGCGCGTCGACCACAAGGTTCAGCGCCAGGTCGATCCGTTCATCATCTACGGCATCGATGCCGCCGGCCAGGCACTCGAAGATGCCGGCCTGACCGAGATGAGCGAGGAAGAACGCTTTCGCGCCGGTTGCTCGATCGGATCGGGCATTGGTGGCTTGCCGGGCATCGAAAGCGAATCGCTGGTGCTCGCCGCAAAAGGTCCCAAGCGCGTCTCGCCGCATTTTGTCCATGGCCGCCTGATCAACCTGATCACCGGCCAGGTGCAGATCAAATACGGCCTGATGGGGCCCAACCACGCCGTCGTCACGGCTTGTTCGACAGGCGCGCATGCGATCGGCGACGCCGCGCGGATGATCGCGATGGACGATGCCGACGTGATGCTCGCCGGCGGTGCGGAAGGCGCGATCTGCCCGATCGGCATCGCCGGTTTTGGCCAGGCGCGCGCTCTGTCGACCGGCTTCCGTGACGAACCGTGGCGCGGTAGCCGTCCGTACGACCGGGACCGCGACGGTTTCGTCATGGGCGAGGGCGCTGGTGTCGTGTGTCTCGAGGAATATGAGCACGCCAAGAAGCGCGGCGCCAAAATCTATGCCGAAGTGATCGGCTATGGCCTGTCGGGCGACGCTTATCACGTCACCGCGCCGCATCCCGAAGGATCGGGCGCGTTCCGGTCGATGGAAATGGCGATGCGCAAGTCGGGACTCGCCCTGAGCGATATCGATTATATCAACGCGCACGGCACCTCGACGCCGCTCGGCGACGAGCTCGAGCTCAACGCCGTGCGCCGCCTGTTCGGCAACAACATCGCCACCATGTCGATGTCGTCGACCAAGTCGGCGATCGGCCATCTGCTCGGCGGCGCGGGCGCGGTCGAATCGATCTTCTGTATCCTGGCGCTGCGCGATCAGATCGTGCCGCCGACGCTCAACCTCGACAATCCGAGCGACAATTGCGCGGGCGTCGATCTCGTTCCGCACGTCGCCAAGGAGCGTAAGGTCAAGGCGGTGCTCAACAACTCGTTCGGCTTCGGCGGCACCAATGCCAGCCTGGTGATGAAGGCGGTCTGACCCCGTCATGGCCCGGAAGAAGCGCGGCGGCAGCCGGTTCGGATGCCTCGGCCTAGTCGCCGCGCTGCTATTGGTCGCAGGTGGTTTCTGGCTGGTCTATAGCTGGGGCGGGCGCGGCCCGTTGCCGAAGAACGTCACCGTCTCGATCGCGCCGGGCACCAGCCTCAACAAGGCCGCCGAGCAACTCGAACAAGCCGGCGCGATCTCGTCCGCCAGCCGCTTCACCTTGCTCGCCAAGGTCTTCGGCGGCGGCGCGGGGATCAAAGCTGGTGAATACCGCATCCCCGCGCATCTCAGCCAGTCGGACATCCTCAAACTGCTGCAGGGCGGCAAGACGCTCCAGCGCTTCATCACCATCCCCGAGGGCTGGCCGTCGATCATGGCGCAGGAGCGGCTGATGGCGATGTCCGAGCTGACGGGGAAGATCGACGTGCCCGCCGAGGGCTCGCTGCTGCCCGACAGCTATAGTTTCGAACGCGGCGACAGCCGTGAGGCGATCATCCAGCGCATGCAGCACGCGATGGCGCTCTATCTCGACCAGGCCTGGGCGAAGCGCTCGCCGACGACCGTTGCCAAGACGCCGCGTGAAGCGCTGATCCTCGCGTCGATCGTCGAGAAGGAAACCGGCAAGCCGTCTGAACGGCGGATGGTCGCCGCCGTCTATTCGAACCGCTTGAAACGCGGCATGCCGCTCCAGGCCGATCCAACGGTGATCTACCCCGTGACCAAGGGTAAGCCGCTCGGCCGCCGCATCCTGCGCTCGGAGCTCGAGGCGAATAACGGCTACAATACCTATGCGATGACGGGGTTGCCTAAGGGGCCGATCGCCAATCCGGGGCGGGCATCGATCGACGCGGTGCTCAATCCGGCGGAGTCTCAGGCGCTGTATTTCGTCGCGGACGGGACGGGCGGGCATGTGTTTGCCGACACGCTCGAGCAGCATAATGCCAACGTGCAGAAATGGTACGCGATCAGGAGAGCGCGGGGCGAGATGTGACGCGAGCCGTCATCCCAGCGTAAGCTGGGATCTTGGGCGATGGCGCAATGCCGGTTGAGACCCCAGCTTACGCTGGGGTGACGGCTAAAGGTTTCGCTGGGGTGACGTGATTATCGCAACCCAGCCGCAGCCCGCGCTTTCGCCTCAACCTCTTCTGGCGTGCCCGAACACACCCAACTTCCGCCAACGCACAGCACGGGTTCGAACGCCAGCCACTCGCGTGCATTGGCCTCGCTGACCCCACCGGTCGGACAGAATTTGCACTGATAGAATGGCGCCGCCAAGCTCTTGAGCGCCTTCAGCCCGCCATTGGCCTCGGCCGGGAAGAACTTGAAATGCGTCAGCCCGAGATCGAGTCCGCGCATCAGATCGGCCGAATTGGCGATGCCCGGCAGATAGGGGACGCCGCTGGCGATGATCGGCTCGGCCAGACGCTCGGTCAGGCCCGGCGACACGATGAATTCGGCCCCGGCATCCATCACTTGCGCGAACTGAGCGGGGTTGATGACGGTGCCCGCACCGACAATCGCGCCCGGGACCTTCTTCATCTCGCGGATCGCATCGAGCGCGGCCGGCGTGCGCATCGTCACTTCAAGCACGGGCAGGCCGCCTTTGACCAAGGCTTCGGCCAGCGGCCTTGCGCTCGCCAGATCCTCGATCACGATTACCGGAATGACCGGCGCCGCCAGCATGATGCGTTCGATCGGGTTGACGGTGTCGTTCACTTGGCATGCTCCTGGGCAAAAGCGGCCGCGGCGCCGTAGAGGCCGGGTTGGGGATGGGTGATCAGCTTGACCGGGATAGCGGCCATCATCTGCTGGAACCGCCCCTTGGCGGTGAAGCGTTCGGAAAAGCCCGACCGCGCGAAATGCTCCTTGAGCTTGAGGCCCAGCCCGCCGGCGATGACGACGTCCTTCGCCCCCTGCATCAGTGCGAGGTCGCCGGCGAACGCGCCGAGCGCGAGCACGAATCGGTCGAGCGCGGCGATCGCCAGGCTGTCCGATCCTTCGAATGCCATTGTCCAGATCGTCTTGTCGTCGAGGTGGCGGATCGCCTTGCCTTCGATCTCGGCCAGGGTTTCGTAGATCGCGACGATCGCCGGCCCGGCGCAGATCCGCTCGGCCGAGACGCGGGTGAACGTCTTGCGCAGCCGCTTGAGGATCGCGTCCTCGAACGCGTCGAGCGGGGCGAAATCGACATGCCCGCCCTCGGTCGACAGCACATGATAGGTGCCGCCGGCATGGAGCACCCCCGCGACGCCCAGGCCGGTGCCCGGCCCGCAGATCGAGGTCACGCCGCTGCGCGCCAGGGGTCGCTTGGGGCCGCAAATGTGCTGGAAGTCCTCATCGGCAAGCTGGGCCACGGCGTGGGCGATCGCGCCGAAATCGTTGACGATGACATAGATGTCGGCGCCGAGCCGTTCGGGGATCAGCGCGGGGCGGATGATCCAGGGATTGTTGGTCAGCTTGATGACGTCGCCACCCACCGGTGACGCGACCGCGATCGCCGCCGCCTTGGGTAGCTCTCGGCCGAGCTGGCGGCCGAAATCCTGCCACGCGGTCTGGAGCGAGGCGTGCTCCGCGGTCTTCTGGGTAGTTTCCGGCCCGAGCGAGACGACCTTGCCGTCCGCTACTTCCGCGATGGCGAAGCGGGCATGGGTGCCCCCGATATCGACTGCGACGACTTCCATGTGCTTCCTCAACCTCCCCAGATCGTCATCCCAGCGAAAGCTGGGATCTCATGCGGTATTGGCACTTGGCTTGAGACCCCAGCTTTCGCTGGGGTGACGGTTCTTATAACCCAGCGCCTGCGAAAATCGCGCTGGCGCCCAATTCCGCTTCGTCAGCCGCCCCGCGAAACAACCCAAACAGCTCGCGCCCCATGCCCTCAGCCGCCGGCGGACATTCCGCAAGATCGCGCGCATCCCATTCGACCGCGTCGACCAGCGCGTCGAGCGTGCCGTTCACCGCATCGAGCCTGATGACGTCGCCGTCGCGCACGCGACCGAGCGGACCGCCGCCCAAGGCCTCGGGCGAGCAATGGATCGCCGCCGGCACCTTGCCCGACGCGCCCGACATGCGGCCATCGGTGACCAGCGCCACGCGATAGCCCTTGTTCTGGAGCACGCCCAAAGGCGGGGTCAGCTTGTGCAACTCGGGCATACCGTTCGCACGCGGGCCCTGGAAGCGCATCACCACGACGACGTCGCGATCGAGTTCGCCGGCCTTGAACGCCGCTTGGACGTCGGCCTGATCGTGGAACACGCGCGCCGGTGCCTCGACCACCCAGCGATCCTGGTCGACCGCCGACACCTTGATGCAGGCGCGGCCGAGATTGCCGGTCAGGATGCGGAAGCCGCCTTCTGTCGAGAAGGGAGCAGCGGCAGGGCGCAGGATCGTCTCGTCGCCGCTCGCGCCGGGATCTTCCCAGCGCAGGCCGTCACCCTCGACCACCGGGCGCTTGCCGTAATCGGCGAAGTTCCCCGCTACGGTCAGGATGTCGCCATGGAGCAGACCGGCGCCGAGCAATTCGCGGATCACGAACGGCATGCCGCCGGCATCCTCGAAGCCGTTCACATCGGCCGATCCGTTGGGATAGACGCGCGCGACCAAGGGCACGGCGCGGCTCAGTTGATCGAAGTCTTCCCAGTCGATCACGATCCCCGCCGCGCGGGCGATCGCCGGCAGATGGATCAGATGGTTGGTCGATCCGCCCGTCGCGAGCAGGCCGACCGCCGCGTTGACGATCGCGCGTTCATCGACGCAATGCCCAAGCGGACGGTAATCGTCGCCGTCCCAACCAATCTCGGCGAGACGATGCACCGCCGCTCGGCTCAGTTCCTGGCGCAGCTTGGTGCCGGGATTGGCGAAAGCGGCGCCGGGCATGTGGAGGCCCATCACCTCCATCATCATCTGGTTGGTGTTGGCGGTGCCGTAAAAGGTGCAGGTGCCCTTCGAATGATAGGCGCCGATCTCGGCTTCGAGCAATTCCTCGCGGCCGACTTTCCCTTCGGCGAATTGCTCGCGGACCGCCGCTTTGGCCTTGTTGGGAATGCCGGTGCGCATCGGACCGCCGGGGATCAGAATCGTCGGCAAATGGCCGAAACGCAGCGAACCCATCAGCAAACCGGGCACGATCTTGTCGCAAATGCCGAGCAAAGCGGCGCCCTCGAACAGCCCGTGAGTCAGCGCAATCGCGGTCGACAGCGCGATCGTGTCGCGGCTGAACAGCGACAGCTCCATCCCCGGATAACCCTGGGTTACGCCGTCGCACATTGCCGGCACGCCGCCGGCGACCTGTGCGGTCGCGCCGACTTCGCGCGCCCAGACCTTCATCTGCTCGGGATAGCGATAATAGACCGCGTGCGCCGACAGCATGTCGTTATACGATGTGACGATGCCGATATTCATCGCGGCATTAGTCTTCATCGCGTCGCGCGACCGCGATCCGCGGTCGCGTTCCCGCTCGATCAGGTCGAGATAGGCGCGGCGCGTCGGGCGCGAGCGCTCGACGATACGGTTGGTGACGGCGGATACTGCCGGGTTCATGGTCTTGGGGTCCGTTTGCCAGGAGCAGGACGTGCCAGCTCTTTCAACTTCGTCCTAGACCTGCCCAACGTCTGGGCAAGCCCGCGCGCCTCACTGGGTGATGGAAATTCGTATGCGCTGAAACCGGGGCCACTCTCTCGGTGGCCTGACCGTGGCTACGGCGCCCAGTGGATGTCGACGGGAAGCTCGGTATCGGCGAGAACGCGCCCGATCGGATAGGACGAGCTCGGCCCCTGGCTGATCGCGTCCTCCAGCACCTTCTTCTTGTCGGCACCGGTGATGGCGATGATCACCGCCGCTGACGAGACGATCGCCGCACGGCTGAGCGTCACGCGCGCCACGGGCGCTTCGGGCGGCAGCGGGTCGGGCATGACGCCGAGCATCCGGCGCTCCTTGGGACCGTTCAGCGCTTCGTCGAAATCCGGACCCGGGAAGATCGAGGCGGTATGGCCGTCTCCACCAATGCCGAGCAGGCAGAGATCGAGCGGCCAATGCAGATCCTGCATCAGCGCGTCGGCCGATCGGCCCGCCGCTTTGTAGTCCGCCGTCGCTTGCGGAACGATCGGCATCACGCGCGCGCCGAGCGGCAGGAAGGTCTTGGCGATCATCGTCACGTTGGACAGCGGGTCGCCCAGCGGCACGATGCGCTCGTCGCCGGGGATGATTGTCACCCGCTTCCATTCGAGCTTCGCCTTGGCGAGCCGTGCGTAGATCGGGATCGGCGTCTTGCCACCGGCCAGCGCGACCACTGCACCGCCGCGCGCTTCGATCGCGCTTTCGATGATGAACGCGATATCGCCCGAGACGGCGTCCGCCATCTCGTCGGTATCGTCATATTCCCACCATTCGATTTCTTCGTTGGTTGCCATAATGCTCTTCGCTCTTAAAGCCCTCTCCCGCTTGCGGGAGAGGGTTGGGTGAGGGTCTTCTTTCTTCCAGCTGTGGGGCAACAGAAGACCCTCACCGCTGCGACTAAGGCCGGCTGCGCCGACCTAAGTCTCGCTCCTCTCCCGCAAGCGGGAGAGGATTTTAGAAACTCAATCGTCCTGCCACGTCACCCCATCGCGCTCGGTCAGCGCGATCGAGGTCGACGGACCCCAGCTGCCCGAGGCATAGCTCTTGGGCTTGGTGTCGTTGGCCGTCCAGCCGGCACGGATCGCGTCGGTCCAGGCCCATTGCGCCTCCACTTCGTCGCGACGGACGAACAGGGTCTGGTCGCCCTCGATCAGGTCGAGCAGCAGGCGCTCATAAGCGATGCGGCGGCGCGTGCCGGCGAACTCGGCGTCGAGGCTGAGATTGAGCGGCACTTCGCGCAGATGGATACCCTCGCGATCGAGACCCGGCTCCTTCGCCATCACCAGCATCGAGATATATTCCTCGGGCTGCAGGCGGATGATCAGCTTGTTGGGCTGGAGCAGGCCGCCGCGCCCGGCGAACATCGAATGCGGCACCGGCTTGAACTGGATCGCGATCTCGCTGCGGCGCACCGCCATGCGCTTACCGGTGCGCAGGTAGAAGGGTACGCCTTGCCAGCGCCAATTCTCGATGCTCGCCTTGATCGCGACAAACGTCTCGGTGGTCGACGGTTTGCCGAGTTCCTCCAGATAGCCCTTGACGATCTTCCCGTCGACCGCGCCGGGACCGTACTGACCAGTGACGGTCAGATGCGGCACTTCCTCCGGCGTCATGACGTGCAAGCTACGGAACACCTTGGCCTTTTCGTCGCGGATCGCGTCCTTGTCGTAACGGGCAGGGGGCTCCATCGCGATCAGCGCCAGCAGCTGCAGCATGTGGTTGGTGACCATGTCGCGCAGCGCCCCGGCGCCATCATAATAGCCGGCGCGCTCTTCCAGTCCGACCGTCTCCGCGATGGTGATCTGGATATTGTCGATGCCCTGCGCATTCCACACCGGCTCGTAGAACGAATTACCGAAGCGCAGCGCCAGGATGTTCTGGACGGTCTCCTTGCCGAGATAATGGTCGATCCGGAAAATCCGATCCTCGGGAAAGACCGCGGCGACCGCGTCGTTGATCTCGCGGCTCGAGGCGAGGTCGTAGCCGAGCGGCTTTTCGAGCCCGATGCGGACATTGCCATGCGCCAGGCCCGCGCCGTTGAGACCCTTGATTGTTGCTTCGAACAGGCTCGGCGCGGTCGACAGGAAAATCGCGAGACCCTTCGAAGTGTCGCCGAGTTCGTCCGACAGGTTCTTGAAATGGTCGGCCTCGGTCGCGTCGAGCGCCTGATAGTTCAACCGCTTGAGAAAGGAGGCGATCTTGTCCTTGTCCTTGCGATCCTCGGGCAGGTATTTTTCGAGCGCTTCCTTCGCAAATTTGCGGAACGCACCGTCCTCGAACACCGTCCTTGCGGTGCCGGTGATCGTCATGTTGGCCGGCAACAACCCGTCTTCGTCGAGGCCGTAGAGCGAAGGCAGCAACATGCGCTGCGACAAATCCCCGGTCGCGCCGAACAGCAGCAATTTGTCGAGCGGCTGGCGCGTTCCGGGCATCTAGCTTTCCTCGTTTAGACCGTTGGCCCTGCGCTTGGCGCAGGGCGGAGAGTGTGGAGACCGACGAATTTAAGGCGTCGCGCTCATAAAGTCAGGCCCGTGACCGGGTCGAATCCCGCCATGATGTTGAGATTCTGCACCGCGGCGCCCGCCGCGCCCTTGCCGAGATTGTCGAGCGTCGCGACCAGCCGCGCTTGTCCGGCCTCGGCATTGCCGCAGACGCGCAAGGTCAGGCGGTCGCTGCCGGCGTCGTCCTCGATCGTCACGAACTGTGCGTCCGCCGCGCCAATCCGGATCAGCGGGCTGTCCTTATAGGCCTCGGCCAAAGTGGCTTCGATCTGCGCGAGCGAGGGTTTGCGCGGCAATGCGTGGAGCGGCACCGGGACTTCGACGATCATGCCACGATAGGTGTTGGCGACCGCAGGCGTGAAAATCGGCAGATGCGCGATACGGGCATGCTTCTGCATCTCTGCGACATGTTTGTGCGCCAGACCCAAAGCGTATAGCCGGGCGCTTGTATTGGCCTTCCCCTCTTCGAACTCGGCAATCATCGATTTGCCGCCGCCCGAATAGCCCGAGATCGCATTGACGCTGAGCGGCCAGTCGTGCGGGATCAGCCCCGCGCGGACCAGCGGCCGGACCAGCGCAAGAAAGCCGGTCGGATAGCAGCCAGGATTGCTGACGAAGCGCGCCTCGGCGATCACCGCCTGCTGGGCCGGTTCGAGCTCGGCGAAACCATAGGCCCATCCCTCGGCGACGCGATGCGCGGTCGAGGCGTCGATCACCCGCGTCTTGTCCGACGTGATCATCGCCACCGCTTCGCGCGCGGCATCGTCGGGCAGGCACAGGATGACGAAATCGGCATCGTTCAGCGCCTGTTTGCGCGCGGTCGAATTCTTGCGCACCGCTTCGTCCAGCGTGACGAGGGTGACGTCGCTCCGCCCGGACAGCCGTTCGCGGATCTCTAGCCCGGTGGTGCCGGCACCGCCATCGATGAAGACGTTGACGTTCATGCCGCCAGATCCAGTGCCGTGCGGTCGACATAGCCGGACAGGCGGTGTTCGGGCGACACACCCCAGGCGACCTCGCGCAGGACTTCCAGCACTTCGAAGCTCTCACCGACGGTGAGTTCGGCGAGCGGCTCGGACGTGGGGGATGATTCGGCGTGCAAGGTCACGGCGCGGGTTACTACACAGGGCAGGGGCGCCGCGTAATGCGGCGCGAATACGTATTCGGCGAGCCGAACGTCGGCCAGGTCGGGGCGAATCGCGTTGTGGCGCGGGTCTATCGATATCGACGGACCGGTCAGCGCAAAGGTTCTACGCGGTGGCTCTGCGGGCGCGGGGCGGGTCGCTTTCTCCCACAAATTGTCCGAATTCTTCAAGAAAGCCTGCCCCTTCGGTGGTACGCGCGATAAAGATGTTGCGCTTGTCGGTATCGTCGCGCTGGCGGCGCAGATAGCCGAGCGCCCCCAACCTGTTCAAGGCGCGTGTCACGACGGGCTTGGAAACGTTCAACGCGCGGGCCAGACCGCGCACCGTATGCGGCCCCGGACTGAGATAGACGACGAGCAGCAGCGCCATCTGGCGGTTGGTGAGATCGGGCTCGCCGGATCGGACATAGTCGACCAGCGTATTCATCCATCGCGTTAGCGGGGAGCTGTCGAAAGTGCTGGCAATGTTCATGTCGGTGCTCACTGATTGTCCACAAGGCTCAAAAGGCGGTCGCTATCGCAGGCGTAACAACGTGCGCCGAGGCGATTGAGTTTCAGTGCGGACACGAAATGTCATGGAAACGCCACGTGTCGTCCGGTGGATGAGCGGTTGATCGCGGGGAAGGGGTCGCCTATGTCCCCGCTTTCTCCAGTTTCGCAGGTCACAGTCGTTCGATGCTCTTTACCTTCGTCCTTGTCGTTCAGTTGCTCGTCGGATCGGCGCTCGTCACCATCATCCTGATGCAGCGTTCCGAAGGCGGCGGCCTGACCGGCGGCGGCAGCCCGGCCGGATTGATGTCCGCGCGCGGCGCGGCCGATTTCCTGACACGGTCGACGGCGATCCTGGCGACGATCTTCGTTACCTTGACCATCATCCTGGCGGTGATGGCGGCGACGCGGCATGCGACCTCGATCGACACCTCGCTCAATCGCGCGGCGCCGATCAACGCGCCGGCGGGCAGTGCTCCGCAGCCGGCGGGTGGCGCGTTTGGTGGCGCGGCGGCCAATGCGGCGGCGGGTGCCGGCGGCAACGTCACCTTCCCGGGCGCTCTGGCGCCGGGCGAGAACAAGGTAGCTCCGGCCAGCAACGGCGCGGTTCCCGTCCGCTAAATCCATTTCGTTCTAATCGCCCGCGCGGACTTTTTGTTCGCGCGGGCGGAGTCGCGTGCTTGCGGCACGCCCCCATTCCAAGCTAGGCGATGACTCCCATGGCGCGGTTTATTTTCATTACCGGCGGCGTGGTCTCCTCGCTGGGCAAAGGTTTGATGGCGGCTTCACTGGCTGCCCTCCTCCAGGCACGCGGCTATCGCGTCCGCATCCGGAAGTTCGATCCCTATCTCAATGTCGATCCGGGCACGATGAGCCCGTATCAGCATGGTGAGGTCTATGTGACCGATGACGGGGCGGAAACCGACCTCGATCTCGGCCATTACGAACGGTTTACCGGCGTTGCTGCCCGTCAGTCGGACAACGTCACCTCGGGCCGGATCTATCAGCAGATCATCCAGCGCGAACGCCGCGGCGACTATCTCGGCGCCACCGTCCAGGTCATCCCGCACGTCACCGACGCGATCAAGGCGTTCGCGCTCGCCGAGACCGACGATCTCGATTTCGTGCTGTGCGAGATCGGCGGCACGGTCGGCGATATCGAATCGCTGCCGTTCATCGAAGCGATCCGCCAGATTCGCAACGATCTTGGCCGTGGCAATTCGGTCAGCATCCACGTCACGTTGGTGCCGTACATCGCCGCCGCGGGCGAGCTGAAGACCAAGCCGACCCAGCATAGCGTACGCGAGCTGGCGGCATTGGGCGTGCAGCCCGACGTGCTGGTGTGCCGCTGCGAGCAGCCATTGCCCGCGAGCGAGCGCGCCAAGATTGCGTTGTTCTGCAACGTGCCGAAGGAAGCGGTCATTCCGGCGCTCGACGCCAAGAGCATCTACGCCGTGCCGGTCCAATACCATGAGGAAGGCCTCGACGACGCTGTCCTCAATGCTTTCGGGATCGATTCCGAAGCACTGCCCGATCTCGCGCGCTGGACCGATATCATGGATCGCCTGACCAACCCGGAAGGGGAAGTGACGGTCGGCGTCGTCGGCAAATATGTCGGCCTGCAGGACGCCTATAAGTCATTGAACGAAGCGTTGGTCCATGGCGGCATCGCCAACAAGGTGAAGGTCAACGTCCGCTGGATCGACGCCGAATTGTTCGAACATGGCGACAGCGATGTCGCCGCCAGCCTCGAGCCGTGCCACGCGATCCTGGTCCCCGGCGCGTTCGGCGAGCGCGGGGCGGAAGGCAAGATCGCCTCGGTCAAGTTCGCGCGCGAGCGCAACGTCCCCTATTTCGGCATTTGTTTCGGGATGCAGATGGCTTGCATCGAGGGTGCGCGGAACCTGGCGGGGATCGAGAAGGCATCATCGACCGAATTCGGCCCGACCGAGGAACCGGTGGTCGGCATCATCACCGAATGGATGTCGGCTGAAGGCGTTCAGAAGCGCGAAGCGGGTGGCGATCTGGGCGGCACAATGCGGCTTGGCGCCTATGACGCCAAGCTCGACGGCAACAGCGTCGTTTCGTCAATCTATGGCTCGACCGACATCAGCGAGCGGCACCGCCATCGCTACGAGGTCAATACCGGCTATCGCGAACCGCTCGAAAAAGGCGGGCTGGTGTTCAGCGGCATGTCGCCCGACGGAATGCTGCCCGAGATCGTCGAACGCCCCGATCATCCCTGGTTCGTGGGCGTCCAGTTCCACCCGGAACTGAAATCCAAGCCGTTCGACCCGCATCCGTTGTTCGCCAGCTTCATCGCGGCGGCGGTGCGGCAGAGCAGGTTGGTCTAGACGTCACTGCTTTTCGGAGTCGCCCGGCGTCAGTACCCTCAGCGCGCCTGCGCGGATGCGGAATTCGAGTGGGGAGTCCATCCGCTTCAGTTCGCCGTCGAGTGCGATTTCGATCGATCCGCCGCTCGAACTGACGGTAAGTGTCTCGCATTCGCCGAGCGTCTCGAAATCGAGCGAGCGTTCAGCGCGCCCGACCAGCGCGCGCAGGGCGAACCAGATCAGCGCCGCGCGCCGTCGATGCGTCACGGCATAGATCGACAATTTGCCGTCGGTCAGGGTACCGCGTTTGCCAACCTCGCCGCGATCAAGCGAATAGACGTTGTTGCCGACGAACAGCAGTGGCGTGACGATCCTGCGCTCGCCTTTGCCCCAATCGAGCCGCAACCGATGATGCGGTAGCCGCTCGAGCACGGCGAACGCCGCTGGCAGCGTCGACAGCCATTTGGGCCAGCCCTTGGCACGGCGCAAACCTTCGCGCTTGCGCACCATCAACGGGTAGAGCCCGATCGACGCGTTGTTGACGAAGACCTGTCCGTTGACCTCGCCGACGTCGATCGCGACAGGCTGGCCATTCACCGCAACCTTGGCGGCCTCGCCCAGATCGGTGGGGATGCCGAGATCTCGCGCCAGATGGTTGAGCGTGCCGAGCGGCAGCAGGCCGAGTTCGGTATCGCTGCCCGCGAGGATTTGCGCAGCGCCGGCAGCGGTGCCGTCGCCGCCCGCGACGATCACCCGTCCCGATCTCGCTGCCGCCTCGATCGCTTCGGGGATTTGCTCGCCATCGAGCGCTGTGACGTCGGCCGTTGTCCCCGCTTGTGTAAAAGCTTTTTCCAGCTCTCCGACCAGCGCGTCGCCCATCTTGGCCGCCGTGCCGCCAGTCTTGTTCACGGTCACCTGCAGCGTCTTCATCGCCGACAGCTAACAGGACGACCGGCGCCATCGAAACGAAAAAGGCGCCCGGACCTGTCGGCCCGGACGCCCATTGGCGCTTTCAAGGGAGCGAGAAAGCGCCGGTCTGTCAGGCCGCTTTGGTTTCGTCGGCGGCCGGGCTGGTTTCGATCGCGGCGAGCGGAGCGCCCGTCTTGATCGCGATTGACTGCGGCTTCAGCGCCTCGGGCACTTCGCGCACCAGGCCGACGGTCAGCAAGCCATCATTGAGCCGCGCATCGTCGACCCGGATGAAATCGGCGAGTTCGAAACGGCGCTCGAAACTGCGCGTCGCGATGCCGAGGTGGAGATAGGCCGACTGATCGCCGTCCTTGTCCTTCTTGCCCTTGACGGTCAGCAGGTTCTGCTGCGCGACGATCTCGATCTCGTCGCGACGGAAACCGGCGACCGCGATCGTGATGCGATAATGATCCTCGGCGATCCGCTCGAGGTTGAAGGGCGGGTAATTGTCCCCGCCATTCTGCCGCGCCGAGGCTTCGAGCATATCGAACAGGCGATCGAAGCCGATCGTCGAGCGGCGGTAGGGAGTAAGGTCGAACTGTCGCATTTAATCATCCTCCATTGAGCGATGTCACAACGACGCGACCCCGATGGGCGTCGCGTCATCGCATATCTGGGGCATTCCGGCGCCGGTTCAAGAGTGCCTGTCCGACAAAATATCGTTATCTTTCAACGGTGATAAAGTTTGGCTTGCGTGGCTGGTCAGACGATCTTGCTTTTATTCCCAGCAACTCAGTGGGGATTAAGGCGTTAATCGATCGTCTAGGGGATTACCGAATCATGCTCGCTGCGTTTCCGCTCCTGCTTGCCGCCGCATCGCCGCAAAGCATCGCGCTCGCCGACAACGCCGCTCGCCCGGCAGCGCCGGTCGTCGCGCCAGACGATACTGCCGCCAACGCACCCTCACCGGCGCCCGAGCCCCAAGCCGATCCGCAAGCCGCGCCGACGCCAGGGGGCGACATTGTCGTCACCGCGCGCCGCCGGTCGGAACGCTTGCAGACCGTGCCGCTCGCGGTGGCGGTGTTGAGCGGCGAAACGCTGGCCAATGCCGGGGCGTTCAACGTCAACCGGCTCCAGCAATTCCAGCCCGCGCTGCAATTCTATTCGAGCAATCCGCGCAATTCGGCGATCAATATCCGCGGTTTGGGGGCGCCGTTCGGGCTGACCAATGACGGCATCGAGCAGGGCGTCGGCCTCTATATCGACCAGGTCTATATCGGCCGCGTCGGCGCCTCGACCTTCGATTTCGTCGACATCGATCGCGTCGAGGTGCTGCGCGGGCCGCAGGGGACGCTCTACGGCAAGAACACCACCGCGGGTGCGGTCAACATCACGACCAAGAAGCCCAACCTTTCGTCGCCAGAAGCGACGTTCGAGGTCAGCGCCGGCAATTACGGCCTGGTCCAGCTGAAAGGCTCGGCCTCGGCGCCGATCGCCGACGGCAAGTTGGGCGTGCGTCTGTCGACTTCGGTGAGCAAGCGAGGCGGGTCGATCTACGACACCGCGATCGACAAGAATCTGCAGAAGCAGGACAATTTCAGCGTGCGTGGGCAGTTGCTGTGGCAAGCGACGCCCAATCTGGATTTCAACTTCTCGGCCGATTTCAGTCTGCAGAATCCCTATTGCTGCGTGCAATATTACGCCCGGGTTGGCGCGACGCAGCGGCCGCTCAACCGCCAATATGCCGCGCTGGCCGCGGCGCTCGGCTACAAGCCGCCGAGTTTCGATCCGTTCGACCGCGTGACCGACCTCGACGCATCGATCAACTCACGCCAGGAGGTCGGCGGGCTGTCGCTGGTCGGCAGCTGGGACGTCGGCGGCGCGACAATCACGTCGGTAACCGCCTGGCGCTATTGGGATTGGCAGCCCGCCAACGACCGCGATTTCGTCGGCTTGCCGATCACCACCGTCTCGCAAAATCCGTCGCAGCAGAAGCAATGGTCGCAGGAATTGCGCCTCGCCTCGAACGGCGACGGTAAGCTCAACTACACGCTCGGCGCATTCTTCTTCGACCAGACGATCGATACGCAGGGGTCGCAGGTGCAGGGCCCGGCGGCGAGCCGGTGGCTGCTCAATCCTGGCAACGTACCGGTAGGATCGAGCGGTTGCGCCACGCCGACGGCCAATGCGTGCAATCCGCTGGTGCTCGACGGGCTGACGTCGACCAACTCGATCCATTTCAGCAATCAGAGCTTCGCCGTGTTCGGCAAACTCAATTGGGAAGCGGCGCCCGGCTTTCACATCCAGCCCGGCCTGCGACTCAATTACGACAAGAAATCAGGCTTTTACGAGTCGGTCGTCAGCATCCACAACGCCAAGTACAATTTCGTCGCGACGGCGGATAATGTCGCGACCCTGCTGCAGAACGGGACCGCGCTTGCCGATCAGCTCAATACGCTGGCGCCGCAACGTTACAGCCCGAAATTCAGCGCCTGGAACCTGTCCGGCGACCTGACCCTGTCCTACGATTTCTCCAAGGACATTCACGGCTATGCGACCTATGCGCGCAGCTTCAAGTCGGGCGGGATCAACCTGTCGGGACTGCCGCTCAATTCCACCAATACCGGAGTCGACCTGTCGACCCAGACGGTAAAGCCCGAGAAGGAGAATCACTTCGAGCTCGGGTTGAAGACGCAGTTCCTCGACCGCCGGGTGACGTTCAACCTCGCCGCGTTCTGGACCGACATCAAGGATTACCAGGCGACCGTGAACAACGGGCAGACGACCGTTATCCGCGGCTATCTGGCCAATGCGGCGCGGGTCCGCGTGCGCGGCATCGAGTTCGACTCGTCCTTCCGCCCCAGTCCGCGGCTGAGCCTGTACACCAACGGCGCCTTCACGGATGCCAAATATGTCCGCTTCCGCAATGCGCCGTGCCCGCCCGAATTGTCCGGCGGTAACCCGGCGCTTCCCGGTCAGACGCCGGCGGCGCCCGGCACGCCGGGTCTCAGCCCCTTGGTTTGCGATATCTCGGGATCGGTTCTGCCCGGCATCTCGAAATGGTCGTTCTCGTTCGGCGGCGAAGTGAACGTGCCGGTCAGCGGGGGCCAGGTCTATCTCGGCTATGACGGCAGCTATCGCTCGAAATTCTCGTCCAACCCGTCGCGCTCGCTCTACACCGATATCAATGGCTATTCGCTGTCGAACTTCCGGCTCGGTTTCCGCAAGGACAAGTGGAACCTGTACGGCTGGGTGCGCAATGCGTTCGACCAGCATTATTTCGAGCTGCTGAGCACGCAATCGGGCAGCACGGGGCTGATTGTGGGCCAGCCGGGCGATCCGCGGACTTATGGCGGGACGTTCCGAATCAGTTTTTGAGCGATTATGCCCTCTCCCGCTTGCGGGAGAGGGAGGGGCCCGCCGCCGAAGGCGGTGGGAAGGTGAGGGTCTTCTTACTTCTTCTATCTCGACACCCGCTCGGCAGAAGAAAGAAGACCCTCACCGCTGCGACTAGGCTCGCTTCGCTCACCAAGTCTCGCTCCTCTCCCGCAAGCGGGAGAGGAAAGTGGGAGAAGGAAGCGTGGAGAGAAGCGCCGGTCGGCGAAGCCGCCGTCGCTCGGGCCGCGTTGCGGACCGGCGGCCGTTTGGGGCGATGCTCTTCGCGCACCGGCTTGCAGCTTCGCTGCTCGCCTTCGCCCCAAATGACAAACGCCCGGGCCGTTTCCGACCCGGGCGCCTGCGTGACGATTGCTCGTCAGCCCCCTTGTAACTTCCGCCCGCACGCCTCTTTTAAGGCGGAGCTGGAAGCGATCCCCGAACCACGGCCATTGACCTGCGTTTCGCGAAGCAAACTGCTAAGCGGCGACTGGTGTCTTGTCATCGCCAAACAACGGGTCGCCGCACGATTGCGGCGCGCATGTGTCGAATCCGCCACAGCACCGCCTTGGTTGCCTGTAATCGCGATACGCCTTAGGGTCTGTACTCAATAGCGACGGGGTCGAGACGGAGCGGATTTTGTCGCGTGGGTAGGAGCGAGGAGGGAGCGATGCATTATGCATCGTGACCGACGAGCGACGCCCTCCACGCGACAAAATCCGCCCGCCCCGATGAGGTTGCGTTGTGGAGCCCGCCGGACGTCGTCGCTTGCTTGCGCGTAGCTCAAGCTACGCGACTGCGCTGCGCTCCTCGCCGACGGGCTCCACAACGCAATCTCGATCCCCGCCGCTATTGAGTACAGACCCTAAGCACCCGACATTCCGGGGGCGGATCGCGAGGCCTGATTGATTCTCCTGTCGAGCTACGAACGCATGATTGCCGGGCGCTATCTGTTGCCCGGCAAAGGCGAGCGCTTCATCGTTCTCGTCGCCGGGTTCAGCCTAGGCGCGGTGATGCTGGGCGTCGCCGCTTTGGTCATCGTGATGAGCGTCATGAACGGCTTTCGCGCCGAATTGTTCGACAAGATCGTCGGACTGAACGGCCATGCCGTGATCCAGGGCTATGGCGGCCGTCCGCTCAACGACTGGCGGCAATTGCTTGCACGCGCCAAGGCGACGCCAGGCGTCACCAGCGCGGTGCCGATGATCGAACAGCCGTTGATGATGACCAACAATGGTCGCGCCGAGCCGATCAGCCTGCGCGGGCTGACTGTGCCCGATATCCGCGGCAATCCGACGATTGCCGGTCATGTCGTCGCCGGCGACCTCAACAGCGTGACCGCCGGCAGCAACCGGATCGCGATCGGATCGCGCCTGGCCGAAACGCTTGGCGTCGATATCGGCAGTCAGGTCACGATCTGGAGCCCGATGGGACAATCGACCCCGTTCGGCACCGTGCCGCGGATGGTGTCCTATACGGTCGGCGCAATCTTCGAGATCGGCGTCTACGATTACGACAAGGTCTATGTCGTCATGCCGATGGAGGAGGCGCAGACCCTGCTGCTGCTTGATCCCGACACGGTGGGGATGATCGAGGTCAACACCAGGGACGCCGATCAGGTCGGGCCGATCCTGGCGCCGCTGCGCGCGTCGCTTGGCCAGACCGCCGCCGTAAGCGATTGGCGCCAGATGAACGCGCAATTGTTCGAGGCGCTGGCGATCGAGCAAGTGTCGATGTTCGTGATCCTGTGCATCATCATCCTGGTCGCGGCGTTCAACATCGCGTCATCGCTGATCATGCTGGTCCGCGCCAAGACGCGCGACATCGCGATTCTCAGGACGATGGGCGCGCCGCGCGCCGCGATGGTCAGGATCTTCATCACTGTCGGCACGACGATCGGTATTCTCGGCACGATCGCGGGGCTGATCCTGGGATTCGTCCTGCTTTATTTCCGCCAGCCGATCGTCGACTTCGTGCAAAAAGTGTCGGGGCAGAATCTATGGGATCCCTCGATCCGCTTCCTGACCGAACTGCCATCCAAGCCCAATCCGATCGAGATCGCGATGGTCGTCGCGATCACCTTGCTGCTGACCTTCCTCGCGACGCTGTACCCGGCGTCGCGCGCCGCCAGCACCGACCCAGTCCAGGTGCTTCGCTATGAGTGACGCCGTCCTCGCCACCACCGGCCTGACCCGCAGCTTCGAGCAAGGCGGGGAGACGATCCACGTCCTGCGCGGGGTGAACTTGTCGATCGCGCCCGGTGAGATCGTCGCGCTGCTCGGCCCCTCGGGCTCGGGCAAATCGACCTTGCTCCAGGCAGTCGGCCTGCTCGAAGGCGGGTTCGGCGGGTCGATCCGCATCACCGGCACCGAAGCGGCGCAGATGAGCAGTTCGGAGCGTACCGCGACGCGCCGCGACATGCTGGGCTTCATCTATCAATTCCATCACTTGCTGCCCGATTTCAACGCGATCGAGAATGTCGTGCTGCCGCAATTGGTGAAGGGGGCCTCGCGCGCAGATGCCGACGCTCGCGCGGCCGACCTGTTGACGACGCTCGGCCTGGGGCATCGCCTGACGCATCGGCCGAGCCAATTGTCGGGCGGCGAGCAGCAACGCGTCGCGGTCGCCCGCGCGCTGGCCAACCGGCCCGCCTTGATCCTCGCCGACGAGCCCACCGGCAATCTCGACGAGGCGACCGCGGAGATCGTGTTCGGCGAATTCCTGCGGCTGGTGCGGCAGGAAGGGTCGGCGGCCGTGGTAGCGACTCATAACGAGCGGCTGGCCGCGCGGATGGACCGCGTCCTGCGCCTGCACGAAGGGCACCTTCAATGAATGCTTCCGCGCGCCGCCAGATGCGGATCGTCGCGGGATTGTTCGTCATCGGATCGCTCGTCATCGGAGCATTGCTCTACCTGTGCTGGCCGGTGGTTGGTCTAATGTTCGACGGTCAGCGCACCGGGCGCTATTATTCGATCCCATCGCAAAGCATGATGCCGAACCTCATCCCGGGTGATCGGGTTCTGCCGCGCCGTCGCCAACCGGGCGAGCCGACACGGGGCGAGGTGATCGTCTATCGGCGCACGCCGGACGAGGTGCGCGTCGCCCGCGTAGCCGCCGTGGGCGGGGATACGATCGAAATGCGCGGCGGCTTTCCCTGGATCAATGGCGTGGCCGCCCGGCGGCGCGAGCTTGGGGCCGGTCCGACGTTAGACGGGAATACTCGGAGCCTGCTCTATGCCGAGCGGCTGCCGGGTGAACGCGGCTCGCATCGCGTTATCAGGATGACGATCCCGGGTCCGTTCGACGATATGCCCGCCGCCAAGGTTCCGCCCGGCACGCTGTTCGTGCTGGGCGATAACCGCGATCAGGCAGCCGACAGCCGAGCACCTGTCGATGAAATGGGGGTCGGGATGGTGCCGATCGAGCAGGTGTTGGGCGTGATCGACTATATCGCCTGGTCGAAGGTCAAAGGGCGCATGGCGAGACCGATCGACCGCCGCGATCCCGCGACTTCAGCCGGTAGCGGAAAGTGATGAGCGATCCCTGGCGGACGATTCCGACGCTGAACGGCCGACACGTCACGCTCTCGCCGCTGACGCGTGGCGATCGCGAGGGCATCCTCGCGGCGTTCGCCTCTGGCCTGGAGGGGGCCTTTCACACCACCGTACCCAATTCGTCCACGGTCGAGGCTTGGTACCAACGGCTCGAACGCGAGTTCGAGGCCGGGCGCGCGATGCCGTTCACCGTCCGCGATGCCGCCGGAGAGATCGCGGGCGTCACGCGCTTCCTGCGCATGGCGAAGGAGCACCGCCGGGTCGAGATCGGCGGCACGGTCTATGCCCCGCGCGTCCAGCGCACCGGGCTCAATACCGAGGCGAAGATGCTGCTGCTCACCCACGCGTTCGAGACGCTCGGCTGCTTTTGCGTCCAGATCCGCACCGATTTCCTCAATCGCCAATCGCGCGCGGCAATCGAACGGCTGGGCGCGCGGATGGACGGGGTGATCCGTGGCCATCTCATCCTCAACGATGGCCATTATCGCGACAGCGTGCTCTATTCGATCCTCGAACACGAATGGCCGGGGGTGAAGCGCAATATCGCCGCCTTGATGGCCCGTTATGAGGGGAAGGGCGCATGACCGCGATCACCGAGTTTCACGTCAAGGCGGCGGATGGTAGCGACGCCGACCTCTCGGCCTATGCCGGCAAGGTCCTGCTGGTCGTCAACGTCGCCTCGAAATGCGGCTTCACGCCGCAATATGAAGGGTTGGAGGCGCTGCATCGCAAATATGCCGATCGCGGGTTCGAGGTGCTGGGTTTCCCCTGCAACCAGTTCGGCGCGCAGGAGCCGGGCAATGCCGAGGAAATCGCGAACTTCTGTTCGCTGACCTATGACGTGACCTTCCCGGTCTTCGCCAAGATCGACGTCAACGGCTCGGGCGCCGATCCGCTTTACGGCGAACTCAAGAAGCAGGCGCCCGGGTTCCTAGGTACCGAGGGCATCAAATGGAACTTCACCAAGTTCCTGGTCGGCCGCGACGGCCAGGTGGTCGAACGCTATGCGCCGACCACCAAGCCCGAAGAGATCGCGGCGGATATCGAAAAGCTGCTTTGAACGCGCGTACCGTCGAAAGTTGTGGGTAAGCTCGCCGCCGGGGTGGCCAAGGCGGGGCGAGCGACTTAGGTTGGCACCATGCCCCATTCCGGCTTCGTGCCCCTCCGGATTTTTTCGTCCTACACGATGCTCGACGGCGCGATCGAGCCGAAGGCGATCGCCAAGCGCGCGCGCGAGCTGGGCTTCCCTGCCGCCGCGGTGACCGACCGAAACGGGCTGTTCGCGGCGATGTCGTTCTCGGGCGCGGCTGCCGATGCCGGGGTGCAGCCGATCATCGGCACGATGCTGGGGGTGGCACGACCCGATCTGCCCGAGGGCCAGGCGGTGCAGACCGACTGGATCGCGCTCTATGCGCAGGATGAGGCCGGCTATCTCAATCTCTGCCGGCTGGTCAGCGAGGCGCATCTCGGTCGCCCGCTCGACCTCGATCCGCATGTCGATCTCGCCACGCTCGAAGCCAATTCGGCGGGGCTGATTGCGCTGACCGCTGGCGGCGAGGGCGGGGTCGCCCGGTTGTTCGCCGAGGATCAACCCGACGGCGCCAATGCCTATGTCGACCGGCTGCAGGCGATTTTCGGCGACCGGCTCTATATCGAGATCGCGCGGCGCTTCGATCCAGTCGAGGCCAAGGCCGAAGCCGAATTGCTCGAATTGGCCTATGCGCGCAATTTGCCGATCGTCGCGACCAATCCGTGCTGTTTCGCCGATGAGGAATTCCTCGAAGCGCATGACGCGATGCTGTGCATCGCCAATTCTTCCTACGTCGCCAGCGACGACCGGCCCAAGAGCTCGCCCGATGCGTGGATGAAGCCCGCCAAGGACATGCGCGCCTTGTTCGCCGATCTGCCCGAGGCGATCGCCAATACCTTGGTCGTGGCCCAGCGCTGCGCGGTGGCGGCGCCGAAGCGCAAGCCTATTCTGCCTAGCCTGGCCGGCGATCGTGAGGGCGAATCGCAGGCGCTGCGTGAGGCGGCGCGAGAGGGCTTGCAGAAGCGGCTCGATCGCATCGTCGAGCTCGGCAATGCGGGCGAAGGCGATTGGCAACAGCCCTATCGCGACCGGCTCGAATTCGAGCTCGACGTCATCATCCAGATGGGGTTCCCAGGCTATTTTCTGATCGTCGCCGACTTCATCCAATGGGCGAAGGCGCACGATATCCCGGTCGGGCCTGGCCGCGGGTCGGGCGCCGGCTCGGTGGTCGCCTGGGCGCTGACCATCACCGATCTCGATCCGATCAAGCTCGGGCTGCTATTCGAACGCTTCCTCAACCCGGAACGCGTGTCGATGCCCGACTTCGACATCGACTTCTGCGAAACCCGGCGTGGCGAAGTGATCCGCTACGTCCAGGCGAAGTATGGCCGCGATCAGGTCGCGCAGATCATCACCTTCGGGACGATGAAGGCGCGCGCGGTGCTCAAGGATACCGGCCGCGTGCTGCAGATGAGCTATGGCCAGGTCGACCGCCTCGCCAAGCTCGTTCCCAATCTGCCGACCGACCCCTGGACGCTCGATCGTGCGCTCAACGGCGTCAGCGAACTCGCGGCCGAATATCGCGGCGACAAGGACGTCCGCCATCTGTTCGACCTGGCGATGAAGCTCGAAGGGCTGCCGCGCCACAGCTCTACCCACGCCGCTGGCGTGGTGATCGGCGACCGTCCGCTTGCCGATCTCGTCCCGCTCTATCGCGATCCGCGATCGGACATGCCGGTCACCCAATTCGACATGAAATATGTCGAAGGCGCAGGCCTGGTGAAGTTCGACTTCCTGGGCTTGAAGACGTTGTCGGTGCTCAAGAAGGCGGTCGAACTGCTCGCCAAGCGCGGCATCTCCTGCGACCTCGATGCGCTGACCTGGGACGATGAGGGCGTCTACAAATTGCTCCAGAAGGGCGACACGGTCGGCGTGTTCCAGCTGGAATCGGAAGGCATGCGGCGCACGCTGAGCGCGGTGCGGCCGTCGAATTTCGGCGACATCATCGCGCTCGTCTCGCTCTATCGCCCGGGCCCGATGGACAACATTCCGTCGTTCGGCCGGCGCAAGAACGGACAGGAGCCGATCACTTATCCGCATCCGCTGCTCGAGCCGATCCTGGCCGAGACGTACGGCATTTTCGTCTATCAGGAACAGGTGATGCAGGCGGCGCAGGTGCTGGCTGGCTATTCGCTCGGCGGCGCCGACCTGCTGCGCCGCGCGATGGGCAAGAAGAATCAGGCCGAGATGGACGCGCAGCGCGCGACCTTCGTCGAGGGCTGCGCGACCCACAACAAGATTGACGCCGCCAAGGCCAACGAGTTGTTCGACTTGATCGACAAATTCGCCGGCTATGGCTTCAACAAGTCGCACGCCGCGGCCTATGCGCTGCTCGCCTACCAGACCGCCTGGCTGAAGGCGCACCATCCGCACGAATTCTATGCGGCGTCGATGTGCTACGACATCCATCTGACCGATAAGCTCGCGATCTTTGTCGACGACATGCGGCGGCTGGACGTTGCGATCCTGCCGCCGGACGTGAACCGCAGTCTGGCGGAGTTCGACGTCGAGGTAATCGGCTCTGCTTCCGAGGGGGAGACGGAACAGCTTGCCGTCCGCTACGCCCTGGCCGGACTCAAATCGGTCGGCGAAGGCGCGATGGAGAAACTGGTCGAGGAACGTGACGCGTCCGGGCCGTTCGACAGCCTCGACGCCTTTGCCCATCGCGTCGACCCGCGCCTGCTCAACAAGCGCCAGCTGGAAACGCTGGCGGCGGCGGGAGCGTTCGATACGATCGACCCCAACCGTGCCGGTATCTACGCCTGCGCCGAAACCATCCTGGCGACCGCGGCGCGGGTCCACGACCAGAAGAATAGCGGCCAGGGTGGCCTGTTCGGCGAGAGCGAGGCGTCGGGTACGCATATCAAGCTACCGCAGTCGGCGCGCTGGAGCCTGGCCGAGCGGATGGAGCAGGAGAAAGAAGCATTCGGCTTCTATTTCTCGGCGCATCCGGTCGACCGCTTCACCCAGCTCGCGCGGATGCACGGCGCGCGGCGCTATGCCGATCTCGGCGACTTGCAGATTCCGGAGAGTGGGCGCGCCGGTGCGGTAATGGCGGCGATGGTCGAGGATACGCGCTGGCGCACCTCGGCCAAGGGCCGGCGCTATCTGATGGCGACCTTGTCCGACCCGTCGGGCCAGTTCGTCGCGACCTGTTTCGACGATTCGGTCGCGGTCGACTTGGAGGAAGCAGCGCGCAATGGCGGTTGCGGGTTGATCACGGTTGAGCTCGACCGCCGAGCGGGCGAGGAACAGCCGCGCGTCACGGTCAAACGCATCCAACCGTTCGACGAACTGGCCAGCGCAACACGGATGAATCTCGATATCGAGATCGAGGATGCGGCCGCGATCCCGGCGATCGGTGCATTATTGTCAGAGGCGCGCGGCGCGCGCGGCGAAGCACGCCTCGTTGTTCCGCTGCCGGCGGGCGGAACGGCAACGATCCTGATCGGGCGCGATTTCCTGCTCGATCCCGAACTTGCCGACCGCATTGCCACGCTTCCCGGGGTGCGATCGGCTGAGGTCGCAATCGCGCCGCCGCAACGGCTTGCATTGGTCGGCTAGACTTCGACCGCTTCGGGCGGAATAACACTCTTCAAACATAGAGTATGGAGAGTGGGATGCAGATGGGTGCGATGCAGGATTTCGAGTTGCGCGTGATGCGGCTGCTCGACCATGTCGCTCGCGAGCATCCGACCCGCGAGATCGTGACGCGTTGGGCCGATGGGCGCGAGACTCGCAACGACTGGGCCGGCATCCATCGCAACGCGCGCAAGCTCGCGCAGCGACTGGAGAAATGGGGCATCCTCCCGGGCGACCGCGTCGCCACGCTGGCGATGAACCACGAGCATCATCTGACGTCCTGGTATGGCGCGATGGGGATGGGCGGGGTAATCCATACGATCAACCCGCGCCTGTTCGACGAGCAATTGATCTACATCGCCAACCATGCCGAAGATCGCGTGCTGTTCTACGACAAACAGTTCCAGCCGCTGATTGACCGGCTCAAGCCGCTTTGGACCTCGATCGAGCGCTACGTAGCGTTCGATGACCTCGGCCCCGACGGTTTTCAGGCGCTGCTCGATGCCGAGGATGGCGACTATGCCTGGCACGAAGGGCCCGAGCGCGAGCCGTGCATGATCTGCTACACGAGCGGCACGACGGGCAATCCCAAGGGCGTGCTGTATGAGCATCGCTCGACCGTGCTGCACGCAATGCACGCCGCCGAGCCGTGGGTGATGGGGCTGTCGGCGTCCGACGTCATCCTGCCGATCGTGCCGATGTTCCATGCCGCGGCCTGGGGACTGCCGTTTGCCGGCGCGCTGGCGGGAACGAAGTTCGTCTATTCGCAAACCAATGACGCGGCCGTGCTGTGCGGACTGATGAACAGCGAGAAAGTGACGATCGGCAGCGGGGTGCCGACCGTTTGGCTGGCACTGTTCCAGCATATCGACGCGACCGGTGAAGAACCGCGTTTCCTGCGCCAGATCACCGTTGGCGGGTCGGCGGCGCCGCGCGCGATGCTGGCGCGGTTCATGGACATGGGGATCAAGCCGCTCCACCTCTGGGGGATGACCGAGACCTCGCCCATCGCGACTGCGCTCGCTCCGGGGCCGGACTGGCACGACCTCAGCCGCGACAAACAGCTCGACATCGTCTGCAAGCAGGGATCGATCCCGTTCGGGGTCGAACTGCGTATCGTCGATGATGAAGGCAGGGAATTGCCGCGCGACGGCGAGACGTCGGGCCGGTTGCAGATCCGCGGGCCCTGGGTGGTGAAGCGCTATTTCAAGGCAGAGCAAGATGCCGCGAGCACCGACGGCTGGTTCGATACCGGCGACGTCGCGGTGCTGCACCCCAATGGCACGATGCAGATCACCGACCGCTCGAAGGACGTGATCAAGTCGGGCGGCGAGTGGATCAGCTCGGTCGATCTCGAAAATGCCGCGGTCGGCTGTCCGGGTGTGCACGAAGCCGCGGCGATCGGCGTCCACCATCCCAAATGGGACGAGCGGCCGCTGCTACTCGTCGTCCGAAAGCCGGGAAGCGCGGTGACGCCACAGGAGATCATCCAGCATTTGACCCAGCATGTCGCCAAATGGTGGCTGCCGGACGAGATCTTGTTCGTCGACGATCTACCGCACACCGCGACGGGCAAATTGCTCAAGACCGTGCTGCGCGACCAATATAAGGACTATAAGCTGGCGACGGCGGCGTAGAGTTTTGCGTAAAATGACGACCTTCGACCCCGCCACGTTCGCCGCTCATTGGCGCGCTGCCTGGAATGCGCACGATCTCGACGCCGTTCTGGCGCATTTCCATGATGACGTGACCTTCACCTCACCTGTTGCCGCCAGCCTGTTACCCGAGACCGGGGGTGTGATCCGTGGCAAAGCCGCCCTCCGCGCCTATTGGGAGGAGGGGCTCCGTCGCATTCCCGATTTGCACTTTACCATCGAAGCTGTGTTCGCGGGCATTAACACGCTGGTGATCCAATACATCAACCAGAAAGGCGTCAGCGTCTCCGAGGTACTGGTTTTCGATGCGGGACTGGTACGCGAAGGGCACGGCACCTATCCGACGGACATCGATAATCCGGCAGGAGCTACCGGCTAACGCTTTTGCCGCGCGTCCGCGTGACGATGTTGCTTCGCGTCGCCTCATTGTACGGTCCAGCCGGCCCGAAATCGCCGTGGCGCATGTCGGACGCGTGTCGCGAACCGGTACTTTGCCTGTCGGCTTGCCTTTCGTCCCGCGCGGCGGCAGGCTGCGCTGAATGGACATGGTGACGACCGGCTCTGTCGGTGAGAATGGCGTGACGCTGGCGGCCCGGCCCGAGGCGTTGCGCCTCGCCCCGCACGAAACCGCGGTCGTCGTGATCGACATGCAGAACGCTTATGCGAGCGAGGGCGGCTATGTCGATCTCGCCGGGTTCGACATTTCGGGCGCGGCGGGGGTGATCGGTAAGATTGCTACCGTGCTCGACACTGCGCGCAAAGCGGGCGTCCAGGTGGTGTTCCTGCAGAATGGCTGGGACGCCGAGTACCAGGAAGCCGGCGGTCCGGGTTCGCCCAATTGGCACAAGTCCAATGCCTTGAAGACGATGCGCGCCCGGCCGGAGCTTTCCGGCCAACTGCTGGCGCGTGGCGGCTGGGATTACGACCTGGTCGACGCGCTCAAGCCGCAGCCGGGCGATATCACGCTCCACAAAACGCGCTATTCCGCCTTCTTCAATTCGCAGCTCGATTCGACGCTGCGTGCGCGCGGCATTCGCAACATCGTGTTCGTCGGCATCGCCACCAATGTCTGCGTCGAAAGCACGCTGCGCGACGGCTTCCATCTCGAATATTTCGGCGTGATGCTGGAGGACGCGACGCACCATCTCGGCCCGCCGATGATGCAGGAGGCTACCGTCTATAACGTCGAGAAATTCTTCGGCTGGGTTTCGACGACAGCCGATTTCTGCGGCAGTTTTGGCCAGCTTCCTCAATCAGATAGCAAGGACTGACGTCATGGCGTTCGAGCCCATCAACCCGCAGCAATTCCCGACCCCGATCGCGCCCTATTCGGCCGGCGCCAAGGCGGGGAACGTCGTCTACGTCTCTGGCGTGCTCGCGTTGGGCGAGGGCGGCATTGTGCTCCATGTCGGTGACGCCGCGGAGCAGACGCGGCATGTGCTCGAGGTGATCAAGGTGACGCTCGAGGCGGCCGGTGCGTCGATGTCCGATATCGCGATGAACCACATCTTTCTGAAGGACCTGGACGATTATCCGGTCTTCAACCAAGTTTATGCCGAGTATTTTCCAGGTAACAAGCCGGCGCGCTACTGCATCAAGGCGGAGCTGGTGAAGCCCGATTGCCTGGTAGAGATCGCCAGCGTGGCGCATATCGTCTGATGCCCGGACCCAACCCGTCATCCCAGCTTCTTCCGTCATCCCAGCGCAAGCTGGGATCTCATGCGGCGGCGCGAGCGCGCCGTAACAACAAGACCCCAGCTTTCGCTGGGGTGACGGAGTGGTCGTTCGCTGGGGTGACGGGAGCAGCGCGCTGATGCCGGAAGCGGCAGGCCTCTATTATGAGGAACACGGCGCGCCCGACGCCCCGCCGGTGATCCTGTCTTCTGGCCTGGGCGGGTCGGCGAGCTATTGGGCACCCAATATCCCCGCGCTGGCCGAGCATTTCCGGGTCATCGCCTATGACCATCGCGGCACCGGACGCAGCGACCGCGCCTTGCCGGCGCGGGTGTCGGTCGACGATTTTGCCGACGATATCCTGATGCTGATGGACGCGCTGGGCCTCGATCGCACCCATTTGATCGGCCACGCCGCGGGCGGAGTCGCCGGGCTCGCGCTCGCGCTCAAGGCGCCGGAGCGGCTCGATCATCTTGTCGTGGTCAATGGCTGGGCCAGCCCGGATCCGCATTTTCTGCGCTGCTTCGAGATTCGGCTCGCGTTGCTGCGGTTGGCCGGCCCCAGGGCGTATCTGCGTGCCCAGCCGATCTTTCTCTACCCCCCGGATTGGGTATCGAGCCACGACGAAGACATCGACGCCGAGCTGCCGCACCAAATGGAGACCTTTCCCGGCACGGACACGATGGAAAAGCGCATCCTCGCGCTCGGATCGTTCGATATCGCCGATCGGCTTGGCGAGATCGCCACGCGGACGCTGGTGATCGCCAGCCAGGACGACATGCTGGTGCCGCCGCGCGCGGGTGAGGCGCTGGCGATGGGAATCGCCAAGTCGGGGATCGGTCGGCCAGCTTATGGCGGCCACGCGGTCAACGTCACCGATGCGGACAATTTCAACGGTTTTCTGGTCGACTGGATGACGGGCGTGATGCCCCAATAGGAGTGAATGCGATGCAGGTCGGCGTTTTCGTGCCCATCAACAACAATGGCTGGCTGATCAGCGAGAACGCGCCGCAATACATGCCGTCGTTCGACCTCAACAAGACGATCGCGCAATCGGCCGAAAAGCACGGGCTCGATTTCCTGCTGTCGATGATCAAGCTGCGCGGGTTCGGCGGCAAGACCGAATTCTGGGAATATGGGCTGGAGAGCTTCACGCTGATGGCTGGGCTCGCCGCCGTCACCGAGAAGATCAAGATCTACGCGACCTGCCCGACGCTCGTCATTCCACCCGCCTTCGCCGCGCGGATGTGCAACACGATCGATTCAATCAGCCATGGGCGGTTCGGGCTCAACCTGATCACCGGCTGGCAGCGGCCCGAGTACAGCCAGATGGGGTTGTGGCCGGGGGACGAGCATTTTCGTAACCGCTACAAGATGCTCGATGAATATGCTCACATCCTGCGCGAGCTATGGCAAACCGGGCGGAGCGACTTCAAGGGCGAGTATTACCAGATGGACGATTGCCTTGTCCGGCCCAAGCCCGACGGCGACATGAAGATCATCTGCGCCGGCTCATCGGACGAGGGCCTCGCCTTCTCGGCCAAATGGGCGGATTATGCCTTTTGTCTCGGCAAGGGCGTCAATACGCCGACCGCGTTTGCTTCCAATAACGACCGGCTGGCGGCCGCCACCGCCAAGACCGGGCGCGACGTGTCGGTATTTGTGCTGGTGATGATCATCGCCGCCGACACCGACGAGGAAGCGATGGCGAAGTGGAAGTCGTACAATGACGGCGTCGATATCGCCGCCATTTCCTGGCTGATGGATCAGGGCGCGGCCGATAAGCACAATACGACCACCAATGTCCGCCAGCTCGCCGCGCCCGAGGGCGCGGTCAACATCAACATGGGAACCCTGGTCGGCAGCCATGCCAGCATCGCGCGGATGCTCGACGAGATGGCTGAGGTGCCCAATACCGGCGGCGTGCTGCTGACCTTCGATGATTTCGTCCAAGGGGTCGAGGATTTCGGGACCAAGATCCAGCCGCTGATGAAGAGCCGGCGGGGTTAGGACGCTTCCCCTCCCGCAAGCGGGCGGGGAGATAAATCAGAACAACTCCCCCTGCGGCCCGCGTGGCGGGTGGAACAAGTCGGTCCGCACACTCAATCGTTCGCGGTTGAGCCCGTGCTTTTTCATCGCGATCTGGAATCTCGTGCGGAGCAGGTCGGCCCATGGCCCCGAACCACGCATCCGCGTGAAGAAATTGGGATCATTGTCACGCCCGTCACGGATCGAGTTGATGATCGCCATCACCTTGCCGGCGCGGTCCGGAAAATGCGTGTCGAGCCAGGCGCGGAACAGCGGCGCGACTTCGTGGGGAAGCCGGACCGGCAGGTAGTTGATCGTCCGCGCCCCGCTTTCGGCCGCGCGTTCGACGATATGCTCGATCTCGTGATCGGTGATCGCCGGGATGACCGGCGCGATCGACACGATCGTCGGGATGCCGGCGTCGGCGAGGCGCCGCACCGCGGTCAGCCGGCGCTCGGGGTGCGGCGCGCGCGGCTCGACCGTCCGCGCGACCTTGGCGTCGAGCGAGGTCACCGACAGCGCGACCGCCGCTAGCCCCTTCGCCGCCATGGCCGCGAGCAGGTCGATGTCGCGGACCACACGGTCGGATTTGGTGGTGATGGTCAGCGGATGATCGGTCTCCGCCAGCACCTCGATACAGCCGCGTGTGATCTTCCACTCCGCCTCGATCGGCTGATATGGATCGGTATTGGTGCCGAACGCGATCGGCCGGCAGCTATAGCCAGGCTTCATCAGTTCGGCGCGGAGTAGTTCGGGTGCGGTCGGCTTGGCGAACAGCCTGGATTCGAAGTCGAGCCCCGGCGACAAATCGAGATAGGCATGGGTCGGCCGCGCGAAACAATAGATGCAGCCATGCTCGCAGCCGCGATACGGGTTGATCGAGCGGTCGAATCCTATGTCGGGCGACTGGTTGCGGGTGATGATCGTGCGCGGGGTCTCGACCGTGACGCTGGTCCGCAAGGGGGGTAGGGCGCCGTCCACCTCCTCCAGCGCGTCGAGCCAATCGCCATCGGCGAGACGCTCCGGCAGGCTGAAGCGGCTACTTTCGCGATTGACCGTCGCGCCGCGGACCGGACGGGCTTTTGCCATTGCCCCAGTCTACGCCGCGATGTAGAACATATCAAGAACAATGGAGAGATGAGATGGCGAAACTCAATTATGTCGAACTGCCGGTCCAGGACGTCGCGAGCACCAAGGCGTTCTTCGCCGCCGCGTTCGGCTGGGATTTCACCGATTTCGGTCCGACCTATGCGGCGACCATGAGCGGCCAGACCGATCTCGGGCTGCAAGGCGACCGCGCCGACTGGACCGCGGCGCCCCTGGCGGTGATCCAGGTCGACGATCTCGAAGCGACCGAGGACGCGGTGAAGGCGGCGGGCGGAACGATCACCCAGCCGATCTTCGCTTTTCCAGGCGGCCGCCGTTTCCACTTTCGCGATCCCAACGGCAACGAATTGGCCGCGATGCAGGCGGATTCGCACTGAACGGTCTTGCGGCCAGCAGAGCGGGCCTTAGGATCGCGGCACGCAAAAGGGGGAATTGACATGTGGGGCAAGATTTTGGCTGTCGCTGCCGCCATGGCCGTGTCGGCGCCGGCCTTGGCAGCAGATCGGATCGTCGACGTGAGCAGCGTTGATGGCGTCGCCGCGTTGTTGCGCGAGGCGGGGTACAGAGCGGAGATCAAGGTCGGCAAGGACGGCGACCCGTATATCCAGAGCGCGATCGGCGGAAACGATTTTCAGGTTCTGTTTTACGGTTGCAAGAACAAGGTCGGCTGCGATTCGTTTGATTTCTACAGCTGGTTCAAGAAGGAGCCGTTCTTCTCCACCGAAATGGCGAACGAATGGAACGCCAATCACCGTTTCCTGAAGGTCGCGATCGATTCGGACGGCGATCTGTCCGAATACGCCTACATCTCCACCATCGGCAAAATGACCTACGACAATTTCAAGGATTACGTCGCCTGGTACGGCTCGACCGACGCCGAGTTGGTCAAGTTCGTCGCCGAGCGCCGCAAGGCGGCGGCACCGACCGCGGCGAAATAGCTATCGCTCCGTCAACCGCGGCATCAGTTCGACGAAGTTGCAGGGTCGGAAACGGCTGTCGAGTTGATCTCTGAGGATCAGGTCCCAGCCCTCCTTCACCGCGCCGGTCGAGCCGGGCAGGGCGAAGATGTACGTGCCGCCCGCCACGCAGGCGCAGGCGCGCGACTGGATCGTCGAGGTTCCGATCGTCTGATAGCTCAGCCAACGGAACAGTTCGCCGAAGCCGGGGATCATCTTTTCGGCGACGGCTTCGACTGCCTCGGGCGTGACGTCGCGACCGGTCACGCCGGTGCCCCCGGTGGTGAGGATGACGTCGATTTCGGGATCCTGGATCCACTGAGCGAGGCGCTCGACGATCGTGTCGAGATCGTCCCGCTCGATCGTGCGAGCGGCGAGGACATGGCCAGCGCTTGTCAGCCGCTCGACCAACGTGTCGCCCGATTTGTCGTCAGCAGGTCCGCGCGTGTCGGAAACGGTCAGGACCGCGATCCTGACTGGTACGAAGTCCCGGTTTTCATCAATCGGCACTCGCCGCTCCCGTTCCGCGTTGATTCGCTGATACCTAAGCCCAAACCGTCATCCCAGCGAAAGCTGGGATCTCAAGCGACGGCGCGATCGCTTCGTAACCATGAGACCCCAGCTTTCGCTGGGGTAACGGGGCGGATTTATGCCCGAAGCTGAAGATCGCCGTCGTCGACGTGCGGATGCTCTTTCGCCGGGGAGAGGACGCGACCGATCCCGCGCGGCGCTTAGAACGCGATAGTTACCGGCTGGACGTCAGCCTGACCGCGCTCGGTCCAGACAGGCCCGGGAATTTCGGCCACATGCCCTGCGCCAGCGCCTCGCGGCTCGGCGATTTCAGCCGGCCGTCCTTGCCCTCGTACATCCAGTAATTGCGCAGCACCGTGGTGACGTAGCCGCGCGTTTCCCAATAAGGGATCGATTCGATATAGAGCAGGGGATCGCCGCCATCCTTGACGATGCCGTTCCATTCCATGACCGGCACCGGGCCTGCATTATAAGCGGCGATCACCTTGGGCAGATAGCCGCCGGTGAAGCTCTGGTCGCGCAACCGCTCGAGCGTGCGCTGCCCGACCGCCATGTTGACCGAGGGCAGCGACAGCGCGCCGCGATCGACGGTGATGCCGCGTTCGCGGGCATAGTCGACCGCGGCGGCGGGCATGATCTGCATCAGGCCATAGGCGCCCGCCGGGCTGATCACATCCTTGCGGAAGCGCGATTCCTGGAGCGCGTGGGCGTAGACCAGCGCCTTGTCGACGGTCCAGCCGCCGGCTGGCGCCCATTTCGGCGCGGGGAAGCGGGCGATCGTCGGCGCCTTGGTTCCCTCGGGGCAATTATTGCCGAGCCACATCACCGTTTCGGGCAGATTGAGCGTCTCGGTCAGGCGCACCAGCGAGGCATATTCGTCCTTGGGGCCGATCTTCGCCTGCTGCTTGAGCACATCATCGGCCAAGCCAGTCTCGCCGATCTCGACCAGAGCGGCGGCGACGCGGACATTGGGACGGTTCTGCAATTTGGCCCAATCGGCGAGCATCAGCTCGTCCGGAACCGGGGGCTTTTCCTTGATGCCGAGCTGTTGGCGCGCGAGCATGCCGTAAAAGGTCTCATCGAGCTGGGCGGCGTTCTTGAGCCGTGCCTCGACCAATTGCGGCCGGCCGCACTTCATGTCGGCGCGCGCTGCCCAATAGAGCCCGGCCGCACGGAGTTCGACATCGCTCGCCCGTGCCGCGACGTTGATGAAAGCGCGCGCCGCCTCGGTGCAATCGCCCTGGCGCCAGGCGGCGAGTCCGCCGACCCATTCGCCCTGGACTGCCCAGTCGCCGGCGCCGACGCGCGCCTTGGTTGCCATCATCCGGGCATTGGTGTCGTCGCCCCGAAGATAATAGATCCAGGCAACGCGCTGCTGCCACTCGATTTGGGCATCGGGCGTGAGGCCGGTCGTCGATTCGAGCAATGCTTGGGCCCCGGGGCCGTCATCGCTCTTGATCAGCGGCTGCATCTTGAGCGCGAGCTCGGCCGCGGCGAGGTCGTATTTGGTCGCTTTGGCGCGGCCGCGAGTCGAAGCGCCATTGGCCCAGATCAGGCGCTGCTGATAGGGAAGCGTCGGGGCGACCACGCCGCGCGCGGCAAGGATACGGGCGATGCTCGGTGCCTCGGGCAGTTCGGGCGCGGCGGTGATCACCGCGAGCAGCGGGTCGTTTTCGGCCTTGGGCGAGCCCTTGGCGGTATAGAGTTCGGCAAGCGCGATCGAATGGAGCGGGCCCGGCTTCATCGCGGTCAGCTGCAACTGGGCATCGTCCCAGCGCTTTTCGTGGATCGCCTTGAACACCGCAGCATAGCCGGTGCGCTGATCGGTATCGAGTTGGGCCGGAATGCCGCGCGCCATCGTCGTGGATGCAGGTGGCTCGCCGGCGGCAAAAGCGGGCAGCACAGGGGCGAACACCAGCGCCGAAGCGACGAGAAAACGCGCGATTTTCACTCAAATCCCCCCATCAACACTCTGAGGTCCTTCCAGGCATCGGCTTTGGCGACAGGCTTCTCCAGCAGGAAACGAGGATGGAAGCTTACCACTAACTCACTTGTCCCGCCATCAAGGTTAACCTGACGTAAACTTCCACGGGCATGGGCGACATCCAGCCCCGTGATGGCACGGCTCGCCGCATTACCTAGGGCGAGTACGCGTTTAGGGCGGGCTAACGACAGGTGATGGCGGATCAACGCCTCGAGTTTCTGGCTCATTTCCTCGCTCACGCGGCCGGCCGGAGGACGCTTTACCGCGAGTGCCGCGAGATAGATCGACTGTCGGTCGCGGCCGATCGCGGCGAGCATGCGGTCGAACAGCGCACCGGCATTGCCCGACAGCAATGAGCCGGCGGCATCATCCTCTCGGTCGGGCATATCGACGACGATCATCAGCCCACTCGCGACGTCGCCTTGCGTGCCGAGCGCCTGGCCCGGCCAGCCCGCTTCGGGCGCCGCGGGGCCAAGCCGCCAGGCGGCGAATTCGTCCAAAGTCGCCGGCAGCGTGGGCGGCGCGGCAACGGCTTCCGCTACTTGCCCGGGCAGCCGCTCGACGACGGATGGAGCGGGCGCGCGCGCGAGCCAGTCGCGCGGCAAATCGTCGATCTCGCAATCGACTCCCGCGTCGCGCCACCATTCGAGCGCACTGGCGATACTTGCCCGCCAATCGTGATTCTGGTCAGCCCCCATAGCTGCCGGCATAGAGTCCCAGCTTGACCGCGGGGTCAATTCGTTGGCACCGCATTCGCCGACGGACCGTTGTCGTCTTACGATGACTGGTCTCAAAAAGGTCCCAAGGGAGGAAAAGGGATGAGCGAACGCGAGTCGATGCCGTACGACGTGGTGATCGTCGGCGCCGGGCCGGCGGGCCTGTCGGCGGCGATCCGCCTGAAGCAACTCGCGGCCGAAAAAGGCGCGGAGATTTCGGTCTGCGTGCTCGAAAAGGGCTCCGAGGTTGGCGCGCACATCCTGTCGGGCGCCGTGGTCGACCCACGAAGTCTCGACGAGCTGATCCCCGATTGGCGCGACAAGGGCTGCCCGATGGCCGAGACGCCGGTCACCGACAACCAGCATTGGGTGCTGACGAAAAAGCGCCGCTTCAAGCTGCCCGAGTTCATCTCGCCGGGCTTCATGCACAACAAGGGTACCTATACCGGTAGCCTGGGCAATCTGTGCCGCTGGTTGGCGGGGCAGGCCGAAGAACTCGGCGTTGAAATCTTCCCCGGTTTCGCCGCGGCCGAAATCCTTTACAGTGACGACGGCAAAGTGAAGGGCGTCGCCACCGGCGATATGGGCGTCGCGCGCGACGGCTCGCACAAGCCCGATTACCAGCCGGGGCTCGAACTCCACGCCAAATACACGTTCTTTTCAGAAGGCGCGCGCGGGCATCTGACTCGTCAATTGGTCGACCGTTTCAATTTGCGCGCCGATTGCGAGCCGCAGGTCTATGGTCTCGGCATCAAGGAATTGTGGGATATCGATCCCGAGAACCATGTCCCCGGCCGCGTGATCCACTCGCAGGGCTGGCCGCTCAGCGAGAGCGGATCGGACGGGGGCGGTTTTCTCTATCACCAGGCGAACGGGCAGGTCGCACTGGGCTTCGTCACCTGGCTCAATTATTCGAATCCGTATCTCTCGCCGTTCCACGAACTCCAGCGCTGGAAGACGCATCCAGCGATCGCCGAGATCCTCAAGGGCGCCAAGCGCGTGTCCTACGGCGCGCGGGCGATCAGCGACGGCGGCTTTCAGTCGGTACCCAAGCTGGTGATGCCGGGCGCGGCGTTGATCGGCGACTCCGCCGGCTTTCTCAACGTGCCGCGGATCAAGGGCACGCATACCGCGATGAAGACGGGGATGATGGCCGCCGAGGCCGCGTTCGAGGCGGTCCAGGGGGGACGCGAGGGTGACGAGTTGACCGCTTACCCCGACGCCTATGATGCCAGTTGGGTGAAGAAGGAGCTGTCGGTCGTCCGCAACGTCCTGCCGCTCGTCGAGAAATATGGCGAATTCCTCGGCACGATCCTGTCGGGCATCAACATGTGGCTCGAAAGCTGGGGCATCAAAATGCCCTATACGATGAAGCACCATGCCGATCACACGACCCTGTGGCGCAAGGATCTGGTCAAGCCGATCGATTATCCCAAGCCCGACGGCGTGCTGACCTTCGACCGTCTGTCCTCGGTGTTTCTGTCGAACACCAATCACGAGGAGGATCAGCCGGTCCACCTGACCCTCAAGGACCCGGACATCCCGGTCGACTATGATTTACCGATGTATGACGAACCGGCGCAGCGTTATTGCCCGGCAGGCGTTTACGAGATCGTCGGGCAGGAAGAAGGCAATCCGCGCTTCGTGATCAACGCGCAGAATTGCGTCCACTGCAAGACGTGCGACATCAAGGACCCGACCCAGAATATCGTTTGGGTGGTGCCGGAGGGCGGCGGAGGACCGAACTATCCCAATATGTAAGCCCGCTCTTGTCGCCTGCGCCGCGCTGACGTCAGCGTTCGTTCCGGCGAGCGCGCAGGCCGACGACTATGGCGCGTTCGGCCGCGCGCGGATTGCGGCGGCGAACGGCAATGTCGGCGTGGCGGCCCAGCAATATGGCATTGCGCTGACCAATGCTCCCGGCGATCCGACCGTCGCCAACCGCGCGTTTCGCCAGGCGATGGCGGCGGGCGACTTGGCGCTCGCGCGTCGTGCGGTGACAGCTTTGGGCGCCGACGCGCCGAACGATGCCAAGCTGCTGCTCCTCGCCGATGCGGTGAAGAGCGGCAGTCCGACCGCCGTCGACAAGGCATTGGCGTCGCTCGACAAAACGCCGTTCGACTTCTTCGTGCCCGCAGTCCGCGCCTGGCAGGAATTCGGCCGCGGTGGCGATCCGACCGCAGGACTCGCGGCGACCGGGCGCACCGGCGCGATCAACCATATCCTGCTCGAACAGCGCGCGCTGATCCTGATCGCACGGAATGATATTCCGGGTGCCGCCAAGGCGCTGTCGGCGGAATTGCGCGGCAGCAGCGGCGGCCTGGATTTGCGCTATTCGTCAGCGGAATTGCTGATGGGGCAGGGCAGTGACGCTCTCGCAGCTGACCTGCTCAGCGGCCCCGATCCCGAAGTGGCGACGGTGCGAAGTCACCTTCGTGCCGTCAAGGCGACGCCGATGATCGGTATCGCGCGGCTCTACACGCGCCTTGCCGCCGATCTGACCGACCCTGGCACGACCCCGATCGCGATCACGCTGGCGCGCTCGGCGCTGATCCTCGATCCCGATGACGGTCGCGCCCGCCTGTTGCTTGCCGCCGCGCTCGAACGCCAGGGCGCGCACGACCGCGCGCTGACCGTGTTGGGCGAGATCGCGCCGGGCACGGCCTATCGCGCGCTCGCCCAGTCGATCCGCGTCGAGGTGCTGCGCGCCAAGGGCGACATGCCGGGGGCAATCGCCACCGCCAAGGCGCTCGCAGAGGCCCCCGACGGCGATGCCGATAGCGCCGAGCATTTCGGCAACATGCTGCTGATCGCTAACCGTCCGCTCGAGGCTGCGGTGGCGTATGAAAAGGCGCGCGACCGGTTGGGTGACGACGCCGGCTGGTCGGTCTGGCTGCAGATCGGATCGGCGTACGACAAGGCCGGCCGCTGGGAATTGGCCCGAGCCGCGCTTGAACGGGCGGTGGCGTTGGGCCCCGACCAGGCGGTCGCGCTCAATTATTACGGTTATTCGCTGATCGAGCATGGCGGCGACGCGGTACGCGCGCTGGCGATGCTCGAAAAGGCCAATGCTCTGGCGCCGAACCAGCCGGCCATCGCCGATTCGCTCGGCTGGGCCTATTTCCGGCGCGGCGAGGCCGACCGCGCGCTGCCGTTGCTCGAATCGGCCGGCGCCGCGGCCCCAGCCGATGCCGAGATCGCCGAGCATCTCGGCGACGTCTATTGGGCGGTCGGGCGCCGGTACGAGGCCCGGTACGCCTGGAAAGCGGCTCGCGTGGTGGCAACACCCGATGCGACGGCCCGGCTCGACGCCAAGATCCTCAACGGCCCGGCCACGAAACGCTCGTGACCATCGTCGAAGCGGCGCCGGCCAAGATCAATCTCGCCCTCCATGTTCGCGCCCGGCGCGCCGATGGCTATCACGAGATCGAGACTTTGTTCGCGTTTCTTCGCGATGGCGACATCGTGTCGATCGAAGAGGCCGATCGCGACGGCTTCGCGCTGACCGGCCCGTTTGGCCCTGCCCTCGCCGATGAGAGCGGCAATCTTGTGCTCGCCGCGCGCGATGCTTTCGCGGTGGCGCATGGGCCGCTGCCGCCGCTCGCGATTACCCTCGACAAGCATTTGCCGGTTGCATCTGGGATTGGCGGAGGATCGGCCGACGCCGCTGCCATGTTACGCGCGCTGGCGCGGTTGAAGGGCATTGATCCGGCAGATCTGGCCGATATCGCACTCGAACTTGGGTCGGATGTTCCTGCCTGCCTGCTCGGCAAAAGCGCGATCGGAGGTGGGCGAGGCGAGCGGCTTGAGCTAATCGACGAGTTGTCGGGCATTCCCGTGTTGCTGGTGAATCCCGGGGTCGCCGTCTCGACCGGTGCGGTGTTCCGTGGCTGGGACGGCGTCGATCGCGGCCCTCTTGTCCATCGTCACCCCGGCCTTGTGCAGGGGTCCACCGTGCCGCACACCCCCGACCCTGAGGGTTTGTTGCACGGTGGATGCCGGGACGAGCCCGGCATGACGGGGTGGCTTGGCGTTGCGATGGAAGGCCGTAACGATCTCGAGGCTCCAGCGCGCGAGGTCGCGCCCGTTATCGGCGCGGTGGTCGACCTGTTGCACGCGCAAACCGGCGCCGCGCTTGCCCGCATGTCCGGCTCTGGCGCCACCTGCTTCGCTCTCTTCGATAGCGAGACCTCGCGCACCACCGCCGCGCAGGCGATCAGGAGCGCCCAACCCGGTTGGTGGTGTCTCGAATCGACACTCGCGTGACAGATTTGCGTACCAGGGCGGGACCGCCGAACCGCGCTTAACCATCGTCAGCCGCGCGAGTCCTCAACTGGCCCCCAACTTGCTGGGTGACAGCTACGCAGGTCCGCTTCGGCCGCTCCCCGCCACACCTTTCTCAGCAATAGTCTTGCGCAAACCGACCTTCTCGCGACATAGGCGTCGCGCCATGACCCACACATTCGACAAATCGAAACTCCCCAGCCGCCATGTCTCGGTCGGTCCGGAGCGCGCCCCTCACCGCAGCTATTATTACGCCATGGGCCTGACCGAGGAGGAGATCGCGCGTCCGTTTGTCGCGCTCGCCTCCGCCGGCAACGATTCGGCACCGTGCAACACCACGCTCGACGCGCAGGCCGATGCCGCGCGGCGCGGGGTGGAGCAGGGCGGGGGCATGCCGCGGCGGTTCAATACGATCACCGTGACCGACGGCATCGCCATGGGGCACCAGGGGATGAAGGCGTCTTTGGTCAGCCGCGAGGTCATCGCCGATTCGGTCGAACTGTCGGTGCGCGGCCATTGCTATGACGCGCTGGTCGGCTTTGCCGGGTGCGACAAGTCGCTGCCGGGGATGATGATGGCGATGCTACGCCTCAATATCCCGTCGATCTTCGTCTATGGCGGATCGATCCTGCCCGGGCGCTTTCACGACCGTGACGTCACGGTGAAGGACGTGTTCGAGGTGGTCGGCCGCTACGCCGCCGGCAATTGCCCGCTTTCCGAAGTGCACGAGCTCGAACGCGTCGCTTGTCCCGGGCACGGCGCGTGCGGTGGACAATATACCGCCAACACCATGGCGTGCGTCGGTGAAGCGATTGGATTATCCTTGCCCAACAGCAATATGGTGCCGGCTCCTTACACGACGCGCGAACAGATCGCGGTGTCGGCGGGCGCCCAGGTGATGGAGTTGCTGGCGAAGAATATCCGCCCGCGCGACATCTGCACCCGGCAGGCGTTCGAGAACGCCGCTCGGATCGTCGCGGCGACCGGCGGATCGACCAATGGCGCGCTCCATCTGCCGGCGATGGCGCATGAAGCGGGGATCGAGTTCGACCTGTTCGACGTCGCCGAGATCTTCAAGACCACGCCTTATTGCGCCGACCTCCAGCCCGGCGGGCAATATGTCGCGCGCGATATGTACGATGCCGGCGGGGTCTATATGCTGATGAAGACCTTGCTGACCGAAGGCTTCCTGCATGGCGATTGCCTGACGGTGACCGGCAAGACCTTGGGCGAGAATATCGATCAGGTCACCTGGAACCCCGACCAGAAGGTCATTTATGACGCCAAGACGCCGATCACCCCGACCGGCGGCGTTGTCGGCCTGCGCGGCACCTTGGCGCCCGATGGCGCGATCGTGAAGGTCGCCGGTCTCCATCACCTGCAATTCGCCGGTCCCGCGCGGGTGTTCGATTGCGAGGAAGAGTGTTTCGCCGCGGTCGAGGCGCGCCAGATCAACGAAGGCGAGGTCATCGTCATCCGTTACGAGGGCCCCAAGGGCGGCCCGGGCATGCGCGAGATGCTATCGACCACCGCGGCTCTATACGGCCAGGGCATGGGCGAGAAAGTCGCGCTGATCACCGACGGGCGCTTTTCGGGCGCGACCCGCGGTTTCTGCATCGGCCATGTCGGGCCTGAGGCCGCCGAGTGCGGCCCGATCGCGCTGGTCGAGGACGGCGACATGATCCGCATCGACGCCGAGGCGGGTACGATCGATCTCGACGTCGCGGAAGATGTGCTGACCGAGCGCCGCAAGGCGTGGAAAGCGCGGGTGTCCGATTATGGGTCGGGCGCTTTGTGGCGCTATGCGCAGAATGTCGGCCCTGCCTATAAGGGCGCCGTGACCCATCCTGGAGCGGCGGCCGAAACTCATGTTTACGCGGATATCTAGCGCGCTCGCGATAGGGTCGATCCTGATTCTCGCCGCCTGTACGGCCGACCCGCGTTCGTCGGCCGGCAACGGCAATAGCGAATTCGACAATGCGCTCGCCCAGGCCAGCTCGGATGCCGAGGACAATGGCCGCATCGTCTGCGCACCCGCGGGCAATGCCGCTTTCTCGCGGCAATGCACGCTCGATCGCGTTCAATCGACCGAGGGGCTGATCCTGACCGTCCACAAGCCCGATGGCGGCTTCCGCCGCCTGTTGGTGGTCAAGGACGGGCGTGGTGTGGTCGCGGCCGATGGAGCCGAGGCCGCAAAGGTGACGATCGTCGCCGATCATCAGATCGAAGTCGCGATCGGCGGCGACCGCTTCCGTTTGCCCGCGACGATGAAGGGCAAGGGCGCTAATAGCGCCAAATGATTCCGATTGAAGGTCAGCCCATCGTCTCCGCCGCTGTGATGCGTGCGGCGGAAGAAGCGGTGTTCGCCGGCGGGGTTCCACAAGCTGAATTGATGGAGCGCGCCGGGGCAGCCGTGGCGCGCGAGGCGGCGCGCTTTGCGATGGGACGGCCGGTGCTGGTGCTAGCTGGTCCAGGCAATAACGGCGGCGATGCCTGGGTCGCCGCGCGCCTGCTACACGAGAGTGGGCATGACGTCATGGTTGCCGCGCTTGGACAGGCTAAGGAAGGCGCTGCCGCCGCGATGCGCGCCAAATGGAGCGGCGAGGTTATCGGCCTTGCCGACGCGCCGGCAAGGCCAATCCTTGTCGATGGATTGTTCGGAACGGGCCTGACTCGTCCGCTGGCGCCCGACGTCGTCGGCCAATTGCAGCGACTGGTGACTGCGGCCCACTTCACCCTTGCGATCGATCTGCCCTCGGGCATGGACACGGATTTTGGCCGCGACTTAGGGGCGGCCGGCGCGACGGTCACGCTTGCGCTGGGTGCGCTCAAGCCCGCACATCTGCTCGGCGACGGCCTCGACCGCTGCGGCCAGCTCCTGCTCGATGATATCGGTATCCCGATCGCCAAGATCTGGCGGACGGTCGCGATGCCTCGACTTAGCGAGCCCGGGCCGCACAGTCACAAATATACTCGCGGCCTCGTTGCGGTGCTGGAAGGGCACATGCCTGGTGCAGCCAGGCTCGCGTCGAACGCGGCGCTGCATGGCGGCGCCGGCTACGTCGTCCGGGTCGGCGAAGATGACGGCTACGGACCGAACGCCATCGTCCATCGGCCGATAACGGAGTTCGACAAGCTGCTTGAGGACGAACGCACGGGCGCGGTGGTGATCGGCCCTGGGTTGGGTCGGGAAGAAGACGTGAGGCAGAGGCTGGACGCGGCTATCGCCTCGACGCGTCCGCTGGTGCTCGACGGTGACGCGCTGAGCCTGATCGGGCGCGACGTCGGCCGGCTGAGTGGCCGTGCCGCGCCGACCTGCCTGACCCCGCATAGCGGCGAGTTCGACCGGATGTTCGGTGAGGGAAAGGGAAGCAAGATCGATCGGACACTCGCGGCCGCGGCTGAAGCTGGAGCGGTCATCGTGCACAAGGGGGCGGACACGGTCATTGCGACGCCTCAGGGCGATGTGCGGGTCTATGCCGGCGGATCGTCCTGGTTGTCGACGGCAGGCACCGGCGACGTGCTCGCCGGCCTGCTCGGCGCGCGTCTGGCCGGAGGCGTGGCGCCACTCGCAGCGGCTGAGGCGGCCGTATGGCTTCACGGCCGCGCCGCCCAGCTCGCCGGACCGGCTTTTGCCGCCGACGATCTGATCCCCTGCCTGCCGCGTGCGATCGCGGAGTGTCTGCGATGACTATCGACACGATCATCCGCGTCGCCGCGCGTGGCGAGGGCGTCACCGCGGATGGACGTCATGCCGCGCTGGCGGCGCCCGGCGATGTGCTCAAACCCGATGGCTCGATCACGCCTGGTCCGCATCACCAGATGCCGCCATGCCGTCACTTCCCGACCTGTGGCGGGTGCCAGCTCCAGCATCTCGACGACGTGAGCTACGCGCGGTTCATCACTGACCGCATCGCAGGCGCACTCGCCGCGCACGAACTCGAAACCGATATCCGCGCGCCGATCCTCTCCCCGCCCAGGACGCGGCGCCGCGCTTCGCTCCATGCAGAAGCGAAGGGCGGCCGCGTTCGGCTCGGCTTCGCCGAGTCGGGCAGCCACGCAATCGTCGATATCCAGGAATGTCATATACTTGCGCCGGAATTATTCGCCTTGGTGGCACCATTGCGCAAGCTGCTGGCGCGGCTGGGGCTGAAACGCCGCCGGGCCGATATTCAGATGACGTCATGCGATCAGGGCGTGGAATTGCTGATCGGTGCGAGCTTCGACGGGCTCGAAGCGGCGGAAGCGATTATCGCCTTCTGCCAGCAGCACAATGTCGCCCGCTTCGCGACCGATGACGGTATGGGCCCCGAGACGCGGTGGGAGCCCGATCCCGTCACCATCACCTTGGGCGGAGCCGGCCAAGGTGCCGGCGATGCAGAGCATCGTTGGAAAGCCGGCGGAGGGGAGGTCGCCGTGCCGTTCCCACCGGGCAGCTTCCTCCAGGCGACGCGCGACGGCGAAGCGGCGCTGATTGCCGCAGTGCGCGAGGCCGTGGGGCAGGCAGGCACGATCGCGGACCTGTTCGCCGGGCTCGGCACCTTCGCGCTCTCGCTGGCGCCGGCGCGGGTCTATGCCGCCGAAGCAGGGCGTGACGCCATAATGTCGTTGAAGGCCGCCGCCGGGCGTGCGGGACGGCAGGTGTTCGCCGACCATCGCGATCTCTACCGCCGCCCGCTGACGGTCGAGGAACTCGGACGATTTGGTGCCGTAGTACTCGATCCGCCGCGTGCAGGGGCGCGTGACCAGGCGGCCGGGCTGGCACTGGCAACGACTCCCGTAATCGCCTATGTGTCATGCAATCCCAGTAGTTTCGCACGCGATGCTCAGATAATTTGCGAAGGTGGTTACCGCCTCGACTGGGTACAGCCGGTCGGCCAATTCCGCTGGTCGACCCATGTCGAGCTTGCGGCGCGATTCAGCCGCTAGGCGGATAGTCGGCGCGCAGGAAATAGAGGCCATCGGGCGGTGCGTTGAACCCCAGCGCCGCGCGATCGGCCGCTTCCAACGCAGCCTTCAGGTCGCCTTTGGACCATTTGCCCTGGCCGACCAGTTCCAGGCACCCGACCATCGACCGCACCTGATGATGGAGGAACGACCGCGCCGAGGCGAATATGCTGATCCGCGCGCCGTCGCGGACGACATCGAGGCGGTCGAGCGTCTTGACCGGGCTATCCGACTGGCAATGTGCCGAACGGAAGGTGGTGAAGTCATGCCGCCCGACCAGTATTTGCGCGGCACCGTGCATCGCCGCGGCGTCGAGTTCCTGCGGCACGCGCCATGCCAGGCCCTTTTCCCAGGTCAGCGGCGCGCGGCGGCAGATGATGCGATATTCGTAATGGCGGGTGAGGCACGAGAACCGCGCATGCCAATCGTCGGGCACGATTGCGCAATCGAGGATTGCCACCGGATCGGGCCTGAGGCGCGCATTGAGCGCCTCCATCAAGCGAAACGGTGTGATCGCCCGCGTGACGTCAAGGTGCGCGCGCATGCCCAGCGCGTGAACGCCCGCATCGGTGCGCCCGGCGGCGTGCACGGTGACGTCTTCCTGGAGGATTTCCTTGGCCGCGCGCTCGATCGCTGCTTGCACACTGGGTCCGTGGTCCTGCCGCTGCCAGCCCATGAAGGGGCGGCCGTCATATTCTACCGTCAGCGCGAACCGCGTCACAGGCGCGTGCCTATATGGATGGAAAAGCCGCGCAAAAGCTCGTTTGACGTCAAGACACCACGCCCAGCGCGCTGCACCGCGAGCGGACGGATCGCGCCTTTGCCGCAGGCGATGGTCAGCTGCCCGTCGAGGACTTCACCCGGCGCGCCCGACAATTCCATGACGGCGGCGCTCAGCACCTTGATGCGCTCGCCCGCATATTCGAAATAAGCGCCCGGTGCCGGATTGAACGCGCGGACCTGGCGTTCGACCTCGACGGCGGAGCGGTTGAAGTCGATCCGCGCCTCGGCCTTGTCGATCTTTGACGCGTAGGTGACGCCATCCTCGGGCTGCGCGCGCGGCGGAAAGGCATGGATGGCGTCAAGCACGCGCACCATCAGCCGCGCGCCGATCGCGGCGAGTTCGGCCGAGAGAATATCTGCCGCCTTGCCATCGATCGGCGTACGCTCCTCGAGCAGCACCGGTCCCGTGTCGAGCCCGGCCTCCATTTGCATGATGCCGACCCCGGTTTCGGCATCGCCCGCCAGGATCGCCCGCTGGATCGGCGCGGCGCCGCGCCAGCGCGGCAACAGCGAGCCGTGGACGTTGAGACAGCCGAGCCGCGGCGCATCGAGCAGGGCTTGCGGCAGGATCAGCCCATAAGCTGCCACGACCGCGACGTCGGCTGCCAGTGCCGCGAACGCCTCGATCGCGCCCGGCTCCTTCCGAAACGACAGCGGCGTGCGCACCTCGATCCCTAGCGTCTCGGCACGCGCCTGGACCGGGGAGGGGGTCAGCGCCTTGCCTCTCCGCCCGCCGGCGCGGGGCGGTTGGCTGTATGCCGCCACGACGTCGTGACCCGCGTCGATCAGTGCATCGAGCACCGGAACGGCGAAATCGGGAGTTCCCATGAAGACGATCCGCATGGGCCACGCCTTTCGCCCCTTGGCAGGGGGGCACGCAACCCCCTATTTGTTCCCCATGGCATCGCAGGAAATCGAAGCGCTGACTCAAGCGCTGGCCCGGCTCCCCGGACTCGGGCCCCGCTCGGCGCGCCGCGCGGTGCTCCATCTGCTCAAGAAGCGCGAGGCGGCATTGGGGCCGTTGCTCGCTGCGCTGGAGGCGGTGGACCAGAAGCTCGCCACCTGTTCGACTTGTGGCAATGTCGATACCAGCGATCCGTGCGCGGTGTGCGCCGATCCGCGCCGCGACCAGCGGTCTTTGTGCGTGGTCGAGGAAGTCGCCGATCTCTGGGCGCTCGAGCGCTCGCGGCTGTTCCCGGGGCGCTATCACGTACTAGGCGGACGGCTATCGGCGCTCGACGGCGTGCGGCCGGAGGATCTGGCAATCGCCAACCTGGTCGGCCGCGTCGAAGCGGGCGGGATCGACGAAGTGGTGCTGGCGATGAACGCCACGCTCGAGGGGCAGACCACCGCGCATTACATCGCCGAGCGGATCGAGCGCTTTCCGGTGCGGCTTACGCAACTAGCGCACGGCCTGCCCGTCGGTGGCGAGCTCGATTATCTCGACGAAGGTACGCTCGCCCAGGCGATGCGCGCGCGGCGGCCGGTGGGCTGATCCTGATCTCACGGATGAAGCTGGAACGCGCGGCTAGCGCACTCGCTTGACGTAGATGCGGCCGCCGTCGCGACGCTCGGTCTGGAAATTGGGCACTGCCTCGATCAGGTCGGAGAGGCGCTTATAGCCGTAATTGCGCGCATCGAAGCTCGAACGGTTGCCCGCCCGCTCGCCAAGTTCGGACAGGTTGACGAACCCGCGCTCGTCGCGCTTCACGGCATCATAGGCATCGACCAGCAGCTTGAGCAGTTCCGGGTCCACCTCGGCCTTGCCATTGGCGGCGGCAGCGTGGTTTCCGTTGATGGTCTCCGGAGCAGGGGCCTGGCGGAGCGCGGTGACGTCGATATATCGGGTGCAGGCTTGGCGGAACGCCTCGGGTGTCTTCGACGTGCCGAACCCGTAAACGGGCAGGCCATCCTGGCGGATCCGCATCGCCAACGGCATGAAGTCCGAATCTGACGACATGATGCCGAACCCATGGACGCGGCCGCGATAGAGCAGGTCCATCGCGTCGATCGTCATCTTCATGTCGGTCGCGTTCTTGCCCTTGGTCAGGTCGAATTGCTGCTGCGGCTCGATCCCGTAGCGGACCGTCTGATCACGCCAGCCCTTGAGCGCGGGCTTGGACCAATTCCCATAGACCCGGCGAATATTGACCGTGCCGAGTTCGGCCAGGATCGTCAGCACTGGGTCCAGCGTGCTCGACGAGGCATTGTCCGCGTCGATCAGCAACGCGATGTTGCGGGCATGAGTCTCGTCGGTCATGGCGCCGGTGTAGCGGGCGCGATGCGGCCAGCGCAATCACGCCCGCACGGGTGAGGTTATCGGGCAGCCGGCCGGTTGCGCAGCGCGTCGACGCTCCACGATCCGGCACCCGCCGCGGCGAAGAAGAGGAAGATGAAGGCGTAGAGCATCGCCGGCTCGCCGCCATTGACCACCGGGAAGACGCTCTTTGGGGCGTGCGCCATGAAATAGGCGACTGCCATCATGCCCGACAAAATGAACGCGACCGGCCGCGTGAACAGGCCGAGCAGGAACAGTCCGCCGCCGACCAGTTCGAGCGTGCCCGCGGCGTAGAGCAATGGATTGAGCGGCATCGGGAAGGGCGGGATACCGAAGAACTTGGACACGCCGTGCTGCATGAAACCGAGCGCGGTGACGATACGCAGCAGCGATTGGAGCTGAGACGACCAGCTGGCGGGAATGGGCATGGATGACCTCCTGTTCGTTACGCGATCGATCTAGAGCCTATCACGACCACCGACCAGCCACGCGCAAGAAACGGTCCGTTACGTTTTGCCGTTATTTTTTGGTCGCATCGGCGGAGGGATAGCTGACCGCCATCACTTCATATTCCTTTTCGCCCGCAGGCAAGGTCACGCGGCGCAGGTCGCCGACCGCAGCTCCCCGCAAGGCGCGGGCAAGTGGAGCGCTCCAGCCGATCAGGCCCTTGCCGGCGTCGGTCTCATCGTCGCCGACCAGGGTCAGGACGCGTCGGTTGTCTTCCTCGTCGGCGACGGTGATCGTGCAGCCGAACCACGCACGGCTGGTATCGGGCTGTTGCGCCGGATCGACCACCTTCGCCGCTTTCATCCGCTTCGACAGCCAGCCCAGCCGGCGATCGATTTCGCGCAGCCGTTTGCGGCCGTAGATATAGTCGCCATTCTCCGAGCGATCGCCATTGCCGGCCGCCCAGGCGATCGTCTCGACGAGTTTCGGGCGCTCCTCGGCGAACAGTTGTTCATATTCGGCGCGTAGCGCGGCGACCCCAGCGAAAGCTGGGGTCTCAAGCCGTATCGCGCCTTCGCCTGAGACCCCAGCTTTCGCTGGGGTGACGGAGGGAGTTTCGCGGGGGTGACGGGCAGGTCGTCAGCCCGGCCGCTTGTTGCCGATATACCAGCTCAACCGCGCATTGCCGGTCGATAGCGCGCGCTGCGGATTGATCAGGTCATAAACCACCGCATTCTCCAGCACGTGCTGGACGTAACGCTTGGTCTCGTCGAATGGGATAGCCTCGATCCAGTCGATCCAGTCGACCGTACCGGTACGCGGGTCGCCGTTCGCCGCCAGCCATTTGTTCACGTTGCCGGCGCCGGCATTATAGGCGGCGATCGCCAGCGGATAGCTGCCATATTGATTGTAGAGCCGCTGGAAATAGGCGGTGCCGAGCTGGATGTTATAGTCGGTGCTGCTGAGCAGCATGCCCTGATCCCATGCAAGGCCGAGCTTGCCCGCCTGCTCACGCGCGGTGCCGTTCATCAACTGCATCATTCCGCGCGCGCCGGCGCGGCTGATCAGCGAGCGGTCGAACTGGCTCTCCTGGCGCATGATCGCATGCGCCATCGTCCAGCTCGATGCCGACGACGCCGGAATATTGACCGTCGGGAATCCCGAACGGGTGTAATCGGTGACGCCGTTCAACAGCGCGCTGCGGCCGACCATCACCGATAGATCGGGCCGCCCCAGCGTCCGGGCCAATTCGTCGGCCAGCACATGGTCGTCGACGGTGCTTGCGAGGTTGGCGATCTGGCGCAGGAACAGGCTCTGATCCTCATGCGCGCCGACCGTGCCGAGGAACTGCGCCGCGCGGACCACCTCGTTATTGTAGAAGGCCGAGCGCTCTGCGGGCGGGATTGGCGGCGGCGTCGGCTCGGCCGGCGCCAATAAAGGCTGACTGAGGCGCTCGGCTGCCAGCTGGCCGTAGAATTGATCGCCATAGCGTGCCGCCGCGGCGAGGTTGCGAGTCGCTTCATCGCTTTGCCGGGCGGCTTGAGCGGCCCGCCCCGCCCAATAGAAGCCCTTCGCCTTGAGCGCGGTCGACCGCGAGCCGCCGGTATAGCGGACGAACATGCCGATCGCGTCGGATGGACGGCCCAGCCGCTTGAGCGCGGTCTGTCCGGCGAGCCAGACGAGATCGGTGTACGGGTCGCGCTCGGCCAGGGGGCGAAGTGCGATGTCGGTACCGGTGGGATAGGCGTCATCGACCTGGCTGGCGATATTGTACGCGGTCGAATAGTCGCCGGCCTCGACGGCTGCGCGGGCATTGCGCAGCAGCAAGTCAAACCAGCGGTCGACATCGAGCGGTTTGCTGGAGAAATTGTGCGGTCGAGCCAGCAGCGCGCGCGCCGATCCGGCGGCGCCACTATTGGTCAGCCAGATCGCCTTGTCCGCGAGATAGCCCGGATCGCCGGCGCCGATCGCGTCGGCAGTGCCGGCATCGGGCGCATTGGTGCGCAGCGCGAGTCGCGCCGCGAACAGGGGACGCCGCGCGGCGCCGGTGAGCGCGAGTTGGCGCGCCGCGGCGGCGGTCTGGCCCTGCCACAGCAACTGGTCCATCCGCACATCCTGGTCCTTGGGGAGCAGCGCGTCAGGCCAGGTCGTCAGCACCTTGCTCTCGTCGGTTGGCGTCAGACTGCCCTGAGCCCAGGCATTGCGTGCGGCCGTCCGTGCGTCGTCCATCGAGCCCGTGGCGGTCAGCGCCTCCGCAAAGCGAACCCAGGACGTGCCGGTTTGTGGCGGATAGCGCCGGAAGAAGGCGACCGCGGTCGACGGCGACCAGCCCGGCATCGCCAGCGACGCTTCGGCGGCGCGGCGCATCGCGACGTCGCCTGGCCATCCGGGATGCGCGAGCAGGAAACGGGCGTAGCTTTCGAACGGGGCGCTATTGGTCTGCCTGAGCGACCGCCATTCGGTGATCGCCGCCGACAAGGCGCTGACCGACCTGGGGTCGGCGCTGGGGGCGCCCATCAATTTGGACTTGGCCCATTCGAGCTGATCCTGGAACGCCATACCCGTCGCCGCCATCCCCGAAAGGGCGGCGGCGGCAACCCCGCTTTTGAACCACGACGCAAGCATGTGGACAGGATATGCTCTCGCGCCCTATCTGTCAGGATATAAAACAACGAAAAAACGGCGGATCGCCGCCACGCGGGAGCGTTTAAGCATGTTTTCGGGATCGATCCCCGCACTGGTCACGCCGTTTGCGGCGGATGGCGCCTTCGCAGAGGACGCGTATCGCGAACTCGTCGAGTGGCAAATCACCGAAGGATCGGCCGGATTGGTACCGGTCGGGACGACCGGTGAGGCCGCTACCTTGACTGCCGACGAGCATTTCTATGCGGTTCGCGTTTGCGCCGAACAGACCAACCGCCGCGTGCCCGTGCTGGCTGGCGCGGGGTCGAACGATACGCGGGTTGCGATCGCCAATGTCCATGCCGCCAAGGCAGCGGGCGCCGACGCCGCGTTGATGGTGCCGCCTTATTACAACCGACCGAGCCAGGAAGGCATCTTCCGCCACTTCGAGGCAATCGCGCGCGAAACGCCGCTGCCGATCGTGCTCTACAATGTGCCTGGGCGCACCGTCACCGACATCCAGCCGGCGACGATGGCGCGGATCGTCAAGGCGTTCCCCGAGGTCTTTATCGGCGTGAAGGACGCGACCGGCAGCCTCGGCCGGGTGACCGAGCAGCGGCTGGGCTGCGGCCCGGATTTCGTCCAATTGTCGGGCAATGACGAAACCGGGCTGGCGTTCAACGCGATGGGCGGAGTCGGCTGCATCTCGGTCACCGCGAACGTAGCGCCGCGCTTGTGCGCCGAATTCCAGGCCGCTTGGGCCGCGGGCGACCATGTCAAAGCGCTGGCGCTCCACGATCGCCTTTACCCGTTGCACGTTGCGATGTTCACCGACGCCTCGCCGGGGCCGGTCAAATACGCGCTCGGCAAGATAAAGCCGGATTGGCCGATGCATCTCCGCCTGCCGATGACCGAGGCTAACGACGCCAGCCGCGCCGCGGTCGATGCGGCGATGGCGACGGCGGGGCTGTGAACCGGCAACGATGATTTCGACGCCGCGTCCGGCGTGACACGGACGCGGCGCCAGGATGGGGCAGCGGCCGCTACCCCAGCCAAGTCGATCAGGCGGCGACGGCGACCAGTTCGGGCTTGATCACCCGGCTGCGGCTGCCGTCGATCGCCACCGGCACGTCGCCGGCGACAGTCGCGCGACGCAGCGTGCGGCGCTGCGGCCCGAAATCGGCGATCGCGCGGTGCTGGGTCGCGCGATTGTCCCAGATCGCCACGTCGTTCGGCTTCCAGCGCCAGCGCACGGTGTTCTCGGGCTTGGTGATGTGGTCCTGCAGGATCGAGAACAGCCGCTGCGAATCCGCCGCGTTCAGCCCGACGAACTGCTTGACGAAATGGCCGAGCAACAACGCGCGCTCGCCCGATTCCGGATGGACGCGGACAACGGGGTGCTCGGTTTCATAGACGGTCGATGCGAACACCTTGCGGTGCTCCTCGACCCGCTTGCGGTCGGCCTCGCCGAACGTCCCGGCATAATCGTAGAGATTGGTGTGCAGCGCCCAGAGGCCGTCGACCAGCGTGCGCAGGCTCTCGGGCAATTCCTGATAGGCGGTGACGCCATTGGCCCAGAGCGTGTCGCCGCCAGCTTCGGGAATGGTGATCGCGCGCAGTATCGATGCTTCGGGATAGGCATCGACGAACGTCACGTCGGTATGCCAGCTGGACGCCGCATAGCCTTCCTTCGAATCGAGCTCGAGCAGATATTTGCTGCCGTCGACAACCGGCACGGTGGGGTGCGCGATCGGCTTGCCGAATTTCTCCGCGAACGCTTCCTGCGCCGCATCGTCGAGATGATTCTGATCGCGAAAAAAGATCACTTTGTGGCGCACCAGCGCGGCACGGATCGCGGCGATGGCGACCTGATCGAGTTCGCCGGACAGCTTCACGCCGCGGATTTCTGCACCGATCCGGCCCGCGACCGGTACGATGTCGAGCAGGGCGTCGGCGTCCCGCGCATTCACGAATTCATGGGTAAGATTGGTCATGGCACGTCTCCTTCGGGGTTGATGGGGGTCATTCGGCAGGGGCGAGGGCTGCCCCCTGGGCGTCCAGCGCGCGGCGGACTTCGGCATGCGCCGCCTCGTCGAGCGGAAAGCCGCTGACGAGCCAGGCGGAAAAGGCGTGGGCGATGGCGGGACCGATCGCGAAGACGATGGCGAGCCCCTGCAGCGTGGCCGGACTGTTGACCGTCTTGGGGTCGAAACCGAGCCAGGATACGAGCGGCAGGGCGATCCCGACCGCGACCGCGGTGGCGGCCTTGCCGGCTAGGCTGAACACCGAGAAATAGAGCCCGGTACGGTCCTCGCCATGATCGAGTCTGTGCTTGTCGGCGACGTCGGCGACGATCGCGCGAAGCATCAGATTGCCCGAACCCTGGGCCAGCCCCTGCGCCAAGGTCAATGCGAGCAGCAAGCCGAAGCGATCCGGCGTTATCAGCAGCAGGCCCAGATTGACGATGACCTGGACGATCTCGCCGGTGACCGCGGTGCGGTGCTTGCCCAGGCGATAGCCGATCCTGAGCCAGATCGGCCCGGCCAGGATTCCGAACACGAACTGGAACAGGAACAGACCCGCCGCCCAATCGGGCCGGTGCATGAAGAAGCTGACATAGAAGACGATCAGCGAGGCGCGGATGTTCTGACCGAGCGTCACCGCGAAATCGGAGCCGAGCACGCGCAGCAGCAACGGGTCGGCGAGCACGGTGCGGATCGCCTGGCCGATCGGCCGGCGACGTGTCGGCGCGTCGGGCAGCGGCTGCTCGGGGAAAGCGGTCAGCGTGAGCGCAAGCCCCGGCAGGATCGTCGCCAGCACCAGTCCGCCCATCAGCGCGAGCTTCAGCTTGCCGTCGCCGGGCCGCCATTGATCGGCGATCGTTGGTAAAATCAGGGTCAGCAACAGCGCCGACGCGGTCACCACGGTCTGGAACGTCGCGATCCGCGTGCGCTCGTGATAGCGGCCCGAAATCTCGCCCGACCAGGCGAGCAGCGGTATCTGAATTGCGGTCCAGCCGAGATAGAAGAAGAACAAGGTCGCGGCGAGATAGGCGACCGAAACCTGGCCCTGCGGAAAGAACAGGAACGCCGCCGCCAGCGCGAATAGCAGGCCGCCCCCGGCGATCCATGGGCGACGTCGGCCGAACCGGGTGCGGGTGCGATCGCTCAGCGTACCGACCAGCGGATCGAGCAAGGCGTCCCACAACCGGCCGATCAGGAAGATCAGGCCGATCGCACCGAGCGACAGACCGTGATCCTGGACGTAGATCGGCGGCAGATAGACCGCGAGCGGCAGCCCGGCGGCCGCGACCGGTACCGCGACTGCCGACAGGGCCATCAGGCGCCACGCGGTCGGGCGGTCGGGCCCGGCGCCGTCGTCGGTCGGCGCGGTGAAGGACAACGGTCGGGGTGGGAACAGGCTAGCCATGGTTCACCTCACAATTTGATGCGGAGCGTGGCGCCGACCGTCCGCGGATCACCGAGCAACGCGGTGATCACGCCGGTATTGGCCGCAGCAAGCGTCTGAAAATATTTGGTATTGGTGAGATTGCGTGCCCAGACCGAGAGGTCCCAGCGACCGCTCTCCGGCCGTACGCCGATCCGCCCGTTGAGCACGCCATAACCGGGCACCTGGGCATAGCGCGAATTGGTCGACGACGTGTTCAGCGACGAACGATGCGCGAAATCGGCATGGCCGTAGAACTGAAACTTCTGGCCGGCGATGCGGCCGACCGGTTGGGCAATATCGGCGCCCAGCGTGTAGGTGAACTTGGGAACGCCGGCGAGCGGCTTGCCGCTGAGGCTCTGGACCGATCCGAGGTCGAGCCGCTCGGGCGCCTGCGGTGCGTTGGGGTAATCGATATAGACCGCGTCGGTATAGGAAGCCGAGGCATTGAGGCTGACCAGGCGGGTTGGTGCGAAGCTGAGATCGGCTTCGGCACCGCGCGATCGGACGCTGGGGATGTTGGAGATATATTGGCGATAGGTGAGGCCGCCCGGCGCCTGTTCGGTGATCGCGGTCTGGTAATCGGATATGTCGGTCCAGAATGCGGCAAGGTTCGCGGTCAGCCGCTTGTCGAGCGCTTGCGCTTTCAGCCCGACTTCATAGGCATTGACCCGCTCGGGCCGCACATCGGGAGTGACGCCGGCCGGCAGCGACGTGAGGTTGAGGCCCCCGGACTTCGATCCCCTCGAATAGGTCGCGTAGATCAGCGCGTCGGGCGCAATCTTGTACGACAGATTGGCCAGCAGCGAGACGCTGTCGTCGGTGAAACTGGTCGAATAGGAGGTGACCGGGTTGAACTGGTTGCGGATCGCGATCACCGCGGCGCCGGCCGCCGGAGACAGGGTCGAGGGATCGGTGCCCGCGACCCAGAACTGGTTATACGCTCCCTCTTTCTTCTCGTGCGTATAGCGCAACCCCAGCGTCAGCTTGAGGCGGCTGGTCGCGTTCCACGTCGCCTGGCCGAACACGGCGGCGCTGTGGGTCGTCGGGGTCGAGGTCGAATCCGCCTCAAAGCCGTTTAGCGCGGCATTGGCGACCGCTGCGGCGGTGGTCGGGAGGTACCAATTCGGCGCGGCCGACCCATAAGCGACCGCGCCATTTCCTCTGATGATTTGCCAGAAATAGTAAGCGCCGATGACGTAATCGATGCGATTGTCACCCTTCGACGCCAGCCGCACTTCCTGGCTGAACTGGCGCTGGTGATTAGCTTGCTGCGACTTTGTCACGACGGGCAAACCAGTGGCGTCGCCATCGTTGGCCGGATCCCAATCCCACCAGCGATAGGCGGTAATCGAGGTCAAAGCGGCGGCGCCGAGGTCCCAGTCGATCTGTCCCGACGCGCCATAGCTCTTCATGTTGGCCTGGTAGGGACTGTCGGAATCGCCGAGCCGCGCAAAGGGCGTGAAGGGCAGGGGCGTGTAGCCGGCCCGGCTGGTGCGATTGAGGAAATTGTTGGCGATCGGCGTACCGTCGTCATAGGTCCCGAAGAAGCCCGACAGCACCTGGAGCACATGGTGCTGTTTCTGGTGCGAATAATCGCCGATCAGCTTGATCGAAAGGCGGTCGCTCTGCTTGATCAGCAGCTGCCCGCGCAGGCTGAAATTATAATAATTGGCCGAATCGCTGCCGTCATGGACGTTGGTCAGGAAGCCATCGCGCCTGGTGTCGGCGATGCTCAGCCGGGCGGCGACGACATCGCCGATCAGCGCGCCTGAGGCGGAGGCGCGAAACTGGCGATAGCCATAGTCGCCCAGCGACGCCTCGGCCGACAGTTCGGGATCGAAGCTCGGCGCGCGCGTGGTGATGTTGATCGCACCCGCTGTCGTGTTTTTGCCGAATAGCGTACCCTGAGGGCCGCGCAGCACTTCGACCTGCTGCAGGTCGACCAGGTCGAATTGCGACTGGCCGACGCGACCGTAATAGACATTGTCGATATAGATGCCGACGCCGTTCTCCAGCCCATCATTGGTCAGCGCGACGTTCGAGCCCAGGCCGCGGATGTTCACGTTGGTGTTGCGCGGGTTGAAGCTGAAGACCTGGAGGCTGGGCACAAGTTGCTGGATCTGCGCCAGCGAATAATTGCCGGTCGCGGCAAGCGCCTTGTCGTCGACCACGCTGAGCGCGATCGGCACGTCCTGTGCGCTTTCCGCCCGGCGCCGCGCGGTAACGACGATGTCGCCGCCACCTTCAGGATCGGCATCGGTATCGGCGACGGCGTTGGGGACGGCGCTGGTCGCGGCTGGCGGCGCCACCTTATCGTCGGCGAAGGCAGTCGCCGGAAGAGCGGACGCCAGCGTCGTCAGGCTGAGAGACGTCAGGAATAGATACTTGGTCATCAGGCGAAGGGGTCCCCTTTGCCGCAGGCAATCGCCTCCGGCCGCGCCCTCGCAGGGCACGTGCGTTCGATGGAATTCGGGCGTGCGCCGCCGGCGCTGCCGGTCGGCGTAGTCGTCAGGCGATCAGGAGCAGTCGATCAGCCGATCGGACAATTGGAATCATGACATCGCATCGTTTCATTCCCTTCACTCGGGGACAACGAAGCCGGGCGTCACGCAGCCCTGCATCGCGCTTTAGCCGTTGGTTACGCGGAGCAAGCTGCATCCCATCAAAAGCCGCGGGCCTGTCGGTGGCGTTCGCCAGAGGGACGACCATTTCCCTCTCGATCCGTTATTCCCATCATCTTGATAGGATATAAAACGGTCAATGTAGATGCGCTAGTCGGTGCTAAAGCTGGGGTTTGGCGGTCGGAGCCGGCGCAGAATGAACCGCGAAAACCGCCAGGCGAGGACAAAGACTTTCAATCCTGCTCGCCGGCGTTAGGCTGAGCCGACATAGCGAGGGGGTATTCGCCATGAACCTGCTGACCAGGCATCTGACCGGCATCGTCGATTTCCAGGGCAGGGAAAACCGTCAGCCCTTCTGGCTGTGGATCCTGATCGTCTACATCGTCCAGTTCGTCGTCATGGCGATCGCGATGATTCCGCTGATGACGTCGTGGTTCGACCAGATGATGCCAATGATGCAGGGCGATCCGCATCGGTTCGACAACGACCCGCAGGCGATGATTCAGCTGATGATGCCGATGATGCAGAACATGATCACGATGACCGTCGTGAGCGCCGTGCTGTTCTTCGTTCTGTCGGGCGCGGCGGTTGTGCGTCGGCTGCATGACAGCGACCGCTCGGGTTGGTGGTCGGCGCCTTATTACGCGATGCAGATCGTCTCGCCGATCTTCATGGCGTCGTTCTTTCCCCGTTATTTTTCGATGATGGCGTCGATGTCCGCGGCGAAACCCGGCAGCCCGCCGGACTTCAACAATCCGGCATTCCAGCAGGCGATGCAGTCGATGACCCTGATGTCGCTGGTCAACATCCTCGGCTTCGCGATCCTGGTGATGATGATCGTGTTCCTGGTCCTGCCGGGAACGGTCGGCCCCAACCGCTTCGGCGACGATCCGCTGAAGCCGCCCTTCCACTAAAGCTTCCCTTCCGGCACGCGGGCGCTTACATCGCCCGGCCCATGGCCCGTCCCAAGCCCCTCACGTTCGACAAGCAGAAGATCGTCGCCGAGAACCGGCGCGCGCGGTTCGACTATGCCATCGAGCAGACGTTCGAGGCGGGGATCGCGCTGACCGGGACCGAAGTGAAGAGCCTGCGCTCCGGCGAAGGGTCGATCGCCGAAAGCTATGCCGAAGTGTTGGCGGACGGCGGCGTCTGGCTGGTCAATTCGAACATCCCCGAATTCAGCCACGGCAACCGCTTCAACCACGAGCCCAAGCGGCCGCGCAAATTGCTGCTCAATGCACGCGAGATCAACAAGCTGCATGGCGCCGTGGCGCGCGACGGCATGACGCTAGTGCCGCTCACGGTCTATTTCAACGCGCGCGGCCGCGCCAAGGTCGAACTGGCCCTGGCCAAGGGCCGCAAAGCCCATGACAAGCGCGAGCATATCAAGGAACGCGAGTGGAAACGCGACGCCGGACGCATCATGCGGGACCACGGCTGACGCGATTGACTAGGCGTGTCACCGGGGTAGAACACGCACCATCAATAAGGGGGAACATGACGGCTCCGGTCTGTCACGCGAACGTCCGCTCCTCCGCTTCGGAAAGGACCCTCCCCAGATGAAACCCTTCGCGTTCGCACTTCTTGCGGCGACGGCGCTCGGCGCCGCGGCGTTCACCCAGCAGACCGTGGCCGCGTCCTCCGGCAAGCCCACCTTCGGCACCTTCGGCATGGATGAAGCCGGCATGGACAAGTCGGTCGCGCCGGGTGACAGTTTCTACAATTACGCCAATGGCACCTGGGCGAAGAACACCCCGATCCCGTCCGACAAGTCGAATTACGGCGCGTTCAATCTGCTCGCCGATTTGTCCGAATCGCGAACCAAGGGGATCCTCGAAAAAGCCGCGACGGATCCGAATTCGAAGATCGGCACCGCCTATGCGACTTTCCTCGATACCGGATCGATCGAGGCGAAGGGGCTGACGCCGATCAAGCCGTGGCTCGATCGCGTCAAGTCGACCGACAAGGCCGGCTATGCGGCATTGCTGGCCGAAGCGGCGATGGGGGGCGTCGGCGGGCCGTTCGGGGCCGGCGTCGGCCAGGACGACAAGGCGCCCGAAACCTATATCCTGGGCTTGCGTCAGGGCGGGTTGGGATTGCCCGACCGCGATTATTACAGCGACCCCAAATTCGCCGACGCCAAGGCGGGATATCAGGCGCATATCGCCAAGATGCTGACTCTGGCGGGCGAAGCCAATGCCGACGCCCGGGCCAAGGCGATCGTCGATCTGGAGACGCAGATCGCCGCGGTCAGCTGGTCGCGGATCGATAGCCGCGATGCCAACAAGCGCTACAACAAATTGTCGGTCGCCGACCTGCAGGCGAAGGCGCCGGGCTTCGACTTCCCGACTTATTTCAAGGGGATCGGGGCCCCGGTCGATACGTTGCTGGTGGCGCAGCCCTCTGCGATCACCGGGATCGTCAAGCTGGTCGCCGAGGCGCCGATGACGGTACTGCAGGATCAACTGATCGTCCGCAGCCTGGACAATTACGCCGATGTCCTGCCCAAGGCGTTCGACGAGGAGAATTTCAACTTCTACGGCAAGACGCTGTCGGGCACTCCCGAGCAGCAAGCGCGCTGGAAGCGCGGGGTAGAATTCACCACCAACGCGATCGAGGACGACGTCTCGAAATTGTACGTCCAGCAATATTTCCCGCCCGCGACCAAGGCGGCTGCCGACCAGCTGGTCAAGAACATCATCGCCGCGATGAACGCGCGGATCGACAAGCTCGACTGGATGTCGGCCGAGACCAAAATCAAGGCGCATGCCAAGCTGGCAGCGTTCCGACCCAAGATCGGCTATCCGTCTCAATGGCGCGATTATGGCTCGCTCAAGATCGTGAAGGGCGATGCCTTCGGTAACGAATGGCGCGCCAACGAATGGGGCCGCAAGGACAATATCGCCCATCTCGGCAAGCCGCTCCAGCGCTGGGAATGGGGCATGACCCCGATGGAAGTGAACGCTTATGCCAATTTCGGCATGGTCGAGATCGTCTTTCCCGCCGCGATCCTGCAGCCGCCGTTCTTCGATCCCAATGCCGACCCGGCGGTCAATTATGGCGGGATCGGCGCGGTGATCGGACACGAAATGAGCCACCATTTCGATGATCAGGGCGCCAAATATGACAAGAGCGGCCAGCTCACCGACTGGTGGACGCCCGCCGATGTCGCGGCGTTCAAGACGCGCACCGACGCGCTGGCGGCGGAATATGACAAATACGAGCCGCTGCCCGGCCAGCATGTCCAGGGCAAGCTGACCCTGGGCGAGAATGTCGCCGATCTCGCCGGCCTTACCGTTGCCTATGACGCTTATCACAAGGCGCTGGGCGGCAAGCCCGCGCCGATGATCGACGGCTATTCGGGCGACGAGCGCTTCTATCTCGGCTGGGCGCAGGTGTGGCGGCGCAGCTATCGCGAGCCCGAATTGCTCAAGCGCCTGCGCACCGATCCGCATGCGCCGTCGGAAGCGCGCGCCAGCATCGTCCGCAACATGGACCCGTGGTACGCCGCGTTCAAAGTCCAGTCTGGGCAGAAACTGTATCTCGCCCCGGCCGACCGCGTCCGCATCTGGTAGTTTTTTGGCGTAGATGATCGATGGCGCCGCCGGCGGATATCCCGCCGGCGGCGTTGGTTCATCAGCCTTGGTTCATCGCCAGGAGTTCAATGGTATTTTTTGGCGTGGTTGGGTGCTTTCAACGCGCGAAACCTTGTTGTAGGCAAAATCATGGCTCATCCGCGTACCACGTTCATCCTTCTCGCTTGCGCCGCGACCTTGCTCGGCGCGCGCGTTTCGGCGTTCCAGTCGGGCGGAAACGAGACGCTGAGCGTCGATGCCGACCATCTCGAAATCCAGGACAAGGTGCAGCGCGCGCTGGCGCAGGGCAACGTCCGCGCCCGCCAGGGAGCGATGACGGTAACGTCCGACCGGGCCGAAGTACTTTATTCCTCGAGCCTCATGAGCTCGAGCGGTGCGCCGCCGGAAATCTCGCAGATCCGCGCGTCGGGCAATGTCGTCGTGACCCGGCCCGGGGAGAAAGCCTCGGGCTCCTATGCGATCTACGATCTCAACAAGCGCATCATCACGATGATCGGCAATGTCGTGCTGAATCGCGGCGCCAACGTGGTTCGCGGCGGACGGCTGGTGATCAATCTCAACAATAACGGCGCGTCGCTCGATTCCGGCGGGAAGGTCGGCACGAGCAAGTCGGGCGGCCGGGTGACCGGCGTCTTCTCGGTTCCCAAGCGCAATACCGACGCTCCCGCGACGCCTAGCACCGCCAGCCCGAGCACCCCTGACAAGAAATAGCATCGGCTGATGCGGCGGAGAGGCGCCGGCGCGGGTCGGGGATTCCCGACGATGCTTGACCTGCCTAGCCACCGCGCCACAAGGGGCTGATGGCTTCCCGACCTGTTCCAAACGATGCACGCGCCCCCGGTCAGCGCCAAGCGCTGATCGTCGCGGCGACGTGCGGTGCGGGGGCGGCGCTGATCGCGCTGATGACTCTCCACAATTTCGCCATTGCAGGGGGATTCGCGGCCGCCATGCTGTTGCTGGTCGGCGCCGTTATCGTCTGGTCGCGGTTCGCGCCGGCGGCGTCCGACATACCCGGCGAAACCGACTGGAGCGTGGCGCGCGCGCTCGCGGCGGCAAGCGACGATGCGATCGCCGTGACCGACCGGGCTGGGCGGCTCATTTGCGCCAATGAGCGCTATCGCGCGCGCTTTGCCGGCTATCCGACGCCTCCCGGCCTGCCGCTCGACGACAATGGCCCGGGCGAGCTTGCGGCGGCGGGGCGCATCGCCTGGCGCGACGGGTCGGCCGAGCTCGATCGCATCACGACGCGCGGCGCGCCGCTCGCGGTGGCGATCGAGCGCGCAGGCGAGGGCGAGGACATGCTGGTCTGGCGCTTTCATGAGGCGCAGGGGCTCGATCTCGCCACCAACGTGCAGTCGATCATCGCCGGACCGACCGGCGACCGGCTGGCCGCGGCCGGCATCATGGCCGCGTTGATCGCGCCCGATGGTCGCCTGCTCGCTGCCAATCGCGTGTTGCGCGAGCGGTCGATGGGGCATGAGGAAAGCGTCGTCGTCGGCCGCGACTTCGCGCGCTTCCTGATCGCCGACGACAAAGGCCAGGTGCGGTTCGAGCGCGAGGGCCCGCGTGGCGCGCCGCTCCGCATCCTGCAGATTCCGTTCCTCGACGGAGAGGATGCGCCGATCCTGGTCGTGCTGCTCGACGAGGAGGAGCATGGCCAGCCGGCGATCGGTGGATCGGCTGCGGCGCATGTCAAAAGCCTGATCTCGCTGCTGCCGGTCGGGCTCGCCTTGGTCGATCGCGACGGGCGCTTCGTCCAGATGAACGATCCGTTCGTCCGCGCGGCACAAGTGGATCAGGCGCAGCCGCCGCTTTATCCCGGCGACCTGGTGGTGCGTGAGGACAAGGCGGCGGTGGCCGATGCGATCCGCCGCTTCGCCAATGGCGCGACCCATTCGATGGACATGGCGATCCGCCTGAAGGACCATCCCGACGAACCGGTCGCGCTGACCATCGCCGGCGCGCGCGGGCTGGGCGATGCCGCCGTGCTGCTGAGCCTCAAGGACAATGGCGAAGAGACCCGGCTCAAGCGCGAAGTCGCGCAGGCGACCAAGATGCAGGCCGTCGGCCAGCTCGCCGGTGGCGTCGCGCACGATTTCAACAATATCCTGACCGCGATCATCGGCCATTGCGACCTGATGCTGATGCGCCATTCGCCCGGCGACAGCGATTATGACGACATTCAGCAGATCAAGGCGAACTCCAACCGGGCAGCCAGCCTGACGCGCCAATTGCTGGCCTTTTCGCGCCAGCAGACGTTGCGGCCGCAAGTGCTGCAGCTGCCCGATGTGATCTCGGAAGTATCGCAATTGCTCAAGCGCCTGCTCGGCGAGACGGTGAAGCTCGAAGTGCGGCACGGACGCAACCTGGGGGCGGTGCGCGCCGACCCCGGACAACTCGAGCAGGTCGTCGTCAATCTGGCGGTCAATGCGCGCGATGCGATGCTGTCCAAGGATCCCAATGGCGGCGGAACGCTGACCATTACTTCCCGGGCGGTCAGCGCGGCGGAGGTCCGCAAGATGGGATCCGACATCCTGCCAATCGCCGATTATTCGGCGCTGGAGATGAGCGACACCGGCACCGGCATCCCACCCGAAATCCTCGGCAAGATCTTCGAGCCGTTCTTCACCACCAAGGAAATCGGCAAGGGAACCGGGCTGGGTCTGTCGACCGTCTATGGCATCGTCAAACAGTCGGGCGGCTATATCTTCGCCGATTCCAAACCGGGCCAGGGCGCGACCTTCTCGATCTATTTTCCCGTCCACGCCGCCGAGGCGCCCAAGATCGCCAAGGTCGCCGCCAAGGAAAAGCCGGTCGATCTGTGGGGAACCGGCTTGATCCTGCTGGTCGAGGATGAAGATATGGTCCGGGCAGTCGCCGAGCGCGCGCTGACGCGGCAGGGCTATACCGTGCTGACCGCCGAGAATGGCGAAGCGGCGCTCGAATTGCTGGCGCGAGGTGAAAAGCCGGATCTGCTTATTTCTGACGTCGTGATGCCGTCGATGGACGGCCCGACGATGGTGCGCCACGCCCGCGAGCGCTATCCCGATCTGCCGATCTTGTTCATGTCGGGCTATGCCGAGGAACAGCTGCGAAAGTCGATCGACCTCGACAACGTAGCGTTCCTGCCCAAGCCCTTTTCAGTGCAGCAACTCGCCGAAGCGGCGCGCGACATGCTGACCTCGTCCGTGGTCGAGCAATGACCCGACGTCGCGTGATCGTCGCCGCGGTGGCGGTGATAATCATTCTCGTCATCGCCATCGGCCTGTTTCGGATCAGCCGGGCATTGTGCTTTCAGTTGGTCGGCACGCCGATCTGTCACGTCGATACGCACGAGAAGCTGGTCGCGTTGACCTTTGACGACGGCCCCACGCCGGACGGCGTGACCTATATCCCGAACACGCTCAAACCCTATGATGCGCATGCCACGTTCTTCCTGATCGGCGAAGAGATGGTCAGGCATCCGGGCGAGGCCCGGCGGCTGCTGGCGGCCGGGCAGGAAGTGGGCAACCATAGCTATAGCCACAGTCGCATGTGGGGATTTTTCCCCGGCGGCTATGTCGAAGAGATCCGCAAGACCGACGCGCTATTGCGCGCCGAAGGCGCCCGGCCGACCCTTTTCCGCCCGCCTTTCGGCAAGAAGCTCACGGGACTGCCGATGGCGGTCGAGCAGACGGGATATCGCATGGTTACCTGGGACATCGCCGATCCCGACAGCGCGCACGACCCCCGCGCCTATGCCGATCGCGTGCTGGGTCAGGTCAAGCCAGGTTCGATCATCCTGGTCCACGCAATGTACCAATCGCGAGGGACCGCGCGGGACGCGCTGCCGCTGATCCTGGCCGGACTACGCGAGCGAGGCTATCGCGCGGTCTCAGTGGGCGAATTGCTCCATCATGGTGCGCCGGGCATGGCGTCCGGCAGCGGCGGAGACTAAGGCGAGTCATGGCATCGCCGCAGCGTATCCTTATCGTCGAGGACGAACCCTTGATCGCCATGATGCTCGAGGATTTCCTCGAGGCATTGAACAAGACGCATATCGCAACGTGTGACAGTGTGACGGCCGCGCTTGCCGTGATCGACGCCGAACGTCCCGATGCGGCGATCCTGGACATCAATCTGTCGGGCGGCGAGAAAAGCTGGCCAGTTGCCGACGCGCTGGCGGCGCGCAACATTCCCTTCGTCCTGTCGACCGGCGGTGGGGAAGACACGCCGGCCCATGCCGCTCGCCCGCGGCTAGTGAAGCCTTACACGATGGAAAACGTCGCCAAGGCGCTCGCGGAACTCTGACCGCGACGGTCGCGCTGTCGACGATCGTCGATCAGGCGATCCGGTCGGGCACTTCCGCCGCATCGGCATCGAGCGAGGCCTGCGGTGCGACCGCTTCCCAGGGGAAGACGAACCAGTCCTTGCGCTCGTCACGGTCGATCACCTCGGCGCGATAATCGACTTGTTCGCGCGACCGTTTGTTGTCGAGCAGGGTCGCGAAGCGGACATGGTCGCGCGCTGCGCCCGCGGTGGCCAATGCGGCGCGCAATTTGCCGATCGTCGCGCCCGTATCGTTGATATCATCGACGAACAGCAGCCGCTCGCCGTCGCGGGTGCGCGCCGCCAGTTTGATCAGCGGCGCGTCGGAAAAATCCTCGACGCGCGACGAATGGTCGACCGACAACATCGGCAGGCCAGTCGCGTGGCTGAGATAGACTGCCGGCGCCAGCCCGCCACGCCCGATCCCGATGATGAAGCTCGGCGTCCAGCCGCTGTCGATGATGTCGGCGGCAAGCACCTTCACTTGCGCTTCGAACGCATCGTGCGGGATCGGCGTGAAGGTCGGCATCAGCTGTGCTCCGCTACATAGGCGTCGAGCGCGGTGGTGTGGCGAGCGACATCGTCATCACTCAGGAACGACCCGAGGAACGAATTACGCGCGAGGGTGACGAGTTGATCCTTGTCAAGCCCGCGCGCCGCCGCCGCTTGGCGATAATTCTCGCCGATATAGCCGCCGAAATAGGCGGGATCGTCCGAATTTATCGTCGCGCGCAGCCCGAGGTCGAGCATCCGGTCGATCGGATGGGCGTCCATCGAGGCGACGTTGCACAATTTGACGTTGGATAATGGACAGACGGTCAGCGTCATCCCGGTCCGCGCCAGCCGGGCGGTCAGCACGGGATCTTCCAGGCTGCGATTGCCATGGTCGAGCCGGTCGATCGCGAGCAGGTCGAGTGCCTGATGGACGTAATCGGGCGGGCCTTCCTCGCCGGCATGGGCGACCAGCTTAAGGCCCTTTTCGCGCGCCGCCGCGAACACCCGCGCGAACTTTTCGGGCGGATGGCCGACTTCCGACGAATCGAGTCCGACCCCGGCAATGCGATCGAGCCAGGGTTCGGCCTGGCCAAGCGTTTCGAACGCCGCCTCCTCGCTCAAGTGGCGTAGGAAGCAGAGGATCAGTTTCGACGTCAGGCCATGTCTTGCCTCCGCCTCCGCCATTCCCGCGAGCAGTCCCTCGATCACGGTGCCAAAGGGGATGCCGCGATCGGTGTGCGTCTGGGGGTCGAAGAAGATTTCGGCATGGACCACGCCGTCCGCCGCCGCGCGATCAAAATAGGCGAGCGCGAGATCGCGGAAATCCGCTTCGGTGCGGAGCACGTTGGCGCCGGCATAATAGATGTCGAGAAAGTCTTGCAGGTTGGAAAAGCTGTAGGCGGCGCGCACTTCTTCGATCGATTTGAACGGAATCTCGACCTGGTTGCGCTCTGCCAACGAGAACATCAGCTCGGGCTCCAGGCTGCCCTCTATGTGAAGGTGGAGCTCGGCCTTGGGCAGGCCGGTGATAAAGGCGTCGAGGTCGCTCTGCATAAGCAAACCATGAAGCGGGGCAGGGGCTCGGGCAAGAAATATCGGGAAAACGCCGTTTCGGTGCGAAAAAAGTTCATGTTCCACTATTGTTCCATGAGAACAAATACGATACATGCTCTCCAACACGATTGAACGCCGGTGCTAACCCGGCTAGCGCGGAGGCCTTATCAATGGCAGCTTCTCTGAAAGTTATTGACGGCATGGCATCGCAAAATACCGACCGGCAAAAAGCACTCGAAGCTGCGCTGGCTCAGATCGATCGCGCGTTCGGCAAGGGCTCGGCGATGCGGCTGGGATCCAAAGAGACGATGCAGGTCGAATCGATCTCGACCGGCAGCTTGGGCCTCGACATCGCGCTCGGCGTCGGCGGCTTGCCGCGCGGCCGCGTGATCGAAGTGTACGGACCGGAAAGCTCGGGCAAGACGACGCTCGCGCTTCATGTCATCGCCGAAGCCCAGCGTGGCGGCGGGACGGCGGCGTTCGTCGATGCCGAGCACGCGCTCGACCCTGTCTATGCCAAGAAACTGGGCGTCAATATCGACGAGTTGATCGTGTCGCAGCCCGATACCGGAGAGCAGGCGCTCGAGATCGTCGATACGCTGGTGCGATCGAACGCGATCGACGTGCTGGTGGTCGACTCGGTCGCAGCGTTGGTGCCGCGCGCCGAAATCGAGGGTGAGATGGGCGACAGCCATGTTGGCTTGCAGGCCCGCTTGATGTCGCAGTCGCTGCGCAAGCTGACCGGATCGATCAGCCGCTCGCGCTGCATGGTGATCTTCATCAACCAGCTGCGCATGAAGATTGGCGTGATGTACGGCAATCCGGAGACGACGACGGGCGGCAACGCGCTCAAATTCTACGCCTCGGTCCGCCTCGACATCCGCCGCACCGGCCAGATCAAGGATCGCGATGATATCGTCGGCAACACCACCCGGGTGAAGGTCGTCAAGAACAAGGTCGCGCCACCGTTCAAGCAGGTCGAATTCGACATCATGTACGGCGAGGGCATTTCCAAGATCGGCGAAATCCTCGATCTCGGCGTCAAGGCCGGGCTGGTCGAGAAGTCGGGTGCTTGGTTCAGCTACGACTCGATCCGCATCGGCCAGGGCCGCGAGAACTCGAAGAATTACCTCAAGGAAAACCCCGACGTCGCCGAGCGGCTCGAACGCGCCATCCGCAATCGTACGGCAGAAGTTGCCGAAGAGATGATGGTCGGCGGCCTGGACGACGACAGCGGCGACGACGAACTCTGATACGACTTTCAAGGCAGCGCGGAAAAAAATTTGCTGCAATGCAACCAACTCGCAGTTGTTTCGTTACCGGCACAACCCCAGCGGCGATTCCCCCCTCCGCCGCAACTCCCGGAAAGGCCCGCCCACGTTGGCGGGCCTTTCATATTTGGGCTTCCGCTTGTCGATATTGTTGGGCTCTCCACCGTTGGGGTGCATAGATCGCCGCGGATGATCCATCGCCGCGGCAGGCGGGGATCAAAACGGGAGAGTCCAATGACATTGGCGTATGATTGGGCGGGGCGGGTCGGCGATACCTGGGCGGACGAATGGCGCCGCACCGATCTGAGCTTCGCCAATTTATCGCCCCATCTGAACGCGGCGATTCTCGACGCTGCGCCGGAGACCGGCACTGCGGTCGATATAGGGTGCGGCGCTGGCGGTACGGCGATCGCGCTGGCGGCTGCTCGCTCCGCTCTAACGGTGCTAGGGATCGATCTTTCGCGGAACCTCGTCGAGACAGCACGGGGGCGAGGAGCCGTTTATCCCAACCTCCGCTTCGAGGTCGGAGACGCAAGCGAGTTGGGTGACATCACCGCCGATCTTCTGTTCTCGCGGCATGGCGTGATGTTCTTCGATGATCCCATTGCCGCCTTCGCCAGGCTGCGGTGTGCGGTAACGGCCGACGCGCATCTGGTCTTCTCCTGCTTTCGCGACGTGACGCACAATCCATGGGCGATCGAGACCGCGACTGCGGTGACCGGCGCGGCGCCGCAAAAACCCGGAACATCGCCGGGGCCCTTCGCCTTCTCGGACGCCGATCGCGTCCGCGCCATTCTGCAAGCGAGCGGTTGGACCGGCGATGCGCAGCCGGTCGATTATTCGTATCGGGCAGGCGAGGGGGGGCACGCAGTCGACGATGCGCTCGCCTTTTTCAGCCGGATCGGACCCGCGGCAGCTCAGCTTCGCGGGCTCGATGACGCGGCTCGGGAAGCCGGTCGCGAGCGGTTGCGCGTTGCGCTGGCGACGCGCCTCCGCAACGACACGGTGGATTTCCCCGCCTCGGCTTGGATATGGTCGTGCCGGCCCGTCTGAGAATTTCATAAACTGGGCCGGGGAGGAACATCGTGACGCTGATCGTCCATCATCTCAACAATTCGCGGTCGCAGCGTATCCTATGGATGCTCGAGGAACTCGAGCTACCTTATGAGATCAACTATTATCAGCGCGACGCGAAGACGATGCTCGCGCCGCCGGCGCTGCGCAAGGTTCACCCGCTCGGCAAGTCGCCCGTGCTCGAGGATGACGGTCGGATAATCGTCGAGACCGGGGCGATCTGCGAATATCTGGTCGAGAAAGGCGATGGTCGGCTGGGGCCGCCCGCGCATCGCGACGACGTGCTGCGCTATCGCCAGTTCCTGCACTATGCCGAAGGATCGATGATGCCGCCGTTGCTGGTGATGCTCGTGGTCAACCGCATTCCGGTGATGGGCAAGACCGCGGCGAAGCGTATCCAGCCGATGATCGACGTCCATCTCGATTATGTCGAAAGCGAATTGGCGCAACGGCCCTGGTTCGCCGGCGACGAGATGACCGCCGCCGACATCATGATGAGTTTTCCGCTCGAAGCGGCACGAAGCCGGGCAGGACTTGGCCCATCACGCCCCGCGACGATCGCCTGGCTCGACAAGGTGCATGCGCGCCCGGCCTATCAGGTGGCGCTCGAAAAGGGCGGTCCTTACGCCTACGCCTGAGTGCTTAACGCTCGCCGCTCAGCCCGTGGCTGGGCGCGTGCGGTGGCTCGATCTCGGCGGGCTTTTCGGGATCGAGCGCGCCTTCCCAACGCGCCACCACGCTTGCCGCGATCGCGTTGCCGACGACGTTGGTCGCCGACCGTCCCATGTCGAGGAAGTGATCGACCGCGAGCACGAGCAATATCCCTGCCTCGGGCAGTTTGAACTGATTCAGCGTCGCGGCGATGACCACAAGGCTGGCGCGCGGGACGCCGGCAATCCCCTTCGACGTGATCATCAACGTCAACAGCATGAAGATTTGCGTGCCGAGATCGAGCTGGATGCCATAGGCCTGCGCGATGAACAGCGAGGCGAAGGTCATGTACATCATCGAGCCGTCGAGATTGAACGAATAGCCCAGCGGCAACACGAAGCTCGAAATCCGTGACGGCACGCCAAACCGGTCGAGTGCCTCCAGCGTGCGCGGGAAGGCGGCCTCGGAAGACGCTGCGGAGAACGCGACCAGCACCGGCTCGCGGATATAACGGAACAGCGACACCGAACGGCGTCCGACGAACAGCCAGGCGAGCAGGCCCAGCATGATCCAGAGCAATGCCAGGCCGATATAGACGCACAGCATGAAATAGCCGAGCTTGCCGATCACTTCCGGCCCACGCTCGACCAGCGCATTTGCCACCGCCGCGAACACCGCGAGGGGTGCGAGGCGCATCACATAATCGGTGATCTGCAGCATGACCTTGGTCAGCGCCTCGGCCGCCTTGACCAGCGGCGCGGCGCGCTCGCCGACCGCAGTGATCGCGACGCCGAAGAACACCGAGAAGATCACGATCTGAAGGATGTCGTTCTGCGCCATCGCATCGACGATCGAGCTGGGAAAGATGTGGCCGATGATCTGGATCGGGTCGAACTTGCTCTTGTCGATGTCGGTTGCGGCGTTGATCGCCGGCAGCGGCATGTTGAGCCCGGCACCCGGCTGGAGGATGTGGACGAGGACCAAGCCAAGGGTGAGCGACAACAGGCTAGCGCAGACGAACCAGCCTAGCGATTTCAACCCCACCCGGCCTAGCGCTCCAGTGTCGCCCATATGCGCGATCCCGACCACCAGGGTGCCGAACACCAACGGCGCGATGATCATCTTGATCAGTTTGAGGAAGATCGTGGTGATCAGGCCCAGCCATTTGGCGATGGTCGCCAGCGTGGCGGCTTGATCGGGCGTGGGATGACTGCCGCCGAAGGCAGCATTCGTGACCCAGCCCACAATCAGGCCCAGCACCAAGGCGATCAGGATGTAGGTCGTCAGGCGCTTGGCCAAAATAACTCTCCCCATTTTGGTGACGCAGGGAAAGGGGATTGCGAGGCCGCGGTCAAGAACCCTATCGTTACAGCCATGCCCAATTCCCACTTTTTACCCGGCCGCCGCGCGGTACTCGCTGCGGCTGCCGCCGCTCCCTTGTTCGTCTCAGCTGCGGCCCGCGCTGCCGAGCCCGATCTGTCCGAGTTGCAGGACATGACGATGGGCGCGGTGCCGATCGGCGCCGACGAACGCCGTCGCCGGCTCGACCGCGCACAGGCGCTGATGAAGCAACACGGCATCGGCGCGGTATTGATCGAGCCGGGATCGTCCTTGCTCTATTTCACCGGCATCCGCTGGGGTCGCAGCGAGCGCGCCTTGCTCGCCGTGCTGCCGGTCGAAGGTGAGCCGTGCATCGTCTCGCCTTATTTCGAGGAACCCCGGATGCGCGAGACACTCGCGATTCCGGCCGAGGTGCGGGTGTGGCAGGAGGACGAGGATCCGCTCAAGGTGGTCGCGGGCTTCCTCAAGGACCGCAAGCTCGCGGCGCGACCGGTGGGAATCGAGGAAACCGTCCGCTTCTTCATCCCGGACATGCTCGCGCACGCCATGCCCGGCGCGAAGATCGTCTCGGCCAACCCGGTCGTTCGCGGCTGCCGGATGATCAAAACGCCGGCCGAACTCGCCCTGATGCAGCTGGCTACCGATGTGACGATCGCGGCCTATCGCTGGACCTATACGCGCGTCGAAAAGGGCATGACCGGGCGCGACATCGGCGCGGTCATGGACGCCGCGACGCGCAAGCTGGGCGGCAGCCCGGAGTTCAGCCTGGTGCTGATCGGCGAGGCCGCGGCCTATCCGCATGGCACGCAAGCGGTGCACAAGGTCGATGCCGGCCAGATCGTGCTGATGGATTGCGGCTGTACCGTGCAGGGCTATCAATCCGACGTCTCGCGCACCTTCGTCTACGGGGCGGCCAGTAAGGAGCAGCGCCTGGTCTGGGACCAGGTCCATCAGGGCCAGCAGACCGCGCTCGCCGCAGCGCGGCTCGGCGTGCCGGCGGGCAGTGTCGATGTCGCGATCCGCAAGCTCTACGAGAGTTTCGGCTACGGCCCGGGCTACAAGCTTCCCGGCTGTTCGCATCGCACGGGCCATGGCATCGGCCTCGACGGGCACGAGCCTGTCAATCTGGTGCGCGGCGAAACGACCCCGCTCGCGCCGGGCATGTGCTTCTCCAACGAACCTGGCATCTACATTCCGGGCAAGTTCGGCGTGCGGCTGGAGGATTGCTTCCATATGACCGACACCGGGCCGAAATGGTTCAGCGAACCGCCTGTCTCGATCGACGCGCCGTTCCGGTAGTCATACGGGCGGCGGCAGCCACCTGCTCGCGACCTTAATTCCCTCGCCCGCTTGCGGGAGAGGGAGGGGCCCGCCGCGAAGCGGTGGGAAGGTGAGGGTCTTCTTTCTTCTTTTTTGGCTCCAACCGCCTGGAAGAAGAAAGAAGACCCTCACCTAACCTGCACCGGGTGAACAGCGCCCCGCGCTGTTCAGGTCATGCCGGGGGCATGACCGACCCGGCGCACCCGCAAGCGGGAGAGGGCAAACTCAGCCGCAGCTGAAACTCTTTACCCGGTTCTTCTCGTCGACATTGACGTTGAGACGACCGTTCAGATATTCCATCGTCACCATTTGGCCCGGTCGCAGCACGCGTGTAACCGATGCGCCCGACCGCCGCTTGGCGCGGTTGACTAACGAGGGTGTAGCGATGTGCCCGACCAGATTTCCCAGACCCTTGGCCGAACATTCGCCAGTCGGCACGCCGGGCAGCGGTGCGACCGGCGCGCACGCAGCCACGACGAACATGGTGAGGGCAAAAGCGACGATCAGGCTCTTCTTCATTGCGCATCCTCCGTCCGGGTCATGCGAAGCTTGCCGTTCTTGACCGCGAACGCCAACCGGCCTTCGACCAAATCGAGCGCATCGCGACCGAACTGATCGTAGCGCCAGCCCGTCAGGATCGACAGCCCGTCGCGTTGCCCGGCTGCCAGCGCCTCCAGTTCCTCCGACCGCGCGAGCAGCCGGGATGCGACATCGATATCGCGCGAGCGGATCTTGAGCAGCAATTTGAGCAGGTCGGCGACCAGCGACCCTTCCTTGCCGAGGCCGGGCTTGCGGTCGTCGCGCGGCGGCATTTCGTCATTGGTCATCGGCTTGGCATCGTCGAGCGCCGCCATCAGCCGCGCGCCGATATCATTGCCCGCCCAGGTCGCGGATAGCCCGCGCACGCGTGCCAGATCAGCCTGTTTACGCGGAGGATGGCTGGCGAGGTCGGCGAGCGTCTCATCCTTGACGATGCGACCGCGCGGCAAGTTCTTGCCCCGCGCCTCCATCTCGCGCCAGCGCGCCAGCGCCTTCAACCGGCCGAGCACGTCGGGCTTGCGGCCGGCGATGCGCACGCGCTTCCAGGCAAGATCGGGATCGTTGGCGTAATTGGCCGGATCGGCCAGCCGCTCCATTTCCTGATCAAGCCAGGCGCCACGCCCAGTCTTGCGCAATTTGTCGAGCATCCGCGGGAAGATTTCCGCGAGATGCGTCACGTCGGCGATCGCATAGACGATCTGGCGTTCCTCGAGCGGGCGGCGCCCCCAGTCGGTGAACCGCGCGCCCTTGTCGACCTGAATCCCCAGCCAGCTGTCGACCAGGTTGGAATAGCCGATCTGCTCGCCTTGCCCGAGCGCCATCGCCGCAATCTGCGTGTCGAACAACGGATGCGGCGTCTTGGCGGTGAGATTATAGATGATTTCGATATCCTGCCCGCCGGCATGGAACACCTTGAGTACATCCTCATTGTCGACCAGCAGGTCGAGCAGGGGCTTGAGGTCGATGCCCGGAGTCATCGGATCGATCGCCGCCGCCTCGTTGGCGTCGGCGATCTGGATCAGGCAAAGCTCCGGCCAGAACGTGCTTTCGCGCATGAATTCGGTGTCGACGCAGACGAAGTTCGATTGAGAGATTCGCGCGCAGAGATTGGCGAGGGCGGCGTTATCCTCGATCAGGCCATGGATATGCATCTTAACCCCATAGCGAGGCTCGCGCGCTTGACAAAGGCCTGTGTGAAGGGAATGCGCGCGGCTTTCCATCAACCGTCATCCCAGCGAAAGCTGGGATCTCGTGCCACAACCGTTTCGCTCGTGGCCTGAGACCCCAGTTTTCGCTGGGGCGACGTAGTCAGAGAATTACACATGCACGCCTATCGTACGCACAATTGCGCCGCACTGACTGCCGCCAATGTCGGCCAGGACGTCCGCCTGTCGGGCTGGGTGCACCGCAAGCGCGACCATGGCGGCGTACTGTTCGTCGATCTGCGCGACCATTACGGCATCACCCAGGTGGTCGCCGATAGCGATTCGCCGGCCTTGCCGATCCTGGAAGCGCTGCGCGCGGAATCGGTCGTGACGATCGACGGCGTGGTCAAGGCGCGTGCCGAGGGCACCGCCAATCCGAACCTGGCGACCGGCGAGATCGAAGTATTCGCGCGCGCCGTGACGATTCAGTCGGCGGCTGCCGAACTGCCGATGCCGGTCGCCGGTGAGGCCGACTATCCCGAGGATATTCGCCTGCGTTACCGCTTCCTCGATTTGCGGCGCGAGCGGCTGCACGCCAACATCATGCTGCGCAGCCACGTCATCTCGTCGCTCCGCCGCCGAATGATCGATCAGGGCTTCACCGAGTTCCAGACGCCGATCCTGACGGCTTCGAGCCCGGAAGGCGCACGCGACTATCTGGTCCCGAGCCGCGTCCATCCGGGCAAATTCTACGCGCTTCCCCAGGCGCCGCAGATGTTCAAGCAGCTGCTGATGGTCGCCGGCTTCGACCGCTATTTCCAGATCGCGCCGTGCTTCCGCGACGAGGATGCGCGCGCCGACCGCAGCCCGGGCGAGTTCTACCAGCTCGATTTCGAGATGAGCTACGTCACCCAGGACGACGTGTTCGCCGCGATCGAGCCGGTGCTGCACGGCGTGTTCGAGGAATTCGCCGACTGGCAGGGCAAGGGCCGCACCGTCAGCCCGCTGCCGTTTAAGCGCATTCCGTACAAGGAATCGATGCTGAAATACGGCAATGACAAGCCCGATTTGCGCAACCCGATCCTGATCACCGACGTGTCCGAACTGTTCAAGGGCTCGGGCTTCGGCCGCTTCGCTTCGATCGTCGAGGCGGGCGACGTCGTCCGCGCGATCCCGGCGCCCGGTACGGCGGAAAAGAGCCGCAAATTCTTCGACGACATGAATAGCTGGGCGCAAAGCGAAGGCTTTGCCGGCCTGGGCTATGCAACCCGCAAGGGCGGCGTGTTCGGCGGGCCGATCGCCAACAATCATGGTGAGGAAGGCATGGCGAAGATCGCCGAGGCGTTGGGGCTCGGCCCCGACGACGGCGTGTTCTTCGCCGCCGGCAAGGAAGCGCAGGCGGCCAAGCTCGCCGGCCTGGCGCGCACCCGCGTTGCTGAGCAGCTGGAGCTGATCGACGACAAAAGGTTCGAATTCTGCTGGATCGTCGACTTTCCGATGTTCGAATATGACGAGGACGCCAAGAAGGTCGATTTCAGCCACAACCCCTTCTCGATGCCGCAGGGTGAGCTGGAGGCGCTGGAAACCAAGAATCCGCTCGATATCCTGGCGTTCCAGTACGACATCGTCTGCAACGGCGTGGAGCTGTCGTCGGGCGCGATCCGGAACCACCGGCCCGAGATCATGTACAAGGCGTTCGAGATCGCCGGCTACAGCCAGCAGGATGTCGACACCAATTTCGCCGGCATGATCAATGCCTTCAAGTTCGGCGCGCCGCCGCACGGTGGGTCGGCGCCGGGCGTCGACCGCATCGTCATGCTGCTGGCCGACGAGCCCAATATCCGCGAGGTCATCGTCTTCCCGATGACGCAGAAGGCCGAGGATCTGATGATGGGCGCGCCCAATTTCGCCACCGCGAAGCAGTTGCGCGAACTCAACATCCGCCTGGTCGACCAGCCGAGTGCCTCCAAGGCCTCGCCGGTGACCGAGGCGGTGGATCCCGCGGCGGGCTGAGCGCGCGACAACCCAGCGTTTCCGATCACCCGCTTTCCGCGCCGGCGTCCCTCTCCTAGGGTCGTGCCCGGATAGACGGAGATCGGACGATGAAGATCGCGATATTGGGAGCGACGGGCAGGGCGGGGTCGGAGATCGCCGCCGAACTCGCGCGGCGTGGCCATGACGTCCTGGCGATCTCGCGGAAACCGGGTCCCGCCGCCGACCATGTCACGCCGCTGGCGCTCGACGCGAGCGATTCGACGGCGTTGACCGCCGCGTTGCGGGGCCAGGATGCCGTCGTCAGCGCGATGCGCTTCGCCGATACCGACGCGCAGGCGCTGATCGCCGCCGTCACGGCGTCGGGCGTTCCGCGCTTCCTCGTCGTGGGCGGCGCGGCCGGCCTGAAGACCGGCGACGGCAAGCGCTTGTTCGACTCGCCCCATTTTCCCGACGCTTATCGTGCCGAGGCGGGGGCGGGGATCGCGTTCCTCGATGCGCTCAAGGCCAGCGCCGGCCCCGATTGGACGTTTCTCTCACCTGCCATGGTGTTCGACACTGGCCCGCGGACGGGGACGTATCGCACCGGCAAGGACGACCTGCTGACCGACAAGGACGGCAACAGCTTTATCAGCTTCGCCGATTATGCGATCGCCATGGCCGACGAGATCGAGAGGCCCCGGCATCATCGTGAGCGTTTCGCCGTCGCATCCTGAACGCCGCTCGACGGAGGCGGTTCGGCGGGGCTAGAACGGCCGCATGACGATCGATCTCAAGGATTTCGAGAAAGGCGAGAAATATGCCGGCGACTATGCCGACGATCTCGCCAAGGTGCAGAAGCGACTGGCGCATATTCAGGTCGCGCACATCCTGCACAAGCGCCGCGCGGTCGTGCTGCTCGAAGGCTGGGACGCGGCGGGCAAAGGCGGGATCATCCAGCGCCTGACCGCCGAATGGGACCCGCGCAATTTCCAGGTCTGGCCGACCAAGGCACCGACCGCGGAGGAGCTGGCGCGCCACTTCCTTTGGCGTTTCTGGCGACGCCTGCCCGGAGACGGCAATATCGGCGTGTTTGACCGCTCCTGGTATGGCCGCGTGCTGGTCGAGCGGGTCGAGAATTTCGCGACCGAGGCGCAATGGCGCCGCGGCTATGACGAGATCAACGAGTTCGAGGCGCAGCAATCCGATTCGGGCACCACGATCGTCAAACTGTTCGTCCATGTGACGCAGGAGGAACAGGACGAGCGGCTGAAGGCGCGGCTCGAACATCCCTGGAAGCGCTGGAAGACCGGCGCCGAGGACTATCGCAACCGCGACAAGCGAGACGACTATCTCGACGCGATGGCGGAGATGTTCCGCCGCACCGACACGCGCTGGGCACCGTGGATCGCGATTGACGGCAATGACAAGCAATCGGCACGCATCGCCGCGCTCGACGCCATTGCCGACCGGCTGGAAGCGCACGTCCCGATGGACCCGCCACCGCTCGACCCGGAACTTGAGAAGCTGGCGCGCAAGGCTTTGGGGATCTGAAATCACCCGGTTCACGCGGCGGCATGTCGGCGTTACCATGGCGCATGTTCGACCGCATCTTCCTGAGCCACCCCCGCAGCATCGGCGAATCCTATCCCGAGCATGCCGCGACCGCGTTCAGCTTCGGCATCCGAATGATCGGAGGCGGGTGCGCCTGCCTGATCCATGGGATCGTGCCGGCGCTGTTCACCCGCACCGCGAGTAACACCGTCAAGGCGCTCTATGGGCGCATGAAGTCGCGTCAGCCCGCTTATCAGCAACGGCCGCCGGCCTTTACCGAGCCCGATTGGCAGCTCGAATACGAGATCTGACATGATCCGCCACGTCGCCATTGTCGGCGCGGGCTTTTCGGGCACATTGCAGGCGATCAACCTGCTGCGCCACGACGGTCCCAGCGCAACGCTGATCGAACGCGCGCCCGTGCCGGGGGAGGGGCTGGCTTACGGTGCGGCCTATCCCGACCATGTACTCAACGTGCGCGCCGCCAATATGAGCGCGCTGCCCGACGATCCCGATCATTTCGTCCGCTGGCTCGCGGAGAAGGGCGAGGGCGACGCTGGCGCGACCTTCGTCCAGCGCGTCACTTATGGGGCCTATCTGCGTGACCTGCTGGCAAAGGCGCTGGCCAGTTGCGGCGGCCGTCTGAAGGTCGTGCACGGCGATGTCACCGATGTGGTGCGATCGGGCGACGGCGCGCGCGTTTCGCTGGCCGATGGCGCGACGATCGCCGCCGACACCGCGGTGCTCGCGGTCGGCAACCTGCCGCCGCACGATCCGCCTGGCTTTGCCGGTGCCGGCCTGTCGGACGAGCGCTACAAGAGCGATCCCTGGGATCGCAGCGTGCCGCTCGGGCTCAGCGACGACGACACGCTGCTGTTGATCGGTACCGGGCTGACGATGGTCGACATCGCGCTGCTGCTCGACTCAAGTGGGTTCAAGGGACGGATCGTCGCGCTGTCGCGGCGCGGGCTGGTGCCGCATCGCCACGATTCGCCCGGCCCGATGGTCGCCAAGCTCGCCGAGCGTCCGGTCGCACCGCCGTCCGACCTGGTCCGCAGGGTCCGCGAGCGCGGCGATGCGATCGGATGGCGCAATGCGGTCGACGAGTTGCGCCCTTATACTCAGGCGATGTGGGCGAATGGCAGCGATGCCGATCGTGCGCGTTTCCTCCGCCACCTTCGCCCCTGGTGGGACGTGCATCGCCACCGCCTGGCGCCGAGCGTCGCCGATCGCCTGGCCGCCATGCAGGCGCGCGGGCAGCTGGAGATCATTGCCGGCAAGACGATGTCGGCGATCGAGGATGCCGGCGGCATCGACGTGACTTGGCGTCGCCGCGGCAGCGACTCGCCCGAAACGCTGACCGCCCAGCGCATCGTCAACTGCACCGGCCCGCAAGGCGATCTCACGCGTACGACGGAGCCATTGCTCGCGACGCTGCAGCAGCGCGGCGTGATCAGGCCCGATCCTGCGCATCTCGGTCTGGACGTCGATTCGCGCGCGCAAACGATTGCTGCCGATGGCACCAGCAACGACTGGCTCTATGCGCTTGGTCCGATGACGCGCGGCGCCTTCTGGGAAATCGTCGCGGTGCCTGACATCCGGCAGCAGACCTGGAACCTCGCGCGGCGCCTGTCCAACGCGCAATGGGTCGGCTGGGAAGGGCTTTAGGCCAGCCGGATCTCAGGATTATGACTCCCCTCCCTTCCAGGGAAGGGTTGGGGGTGGGTGCGCGCGTCTGCGCGCCCACAAAGACTCAGACTTCACTCGGCAAAACAGCATCGGACGAGGCATCGAGCCTCGCCCGAGGCTCAACCCACCCCTTAATCCCCTCCCTTGCAGGGAGGGGAGATTTGAACGGGAATGTCGCGTCAGGCCCGGTCAGGCCGGGGCGAAATCGCCCTCGTCGTCCATGACGTGGAGCACGCCGTCGGCGATCGCGAAATAGGCGCCGCGCAGCTTGAGCGTGCCTGCCGCCTCGCGCTCGGGAATGCACGGGAAAGTCCGCAGGTTGCGCAGCGATACTCGCACCGTTTCCAGCTCGAGCGCACGGATCGCCTCGGGTCCGGTGCCGTATTCCGCGACGATGCGGTCGCGCGCCTCATCCAGCATGTCGACCCAATGGTCGATAAAGCCGCCTGCACCGGGAGGAGCTCCCGCGAATGCCTTCGACAACGCGGCAGCGACGCCGCCGCATGAGCCGTGGCCGAGCACGACGACTTCCTCGACTTCCAATTGGGTCACCGCGAATTCGAGCGCGGCCGACACGCCGTGGCGCCCGCCGCCGAGCTCGAACGGCGGGACGAGGTTGGCGATGTTGCGAACCGAAAAGATTTCCCCGGGCGAGGCATCGAAAATCTGCGCCGGATCGACTCGGCTGTCCGAACAGGCAATGATCATCACGCGCGGGCTCTGTGCCTCACGCAATTGGGCCCAGCGCTCGTGCTGGCGGGACCAGCCGTTCTGGCGAAAACGACGATATCCGGTGATGAGGTCTGCGAAGTCGGCCATGCGCGGCCTTTGCCAAGATGACGAGGGGGTGGCAAGCGCGCGCCGGCATCGCTATCTGCGCGGTTATGAACGAGATCACCTCCGTCGCGCGCGAGCCGCGCCAGCGCAAGCCTGACTGGATCCGCGTCAAGGCGCCGACCTCGGCTGGTTTCGCCGAGACGCGTGCGCTGATGCGCGCGAAGAGCCTGACGACGGTGTGCGAGGAAGCGGCTTGCCCCAATATCGGCGAATGCTGGTCGAAGAAGCACGCCACGGTGATGATCCTGGGCGACACCTGCACGCGCGCCTGCGCCTTTTGCAACGTCAAGACGGGCATGCCGCGCGCCGTCGACCCGATGGAGCCGCAAAACGTCGCCGATGCGGCGGCGCAGATGGGGCTGCAGCATATCGTGGTGACCTCGGTCGATCGCGATGACCTTCCCGATGGCGGCGCCAGGCAGTTCGTCCGGGTAATCGAGGCGATCCGCAAGGCCAATCCGACTACGACGATCGAGATCCTGACGCCCGATTTCCGCAACAAGCATGAAGCGGCGGTCGAGGCGATCGTCGCGGCACGCCCGGACGTCTACAATCATAATCTCGAAACCGTGCCGCGGCTCTACCCGACGATACGCCCTGGCGCGCGTTATTATGCGTCGTTGCGCCTGCTCGAGTCGGTCAAGAAGCTCGATCCGTCGATCTTCACCAAGTCGGGCGTCATGCTCGGACTGGGCGAGGAGCGGCTCGAGGTTCACCAGGTGATGGACGACATGCGCTCGGCCGATGTCGATTTCCTGACCATGGGGCAATATCTCCAGCCGACGCCGCGCCACACCAAGGTGATGGATTTCGTCACGCCCCAAGCGTTCGACGCTTATGCCGCGATCGCGCGTGCCAAAGGGTTTCTGCTGGTCGCCTCGTCGCCACTGACGCGGTCGAGCTACCATGCCGGCGACGATTTCGCGAAGATGAAGGCGAACCGCGACGCGAAACTCTCATCCGTCGCCCCAGCGAAAGAACGTCGGGTTGAGCATGCCCCGCATGCTCAAGGATCGTCCGGGGGACGATCCGACCCGACGTTGGTATCAGGCGATTGAGACCGACACCGCTCAAGATGCCAGCTTACGCTGGCATGACGGATAAGGCTAATGCCGCGGCACACTGAAACCCGCTTCCTTCCCTATACACCCGAACAGATGTTCGACCTGGTGGCCGATGTCGGTCGCTATGCGGAGTTCCTGCCCTGGGTCAGCGCGGTCAGGTTGCGTAGCGATACGCCGACCGAGATGGTCGCAGACCTGATTGTCGGGTTCAAAGGGCTACGCGAGACCTTCACGTCGAAGGTGAAGAAGGAGCGGCCGACCACGATCCATGTCGATTATATCGACGGTCCGCTCAAATATCTCAGCAACGACTGGCATTTTCGCGCCGCGCCGGGTGGCTGTGAGGTCGATTTCTCGGTCGACTTCGCCTTCAGGAACCGGGTGTTCGAGATGCTCGCGGGGCAGGTCTTCGCGTCGGCGCTAACCCGGATGACCAGCGCGTTCGAGATGCGCGCCGCCCAGCTCTACGGTGCGGGCACGTCCGATCCGCGCGGCATCAGCAATTCGAGCGCGACCAGCGCCGCCTGAAGCCTGACTCCGCCGCGGCCGAGATCGCCGAAATCCTTGCGGTCGGCGACGACATCCGACGGATCGGCGTCGCGCTCGGCGCGCGCGAACACCACGGTGCCGACCGGTTTCTTCTCGCTGCCACCGCCAGGCCCGGCAATGCCGGTAATCGCCACGGCGAGATCGGCGTCGGTCGCTTCCAGCGCGCCCTGCGCCATCGACCAGGCGGTCGCGATCGACACCGCGCCGAACGTGTCGAGCACGTCATGGCTGACGCGGAGCATATCCACCTTCGACTCGTTCGAATAGGTCACGAACCCGCCGAGCAGAACTTCCGACGACCCGGGAATCTCGGTGATCGCAGCGGCGACCAACCCCCCGGTGCAGCTCTCCGCGAGCGCAAATTTGCGGCCGAGCGCCTTGTTGGCCTCGACGACCTTGCGCGCCAGGGTAACGAGCTCGACGGGCAGGACGGTGTCGATGCTCACGGGCGGATCGCTGCCGGCGCCGCAGCAGCCGGGCAGATCGAGAACGGGCTGTCCTTCTTATCCTTGCCGCCGGCGACCGACGCCAACAGCACGATCAGACCGGCGGTATTGGCGGGCGGCAGCGGCGACATCAGGTTAATCGCGCGGTCGATCGTCGGGCAATCCCGCGGTTTGATGTCCTGGGCAATCGCGCCTCCGATCATCGGCCCCATCATCGGACGAAGCAATTTGGGATCGATCCCTGCCATATCCTTGCCCCCGATCTTGCCAAACGCGGCCATCGCTTGCGGCCAGGCGAGATCCGCCGGCGCCTGGTAGCGCGCGACAAGCGGGGGCAGGCCGCCACGCAGCGTCGCGTTCTCGGGCAGTACAGTGCTGCAGGTCCGGCCGAGCTGCTGGAACACGTCCGGCAGCACCGCGGTGATCAGTGATTGCGCCTCCGCCTCGGTCAGGCAGGGCTGCGCCGCCTCGGCCGTCGCCTGCGCGGTCGTCGCCGTCATGCCCATCCACAGCGCGATAGCCGCGCCCGTCAACATCTTCATTGCCTGTCCCTTAGATCCTGATGGTCACCACCGCCTGTGCGGCAATCCCCTCGCCACGGCCGGTGAACCCCAGCCGCTCGGTCGTCGTCGCCTTGACGCTAATCTGCTCGCGCGACACCCGCAACAGCGCCGCGACGCGATCGCGGATCGCGTCACGATATGGGCCGATCTTCGGGGCCTCGCAAATGATCGTCAGATCGACGAAATCGATCATGCCACCCTTGGCCGCCACCAGCGACGCGGCGTGTTCGAGGAATTGCCCCGATTCGGCGCCTTTCCACTGCGGATCGCTCGGTGGGAAATGCTGGCCGATATCGCCCGCGGCGATCGTGCCCAGCACGGCATCGGTGATCGCGTGGAGCGCGACATCGGCGTCGCTATGCCCCGACAAACCCTTGTCGTGCGGGATCAGCACGCCACCCAGCCACAAACGCTCGCCGGCGACGAGGCGGTGGACGTCGTATCCGGTCGCGGTCCTGACGCGCATAGTGGCTCCCAACCGGGCCTCGGCGAGCGCGATGTCGCCGGGATAGGTGATCTTGTCGAGCAGGGGGTCGCCAGCGACCATCGCGACGTTATGACCCGCTCGGCGCAATATCTGCGCGTCGTCGGTCGCTTCCTCGCCGACCGGCCAGGCGTGGTGTGCGGCCAGGATGGCGGCGTAATCGAACGCCTGCGGAGTCTGCACGCGCACCAGCGCCGAACGATTGACGATGTTGCCGAGACTATCGCCTTTGCCCGCAATCGTGTCGGCGACGGGAAGAGTAGGGACCGCGCCCTTGGCGTCATCCAAAGCCGTCAGCAGCCGGTCGATCACCGCAGCGGGTACGATCGGGCGCGCGGCATCGTGGATCAACACGCGTTTCGCGGCGCCGATAGCCTCCAGCCCGTTCAGCACTGACTCGCGCCGTGTAGCGCCGCCGATTGCCGTTTGCCCCTCGACGAATGGCTCGTTGCCGGCCGCGACCACCGTGACGACTCGGTCGATCCCCGGATGCGCGGCCAGCGCACGCCGGCTATGCTCGACCAGCGGCAGGCCGGCGAGCGGCAGGAATTGCTTGGGCGTATCGCCGCCGATCCGCTCGCCTTTTCCGGCGGCAACGATCAGGGCAATGGTTTCGGCAGACATGGCCGCGCGCCTAGCGCAGCCCGCGCGACCTTGCCAGCGCCATCGCGCCGAGCTATGCGCTGCCCGATTTTTAAGCACATGACCAAGCTCGCGCCCATCCAGGTCGGTCCCGTCCGGATCGAGACCCCGGTGATCCTCGCACCCATGACGGGCGTGAGCGATCTGCCGTTCCGTCGGCTCGTGCGGCGCTTCGGCTCGGGGCTCAACGTTACCGAGATGATCGCCAGCCAGGCTGCGATCCGCGAAACCCGCCAGTCGATCCAGAAGGCGATGTGGGACGCGATCGAGGAGCCGGTCTCGATGCAGTTGGTCGGCTGCACGCCGTTCGAGATGGGCGAGGCGGCCAAGCTCGCCGAAGACAAGGGCGCGGCGATCGTCGACATCAATATGGGCTGCCCGGTCCGCAAGGTGACCAATGGCGATGCCGGGTCGGCGCTGATGCGCGACCTCAAGCTTGCCAGCGCAATCGTCGCGGCGTGTGTCAAGGCGGTGAAGGTCCCCGTTACGCTCAAGATGCGGATGGGCTGGGATCATGCCAGCCTCAATGCCCCCGAACTCGCACGGATTGCGGAGGATCTCGGCGTGCAGATGGTCACCGTTCACGGCCGCACGCGCAACCAGATGTACAAGGGCGAGGCTGATTGGAGCTTCGTCCGCTCGGTCAAGCAAGCGATCAAAGTGCCGGTGATCGTCAACGGTGACATCTGCTCGTCGGAAGACGCGGTGAAGGCGCTGGAGCTGTCGGGCGCCGACGGCGTGATGATCGGCCGCGGGTCGTACGGCAAACCATGGCTGCTGGCACAGGTGATGGCGTACCTGCAACAGGGCCGGGCAGTCGCAGAGCCCTCGATCGACGAACAATATAACGTCATTGCAGGGCACTATGACGATATGCTCGACCATTATGGCACCGAAACCGGCGTCAACATGATGCGCAAGCATATCGGTTGGTACACCAAGGGCCTGCCCGGCTCGGCCGAGTTCCGCAACAAGGTGAACCAGGAACCTGACGCCAATCGCGTCAAGGCGATGCTGGCTGATTTCTATGCGCCCTGGCGAGCCCGCGCCGCTGCCTGACTCGCCCAATTTCGCCGAGCTTTTCGCCGGACTGCCGATCGCCATCCTCGTGGTCGATCCCGACGGACTGGTGCGTAATGCCAATGGCGAATGCGAGTTGCTGCTCAACCAGTCCGAACGCGCCATGCGCGGCCTGCCGCTTGGCGATGTCTTGACGCCACCGCCCGGCGCGGGAGACGGGCGCGCGGTGTCGGCGTTCGACTTCGATATCGGTACCGAACGCACCGGTCGGCTGCGCGTCGATTATTACGAGACGCCGGTCGCCGACCATGACGGATGGCGAGCGATCGCGCTCCACGCCACCAGCGGAACGCGCAAGGTCGGCCAATCGGCGGAACGCGGCGGCGCGCGCGCAGTGATCGGCGCGGCGGCGATGCTTGGCCACGAGATCAAGAACCCGCTCTCGGGCATTCGCGGCGCGGCGCAATTGCTTGCGGCGGAAGGCGCCGGCGCCGAACTCACCACGTTGATCACCACCGAGGTAGACCGCATCGCCGCATTGATCGACAAGATGCAGGATTTCACCGGGCGCCAGGTCAATCCGCAGCCGACCAACATCTACCCACTGCTCGATCATGCTCGGCGCGTCGCCCAGACCGGTTTCGCGCGCGAGATCACCATCGAGGAGAGCTTTGATCCGTCGCTACCGCCAGTCCTCGCCGATAATGACGCGCTGCTGCAGATTGTCATCAACCTGTTGAAAAACGCGGCAGAAGCGCTCGATGACGTCAAGAAGCCGCGCATCCTGATCTCAACCGCTTATCGCCACGGCCTGGCGGTCGATGCCGGTCCCGGCCGGCCGCGCCGCGGTCTGCCGATCGAATTATGCGTGATCGACAATGGCCCCGGCGCACCCGCCGACATCGCCGACCATTTGTTCAGTCCGTTCGTGTCGAGCAAGCCCGAAGGGCAGGGGCTCGGCCTCGCGTTGGTCGACAAATTGGTGCGCGATATGGGCGGCGTCGTGCAATATTCGCGCGAAGGGGCGCCTGAAATGACCATCTTCCGTATCCTGCTGGCGCGCGCGCAATGAGTCGACCGGGGAGCCGATCGGGCAATATCCTGGTGCTCGACGACGATTCGGCGATCCGCACCGTGGTCGCGCACGCGCTGCGCCGTGCCGGACACCGCGTCACCACGACTGCGAGCCTGGCCGAGTTCAACCGCGAATTGCGCGCCGCGATGCCCGATGTCGTGGTGAGCGACGTCGTCCTGCCCGACGGCAATGGCCTCGATATGGTGGCGGGGTTAGTCCAGGCCTATCCGCAGCTGCCCGTGATCGTGCTGTCGGCGCAGAATACGCTGACGACCGCGGTGCGCGCGACCGAGGTCGGCGCTTATGACTATCTGCCCAAGCCGTTCGATCTGGACGATCTGACCCGCGCGGTGGATGGTGCCCTAGCTCGCCAGGGTGGCGGCACCGCCGAAGCGCTGGAAGACGCCGATCGCGCGCTGCCGTTGATCGGTCGCTCCCCGGCGATGCAGGACGTCTATCGCGTCATCGCGCGGGTGATCTCGAACGACCTCACCGTGTTGATCTCGGGCGAGTCGGGGACCGGCAAGGAGCTGGTCGCGCGCGCCATCCATGATCTCGGTCCGCGCGCGCATGCGCCGTTCCTGGCGATCAACATGGCGGCAATCCCGCGCGAGCTGATCGAGGCGGAATTGTTCGGCCATGAACGCGGTGCCTTTACCGGAGCGCAGGCGCGATCGGCCGGTCGGTTCGAGCAGGCCGCCGGGGGTACCCTGTTCCTCGACGAGATCGGCGACATGCCGCTCGAGGCGCAAACGCGGCTGTTGAGGGTGCTGCAATCGGGCGAGTTCACCACGGTGGGTGGCGCGCGGACGATAAGGGCCGACGTCCGCATCGTCGCCGCGACCAACCGCGACCTCAACGCGCTGGTCCAGTCGGGGCAATTTCGCGAAGATTTATTCTATCGTCTCAATGTCGTACCGGTTACTCTTCCTGCCTTGCGCGAACGGCGTCAGGACATTGCGCTGCTCGCGCGTCACTTCCTCGACCGCGCCGCCGAGAACGGCCTTCCGCGCAAGCGCCTCGACGAGGCGGCGATCGTCGCACTCGAGGCACATGACTGGCCCGGCAATGTCCGCGAGCTCGAAAACATCATGCGGCGGCTGGCGGTGCTGAGTCGCGACGAGGTAATCGGCGCCGGCGAACTGGGTAGCGTCATCGGTATGCCGTCGGCGGCAGTGCCGGTCGGCGCCCTAGATCTCGATTCAGCGGTGCGAGCGCGCCTCGATCGTATAGCGCGCGAAGATCCGCGCGGACTCGACGACGGCACGATCTATGAGCGTATTATCGCCGAAGTCGAACGGCCGCTGATCGAGGCGATGCTGGCGCGCCATGGCGGCAACCAATTGCGGGCGGCGCGCGCGATGGGGATCAACCGCAATACGCTGCGCAAACGCCTCGACACGCTCGGCATAGATCCGGGCGGCACGGCGGACGGGGGCTGATCCACGACGGTTTGACGTCAAATATGTGTTTTCCTTGCCACGCAACCGTTGTATTCCTGCAACGATGAGTGGCGAGAGCATGACGGCCGCGCCCCGGCGTTTCTGGGACGGGCGTCCCCGAATTACCCCAGCTTTCGAGCTGACCGTGCTCGTGCTGGCGATCGCGGTCGCCGTCGCCACCTATTTCGTCGTGCGCGCCGGCGCCGCACCGCAACGCTTGCTGACACCGCCGCTCGTTGCCTTGTTGCTGGTGGTCAATCTCGGCCCCTGCGTCGCATTGATCATGCTGCTCGGCCGCCGCATCGCGAAGAGCCGCGTGGCGAAATCCGGCACGGGCGGGGAAGGGCGGCTCCACGTCCGGCTGGTCGCATTGTTCTCGACCATCGCCACCGTGCCGACGGTGCTCGCGGTTATCTTCGCCTCGGTGATGTTCCAATATGGCGTCGAGTTCTGGCTGTCCGACCGCGTCAGCAACGTGCTCAAGAACGCCACCACATTGGCGCAGGAATCTTACGAGCAATCGCTCTCCAACTGGAACGCCAACGCGCTGCAGGCGGCCGATGATATCGCCGCGCATTGGACCCCCGAATGGCTGCGCACCGCAACGCCGCAGAACGTCGTCAGTAAGCGTGATCCTTATGGTTACACACTAACCAACTATCTAACATTACAACTCTATAACCGACAATTGTCCGAAGGTGCGCTATTCCGGGTCGAGGCCAACAACCAGATTCAGTTCCTAACCAGAGTCGATGAATATGGCAGTGTCGAAAAGCAGATCGACCCGGTAGCGGTAGCGTCAGTCCAGCGCGACAAACGCAGCGTCGTCACCGTCCAGGGCGATCGTATCCGCGTCGTCGCGCCAGTGCCGGGCGTCGACGGCCTATTGCTCTACGCTGGCCGAGTGACCGAAGGGGGCGGGGCCAACCGGCAATTGCAGCGGTTCGACGATGTTGTCGCCGATTTCCGGGCGCTTCAGGCGCGCGCCCGTGCGCTACAGCTGCAATTCAACGCGGCCTTGTTCATCGTCGCACTGTTGATCGTCGGGATCGCGGTGTGGATCGCGTTGGTCGTCGCCGATCGTCTGGTCCGCCCGGTTGGCGAAATGGTGGCGGCCGCGCGGCGGGTCGCCGATGGCGACCTTACTGCGCGTGTTCCCGATCCACGCACCGATGACGAGGTCGCCACATTGGCCAATGCGTTCAACCGCATGACCTTCAGACTGCAGGAACAGACGGGGGCGCTTGAAAGCCGGCGCGCGTTGATCGAGGCGGTGATGTCGGGCGTCTCGGCCGGCGTGATCTCGGTCGATGGCGGCGGAACGATCCGGCTGCTCAACGCCTCCGCGGTCGCCCAGCTGAAACTCGACGAAGCTGAGGCGGTCGGCGCGCAACTGGTCGCCGTCGCGCCCGAGCTCGCCGAGTTGCTGGAGGGCGGCCCGCGCGAGTCGATCGTGCAATTGACCACGGGCGGCGAGCCGCGGACGCTCGCGGTGCGCATCACCGCCGATGAGGACGGCCGCGTCCTGACGTTCGACGACATCACGCAGCAATTGCTCGATCAGCGCCGCGCCGCATGGTCCGACGTCGCGCGGCGTATCGCGCATGAGATCAAGAACCCGCTGACCCCGATCCAGCTCGCCGCCGAGCGCCTGCAACGTCGCTATGGCAAGACGATCGACGAGAAGGACGGCGTGTTCGCCCAGCTGACCGACACGATCGTGCGCCAGGTCGGCGATCTGCGTCGGATGGTCGACGAATTCTCGTCCTTCGCGCGCATGCCCAAGCCGGTCTTCCACCCCGAATCCCTGATCGACCTCACGCGGCAGGCGGTGTTCCTGCACGAAGTCGCGCATTCCGATATCACTTTCCGGCTCGATACGCCGGAGGCCGCACCTTTGGTCTGCGATCGCCGCCAGATCGGCCAGGCGCTGACCAACATCATCAAGAATGCGGTTGAGGCGATAGAAGCGCGCGGCGAGGATGCGCCGCCCGGCGAGATCGACGTCACGCTCGATCATGGCGAGCGCTTGATGACCGCGACGATCAGCGATAACGGCATCGGACTGCCGCTCGAGCGCGATCGCATCGTCGAACCCTATATGACGACGCGCGCGCGCGGCACCGGCCTGGGCCTGGCGATCGTCAAGAAGATCATCGAGGAACATTGCGGCACGATCGCCTTTGCCGACCGCCCTGGCGGCGGGACGGTCGTGACGATCGTGTTCGACACCCTCCAACTCGACGCCCTGCTCGAAGACAATCGTGACCCCGCGGAAACCAGCAAGGGCGAAGGCGCGCTGGCGATGCTTACCCGTACCGGACAAAAATCATGAGCCTGGACATCCTCGTCGTCGACGACGAGCAAGACATTCGCGAACTCGTAGCCGGCGTCCTGCAGGACGAAGGCTATGAGACGCGCGCCGCCGCCGACAGCGACTCCGCGCTGGAAGCGATCGCCACGCGCCGGCCGAGTCTGGTATTGCTCGACGTCTGGCTGCAGGGATCGCGGCTCGACGGACTCGAATTGCTCGAGGAAATCAAGCGGCGGGACGCCTCGATCCCGGTGCTCGTCATTTCCGGCCATGGCAATATCGACACTGCGGTCGCCGCGATCCGGCGCGGCGCGGTCGATTTCATCGAAAAGCCGTTCAACGCCGATCGCTTGCTGCTGATGGTCGGCCGCGCCACCGAAACCGAGCAATTGCGCCAGGAAGTCGCGTCCTTGCGCGCGGCGACCGGGCGCGACACCGATCTTACCGGCACCTCGACCGCGATCAACGCGGTTCGCGCGACGCTCAAGCGTGTCGCGGGCACCGGCAGCCGCGTACTGATCATGGGATCGGCCGGAGTCGGCAAGGAAGTCGCCGCGCGCCTGCTGCACAGCTGGAGCCAGCGCACCCAGGGGCCGTTCATCGTCGTCAGCGCGGCGCGGATGATCCCTGAGCGGGTCGAAGAGGAATTGTTCGGCGTCGAGGAAGCGGGCGACCTGGTACGCACCGGCCTGCTCGAACAGGCCCATGGCGGGACCTTGTTCCTCGACGAGATCGCCGACATGCCGATCGCGACGCAGGGCCGGATCCTGCGCGTGCTGACCGATCAGAGCTTCACCCGGGTCGGCGGCACGCGCACGGTCAAGGTCGACGTCCGCGTCGTCTCGGCGACCGCACGCGACCTCCAGGGCGAAATCGCCGAAGGCCGGTTTCGCGAGGACCTCTATTACCGGCTCAATGTCGTGCCGGTCACGATCCCGCCTTTGGCCGATCGCCGAGAGGACATTCCCGCGCTGGTCGACCATTTCGTCGCGCATTATGCCGCCGAACGCCGCGTGCCAACGCCAGAAGTCGCCGATGACGCCATGGTGGCGCTGCAAAGCTATGAATGGCCGGGCAATGTCCGCCAGCTTCGGAACGTGGTCGAACGGACGATCATCCTGGCTCCGGGAGATCGCATCGGGCGGATCGACGTCGATTTGTTGCCGGCCGATGTGCTGGGCGGCGCGGGCGAGGGGGCCGGTGCCTCGGCGATGATGGGGGCGCCGTTGCGCGAAGCGCGCGAGACGTTCGAACGCGAATATCTCAAGGTCCAGATCCGGCGTTTTTCGGGCAATATTTCGCGCACCGCGACCTTCATCGGGATGGAGCGGTCGGCGCTGCACCGCAAGCTCAAGCTGCTGGGAATCACCGACAGCCGCGACGAATAGGGTCGGTGCAATGATGTGTCCCCTGGGAGCATCGTAAGCACGCTGGACGCAGAGGCCGGGCCTCACCTATATAACGGATCGCGCGTGCCGCGTGGGCATGCGTTTCAGACGCCAGAGAACGGCGCCATGCGGGTCAAGGCCCGCCAAGACCAAGGATCGCCATATGGCCGACAAACAGACCTCGCTCCAGGACCTGTTCCTGAACGCTCTTCGCAAATCGAAGACGCCGGTGACCATGTTCCTGGTCAAGGGCGTGAAGCTCCAGGGCATCGTCACCTGGTTCGACAATTTCTCCGTTCTGCTGCGCCGCGACGGCCAATCGCAGCTGATCTACAAACACGCCATCTCGACGATCATGCCGTCCAACCCGATCGACATCGCGGCGATCACCGACGCCATCAGCTCGGATTCGAAGAAATCGCCGCTGCTGCAGGAAATCTTCCTCAACGCGGTGCGCAAGTCGGAAGACAGCGTGACCATGTTCCTGGTCAATGGCGTCATGCTTCAGGGACATATCGCGGCGTTCGACCTGTTCTGCATGCTGCTCGAGCGCGAAGGCATGGCACAATTGGTCTACAAACATGCCGTGTCGACGATTCAGCCGGCGCGTCCGCTGAATCTTGCCGAAGAATCAAACGGTTCTGACGAGGATTGACCACAGGATTTGAACGCGATCGCGACGAGTTCGCCCGCGGTGCGCGGGCGATCGTCGTGTTGCCCGACCAGGGCAATGCCAGCCGCGATGCCGATGCCCGGCTCGCGGAGACGGCGGGGCTTGCCGCAGCCATTGGTGTCGAGGTGGCGGAAAAGATCGCTTATCGCGTCCGCCAGCCCAAGCCCGCGACGCTGATCGGCTCAGGCCAGGTCGAGCAACTCGCCGCACAGGTCCGGATGGAAGACGCGCAGCTCGTCGTGTTCGACGCCGGCCTGACGCCGGTGCAGCAGCGTAACCTGGAAACCGCGCTCGAGTGCAAGGTGATCGACCGCACCGGGCTAATCCTCGAGATATTCGGCGAACGTGCGGCGACCGCCGAGGGGCGATTGCAGGTCGAGCTAGCGCATCTCGATTATCAGGCGGGCCGGCTGGTGCGCAGTTGGACTCACCTTGAACGTCAGCGCGGCGGCTTCGGCTTTCTCGGCGGCCCAGGCGAAACCCAGATCGAAGCCGACCGCCGCTTGATCCGCGACCGCATGGCGCGGCTGCGCAAGGAACTCGACCAGGTCAGCCGCACGCGCGGGCTGCATCGCGACCGGCGCCAGCGCGCGCCCTGGCCGGTGATCGCCCTAGTCGGCTATACCAATGCTGGAAAATCGACGCTTTTCAATCGGCTGACCGGCGCTGACGTCATGGCGGAAAACCTACTGTTCGCGACGCTCGACCCGACGCTGCGCCAGATCCAGTTACCGGGAATCGACAAGGCGATCCTGTCGGACACGGTGGGATTCGTCTCCGAACTGCCGACCCAGCTCGTCGCCGCGTTCAAGGCGACGTTGGAGGAAGTGGTGTCGGCCGATCTGCTGATCCATGTCCGCGATATCGCGCATCCCGATACCGAAGCGCAGCGCGCCGATGTCGAGGACGTGCTGCGCGAGATCGGCGTCGCCGACACGACGCCGCGGTTCGAGGCATGGAACAAGATCGACCTGCTCGACGGCGATCAACGCGAGGACGCGCTGCTCGAGGCCAGCCGGCGCGATGACGTGGTCGCGATCTCGGCAATGAGCGGGGAAGGGGTCGAGGAACTGAAGCTCAAGGTCGCCGCTCGGCTGACCGCCGGGCATCGCCGATACTCGATCACGCTCGATGCCGCCGATGGATCGAGCGCTGCCTGGCTGCATCAACATGGCGAAGTGTTGGGACAGGAGCTCGAAGGCGATCGCGCGACCTACGACGTGCGAATGGCGCCGCGCGATTTTGAGCGGTTCGGCCAGAGATAGATCGGTGAAGGGCGTCTTCGAGGTCAGCGGTAATTCGCGCTACGACGACGAAATATCGAGTCGCTATCATTTTCCCAACCGTGGCCGGTATAAGGAGATCGCGGAGCAATTGGTCGGCGATTGGATCGTATATCGAGAAACGCGCGCGGCAGGCGGTAGCATGAGCTATACCGGCGTTGGGTTTGTAGATCGAATTGATCCCGACCCCTCGGACCCTAAGCACTTCTACGCACGGATATCACAATATCTAAAGTTCGATCGCCCAATTCCCTACCGCAACCCAACTGGCAGATTTGCCGAGCAATTCTTGCGTGACTTGGATCGGCCCTCGGATGCCGGCCGTACATTAAGGGGCGGGTCGGTTCGGGAGTTGCAGGCAAGGGACTTTGTGGAGATCGTGGATCAGGGGCTGTCTGACACGCTCAGTCTTGCAAACCGCATCAAGCTTGGTCTCGATGCCACGGAAATCGATTACGAGACCGCCCGGCAGCTAAGCGAGCCGCCGACCGAACGGCGCATCGAAGCAATGCTGATCAATCGGAAAATTCGCGATGCGAGTTTTCGTCGTCAGGTGCTCGATGCCTACGACAACAGGTGCGCGGTCACGCGTCTGAGAATTGTAAATGGGGGAGGGCGTGCGGAAGCGCAGGCTGCTCATATCTGGCCAGTTGCGCACGGCGGACCGGACACCGTCCAAAATGGCATAGCGCTGTCGGCCACTGCTCATTGGCTATTCGATCGCCATTTGATCAGCCTCGATGAAAACTATCGGCTCCTGGTTTCGGACAACAAAGTGCCCTCCGAGCTGAAGCAACTTTTTCCCCCGGCGGGCGAGTCGATCCGACTCCCTTCGGATCGATCGCTTCATCCGAGCCAAGAATATGTGGCCCGGCACCGCGACATCTTCGAGGGTGTCAGCTGAATTCCGCGCTTTTAACGCTGATCCAGAGGCGTTCTTTGCTGTCCAAATCGAGCGAAGCGAAACTCTCGTCGGCGGCTTCCATCGCTTTGAAACGGCGTTCGAATTTGGCGTTGGCGGCCCGCAACGCTGCTTCCGGATCGATGTTGAGCTTGCGCGCCCAATTGACCACCGCGAACAGCAGGTCGCCGACCTCTTCCTCGCGCTCGGCGTCGCTGGTGGCGGTTTCGACTTCGGCGAGTTCCTCGGCGATCTTCGCCCGCGGGCCACTCGCATCCGGCCAGTCGAAACCGGTGCGCGCGGCGCGCTTCTGGAGCTTTTCTGCACGCAGAAGGGCGGGGAGGCCGATCGCGACGCCGTCGAGCGCGCTTTCGGCGCCCTTGGCCCCCCGCTCCGCGGCCTTGATTTGTTCCCAGAGGTAGTGGCCACCCTCGGCCGCGTCGCCAAAGATATGCGGGTGCCGGCGCTCCATCTTGTCGCAGATCGCCGCGACCACGTCGTTCAGCGCGAAATCGCCGGCTTCCTCGGCCATGCGCGCGTGGAACACGACCTGGAGCAGCAGATCGCCGAGTTCGTCCTTGAGATCGGCCATGTCGGCGCGCTCGATCGCGTCGGCGACTTCATAGGCTTCCTCGATCGTGTACGGCGCGATCGTCGCGAAGGTCTGGACATTATCCCATTCGCAGCCGCTCACCGGGTCGCGCAGCCGCGCCATGATCGCCACCAGACGCTCGATATCGACGCTGCTCATGCGAGGGGGGAGCCCCCCGCCCGGCCATCTTCAAGATTGATAATATACATTATGTAAAACTCACTTGGGGTTTGGGGTGAGGATCAGCGTCTTCCCCTCAACCCGCCAGGATTTGAGCCGCGACAGGAAATTCATCCCAAGCACGTCCTGATCGCCGAATTCGGGCGCGACGATCGTCGGCAAGTCAGTCGCGGTGATGCCGCCGACCTTGAGCGTCGCGATCGTCGCCGATTTGCCGGTCACCGTTCCGTTGGCGGTCGACACGACCGCTGGCGGTGCCATGCCGTCGAGATCGATCTTGGCATTCGCGGCGGTCGTCGTGGACAGCGCGGTCACCGTCGCGCCGCTGTCGACAAGCATGACGCGCTCGACACCGTTGATCGTCGCGCGCGCCCAGAAATGGCCGTCATCCGCCATCGGAATGCGGACCTCGCTGCCGACCACCGACTGATCGGGCCCGTAGAATAGCGTCCGCGTGCCGGAGATCAGCCATTGGTTCTGATTGACGATTGCCACCACGACCAGGCCGGTGGCGAAGATTCCGATCCAGGCAAGCGTCATGACGGCAACGCGGCCCAGGGGCATGCGGCGCGCGAACAGCGCCGATAGCGGCAGCACGAGCAGCAGCACGTAGAAAATCACGTTCCCAGTCGTATCACTCATCGCGCCACCTCGAATTCGAGCCCGTCATACGCTGGTTCGACGCCGTTCGGGAGTTCGGCGAGCAAGGTCGCATAGTCCATCGATTGATCGAGATGCGTCAGCGCGGCCCGTTTCGGGCGAAGCTCCTCGATCCAGGCGAGCGCTTCGGCCAGATGCGGATGGCTGGGGTGCGGATGACGTCGCAATGCGTCGACGATCCACATGTCGAGATCTTGATACAGGCTGCGCATGCCGTCGGTCATGACATTGAAATCGGTAGCATATCCGATCGCGCCACCGTCGGCCTCGAAGCGCAGGCCGGCCGAACTGATCGTGCCGTGCGGCTGATCGGTGATCGCAATCGACACGTCGCCGATGATCAGGCGATCAGGCAACGGCTCGAGCGTCACGGTCGCAGGATACCCATCGCGGCCGGCAAAGACATAGCCGAAGCGCTCGGTCAGCACCGCGCCCGTCGCCGGCCGCGCCAGGCCGCGCACCGGCCGCCCGGCGGCGTGGAACAACTGGCGCAGATCGTCGATGCCGTGCGTGTGGTCGGCATGATCGTGCGTCCAGATGACCGCATCGACGCGATCGACGTTCGCCGACAGCAATTGCTCGCGCAGATCGGGCCCGGTATCGACCAGGATGCACGTCGTCGCGGTCTCGACCAAAATAGATACGCGGCGGCGGCGATTCCTGGGCTCGGTGGGATCGCACGCACCCCAGTCATTGCCGATCCGCGGCACCCCCGACGACGTGCCCGAACCGAGGACCCGGACCTTCACGCCAGCGTCTTGGCAAACAGACGGTGGAAATTGGCGCGCGTTGCATCGGCCAGCTCGTCGGCGTCCTCGCCGCGCAATTGCGCCAGGAAGCGACAGGTATCGGCGACAAAAGCGGGCTCGCCAGTCTTGCCGCGATGCGGCACGGGGGCGAGGAACGGCGCGTCGGTTTCGATCAGCAAGCGCTCGCGCGGCAGCCTCGCTGCCGTCTCCTGCAGGTCCTTGGCGTTCTTGAACGTCACGATGCCCGAAATGGAGATATAAAAGCCAAGTTCCAATGCCTTGCCGGCGAAATCGCCGCTCGCGGTAAAGCAATGGATGACGCCGGGATAGGCCCCCTGCTCCATTTCCTCGGCCAGGATCCGCGCGGTATCGTCCTCGGCGTCGCGGGTATGGACGACCAGCGGCAATTGGGTTTCGCGGCACGCGGCGATGTGCGCGCGAAAACTGGCGCGCTGGCGCTCGCGATCCGAATGGTCGTAATAATAATCGAGCCCGCTCTCGCCGATCCCGACGACGCGCGGATGCGCCGCCCGCTCGATCAGCTTGGCCGTGTCGACATCGGGGTGCTGGTCGGCCTCATGCGGGTGGACGCCGATCGTTGCCCAGACGTCCGGCTCGCGCTCGGCGACGGCGATGACGTCATCCCATTCGCGCTCGCGAGTCGAGATGTTGAGCATCGCCACCACGCCGCTGTCGCGCGCACGCTGCAGGACGTCGCCCTGGTGCTCGGCCAGGCCCTTGTAATTGAGGTGGCAATGGCTGTCGGCGAGCTTCATGCCGCGTCCGCCGCCATTTCGAGCCGCGGAAACACGCCGCTTGGCGTCGGCAGGGCGGTGCCTGCCTCGATCGGCCGATTGAGCGCGTCGAAATTGCGGACATCCGCGCCCTGCCCCAGCAGATCGAGCAATTTGTCGGCGCTTTCCGGGATCGCCCAGCGCGCCATGATCGCGATCCGCCGCACCGCTTCAGCGGCGTAATAAAGGATCGTGTCGGCGCGCGCGGGATCGGTCTTGCGCACGCTCCACGGCGCCTGATCGGCGAAATATTGGTTGGCGTCGCGCGCGGCCGACCAGATCGCCTCCAGCGCGGTATGGATCGCCAACTCGCCCATCGCGGCGTGCATGCCGGCTTCTGCCGCTTTCACGCTCTCGACCAGCGCTTCCTCGGCCGCTGTCGCATTGCCCGGTTCGGGCACGCGTCCGTCGCAATTCTTGGCGATGATCGACAGGCCGCGTTGCGCGAGATTGCCGAGATTGTTAGCAAGGTCGGCGTTGCAGCGCGTGACGATCGCTTCTTCCGAATAGCTGCCGTCCTGGCCGAAGCTGACTTCGCGCAACAGGAAATAGCGCAACGGATCGACCCCGAACCGGTCGGCGAGCTCGATCGGGTCGGTCACATTGCCGACGCTCTTCGACATCTTCTCCCCGCGATTGAGCAGGAAACCGTGGCCGAACACCTGTTTGGGCAAAGCGATGTTCGCGCTCATCAGGAAGGCTGGCCAGTAAATAGTATGAAATCTAACGATATCCTTACCGATCAGATGCAGATCGGCGGGCCAGTATTTTCCTAGCAGTCCGTCCAGATCGGGATAGCCGATCCCGGTCAGATAGTTGGTCAAGGCGTCGACCCAGACGTACATGACATGGCCGTCGCTGCCCGGCACCTTGACGCCCCAGTCGAAGCTGGTGCGCGAGACGGACAAATCGGACAGCCCGCCCGACACGAAGGCGATCATCTCGTTGCGCCGAGCGTCGGGCTGAATGAAGTTCGGATTGGCCGTGTAGAGGTCGAGCAACGGTTGCTGATATTTGCTCAGCCGGAAGAACCACGTCTCCTCCGCGGTCCATTCGACCGGCGTTCCCTGTGGTGAGAGCTTTTCGCCCCCTTCCCCCTCGACCAGTTCCTTCTCGTCGTAAAACGCCTCGTCGCGGACCGAATACCAACCCTCATAGCGATCGAGATACAGGTCGCCGGCGGCCGCCATGGCTTCCCAGATCGCCCGGCTGGCGGCGTGATGATCCGCTTCGACGGTTCGGATGAAGCGATCATAGGATATGTTAAGGCGATCATCCATCGCCTTGAAATATCCGGACATTTCGTCGGCGAGCGCCCGCGTTTCGACGCCGCGGTCGCGCGCGGTCTGGACCATCTTCAGGCCGTGTTCGTCGGTACCGGTCTGAAAGCGGACGTCTCGTCCTGCCTGGCGATGATAGCGCGCGATCGCATCGGCGGCGATTGCTTCGTAAGCATGGCCGATATGCGGGCGGCCATTGGGATAGCTGATAGCGGTCGTGATATAATAGGGTTCGGCCATGCCCTGCCCTCTAGTGCAGGTCCCGCGCGGATGGAACCTCCCTCCCCTAAACCTTCTCCCCCAAGAAGAAGGTTTGAGAGCCTCAGCGCGTCGCCAGCCGAGCGACGAGTCCGGCCATCTCGAACACCGTCCCTTGCGCGTCCAGTGAGAGACCAAGCGCACTTGCCGAAAGATTGCGTGCCGCATCGTGCGCATCGAGCGCGGTCCGCAGCGCTTCACCCGAGCGCGTACGGGCCGCCGCTGCGATGAAGCTCGGAGCCCGCTCGAGAAACGCTTCATAACGTTCCTGCGCCGCCTTGAGCGACAGCGCGCGAGCAAGTTCGGCGCGGACGGCATTACTGGCGTCCCCCTGCGCCAGCTCCTCCAGCGCCTTGTCCAGCCCGGAAATGTCGAGGCCGGCCATCGCCAAAGCGCGTGCCGGCGACCCCTGCCCCACCCGAATCAGCTCGTCGATCTCGTTCGACGCGACACCGGCATCGACCAGCGCGGCACGCATTTCCGCATCGTCTAGCGCCTCAAACCGAAGCATTCGGCAGCGCGAGCGGATCGTCGGCAGCAAGCGACCGGGCGCGTGGCTCACCAGCAGGAACACCGTACCGGCGGGCGGTTCCTCGAGATTCTTGAGCAAGGCGTTCGACGCGCCGGGTCGTTCGAGATCGTCGGCGGTATCGATCACCACCACGCGGCGATCCGAATAGGTCGCCTTCACGCCGAGAAAATGGTCGAGTTCGCGGACCTGGTCGACGCGGATCGACCGCGCCAATCCCTGTTCCGGCTTCTTCTCGTCGCGTGGCAATCGTTGCAGCAGCTTGAGATCGGGATGCGATCCGGCATCGATCAATTGCTGCGTGCGGTCGCCGGGCGGAATCTCGAAATCGTCCGGCTGCCCAGGTCCGGCCAGCAGACGCCGCGCGGCGAGCATCGCGAACCGTGCTTTGCCGACGCCTTCGGGCCCGGCGAAGATCCAGCCGTGATGCAGCGATCCGCTATCGATCGCAGCGGAAAAAGCCTGCCGCGCCGCAAGGTTACCATAGAGTGACGTCATGGTAGCAGGTCGGCGACCGCCTCGATCACGCCGGCCGCTACCGTGTCCACGTCGCCCCCCGCGTCGATCAACCGTACGCGATCTGGTTCGGCCGCTGCAAATCGTCGGAACGCCGCCGCAACGTCGTCATGAAACGCCCGTCCGCGCGCCGCGAAGCGATCGGCCGCCGCCCCGTCGCGCGCCGCGGCGCGTTCCGCCCCGATCTCCGGCGGAACCTCGAGCACCAGGGTGCGATCGGGCAATAGTCCGCGCGATCCGAAGGCATGGAGCGCGAGCACCGCCGCATCGTCGATGCCGCCTGCCACGCCCTGATAAGCGCGCGACGAATCGATGAAGCGATCGCTGATCACCCAGGTGCCGATACCGAGCGCCGGCTGGATTACCTTTTCGACATGGTCGGCGCGCGCCGCTGCGAACAGCAACGCCTCGGTATGTGAGCTCCAGCGCTTGACCTCGCCCTGCATCAGCAACTCGCGGATCGCTTCCCCGCCTTCGCTGCCGCCCGGCTCGCGCGTGACGATGACGTCGAGGCCTCGCGCGCGCAGTTCGTCGGCGAGGCGGCGGACCTGGGTCGACTTGCCCGCGCCCTCGCCGCCCTCGATCGAGAGGAACTTGCCGCGCGCCATGTGTGCGTCAGCCGCCGAACAACTGCATCAACCCGGTCCAGGCGCGGCCGAAGAACCCGGCCTGGCCGACATCCTTGTCGGCGACCAGCGGGAAGCGCTGATCGGGCATGCCAGGCGAGGTCACGACCAGGTCGGCGACATGGTCGCCCGCCTTGATCGGCGCCTTGAGCGGGCCGTCATAGACGACCTTGGCATTGGTGTTGGGGGTAGTGCCCGACGGCACCGTCATCGCCAGATTGTCCGCCGCGACCAGCCCGACGCTGCTCGACGATCCCAATTGGACCTCGGCAGTGGCGATCTGCTTGCCCTTGGCGACGATCGGATGCGACTGCCAGGCGCGGAAGCCCCAGTTCATGAACTTGACCGATTCTTCCTTGCGCTGGTTGAAGCCAGTAAACCCGGCAACCACCATCACCAGACGACGGCCGTTCTGGATCGCGGATCCGACGAAGCTGTAGCCGGCTTCCTCGGTATGGCCGGTCTTGAGCCCATCGGCGCCGGCAACGACGCCGAGCAACGGATCGCGATTGGCCTGATCGATCGCCGAGCCGTTCATCTGGGTGCCCCAGGTGAAATTCGGCAGCGCATAATAGCGTTTGTAGAGATCCGGGAAGTCGCGGATCGTCGCCTCGGCCAGCTTGGCGAGGTCGCGCGCCGTCACATAGGTCACGCCATTGTCCGGCCAGCCGTTCGACGTGCCGAAATGGCTGTTGGTCAGGCCGAGTTTCTTGGCCGCCTCGTTCATCCGGTCGGTGAATGCCGGTTCGGTGCCGGAGACACCTTCCGCCAGCACGACGCAGGCATCGTTGCCCGACAAGGTGACGATGCCCTTGAGCAGATTGTCGACGCTGACGCTCTCATCGGCCTTCAGGAACATGGTCGATCCCTGGCTGTGCCACTTCTTCCAGGTTTCCGGGCTCATCGTGAATTGCTGGTCGGCCTTGATTTGCCCCTTCTTGAGCATGTCGAACACGACATAGACCGTCATCATCTTCGCCAGCGACGCCGGCGGCATGCGGTGATCGATGTCCTTGGCGTAGAGCACCGCGTCGGACGACAGGTCGACCATATAGGCGACGGGCGCCGGGGTATCGAAGGTCGGCGCGGCGGCAGTGGCCGGCATGGCGGCCAGGACCAGAGCGGACGCTGCGCTCAGGTGGATCATCTTGGGCATAAAGGTCATGGTGACAACAGTCCGTACGCTAAAGCAGGGGTAAGATCAGTCCTGGCGGACCACACGAGCATCGCCATAGCCCCGCGCCGCTGCCGCGTCACGTGCCTCGCTGGCCTGATTTTTCGTTGAATAGGGTCCCATCCGCACGCGCCATAGCGAGCCGGCGGGCACAGCCTGTCCGCCCAGGCTTTTGGCGAGCGCTGTGGCACGCGGTTGGCTCGAAAAGGCTGCCACCTGAACGTAGAATCCACCGGCGATCGGGGCGGCCGGAATCGGCTTCCTGACCGGCGGCTTGGCCGCTTGGGGTTCGGGTGGGATACGGACAAGCGGTGGGCGCGGCTGGATCTTCGGTGGCCCAGCGACGGGAGCCGGAGCGCCAGTCAGCCGCTGGCGGAGCCCGGAGAGCAACGACGGCGGCGTATCCAGCCGCGGCACCCCGGGCTCGCCCGCGCGCAGCGCTGCGAGGTCGGACGGGCTGGCAGTGACCGCGCGGATGCGTACAGCCTCACGTCCGGTAATGCCCAGCGTCCGCGCCGCACCTTGTGAGAGATCGATCAGCAAATTGCTCTGGCGCGGCCCGCGATCGTTGATCTGGACCAGGATCGTGCGCCCCGTGTCGAGCGCGGTCACTTCGGCATAGGAACCGAGCGGCAACGTGCGATGCGCCGCGGTGAAGCCCTTGGGATCGAACGGAACGCCCGATGCTGTGCGCCCGCCGGCCAGCTCGTCGCCGTACCAGGTGGCATAGCCGACTTCATCGTAGCGAGACTCGCCGCGTCCCGACGTGGCACGGGGGCCATCCGATGATGGCGGCCCGGCATCGGCTTCGTCGGCGGAGAGCGGTGTCGGCTGCGCCGCCGCTTGTGGAACAGATGGTGGATAGGTCTGTGGATAACCGCCCTGCGGCACATTGCCATAGGCCGGATCGGGCAGGCGCGGTCCGTCGCCAGACCCACCGCTCCCCACGCACCCCATCAGGACCAGGCATGCCCCAAGTCCGGTCCCGAACGCCCCTTTATTCAACCGCATCCGCCAGCAGCCCCACGCTCAACGCATAAAAATTCGAACAATTGTAATCGAGGATGACCCGGTAATTGCCGGTCAGCAGATAGGCCGTTTTGCCCGGCCCGTCCGGCTCGATCAGCGTCGCCTGCACGTTGGCCGCCGGCCATGCCTTGGATTGCGGCACGATTCCCAGCGCGCGCCATTCGGCGATCGATCGCCAGCCGCTTTGTCGAGCGAACACTTTGGGGCAGCGCGGCGAGATCAGCTTGTTGGTGACACCCGAGCGATCGAAGGTCGCCGGTACCGAGACGGCAAGGCCCCAAGGCTGCCCGCGTCGCCAGCCGGCATTGTAGAAATAATTGCCGATCGAGGCGAGCGTATCGGCGTCGCTGTTCCAGATGTCGGCGCGGCCATCGCCGTCGCCATCGCGCGCCATGCGCAGATAGACCGACGGCAGGAATTGCGGCCCGCCCATCGCGCCCGCCCAGCTGCCGATAAGTTGGCTGCGCGCGACACCGCGATCGACCATCTTCATCGAGGCGATCAATTCGCCTTCGAACAGCGAGCGGCGACGGCCGTCATAGGCCAGGGTCGCCAAGGCGCGCGGCAGGTCGAAATTGCCCATGATCCGACCGTAATTGGTCTCATGCCCCCAGATCGCGACCATGATCGATTCGGGAACCCCGGTTTGGGTCTCGATGCTGCGCAGATGCGCACGTTCGGCGAGGTACTTCGCCCTGCCCTGCCCGATTCGGGCGGCATCGACATGGCTGCGCAAATAAGGCGCGAAAGGCGGCGACGCGCTATTGGTCGGGTTGGCCGGATTGCCTCCCGGCTGGGCATGGTCGAGATCGATCACGCGTTGATTGAAAGTGAGCCCGGCCAGCACCGAATCGACGCTCGACGGCTTCACTCCCTGGGCAATCGCGTGGCCGCGCACGCTTTGCAGATAGGCCTGAAACGCCGCATCGTCCTGTGCGTTCGCCGACCCTGTCGCCAGCCACAACCCGGCGGCCAGCGTGATCGCCGCCGCCATTCGCCCCATCATACCCCGTCCGCGCATCGGCAGACCGTGCCACAGCGCGCCGCAAAGGTGAAATCCCATCGTCGCACGACTTGCACAAATCGCCGCCCTTGCGCAAAGCGCTGCTCGCGCGCGGAGAGGTGGCCGAGTGGTTTAAGGCAGCGGTCTTGAAAACCGCCGTGGGTTAACGCCCACCGTGGGTTCGAATCCCACCCTCTCCGCCATACATCGCCGTGGGGCGATGACCTCAGACGGTCGGGACGGTCCCGCCGTCGATGACGAATTCCGAGCCGTGGATCGCGGCGGCGCGATCGGAAGCCAGGTAGGCGATGAGGTCGGCGACCTCGTGGGGGTCGGCCGGACGTCCGATCGAGATGCCACCCAAGCTGTCGAGGACGACTTGCCGCGCCTCCTCGATCGTGCCGCCATTGGCAGCCTGCAATCGCTTCAGCAGGTTCACGGACGACTCGGTCATGATCCAGCCGGGGGAGACGACATTGACCCGCACGCCCTTGGGACCAAGCTCCTTTGACACCGACTTGCTGTAGGTCCTGAGTGCCGCCTTGGCAGCGGCGTAGGCCGTAGTGGCCTCCGGCAGCGGAAGGACCGACTGGATGGAAGTCACATGCACAACTACACCGCTGCCGCGCTCGATCATCTGCGGGATCAGGAGACGATCGAGACGAACGGTCGCCAGGAGGTTCAGGTTCAGTTCGGACAGCCAGTGGTCGTCCGTCAGGGCCGCGAAGCCGCCGCCCGGTGTCGACGATCCGCCGATCACATGAGCCAGAATGTCGATCCCGCCCAGGCGTTCTAGCGCCGCTTTGGCCAGCATCTCCCCGCCCTCGGCGGTTGTGAGGTCCGCCTGGACGAATTCGACGCCGTCGATGGGCTCCAGAGGCCCGCGGGCGGCAGTGATCACTCGGGCTCCGCCAGCCAGAAAGCGATCGACGGTGGCGCGGCCCAAGCCCTTGGTGCCGCCGCTGATGAGCACGCGCTTTCCCGCGAACTCGATGGGATCAGCCTTGACGCTCATGCCGTGATCTCCAAGGCCTTGATGGCGTCGTTTTCGAGCGTGAAACGATAGGTGAAGCGAATGGGGCTGCCCTTGAAATCGCCATGGGCAGGGCCTTCGACGACGGCCTGGCCATCCTCATAGCGAACGGCATCCGGCGTGAAGATCGCCTGGACGGGGATCACCGCCTCCTCGAACAGGGTCCGCAGTTCGGCGTGGCCCTCATAACGGCCTCCGTTGTCCAGGACGACAGCATCGGCGGCGAAGGGGTTCAGCATGCCGTCCACATCGAGCCGGGCGTTCGCCTCGACATAGTCGGCTATGGGCTTGGGTAGTTCGATCGGCATCGCTCGGCTCCTTGACGTGACAAGGACAATTTAGCGATAGACATCATTCCCGATAACGGGGCTAAACCGGCATGTGGCGTTGCGGAAAGCGGGACAATCTTGAAGCATGGTCTGATCGAATTTGATGCTGTTCTCGCCATTGCGCGGCGCGGATCGTTCCGTGCTGCCGCACTGGACCTTGGCCTGTCGACAACCGCGCTGAGCAACGCCATTGGCAAGCTGGAACGCCAGCTCGGCGTCCGACTGTTCAACCGCACGACCCGCAGTGTCTCCCTGACGGACGCTGGACGGAACTTCGTCGATCAGGTCGGGCCTGCCATAAAGACCCTTCACGATGCGATGGGGGCCGCCCGCTCGCAGCAGGAAACCCCGTCCGGAATCCTTCGGATCAACGCATTCGCAACAGGAGCGCGGGAAGTTCTTGGTCCGCTTCTGCTGGAGTTCTTGCGTCGCTATCCCCAGGTCCATATCGATCTCGTCACCGAGGGACGGATCGTGGATATCGTTGCCGACGGGTTCGACCTTGGCCTGAGAAGCGCCGACCTTGTGCCGAGCGACATGATTGCGATTCCTGTCGGTCCGCCCCGCAGCTTCGCTGTGGTTGCAACGCCCGCCTATTTCAAAGCCAACGGCAAGCCCCGCGTGCCTCCCGACCTTCTGCGCCATTCATGTCTTCGCATCCGGTTGCCCAATGGCGCGCTGCATCACTGGCAATTCGAGAAGGACGGTCAGCCGGTTCAGATCGACGTTCAAGGTCCCATCACGCTGGACGAGGCCAGCCTCGCGCGCATCACTGTTCTCGATCACGTCGGCATCGGCTACTTCATGGAATCCGATGTGCGCGAGGACATTGAGGCAGGGCGTCTCGTTCGGGTCCTGGAAGACTGGACGCCGCCGCTAGCACCCTTGTGTCTCTACTATCCTAGCAGACGAAATCCCTCGGCCGCGTTCAAGGCGTTGATCGGCATGGCGCGTGGCCTTGCTGGATGACGGTTTGCTCGGCGACTGGCTTTGTCGAGAACGATCATTTAGCGATCGCTGCGCAACGACCGAGTTTGGGCGGAAGACGCCGTTTGCTATCGTAGCGCCACAGCGCAGGTGTAGCGCTCATCTTCATCGGGCGTGGCCCGCCAGCGCCGCAGTTTGATGTCAAGAAGCCGCGCCTAGCCGCCCGCGCGCGAACTGCACCCATGTTTGGATGCGGCTTCCCGCAATCTCTGGTAGCTAATCCGCTTGGCCTTTGGGGAGCGCCAGCGATGTCGATAGGATCAAGAGCTATTCCGCGCACAATCTTGCTGGCCGCCATGGCCCCGGTAACGATGGCGGCAGCAATAAAGGATACCGGTTCCGCATCGCGTCTGACGCCAGCCGCGGCGGTTGCAGGCCATTGTGCGGCGTGGAACACAACAGACAGCACGAAACGAGATATCCTGCTGAGGCGAGTATTTGCCCGCGACGGCGTTTATAGCGATCCTACGCCGACCTATGTCACCGGCCGCGCCGCCTTGAGCGATGAAATCGGGAGGTTTCAGCGGCAGTATCCAGGCGCGAGGTTCCGGTGCAGCGCTCCGCAAATCCATCACCGCACCATGCGCGTAACCTGGTTGCTGCTCGAACCCAACGGCAAGAAGCCAACGCAGGGGATGGATTTCTACGAGCTCGCACCAGACGGCCTTATCCGTCGCGTTACGGGTTTCTTCGGGCCGCCTCCGGTGCTGGATGCGAGCCGGTGAACGTTGCGAACTTCACGGCACTTTGGCTCTTGGAAAGAATACCAACGATAGCTCGATAGGGCATCCGTCCCCCCTGCAATCAGTCGCTGGCTTGGAGGAGAAACACCGTGAGCAAACGTCTTCTAGCGATCATCGTCGGATTCATTGTCGGGATATCGCTGTCGTCGGCGCAGGCGGCGTCCGCCGACGATCCGGTCCTGGGGACCTGGCGGCTGAATGTGGCGAAGTCGCAATTCACACCCGGTCCGGGATGGCAGAGCCAGGTCCGGACATATCAGGCAACTCCGGAAGGGGTTGCGGTCACCTGGACGGGCGTCGATGCCAAAGGCGAGAAGATGCAGGTCAGCTACGCCTACGCCTATGACGGGCACGATTATCCGATGCTCGGCTCGGCAAGCTACGACACGCTGACCGCCGTGCGCATCGACGCTTGGACCGTCAGGTCGGAGGAAAAACGGGGCGGCAAAACGGTTGGCGTTGCCGTGCGGACGGTCTCGCGGGACGGAAAGCTGCTGACCATCACCGACAAGGGCACCAACAGAAAGGGTCAGGCCTTCTCGCAACTGCTGGTATTCGACAGGCAATGACCGCCCTCGCCGGCGAGCCTCCACCACAAGCCAGTTTCAATGCCCGATGCAAAGAGCGGATGGTTGGCCGGAAGCTGCTCGGATAGTAGCCGTTTTGCCCTGACCGAGTGACGCGCGGACGATTGGGCGCGAAGAACGTCGAACTTAGGGATGGCGCAACCTGCCATTTTCATGATCTGCTGGATCCTGGATGGAAACCGGCGGGGGCTGAAATGTCATCATCGATCACGACTCCGGACCGCCGGACCGTCCTCAGCTGGGCGGCAAGTGGGCTCGCCTTGGCTGCTGCAGGCCGATCCGCCGCCGCCACGCAAACGTCCGAGTTGATGGGGATCGAGGCGCGCGCGCTCGTCAAACTGATCCGGACCAGACAAGTCTCGTGCGTCGAGGTCATGCAAGCCTGCCTTCGCCAGATCGACCTGTCGAACGGCAGGTTCAACGCCGTCGTGTCGATGGGCGAGCCCGAAGAACTGCTGCGCGCAGCGCGGGCCAGGGACGCCGAACTGGCAAGCGGGACGGCGGTCGGGCCGCTATGCGGCTTGCCCCACGCCGTCAAAGACCTCGCGCCCTTAAAGGGTTTCCGGTTCACCGCCGGCGGCTCGCCGCTGTTCCGGGACCGGATCGCGACCCGGGACAATTTGCCGACCGAGCGACTTCGCGCTGCCGGGGTCATCTTCATCGGCAAGACCAACGCGCCCGAATTCGGCTTGGGCTCGCATACCTATAACCGCGTGTTCGGCCCGACTCACAATGCCTACGACCCTTCGCGTTCCGCGGGTGGCAGCAGCGGTGGCGCCGCTGTGGCGCTCGCCCTGCGGATGCTGCCATTGGCGGACGGGTCGGATTATGGCGGCAGCCTGCGCAATCCCGCCGGCTGGAACAATGTGTGCGGGTTCCGGACGAGCTTTGGCCGCGTGCCGCTGGACGGCCCCGACACATGGCTGCCGTCCATGGGCGTCGCCGGGCCGATGGCGCGGACGGTATCCGATCTGGCGATGCTGCTCTCGGTCCAGGCCGGCTATGATCCGCGCGCGCCGCTGTCGATGGAGAGCAGCGGCGTCCGGTTCGCGGGCTCGCTGCAGGCCGACCTGCGCGGGAAACGCGTCGGCTGGCTCGGCGATTTCGGCGGCGCCGTCACGTCCGAACCCGAAGTTCTAGCGGTTTGCCGCGCATCGCTGGGTCGATTCGCGGCAATCGGCTGCACCATTGGCGAAGCCCTGCCCGCGTTCGACATCGAAAGGGCATGGCAGGCGTTCGTGACGCTCAGGGCCTGGCAGTCTGCAGCGCCCCTGGCCGATATTGCGCGCGATCCGGCGAAACGCGCGCAACTCAATGCACAGGCCCTGTTCGAGCTCGACCTCGCCAGCCGGTTGAGCCCGAGCGATATCCAGGCAGCCTCGGCGGTGCGCGCCGGCTGGAGCGCGGCGTTCGGCCGCTTGTTCGAGCAGTTCGACGTGCTGGTGGCGCCGACCGCGCAGCTTTTCCCGTTCGACATCGCCCAGCCATGGCCGACCGAAATCGCCGGCAAGCAGATGCGCACCTATCACGAATGGATGAAAGGCGTCTGTCTTGTCACGCTCGCGGGGACGCCGTCGCTGGCGGTTCCGGCAGGGTTCAGCCGCACCGGCCTGCCGATCGGTCTTCAGATCATCGCTCCGAACCACCAGGAAATAACGTCGTTACAGTTTGGCGCGGCATACGAGGCGGCTGAGCCCTTATGGCGAAGGCGCCCACCCAGCTTACGAGCGAATTAACCAACCTGGCCTCGCACCACGTGTTGCGGACAGTCGTCCAACAGCGCTATCTGGCGACCGCGGGCATGCGCGGCCGGGGAGCGGAACATGGGGAATGCACCAGCGCGAGGCGCGTCGGCCTCCGGCAGCGCGGCATTGCTGCTCCGACTGCTCCTGGGGTCGCTCTTTATTGCGCATCTCTATTGGAAGTTCGCGATTTTGCCCGGCGGGCTCGATGCCTGGTGGGGAAATCTGCTCAAGGCGGGATATCCGTCTTTCGTTCCTGCCTATGTCCTTTCGGCAGAGCTTGCCGGCGCCCTGCTGCTGATCCCGGGCGTCCTGACCAGATATGTCGCCGGCTATGCCATGCCGATGATGCTCGGCGCGGCTCACTTTTGGATGACACGCAATGGCTTCTTTTTCACCAAGGCTGGAGCCGAACTGCCGCTCGTCTGGCTGGCGCTGCTTGGCGTTCAGGCTGTAGCGGGGGACGGTTCCTTCGCGGCGCTCCGGTCACCGGGTCCGCGTTGGGCGATGGCATGGTTGCGACGCCGACGCTTTGCCGCTGCCCGGGCCTGATTGCTCATGGTGAAGTCTCGGCGCTCCTTCCGCTAGGCTTCGCCGCCGCCTCGCTCGCGAGGCCAATATCCGCCAAAGGCCGGTTCGCCTCTATTCAACAGCAGGAATGTGGAGGGCTGGACGGCGGACGGCGACGCGCACGCCGACTCCCGCTTTCCTGTCGAATATAACGTCATTGCTGCCAGGACGATGACTGTCTGGTCGTTTCTAAAACGGTGATCCGCAACGTTGTCAGCGCATTAGGGCTAAGGCGTTGCCTGCAGCCCCGCCATCATCACGCCAAGCAGACGCCGCGCGCTGCCTTCCCAATCTGGCTGATCGCTGCCGCTGCAGATGCCGGCCATCATACGGGCAACGTCCTCAAAACAGATTTCCGCGCGGATCGTACCCGCCGCCCGCGCCCCATCTACCAGACGACGCAGTGCTTCGGACAAGGTGGCCTCCGAGCTGCCGTGGAGTTGTGCGCCTTGTGTATCGGCCCGCAATATGTCGGCGATCACTCGCTTTGCCGCCACATAGTCGATCACCCGATCCAGCCAAAGCGCCAAAGCCTCATCGGCCGGATGCTTTTCGAGCAACGTAATGGCTGCCTCGCTCAGTTGTTCGACTTCGCGTGCATAAACCCCTGCCACGAGAGCATCTCGGGTCGGGAAATGGCGATAGAGCGTACCGATGCCGACACCCGCGCGCTTCGCTACATCGCCTGGCGGTACGTCAACGCCCATCTCCGCGAACGCCGCCTTGGCCGCTTCAAGCAGCAGATCGCGATTGCGGAGACCATCGGTGCGCAGCTTTCGTGCGCGGGGTGAAAATTTTTCTGACATAGGCCTTGATAAACGGAACGCTATTCCGAATATATATAAACGGATCAGCTTTCCACTTAATCCATGGGTGCAGCCAAAACAATGACCGATGTTCAGAGGCCGGCCATCGAACCGACCGTTTCATGCAAACCTATCACCGCGAGCGGCCAGGTGCGCTCCATTCGTGACCGATCCCGTGGGCTGTGGGCATACGACGAAGAGCTGGCTTGCGGAACGGTCGGCGCATCGAACGCCGAGGCAGCCATCCACACCTTCATCTGAAAGAAACCGCCATGCCGAAAACTAAGGGCTTCACCGAAGCCGATGTTCCGGACCAGTCCGGCAAGACCTTCATCGTCACGGGCGCCAATGCCGGCGTCGGTTTCGAGATCGCGCGTGTCCTTGCCGCCCGGCACGCACGTGTTCTGCTCGGCTGCCGCGATCAGGCAAAGGGGGAAGACGCGATTGCCCGGATCCGAAAAGTCGCGCCCGCCAGCGACCTGGCATGGCTGCCGCTCGATCTTGGCGATCTGGACTCCCTGCGAGCGGCAGTCGAAATCGCTGGAAAAGAACCGCGCCTCGACGGCCTGATCAACAATGCCGGCGTCATGAATCCCCCGTTGATGCGGACCAAGCAGGGGTTCGAATTGCAATTCGGCGTCAATCATCTCGGTGTCTTCGCGCTGACCAATCTGCTGGTGCCCAAGCTCGCTCAGACGCCGGAATCGCGCGTGGTCGTAACGTCGAGCATCTCGCACCTGAAAGCCAGGATCGACTGGGACGACCTCAACGCCGACAAGAGCTACATCAAGACCGAACGCTACGGCGCCAGCAAGCTGGCGAGTGCGCTGTTCTTCTTCGAACTGGATCGTCGCCTGCGCGCGGCGAAGACGCCCGTCACTGCGATCGGCGTCCACCCGGGCATCGCCGCAACGAGCCTTGGTCGTCACATGGGACTTGCCCAGATCGCAGGCCCGATCGTCGGCCTGCTACTCAACAGCGCTGACAAGGGCGCGTGGCCGGCACTTCTGGCCGCGACCGGCAAGGTGAAGCCCGGAGGCTATTACGGTCCCACCGGCTTTGGCGGAATTCGCGGTGTCGCCGGCGAAGCAAAGCGCGCGCCGCATGCCGAAGATCCAGCGCTCGCGAAGCGGCTGTGGGAGGTCTCGATGATGATGACAGGAATCGATCCCGGCCTCCCGGCGGTCTGATTTTGCTCATGGTGCGGGATTGCGCCGCGCGTCTTACTCTTCAAACGGAAACGGTGATCATATGTCGGAGAAAGTCTGGTTCATCACGGGGGCCTCACGCGGATTTGGCCGCATCTGGGCTGAAGACGCTCTCAAGCGGGGTGACAAGGTCGTTGCTACCGCGCGATCGCTGGCCGACATCGCGCCCTCGCCGATGAGTTCGGCGACGCCGTCCTGCCTCTGGCGCTGGACGTGACTAACCGCGACCAGGTTGCCGATGTCATCGCAAATGCTCACGCGCATTTCGGCCGTTTGGATATCGTCTTGAACAATGCCGGCTATGCGCTCGTCGGCGCGATCGAGGAAGCGAGCGAGGCCGAGGTTCTCGCCGAGTTCGATACCAACCTATTTGGTCCTCTCACTGTCATCCAGGCAGCCCTTCCACTTCTGCGTGCGCAGCAGGGCGGCCATATCATCGGCGTCTCGAGCGTCGCGGGGGTCTATGCTGGCCCGATCACTGGCTTCTACCACGCGTCTAAGTGGGCGTTCGAAGCGCTCCACGAGAGCCTTTCGAAGGAAGTCGCGCAGTTCGGCATCAAAGTAACGCTCCTGGAGCCCGGTCCGTACGCGACAGACTTTTCGAGCCAATCCTCACTGAAGCTCGCCACGGGCATTGATGCCTATTCCGAGACGCGAGCACAGGTATTTGCCGGCGGCGCAACCACGAATTTCGGCGATCCTGCCGCGACCTCGACGTCCCTTTTCAAGGTGGTGGATTCGGAACAGCCGCCGCTGCGCTTCTTCCTTGGCACCGAAGGGCTACCCATGGCGCGCGCGGCCTATGCTGAGCGTCTTGCCGTCTGGGAATCCTGGGAAGATGCTTCGAATGCCGCCCAGGGCCAACCCAGGAAACAAGCCCTTGCCCTTTGATGAGATGGGCGCGCGGAGGATAGAGGGGATATGCGGGCGCCGACCAAAAACCGAAATGGCCGTCGTTAAGCCCCAAAGGCCGCCGAAACCCGCCGATAGCCGCATAACACAGAATATCCATATAATCATCAGTCGGTTATAACGATCTCGTAGTACTCATCATCCTCATCGGGCGTGGCGCGCCGCGCAGGTTTCGATCGCAACGGGGCCGCTCTCCAAGAGCAGCCCCGCCGATCGTCTTCAACGACGTCTCAGACCATCGCTGCCTTTTCCGAGGCGGCGAGCGCCGCGGCGAAGTCGCGATAGGAATGAAGCGGGCGACCCAGCAACCGGGTAAGACGCTCGACGTCGCCGGCTTCCGGGATCATGCCGTCGCTGACAAAGCGCTCGGCCATCAGGCGCATCTCATAGGCTGCCCATTTCGGCATGAAGCTCGCCAGGTTCTGCTCGAACGCGCTGGGGTCATCGCCACCATAGACGATAGGGCGACCTAGGAGGTCCGACCAGATGGCGGCCACGTCCGAACCGGTCAGCGTGTCGGGGCCCACGAGGTTGATCGTCTCGACCGGCAGCTTATCCGGCGCCTGCGCACGGCGGATAAGCTCGATCGCCGCGACTTCTGCGATGTCGCGCGCATCGACCATGGCGAGACCCTTGCCGCCGATCGGCATGGGATAGACGCCGTGGCCGACAATGACGTCCTTGCTCATATGCTCATTGTCGATGAAGTAGGACGGGCGCAGGATCGTGGCGCTGAAGCCCATTTGTTCGATCATCCGCTCGGCACCGAATTTCACCGCGAAGTGCGGCACATTCACGAACCGATCGGCATGGATCACCGACAGATAGACAAGGCGATCGACGCCCATTTCTCGCGCAATGTTGAGCGCGATGAGCGCCTGGGTGAATTCATCGCCGGTCACCGCGTTGAGCAGGAAAAATGCATCGACGCCGGTGAAGGCCTCGCGCAGCGCGTCGATATCGAGCAGGTCGCCCTGCACGACCTCCACCCCGGCGGGGACATCCGCCTTCGGCGGATCGCGGGTGAGCACGCGCACGGCGATGCCACGGTTGACGAGTTGATCGACGACATGGCGCCCGACGCGGCCGGTCGCGCCGATAACGAGAATGGTCATGATGTGTCTCCTGAAGTGTCGTGATTGACGCCTCTGAAATTAGTGATCCACACTTGAGCCAATAGACGCTATATCTGGACACGCCGTCTCGTTGGTGGAACACATGGACCTTCTCGCGCTCGCCGATTTCAACCTAGTCGCCAGGCATGGCGGGTTCGGACGCGCCGCGCGGGCGGCGCTACGCCCCAAGGCGACCCTGTCCCGACGGGTGTCGGAATTGGAGGCCGGCCTGGGGGTGCGGTTGTTCGAGCGCGGCGGGCGCGATCTCAAGCTCACCGAGGAAGGTCGGGCGCTGCATGAACGCACCGCGCGGCTGCTTACCGAGCTCAACGAGACGGCGGCGGCGATAGCGGCGGGCGGCGACACGCCCCGCGGCCGGCTGCGGATCAGCGCTCCTTCGCTCTTTTCGCAAATCGCGATGGGCAGGCTCGCCGCCGGCTTCGTGCTCGAATATCCGCAGGTCCGGCTCGAAGTCACGCCCGAGGACCGCGCAGTCGACATGATCGAGGAGGGCTATGATCTGGTCATACGGGTCAACCCACGACCCGATGAGAGCCTGATCGGCCGGGCTTTCCTGCATGACCGGCTGGTCGTCGTGGCAGCACCCGCGCTCGTTCGGCCGATTGACGGTTCTGCGGTTCGCGCCGTCGTGCGTGGATCGGCCGATCTAACGGGCTGTTGGAACGTAATCACGACGAGCGGACAGTCGACGATCGCGATCGATCCCATCCTGTCGCTCTCGTCGATGGTGATGGCCCGCGACGCGGTTCGACAGGGCGTCGGTGCTGGCCGCCTCCCGCTTTCGCTGGTGAGCCATGACCTGGCGGCCGGCCGGCTGGTGGCATGGGCCGATGTCGATGAGCCCGAGACCAGCTTGTGGGCGCTATATCCGTCGGCCCGGCTTCTGAGCGGGCGCGTGTCCGCGTTCCTGGCGTATCTGAAAAAGGCGTTCCCCAGCGGCTCGCCCGACGAGTTGGCGGCGTTTATCGATTAGCGACGCGCTGACGCGGCTCATCAACCCCGCGATCGCAGCGCGGCTTGGGCGCGCAATGACTGGCCGATTGCTGCGCATCGCAACGTTTCGCACGAGCGGCTCGGCGCGACTGGTCACAGTCTTTGTCGGCGGTTGAGGTGACGGCGGCGACCTGGCCGACGGGCATCTGCGTCAAGCCCAGTCCCGCCACCGCACCGACCAGCAGCCCGATTCCGGCGAATGCGCCATAGCGGCGCATCACCGTCGGCTTGCGGGCGGGAGGATGGTAGAGCGAGGTGCCTGGTTTGCGACGCATGATATTATCTCAGCGACTTATCAGATTTCTCAGCGTCTTCCATTAACCAAGAACGCATCGTGGTTACTTTTTGATGGCCCAGCCCTTCGGATCAGGCGGCGCCCACCTCTACCAGCGCTTCGTACAGATGGTCGGGCAATGTGCGGTGGAACAGGCAACCCGCCTGGAAATCGTCGGCCCAGCGGACCGTCGCCGCGATCTGTCCGGCACCGGGCAGAGTCAGCCAGATCACGCTGTCCTTCTTGAGCGCCGAATAGGTCGAGATGCGCGCGCCTTCGGGCGACAAATCGGTTACGCGGCACAATGTCCGGTCCAGCCCACTCCTGCCCAGCTTGGCGTCCAGCGACACGGGTGCGCGCGGCGACCGCCGGCGGTTCATCACCGCAGGTTCGAATTCCGCCGAAATATTGATCTGCCTGGCTTCCATGACGGAAAGTCTAGGCACGCGATGCCTAAGACAGCGTTAAGGACGCCCCCCTCCCGACACGCGAACGCCGCGCTCCCAGCAGGGAACGCGGCGTCGAACGTCACGCAGCCGCCGAAGCGGCGCGGCTTACTTCTTCGTGAGCGAGAGCCCGCCGAAACGCTTGTTGAAGCGCGCCACCTGACCGCCCGCATCGAGCATCTGGCCGCGGCCGCCGGTCCAGGCCGGGTGCGACAAGGGATCGATTTCGAGCGTCATCGTGTCGCCTTCCTTGCCCCAGGTGGAGCGCGTTTCGTACACGGTGCCGTCGGTCATCTGGACCTTGATCATGTGGTAATCGGGATGAGCGTCTTTCTTCACGTCGCGAAATCCTTTTGAAAGCCGCCGGTTTCCGACCGGCAGCGAAGCCGCGGCGCCTAGCAGAGGGTGCCGCGCGACGCAACTATCTCGGAAAATGCCCTCAATAATATGCGGCGCATGGGGCCGGTGCGTCAGGCCGCCGCTGGTGGATCGGCGATCATCGCGGTGAAGTTCGCCTGCGCGGCCAATTGCCCATCAATCAGCGCCCGGCCCGCAAATTTACACACCGACGAGCGCTTCTGAACGAAATCGACTTCCAGCCGAAGCAGCACGCCGGGTTCAACCGGCTTGCGGAACTTGGCTTCGTCGATCGCCATGAAATAGACCAGCTTGCCCGAGCCCGCGAGGCCCAGACTCTCGACCGCCAGCACGCCGGCCGCTTGCGCCAGCGCCTCGACGATCAGCACGCCGGGCATGATCGGACGTCCAGGGAAATGACCCTGGAAGAAGCTTTCGTTGATCGTCACCGCCTTGATCGCCGCGATCGATCGGTCGAGGATCAATTCCTCGACACGGTCGACCAATAGCATCGGGTAACGGTGCGGCAGCGCCGCCATCACCCGCCCGATATCGAGCGGACCGATGGAAGCGGCTGCCGTCGCCTCTTCGCTCACCGTCCGGACGGCTTCTTGCCGGTCGACGGTGCGGGCGTCGGTGCCGGCGGCAGCGCGCCACCAGGGACGCCCGCTGGCGGATTGCCGCGCGGCGCCGCCGGAGCACCGGCAGGGTTGCCGCCCGGCTGCCAATTGGCCGGCGGGGTGATGCTGACCGTGGTCACCAGTTTGTTGAGCTCGGCGGTGATGTCGTCGGTGATGTCGGCATTGGCGTCGAAATCGAGCGCCGCTTCCGGACGGATCACCAGACTGACGCGCTTGGTCGTCTTGACCGTGGCATAGGCCTGCTGGAACTTGGCCGAGATCTGTTCGATCGCGTAAGCGCGGGCGCGCAGGGCAGGCATTTCCGCCGTCGAAGCCTGCTGTTCCTTCTGCTGGATCGAGGCGAAATTGGGCGACGCGCGCAGCTTGGCGAGCTCGGATTCGTCGAGCTGGCCATCCTTGTTGGCGTCGAACGCCTGCTCCAGCGGCGCGAGCTCCTTGCGGATCGCTTCGGCCTGATCGAGCCCGGTCTTGTAGGTGGTCTTGATCTGGCCGATCGCATTGGTGAACGCCGCCGTCTTCAGGATCGCGGTCTGCGGGTCGGCGACGGCGACGGACTGCGCCGACGCGGCGGGCGCCAGCGCCAGGCCGGTCGTCAGCGCCACTGCGCCGATGCCGAGATATTTGGTCATGCTATTCATCAGAATTGGGTCCCTACGTTGAATGTGATGAGTTTTGTATCGTCGCCAGGCGAGTGCAGAAGCGCCTTGGCGATGTCGATGCGAAGTGGCCCGAAGGGCGAATTCCAATTGACCCCGAAGCCGATCGAGACGCGCGGCCGCGGCGTGTCGCCGAGGAACTGCTCGAGGAACGGTCCGGCCGAGGTGGTCAGTGCGTTGTTGGCGGTGCCGCCGACGCAATTGCCGCTCGCATCGGGAATACCGGTCGCGCAGGTCGTCGACACGGGTGTGCCGGTGGAATCGGTGTAGCTATAGAGCAACTGGCCCGAGCCGTTGCGCACCGGTGTAACGATCGGGTCGTAGATCGTTTTCCCACTGGCATCGACATGGGACGGGAATGTCGTCAGCTGCGGCTTGGTTACACCCCAGACGGCGCCCACGTCGAGGAAGATCGACGGACGAAGCCCCAGCTCGCGCACGCCGCCCGAAAGCGGAGGCTGAAGCTCGAACCGCACGAGATAATAGGCCCGACCACCCAAGGCGTCGTCGATATAATTCTTCTTGTCGGGATCAAGTGTCTGGGCGGTGACGACGCCGTTCGCGTCGGTCGTATTGAGGTAATTGATACGACGGACACGCGGGCCGACGCCGCGAATGTCGAACCCACGGATCTGCGGCTCGCCGAGATAGAAACGATCGGTGATGCGCACCTTGTCGATACCAGCGCCACGACTCTTTTCCAGGCTGGCGATGTAGCCCGCCTCGCCGCTGATCGAGAAAATCCAGTTATGGCCGAGGTTCATGTATTTCGACGCTTCGATGCGCGACCGGACATAGCGCACGTCGCCGCCGAGCCCAGCGAAGTCCTGGCTCAGCACCAGGCGCTTGCCCGCGGTCGGCCTCAGACGGCTGTTGAGACTGTCATAGACCAATGAATAGCCGAGAACGGACGACAAGCGGTTGCCGATCGCGTCGCACAAATAACGCCCCGCCTTGAGCGGATCGCAGGTATCCGGAATACCGTCCGCGTTCGTGTCCGAATAATAAGTCGACTTGTCGAGTCCGACTTCATCATAGGTCAGGCCGTAGCGCGCCGACAGCGACCAATATTCGGTGATCGGCACGCCGGTACGCACCTGGAAGCCGGTCGAAACCTGCGAATAGGTCGTCTGACGCTGGTCGCCGAGATAGTTGAACGAGTTATAGTCGCGGCGGAAGAGGTCGACGCCGACGGCGACGTTCTTGTTGAACAGATACGGCTCGGTAAAGCCCAGCGAGACCGACTTCGAATAGACCGAATAATCGACATTGGCGCGCAGTTCCTGGCCCTTGCCGCGGAAATTGCGTTGCGTGATTCCGGCCTGGATGATGAACCGCTCGAGGCTCGAATAGCCCGCCGACAGCGACAATTCGCCGGTCGCCTTTTCCTCGACATTCGCGTTGAGCACGACGCGGTCGGGAGCAGAACCCTGCTCCTGCTTGATCTCGAACTTGTCCTGGAAGAAGCCCAGGCTGTTGATGCGATCCTGCGAGCGCTTGACCTGGAAACTGTTGAACGCATCGCCTTCCGCCAGGCGGATTTCGCGGCGAACGACCTTGTCCTGGGTATTGCGGTTGCCGGTAATGTCGATCTTTTCGATGTACGATCTTTTGGCTTCCGCGATGTGGAAGTTGATCGACATGGTCAGCTTGTCGGGGTCGCGGTTGAACTCCGGGTTCACGTCGGTGAACGCATAGCCGAACAGCCCGGCGGTCTCGTTAAGCCGGTCGACCGAATCCTCGACGCGCTTGGCATTGTACCAATCGCCCTTGTTGATCCCCAGGCCTGTGGCCAGCTTGTTGTCGTCGAAATCGCGGATATCGCTGTCGACCGTGACGTTGCCGAACTTATAGCGCGGACCTTCTTCCACCACATAAGTGATGATGAAGTTCTTCTTGTCCGGGGTCAGCTCGGCCACCGCCGAGGTCACGCGGAAATCGGCGTAACCCTGGGTCAGGTAGAATTGGCGCAGTTTCTGCTGGTCATAGGCCAGGCGATCCTGGTCGTATGAGGTGTTGGACGACATGAAGCGGGTCAGCCGCGCCTGTTTGGTGACCATCTGCTCGCGCAGCTTGCCATCGGAGAAGACGTTGTTGCCGATGATGTTGATCGCGCGGACCTTGCTCTTGGGTCCCTCATCGATCTCGAACACGACGTCGACGCGGTTCTGGTCCAGGCTGACCATCTTGGGCTCGATCCGCGCGGCGAAGCGGCCCTGGCGACGATAGAGCTCGACGATCCGCGCGACGTCCTGACGCACCGCGGTGCGGGTGAAGATCTGGCGCGGGGCGAGCTTGATTTCCTTGGTGATCTTGTCCGACTTGAGAGTCTTGTTACCCTCCAGGATCACGCGGTTGATGATCGGATTCTCGCGAATGCGGATCGCGATCTCGCCGGTTTCGACACCGGCGATCGACACGTCGGCAAACAGATCGCTGGCGAGCAGGTCGCGCAGCGCCTGATCGAGCGTTTCGTTGGTATAGGCCTGGCCGACGCGCAGCTTGGTGTAGGACAGCACCGTTTCCGGCTCGATCCGTTGCGAGCCCTCGACGCGGAGAGAGCGGATGACGCGCTGCGGCGCCACAGCCGGCGACGTCGGCGCAGCGGGCGCGGTCTGCGGCGTGGCAGGAGCAGTCTGCGGTGCCGCAGCGGCGGGTGTGGGAGCGGCGGGCGCAGCGGCGGTCTGGGCGGCAGCTGCCACCGGGACCCCCGAGAGCATTGTTCCCGCGAGCAACACCGTCACGGCGCGCGTTCCGAACTTCGACGTATTGATAACTTTCACCATTCCACCCCAGCCGGAGACATTGCCGTCGCGTGATTTACGGGCGCGCCCGCCCTGCCCTAACCGCTTCAGCCGATCAACCCGGCGAGATGCTGCCACAAGCCCACCTTGCCCAGATCGTTGAACGTCACGACCAGGAACAAGCACAGGATCGCCGCCAGCCCGCCGCGAAAAGCCCATTCCTGGATCGCCGGCGTCACCGGACGCCGCCGCACAGCCTCGATCGCGTAGAACAGCAAATGCCCTCCGTCGAGCATGGGGACTGGCAAGAGATTGATGAACCCCAAATTAATGGAGATGATCGCGACCAGCCAGATGAAGTCCGGCCAGCCCATGCTGAGCTGCTCGCCGGAGAATTTCACCATGCCGACGACGCCTGACATGTCCTTAATCGGACGGCGGCCGGAGATCAGCTGGCCAAGGCCCTGGCCGGTCTGCCTGACCAGCGCCCAAAGCTCCCTGGCAGCGACACCCGGTGCCTGCAGCGCGCCGACTCGCACGAACACAGGCTGGGCGGCGCGAACCCCCAGCATCCCGATATCGCCTTCGTTGCCGAACTTGTCCTTGACGTGTCGCTTGCCGATCACCGTGTCGCTCGCCATCGCGACGCCGTTGCGATCGAAATCGATTCTGACCCGCTCGCCGGCGCGAAGCTGGACGTAATAGGCCAAGTCCTCGAAAGTCTCGACCGCGCGTCCACCCAACGCAGTGATTTTGTCCCCCGCCTTCAAGCCCGCGGCGGCGGCGGCACTGCCCGCTTCCACACCGGCCACGGTCGAAGGCGTGCGATTGTCGCCATAGGCCAGCGCGAATCCCATCAGGATCAGCAAAGCGAGGAAGAAATTGGTCACCGGACCGGCCAGCACGACGACCGCGCGCTGCCACAAGGGCTTGGCCTGGAAGGTACGGGCGCGTTCCGCGGGCGGTAGCGCCAGCCAGGCGGGGTCCGGTTGGCTTGCGGGGTTCATGTCGCCGGCGAAGCGAACATAGCCCCCGAGCGGAATCCAGCTCAGCTTCCAGCGGGTCCCGCTTCTGTCGGTCCAGCCGGTGATCTCCGGGCCAAATCCGATCGAGAAGACTTCCGACTTGATGCCGAACAGCCGAGCGGCGAGGTAATGACCAAGCTCGTGAAAGAAGACGAGCGGCCCCAGCAACAGCGCGAAGCCGACAATGTACAGGATCAGGCCGGGACTCTGCATCAGGTAACGCAATCCTCTACTCGCTCGCCCGCGATGGTACGCGCTTCATCATCTATAGCCAGTACGTCGTCCAGTGTCTCGGGCGCGGGCGGGTCGTAGTCGTCGAGCGTATCGGCGACGATTGCGGCAATTTCGAGGAACCCGATTTTCCCGGCCAGAAAAGCCGCCACCGCGATCTCGTTGGCGGCGTTGAGGATCGCCGGGCGTGCACCGCCCGCGGTCAGCGCGCGCCGCGCCAGCGCCAGCGCAGGAAAACGCCGGTCGTCGGGCGCTTCGAAATCGAGCCTGCCGACCGCGACCAGGTCGAGCGGCGCCATCGGCGTCGCCATCCGTTCGGGCCAGGCGAGGCAATAAGCGATCGGGGTGCGCATATCGGCCGGCCCGAGCTGCGCGAGCACCGATCCGTCGGCATATTCGACCAGCGAATGGACCAGCGACTGGCGATGCACGATGATCTCGATACGGTCCGGATCGACCGGAAACAGCCGTGCCGCCTCGATCAGTTCGAGACCCTTGTTCATCATCGTCGCCGAATCGACCGAAATCTTGGCGCCCATCGTCCAATTGGGATGCGCTACCGCTTGTTGCGGCGTGACGTCGCGCATGCGCTCCAGGCTCCAATCGCGAAATGGCCCTCCGCTGGCGGTCAGGATGATGCGGCGGACGTGTTTCGCCTGGGCCCGATCGAAACATTGAAAGATCGCGTTGTGCTCGGAATCGGCGGGCAGCAGCGTCGCACCGAAACGCCGTGCGGCGTCGACAACCAATTCTCCCGCCGAAACCAACGGTTCCTTGTTGGCGATCACGATCGTGCCGCCCTGTTCCACCGCCGCCATCACTGGGCGCAGCCCGGCGCACCCGACGATTGCACCGACGGTGAGGTCGGCCCCCGACCGTGCCGCATCGCACACCGCTTGCGCGCCGCCTGTGACGCTGGTGTCGGTGCCGCGCAACGCCTCGCGCAGCGCCGGCAGGCAGCTCTCATCGGCGACCACCGCCAATTCGGCGCGCGTTCGCCGCGCTGCCGCTGCAAGGCGCTCGACGTCACAATTGGCGGTCAGCGCCCGCACGCTGAAACGATCGGGCTCACGCTCGATCAGGTCGAGCGTCGATGTGCCGACCGACCCGGTCGCACCTAGAATGGTAACGGTCTTCACGGGCGCCAGACGTAGAGTAGAGGAACGATGACGATCAGGAACGCGGCGACCGGCGCTACCGGCACCAGCCCGTCGAGCCGGTCGAGCACGCCGCCATGGCCGGGGAACAACGCCCCGCTATCCTTCCTTCCGGCTCGGCGTTTGAGCCAGCTTTCGAACAGGTCGCCGCCTTGGGCGAGCAACGCCAGGAAGGGAGTCGCCAGCGTCAACCGCACCGCGAGGCCGTATTGCCAATGGAGGAACCACCCGAATGCGGTCGCCAGTGCGATGCCGCCGATCAGCCCGGCCCAGGTCTTATTGGGGCTGATCGTCGGCGCGAGCTTCGGGCCGCCGATATGTTTGCCCGCGAAATAGGCTCCGATGTCGCACATCCAGACCAACGCCAGCGTCCACAAGGTGTAGATCAGCCCGAACTCAGGGTTTTCGCGAATGACCAGCAAGGCCAGGACCGGCACGCCGACATAGATAATGCCGAGCCCAAGCGCGCGCGGCTTGAACACCGCGGCGACGAACACGGCCGCCGCGCCGACGATTCCTAACGCGAACCAGCCCGGCCCCCAGGTGGCGGGCGACATCACGGTCAGCGGGACAACCAGGGTCAGCATCGCGCCGCGCTTGTCGCGAGCCGTGGCGCCGGCCAAATCCGCCCATTCGGCGATCATGACCATCGCCATCGCCGCGACGACCAGCCAGAATATCCATCCGCCAAGCACCACCGCGGCCAGCGCCAGCGCCATCAGGCCCAGGCCCACCGCCGCGCGGATCAGCAATTCGGGAGGGCGCTTCGACGAGCGCGTGCGACGGTCGCTCACAGGCCTCCGAAACGACGTTGGCGCCGCCCGAAAGCGGCAATCGCCTCGCTCAACGTTTCCGCATCGAAATCGGGCCATAGCGTGTCGACGAACAGCAATTCGGCATAGGCCGCCTGCCACAGCAGGAAGTTCGACAGTCGCTGCTCGCCCGAGGTGCGGATCAACAAATCGAGCGGCGGCAGATCGTGCGTGTCGAGCAGGCTTTCGATCGCCTGGGTATCGATCTCCTCGATCGCCATGGCGCCGTCGCGGACACGACGCGCGAGTTCCTGGGCAACACCGGCTAGTTCGGCCTGCGATCCGTAATTGAGCGCGATCGCCAGCAACGGGCCGGTGTTCGCCGCAGTACGTCCGGTCGCGTCGTCGATCATCGCGACCAGATCGGGGGAGAAGCGGCGATAATCGCCGATCACCCTCAGCCGCACATTCTCGCGGACAAGCTCGTCGAGATCGCTACGGATGAAATGCCGCAGCAATCCCATCAGATCGCCGACTTCTTCCTCGGGGCGGCGCCAGTTCTCCGACGAGAAGGCATAGAGCGTCATCGCCTCGATCCCCATCGCGCGAGCGGCGCGGGTGACCTTGCGGACCGCCTCGACGCCTTGGCGATGCCCCGCGATACGCGGCAAATGGCGCTTCTTCGCCCAGCGCCCATTGCCGTCCATGATGATGGCGACATGGCGCGGCAGCACCGCGCTGGAAGCGGCCGGCGCCATATCGGTGACGGCCACCGGCGTCACTGGCTCAGGATTTCCTTTTCCTTGGCCGTGGCCACCGCGTCGATGTCGGCGATCGTGCTGTCGGTCACCTTCTGCACGTCGTTCTCATGCCGCTTGCGCTCGTCTTCCGAATAGACGCCCTTCTTCTCATCGGTCTTGAGCGAATCCATTCCGTCGCGACGAACGTTGCGCGCCGCAATCCGCGCCTTTTCGGCATATTGACCGGCCAGCTTGGCGAGTTCCTTGCGGCGCTCCTCGGTCAGATCGGGGATCGGCAGGCGCAGCGTATTGCCGTCGTTGATCGGGTTCAGCCCCAGACCAGCCGACCGGATCGCTTTTTCGACCGGACCGATGTTCGATTTGTCCCACACCTGGACCGACAGCATCCGCGGCTCGGGCGCCGAGACGGTTGCGACCTGGTTGAGCGGCATATTCGATCCGTACACCTCGACCGTCACCGGATCGAGCAACGCGGTCGACGCCCGGCCGGTGCGCAACCCGCCGAGATCGTGCTTCAGCGCTTCGACCGCACCCGCCATGCGGCGTTCGATATCGGCCTTGTCATAGGCGGCCATGTGTCATCCTTCCTTCTGTACCACCGTCGAGACGCCCTCTCCGCGCAACACCGAGGCGAGATTGCCCGGCTCGCGGATGTTGAACACCACGATCGGAATGTTGTTGTCGCGGCACAAGGCGATCGCGCTTGCGTCCATGACTTTGAGATTGTCCGCGAGCACCGTGTCGTAACTCACGGTTTCGTAACGCTTTGCCGCCGGATCTTTCTTGGGATCGGCATTGTAGACGCCGTCGACCGACGTACCCTTGAACAGCGCGTCGCAATTCATTTCGGCGGCGCGCAACGCAGCACCGCTGTCGGTCGTGAAGAATGGCGAGCCGACGCCGGCGGCGAAGATCACCACTCGTCCCTTTTCCAGGTGGCGCATCGCACGGCGGCGAATGAACGGCTCGCACACCGACTGCATCGGGATCGCCGACTGCACCCGCGTATCGACGCCGACCTGCTCGAGCGCGTTCTGCACCGCCAGCGCGTTCATCACCGTCGCCAGCATGCCCATATAATCGGCGGTCGCCCGCTCGATGCCCTTCGCTGCCGCCGACAGGCCGCGGAAGATATTGCCCCCGCCAACCACGACACACAATTCGTGCCCCGCGTCCTTGGCGTCCTTGATCTCGCCGGCGACGCGCGCGGTCACCTCTGGATCGATCGCCAGGCCCCCCTCACCCATCAGGACCTCGCCCGAGAGTTTCAGGAGGATGCGTTTATAGGCGGGGCTGGACATCTACACCTTCGGGGTCGTGAAGTGGCGCGGACCTTAGGAGCGCTGCGCTCCGAAGCCAAGCGGTTAGCGGATACGAAAAAGGGCCGCGCCTCACGACGCGGCCCCTTCTTCCTTCGAGACGTCGAATCAGGCCGGCTGGGGCACGCCCGACGCCGCCGCGACTTCCGCCGCGAAGTCCGATTCTTCCTTCTCGATGCCTTCGCCGAGCTGGAAACGGACATAGTCCTTCAGCGCGATCGGCGAACCGGCTTCCTTGGCGGCCGCGGCGACCACGTCGGAGATCTTGGTCTTGCCGTCCATCACGAACAGCTGGCTGACCAGGGCATTCTCCTTGCGGTACTTGGCGATCGCGCCGTCGACCATCTTGGCGACGATCTCGGCGGGCTTGCCGCTTTCCGACGCCTTTTCCTGGGCGATCGCGCGCTCGCGCTCGATCACTGCCGGGTCGAGGTCTTCCTCGTTGAGCGCCAGCGGGAACGCCGCCGCGATGTGCATCGCCAGCTGCTTGCCGAGCGCTTCAAGCTTGTCGGCCGGAGCCTCGCTCTCGAGCGCGACGAGCACACCGATCTTGCCCAGGCCCGGCGCCTGCGCGTTGTGGACATAAGGCACGACCGCGCCCTTGCTCACTTCGAGCTTCCTGGCGCGGCGCAGCGTCTGATTCTCGCCGATCGTCGCAATATTGTTGGTTAGCACCTCCTCGACGGTCTTGCCGCCGAGCGAAGCCGCCTTGATCGTCGCGATGTCATCGCCCAGTTCGAGCGCGACCGAGGTCACGTCGCGGACGAAAGTCTGGAACTGATCGTTCTTGGCGACGAAGTCGGTTTCCGAATTGACTTCGACCGCGGCACCCTTGGTGCCCGAAACCTCGACACCGACCAGACCCTCGGCCGCGGTGCGGCTCGATTTCTTGGCGGCGGCCGCGAGGCCCTTGGTGCGCAGCCAGTCCAGCGCGGCGTCCATGTCGCCGCCGGCTTCGCCAAGCGCCTTCTTGCAGTCCATCATGCCCGCGCCGCTCTTCTCGCGCAGGTCCTTGACCATTGCTGCCGTGATGTCGGCCATGTCTTCGATCCTTCTAGTCAGAATGTAGTTGCGGGCGAGGCGGGGCGTTGTCGCCCTACCCCGCCCGCATGACGGTTAGGCGACGGCTCAGGCGTCGATCTGACGCTCGCCCTCGGCCGCCATGTCGGCCTGCTGCGCCGCGTCGGCGACGACCGGCTCGGCGTTGAGGGCCTCCTCGGCCGGGGCCGGTTCGACAGCCAGCGCTTCCTCGACCGGCGCTTCGACCTGGGCACCCAGATCGACACCGGCATTCGCCTGGCGCTGCTGGCCGCCACGAGTCGCGGCGATGGCGATCGCTTCGCAATAGAGACGAATCGCGCGGGCGGCGTCATCGTTGGCCGGAACCGGGAACGCGATGCCGTCGGGCGAAACGTTCGAATCGAGGATCGCCACGACCGGGATACCCAGCGTGTTGGCTTCCTTGATCGCCAGCTCTTCCTTGTTGGCGTCGATCACGAACATCACGTCGGGAACGCCGCCCATGTCGCGGATGCCGCCGAGCGAGAGTTCGAGCTTGTCCTTCTCACGAGTGAGCTGGAGCACTTCCTTCTTGGTCAGGCCGTGCGTGTCGCCCGAAAGCTGCTCTTCGAGGCTCTTGAGGCGCTTGATCGAGTTGGAAATCGTCTTCCAGTTGGTGAGCATGCCGCCCAGCCAGCGGTGGTTGACGAAATGCTGGCCAGCGCGGCGCGCGGCGTCGGCGATCGGCTCTTGCGCCTGGCGCTTGGTGCCGACGAACAGGACCTTGCCGCCCGACGCGACCGACGAGCTGACGAATTCGAGCGCACGCGCGAACAGCGGCACGGTCTGCGACAGATCGATGATGTGGACGCCGTTACGGTCGCCGAACAGATACGGCTTCATCTTCGGGTTCCAGCGGTGGGTCTGGTGGCCGAAATGTGCGCCCGTTTCGAGCAATTGCTGCATGGTGACGACAGGTGCCGCCATAGGGATAACTCCTTCCGGTTGTTCCTCTGGGAAGCGGGGACCGAAAATCCTGTAAATCCACGCGCCAATCATGGCGGAGGCAGGTCCGGCACCGGGTTATGATGCTTCCCATGCGGGTTTGAGGCGCGGCCCCTAGTCCAAAGTCCCGACAAAGGCAAGCGGCTCAGGCGCACGATCGCTGGACTTGGGTCGGCCCGCACAGTTGTATTCACGCTATGTTCCGATTTTTCGCTTGACGACCGGAACATCAACAGAACATACAGCGATCATCCACAGGACGCGGAACATCTGAATCGCCGGACGGTTGGTTCAACCTGGATCGCGCTCCGTCCAAAGGGGAAGTCGCAATGTTCACGCTCGTTGCTGTCCTGATGTTCGCCGGTGCGCTGGTCGCGGCGGGCGCGACCATTTATTCGACCGTCGTCCCGGCATTGCCCAGCATCCAGGCCGCGCTTGCTGGCAAGGGGCGCGGGTCGATCGTTCCGCCACTGCCGCCGCGTCATGCCGCGACGACGATCAGGGTGACGGTGCGCTCGGTTTCGGCGCAGCCGACATGTTGGCGCGCTGCCGCCTGATTCGGGCATAATTGCGCGCGCTAAACGGGATCAGCCCGAGATAGACCAGGCAGAGCCCAACCAATGTCGGCCATGGGGCAGAAATCAACGCCGCCCCGATCGCGACGATCACGGCCAACGCCTCAAAGCGGATGTTGCGCCTCAGCCTGAGCGAAGACCAGCCATAAGTCGCGATGCTTGAGATCATCAGGAACGCGATAAAGGCCATCCACGGCGCCACCAGCCAAGGTGAGCGCAGCCACTGCTCGCCAGTGATGAACCACAAATAGAGCGGCAGCATCGCGCCGATCGCTCCCGCAGGCGCGGGAATACCGGTCAGATAGCCGGCAGCCTTGCGCGGCTGTTCGGTGGCATCGATCTGGGCGTTGAACCGCGCCAGCCGCAACGCGCAGAACACCGCGAACAGCAAGGCGCAGATCCAGCCGAAGCGCGGCGCGTCGGTTAGCGACCAGAGATAGAGGATCAGCGCCGGAGCTACCCCGAACGAGATGGCGTCGCTGAGCGAGTCGAGCTCGGCGCCGAACCGGCTCGTCCCGCGCAGCATCCGTGCGACCTGCCCGTCAACGCCGTCGAGCACGCTGGCGGCGAGGATCATCACCACCGCCATCTGCCAGTCGCCGGCAATCGCGAAGCGCACGCCCGTCAGCCCCGAACTTAGCGCCAACGCGGTCAGCGCGTTGGGCGTGATCGTCCTGAGCGGCAGGCCCGTGGCCGGCCGTCTCAGCCGTCGCGGACGCGGCGGTTTCACTGGGTCACGCCGCTCATCGTCTCGCCACCGATCCGGCCGATGATCGTCTCGCCCGCGATGGTGCGCTGACCGAGGATCACCTGGCAGCCAGTGTCGGCGGGCAGAAACACATCGACCCGGCTGCCGAAACGGATCAGCCCGATGCGCTGGCCGGGCGCGACCATATCGCCTTCCTTGACGAAGGCGACGATCCGGCGCGCGACGAGGCCGGCGATCTGGGTGAAGCCGATCAACCGGCCGTCCTTGCCCTCGACGACGAGGTGCTGGCGCTCATTCTCTTCGCTCGCTTTGTCGAGGTCGGCGTTGAGGAACTTGCCCGAGATATAGACGACGCGGCGGATGATCCCCTGGATCGGCGTGCGGTTCACATGGACGTCGAACACGCTCATGAAGATCGAGACGCGGATCAGCGGCGCGGTACCCAGGATATCGAGCTCGGCGGGCGGCACCACGGGCTGGATCATCGTCACCAGCCCATCGGCCGGCGCGATCACCAGATTGTCATCGCGCGGCGTGACGCGGATCGGGTCGCGAAAGAAGGCGGCCACGCCCAGCGTCAAGAACGCGAGCGGCCAGAACAGGACTTTCCAGATGACGAGCGACAGCAATGTCGCAACGGCGGCGATGATGACGTAGCGGCGCCCTTCCGGGTGCATTGCCGGAAAGCGCCACTTGACGGTGGTCGTGCCGATTTCCGGCGGATCGAGTGAAGGCATGCGCGCCGTCTAACCGTGTTGCTTGTGCGGTACAATGCGCGGGAAGCAGGTTGGGCTCCACTTGCGACGTTGCGGGTACGGCGCTTGACCCTCCTCCCCGCTTCACCCTAGAGGCCCGACCAAACCCCATCAGGAAAGCGGATATGGCGAAGATCAAGGTGAAGACGCCCGTCGTGGAGATCGACGGCGACGAAATGACGCGGATCATTTGGGAATGGATTCGCGAACGCCTGATCAAGCCCTACCTCGACATCGACCTCGATTATTACGACCTCGGCATCGAGCATCGCGACGCGACCGACGACAAGGTCACCGTCGACAGCGCCAAGGCGATCCAGAAATACGGCGTCGGCGTGAAGTGCGCGACGATCACTCCCGACGAGCAGCGCGTCGAGGAATTCAGCCTCAAGAAGATGTGGAAGTCGCCCAACGGCACGATCCGCAATATCCTGGGCGGCGTCGTGTTCCGCGAGCCGATCGTGATCTCGAACGTGCCGCGCCTGATCCCCGGCTGGACCAAGCCCATCGTGGTCGGCCGTCATGCCTTTGGCGACCAGTATCGCGCGACCGATTTCCGCGTTCCCGGCCCCGGCAAGCTGACCATGACCTGGGTCGGTGACAATGGCGACAAGATCGAGGAGGAAGTGTTCCAATTCCCCTCGTCGGGCGTCGCGATGGGGATGTACAATCTCGACGATTCGATCCGCGATTTCGCCCGCGCCTCGATGCATTACGGCCTCAACCTGAAATGGCCGGTGTATCTGTCGACCAAGAACACCATCCTCAAGGCCTATGACGGCCGCTTCAAGGACCTGTTCCAGGAAGTGTTCGAGGCCGAGTTCGCCGACAAGTTCAAGGAAGCGAACATCACTTACGAGCATCGCCTGATCGACGACATGGTCGCCAGCGCGCTCAAATGGTCGGGCGAGTTCGTCTGGGCCTGCAAGAATTACGACGGCGACGTCCAGTCGGACCAGGTCGCGCAGGGCTTCGGCTCGCTCGGCCTGATGACCTCGGTCCTGCTCTCGCCCGACGGCAAGACGGTGGAGGCCGAAGCAGCGCACGGCACCGTCACGCGCCACTATCGCCAGCACCAGCAGGGCAAGGCGACCTCGACCAATCCGATCGCGTCGATCTTCGCCTGGACCGGCGGTCTGAAATATCGCGGCAAGTTCGACGGCACGCCGGACGTAACCCGCTTCGCCGAGGAACTGGAAAAGGTCTGCATCGAGACCGTCGAGAGCGGCAAGATGACCAAGGACCTGGCGCTGCTGATCGGCCCGGATCAGGCGTGGATGACCACCGAACAGTTCTTCGAAGCGGTCCGCGAGAACCTCGAAACGCGGATGGCGACCTGGGCGTGAGGTGACGCCCAATCCTTCTCCCCTTGTGGGAGAAGGATAGCGAAGCTTGGCGGCGTGCCGCCTAGCGCAGCTTGGATGAGGGGAGCGGCGCTTCAGCGCCGCGCGAGCCTTTGGCTCGCTCCCTTATCCTCCCACTCGGCTCCGCCGAGCGGGCCCCTCCCGCATGACCGACCTGATGCGCCCGTAAGGTGGAGAGGGTTTATATCCCGACTATTTCGCTCGCCGGGAGGCTCCCCTGGCGACGCACACCCCACAAAGCCTGTCACACAGCGGTCACGCCCAAGGCGCAGAACGCGGGCAACGGGATCGCGTTACCTGTCATACAGGTAGCTGGATGGGGGAATGACGATGCGTGGTCGACTTGGTGTATTGGCCTTCGCGGCCTTTCCAGCCCTCGGCCTGGCGTCCTGCGGCAGCGAGTCCGATCCAATCCGGTCAGCGGGATCCTCGACGGTCTATCCCTTCACCAAGGCCGTGTCGGACGCCTTTGTTCAGGCGAAGAGCGGACGGAAGGCGCCCGTCGTTGAATCGACCGGGACCCAGGCCGGGATCATGCGTTTCTGCGAAAGCGCGGGACCCGTTTCCTTCGATATCGCCGACGCCTCGCGCCGGATGAAGCGCGTCGAATTCGAGCGCTGCCAGAAGAACGGCGTGGGAGACATCATCGAGGTCGCGATCGGCCTCGATGGCCTGGCGCTCGCCGAATCGAACCAGGGACCCAAGATCCAGCTGAGCCGCAAACAAATCTATCTCGCGCTGGCGGCAAATCCGATGGGCAAGCCGAACACCGCCAAGACCTGGAAGGACGTCGATCCAAAGCTCCCGGCGATCCCGATCCAGGTGCTGGGCCCACCCACGACCAGCGGCACGCGCGACGCGTTCGTCGAACTGCTTCTCCAACCGGGCTGTTTCGAGGCAGTGCCGACCGCTAAGGCGATGCAGACCTCGGGCGACCCGGCCGACTTCGATCGCATGTGCCGCCAGATCCGCGGCGACGGCGCCTATGTGGTGCAGGGCGAGAACGACAGTCTCATCGTCAAGGGCCTGGAAAGTAATCCAAACGCGCTAGGCCTGTTCGGCTATTCCTACCTCGAACAGAATGCGAGCCGGTTGCGCGGCGTGCCGATCGACGGTGTAACCCCCGACTATGCCGACATCGCCAGCGGCAAATATCCCGGCGTCCGGACACTGTACCTCTACGTCAAGAAGAAGCACCTGAAGCCAAAACCAGAGCTCCAGGCCTTCCTCGACACGTACGCGTCGATGTGGGACCCCAACGGCCCGCTCGCCAAGCGCGGGCTGATCGCAATGTCGGAAAGCGGCCGCAAGCGTTCCGCCAATGCGATCAAGGAGCAATACACGCTGGATTCGTCGCAGCTATTTTGAGCGTTTTACGGACGAGCTTGGAGCGGTTGGTATGGCGCACCGGTGTGTCAGGTCATCTGCGCGTGCCTGACACGCTCAGATTCCCAGCCATTCCAGACCATTAGGCAGGTCCACGGCCGCGAAATCGACCTGCAGCACTCTCCGACGCCGCGGCTCGGCCGCCGTGTCGGACGCGTGCAGGATCGGCGTCGAATACGCCCAGATATCGCCAGTGTCGGCCAGACAGGCGTAAACACCGAGCCGCTCAACCGCAGACGCTATGTTCGCCTCCGGCACGCGGCCGAGGCGATGTGATCCCGGCGCGATAAGCAATGGCGCGTTGGCCGCCGATACCGCGTCGAGATGAATGCGGATCGTCATCATCCGCTCGAGCAGGTCGATCGGCGGCGCGACGTGCAACAGTCCCGCTTTTACCGTCCACGGACCATAGCCCACGACCTCGACCCGGTCCCGAACGACGATCGTCCGGTCCTGATGCCAGCCGAGCGCCCAGTTCGCCGAAGCCGATTTGTCGAACAGGATCATCCTGACCGGCCGACTTGCTTTGCCAATATGCCGAGCGACAAGAGCGCCGATCGCACCGTTCGAGGCCAGTAGGTCATCAAGCGCCGATATCCCCGTCAACCGGACGCCGGCTTTATCGTTCGGCTGTCCGGCAAGTGCGGTCTCGATTGCCATCAGATGCGGGGAAGCGACGCCTTGCCAATACTCCGCCCCGTCGCTGCGCAAAGTCAGCACGCGATCTACCGGTCGCGAGGCCATTCAGCGATTAGCCTCAGGCGACCGAACGTGCTCGGGCCGAAATCCCATCCCAATCACTTGTGCCGGAATACGCCGCAACAGCGGGATGCGATCGAGCAGCTTCGCCGCCAGCGGCGGCCCCTCAAGCAGTTCGGTGCTGGCGAGCAATGGCGCGATGATCGTGTCTTGCACCATTCGCTGCATTCCCTGGGTCAGTTTGACCGCGCGGATGCGACGGTCGTGCACCTTGTGGAGCAGCGGGTTGGGATCGTCGCCTGTCGACATCGGCCCGGCCAGGATGTTCGCGGTGGCGACCGCGTCCTGCACCGCCAGGTTGATGCCGACGCCACCGATCGGTGACATTGCGTGGGCAGCATCGCCGATCACCAGCAAGCCCGGACGATCCCATTTCTCCAGGCGGTCGACGGTGACGGTGAGCAGCTTGACGTCGTCCCAACTCGACACGCCCTCATCAATCGTCGCCGTTTCGGGGCCGACCGCGCGGACGCGGGCGCGAAAGGCATCCAGCCCCTCGCCCCGGATTTTTTCCGCGCCGCCCTTAGCGAACACGAAGGCGCATTGATAATAATCGCCGCGGTCGATCAGCACGAACAACGTGCCGGTGTCGAACACGCCCATCGTCGCGTTCTCGGGCTGGGCCACCTTGGGGATGCGAAACCAGAATACGTCCATCGGCGCGCCGATCACTGTTGTTGGCAATCCGTCGCGATGCCGCGAATCGCGGCCGTCGGCGGCAATGGTGAGACGCGCGCGGATTTCCTCGCCATCGTGCGTCCTGACGCCGCGAACCTGTCCATCCTGCTCGATCAATTCGGCGCCTTCGCAACTCTGGCGCAATTTAAAGGTCGGATAGCGCCGCGCGACATCGGCGACGAAATCGAGGAAATCCCATTGCGGCATCAGCGCGACATAGGGTGTCGGGACGTGGAGATGCGTCAGGTCGACGATCTGCATGTCGCGACCGGCGATCCGTGCGCTCAGCCGCTCGATCTTCTGATGCGGGCGCTGGAGCAACTCGTCGAGCAGGCCGAGTTCGCTGAAGATGCGCAAGGTCGATGGATGAACCGTGTCGCCACGAAAATCGCGCAGGAAGTCCTTGTGCTTTTCGAGCACGATCGTCTTCAGCCCGGCGCGCGCGAACAGCAATCCGGCCACCATTCCCGCCGGCCCGCCGCCGATAATGCAGATATCTGTTTCAGTCATGACCTGACAAACTCCCTTCGGCCTGCTTTGATGCCGGCATGGCGATTGGTCTCGACAATAAAGGGTTCAGCGATGCGCTGGTGATACTCGGCGCCGCAGGCATCGTGATCCCGGCGTTCGCGCGGTTCAAGGTCAGTCCGGTGATCGGGTTCATCCTCGTCGGCATGCTGGTCGGTCCCGCTGGCCTGGGCGCGTTGGTCGGACAACAGCCGTGGCTCTATCACATCACCATCTCCGACCCGCATGCGATCGAGCCGTTCGCGGAGTTCGGCATCACGTTGTTGCTGTTCTCGATCGGGCTCGAGCTCTCGCTGAAAAGGCTCTGGGCGATGCGCGGCGCGGTGTTCGGGATTGGCGCCGCCGAATTGCTGGGCTGTGCCGCGGTGATCGGCGTGGCGTTGCTGGTCACCGGAAATCCCTGGGGAGCGGGTCTGGGCCTTGGCCTGGCGTTGGCGCTGTCGTCGACGGCGCTGGTGCTGCCGATCGCAGGGACGACCAGTCCGGTGGGTCGAATCGCCTTCGCGATGTTGTTGTTCGAGGATCTGGCGCTGGTGCCGATCATCTTCGGCCTGGGCGCGATGGGCGGGCGCGGCGGAGACATTGTCAGCGTCCTGGCCTGGGGTGCTGTGGCGATCGCAGCGATTTTCCTGTTTGGCCGGTTCGTGCTGCCGCGGCTGTTCGCCCAGGCCGCACGGACCAAGAGCCCCGAGCTCTTCCTGGCGATCTCGCTCTTGGTCGTGATCGTCGCGAGCCTCGCCACCACCGCCGCCGGCCTGTCGCCGATCGTCGGGGCGCTGCTGGCGGGCGTGCTGATCGCCGAAACCGAATATCATAACGAAGTCGAGGTCATTACCGCGCCGTTCAAGGGGCTTGCCCTCGGCGTGTTCCTGATCACTGTCGGGATGAGCCTGAGCCTCGACACGCTGATCGATCATTGGGGCGATTTCGTGCTGGCCTTGCTCGGCGTGGTCGCGGCCAAGTCGATCGTCACCTTCGCTTTGCTCAAACTGTCCAAGGCGCGCAACGGCGTCGCCGCCGAAACCAGCCTCCTGATGTCGAGCCCATCCGAGACGACGTTGATCGTGCTCGGCACGGCCGCCGGTGCCGGGCTCATCGCACCACAGGATGCGGCCTTCTGGCAGACGGTTACCGCGCTCGGGCTGACGATCACGCCGGCGCTTGCCGAGATCGGCCGCCTGGTATCACGCCGTCTGGAAGCGCGCGAGCGCCTCGCGCCCGACCTCCAGCTGGCCGAAGAAGGACCAGGCACGGTGGTGATCGGCTTCGGGCGCGTCGGCCGGATGGTCGCCGACATGCTGCGCGAGCATAACCAACCCTATATCGCGGTCGAGGCCGACATCGATGCGGTCAATGCGGCCCGGCACGAAGGCTATACCGTGCTGTTCGGCGACGTATCGCGCGGCGAGCTGGTCGATCGCCTCAATCTCGGCCGTGCCAAGGCGCTGGTGCTGACGATGGACGATCCGGTGCTGACGGCGCGATTGACCAAGCGCGTGCGCGGATGGGTTCCCGGCCTGACGATCGTCGCCCGCGCTCGCGATGCGTCCCATGCCGCGGAGCTGTATCGGGCGGGCGTCACCGACGCCGTGCCCGAAACGCTCGAGAGCTCGTTGCAATTGTCAGAGGCGGTGCTGGTCGAACTGGGCGTCGCAATGGGCCCCGTGATCGCCTCGATCCACGAAAAGCGCGACGAATTGCGCAAGTCGATCAAGGAAGAAGCTGGGCTCGATCGCGAGCCGCGGCTGCGGCGCGTCAGGAGGCCCGACCCCTCATAACGGCTTGCTGAAGCACACCACCCGCTCCTGCTCGGCAAAACCGATCGCGCGGTGGAAGGCGTGGCTGTCGAGATTGTCGATCAGCGCATCCGAGGCGAATTCGGTGCAGCCTTTGGCGCGGCCCCAATCGGCCACTGCCTCAACCAGGGCCGCGGCGACGCCCCGCTTGCGGTGATCCGGCGCGACGAAAATGCCTTCGAGGAACACCACTGGCGAGGTTGAGGTGCCGTTGACATAATCATGGCGCAGCGTCGCTTCGGCGAACCCGATCACGGCACCGTCATCGCTACGCGCGACGATGTTGAACTGCTCCGGATCGGCGGCCGCCAGCCATTCGGCTGCCTGCTTGTCGAGGGCCTCCTCATCAGGCCATAAAGCGACGCGCAACGGAACCCAGCCCGCCAGCGCCTCCGCCGAAACGGGCTCGATCCGCAGCATCAGCCAGCCAGCGCCGCCCGGATCGCCGCGACAGCCTCTTCACCCTTGCTGCCGTCGGGGCCGCCGCCCTGCGCCATGTCGGGACGGCCGCCGCCGCCCTGGCCGCCCAGCACCTCGACCGCCTTGCGCAGCAGATCGACCGCGTTGAAGCGGCCGGTCAGGTCGTCGGTCACGCCGACCGCGATCGAGGCGCGGCCGTCATTGACCGCGACCAGCACGGCCACGCCAGATCCGATCCGCGCCTTGGTCTCGTCGACCGCGCCGCGTAGCCCCTTGGCCTCCAACCCCTCGACCACCTGGCCAACAAAGTTGATGCCGTTCACCTGTTCGGGCCCAGCCGGGGCAGCGCCGCCCCCGCCGCCCAGCGCCAGCGCCTTCTTCGCATCGGCCAATTCGCGCTCCAGCCGACGACGGTCCTCGACCAGCGCCGCGACACGTGCCGGCACTTCATCGGGTGTGGCCTTGAGCACGGCGGCCGTCTCACGCAGCTTTTCGTCGCGGCTGGCGAGATAGGCGCGCGCCGCTTCGCCGGTCAGCGCCTCGACGCGGCGAACGCCCGACGACACCGCGCCCTCGCTCACCAGCTTGAACAGCCCGATATCGCCGGTCGCATTGACATGCGTGCCGCCGCACAATTCGAGGCTGTAGATCTTCTGCCCGTCGCGGCCCATCGACACGACGCGGACCTCGTCGCCATATTTCTCACCGAACAGCGCCATCGCGCCCTCCTCGATCGCCTCTTCAGGAGTCATCAAGCGCGTCGAGACGGCGTCGTTCTGGCGGATATAGGCATTCACATCGGCCTCGACCTCGGCCAGCCGCGCCGGATCGATCGCGGTCGGTTGCGAGAAATCGAAGCGCAGGCGTTCGGGCGCGACCAGCGATCCCTTTTGCGCGACATGCGTGCCGAGCCGCTCGCGCAACGCCGCGTGAAGCAAATGGGTCGCCGAATGGTTGGCGCGGATCGCGTTGCGGCGCTCGCCGTCGACCACAAGGTGGATGGCATCGCCGATCGCGATTTCACCCGCTTCGACCTTGGTGCGATGCGCCCAGAGCCGACCGAGATGCTTCTGCGTGTCGAACACGCGGCCCTTCAGCCCCTTGTCGTTGGTCGCGATCCCGGCATCGCCGACCTGACCGCCGCTTTCAGCGTAGAACGGCGTCTGGTTGAGCACGATGTCGACGTCGTCGCCGGCAACGGCCTTGTCGACGCGCGCCCCGTCCTTGATCAAGGCGACGACCTCGCCCTCGCCTTCCTCCGACGTGTAGCCGATGAACTCGGTGCCGCCCTTTTCCTCGACGAGATCGTACCAGAGCTCATCCGACGCCTTTTCGCCCGACCCCTTCCAGGCGGCACGCGCGGCGCGCTTCTGCTCGGCCATCGCGGCGTCGAAGGCTTCGCGGTCGACCTGCAGGCCCTGCGCGCGGAGAGCGTCCTCGGTCAGGTCGTAGGGGAAGCCGAACGTGTCGTAGAGCTTGAACGCGGTCTCGCCCGACAAGGTCGAGCCCGTCGTCATCCCGGCGGTCGCTTCGTCGAGCAGCTTGAGCCCCTTGTCGAGCGTCCGCCGGAATTGCTTTTCTTCCTGCTGCAGCGTCGCTTCGATCAGCGGCTGGGCCCGGACCAGTTCGGGATAAGCGGCGCCCATCTCGGCAACCAGCGCCGGCACCAGCCGGTGCATCAGCGGATCCTTCGCCCCAAGCAGATGCGCATGCCGCATCGCGCGGCGCATGATGCGGCGGAGGACATAGCCGCGACCTTCATTGGCCGGCAGCACGCCGTCGGCGACCAGGAAACCCGACGAGCGCAAATGATCAGCGATCACGCGATGGCTCGCCATCTGCTCACCGACCGCTTTGGTGTGGGTCAGCGCCTCGGACGCGGCGATCAGTGCCTTGAACGTGTCGGTGTCGTAATTGTCGTGCACGCCCTGCAGCACCGCGGCGACGCGCTCGAGTCCCATGCCGGTGTCGATCGACGGCTTGGGCAGATTGCCGACGATCTCATTGGCTTCCTGCTCGAACTGCATGAACACCAAATTCCAGATCTCGACGAAGCGATCGCCATCCTCGTCCGGCGATCCCGGCGGGCCGCCGGGAATATGGTCGCCATGGTCGAAGAAGATTTCCGAACACGGACCGCACGGGCCGTTGTCGCCCATCGCCCAGAAATTGTCCTTGGTCGCGATCCGGATGATCCGCTCCTCGGGCAGGCCGGCGATCTTCTTCCACAGATCGAACGCCTCATCGTCGGTATGATAGACGGTGACGGTCAGCCGGTCGGGATCGATTCCCCATTCCTTCGTCAGCAGCCCCCAGGCGAGCGTGATCGCGCGCTCCTTGAAATAATCGCCGAACGAGAAATTGCCGAGCATCTCGAAAAAGGTGTGGTGGCGCGCGGTATAGCCGACATTGTCGAGATCGTTGTGTTTGCCGCCGGCGCGGACGCATTTCTGGCTCGACGTCGCGGTCGAATAAGGCCGCGATTCCAGGCCGGTGAAGACATTCTTGAATGGCACCATGCCTGCATTGACGAACATCAGCGTCGGGTCGTTCTGCGGCACCAATGGCGCCGATTGCACGGCGGTATGGCCGTTGGCGGCGAAGTAGTCGAGAAAGCTGCGGCGGATGTCGTTGGTCGAGGTCATGGCCGCGACTTAGGCGAGCCTCGTGCGCTACTCAAGCCGATGGTGTGCGGACGAGAACGGGGATATCATGCGCAGGCGTTCCGATTGGGGAAATGGACGATGCGCCTCTCGCTCCTGGCCTTACCGCTGCTCGCGCTGATCCCGGCATCCGTTGGCGAAGCGACGATGCGGCCGAGCGCCGCCGACTTGCTCGCCAGCATCCCGATTTGTGGAGACGAGTTGCCGGTCGGCGCGACCCCTCAACTCTATCCCGGGTACGGCAAGGGCGGTTTCCCGATCTCTACCGCCAATACGCGCGCGCAGGCATTCTTCGACAACGGCATGCAGCTTGCCCATGCCTTCGCGCACGGCGCGGCCAGCGCCGCCTTTGCGGAGGCGGCCAAGCTCGATCCGAAGTGCGCGATGTGCGAATGGGGGGCTGCGTGGAGCGACGGGCCGACGATCAATTTCCCGATCGGCGCCGAGCAACAGAAAGCAGCGCTCGCCAAGGTGCTTACGGCCGAGAAGCTGCTGACGCCGCAATCGCCGAAGCTTGAGCGCGATCTGATCGCCGCGCTCAAGCTTCGCTATGTGGAAGGCGGCGGCAAGGGCGCGGGAGACCTCGCCTTCGCGAAAGCGATGGATGCGCTGACTTTGCGGTATCCGCAGGACGACGAGATCGCGACGATCGCGGCCGATGCGTGGATGATCCCGACGGCACTGACCAGCGGCACCGCCAATCTGCCGCGTGCCGTGGCGCTGCTCGAGGGCGTGCTCAGGCGCAGCCCGGACTACACGCCCGCGATCCACTTCTACATCCATGCCACCGAGATGAGCGGTTTCCCCAAGCGTGCGGAACCCTATGCCGACAAGCTTGGCAGGCTGGCGCCGGCGTCGAGTCATCTGATCCACATGCCATCGCACACTTTCTATTGGGTCGGCCGCTATCAGGATGCCGCCGACGTGAACGTCACCGCGGTCGACCTCGGCCAAAGCGACGCGCGGATCGCAGGACTGATCAAGCCCGGCCAGGTCTGGATGCTCCCCTATCACGGCCATAACGTGCAGTACGGAGTCGGCGGCGCGCTGATCTCGGGCGACGGCAAAGCGGCGCTCGCGCTGAGCGATCCGCTGATCGCGGCGACCGCCAACCTGCCCGATCCCGGCAATCTGTTCCTCCAGATGGGAGTCGGCACCGCCTATTTCGCCGAAGGCCGCTTCGCCGACCCGGCCAAGGTGCTGGCCCTGGCCGATCCCGGCGAGAAACAAGCCTATGTCCGGCAATATTGGCTTTATGCGCGCGGCGAAGCGCAGGCCCGACTGGGCAATGCCGCGGGCGTGCGCGCCGAACGCGCCAAGATCAGCTTGCCGCCGCTTCCCGCCAAGCCGGACGATCTGGCCTATCAATCCCGGCAACTCGTGCGGATCGCGCAGCTCGTGCTCGATGGCCGCGCGGCGATGATCGACAAGCGGCCCGATGTGGCGGCACGCGCCTATCTCGCCGCCGCCAAGCTCGACGAAGCGCGATTGATGAAGACGCTGAGCGATCCGCCGGCCTGGTGGTACCCGGTGCGCCGCAGCTACGCCGCCGCGTTGCTCGCGCAAGGCAAGCCGCGCGCGGCCCTCAAACAGGCATCGCGCGTCCTGGCGCGGCGATCGAACGATCCGGTCGCGCTGTCCATTCGCGCAGACGCCGAGGAGGCGCTGGGCATGAAGGATGCGGCGGCGGCCGATCGGGCGGCGGCGCTGCGCGATTGGCGAGGCGATAAGGCGCAATTAGCGCCCGCGCTGGCCTAGCTCGTCAGCAGCGGCGTGCGGTCGCAGATGGCGGCAAGCGCCGCGTGGCGCTTCTGCACCGCCTCGCCGTAAAGCGCGATATCGTCCGGCGCGAGATGCAAGATCAGCGCCGAGCCGTCCTCGCCCAGTTTCGAACGCTCCAACGGTCCGGCAACACCGCCCGACAGGCGCTGTCCCAGGCGCATCGCCAATCCCCATTGCGCGGCGCGCCTGAGGTCTTGCACCGGCGCTAGCACATTGAGCGGTTCGGGCGTGCCGGCGCCGCCGCCTAGCGACGTCCATAGCGCCTGCGCGATCAGCGCGCGGCCGCGCCCATCGACCGCCACCCAATTACCGTGGAGCGCGATCTCGACACCGCGTTCGGCGCGGAATTCGGGATTGGCGTGCCAGCCGACATCGGCAAGCAGGCAGGCGGCGCGGCGCAACCGCTCCATCGCCGGCGCATCCTGAAACAACGGCGAGATCCAGCGGTCGAGCAAGTCGCCATGTTCGGGGAAACGGCCGAGCCGCCTCCCCTCCTCGCGCGTGGCGACGATCAGCGGATCCTGCAGGCGCGTTTCGGCATCGAGCGCTTCGTAGAGCAATCCTTCGCGCAGCCCGAAGCTGGAGACGATCGTGCGATCGCTCTTGAGGTGGCGAAGCAGCGCGGCGAGTAGCGCCGCCGCGTCGTTAAGCATCGGCGCGCGCTGCGACGAGATCCCCGGTACGGCTTTGAGCGTTCCCTTGCCGCTGTGGCTGACGCTGCGCACCAGCCGGCCGATCGTCGCGGGCGACATGGCATAATGCTGGATGACGGGCAGCGGATAACGCCGCAGGTTCATGTCGAGCCGCGCGAGGCTACGCCATGACCCGCCGACCAGATAGAGCGGCAGACCCTTGCCCTTGCCCGACCAACCGGCCTGATCGACCAGCTTGGCGACGCGGCGATCGATCATTCCCTTGCCCTTGGCACGGAGCGCCGCGATGCGCAGCACGCCGAGGGGGAATGATACGCGATCGCGAATTTCGCCTTTCTTGACGCGCACAAGTTCCAGGCTGCCGCCTCCAAGGTCGCCGACGATCCCATCAGCGTCGGGAATGGCGGACAGCACGCCCATCCCGGCCGCGGTGGCTTCCTGTTCGCCCGACAGCAATTCGACCGGAAGCCCGATCCGCGCCGCGGCATCGAGCAGGATGTGTCCGTTGGAAGCGTCGCGCACGGCGGCGGTGGCCACCGTCCTCAGGCTTTCGACTTCCATCTCACGGGCCAGCGCAGAAAAACGTTCGAGCGCTTCGATCGCGAGCTCCAAGCCCTGCGGAGCCAATTGCCCGGTTTCCCCGAGCCCCCGCCCCAGCCCCGCCATGACTTTCTCGTTGAACAATGGTGCGGGCAGCCGTGGCGGCCCCTGATAGACGACCAGACGGATAGAGTTCGACCCGATGTCGATGATGCCCGTGCGGGGCGGCGACGCCGCCGATTCGGACCTCGGCTTGCGGAACAGAAGGGTGGCCACGCTAACGCCGTCGCGTCAGCGAGAGTTTCGGAACTGCCCCGCCCTCGAGCGCGGCACCGCGGCCCGATAGCGACGGATTGGTCATGAAGTAGCGATGGAGATTGAACGGCCGCGGTCCCGGCTCGATTCGGTCATAGGTGCCGTCGGCGTGGAGCACCCAGCTCTGCTCGGTGTCGATCAGGTTGGCCACCATCACTTGGTCGAGAATCTGGTCATGCACGGTCGGATTGAGGATCGGCAGCATATATTCGACCCGGCGGTCGAAATTGCGCGGCATCCAGTCGGCCGAGGAGATGAAGATCTTGGCGCCGTCATTGGGCAGCGCCTTGCCGTTACCGAAGCACCAGATTCGGCTGTGCTCCAGAAAGCGCCCGATCACCGACTTCACCCGGATATTCTCCGACATGCCCGGCACGCCCGGCCTTAGGCAGCAGATACCGCGGATGATCAGGTCGATTTCGACGCCGGCGTTCGACGCTTCGTATAATTTCTCGATGATCGCCGGGTCGACCACCGAGTTCATCTTGGCCCAGATCGCGCCGGGCCGGCCTTCATTGGCATTGGCGATCTCGGCATCGATCAGCGCGGTCAGCCGCGTCCGCATGTCGCGTGGCGAGATTCCGACTAGGCTCAGCACCGGTTCGACATAGCCAGTGACGTAATTGAAGATCTGCGCGGCATCGCGACCGAGCTCGCGATCGGCGGTGAAGAAGCTCAGGTCGGTATAGATGCGCGCGGTGACGGGATGATAATTGCCCGTCCCGAAATGGCAGTAGGTGCGGTACTCGCCGCCCTCGCGCCGGACCACCATCGAGACCTTGGCGTGGGTCTTCCAGTCGAAAAAGCCATAGACCACCTGAACGCCGGCGCGTTCGAGCGCGGAGGCCCAGAGCAGATTCTGCTCTTCGTCGAACCGCGCCTTCAGCTCGACCACCGCGGTCACCGACTTGCCCGATTCGGCCGCCGCGATCAGCGCGTTGATCACCGCCGACTGCTTGCCGGCGCGATAGAGCGTCTGCTTGATCGCGACCACGTCGGGATCGGCCGCCGCTTGCTTGAGGAATTCAATCACCACCTCGAACGTCTCATAGGGGTGATGGACGACGATATCCTTGGCCTTGATCGCCGCGAAACAATCGCCGCCGAATTCGCGGATGCGTTCGGGAAAGCGCGGGCTGAACGGCACGAATTTCAGATCGGGCCGGTTCTCGTCGATGATCGCTTCGAGATCGTGGACGCCCAGGAAGGCCCCGCTTTCGGTGACGAAGGCATCGCCCCCCGCCAGTTCCTCGCGCAACACCACGCCCAGTGCCTCGGGCATGCCCGATTCGAGCTCGAGCCGGATCACCCGGCCGCGCCGCCGCCGCTTGATCGCATTGGCGAAGTAACGGACCAGATCCTCCGCCTCTTCCTCGATCTCGATATCGCTGTCGCGCAGGACGCGGAATTCAGCCGCGCCGTTCACCGCGTAACCGGGAAAGATCAAGGTCGAGAAGCGCTTCACCAGCGATTCGACCGCGACATAGCGCGCCGGCTCGCCGGGCAATCGCACGAACCGCGCCATCGCCGCGGGCAGCATGACCAGTTCGCGGATCATCTCGCCGTCCGAGGCGCGCGTCAGGTCGAAGATCACCGCCAGCCCCTTATTGGGCATGAACGGAAACGGATGGGCGGGATCGAGCGCCTGTGGCGTCAGGATCGGGAAAATCTGTTCGCGGAAGTGTTTTTCGAGCCAGGCCGCCTCGTCCGCGGTGACTGCTTCGTCGATCTGCCGCGAGCCCAGCACATGGACACCAGCCTCGCCCAGTTGGTGACGCAGGTCTCGCCAGACGTTGCGCTGGTCCTCGACAAGCGCATCGGCGCCGGCGACGATTGCGGCGAGTTGCTCGCGCGTGGTCAGGCCATCGGGCGAGCGGCGCTCGACCTCCTGCTTCTGCTGGCCCATCAGCCCAGCGACGCGGACCATGAAGAATTCGTCGAGGTTCGAGCCCGATATCGACAGGAAGCGCACGCGTTCGAGCAGCGGATGCGCGGTATTGCAGGCCTCTTCGAGCACGCGACGGTTGAACGCCAGCCAGGACAGCTCGCGATTGAAATAGCGTTCGCCGCTCTCCCCGCTTTCGAACGGATCGTCGTCATTGGCGAGGCGCGCGATATGGGCGGGGCGAGTCATTGTTCACCTTGTTCGGTGTTGTCGGCTGCGGACGGCCGGGCGATGATTCCCGCCTCGGCCAGTGTGGCCCGTGCCAGTGGGATCGACAAGCGCTTGCGGCGTTCGAGCACTTCCTGATCGAGCACGTCGACGACACGTTCCACCGCAATGAAGCTGCGTTCGAGCCGCGCGATCAGCCATTGGATCAGGTCCGGCCGCGCATCGAGGCCGCGCCGCAGGAACTGGCGTTCGAGCAGCGCTTGCATCAGCGCGTCGTCGGGCGCTCCGATCTCCGCGATCGGGCTGGCGGCGAGGCGTGAGCGCAGGTCGGCGATGCCGACTTTCCACGCTGGCGGCGCCGCATTGGCGACGAACAATTGCGGACGGCGCGCGGCCTGGGCGTCGTTCCAGGCGTGGAACAATTCCTTTTCGGGCCGCAGGTCGGCGTCATCGACGATCCTGCCGCCACTCCGGCTGGCGAAGACGCGCGCCAACAGGCTGCGCCCGGATTTGCGCGGACCGACCAGCAAGGCGGTCATCACCGGCCAGGTTCCCCAATGTTCGAGCTGGTGAAAGGCGTGCGCATTGGACGGCGTGACGAGGAACTCGTCGTCGCCCGGTCCGGGCGGCCAAGCCAGCGGCAGGCCGAATTGCTGGCTCATCCGGTCGGTCGGTCTTCCGACGGGACGGCCGGCGGCGGCGAGGACGGCCGCCGGATCCTGAGCGTCGCGCCGCTACGGCCGACCTGGAAACCGCGCGCTTCGAGCGCCGACGCCAACGCCGCCGGATCGCCGCTATAATTGAGCCGCATCACCGACACGCCGCCGATCGCCATGCTGGTGGTGTTGGCTCCGCTGACGCCAGGCACGCCGCGAACCGCGCCCTCGATCGCCGAGACCGATGCGGCGCTAGGCGTATCGAACTGGACGGTAATGGCAGCACCGCCGGCGATCGCCGTCGTGGCGTCGGCGGTCGTCGCCTCGCCGGTCGGCGTATCGGTAGGTGTCGGGGTTGCCGTCGGCGTCGCCTGGGGCGGCGGAATATAAGCGAGGCTGGGATCGACGCCGAGCGCACCATTGCGCAGTTCGTCCTGATAGATCGTGTCGATCCGCTTCACGCCCGCGTCGAGCAGCGCCGGCACGCCGGCTTCACTGTCGACGCGCAAGGCGAATCGCGCCAGCAACTCGTTGTCGGGGCCGTGCCGCGCCTCGAATACGCCAACGACCGGCCCACCCGGCCATTGGCGATAGAGCGTGACCGAGGGCACCAGGACGTCGGCGGCGGCATATTGGTCGAGTACGCTGCGCCACCAGCCGCGATCGCGCCGGCCTGCTTGCCCCTCGTTGACCAACAACGAATCGGCGCCGACGCCGGTCGGCCGGACGTAATCGACCGAGCTGTCTCCGGCCCGGAACCGCTGCCAGGCATCCGCCCAAGCCGTTTTTTGTTCGAACGCAACCGCGCTGCCGCCGGACCATTGAACCGGAATCAGCAACATCGGTGCGGATCGCGAAATGTCGCCAACCGCGCCCATCAACCCGCCCAGCCGCGCACGACTGAACAGCACGCCCAGCTTGGCGATATAGCGATTGGGGCCGATTTGCTCGTTCTGGATGACGATGCCGGTCACCATCGAATCGAGCACGCTGTCGGCAGGCACGCCGCCGCCACCGCCGTATTTCTGCGACAGCATCTGATAGGCCTTGCGCTGGGCAAGTCGCCATCCGGCGATCCGCGCGGATTCGGCATCGGGGCCGTTGACGTCGACATCGACGTTATCGACCTGATAGCTGCCCGACGCGTCGATCGGCTGGTTCATGTCGATCTTGTCGCCGCCATCGTCTTGTGCGGCGACCATCCCGGCGGCCCCGGCAAGAGCAAGGGCCGCGGCTAAAGCGGAGGCGTGGAAGAAACGGCTGCGGCGCATGTCGGCGCCCTTTTGGCGAAGCAGACGTGGAAATCCAAGCTTGTTGTCGTTTGGGCGCACATTCACCCCTGGCGATGCCCTGGACGGAGCGGATTTTGGTGCAGGGCTAGAAGCGAGGAGGGAGCGATGCATTATGCATCGTGACCGACGCGCGACGACGCCATGCGCCAAAATCCGCCCGCCGCTTCGCGGTTGCGCTGGGAGACGCACCGGCGTTGTCGCTTGCTTGCGCGTAGCTCAAGGCTACGCGACTGCGCTGCGCTCCTAGCCAGCACGCCTCCCAGCGCAATCCAGGGCATTGCCAGGGGTGAATGTGCGCCCTAGTCGCGTCCGTATGAGCGAGAATGAGCCCTACACTTATGCCCAGGCGGGCGTGTCCATCGAGGCCGGAAACGCGCTGGTTCGCGCGATTGGGCCGTTGGCCAAGGCAACGCGTCGACCCGGCGCGGACGCCGATCTCGGCGGATTCGGCGGGTTCTTCGACCTCAAGGCGGCCGGGTTCAAGGATCCGCTGCTGGTGGCGGCGAATGACGGAGTCGGCACCAAACTGAAACTCGCGATCGACAGTGGACGCCATGACGGCGTCGGCATCGACCTCGTCGCGATGTGCGCCAACGACCTGATCGTGCAAGGCGCCGAGCCTTTATTCTTCCTCGATTATTACGCGACCGGAAAGCTCGACAATGCGGTTGCCGAGCGGGTGGTGGCGGGCATTGCCGAAGGCTGCCGCATCGCTGGCTGTGCGCTGATCGGTGGCGAGACCGCTGAAATGCCCGGCATGTATGCCGATGGCGATTACGACCTCGCCGGTTTCTGCGTCGGCGCGGTCGAGCGCGATCGCGTGCTGACTGGCAAGGACATTGCGGCCGGCGACGTGATCCTTGGACTTGCTTCGTCAGGCGTTCATTCCAACGGCTATTCGCTGGTCAGGCGATTGGCGGCGGACAGAGGCTGGAAGCTCGATCGCCCCGCTCTGTTCGACGCCGATACACTGTTGATCGACGCGCTGATGGCGCCGACGCGCATCTATGTGAAAAGCTTGTTGCCGCTCATCGCCGAGGGTCGGATCAAGGGATTGGCGCATATCACCGGCGGCGGCCTGCTCGAGAATATCCCGCGCGTGCTGCCGGATGGCGCGCATGCCCGGATCGACGCCGATGGCTGGGAGCAGCCGCGGCTGATGGCGTTCCTGCAGGCACAAGGCGCGATCGAGCCCGAGGAAATGGCACGGACCTTTAATTGCGGGGTCGGGATGGCGGTCGTGGTTGCCGCGGACGATGTCGAAGCGGTGACGGCCGCCCTAATGGCTGCCGGTGAGACTGTGCTGACAATCGGAGCGATCGAGGCCGGGCAGCGCGGCTGCACGGTGACCGGCTCAGCCGGCACCTGGAGCGCGCGTGCCGACTGGACGGCGACGCATAATGCATAAGGCACTTCTCCCTTCCCGCTGGCGGGAGGGGAACGCATGAAAAAAGTCGGCATCCTGATCTCCGGCCGCGGGTCGAACATGATGGCGATCGTCGAGAATGCGGACACCGCATACGAAGTCGTGGTGGTCGCGTCGGACAAGCCCGAGGCGCCGGGCCTGATCTGGGCGCGCGAGCATGGTATCCCGACCTTCGCGCTGTCGCCCAAGGGCATCGGCAAGCTCGCCTATGAAGCGGCGATTTCCGCGGCGCTTCGCGAGGCCGGCGCCGAGATCGTCGCGCTCGCCGGTTACATGCGGCTGCTCTCGGACGAGTTCGTCGCCGAATGGCGTGGGCGCATCATCAACATCCACCCGTCGCTGCTGCCCAAATATAAGGGCCTCGACACGCATGCGCGCGCCATCGCGGCGGGCGACGAAGAAGCGGGGTGCTCGGTGCATATCGTGACCGAGGAGCTCGACGCCGGCGAAGTGCTCGGACAAGCGCGCGTGCCGATCCTGCCCGAGGACGACGCCGACACGCTGGCCGCGCGGGTCCTGGCGGAAGAGCATCGCCTTTACCCACAGGTTCTGGCAGATTTCGCGGCACGATGAGTCCCGATCCCGATGCCGACCTGAAGCAGATCCGCGCGATCTGCATGAGCTTTCCCGAGGCAGCCGAGAAGCTGTCGCATGGATCGCCCGCCTTTTTCATCGAGAAGGGCAAGGTCTATGCTTATTTCTGGCACAACCATCACGGCGACGGACACACCGCCGTCATGGTCAAGACCAGCGGGCGCGAGGAACAGGCGATGCTGGTCGAGATGGACCCCGATTTCTATCATATCCCGCCCTATCTCGGCCCGTCGGGCTGGATTGGAATGGAATTGAACGGCGACGCGACCGACTGGCAACGCGTCGAGGACAGGATCGCGATGAGCTGGGAAATGGTGGCGCCGCGCCGCTTGCTGGAGGCCGGTGGGCGATGAACGATCCAGAGACGCCCATGTCGACTTCTGCCGCGGTCGAAACTCCGGCCGAGCGCGCCGAGAAGGCAGCGATCCGCCGGCGCTGGATTTCGCTGGCCGAATGGGTCGGCATCGCCGCTTTGCTGGTATCGGCTGGCGGCTTGTGGATGAGTTGGTCCGATCGCAAGGCCGATCAGGCCGAGCGCGCGACCGAGAGCAACGAGAAATCGCTCGTCGCCTTCACCGCATCCCGCAACGGGAACACTGTGCTAACGCTCAACGACCCCGATCATCGCATCCAGGAGATCGACGTCGCCTTCCCGCCGGCATTGGGAGTGGACGCGCAGACCGGACTGTCCAGCCCGCAGATCGACACAAACTGGTTCGAACGCGCCTTGCTCAAGGTCACCGACAAAGGCGCGGACGACCGTCAGGGCCGCCTGCCCGTACTGATCACCGCGACCTGGTGGGATGGCGACACCAAGAAGACCGACCGGGCAATCTATCAAGTCCGATGGAAGACAGCCGGGCGTCTGCTCGGCGGCCGCAAGCTCGAACTCGAAGGCGCCAGTCTGGCCGAACGCGGTGGGAGTCCGGCGCGGCTCGATGCCCTATGGGCGAAGGAAAAGCCGGCGGAACACTGACCGCCGACCCGGCGTCACCCGATCATAGCTGCAGCGCGTAGATCACGTCGTCGCATAAGGTAGCGCCGACCTGATACTGCCGTTCGCCGACCTTAATGAAGCCCTGCTTCTCGTAAAATGCGCGGGCGCGCTCGTTGCCGGCATAGACGCCGAGCAACATACGCTCGCCGCCCATCGCCCGCGCGTCGAGCAGCGCCTGCGCCATCAGCGCAGGGCCCAGCCCGGTGCCGTGCGCCCGCGATAGGGTATAAATGCGGCGGAGCTCGATGTCTGCGGAACTCGTTTCGATTGCGGGCAGTTCGGGCGTGGTCAGCACCGAATAGCCGATCGGCGCTCCGCCGCTCGCAATCTCTGCGACGACGACGCGGCTACCCGCCGCCTGGGCCCAAGCGCGAAATGCGTCCAGGTGATTGGCCTTGGCGCAATGCGCGACGATGTCGGGCCCTTCGAGGAGCCCGGCAAACGTCTCGAGGAAGCAGGCCGAGGCGACGAGCGACAGCGCCGCGGCATCCGCCGCGGTCGCTCGCTTCAATCGCCAACCAGCGTCAGCCGACAATTTCGTCGGGGGTGAAGAAGAACGCGATCTCGATCGCGGCATTCTCGTCCGAATCCGATCCGTGGACGGTGTTCGCCTCGATCGATTCGGCCAGCTCCTTGCGGATCGTGCCCGGCGCGGCGTTCTCGGGGTTGGTCGCGCCCATGATGTCACGGTTGCGCTGCACGGCGTTCTCGCCTTCGAGCACCTGAACCACGACCGGACCCGAGATCATGAAGTCGACCAGGTCGCCGAAGAACGGGCGCTCCTTGTGGACCGCGTAGAAGCCTTCAGCCTGCTCGCGGCTCATGTGGATGCGCTTCGATGCGACGACGCGGAGACCCGCTTCTTCCAGCATCTTGGTGACCGCACCGGTGATGTTGCGGCGGGTGGCATCGGGCTTGATGATCGAAAACGTGCGGTTGGCGGCCATGGCGGTCGCTCGCTCCTCTATTGCTGGGGCTGTGGAAAACTGGCGGCTCCCTAGGCGGGGAGCGTCCGGGATGCAACCCGCGCTCGGATGCGACATGTAATCTCTACCCGCTCGGGGGATTTTGTGTCAGCCTTTGCTCCAGGGTCGATATCGGGGAGAGGATCGATGCGGTCTGCTTGGGTCATCGCCACCGCGGCCGCATTGCTGCTCGGCGGATGCGATGCGTCGCTGATGTCTAAGAATCCGCTGTTCGAGCAAGGCAAGGCCAGGCTCAAACCCGGTTTGTGGGTCATCGAGCCGAAAGATTGCCCCGCGCCGGTAGATGCCAATATTTTCGACTGGCCAGATTGCGCCAAGCCGGCGCAGGTCCGGGATGGCGAGATCAGGATCTTTTCCGGTGCGGGGCCGGTGCGGCTCAAGCTCGTTTCGAGCGACGGGATGCCGATGATCCTTCAAATCTCAGCTGACAAAGATCGAATGGGTGCCGGCGCGTCCGACCTCTACAATGACGGCACGATGGACATGCCGCCCGCGAGGCCCGACGACACGAAGCCAGAAATGGCCTTTGCATATCTCGCTTTCCTGCCATCCCCGAACGACCCGGTCACGCGTGGGATGCTGATGCCGCTTTATTGTCCCCGGGATGGCGATAGGGATCCGGACATCAGGCGCATTCCAAAGCCGGACAAAACCCAACCGGACGAATGCGAGGTGACTTCGGCCAGAGCTGTGCGTCATGTTGCCCAAAAAACCGCGTCGAATTGGCCGAAATGGCAAGCGATCTGGATTGCCGATCAACCTTACGGACCGGCTGGTTCCGACGACGCGGTGATGAACGTCTCAAACGACTGACTATCAGGCAGCTTTCGACCAGCGCCCGTTATCGTCCTGCTTCCAGTAATTGCGCTCGACGCCATCGCGCGTCGCGAGCGATTTCCACGCCTCGCGTGCCTCGACGATGCGGTCGCCGTCGAAGAAGTGGAACGCCCGGTCGAAATCGAGCGCTTCGTCGCGCCACCGCCCATCGATCAGCGCGATGTTGCGCGCGGCGTTGGTAGGAACGGGCGCCTCTCCGATCAGCACCGGCTGGACTGCATCGTCCTCGCCGCCGGCCTGGCCGTGCGGCAGGAAGCTGTCGGCGGCGAATGTCCAGAGCAGACGATCGATCGCGGCGCGCTGGGCCGCGTCGTCGCTGACCACCAGTAGCCGCCCCCCACCCGCCACCACGCGCTGGGCGATGCTGGGCAAGGCGCGGTCGAGCGGGGTGACGGTGAGGTGGTAGAAATCGACTTGCATGTCGGACCGGCGTTCAGCTCTCGTAATTGTCGGCGACGAAGCGGTCGAGCAGGCGCACGCCATAGCCGGTCGCGCCCTTGTCATAGGTGTTACCCGCTTTGTCGGCCCAGACCATGCCGGCAATGTCGAGATGCGCCCATTTGACGCCGTTCTCTATAAACCGCCCGATGAACTGCGCCGCGGTGATCGACCCGGCGCCACGCGGGCCGACATTCTTCATGTCGGCGATCGGCGAGTCGATCAATTTGTTGTACGCGTCGCTCATCGGGAAGCGCCACAACAGGTCACCCGACGCGCGACCGGCAGCGAGCAACTGATCGGCCAGCGCATCGTCATTCGAGAAGACGCCGGCATGCTCGTTGCCCAGGCTGATGATCATCGCCCCGGTCAGGGTAGCGAGGTCGACGATCGCCTTGGGGTGATGCGTGCGCTGCACCCAGGTGACGCAATCGCACAGCACCAGGCGCCCTTCGGCATCGGTATTGAGCACTTCGATCGTCTGGCCCGACATCGAGGTCAGGATATCGCCCGGCCGGATCGCGTTGCCGTCGGGCATGTTCTCGACCAGGCCGCACACGCCGATAACGTTCGCCTTGGCCTTGCGCGAGGCCAGCGCCTTCATCGCGCCGACCACCGCGCCGGCGCCGCCCATGTCCCATTTCATGTCTTCCATGCCGGGCCCGGGCTTGAGCGAAATGCCGCCGGTGTCGAAGGTCACGCCCTTGCCGACCAAGGCGAGATCGGGATCGCCCGCGCCCTTGCCGCTCCATTTGAGTGCCAGCAGGCGCCCTTCCCTGGCCGATCCTTGCGCGACTCCCAGGAGCGCGCCCATGCCCAACTCAGCCATTTGGTCGGGGCCGAGCACGGTGACTTCGAGGCCCAATCCCTCGACGCTCGCCAGCACGCGCTCGACGAAGGTTTCCGGATAGACGACGTTGGGCGGTTCCGCGACGAGCGTGCGCGTAAGGTCGAGGCCGCCAGTGACTGCCTGATTGTGCTGCCACGCAGTGTCGGCTCCATCGGGAGCGCCGACGATCGTCGCTTCCGCCAATGTCGGCTTCTGCTTTTCTGTCAGCTTGGTGCGATAGGTATCGATCCGCCACGCGCGTTGGGCGAGCGCACCCGCGAACCGTCCGACCGCCGCAGGGCTGGGCTGGACCGCACCGAGATCGATCGCCGCGCTGATCGCGTTGGTCAGCAACCGCGCGGTGACCGCGCCTCCCGCCCGCTCCCAATCCGTCTCGTTGCCGTCGCCGACCCCTAGCAACAGGATGCGCTTCACCGCGCCATCGACACCGACAAACGCTTCGGCAATCGAGCCCGCTTCGCCTTCGAACCGCGCTGCCGCGGCGGTCGCGGCGAGCACTTCCTGACCGGTACGACCGCCAATCGCCGTGTCGAGCCCGTTCTTTTGCACCGGGATAACCAGCGCATCGGCGACAGGAGGTGTGGCGGCGAACTCGATCTTCATGGACTGCAACCTCAATCAAAAACACGAAATGCGTGCTGGACGCGCCTCTCTAGGCCGCTATTGCGCTGGCTGCAAAGGCCGGCCCCGGCGATTGCGGATCGGCGGCATGGATGCGATACCGGCGGCCCGGCAGTCAGGGACCGTCGCCGGAAAAAGGGTGTTTGGTGATCGTCACGCGTTCCGCATTTCTGGCCGGCTCGGCGATTCTTCTCGCGCTTGCGGCCGCGACACCGGCTTGCGCGCAGGATCTTCAGGACCGCCCGGTCGAGGTGCCGCCGCCGTCCGAAGCGCCGGCATCGACCGATCCCGACCAGGTGCAATTCTCCGCCACCACGCTGCAATACGATACCGACACCGAGATCGTCACGGCGACCGGCGACGTGCGGATGTACCGCCAGGGCGACAAGTTGCGCGCCGACAAGGTGGTCTGGAACCGCAAGACGGGCAAAGTGACGGCGATCGGCAATATCGCAGTCACCAACCCTCAGGGTGATACCGCTTATGGCGATCAGATCGACCTGACCGATACGCTCAAGGACGGCGTCGTCGATAATATGCTCGTCGTCCTCGAACAGGGCGGACGACTGGCCGCGGTCAAGGGCGAGCGTAGCGAGAGCGGCGTCGTCACTTTGCGCCAGGCCGCCTATACGCCCTGTTCCGTGACCGATTCCGAGGGGTGTCCCAAGGAACCGTCGTGGAAGGTCACCGCGGTCAAAGTCGTCTATCGCCCCGATCGCGAGCGCATCTATTTCACCGGCGCACGCTTCAACCTGTTCGGCTTCGCCACCGTTCCGCTGCCCAAATTGTCGACTCCGGTCGGCAACGGCGCGCAAAGCGGGATTCTCAGCCCGGATATCCGCTACAGCCGCACCAACGGGTTCGAGGTCGGCGTCCCTTATTATTTCCGGCTGGCCGACAATAAGGGCCTGACCATCACGCCGCGGCTGTTCACCAGCGTCGCGCCAATGATCCAGGCCGAATATGAGCAATTGTCGACCAAGGGCGCGTTCAAGATCACCGGTTACGGCACGGTATCGCCGCGAAGCGATCTACTCGCGACACCCACGCCGGCGACGACCGAGAATGCGTTCCGCGGTTACCTGGACGGTGTCGCACGGTATCAGCTCGATCCCAATTGGTCGATCTCCGGCTCGCTCAGGATCACCACCGACCGTACGTTCCTGCGCCGCTACGAAATCTCCAACGACGATCGCCTCCGCTCGACCTTCAGCGTCGAGCGGATCGACGCCAATAGCTATTTCGCGATCAACGGCTGGCTGGTGCAGACTTTACGGCTCGGCGACCGCCAGGGACTGCAGCCGATCGCGCTGCCTGAATTCGACTATCGCCGGCGGATCGATGGCATTCTCGGCGGCCGCCTCAACCTCCAGGCCAACACGCTCAGCATCGCGCGCACCGCTGGGCAGGATACGCAGCGCGCCTTTGTCAGCGCGCAATGGGATTTGCGCCGCATCACGCCCTGGGGTCAGGAAGTGACGCTGACCGCCTTTGCGCGCGGCGATCTCTACAATGCCAGCGACACGGCCGCGACCACGGTCATCAGCTATCGCGGTCAGAACGGCTTCCATACGCGCGCCATCGCGGCGCTGGCACTCGACGTTAAATGGCCGCTGATCGGCGAGTTCCTCGGTGGCACGCAGCGACTGACGCCGCGGTTCCAGGTCGTCGCCTCGCCGCCGACTCCAAACCTCAAGGTTCCCAACGAGGATGCGCGCGCCGTCGACCTCGAGGATTCGAACCTGTTCGCGCTCAACCGCTTCCCCGGTTACGACCGGTGGGAGGATTCGACGCGTTTCACCTACGGCCTGGATTATTCGCTCGATCTGCCGGGTATCGCGATCAACGCGACGATCGGGCAGAGCTATCGGTTGTCGAGCAAGCCGACGATCTTCCCCGACGGCACCGGTCTGACCGATCGCTGGTCCGACGTCGTCGGCCGGACCGAGGTGCGGTTCCGCGACTTCGTTTCGTTCATTCACCGCTATCGGCTCGACAAGGACAATCTGGCGATCCGCCGTAACGAGGTCGACGCGACGGTCGGCACCAAGCGCACCTATTTGCTGTTCGGTTATCTTCGCCTCAATCGCAATATCGCCCCGACGCTGGAGGATTTGCGCGATCGTGAGGAATTGCGTCTCGGCGCGCGGGTCGGGTTCGCACGCTTCTGGTCGATCTTCGGGTCGACGACGATCGATCTGACCGACAAGAACGAAGATCCGCAATCACTAGCCGACGGCTTCGATCCGATCCGACACCGGCTGGGCGTGCAATATGAAGACGATTGCCTGCGCCTCGGCCTGACCTGGAAACGCGACTATCAGGATACTGGCGACGCCCGGGCCGGCAACAGCTTCCTGTTGACGCTGGCGTTCAAGAATTTGGGTCGCTAAGCATGCGTTCATGCGAAATCGGGCAGGCGTAAACGGTTTGTCGGGTGCGCCCGGTTGTTCATGGGGTTTCTTTCAGGTGAAAATTTTCTCGACTTCGGCGCGCATCGCGCTTGCGCTTGGTGCTGGCGCGATGATGGCGGCGAGCAGCGCCTCGATCGCTCAGACCGTGCCCGATAGCGGCGTGCCGCAGACCGGCCTGGATATTCCGGAGAACCTCCAGATCTTCGGCAAGCTCGATCCCAACGTTCGCAAGCCGACCGCGATCGTCAATGGCGTGGTGATCACCGGCACCGATGTCGACCAGCGGATGGCGCTGATCATCGCCGCCAACCAGTATCAGCTCAACGACCAGGAGCGCGATCAGCTGCGGCTGATGGTGCTGCGCGGCCTGATCGACGAAGTGCTGCAGATTCAGGAAGCCAAGACCAACGACATCACGATCACCTCGGCAGAAATCGACCAGGCGCTCGGCCGCGTCGCCAAGAATTTCAACCAGCCGCCGGAAAAGTTCGCCGCATTCCTGCGCTCGATCGGATCGTCGGAACGATCGGTGCGCAAGCAGATCGAGGGCGAACTCGCCTGGCAGCGTTATCTTCGCCGCACGGTCGAACCGCGCGTCAACGTCAGCGAAGAGGAAGTGCAATCGATCCTCGACCGCATGACCAAGGACAAGGGCACGGAGGAATATCACCTCTACGAAATCTACAAGAGCGCGGGAACCAACCCGCAAGCCGTCGTCGCCGGCATGCAGGACATGATGCAGCAGATGAAGGACGGCAAGCAGACGTTCCGATACTTCGCCCAGACGCAGTCGGAAACGACGACGGGACCGAGCGGAGGCGACCTCGGCTGGGTTCGCGCCGCGATGCTGCCCGCCGAAATCGCGACCGCTGCGTCGCAGATGCAGCCGGGGCAGCTTGCCGGTCCGATCGAGCTTCCGGGCGGTTTTGACATCCTGTTCCTCCAGGAAAAGCGGCAGGTACTCGGGATCGATCCGCTCGCGGCAAAGCTCAGCCTGAAGCAGATCAAGATCACGTTCCCGGCCGGGACGACCCAGGAACAGGCGCAAGGCCGCGCCGCCGAGTTCGCCAAGGCGACCCAGGCGATCAACGGCTGCGGCGCCGCCAACCAGGCGGCGGCGGGCATGGGCGCGGAAATCGTCGACAACGATTCGCTGACCGTACGCGATTTGCCGCAGGCCTTGCAGCAGATGGTCCTGAGTATGCAGATCGGCCAGGCGACGCCACCGTTCGGATCGCCGTCCGAGGGCGTCAGCGTCCTCGTGCTGTGCGGGCGAGACGATGCCAAGGCGCCGACGCTGCCCAACGCGGCCGACCTGCAATATAAGATGGAACAGGACCGCGTGAACAAACGCGCGCAGAAGATCCTGCGCGACCTCAGGCGCGACGCCATCGTCGAGTATCGTTGACGGAGAGGCCCTAACATGACCGCCCTTCCCCCGCTGGCAGTCGCGATGGGCGACCCTGCCGGGGTCGGTCCGGAGATCATCGCCAAGGCCTGGGCGCGCCGGCGCGAGGAACGGTTGCTGCCGTTTTTCGCGGTCGGCGACGTTCGCGCAATCGCGCGCGTCTGGGACGGCCCGGTCGCGCATATCGATTCGCCGAGCGGCGCGTTTGCCGCATTCGACGGCGCCTTGCCCGTGCTGAGCGTGGAAGACGGCGGAGAAATCGTTCCCGGACGCCCGGACCTGGAGGGAGCGCGTTGCGCGCTGCATTCGCTCGAACTGGCAACCGGGCTGACCCGATCGGGCGCCGCCGGTGCGCTGGTCACGGGGCCGGTATCGAAGGCACAGCTCTATCAGATCGGCTTCACCCATCCCGGCCAGACCGAGTTCGTCGCCGAACGGGTCGGCGTCGCCGCCAGCACGACGGTCATGATGCTCGCCGGCCCGACCTTGCGCGTGGTGCCAGTGACGACCCATGTCGCGCTCCGCCAGGTGCCTGGCCTGATCACCACCGGGCTGCTCGTGGCGAAGGCGCTGGTCACTGCCCGGGCGCTGGTGCGCGACTTCGGCATCGCCAGCCCGAGATTGGCCTTTGCCGGCCTCAACCCGCACGCCGGCGAACAAGGCGCGATCGGACGCGAAGAGATCGACGTGATCATCCCGGCGGTCGAAGCGCTGGTGGCGCAGGGAATCGACGCGACCGGCCCGATGGCCGCCGATACGATGTTCCACGCGCGCGCCCGGGCAACCTATGATGCGGCGATCTGCTGCTATCACGACCAGGCGCTGGTGCCGCTCAAGACGCTGCATTTCGACGAAGGCGTCAACATCACGCTTGGCTTGCCGATCGTACGGACCTCGCCCGATCACGGCACGGCGTTCGGCATTGCCGGCCAGGACCGCGCCGAGCCGGGTGCGATGATTGCCGCCCTCCGCCTCGCCGCCGAAGCCGCCCAGCGCCGCGCCGACGCGCTCGTCGCGGCGTGACTCCCGACCTTCCGCCGCTGCGCGAGGTCATCGCGCGTCATGGCCTGTCGGCGTCGAAGGCACTCGGCCAGAACTTCCTGTTCGATGGCCAGTTGCTCGCGCGGATCGCGGCGATCCCCGGCGACCTGACCGATGCCGAGATACTCGAAGTTGGTCCCGGCCCGGGCGGCCTGACTCGTGCCTTGCTCGCCGCCGGGGCTCGCGTCACGGCGATCGAACGCGACCGGCGCTGCCTGCCCGCGCTCGCCGAACTCGAAGTCGCTTATCCGGACAAGCTCAGGGTAATCGAGGGCGATGCACTTGAGGTCGACGCGCCCGCGCTGTTCGCGGGCCGGCCGCATATCGCCTCCAACCTGCCCTATAATGTCGGCACCGCCTTGCTCGTCCGCTGGCTGTCGGCCGATTGGCAGCCCTGGTGGCAAAGCCTGACATTGATGTTCCAGCGCGAGGTGGCCGAACGGATCGTCGCCACCACCGACAGCGACGCTTATGGCCGGCTGGCCGTGCTCGCGCAGTGGCGGTCGTCGGCGCGGATCGCGATGAACGTCCATCGCTCGGCGTTCACGCCGCCGCCCAAGGTGATGTCCGCGGTCGTGCATATCGTACCCAGCGAGCAGCCCGACGGCGTGGAGTTCGCCAAGCTCGAACGCTTGACCGCCGCAGCGTTCGGGCAGCGCCGGAAGATGTTGCGGCAGAGTCTGAAGAGCGTGCCGCGGGCATTGGAAGCACTCGAACAGGTCGGCATCGATCCTGCCCGGCGCGCCGAGACCGTGTCGGTCGCGGAATTCGTCGCGCTCGCGCGGTGCCTTTCCTGAACGCTAAGACCCTCTCCCGCGCGCGGGAGAGGGAGGGGCCCGCCGCCGCAGGCGGTGGGAGGGTGAGGGTCTTCTTTCTTCTTCTGTCTCGGCACACGCTTGGAAGAAGAAAGAAGACCCTCACCCAAACCCTCTCCCGCTTGCGGGAGAGGGCTTTAACTTGCCCCTACTTCTTCTCCGCGTCCGGTTTGTCGGGAACCTTGGTCGCAACCTCCACGCTCGGCGGCGGCCCCTTGGCGATGGCCGAGGCCAAGGTCGTCGCCTCGGGGCACGGCTTCTTCCCGCACAAGGTCTTGATCCGCGTCAGATTCTCGCGTGCGGCTTCCATGGCCCCCTTGGCGACCAAAGCCTCGCCCTGACCCCGCAATGCGGTCACGTCATTGGGTTCGATCGTCAATGCCTCGCGGTACAACCGGATCGCCTTGCCGGGCAGACCCTGGCGCGTCGCCACGGTCGCGAGTTCGAGGAAAGCGGCACGGTTGCGCGGGTCGACCGCCAGCGCGGTTTCGATCAGGTCGGTCGCCCCATCGAGATTTCCCGACGCGGCCGCGGCGCGGCCCTGCATCAGCAAGGCCATCGACCGCGGGTCGATCTGCGCATCGGCGCGCTGGCCTTGCAAGGAAGTCGAAACGCTCAATCCCGCCAAAGCGATTGCGAGCGCTACGGGCGAAAAACGCATGATCGTCTCCACACGGGGCACAATGCCACCGGCTAGCATGGCCGGATCAGCCGCGCGACAAAAAAGCCGTCAGTCGCATCGTGCGCCGGGGTCAGCCGTTTGCCGGCGCCGCGCGGGCGCCCCTGTTCGATCGGCTCTTCGGCGGTCCAGCTGGGGTGATCAGCGAGGAAGCGGTCGACCTGCCCTGCCCCTTCCGCGTCGAGCAGCGAGCAGACGATATAGACCAGTGCGCCACCCGGACGGACGAGCGTGGCGCCAAGATCGAGCAGGCGGGACTGCGTCGCCGCCAGGCGGGCGATCCGTGGCGGACTTAACCGCCAGCGCGCCTCCGGGTTGCGTCGCCACGTGCCGGTACCCGAACAGGGCGCATCGATCAGTACGACATCGGCGCGATCGGTCCAATCCTCCAGCGCGGCGGCCTCGCGATCGCCGTCAAGCAACCGCGTCTCGATGATCGTCGCGCCCGCGCGCTCGGCGCGGGGCGCAAGGCGCGACAATCGAGTGCGATCGACATCGGTCGCGAGCACCACCCCATGATTGTCCATCGCCGCGGCCAGTGTCAGTGCCTTGCCGCCCGCCCCGGCGCACAGGTCGATCACTCGCATATCTGGTTCCGCGCGCGCTGCCGCGCCCACCAACTGGCTGCCGACATCCTGGATTTCGATCAGCCCTGCCTGCCAGGCCGGCATCTGGTCGACCATGGTTCCGGTCGGGAGCCTCATCGCATCGGGCGCGCCGTCGACCAAAGTTGCCTCGGCGAACTGGTCGGCCAGTTCGGCGGGCGTGGTCCGCAGCCGATTGACGCGGAGGTCGAGCGGCGCTCGATCGATCAGACTGTCGATGTCGGCTTGATCCAGCCCCGATTCCGCCAATCGCCGGCCCAGCCAGCCCGGGACGCGCGCTTCGACCGAGCGCGGTTCGTCGGGATCGATCGCCGGCGGCGCATGCGCCGAGCCATCGAACAGCGCCGCGACTGCCGGGTCGATATCGGCGAGCGCGACCATCGCGGCGCGTCCCGATGCGGGCGGCTCGCCGAAACGGCGGATGGCGTCGTAGACCAACTCGCGCACCGCGCGGCGATCCTTCGATCCGGCATAGCGCCGCGTCGCGAAATAGCGAGCGATCAGCGTGTCCGCAGCCGCGCCGCCTTCGCGCGCGGCGGCGATGACGGCATCGAGCAACTCGATCGCCGCCGCCAGGCGCGCACCCGGCGTCATCGTGTCGGGTAATTCGGCGCCTCGCGCGTGATCGTCACGTCGTGGACATGGCTTTCCTGCAAGCCCGCGCCGGTGATCTGGACGAATTGCGCGCGCTTCTGGAGTTCGGCGATCGTCTGCGATCCGGTATAGCCCATCGCCGCGCGAATGCCGCCGACCAGCTGATGAATGACGTCGCGCGCCGGCCCCTTGAACGCGACCTGGCCCTCGATGCCTTCGGGCACCAGCTTCATCTGATCCTTGATATCGCCCTGGAAATAGCGGTCGGCCGATCCCCTGCCCATCGCGCCGACCGAGCCCATGCCGCGATACGATTTGTATGCGCGACCTTGGTACAGGAAGGTGTCGCCCGGAGCCTCTTCGGTACCGGCGAGCAACGACCCGATCATGCAGGTCGACGCGCCCGCCGCCAGCGCCTTGGCCATATCGCCCGAGGTGCGGATGCCGCCATCGGCGATGACCGGAACGCCGGCCTTGGCCGCTTCCTCGGCGCAGTCCATCACCGCAGTCAGCTGTGGCACGCCAACGCCGGCGACTACGCGCGTCGTGCAGATCGATCCTGGACCGATTCCGACCTTGATCCCGTCGGCGCCGGCATCGATCAGCGCGCGCGTCGCTTCGCCCGTCGCGACATTGCCCGCGATGACCTGCACCGAGTTCGACAATTTCTTCACGCGCTCGACCGCGCGGGCGACGTCCTTGTTGTGGCCATGGGCGGTATCGATCACCACCAGATCGAGCTCGGCATCGACCAGCGCTGCGGTGCGCTCGAACCCCTTATCCCCGACCGTGGTCGCGGCAGCGACGCGCAGCCGGCCCGCTTCGTCCTTGGTCGCATCGGGGTAGGTGACCGCCTTCTCGATATCCTTGACGGTGATCAGCCCGACGCATTTGTAATCGTCGTCGACCACCAGCAGCTTTTCGATCCGGCGCTGGTGGAGCAGGTGTCGAGCCTCTTCGTGGCGGACGCCGATCGAAGCGGTCGCCAGATTGTCCTTCGTCATCAGCTCGGACACCGGCTGCTTGGGATTACCGGCGAAGCGCACGTCGCGATTGGTCAGGATACCGACTAATTTGCCATCGGTCTCGGTCACCGGAATGCCGCTGATGCGGTGATGCGCCATCAATGCTTGCGCCTCCGCAAGGGTGGCGTTGGGGGCGATGGTGATCGGGTTGACCACCATGCCGCTTTCATAGCGCTTGACCGCGCGAACCGCGGCGACCTGTTCCTCGACCGACAAATTACGGTGGAGCACGCCGATCCCGCCCAATTGCGCCATGACGATCGCCATGTCCGCTTCGGTCACCGTGTCCATCGCAGAGGACAGGATCGGGATCGACAATGCGATGCCACGGGTCAGGCGCGTGCTGGTGTCAGCCCCGCTCGGCAAGACGTCGGACTCCCCCGGTACGAGCAATACGTCGTCAAAGGTCAGGCCGAGGCGGATATTCATGGGGAGTGCCAATCTCTCGAATCGAGGGTTGGCGGTCCATGTAAACGCGGGCCGCCGGATAAGCTAGGGGCGCGGAGAGCTAGTCGCATTTCGCTATATTGGCGCCCACGATCTGCTATTATCGCAACGAGTTCGGCGTTGGCCGATCGGGCTTTTGGGGGGAAGTTGTAATGGGTGCAATCATCGGATTGCTGGCGGGCGTGCTGGTGGTGATCTACCTGCTCAGCTCGATCAAGGTCGTGCGCCAGGGGTATCAATATACCGTCGAGCGCTTCGGCAAGTTCACTTATGTGGCGCAACCCGGCCTGACCTTCATCACGCCGATGTTCGACCGCATCGGCCGCCGCGTGAACATGATGGAGCAGGTGCTCGACATTCCGGGCCAGGAGATCATCACCAAGGACAATGCCATGGTCGCCGTCGACGGCGTGGTGTTCTTCCAGGTGCTCGACGCGGCGAAGGCAGCCTATGAGGTCAGCGACCTCTATGTCGCGATCATGCAGCTGGCGACGACCAATCTGCGCACCGTGATGGGCTCGATGGACCTCGACGAATTGCTGTCCAAGCGCGACGAGATCAACGCGCGGCTACTCTCGGTGGTCGATCACGCGACCGAGGCCTGGGGCGTCAAGATCACGCGCGTGGAGTTGAAGGACATTCGTCCGCCTGCCGACATCGTCAACGCAATGACTCGCCAGATGAAGGCCGAGCGCGAAAAGCGCGCGACGATCCTCGAGTCCGAAGCTGCCCGTCAGAACGAAATCAACCGCGCCGAGGGTCAGAAGCAGGCGCAAATCCTGGAGGCCGAGGGTCGCAAGGAAGCGGCGTTCCGCGACGCCGAGGCGCGCGAACGCTCCGCCCAGGCCGAAGCCACCGCGACCAAGATGGTGTCGGACGCTATCGAAGGCGGCAGCACCCAGGCGATCAACTATTTCATCGCGCAGAAATATGTCGAGGCAATCGGGCTGTTCGCGACCTCGCCCAATGCCAAGACGATCCTGTTCCCGGTCGAGGCGACGCAATTGATGGGCACGTTGGGTGGCATCGGCGAATTGGCGCGCGATGCGCTGGGCACCCCTGCGGGCTCACCGGGCAACCCTTCGGCACCGCGGACACGATAGGAATATCATCATGACGCTGTTCGGATTGGAGTGGAGCTTGGGCGCCTTGTGGCTCGCCGCCGCACTGGCACTGGCGATCGCGGAATTGATCGCGCCGGGATTCTTCATGATCTTCATCGCCGCCGGCGCGGCGCTGACCGGGTTCGTCGTGCTGGCGATCCCGGGACTGGGCTGGATCGTGCAGGCTTTATTGTTCGCAGCGTTCAGCGCGGCTGCCGTCGCGATCGGCCGGCGATGGTATCATCGCGACCGCTTGGCCAGCCCTTCGCACGGATTGAACGACCGCACCGCCAAACTGATCGGCAAGACCGTCGAGGTATGCGAGGCGATCGTCGCCGGCGAAGGTCGAGTCAAGGTGGGTGACGGCGCCTGGAGCGCCACGGGACCGGATGCGCCCGCCGGGGCACTCGTGCGGATCACGGGTGCCACCGGGAGCGTCTTATCGGTCGAGCTCGCCTGAGCTCTTTCCCTCAGGCCTTGTTGCCGCCGCCGAACAGGCTTGAGGCGAAACCGCCGAGCTGGCCCAGGATACCCGAATTCTCGCCGCTGTTGATCAAGGTCGCGAACTGGCCGAGCGAGCCTTCGCCACCGATATGGCCGACGATCTGGCTCAGCACGTCAGAGCCCAGGCCGGTCGATGCGGCCGCACCTTCCACGGTATCGCCGGGCGCGGTGTGCGATTGGGCCAGCGCCATGATCGCGCTCTCGGCCTGCTCGGGCGTGATCCCGACCTTGGCGGCGAGGTTCTGGACGTCGGCGTTCGAACTTACCTGCGAGAGAATGCCATCGAGCAACGACATAGAACTTCCTTTCACTGGACCGGAGACGAAACGACTCCAGCTTCCCGTCAGATACGCGGTTGCGGTGCGGTCAGGAAGCCAGATCGGGACGCAAATAGCCGAGCCGGGCCTGTATCGAGAACAAGCGGTCGCGCGAATAAAGCGTGAGGGCCCAGTCACGCCGCCCCTCGGGCGCCGCAAGCAACGCATTGACCTTTTCCACCAATGGCAAGTCGCTGCGAACTGACCCGAGGAAGCGACGTATCGCCGCGATATAAGTCAGCGTAATCGTGTGGTGATAGCCCTGTGTGGCATCGTTCACTCCGCCGACCGTCTCGTTATAGCCGGAGATGATCGCCGGCAGGTCGCGCTCGACATCGATATCGGACCGCTCGGTCAGCAACCACAGGCACGCGGCAAGGTGCGCTTCATGCGTCCACTCCGCCTTGGGCAAGGTGCGCGCGAGCAGCCCCTCCCCCACATGGCGGACAGCGGCGTCATCGGCAAAGAAACGGATCTTATGGTCGGTCATTGTCGGGCTTCCAATTGGAGAGGCCCGACTGATGACGGGCCGGATCAAGCGGTGGCGGGGGTCCGGGGCGCGGATTGTCGCACCCCCTCGTCGACATGATCCGCGAATTGCGCGAAATTCTCGACGAACAGATCGACCAGCTTTGCGGCCATCGCGTCGTATTCGGCCTTGTTCGCCCAGGTTTCGCGCGGATCGAGGATGGCGCTATCGACGCCCGGCACCGCGACCGGTACCTGGAACCCGAAATTGGGATCGGTGCGGAACTCGGCGTCGTTCAGGCTGCCGTCGAGCGCCGCGTTGAGTAGCGCGCGCGTCGCCTTGATCGGCATCCGCTTGCCAACACCATATTTGCCGCCGGTCCAGCCAGTATTGACCAGCCAGCAATCGACGCCCCCCTTGGCGATCCGTTCCTTGAGCAGATTGCCATAGATTGACGGATGCCGCGGCATGAAGGGTGCGCCGAAGCAGGTCGAGAAGGTCGCTTCGGGCTCGGTCACGCCGATCTCGGTGCCCGCGACCTTGGCGGTATAGCCCGACAGGAAGTGGTACATCGCCTGGTCGGGCGTGAGCTTGGCGATCGGCGGCAACACGCCGAACGCGTCGGCGGTCAGCATCACGATATTGCGCGGCACCGGTCCCATGTTGGCAGCGGAGGCGTTGGGGATGAAGTCGATCGGATACGCGCCACGTGAATTCTCCGCGAGGCTGTTGTCGTCGAGGTCGAGAATTCGCGTCTCCGGATCCATCACGACATTCTCGAGCACGGTGCCGAAGCGCTTGGTGGTCGCGTAGATTTCCGGCTCGGCCTCGGCCGACAGGCGGATCATCTTGGCGTAGCAACCGCCTTCGAAATTGAACACCGCATCGTCCGACCAGCCATGCTCGTCATCGCCGATCAGCGTGCGGCTGGCGTCCGCGGATAAAGTCGTCTTGCCAGTGCCCGACAGGCCGAAGAACACCGCCGATCCGCCTTCAGGCCCGATATTGGCCGAGCAATGCATCGGCATGATGCCCTTGACCGGCAACAGATAGTTCAACAGCCCGAACACCGACTTCTTCATTTCGCCGGCATATTGCGTGCCACCGATCAGGATCAGCTTCTCGCTGAAATTGACCGCGATCACCGTCTCGCTGCGGCAGCCATGACGCTCGGGATCGGCGCGGAAGCTCGGCAGGTCGATAATGGTATACTCTGCCTCGAACCCCGCCAGTTCATGCGCCGCCGGGCGGACCAGCATCGTGCGGATGAACAAACTGTGCCAGGCGAACTGGGTGATCACGCGAACATTGACCCGGTTCGCGGGCTGCGAGCCGCCGAACAGATCCTGCACGAACAGCGTGTCCTGCTCGCCCAGCGCCGCAAGGAAGTCCGCCTTCAGTGCCGCGAACCCTTCCGGGCTCATCGCCTTGTTGGTCTTGCCCCACCAGACCGTCGACTCGGTCTCGGCATCGCGAACAATGAACTTGTCCTGCGCCGAGCGCCCGGTGTGGCGCCCGGTGGCGACCACCAACGGTCCGTCGGCGGCGAGATGACCTTCGCCGCGGGCGATCGCATGCTCGACGAGCGCGGCCGTTTCCAGATTCCAATAAAGCTTGGCGGCAGTAGCAATGCCCTGCGCGTCCAGCCCCTGCGTAGGGACTCGATCGATCATTTTTCCTCCGAATATCGCACGCTGCGGGTTGATCCCGCATACGTATGCATCCTCGTTATCCCGGGCGCATAGAACCGCTCCATGCGTCCGTCAAATGGGCCAATGGTTTACCGGCGCAAAGGTTTCGCCTAGGCAAGCCGCGCTATGCTTTGGGATCTGTCCGGACGATGACGGCCACTATCGCGCTCGTCGATGACGATCGCAACATCCTGACCTCGGTGTCGATCGCGCTGCAGGCCGAAGGGTTTCTGACCCGGGTCTATTCGGACGGCGAAACCGCGTTGAAGGCGCTGGTCGACAATCCGCCCGACCTGGCGATCTTCGACGTGAAGATGCCGCGGATGGACGGGCTGGAGCTGCTGCGGCGGCTTCGCGAGAAGAATCAGATTCCGGTTATCTTCCTGACCAGCAAGGATGACGAGCTCGACGAGGCGCTGGGCCTCGCGATGGGCGCGGACGATTATATCGCCAAGCCGTTCAGCCAACGCCTGTTGATCGCCCGCATCCGCGCGATCCTGCGTCGTACCGAATTGAGCCATGCCAGCGCCGGCGGCGACGAGCCACCCGCCGAAACCGCGATCGACCGCGGCCGCCTGCAGATGGACCCGGCACGGCATCGTGTGACTTGGGCCGGCGACAACGTGACGTTGACCGTGACCGAATTCCTGATCCTCGAGGCGCTTGCGCAACGGCCCGGGGTGGTCAAGACGCGCAATCAGTTGATGGATGCGGCGTATCAGGACGACATCTATGTCGACGACCGCACGATCGACAGCCATATCAAGCGCGTCCGGCGCAAGTTCCGCGAGGTCGATGCCGAATTCGATGCGATCGAAACGCTCTATGGCGCCGGCTACCGCTTCTCGGAGGAGTGAGGCGGAGGGTGAAGGCCGTGACCTGACGCTCAAATGGTCGGGTCGGATTTCGCTCACCGCGCGCATTCTCGCGCTCAATATCTTCGCGCTGGCGCTGCTTGCGGGCGGGTTCTTCTACCTCGATTCGTACCGGACGCGGATTCTCGACAACCGCACCGCCCAGGCGAGTCGCGAGGCGCGGCTGATCGCGGCGGCGATGGTGTCGACGCCGGCCGATCACCGCAACGACCTGGCGCTGCGCCTCGCCCGCGATACCGACACACGCATCCGGCTGTTCGCCGCCGACGGCACCCCGATCGCCGACACGCGCGCGATGGGTCTGCGCAATTTCGTGCTGATCGACCCGAACAAGGAAGGTTGGGGTCTGCAAGCGGCGCGATTCTTGGATGCGATCATCGACACCGTGGTCAACGCGCCGCGCGCGCCGCTCTATCGCGAGCGCAAGGCCGGCAGTGAGTGGCCCGACGTGCGCACCGCCCGCACCGCTCAAGTCGCGCCGGCAACGGTTTGGCGCGCGCCCGATCGTACCCCTGTCATCACCGCAGCGGCGGGCTTGGGCGACGGCGAGGTCGTGATGACGACGGTCAACGCCCGCGACGTGACCCAGACGGTACGGCTCGAACGTTTCCGGCTGGGGGTCGTGCTGGCGATCGTCAGCCTGGTGTCGATCTTCCTGTCGCTGTTCCTGGCGCGGACGATCGTGCGGCCGCTGCGCCGGTTGTCGCGCGCCGCGGTCCGGGTCCGGCTGGGGCGCGCGCGCGAGGTCGTCGTGCCGCGGCTGCCCTCGCGCCGTGACGAGATCGGCAGCCTGGCCCGCGCGCTGAGCGACATGAGCCAGGCGCTGCGGGCACGGATCGACGCCACCGAGGCGTTCGCCGCCGACGTCACGCACGAAATGAAAAACCCCCTCGCCTCGCTCAGATCGGCGGTCGACGGGCTGGCGCACGTCAAGGATCCTGCGCTGCAGGAACGGTTGCTGGCGGTCGTGCGCGACGATGTGCACCGGCTGGATCGGCTGATCACCGATATCTCAGAGGCATCGCGGCTCGACGCCCAGCTCAGCCGCGCCAAGTTCGATGCCGTCGACGTGCTGGCGATGCTCGCCGCGCTGATCGAGCAACGCACCACGCGCGGGATCGAACGCAGTGTGCGCATCCGGTTCGACAATCGCGTGCGCGGCGGCGCATTGGTGATGGGCGAAGGCGCCCGGCTGGAACGGGTGTTCGAGAATCTGTTCGACAATGCCGTGTCCTTCTCCCCCGACAATGGCCTGATCACGGTTGCCGCGACCCTTGCCGACGACGATTTGGTGATCCGGGTCGAGGACGAAGGCCCGGGCGTCCCCGAAGAGGCGCGTGAAGCGGTGTTCCGGCGTTTTCAATCTATCCGCCCGGAAAATGAGGAATTCGGCAAGCATTCCGGGCTAGGGCTCGCCATTGCGCGGACGATCGTCGAGGGGCATCAGGGCACCATCGCGGTCGAATCGCGTGAAGACCGTCTGAGTGGGGCCAGATTCGTCGTCCGGCTGCCGCTCGCTCCAGGCTAGGGAGGCAGCCATCGCGACCGGGCTCTCATTTGAAACCCTACATGTCTCCAGCGTCGCCATCGACGGGCGCGCGGTATTGATCGAAGGCGAATCGGGGGCCGGCAAGTCCGACCTCGCGCTGCGCCTGATCGACCGCGGCGCTACGCTGATCAGCGACGATTACACTTTGCTTCAGCGCGCCGGCGGCGAACTGATCGCGTCGCCGCCCGACACGATCGCCGGCAAGATCGAGGTGCGCGGGCTGGGCCTCCTCGAGACGGCATATGTTGAGAAGATCCCGGTAGCCCTGCTCATTCGCCTGACCGATGCGCCCGAGCGGTTGCCGCTGGCGGATGACGTCCGCCGCATCGCCGGGCTCGACATTCGCGAGATCGCGGTCGATTCGCATACGGCCTCGGCGCCGATCAAGGTCGAACTGGCGTTGCGGCACCTGGTCGGCACGAAGGCGTGACTCGCGCCAAGGAGATCCTGCTGGTCACCGGATTGTCCGGCGCAGGCAAGTCGACCGTGCTCAAGACGCTCGAGGATCTCGGCTGGGAAACCGTCGACAATCTGCCGCTGCGGTTGCTCGACCGGCTGCTGAGCACGCCCTTGTCGGAGAGCACCGAGAGCGATTCGCCGTTGGCGGTCGGAATCGGCGCACGGACGCGCGACTTCGATCCCGAGAGCATCGTCAAACGCATCAAGACGCTGCGCGCCGAGCATGGTTATGACATCGGTACGTTGTTCCTCGATTGCAGCGGCGCCGAGCTCGAGCGGCGTTATGCCGAGACCCGGCGGCGCCATCCGCTCGCGCTCGACCGCCCGGCGAGCGACGGCATCGCACGCGAACGCGAATTGCTCGCCCCGCTGCGGCGCTGGGCCAACCGCTTGATCGACACGACCGATCTGTCGTCGAACGAGCTCGCGCAACAGGTGCGCGCGACGTTCGGCGGCGACGGTCTGGGCGAACCGACTTTGTCGGTGATGTCGTTTGGCTATGCCCGCGGTGTCCCGCGCAACGCCGATTTGGTGTTCGACATGCGATTCCTGCGCAACCCGCATTGGGACGAGAAATTGCGCCCCGGAACGGGACTCGACGCCGATGTGGCGGCGTATGTCGCCGCGGATCCGGCCTATGATGACGCCATGAAGCAGATCGAGGACCTGCTCCTGCTCCTCCTGCCGCGCTACCGGGCCGAGGGAAAAGCCTATGTTACCATAGCCTTCGGCTGCACCGGCGGGCGTCACCGGTCGGTCCATGTCACGGAACAGGTCGCGAAGCGGTTGCGCGACGCCGGGTTTTCGCCCACGGTCACGCATCGAGATCTGGGGGCGGCACCGCAGGACTCCTTGGAGGGTGCGCCGCGGACGGGTTTGGGATAGTAAGCAAACGCATGATCGGTCTGGTTTTGGTGACGCACGGACGGCTCGCGTCCGAGTTCGTGACCGCAATGGAACATGTCGTGGGTCCGCAGGAGCGCGTGGAGTCGATCGCGATCGGCCCTGACGACGATATGGAAGCGCGCCGCGCCGATATCGCCACGGCGATCGGCAAGGTCGATGACGGCAAGGGCGTGATCGTGCTGACCGACCTGTTTGGCGGCACGCCGTCGAACCTCGCAATCTCGCTGCTCGAGCGCGGGCGAGTCGAAGTGATCGCGGGAATCAACCTGCCGATGCTGATTCGCCTGGCGTCGGCGCGCAAGTCGATGAAGGTGGTGGACGCGGTGATCGCCGCGCGTGAGGCGGGCAGGAAATATATCGCAGTGGCATCCGAGGCGCTCGGCGAGGCCGCTGCCTGATGCCGGCGATCAGCCGCACAGTGCAGATCATCAACAAGCGCGGCCTGCATGCGCGGGCATCGGCCAAGTTCGTCACTCTCGCCTCGACCCAGTCGGTCGAGATCCAGGTGGTCAAGGACGGCCCGGCGGTCACCGGCACCTCGATCATGGGCCTGATGATGCTGGGCGCGGCGATGGGCGACACGATCACGATCAGCGCCGATGGCGACGGCGCGGAGACCGCGGTTGGCGCGCTGTGCGAGTTGGTCGAGGCCAAGTTCGGCGAAGATTGAGCCCTCTCCAATCCGTCATGCCAGCGAAAGCTGGCATCTCATGAGGGGAAAATACTGCGTGAGCCCCCAGCCTACGCTGGGGTGACGGTTAGAGCTCCCGCTGCGGTGACCGCCACAGCTTCCGCTGGGGTGATGGGTTCGCTAGGAACCCATCATGCCCCGCGAGATCACCGCTTTCTCCAACACCCTGGTCAAGCGCGTCCGCAGCTTGCGCGACAAGAAGCATCGCAAGGCGGAGGGTCTGTTTCTCGCCGAGGGACTGCGCATCCTGACCGAGGCGCGCGAAGCGGGACGCCTGCCGGAATATCTGTTCTTCGCGGCCGACAGCGCGAGACATCCGCTGGTCCTGGCACTGGTCGGCGCCGTGGAAAGCGCGGGTGGCGAAGCGATCGAGACCAGTCACGACATCCTCTCCAAATTGTCGGGCAAGGACAACCCGCAGGCGGTGGTCGGCGTCTTCCCCGAATTCACCACGCCACTCGACGCGCTCGACCGTTCGACCTCGCCGATCTGGCTGGTCGCCGAGCGGCTGCGCGATCCGGGCAATCTCGGCACGATCCTGCGGACCGGCGATGCGGTCGGCGCGGGCGGACTCATCCTGGTCGACGATTGCGTCGACCCCTTTTCGGTCGAAGCGGTACGCGCGAGCATGGGCGCGCTGTTCACGGTGCCGATCGTGCAGGCGCGCTGGGACGCGTTCCTGCCCTGGTTGCGCTCCGGACCGGGGCAACTCGTCGGGCTCAGTCTGCAGACCGACCACGATTATCGCGGTGCGGCGTATCAGGCGCCGACCTTCCTGCTCACCGGCAACGAGGCGCAAGGCCTGCCTGACGCCTATGAGGCGGAATGCGACTTGCTGGTCAAATTACCGATGCTGGGCAAGGCCGACAGCCTGAACGCCGCGGTGGCGACCGCGGTAATGGCGTATGAAGTGCTCGCCCAGCATCGCCGCTGAATATGGCCGACATGGCCGGTTCAGCCGGACTAGGCTATGAGCCTGGCCAAAGGAGAGATGCCATGAAGCTCGCCGCGACCCTCGCCCTCCCCGCGCTGTTCCTCGCTTTGCCCGCCTCGGCCAGGACCGAGACCTATCGCGCGGTCGGCACCGAACCCGGCTGGACGCTGACCATCGAACGCGGCTGGATCAATTATGCCGGCGATTATGGAAAGACGCGGATTCGGGTCAAGGCGCCCACGGCGCGGCCCAGTTTCAATGGACGGCGCTATGTCACGCGGCGGATCGTCGTCGATATTACCCGCGCGCCGTGCAGCGACGGGATGAGCGACCGCAAATTTCCCGATCGTGTCACCGTCACGACCGGCCGGCGCAGCGTCAAGGGCTGTGGCGGCGATCCCGTGCTGGACGCCGCCGCGCTCGACGGATCGCACTGGACGATTGCCAGCATCGACGGACGCCCGGTCCGCACCGCCCGTGCGACCGAGATACGCTTCGAGGGCGACCGCATCACCGGGAACGCCGGCTGCAACAGCTTTGGCGGCGCCTATCGCATCGATCGTGGCAGTCTGAGCGCAAGCCGGGTGATCTCGACCAAGATGGCGTGTCCGGGGCCGGGCATGGAGGTCGAAGGCAAGTTCCTGTCGATCATCGCCGGCCCAGCGCGCGTCGCGCTGCGCGACCGAACGCTCACCCTGTCGAGCGCCAAAGGCAACGCCACGCTGACCCGCATAGACTGAACGGCCTCAGACTGTAGCGATCACCCGATCCCCCGTTCATATCGCCGGAGACGCAGTCAGGCGAACGACATCAGGTCGTTTTCTTGCGCTGCTCCTTGATATACTCGATCTCGCGCAGCGACTTTGGCTCATCCGGGGTGATCGCCAGGCATTTGCGATAGGCGGCTTCGGCGTCGTCGAGCCGCCCGAGTTCGACGAGGTCGTAACCGATTCCGCGGAACGACACGCACCGCTCGTAATCGCGCCGCTTGGGCGTGAAAGTCGCCGCAGCTTCGGCGTTTCTATAAGTGTCGATCGAGTGCTGCCATTCTTTCTTCTTCAGAAGAACATAGCCTAACTCATTGAGATACCGAGCGTGTTTCGGAGCAAAAGTCACCAATCTCTCGAACGCCGATTGGGCATCGTCGAGCCGCTCGAGATCGACCAACGCGAACGCTTTGACATATAACGCCTCGCACCACACCACCGTCACGAGCCGAACATTATCCGCCCCGCCATCGGCAGTGGTCAGATAATAGCCGTCCTGTTCGGCCGTCTGCGAGCAGAAGATATGGCGCTTCTCGCCCGAAAATTCCTTGTCGAATGACGCGACGACCGGCTCGACCGTGGCCAAGGCTCGCGCCGGATCGCCGGCCTGGATCGCGGAGAAAGCCTGGCTGATTGTCGCCTCGGCGGCGGAGTCGCGGTCTTTATCCTGCCCCGCGGCGGCCATTGGTACCGCCGTCAGCATCGCGGCAATCAGCAATCCGACCATTTTCGTCATCGACCCGCTCCCCAACAGGCACGAGGATCATCCCTCCGACGAACGATCCCCTATCTCACCGACCGACGCAAGCTTCACCAGCGGGCGCGGCGATTGCTCGACCATCGGCAGCGACTCGATTGCCCGCCCGCCGGTATCGATATTGAAATCCTCGAACCGTTTGGCCTGGGTCAGCACTTGCGTCTCGAGGCTGCCGACGAACGCATTATAGGCATCGTTGGCGAGCCCGATATTGCGTCCCAACCGGGCGACATGGCTGCCCATCACCGACAGGCGGGCATAGAGTTCCTTACCCAGCTCGGCGATCTGCCGCGCCTCCCCGGCCAATTTCTCCTGCCGCCAAACCGCGGCGACGGTGCGTGCGATCGCGATCAAATTGGTCGGCGTCGCCAACAACACGCGACGGTCGAAGGCGAAGTCCCACAGGGTCGGATCCTGTTCGAGCGCCGCGGACAGGAAATGCTCCCCCGGCACGAACATAATCACGTAATCGGGCGCGTCGTCGAATTGCGTCCAATAGGCCTTGGCGCCGAGCGCCTGGACGTGCGCCCGCATCGACGCCGCGTGGCGCACCAGCCCGGCGGCGCGTTCAGTGTCATCGATCGCGCCGAACGCGTCCTGATAATCGTTGAGCGACACCTTGGCGTCGATCACCAGTGCGTTGCCGCCCGGCACGCGAATGATGACGTCGGGCCTGAGCCGCCCGCCCTCGCCATCGTCGACGCTGACTTCCGCCTGGAAATCGGCATGCTCGCTCAACCCGCACGTCTCGAGCACGTTGCGCAATTGCTGCTCGCCCCAGCGCCCGCGCGCCTTGGGCGCGTTACGCAGCGCATTGACCAGCTTGGACGCTTCCGAGCGTACCGATTCCTGCCCGACGCGCATTGCTTCGATCTGGCCGTGAAGCGTACCGAACGCATCGCGGCGATCGGCCTCAACCTTGGCCACGCCTTCTTCGTAGCGCTGCAGGCGTTCGTGGACAGGCTGGAGCAAGGCGCGGAGATGTTGGCCGCTGGTCGCTTCCGATTCCTTGAACCGCTCGTCGGCGCGCTGAAGGAATTTGGTCTGGGCGTCGTCGAACAGCCGCTGCCCGACCTCGGCGAATTGCGCCGCCAGCGCTTCTTTGGCAGCGACGATTTCGACCAGCCGCGCCTCGAACGCCAGCTCACGCTCACGTGACGCCGCCTGGTGTGCGTCGAGCGCGCGCATCGTCGTGTCGCGCTCCGCCGTCACGGCCAGCAACTGCTGGCGCGTCATGTCATGCTGATCGGCATGCACCTTGGCGGCCGCCAGTTCGGCCACGCCGCGGCGTGAGGCGAACAGCCAGCCGATCACTAGCCCGACGACAAGCGCTCCCAACGCGACGATCAACACTTCAACCACAATTCACCCACGAAACCCGATCAATGACCGGAACATAGATCGAACGACGATGCCAGGACAGCCCCAATTTCGTTACGGTTCCAACTCCCCTCCCGCTTGCGGGAGGGGTCGGGGGAGGGCATGTCGATCGATGGACGGGCCTAGACGAACAGTCCCTCCCCTAGCCCCTCCCGTAAACGGGAGGGGAATTGATTTCGTTACGCGCGCGGGGTGACGGGCAGCCCATGGGGCGGCTAAGAAGCCCCCATGCTCTCCGATATCGAGATTTCGCGGGCCGCGACCCTTCACCCCATCCAGCAGATCGCCGACAAAGCAGGCATCCCGGTCGACGCGGTCGAGCCCTATGGCAAATACAAGGCCAAGCTGATCCGCGAGCACCTCCCGGTGCCCCGCGACCTGGGCAAATTGATCCTGGTCACCGCGATCAGTCCAACCCCCGCCGGCGAAGGCAAGTCGACCGCCTCGGTCGGGCTCGCCGACGCGCTCAACCAGATCGGCAAGAAGACGATGTTGGCGCTGCGCGAGCCGAGCCTGGGGCCATGCTTCGGGACCAAGGGCGGTGCGACCGGCGGTGGTTACGCCCAGGTGGTGCCGATGGAGGACATCAACCTTCATTTCACCGGCGATTTCCACGCCATCACCAGCGCGCACAACCTGCTCGCGGCGATGATCGACAACCATGTGCATTGGGGCAACGCGCTCGATATCGACGTGCGCCGGATCGTCTGGCGCCGGGTGCTCGACATGAACGACCGCGCGTTGCGCGACATCGCGCAATCGCTGGGTGGCGTCGCCAACGGTTTCCCGCGCGAAAGCGGGTTCGACATCACCGTCGCCAGCGAAGTGATGGCGATCCTGTGTCTGGCCGAGGACCTGGAGGACCTGGAGGTGCGGCTCGGCCGGATCGTCGTCGCCTATACGCGCGATCGCCAGCCAGTCACCGCGCGCGACCTGAAGGCCGATGGCGCCATGGCGGTGCTGCTCGCCGAGGCGATCAAGCCCAATCTGGTCCAGACGCTGGAGGGCAATCCGGCGCTGATCCATGGCGGCCCCTTCGCCAATATAGCGCATGGCTGCAATTCGGTGATCGCGACCAACACCGCGCTTGGCTTGGCCGATTATGTCGTGACCGAAGCCGGCTTCGGTGCCGATCTGGGCGCCGAGAAGTTCTTCGACATCAAATGCCGCCAGGCCGACCTCAAACCCGCCGCAGCGGTGGTCGTCGCGACGATCCGCGCGCTCAAGATGAATGGCGGGGTCGCCAAGGCAGATCTCGGCACCCCCGATCCCGAGGCAGTGAGGCTTGGCGGGGTCAATCTCGCGCGGCACCTCGAGAATGTCCGTCAATTCGGTGTTCCCGTGGTCGTCGCGATCAACCGCTTCGACAGCGATACCGAGGACGAGATGCGCGTCGTTCGCGAGATCGCCGCCGCCAATGGCTGCGAAGCGATCCTGTGCACACATTGGGCCGACGGCAGCGCGGGCACCGAAGCGCTGGCGCACCATGTCGCCGCGCTGGCGGATGGTGGCGGGGCGCAATTCGCCCCGCTCTACGACGATGCTATGCCGCTGTTCGACAAGATCAACACGGTGGCGACGCGGATCTACCGCGCCGAACACGCCACGGCCGAGCCGAGCGTGCTGGCGCAGCTGAAACGCTGGGAGGATGCGGGATACGGGCACCTCCCCGTCTGCATGGCGAAGACCCAATACAGCTTCTCCACCGACCCGGCGAAACTGGGCGCGCCGGTCGGCCATATCGTCCCGGTTCGCGAAGTGCGCCTGGCCGCCGGCGCCGGGTTCGTCGTCGCGATCTGCGGCGAGATCATGACCATGCCGGGATTGCCGCGCATACCTGCCGCGGAGGGAATCAGGATCGGGCCAGCAGGGGCGATCGAGGGGTTGTTCTGAAGATGGACGATGAGCGTCTCTATCTCCGCGCGCTCGATATCCAGGATGGCCGCGCACGTGGCTTCTGGGTTCCAATCATGCAGCGCCTCGCCTTGCGCAGACACGACGGGGCGATGATCGCGCTCGCCCATTGGTATACCGAAGGCAACAATCCCGACGACCTCGATGCGATGGCTGAACCCCTCACAGCGGCCAACCTCTACTATCGCGTTTGGCGTCGCGGCGGCCCTGAAGCAGGCAGAGCAGCGCACTCACTCGCCATAAGCTACTTCAATCGAGGGGATATGCTCCGGTATCGGCAGTGGCTCCGACGCGGCGCCCGGCTTGGCGACTATAGCTGCTGCGTCTACGCCAAGCATTTCGAGACTCGCCTGCCGCACGCGACTGCACGCGAGATCGGCCGTCATCGGCCTGCAGCCAAACGCGACGAGTGGGCGTAAGCCCTAAACCGGATACACCCCATCGAACGGTACGATCGTCGCGGTCAGGCCATGATCCTCATCCAGACACCGCCAGTTCACGCTGATCGCATCGGGGTGCGAGCGGGGGCGGTAGAAGCTCTTGATTCCGCAATGCTGGCAGAACAGGTGCCGCGCCCGGCCCGAGCTGAAGCGATAAAGCACGACATCGCCACGCCCTTCAGTCTGGCGGAAGCGAGCATCGGGCACGATTAGATGGAGATAGCCGGTCATCCGGCAAATCGAGCAATCACAATCGAGCAGTTCGACCTCAGGGCGTTCGAGCCGCAACTCGAAACGGACATGGCCGCAATGACAGCCGCCTTCGACGGTGATCAAGCCGCCTTCCGCGCCTTGGCCAGCTTCTTCATGATCATGTCGCGCTTGAGCCGTGAGATATGGTCGGTGAACAGCACGCCGTTCAAATGGTCGATCTCGTGCTGGATGCACGTCGCCATCAGGCCGTCCATCTCTTCCTCATGCGGCTTGCCGTCGCCGTCGAGCCATTTCACGCGGCACCGAGCCGGGCGCGCGACCTCGGCATATTGCTCGGGGATCGACAGGCAGCCTTCGTTATAGACCGCCATCTCCTCGCTGACCCAGAGCAGCTCGGGGTTCACGAACGCCACAGGCTTTCGCACGGGCTCGCCGTCTTCTTCCTCGGGCTCCTGCAGGTCGATGACGACCAGGCGCTTCTCGATCCCGACCTGGATTGCGGCAAGGCCAATGCCGCGCGCGGCGTACATCGTCTCGAACATGTCGGCGAGCGTGGCGCGGATCGAAGCGTCGACCTCGCTGACGGGTGCGGCAACGGCGCGCAGGCCGGGATCGGGTACTTCGAGAATAGTAAGAACAGTCATGTTGCGTCAGCTATGAAAGCGCCGCTGGCGCGTCAAGCGCGGTTCCAGCTTTCTCACCGGGTCAACCCCGAACAATCGCCACCCAGGACCGACCGCACGCCGCCCACCTCGACCGCGAGCAGCCGACGATCGGCTTTCGCGACCAGGAAGGTGATCGTCATATCCGATCGCGTGCTGCCTTCGATTTCCCAAGCGGCTATTGGGCTGCCGCCGAATCCCTCTGCCGAAATGGAGCGTCGGACATCGATCCTCGCTACGCCGGGTCCGCGGCCGAAATGGAATACGGGCAGTTCGAAATGAGCGCCCTCGGCCAGCGGTAGCGTGGTCAGAACGAATTCGAGCGTCTCCTCGTCCCAAACCGGCCCCGGTAATGGAACGGTGGTCGCTTGGCGTCGCCCGTCCCCGCCGATAGCAGTCCCGCCCGCTTTGCCGTCGCGGTAGCGCACCGACAGGTCCGTCTCTCCATCGGTCTCCTCGATCGTGCGGATCGGCCGCAGGCTGGGGAACGCCACTTCGACCCGGCTGGTCAGCAGCGGGCCGCCGTTGAAGCGCGACGCGACCATGATCATCAGCCGCTTGTCGTCGAGACGCTCGACGCGGCGCAGGACACTGCCCGCGGACTTGCCCTGCTCTGGCGCAGCGACCGTGTAGCAAGCATCACCAACCGGCAGCAGCGCGCCATCGATCGGCGGCGGGCCTTCCGTGGCCACCGCCCAGCTCAGCAAGGCTGGGATTATCGGCACAAATCCTCCTGATTTCGTCCTGTGTTCCTAGCTGCCTCTTTCGGTTCGGCGCAAATTAGCGGCAGTCGTCGCCGGATCGCCCCGCTGATACGCCGGGCTGCGGATCAAACCGCTACGGTTCGGTGCACCCGGTGCTAGTCTCGGCGCGATTAGTGGGGATCAACCCCGCGGTCGCGTCAAAAGGGTTGTAGTTTATGGGGATAATGCAGCGGGTCGTGGTGTCGGGTAAAGTGCACCAGGTCGGCTTCAGGGATTTTACCATCCGCAAGGCGCAGTCCTTGGGGGTCACCGGCTGGGTGCGCAACCGCAACGACGGCACGGTCGAGATATTGGCGTCCGGGGAGGAGGATGCGGTCGCCTCGCTGGTCGAGGCATGCCGCGCCGGCCCGCCATTGGCGCGGGTCGACCATGTCGAAGCCTATGTCGAAGCGGGCCAGCCGGTGAAAGGATTTACCAAGCGGTTCACCGCATAGCGGCCTGATCCCCCCGTCGGGCTGCAAAAAAGGCTCCGCCGTCACGTGATGGCGGAGCCTTTTTCAATCGTTCAGCGGGTCAGCTTCTTGTACGCGAGCGCCGTCGGACGATCCGCGGCGTCGCCCAGGCGGCGTCGCTTGTCTTCCTCGTACGATTCGAAGTTCCCCTCGAACCATTCGACATGGCTGTTGCCCTCGAATGCCAGGATATGCGTCGCCAGGCGATCGAGGAAGAAGCGGTCGTGGCTGATGACCACGGCGCAGCCGGCGAAATTCTCGATCGCTTCCTCGAGCGCGCCCAAGGTCTCGACGTCGAGGTCGTTGGTCGGCTCGTCGAGCAGCAGCACGTTGCCGCCACGCTTGAGCATCTTGGCGATGTTGACGCGGTTGCGCTCACCACCCGACAGCTTGCCGACATTCTTCTGCTGGTCGGCGCCCTTGAAGTTGAACGCGCCGACATAGGCCCGGGTCGACTGATCGAAGCCGTTGACCTTCATCGAATCGAGCCCGTCGGAGATTTCCTCCCAGACATTCTTCTTGTCGTCTAGGTGATCGCGGCTCTGATCGACATAGCCCAGGCGGACGGTAGTGCCGATATCGATCTTGCCGGCGTCGGGCTGTTCCGCCCCGGTGATGAGCTTGAACAAGGTCGACTTGCCCGCGCCGTTGGGCCCGATCACACCGACGATGCCGCCGGCCGGCAGCGTGAACGACAGGTTCTCGAACAGCAATTTGTCGCCATAGGATTTCGAGAGATTCTCGACCTCGATCACTTTGCCGCCCAGCCGCTCGGGCACCTGGATGACGATCTGCGCCTTGCCGGGCGAGCGGTTCTGCTGCGCTTCGACCAGTTGCTCGAACTTGGCGATACGCGCCTTGGACTTGGTCTGGCGCGCCTTGGCGCCCTGCCGGATCCACTCCAGCTCGTCCTTGATCGCCTTCTGGCGCCCGGACTCCTCGCGCTCCTCCTGTGAGAGCCGCTTCGACTTCTTTTCGAGATAGGTCGAATAATTGCCCTCGTAGGGGAAGTATTTGCCGCGATCGATCTCGAGGATCCAGCCGACCACATTGTCGAGGAAATAGCGGTCGTGGGTGATCATCAGCACCGCGCCGGCATATTCCTTGAGGTGGTTTTCCAGCCACTCGACGCTTTCCGCATCGAGATGGTTGGTCGGTTCGTCGAGCAGCAGGATCGACGGCTTCTGGATCAGCAGCCGGGTCAGTGCGACGCGGCGCTTTTCACCGCCCGACAGGCTGGTGACCGGCGAGTCCGACGGCGGACAGCGCAAGGCTTCCATCGCCAGTTCGAGCTGGCTGTCGAGGGTCCAGCCGTCGACCGCGTCGATCTTGCCCTGGAGATCGCCCATCTCTTCCATCAGCGCGTCGAAATCGGTGTCGTCCTTGGGATCGCCCATTTCGGCCGAGATCGCGTTGAAGCGGTCGACCATGTCGGCCGTGGCGCGCGCGCCGTCCTTGACGTTCTCGAGTACCGACTTGTTCGGGTCGAGCTCGGGCTCCTGCGCGAGATAGCCGACGGTGATGTTCTCGCCCGGCCACGCCTCGCCCGAAAAGTCCTGGTCGATGCCGGCCATGATCTTCATCAGCGTCGACTTGCCAGCGCCGTTGGGGCCGACAATGCCGATCTTGGCGCCATGATAGAATTGCAGATTGATGTTGCTCAGCACCGGCTTCGGGGCGCCGGGGAAGGACTTGGTCATGTCCTTCATGACATATGCGTATTGGGCGGCCATGGCGGCACGTTGCTCCGTGTTTTGAAATTGCCGGAAAAGTAGAGCGGCCAGATAGCGATTGGGTTGCCGATTGGAAAGCCCCGCTAGGCTTGCTCGGCGGAGCGTATCGGCTCTAAGCAACGGGTCCTCCCAGCGCCGTCCGGCGTCATGGGCGCTGTTCGTCGCAGGAGACCTGAACCTATGCGCATCCCGCTGATGCTGTCCGTCGCCACGCTTGCCCTTACCTTCCCCTCGATCGGCCTCGCGCAACGCAATGCGGTGCCCGAGCCCGCCAAGGTCGATCCCGCCGTCGCCAAGGCGCGCGACGCCGCACTCAAGGATCAGGTCGCCTGGGATATCGTCGAGGATCTAACCACCGAAGTCGGCCCGCGGCTGGCGGCGACCGAAGCCGAAGCGCGCGCCCGAGCCTGGGCAGTGATCCGGCTCAAGAAGCTCGGTTTCCAGAACGTCCATGTCGAAACCTACAAGATGCCGGTCTGGGTGCGCGGCGCGGAGACGGCCGAGATTGTCGGTCCCTATCCGCAGAAGTTGGTCATCGCGGCGCTCGGGCGCTCGGGCGCGACTCCGCCGGAGGGCATCACCGCCCCGGTCGTCTATTTCCCGACGCTCGGCGACCTGGTCGCTGCGCCCGACGGCAGCCTGAAGGGCAAGATCGCGTTCATCTCCAACCAGATGAAGGCGACGCAGGACGGCAGCGGCTATGGCGCTTATGGTGGCGCGCGCTTCATCGGTCCGAACATCGCCGCCAAGAAAGGCGCGGTCGCAACCGTCATCCGCTCGATCGGCAGCGACAAGGGCCGCTGGCCGCATACCGGCGGGACCAATTGGGCACCCGGCGTGACGCCGATCCCGGCTGGCGCGCTATCGGTCGCCGACGCCGAGCAACTCGAACGCATCTTCGCACGCACGGACAAGGTGACGATGAAGCTGGTCCTCACCCCGCAGATGCTGCCCGACGCGGAATCGGGCAATGTCGTCGCCGAAGTGCCGGGTAGCGACCCCAAGGCCGGCACGATCCTGATCGGCGGCCATCTCGACAGCTGGGATCTCGCCACCGGCGCGATCGACGACGGCGCGGGTATCGCGATCACCGCCGCGGCGGCCAAGCGCCTGCTCGACGGTCCCCGCCCGCGCCGCACCATCCGCGTCGTGTGGTTCGGCGCCGAGGAACCCGGCGGGTTCGGTGGCGCGGCTTATGCCAAGGCGCATGCCGGCGAAAAATTCGCGATGGCGAGCGAATCCGATTTCGGCGCCGACAATGTCTGGCGGTTCAACACCAACCTGCCGGACAGCGCCAAGGCGGTCGGCGATCGGCTGGCGGCGGCCCTGGCGCCGCTTGGCATCGTCCGCGGCAAGGATGTCGCGGGTGGCGGGACCGATGTCGGCCCGGTGCTCGCGACCGGCGTTCCCGCGGTGACGCTCGCCCAATCGGGTCAGCGCTATTTCGACTGGCACCACACGCCCGAGGACACGCTCGACAAGATCGACCCGGAACAATTGCGCCAGAACGTTGCCGCCTGGACGACAATGCTGTCGATCGTCGCCAACGCGCCCGAGGAATTCGGGCCGGTAACGCCCAATACGAGCGAGTGAAACGCCCGCAGCGGCGAGTGCGGCTCGGCGCAAACCGGGAGTTGGGGCAATTTGGTCGTTGACCGCCACATTGTCGCCGTTATTCCTCTCGCTTCGCGAAGGGCAGATCGGCCCGGCTGCGAAACGACGGTAACCTTTTTGGGAGCACCCAGATGAAGAAGATCGCCATTGTTCTCGCCGCCGCGAGCCTGGTGTCCTTGGCGGCCTGCAAATCGCAGACCCCGGCTGCGGCGAATGCCGACGCGGTTGCGGACAATCTGGCGGCCGAAGCCGACAATCTCTCGGATCAGGCCAGCGACCTCACCAACAACACGGCCGCTGCCGCTGTCAGCAATGCGTCCGACAGCCTGAACAACGCGGCCGATTCGATCCGCGCCGAAGCGGCAAACGCCGCGGCCCCGGCCAAGAAGTAACTTCGCACCGTCGGGCCTGGCCCGTCGGCACGATAGAGGGGCGGCTCCTCCGGGAGCTGCCCCTTCTTCTTGCGTGCCCTCCGGCTGATCGTCGGCGGTCAAACGCGACGTGAACGAGCCGGGTTGCCGCCTGCATCAATGCCGCCTAGAGGACGCCCGCGTCGGGGAGTGGCGCAGCCTGGTAGCGCGTCTGCTTTGGGAGCAGAGGGTCGCAGGTTCGAATCCTGTCTCCCCGACCAGTTTTGCGGAATCAGCGGGCGTCCGGCGGACGCCCGCCCGCAAAACTCCCGAGTGCAACGGGGGGGGAAGTATTTTGCTGTCTGGGGTCGCATCGCTTTCTGCGGAAAACCGGTGCCCACTTTTCCGCGCGATGCTCCTGTCGCTTGCTAAATGACGACGCGGGAGTAAATCCCGCGTCGTCGGTCCTCGCTAACGCGAGGCCGGCCGGCGTTCGGCGTCTCGACACTAGCTCCGCTAGGGTCGTGCGCCTCACGGGTGGGGCCTGTAGCTCAACTGGTTAGAGCTGGCCGCTCATAACGGCTAGGTTGCGGGTTCAAGTCCTGCCGGGCCCACCAGCGCCGCCGGCCGTCGCCGCTGCGATCACATCGTCCAGACCTGCCGCTTTGGCGCCAAGCCGATCGAGTTCGGCCAACACCTTGTCCCACCAATGCCAGAAGGCGACCAGGTCTGCCTCGTCCTTCACATAGGGCGTGTGGCCCGGAGCGAGCGACGGCGAGTGAAAAGCAAAGCTCAAGACGCGAGTGCCCTCGCCGATCGCGACACGAATCGCTTCCAATGCCTCACGCACCGGAATGCCCTCCGGAGTCAGCGGGATGCGCTGAAGCAGCCCGGATCGTGCCAGCACCGCCCTCCCCTTCGGAATGCGTCCTGCCGACCGATAGAGCGGCATCCCGCCCGAGCGCGCGGCGCCGGTGAAGACCGTGGTCAGCGGCAGTTCGACGATCCCGCCGACGCGAAAGGCATGGTTGCCGAGCGCGGAGAAATCGGGACCGCCTTCCGACGCATAGTCGAAACCCGGCCGCATCGAACTGTCGAGGCGATAGCCATGCGCCGCCAGCAGATCGAAACTTGCCGGCCCCAGCCCATAACGCCCGGCGCGATAGGCCATCGGGCGCGTTCCGAAGGCCGTCGTGATCGCTTCGGTCAGTGCCACCAGCTTCGCCTCTTCGAGCGCGCGCGGCAGGTTGCCGACGAAGCTATTGCCCGGCGTCAGCGCTTCGTCGAACGGCGGGTTGACCCAGGGATGAAGCTGCGTCCCCACCGCCGTACCGCCAGTCAGCAACGGCCCGATCAGGTCGATCGCGCGCGGATCGGTGGCGATCGGGTGGTCGACCATCAGCGCGAGCGGCACGCCGGCCGCCGCGAACTGGGCCTGCGCCGCAGGGAGCGCCGCCACGGTCGACACCGACCGGTTCTCGCGCGCGAGCGGCTTGCTCCAGTCGAATTCCTCTTCGGTGTCGACGAACACGACGAAGCGCGTGCCGAACGAGTCCGGCCACGCGACGAGGTCGCCGGCCGCCGGCGGTTGCGGACGGAACGCTGCGGTCACGTCAATTGGAAGAAAGCTGCCCCACGCCGTGATCCAACGCCGCCGGCAGGCGCAATGTCAAGCGCTGCTCGCCGATCTTGAGGCTGCCGCCGAGTTCACCGGCCAGGTTGCGCGCCAGCCTGAGCCCGAACGCGGTGCCGAGCAACGTGCCTTCCTGGTCTTCGCCCTCCAGCGACAGCACGGCTTCGCCCGGCCATGCGGCAAAAGCGCGCGGGCGCTCGACGGCGATCCGCGCCTGGCCATCCTTCGACCACGCCCTGATCGCGATCCGTTCGCCGATCCCGCTCGCGCCGACAGCCAATGCCATCAACCGACTGATCAGACGCGCGACCGCGACCTCGTCGCCGGCGATGGCCAGACCCGGCGCGCCGCCATCGATGTCGACCACCGATTGCCGCAGCAGCATCAACGGCTCGAGATCGCGTGCGGCCCGCGCGAGCAGCGGCGCCACCTCGACCACCCCGGGACGCAGGACCAGCGCGTCCTGTTCGATCCGGGCGGCGGTGTCGACATCGTCGATCGCGGCGATCAGGTCATGCGTATCATGGCGAATCGCAGCGGCGCGTTCGCGATAGGCGTCGGGTGCCGGCCCGAGCACCTGCGCCTCGATCATCTCGGCAAAGCCCGAAATCGCATTGGTCGGCGTGCGCAATTCGTGGACCAGGGCGCGCAGCGCCTCGGGCGACGGACCGGTTTTGGGCATCGGTTCGGCGCGCTGGTCGGCGCGCGGTCGCCGCGCCACGCCGCGATAGCCGGTGAAGCGGCCGGTGGCCGGATCGAACGCCGGCGTCGCCGACAATTGCCATTGCCCGGCGGCCGGCGACGCACCGGCAATCACCAGGCGCGCATCCGCGAACGACGCGCGACGGCGGAACGCGCCGCTGACCACGCCATCGACCTGCGCCGATCCGGTGCCGAGCAGCACGCCGATCAGCGGCTCGCGTGGCGCGCCGTCGACCCAACGGATCGTCCCAGTAGCGTCGGTCTCGAAGCAGAAATGATCGATCGGCCCATCGCTGGCGATCGCGCGCGGCGGGCGCCCCAGATCGCCATGGTCGCGCTGATAGGCATCGATCCGGGCAACCAGATCGGCGATCTGAAACGGGCCCCTCGGCGCGGGCGCCGGGCTCGCGTCATTGGCCCGTGTGCTGGCGGGCGTTTCGGCACGTTGCGGCATCTCGCTGACGATCGGCCGATCCGGTACGATGCTGGCAACGGACGCGACCGCCTCGATCACGGATATCATCGGCTCCGGCTCGTTATCAGGCCGCGGCAGCGCGAAATCCGATCGCCCGAAACTGTCGAGCGCGCGCACCGTCTCAGCCGGCAGATCGCGACGATGGCGCAGCAGCGAGCGCGAGGTCGGCGGCAGATCGGGCAGCATTGCGCGCCATTCCTCGCCGGTCAGCTGCGCCGCCGCGATCACCGGTGCCGCGACCGACGGCTCGTCCTCCGCGAACAGTCGGACGAGTTCCGCCGGTGGGTTGGCGAAGGCGAGGCTGCGCGCGCTCGCCGCGCGGGTCCGCGTCGGGACCCGCGACCGTATCGCCCGCAATTGCTCGATCGCCTTCGCGTCGGGCGCCGCCCGACGGCGGCCAATCAGATCGGTCAGCTGACGCCATGCCGATTGCGCGCCGAACGACGTTGCCATATCAGCGCCGAGCACGGTGTCGAGACTGTCGTCGAAGCGCAATGATCGCCCTCTGATCGCGCGGAGCCGCCGCGCCTTAGGAATTTCTTAACCGCAGTGCGGCGCGCTTCAAACGGTTCATTTTGACGCGTCGCATAGTGGGACGATTGCGCAATCCAGCAATTATATTATGTTGGCCATCGGGCTAACTCGCATAAAATTCTTGGAGAACCGGCGATGGCGTTGGATCGGATCGATCGGCAGATATTGTCTTTGCTACAGGCCGACGGACGGATGACCAATGTCGAACTGGCCGACCGGGTCGGCCTGACCGCCCCCCCGTGCCTGCGGCGCGTCCGCGCGCTGGAGGAAGCGGGCGCGATCAAGGGCTATCACGCCGAACTCGACCCCGCGACCCTGGGCTATCCAATCACCGTGTTCGCGATGGTCAGCCTGAAAAGCCAGGCGGAGCGCGACCTGACCGCGTTCGAATCGCACATCGCGACGATTCCCGAGGTCCGCGAATGCCATATGCTCAACGGCGAAATCGACTTCATCCTGAAGATCGTCGCCGGCGATTTGAAGGCGTTCCAGGATATATTGACGACCCATCTGACCCCCGCCCCCAACGTGGCGAGCGTCAAGACGTCGCTGACCATCCGTACGTCGAAGAACCAGCCGGGGATTCCGGTCGGGGCTGAGTGAAAGAGGGCGGCCGTCGCCAGCCGCCCCTATCTCGTTTCGATCGCCTCGACTCAGCTGGTCGGCGGGCTGTCGATCCAGGTCGACCAGAAGCCGGCGATGTCGCTGCGCGGCGCGATGGTGACCGCGGCGAACGCCGCCTTGGCGCCGGCCTTGTCGCCCGACAGCGCCAGGGCGATGCCCAAATGCGTGTTGACCTCGTCATTGTTGACGCCGCCCTTGGCCAGCGCCTGCTTGTAGAGCGCGATCGCCTTGACATAGTCGCCACGGCCCAGGAAGGCGTCGCCGGTCTGCGACGACAGCGCGCCATTGGGCGACGCCGCCGCCTTGGTCTCGAGCCCGGCGAAAGAGCCCTCGGCCGCGACCTGGCTGTTCGAGCTGGTGACCAGCGCCTGGATGTTGGAATTGCCGGTGCCGGGGATTTTGCCCGCCGCCTTGCCCTCGGCGATCACCGCCTTGGTTTCGTCGGGCAGGCCGACGTCCATCACCTTTTGCGCATATTCCTCGTAATAATTCTGATCGGCGAGCGACTTGGTCTGGCGCATCAGCCGGAACACGTCGATCATCTGCTTCTTGTCGAGCTTGGCGACCGGATTCTGGGTCAGCGCGTAATAGCCGAGCGCATCGCGCCAGGTCTTCGACGTCGGATAGGCGACGAGCCAGCGCTTCAGCCAGACGATGGTCTGTGGCTTGAGGCCGGCGGCGGCCGATTGCGCGATGCCGTATTTGTAGATGTCCTCCGACTGCTTGCCGGCCGCGGCCACCTTTTCGAGGTCGGCCATGCCGCCAGCGGCATCGCCGGCCTGGACCTTGGACTTGGCGAGATAGAGCGGCAGGTTCGCTTCGGTCGACCCGTGCTGCTGCGCCTGTTGGAACAACCGGCTCGCGCGCGCCCAATCCTTGTTGTCGTAAGCGATCGTCGCGCGGCTGAACTCGAACTTGGGCAGCATGTCCGGCGGCGTCTTGGGATTGACGATCAGCGCATCGAGCGGGGCGATCATCGGTGCCGGATCGAAGGCGCCGTTGGTCCCGGCGGAGGAATCGGCGATCTTCTGCGACACCAGGGCATAGCGCAGGAAGGTCGAGATATATTTGTCGTCGTCGGTCTTGGCCGCCGCCTCGGCTTCGCCAACGGCGGCTTCCGCTGTCGCCATATCCTTGGCGAGCAAGGCGGTCTTCGCCTTGTTCGCGGCGACCGCGACGGCCTGGGTATATTGCGGGCCGGCCGGCGCCTCTTCCTTCTTCTTGGCAAAAGCGGGCGGCGCAAAGGCCAGCCCGGTCGCGCCGGCGACCATCGCCGCGGCGAAGGCGGCCGTCGAAATGCTCTTCATCAATCTCTCCTCATGGGCGGGGGAACCCTATCCCCACCGCTCTAATCAGCGGGCGCCGGGGGTTCAAGGCGCGTAGCGGCGCAAATCGCCGAAACCGGCTGAATGCGGATTGAATGGAGAATTGCACCCGCGCTGCCACTCGGGCAGGGGTTGGCACCGGATTGCGCCTCGCATGCGCCAAATTGCGCTCTCGCGCGCGCCAAATTGCGCCCTCTCGCGCGTACGCGCGCGCGTGACATCGGTTGCATGACCCGCTAGGGTCGTCATCGAACAGCAACATCACCTGAAAGACCCCAAAACTTGACCGACGAGACCGTCCTCGCCGACCCCTCGGACATTACCCCCATCTCCATCGTCGATGAGATGAAGTCGTCGTATCTCGATTATGCGATGAGCGTGATCGTCGCCCGTGCGCTGCCCGATGTGCGCGACGGGCTGAAGCCGGTGCACCGCCGGATCCTGTTCTCCGCCCAGGAAAGCGGATTCTTCTACAACCGCCCGTATCGCAAATCGGCGCGCATCGTCGGCGACGTGATCGGTAAATATCACCCGCACGGCGACAGCTCGATCTACGAGGCCTTGGCGCGCATGACCCAGGATTGGGCGATGCGGCTGCCGCTGATCGACGGCCAGGGCAATTTCGGATCGATGGATCCCGATCCCGCCGCCGCGATGCGCTACACCGAAGCGCGCCTCGCCAAGTCGGCGAGCTTCCTGATGGAAGATCTCGACAAGGATACGGTCGACTTCGTTCCCAATTACGACGGATCGGAAAGCGAACCGTCGGTTCTGCCGGCACGCTTCCCCAATCTGCTGGTCAATGGCGCCGGCGGCATCGCGGTCGGCATGGCGACCAACATCCCGCCGCACAATCTGGGCGAAGTGATCGACGCGTGCTTCGCGTATATGGACAATGGCGCCATCACGACCGAAGAGCTGATGGAATATGTGCCGGGTCCGGATTTCCCGACCGGCGCGATCATCCTCGGCCGCTCCGGGGCGCGGTCGGCCTATGAGACCGGACGTGGCTCGATCATCCTGCGCTCGCGGCACGAGCTCGAAGAGGGGCGCGGCGATCGCCGCTCGATCGTCCTCACCGAAATCCCCTATCAACAGGGCAAGAACGCGCTCGTCGAAAAGATCGCCGAGGCCGCCAAGGACAAGCGGATCGAAGGCGTCAGCGACATTCGCGACGAATCGAACCGCGAAGGCGTGCGGATCGTCATCGATCTGAAGCGCGACGCGACTCCCGAAGTCGTGCTCAACCAATTGTGGCGCCACACGCCGGCGCAAGGATCGTTCCCGGCCAATATGCTGGCGATCCGCGGCGGCCGCCCCGATCTGCTCAATCTCCGCGACTTCATCCAGGCGTTCATTCAGTTCCGCGAACAGGTCATCACGCGGCGCGCCAAGTTCGAACTCGCCAAGGCACGCGACCGCGCGCATTTGTTGCTCGGCCTGGTCATCGCGGTCACCAATCTCGACGAAGTCGTCCGCATCATCCGCGGATCGTCGAGCCCAACCGAGGCGCGGCGCGCCCTGCTGATGCGTGAATGGCCGATCGCCGAAATCGCCGGCTATATCCGGCTGGTCGAGGCGACCGATGTCGAGGTCACCGGCGACAGCTATCGCCTGTCCGACCTTCAGGTCCGCGCGATCCTTGACCTGCGCCTCCATCGCCTGACCGCGCTCGGCCGCGACGAGATCGGCGACGAGCTCAAGGAACTCGCCGCCTCGATCGCCGAATTGCTCGAAATCCTGGCCAATCGCGCGCGCCTCTACGAAGTGATGCGCGAGGAACTGGCCGCGGTGCGCGCCGAATTCGCCACGCCGCGCCGGACCGAGATCGCCGGTGCCGCCGACGGTATCGAGGACGAGGACCTGATCGAGCGCGAGGACATGGTCGTGACCGTGACCATGCAGGGTTATATCAAGCGCACCAGCCTCGACACGTTCCGTTCTCAGGCGCGCGGCGGCAAGGGCCGTGCCGGCATGGCGACCAAGGACGAAGACGTCGTCACCGAATTGTTCGTCACCTCGACGCACACGCCGGTGCTGTTCTTCTCGACGCTTGGCCGCGTCTACCGGATGAAGGTATGGCGCTTGCCCGAAGGCGGCGCGAATACGCGCGGGCGACCGATGATCAACTTGCTGCCGTTGGCCGAGGGCGAAACGATCTCGACCGTGCTCCCGCTGCCCGAGGACGAGAACGAGTGGGGCAAGCTCCACGTCATGTTCGCCACCGCCAAAGGCTCGGCGCGCCGCAACTCGATGGACGCGTTCACCAACGTGCCGTCGAACGGCAAGATCGCGATGAAGTTCGAGGGCGAGGATGAGGACGATCGGCTGATCGGCGTCGCGTTGCTCGACGAGAGCGACGACGTGCTGCTCGCCACGCGCCAGGGCAAGGCGATCCGCTTCGCCGGCGATGAGGTGCGCGAGTTCCAGAGCCGCAATTCGACCGGGGTGCGCGGCATGCGCCTGGCCGATGGCGACGAAGTGATCTCGCTGTCGATCCTGCATAAGGTCGGAGTCAGGGACCAGGACGAGCGCGAGGATTATCTGCGCCACGCACCCTGGAAGGGTGAGGACATCGAGGGCACGCGCAAGCCGCGCGAGATGGACGATAGCCGTTACGAAGAACTGATGGCCAAGGAGCAGTTCATCCTGACCGTCTGCGCCAACGGCTATGGCAAATTGTCCTCAGCCTATGAATATCGCCGCACCGGCCGTGGCGGTCAGGGCATCACCAATATCGACAATATCGCCCGCAACGGCCCGGTCGTCGCCAGTTTCCCGGCAACCAAGGGCCATCAGCTGATGCTGGTCACCGACCAGGCCAAGCTGATCCGCATGTCGCTTGGCGATTTGCGCGTGATCGGCCGCGGTTCGGCAGGCGTCCGCTTGTTCAACGTGGCCGAGAACGAACATGTCGTCTCCGCCGCGCGGATCGAGGAGACCGAAGGCGACGCCGAGGCGGACCTGACCGCGGGAGAAGAGCGCGAGGTCGCGCCCGATCCCGGCGCCGATACCGCCGATGACAGCGCGGCGGGACCGGCCGACGGCGAATGAGTGAGCGTCCGGACATTGCCTATAAGGTGCTGACCGCCGATCAGATGCGCGCCCTGGAAGCCGATGCTTTCGAGGGCGCGCCGATCGACCTGGCCGATGGCTATATCCACCTGTCGACCCGCGATCAGCTGACCGAGACGGTGGACAAGCATTTTACCGGCCAATCGGACCTGTGGGTCGCGGCGATCGACCTCGCGGCGCTGGGCGACAGCATTCGGTGGGAAGAATCGCGCGGTGGCGCGCTGTTCCCGCACATCTATGGCGCCATGCCGCTCGACGTCGTGATCGCCTATGGCGAACTCGAGCGGGACGATGATGGGACGGTGAAGCTGCCCGTCGCTGGTTGACGGCAATTCAGGGCAGCAGGTCGACGACCTCGAACCCTTCGCCTTCTTCGCGCAGCAGCATCGTGCGGTGACAATGTTTGGGGTCATGCTCGAAGCACAGCAGCGCCGACGGCTTTTCAGCGGCGAGGCCGCGGAGTTGCGCCGCCTGAGCCTGCGCCTCGGGCAAATGGAGCTGCCCGGCATAGACGCGTTCCATCGTCCGCCAGTCGCCCTTCTTCGCTGCGTCCCGCCCCGGCTTGGGCGTGCCGAGCGCCTTGAGGTGGACATAACCGATCCCGCTGTCCTTCAGCGTCGCCGCCAGGATGTTCTTCGAGAACCCCGGGCGGCGGGATAGCGGCAGTGCGCGGACGTCGATCACTTGCTCGACGCCCGCCTCGCGCAAAGTGGCGAGGAAAGAGTCCATCGTCGTGCCTTCATAACCGATGGTGAAGATCTTCATCGTCTTTCCAACGCAGCAAGGTGGTGACGGCACCCCAGGCGATCAGCGCCTGACCGGCGAAATAGAGCGGCCAGATCAGGAACACGGGGATCAGCGAGCCGGCCAGGGGCCCCATCTTGGCAAAGATCAGCAGGTCTGAGGCAACGAACATGACCGCGCCGAGCCCGACCCGATAGCGCGGAAAGCGACTGATCCACGCGCTTGCCGCCATCATGCCGAGCCCCGCGGCATAAAGCGCGATACCAGGCGCGGCAGCGCGATCCGCGGGAAGCAGGAAAGCTATCACCGGCACGCTCAGTAGTAGCAGTACGGACAGCATCATCTGGCTCGGCGAGGATCTGCTGCGGCGATGGAGCAGATAGAGCGCGGTCGCGGTCAGATGACCTGCGAGAAACGCCAGCGCGCCGCCGGTCTGACTGCGCTCGAGCAGCACATCTCCCAGCGTCCCCAGCGCCAGCACCGCGGCGACCAGCCAGCCGTCGCGTCCGCGAGCGTTGAGCGCCGCCCAGATCGTCAGCAGACCGACCCCTGCCCCTTTCCACGCGATCCAGGGCAGCGTCGGAACGGTGTGCTGCCCGACGAACCAGACGAACAAGAGCCAGAACCAGAAGCTGGCGCCGGCCAGTAATGCCAGGATCAGCAGCCACGTCGCGCGGGGTCTCAATGGGATCGCGGTCATGGCGATGTGATGGCCCCGCGATTCGATATCGGCAACATGCTTTGTCATCCGCTCGCGGCGCGGCTATCGCCGGCCCCCATGACTCATGACATCCACATCATCGGCGGCGGCCTCGCCGGATCCGAGGCAGCGTGGCAGCTCGCGGAAGCCGGCGTGCGCGTGAAACTCTCCGAAATGCGCGGCAGCGGCGACATGACGCCGGCGCATCACACCGACGGCCTGGCCGAACTGGTCTGTTCGAACAGCTTTCGCTCGGACGATGCCGAGAACAACGCGGTCGGCCTGCTCCATGCCGAGATGCGTGCCTTGGGCTCGATCATCATGAGCGAAGGCGACCGCCACAAGGTGCCTGCGGGGTCGGCGCTGGCGGTCGATCGCGACGGTTTTTCCGCCGGTGTCACCGCACGGTTGGCGGCGCATCCCAACATCACGATCGTTCGCGAACGCGTCGACGCGCTTCCCGACGATGGTCTCGCGATCATCGCGACGGGCCCCCTCACCGCGCCCGGACTCGCGGCCAGTATCGGCGCGGCGACCGGCAGCGACGCGCTTGCCTTTTTCGACGCGATTGCGCCGATCGTGCATCGCGACAGTATCGACATGGAGACCGCCTGGTTCCAGTCGCGCTGGAACAAGGGTGACGGGAAAGACTATATCAACTGCCCGCTCGACAAGGATCAATATCACGCTTTCGTCCAGGCGTTGGTCGATGGCGAAAAGACCGAATTCCGCGAATGGGAGAAGGATACGCCCTATTTCGAGGGCTGCATGCCGATCGAGGTGATGGCGGAGCGCGGGCCGGAGACGCTGCGCTTCGGACCGATGAAGGGCGTCGGGCTCGACGACCCGCGCACCGGGCGCTGGCCCTATGCCGTGGTCCAGCTGCGCCAGGACAATGCCATCGGCACCTTGTGGAACATCGTCGGGTTCCAGACCAAGCTGAAACACGCCGAACAAGTACGCCTGTTCCGCACTATTCCGGGGCTGGAGAATGCCGAGTTCGCCCGGCTAGGCGGGCTTCATCGCAATACTTTCATCCGCTCACCCGAATTGCTCGATCCGACACTGCGGCTGAAGGCGCGGCCCAATATTCGCTTTGCCGGTCAGATCACGGGATGCGAAGGCTATGTCGAAAGCGCGGCGATCGGTTTGCTCGCGGGCCGTTTCGCGGCGGCAGAACTGAGCGGCAATGCCGTCGCGCCGCCGCCGATCGAAACCGCGCTGGGCGCGCTGCTCAACCACATCACCGGCGCGGCCGAGGCCGAGACCTATCAGCCGATGAACGTCAATTTCGGCCTGTTCCCACCCATTACCGGCCGCACGAAAAAGGCGGATCGCAAGAAGATGTACACCGAACGCGCCCGCACTGCGCTCGCCGGCTGGCTAGCCGCTTAGCTTGGAGACTCATATTCCTGTCGTCGCCCCAGCGAAATCCTCCCGTCATCCCATCGCACCCTCCCGTCACCCCAGCGAAAGCTGGGGTCTCTCGCGGCGACGCGATGCGGCTTGAGATCCCAGCTTTCGCTGGGATGACGAGTTTTGGAAACGCATCCCTTCAAGGACAACGGCTTATTTGAGTTCTCACCTTAGGTATCGTCCTCGCGGTTATCCTCCGCCGGAGCCGCAGCCGGAGCGAGTGACGCCGGCCGGCAATTGGGCCGCGGCTTGGACTTGCGCTTGACCGCCGTCGTGGCGAATTCGGTCGCGTTCATTGCGCCGGACTTGTCCTTGTCGGCCAGCGCGAATTTGGTTTCGGCTTTCACCGCCCATTCGTCGAACGACAAGGTACCGTTGTTATCGACGTCGAGCTTGGAGAAAGCCTTGCGCCGCGCCATCAGATATTCGTCGCGGGTGACCGAACCGTTGCGATCCTTGTCGTAGCGATCGAACCGCTTCTGCTCGCGCGTGGCCGGCAATGCCTCGGGCACGGCGGGGCTGGTCGTCTGCCCGTCCGGCGTCGCGGTTTCAGCCGCAGCGACCGGCATGGCGGCAAGCGTCGTCGCGGGCGGCGATCGCATCGCCTGCAACGTCATTCCCGCCACTACCAACAAGATGCCGGCCGCCGCCCCCGCAAGATATCGCCACATCGCTCGATCCTCCTTTTGACCTCACGCTAGCGCGCACGAAAGACGGAGAAAACCGAATCCCTCCATCATGGTGCTATCTGCCAGTCAGCCGGAATCGCGCGAGCCGAAGGACGAAGGTCCGCGGGATCGGTCCGCCCAACCGCCGGTCCGCGATCAGCGCCAGCGCACCCAGCGCCCGCCCGTTCCTGCTCCAACGCGACCTGCGGGCTTGAGTGAATATGGTTGCGGCACGCTCTCGCGCCTGGCTCGCCAGCGCCGCGTCGCTGAGATTGGCGGCAAGATCGGCCAGCGCCCAACCCTCGCCCGCGTCTCCAACCGGGTCTTCCGGGGCCGCGCCGACCGCCATCCCGGCTATCGTGAACAGCGCGCGGCCGCGCAGGCGCGCGTGATCGTCGATCGACTGAGTACGGATATCGCCGAGCAAAGGCTCCCATGCCTCCACCATCTCACTGAGCGCGCGCCCGGTAATCCCCAGCGGCAGGACCACGCCAGTCAGGGACTGCAACACGGGTTCGGCGGGCGCGTCGGACGCGTCGAGCCCCTGCAACGCCTCGCGCCACCAGGCGAGCCGCATCTGCCCGACCAACGGCTCGCGGGTCGTGCGCAACACATTGCCCAGTGCAGCATCGAGCGCGAACAGCGCGTCCAGCGCCCCGCGCGACCTGCCCGGAGCGTAGCTCAGCGCGAGGTCAAGCCAGGGATCGGTAACCATCGTCACCGTAACATTAACCATACCGATTGAGAGCCGGTTAGCCCTTCTAGATGCATGAGGCATGTTCGTAGGATCATATCGGGCAGATCGGGGCAGATGTTCGGACCATTCGGCGCAAAGCGGGGGGACGCGCGCACCTTCCTGGGACGGTTACGCCGCGATGTGCGTGGTAACACGCTCGCTATGATGGCGATCGCGCTCATCCCCCTCGCGGCTTTGGCTGGTTCGGGTGTCGACATGGCGCGACTTTACGTCGTCAAGGTCCGTCTGCAACAGGCCTGCGACGCCGGTGTGCTCGCCGGGCGCAAGTTCATGATCCAGTCGTCAGGGACGACTCTCGACAGCAATGCGGCGACCCAGGCGACGACCTTTTTCAACAACAATTTCACCCCGGGCTGGATGAAGACCAATACGGTCACATTCGTCCCCACCAAGACCAGCGACAGTCAGGTCTCCGCTACCGCGAGCGCCGTCGTCCCGATGACCGTGATGAAGATGTTCGCGGCGCCCGACACCACCGTCCAGGTCACCTGCACGGCGCGCTACGACGTGGCCGATACCGACGTGCTGTTCGTGCTCGACACGACCGGCTCGATGGCCTGTGCGCCAAGCGACAGCGACTCTACCTGCAACAGCTATGTCGGCTCGGCCGGCAATAGCACGTACACCCGGCCGACCGACACGACCTATTCAACCGCGGGCTATTCGGGATCGACCGGTTACTCCGTGCCGGAGAAGAGCGGTTCGCGCATCGAGGCACTGCGCCAGGCCGTGCTGAGCTTCTACGATACCTTCGCGGCGAATGCCGACCCGTCGACCCACGTCCGTTATGGCTTCGTGACCTACACGTCGGCGGTCAATTCGGGCAAGGCCGTGATGTCGCTCGATCCGACCTATGTCCTCGGTGGCAGCGGCGCGGCGACGAACTACAATTATCAGTCTCGCAAGGTCACGAACGATTACACGATCAGCACGGCGACCGCGAACAACTCGATGAACCAGGCGACGTGCAACGCCCAGACGACGACACGATCGCCGGCAACGGCGCTGACCTATACGACCTCCGGAACGGCAACGCAGGTCAGCTATGCGTGGAACTCCGGCACCTTGAGATGCGTGGTCACGACCAAGACGCTGGGCCCACAATATACCTATTCGCGCTACCCGTGGGACGTTAGCCAGTATGTCGCGGGCAACACGATCGACGACCCGACCAAGGTCGACTCGTCGACCACAAAATGGGCGGGTTGTCTCGAGGAACGGATCGATTCGACCTCGGCGGGCCAGACAGTATTCAATACCGCCAGCCTGCCCAAGGATATCGACCCCGATTTCGTGCCTAACAGCGACGCTACGCGCTGGGCGCCGCAATGGGGTGACGTCGAATATGGCCGTAACAACTATGGCGGCACCGGCAACGGCACCAGCAACGGTGACGACAGCAACAACGCGCCGAACTACGGCAGCGCGCAGATGATCAAATGGGGCTATCTGTCGTGCGGCAAGCCGGTTCGGCGACTGACGACCTGGCAGCGTACCGACGTCTACAATTACCTCTACGCGGCCGATTTCAAGCCAATCGGCGGCACCTATCACGATACCGGCATGATCTGGGGCGTGCGGATGATCTCGCCGACCGGCCTGTTCAAGGCGGATACCGCGCCCTGGGGATCCGGTCCCGGCGCCTTGCCGCCCAACCGTGTCATCGTCCTGCTGACCGACGGTTTCATGGCGCCGACCACGGACACTTACAGCATGTACGGCGTCGAGTATTTCGACAAGCGCGTAACCGGCGGCGACTACAGCAACATCACTGCCTATCACAATGCGCGGTTTTTGGCCGCCTGCTCGGCGGCGAAGGCGCGGAACATCGACGTCTGGACGGTGTCGATCCAGCCCAGCGCGACGAGCCAGATGCAGAGCTGTGCCACGACCTCTGCGCAAGCGCTCGCGACGACCAGCGGCACCGGTCTGTCCGCCGCCTTCGCGAACATCGCCCAACATCTCGCCATGCTCCGGCTGACGCACTGATGCGCGCGCGGTTCATCCCAGGTCTGCGGGACGATCGGCGCGGCGCCGTGCTCGTCGAATTCGCACTGCTGACGCCCCTCATGCTGCTCATACTGATGGGCTTGGGCGACATGCTCTATCAGGTCTACACCCAGTCGATCCTGAATGGCGAGTTGCAGAAGGCGGCGCGCGATTCGGGCATCGAAGGAGGCGCGGCCAGCACCTCGACGATCGACGCCAAGGTGCAGACGATGGTCAAGAAGATCGCGCCCGGCGCGACGTTCTCCTCGACGCGCAAGAGCTATGACAGCTTCTCCGAGGTAGCGCCCGAGCCGTTCACCGACACTAATGGCAACGGCGTCCGCGATCCAGGGGAATGCTTCACCGACGAAAACGGCAACGGAACGTGGGACCAGGATCCCGGCGCGGCCGGACAGGGCGGCGCCAGCGCGGTGACGGTCTATACCATGACCGCGACCTATCCCCGCTTGTTCCCGGTCGCAGGCTTGTTCGGCTGGCCGACTACCCAGACGGTGAGCGCGACTACGTTGCTCAAGAACCAACCCTACGCAACCCAGACTACCACCGCCAACGTCACGGTGTGCACATGATCCTTGCCCGTCCGCGCGCCGTCGCCCACCGTCTGTATCGCCGCCTGATGCGCGACCGCAGCGGCGTCGCGATGATCGAATTCGCCATGGCGATGCCACTGGTCCTCGGCGTCGGTTGCTACGGCCTCGAGACTGCCAATCTGGCGCTGATCAACCTGCGCATCAGCCAGATCGCGCTGGCGCTGGCGGACAATGCGTCGCGCGTCGGCACCTATAGCGGGCTTACCTCGCAGCAGCTGCGCGAGGTCGACGTCAACGACATCTTCGCCGCCGCCCGCTATCAGGGCAATGGCATCAATCTGACGACCAATGGCCGCATCATCCTGTCGAGCCTGGAAAACGTCCAGCAGAGTTACGACACCGCTGCCGTCCAGCGCATCCACTGGCAACGATGTCTGGGCGCCAAGAGCGGCACCGGCTACGATTCGACCTACGGCACGACCACCACGGCCGCGGGCACCACCGCCACCCTGACCAATGCTGGGACCACCTCCACCGGCATGGGCGACGCCAGCGCCCAGGTCGATGCGCCGGGCGGATCGGGCGTGATGTTCGTCGAAGTCAACTACCTGACCAAGCCATTGTTCGGCAACTGGCTGACCAGCCCGGCGCGCATCCATTATGTCGCGTCGTTCATCGTCCGCGACCGGCGCGACTTCAGCCAGATTTTCAATCCGGGGACGGGCGCGACGCGGATGACCTGCGACAAATATACCACCTGATCACTCAGTTGATGAGCAATATCCGTAAGAATAGATGGCAGATTCTTACCGTTACTTAAACGTAACGTTACGCACTTTTGTAGATCATCAGAGGTTCTATCTCAAATTGTAACAAATTGTATCAGTCTGTCGCAAATTGTATCAGTCTGTCGTAAATTGTAACGCGCATGATTAGTGTGGCCAATTTGAAACAGTTCGTCACTTTGATGACACTCAACTCCCCCTACTCTTGAATCCCATATTTTTTGTGGCAAGACGCCTGTCATAAAGGGCAAAAAGGGGCTTATATGCGCATCAATGGTCTTCGCGCGTCGACGGCACTCACCTCCGCCGTCTTCGCGTTTGGTTTGCTGTATGCCGGTCAGGCTTCCGCGCAGACGGCGGCTACAGATGGTCAAAAAGCATGCCCGGACGGCAGCACGCCGACGCCGGAAGCGCCGTGCCCTCCGACCGCGACGGGTTCGACGGCTCCCGATCAATCGGGCGAGATCGTCGTTACGGGCTCGCGCATTCGACGGCCCAATCTGGATTCGCCGGTTCCGGTTACCAGCATTTCGGGCGAAGAGTTCTTCAAGACGGGTACGACCTCTGTTGGCGACGTGCTCAACGAACTGCCGGCGCTGACCAGCACGTTCAGCCAATCGAACTCGACTCGCTTCCTCGGCACGTCAGGGTTGAGCCTGCTCGACCTTCGCGGCCTCGGCACGCAGCGTACGCTGGTCCTCGTAAACGGTCGCCGCCACGTCGCCGGCGACATCCTGAACGAAGCCTCGTCACCTGACATCAACACGATTCCCGCCGATCTCATCGAACGCGTCGACGTCGTCACCGGCGGCGACTCGGCGGTCTATGGTTCCGACGCGGTCGCCGGCGTCGTGAACTTCGTGTTGAAGGACCATTACGATGGCCTTCAATTCCGTTCGCAGGGCGGCACCAGCCAATATGGCGATGCGCCGTCCTATTTCGCGAGCCTATTGGCCGGCAAGAACTTCGCCGGTGGGCGCGGCAACATCGCGGTCGATCTTGAATATGCGCATCAGGGAGCTTTCTACGCTAGCGACCGTAATAACTACAGCATTTCCAGCGGCTTCGTTACGGTCGATAACGTCGTCAATGACGGAAAACCCAATCGCATCTTCTACAACAACATTCGTAGCGCGACCTATTCAAATGGCGGTCTATTTCTCGGGAACAATTGCGGTGGCTATTATTGTTCCTACGGCTTCCAACCCGATGGCTCGCTGAGCCCGGTCACCGGTCAACGTGTCGGAATCGCGCCGTACGGCAGCTTCATCGGCGGTAACGGCGACAATTTCCGCGACGGAACACAGCTCGGCCTGATGCCGAACCAGGATCGCTACAGCGCCAATCTGATCGGCCATTTCGAAATCTCGCCGGCGTTCGTGCCGTTCATCGAAGCCAAATATGTCCGGACCGACGTTCTCGGCAGCGCCAGCGGTCCGTTCTTCTTCAACGGCGGCGTGACAGGCTCCCCGCGCGAGGTTTTCTACACCGACAATCCCTACCTCAGTTCGCAGGCTCGCGGCTTCCTGACGAACTACTATGGCGTGGCCAACGACGCTCACCAGCCCTTCTATTTCGACGAGAATGCCACCAGCCTGACCAACCGCCAGGAAAGGCTGCGGCGCGAAACCTATCGCATCGTCGCAGGTATCCGCGGCGAACTGGGTGACGGCTGGTCCTACGAGCTCTCGGGCAATTACGGCCAGTTCGACGAGAAGAACGAGATACTCGGCAACGTCAATCTGCAGCGCTTCCTGCTGGCGATCGATCCCGTCGACCAGGGCAAGTACACGACCGGTGTCGCGAACGGCAATATCGTCTGCCGCGCGACGGTCGATCCGGCGGCGCGCATCGCTTATGAAAATGCCGCCAATCCGGGCTTTGCCGCCAGCCAGCTGGCCGCCGATGTCGCGGCGTGCCAGCCGGTCAATCTGTTCGGCGTCGGCAATGTCAGCGACGCGGCACGCAACTATCTGTTGCAAAACTCGGTCGCCAACGGCCGCATCACCCAGTTCGTCGCCAATGCCTTCCTGAGCGGCGACACCCGCAATTTCCTCAACCTGCCGGGCGGCCCAATCGGGATCGCGATCGGTGCGGAATATCGGCGGGAAACCGCGTCATACCATGAGGATGATTTCACCAAGGCTGGCCTGACCTTCTATAACGCGATCCCGGATTTCAGCGCGCCGGCGTTCGAGGTGAAGGAAATATTCGGCGAGCTCCGCCTGCCGATCATCAAGGACAAGCCGTTCTTCCACGAACTGACGCTGAGCGGCGCGGTCCGGTTCGCCGATTACAAGGGCGATGCCGGTTCGGTCTGGGCCTATAACGGCAATCTCGAATGGGCGCCGACCCGCGACATCCGTCTGCGCGCCAATTACTCGCGCGCGGTGCGGGCGCCGACTCTGGTCGATCTCTACACACCGTTCGGTCAGAACTATGAACTGGTCACCGATCCGTGCGCCAATTATGCGGCTAATCCGGGTACGCAGATCGCAACCAACTGCGCCGCGGCAGGGATTCCCGCGACGTTCAACCACCAGTATATCAACTCGCTGGGCTATCAGTCTGGCGGTAACGTCAACCTGAAGGTCGAGACCTCCGACTCGTACACGATCGGTACCGTCATCACCCCGCATTGGGTGCCTGGCTTGTCGTTGACGGTCGACTGGTTCGACATCAACGTCAACAATTCGATCGCCACCCTGGACGCCCAGGCCGTGCTCGACGCTTGCTATTCGCAGTCGAGCATCAACAACCAATATTGCGGTCTGTTCCAGCGCTACAACGGCGCGCCGGGTACTACTGGACCGGCCGGCGAAGAGCCTGGTCAGATCCTGGAGAACAGCCTCCACGTCATACCGCTGAACTACGCGAAGCTGCGTGTGCGTGGCATCGACGTCGAGCTGAACTACCAGCATCAGTTCGCCAATATCGCAGGTGTGTCGACCCGGTTGATCTATACCCACAATTTCCGGAACGACACTTATCTGGACGCGACTGATCCCACGTTCAGAACGCAGCAATTGGGTACGTTGGGCTTCCCGTTCGACGAGTTCAGCTGGAATCTGGACGTCAACAAGGGGCCGGTCACGCTGGGCTACAAGCTGCGCTATGTCGGCAAGATGACGGTCGCGCCCTGGGATGCCCTGCACAGCGTCAATGGGCAAGCGCCGCAAGAGACGGATTATTCGAATATCACATACTACCCGGCTCAATACTATCATAACGTGCGCCTTCAGGTAGACGTCACCAAGAAATACAATTTCTATATCGGCGTCGATAACCTGTTGAATACGCAGCCGCCGCTCGGAACGACGGGCGCCGGTTTCGGCAGCGCGATTTATGACAATGTCGGTCGCTTCTTCTACGCCGGCGTCATCGCCAAGTTCTGATCATCGCTTCTATCGAATAGTGGAGGGGCCGGGACTTTCCCGGCCCCTTTTTTGTAGCGGATTGCGGACTTTGCTGGCATCGCTCGGCCATGCCTGAGGATATCGGCTCTCTTCGGGCCGCGCTCGAAAACGGGATGCGGCTGCTTGATCGCAATCCCGTCGGCGCCGCCGAACAGGCGACAGCAATCCTTGAAGTCACCCCGGGCCAGCCCGACGCGCTGCGCTTGCTCGGGCAAGCGTTGCGAAAGCTTGGTCAAAGAGAGAGGGCCGCCAAGGCCGATCTGGCGGCGATCAACGCGACGCTGCGATTGCCCGACATCCGTTCTGCCCGCATCGCGATCGCCGGGAACGACCTCGCTTCCGCGGAGCGTCTGTTGCGAGCGCAATTGTCGCGGTCGCCCGACGACGTCGTCGCCACGATGATGCTGGCCGAGATCGCGTCCGCCCTGGGTATTTTTCCGGAAGCGGAGCGACTGTTGACGCACGCTGCGTCGGTGGCACCGGACTATCCCGACGCGCGCGTCAGCCTGGCGCTGGTCTTCTTCTCCCAGGGCCGCTTGGACGAAGCGCTGGCATCGCTCGACCACGTCATCGCCGACAATCCCGGGCATGTCGGCGCGGCGGCATCCAAGGCCGATATCCTGGCCCAAACCGGAAGCTATGACGAGGCGGCACAGACCTATGCCGGTCTCCTCGACACGGTCGGCGACCATCCGGAAGTCTGGCTACGGTACGGCCACCTCCTGAAGACGATCGGCCGGCAATCCGACTCGGTCGCTGCCTATCGTCGTGCCACGACGCTCGAGCCCGAGCTCGCCGAGGCCTGGTGGTCGCTGGCCGAATTGAAGGCCAACAAGGTCGAGGCGGATGACCTTTCGAAGATGGAGGCCGCGCTGCGGCGTGCCACCGCGCCGACCAAGCAACTCTATCTGCATTTCGCCCTGGGCAAGGCGTTCGAGGACCGCAAGGAATGGGAAGCCTCGTTCCGCCATTATACCGACGGCAACCGGCTTCGGCTCGAGCAGGAGCCGCATGATCGCGCTGCGATTTCCGATGAGGTCGACGCCTCGATTGCCTTGTTCGATCGCGCATTCTTCGCCGAACATGGCGGAATGGGCTGCCCCCTGCCCGACCCGATCTTCGTCATCGGCATGCCCCGCGCCGGCTCCACGCTCGTCGAACAGATTCTGGCGAGCCATTCGCAGATCGAGGGCACGTCGGAACTGCCCGATATCCCGCTCATCGTTCAATCGTTGGTCGCCAAGGACTGGCAGAACCGTGCGGCAGCCTACCCGGCCGTCATAAAGCGCCTCACTCCAACCAACCTACGCGAGCTCGGCGAGCGCTACATCGCGAATTCGGCTTCCAAACGAAAGACTTCCCGGCCGTTCTTCGTCGACAAGCTGCCCAATAACTGGCGCTACCTCGGCCTGATCCATCTGATCCTGCCCAACGCGAAAATCATCGACGCGCGGCGCGATGCGATGGCTTGCTGCTTCTCGAACTTCCGTCAGCATTTCTCGCGCGGGCAAACCTTCGCTTATTCGATGCAGGATCTCGGAAGCTATTATCGCGATTACATCCGGGCGATGGACCATTTCGACAGGATCCTGCCCGGCCTGGTACATCGCGTTCAGCACGAATCGCTGGCGGCCGATCCCGAGCGGGAAATCCGTGCCCTGCTCAACTATCTCGACTTGCCGTTCGAGGAAGCGTGTTTGCGCCCCCATGAAAATGCGCGGCCAGTCCGTACGGCAAGCTCGGAACAGGTCCGCAAGCCAATCAGCCGCGACGCGTTCGATCTCTGGCGCCACTATGAGCCGTGGCTCGACGATCTGAAGGCTGCGCTGGCCGGCTGAAGCGCGAACGAAAAAGGGCCGACAAAGCCAGCCCTGTCCGTCGATCCTGCCAGGCGGGATCAATACCGATAATGATCCAGCTCGTTCGGCCCCTCGACCGACACGCCAATATATCGACGTGCTTCGGGCCGAGCTTGATCGGTTTCCAAGCTCCTCTCCCACTTTCCTGGGACGCTGTTGCTTGCGGGCAACGCTTGACTGCACCGGCGTGACAATTTTTGTCGATTTCGGGCTTTAGCACCTGAATTCGGCTAATATTTTCTGAATGAACCATGTATTCATGTAGCGTTAATTTAGGGACTTGATCGCCGCAGCGCAGCAATGCAGTCTCACTCGCATAAATAGGTCAAAAAAAGGGGGCCTCGATGCGAAAAACGTCTCTGCGCGCGTCCAGCGCGCTGTGTTCTGTCGCGTTCATAGCGTTGTTCCAAGCGTCGGCTGCTTGGGGTCAAACAACCCCGCCCGACGATCAGTCGATCAGTGCAACGGCTCCGGATACCTTAAAGGACCCACTCGCCGACGCGCAGAAGGATAAAGACGGCACCAACGAAATTATCGTCACGGGATCGCGCATCAAGACGGTCACCCCTTTCAACAGCCCTGACCCGGTCACGGTGATCAGCCCGCAGGTCGCCATGCGCGAGGGCAAATTTGATGTCGCCAATATGCTGCAGAGTTCGCCGATCGCGGCCGGCTCGACGCAGATTACGTCGGCCTTGTCCTCCAATTTCGTTACCGCGGGCGGCCCGGGTGCGCAGACCATCGACTTGCGCGGGCTCGGTGCCAATCGCACTCTCGTGTTGCTGAACGGACGGCGCGCCGGTCCGGCGGGTACACGCGGAGCGGTATCGGCGTTCGACCTGAACGTTCTACCGCAATCGATCGTCTCCAGTATCGAAGTGCTCAAGACGGGCGCGTCGTCGGTTTACGGCTCGGACGCCGTCGCGGGCGTGGTCAATATCATCACCAAGACCGATACCAACGGCCTCCAGCTCGACGGTAATGTCTCGAAGCCGTTCGACGGCGGTGGCGAGGAATATCGCATCAATGCGATCTGGGGAAAAAGTTGGGGCAACAAGGCCCATTTCATGATCGCGGCCGACTATCAGCACACCAACGAACTCAGGCGCGGCGACCGCAGTTACCTCGCCTGCCCCGAAGCGTACACATTCAAGCCCAATGGCGGCGGCCGCGCCGATCTGATCGATCCGCGCACCGGCAAGTACAAGTGCGAGGACCTGCGCTGGGGCCATGTTTGGACGTACAACCTGATCGGCAATATGCAGCTCGACGGGCCGGGCGGTCCGAACACCGGCCTCGATACCTCGCCCAACGGCGAAACGGTACTGCTGCAATATCAATATCCCGGCGAGAATCTCGGCATCCCAGCCTATGGTGCCCCGGCATATTCTGGCGACCTTGGTACGCCCCCCGGCTGGTACCCGACGGGCTACAACACCGCCTCGCTGGCGCCGCAGAACGCCTATCACCCGTTCGTCGAGGAACAGACGATCATCCCGAAGACCGATCTCTACACGGTCTATGCGGAGGGCGCGTACAAATTCTCTGACTCGGTCGAGTTGTTCGGCGAATTCCTTGCCAACCGGCGCAAAACCTACCAGAACGGCTGGCGCCAGTTCTGGAGTTTCGGCTTTACCGGCGACCTTTACGGGACTGGCACCACCTACAATTTCTGGGCTCCCGGCTGGACCGGCGTCAACCTGCTGAGCCCGACCGGCATCACCAACCAGGCCGACAGCAGCCAGAAGGTCGATTACTGGCGTGCCGTCGGCGGCTTGCGCGGCGATTTCGGTGCCGGCGGCAAATGGCATTACGAAGCTTACGGCCAGTATAGCAAGAGCGTCGGGCGCTACCGCACGCAGCAGATCCTGCAAGATGTCTACGACATCAGCACGCAGCAGGGCTTCGGTTCGCTGGGCTCGTGCGTCGGCATGATCACGCCGATCTCGAAGAAGCAATGCATCGACTTACCGTGGACCGATCCCAACTTCCTCGCCGGGCAGATGACGCAACAGCAGATCGACTTCCTGTTCTCCTGGGAGGAAGGCAAGACGACCTATACCCAGTTGAGTGGCGAAGCGTCGGTGTCGGGCGAATTGTTCAAGCTGCCGGGCGGCCCACTCGGCATCGCTTTCGGCGTCACCGGACGCCAGGACAAGATCAACGACGTACCGGGCGCGATCACCCTCGCGGGTAATGCATGGGGGGCGTCTACTTCGGGCATCACCAAGGGCCGCCAGGAAACTTACGAGGCGTTCGGCGAACTCAACGTGCCGCTGCTGAAGGACGTCACGCTCATCAAGGAGCTGACTTTTTCGCTCGCAGGGCGCGTCACCAATGTCAAATCGGTGCGAGCATCCGACGGCAAATCATTTAGCGACAATGGTAATTTTACCTACAAGCTGGGCGCCAACTGGGCATTGACCGACTGGCTCCGTTTCCGCGGCAGCTATGGCACCTCGTTCCGCGCGCCGGCGCTGTTCGAGCAGTTCCTCGCGAATGAAACCAGCTTCCCAAGCCAGCGTGCCATCGATCCCTGCATCCAGATCGCCGCCAATCTGGCGGCGGGTCTCATCAACCAGCGCACTTACAACAATTGCGTGGCCGATGGCATCCCGACCAACTATCCGGGCGGCAGTATCACGGCGACCGCGATCGCACAGGGCGGTATTGGCGACCTCGTCTCCGAAACCTCCAAGGCAATGGTCTTCGGCGGGATTTTGACACCCAAATTCTCGTTCTTCGGGGAAAGCACGCGATTGAGCCTCGCGGTCGACTATTTCGACATCAAGGTGAAGGGCGAGATCTCCCAACTCGGGGCGTCGACCATCGTCCGGGGCTGCTACAATTCGCTAACCTTCCCAACCGACCCACTGTGCAGCCTCTTCCAACGCGGCGGCATTCCCAGCGCGCCGCTGACCATCTCGACGGTCGAGGACAAATTCATCAACGTGGCCAGCCAGCACAATAGCGGCCTCGACGTCACCTTCAACGCGCGTCAGGATCTGGGCAAGCTGGGCACGTTCAACTTCACCGCCGACATGACGTGGCAGTTCATTGACAACAAACAGTTATTGTCAAGTTCTCCGATTGAATCAGACAATGGCGAGGCGGGGTCGCCACGTTGGGTGGGCGATTTCCGCTTCAACTGGCAACCCAATAAGAGCCTCAGCCTGTTCTACGGAATCAACGTGATCGGTGGCACGTCCAATTTGAAGGACTTCCTGCGGGACAATGGCGGCCAGCGGTGCATCAATTCATCGATACGGGGCACCTATTGCCCAGTGCTCACCACCTCGGCGGTGTTCTACCACAACATGTCGATCACGCAGGATATCGCCGATGGCAAGTTCTCGATCACGCTCGGTCTCAGCAACATCTTCGACAAGCGTCCACCGCGCGTGTCAGTCCTGAACGGCGGCGAGATTTCGATGCTCGGTCCGGTAGTGGCTGCGTCGCAATACAGCTTCGTCGGTCGTAAGGGCTTCGTGAACGTTTCGACGAAGTTCTGATCCGACACCGGAAACTGGCTGGGCGGCGTGGCGACATGCCGCCCGGTTTGTCTCTGCCCGCCGTCGCTTCTAGGATAGCGTGATGCCCAATGTGTTCGTCCTGGCTGACACGCTCGACGCTGAGAATGGCCGTTTCGCGCAGGCTCGCTTGCGCAGTCCGGTATTCCTCAACAGCATACCCAAGAGCGGCAGTCACCTGCTGCGCAATATCTTGCGCATGTTCGTCCCTGTCGACCAGCAATGGAATCGCGACTTCGTCCAATGGCCGACCCTGCAGCAGCATCGGGCCGCTTTCGACCCCGCCAAGCCGATGCTGAGCTGGGGACATCTGTTCCTCGCCGACGCCTCGCTGATAGAAACCGCGGCAGCACGCCGCATCCTGCTCTACCGCGATCCCTATGACTGGGTGATCGCCCGGGCGCGATTCTTCTTGTCCGAGCAATTCGTCGGCAATGTCGACCATTTGAAGTCGGAGTCACTCAGCCTCGACGAGCTGCTGACGATGATGATCTTCGGCCTGCCGGGCCGCGAGCCCTCGCTCAACGATACCTACGAGCTCAATGCCGCTGCTTGGCTCGGCGCGCGCGTCTGGCCGGTCAGGCTGGAGGATTTGTCTGCGGCCCTCACCGACCTCGATTCAGCGGCATCGGAGACGTTCTTCGCCGATCTGCTCGCTGCTTGCGCGATCGACCGGCCAGACGACTGGCGCGAGCGCGTACGGGTTGGTGCCGACCGCCGCCAGAGCGGAACCGCGCGCGAGAACCTGACAGGCATTGCGCGCGAACTGCCTGACACGCTTGGACCGCGCCATCGCGCGCTGGTCGATTATCACGCGCCCGGTCTGCGTGCGCTGCTGGGCTATGCGTGACATGACCGGGCTTCGCTCCACGATTTCCGGCTTCCCGCAGCTGGCGCAGGCCCGCAGGCTGATGAGCGGTGCTCGGTTCGACCAGGCCGCGGAATGCGTGATGACGCATCTGCGGCAGCATCCGGGCGAACCGCGCGGTCTGACGATGCTGGGCGAGATCGCCAACGCGCTGGGCGCGCTCGGTCAGGCCGAGCACTTCCTGCGCCAGGCAATCACGCGCGGCGGCGACGATTTCGGCACGCGTCGTCTCCTCGCGCTGGTCGTCAATCAGCAGGAGCGCATCGCCGAATCCGATGCGATGTTCGCCCAGCTCGAGCGCGAAACGACCGATCCCGAAATCCGCGCGCTGCGAGCGGCGATACTCGACAAACTCGGCCGTAACACCGAATCGATCACGATCTACGAGCAGCTGACGCGCGACTATCCCGACAAGACTCGTTTCTGGATCCAGTATGGCCACGCGCTACGCGCCGCCGGCCGCGTTCCCGAAGCGATCACGGCTTATCGAACGCCGCTGGCCGACGACTATGAGTGCGGTGAAGCCTGGTGGGCGCTGGCCAGCATCAAGAGCCGAGTGCTTACCGACGACGACGTCGCGACGATGCAGCGTGGCGCCGCGGACGCGGTCGATGTTCGGAACAGCGCTCCGCTGCATTTCGCACTCGGCCGCGCGCTTCATGATCGGGGCCTCTACGCCGAGGCGTTCCGCCATTATGCGCAGGGCAACGCCGAACGCGCCGAATGGATCGGCTATGACGCCAGCGAACTGACCGCCGAAATCGACGAAATCGCCCAACTGGTCGATACGCACTTCGTCGCAAAACTCGGTGAGGCACCCGATGCCGATATCGTGCCGGTATTCATCGTCAGCCTGCCGCGGTCGGGTTCGACCCTGCTCGAACAGATGCTGGGTAGCCATGCGGAGATCGAGCCGGTCGGAGAGCTGCCCTATGTCCCTGCCCTGCTGCGGACTGCGATGGAGCTGGCGACGCGGCGTGGGCGCGTCACCGTACCGCAACTCATCGCGCAACTCGATGGCGCGACAGCGGCGGCAATGGGCCGAGACTATCTCGCGCGCGCGGCGCTGCACCGGCGCGCGGGCACGCGATTCTTCCTCGACAAACTGCCCCACAATTGGAGCAACATCCTGTTCGTGAAGCGAATTCTTCCCCAGGCGCGCTTTCTCGATATCCGACGGCCCGCCATGGATTGTTGCTTTTCCAACTTCACCCAATCCTTCTCGAACGCGCACGCCTCGTCATTCGCGCTCACCGATATCGGGCGCTGCTATATCGACTATATCCGGATGATGCGGCACCTCGACGCGGTGGCGCCGAGCCTTGTGCACCACGTCGATTACGAGCGGCTGATCGCCGATCCCGAGCCCGAATTGCGCGCGGCACTCGACTCTCTCGGCCTGCCCTGGGACCCGGCGATTCTCGACTTTCACAGGAACGAACGAGTCGTACGCACGCCATCGAGCGAGCAGGTCCGTCGCCCGCTCAACCGCGACGGTCTGGGTGTGTGGGAGCCTTATGCCGAATGGCTCGGCCCACTGCGCGATACGCTGGGCGACCTCGCCGCTTGATACGAAAAGGGCCGCCGCCTATGGCGGCGTCCATGCGGGTTGGAACGCCGGTTTGTCCGGCAATGTCTATGCCGGGATGGCATGGAACCTCAATGCGGACAATTCCAATTATTCGAAAGGATTTACAGGCGCCGCGCTGTCCGGCCCACTGATCGGTGGCTCGATCGCGTCAGGCAATAGTTGCACGGGCGGCGGTCGCGAACTTAGCGGACTTGTGCCCGACCGCAACGGCGTTACTGTTGCGAACGTGACACTAGGTGCCAACATTGGCCAGTTGGTCGGAATTGGGGCTGTGACGGGCAACGTCAACACGACCTATTATTCGCAACCACTCCAATTAGGTAGGGCGCCCGCGGCCTCGGCTATGGACGATGTGATGATGAGCCTGAGGGCGCCATGCCGCTAACTCTGCAGCTTTCCGCCACCGGTGTCCTCCTCGCCGTCGCCGCAGGTTGCATGATTGCGGCGAACTATCATTTCTATTCTATGGTAAAGTCCCTGCAGAAGATCAGTATCCTCGGAAAAATCGTGCCGCCTTTCAGCGGTTTCTATGTAATGGCGAAATACAAGGAGCACTACCCAGGCGGGGTGGCATTAAATTACTGCCGCCGCTTTGGCATTGCTTTCGTTATTTTTTTTGTTTTAGGGGCGTTCCTACTAATTTTTGGAAGGAGTACCTAGGCGCAGGACCTATCAATTGCTTGTACGAGACGCGATTGATTGATTCAATGGCAGGGCCAAGGAGGCACTGTCGATGGGATTATGGAATTCCGGTGCCACGTGTAACAATCCCTAAATAGCCCAGAGGTTCGGGGCTACCCACTTGCATCCCCCCAAATCCGGTTGGCGCCGATTCCTCGCCGACCGGGAGCCCGGCTGGTTCTTCGACGTACGAATGGTCAGCGAGGTCTTGACGCTGACGACATTGCCTGAACCGAAAAGGGCGACCCCGCAGGACCGCCCTCTCCTTTACCTAATCGGCGTTGGCCACTCAGTACCGATAATGATCCGGCTTGAACGGCCCCTCGACCGGCACGCCGATATAGTCGGCCTGCTTCTGGGTGAGCTTGGTCAGCTTCACGCCCAGCTTTTCGAGGTGGAGTTCAGCGACCTTCTCGTCGAGATGCTTCGGCAGGACGAAGACGTCGTTCTTATATTCGCCGGCCTTGGTGAACAGTTCGATCTGCGCCAGCGTCTGGTTGGTGAATGACGACGACATCACGAACGACGGATGGCCGGTCGCGTTGCCCAGGTTCACCAGCCGGCCCTTGGACAGGATGATGATCTGCTTGCCGTCGGGGAACTCGACCAGGTCGACCTGCGGCTTCACTTCGGTCCACTTGTAGTTGGACAGCGCCGAAATCTGGATCTCGCTGTCGAAATGGCCGATGTTGCAGACGATCGCCATGTTCTTCATGCCCTTCATGTGATCGGCGGTGATCACATCGGCATTGCCGGTCGCGGTGCAGAAGATGTCGGCGCGGGTCACCGCTTCCTCCATCGTCACCACTTCATAGCCTTCCATCGCCGCCTGCAGCGCGCAGATCGGATCGACCTCGGTCACCAGCACGCGGGCGCCGCCATTGCGCAGCGACGCCGCCGAACCCTTGCCGACGTCACCGAAGCCGGCGACGCAGGCGACCTTGCCGGCGAGCATTACGTCGGTGCCGCGACGGATCGCGTCGACCAGCGATTCCTTGCAGCCATAGAGGTTGTCGAACTTCGACTTGGTCACGCTGTCGTTGACGTTGATCGCCGGGAACGGCAGCTCGCCCTTCTTGGCGATCGCGTACAGACGATGGACGCCGGTGGTGGTCTCTTCCGACACGCCCTTGATGTTCTTGACCGTCTCGGTGAGGTAGCCGGGCTTGCGCTTGATGAATTCCTTCACCGCGCGCTGCATCTCGATCTCTTCCTCATTCTCGGGCTCGGCAAAGGTTTCACCGGCCTCGAGCTTGGCGCCCCACAAAGCGAACATCGTCGCATCGCCGCCATCGTCGAGGATCATGTTGCAGGTCTCGTCGCCCCAATCGAAGATCGAGCCGACATAGTCCCAATATTCGGCGAGGGTCTCGCCCTTGATCGCGAACACCGGCACGCCCGACGCGGCGATCGCGGCGGCGGCATGGTCCTGGGTCGAATAGATGTTGCAGGTCGCCCAGCGCACCTTCGCGCCCAGCGCGGTGAGCGTCTCGATCAGCACCGCGGTCTGAATCGTCATGTGCAGCGAGCCGGTGATGCGCGCACCCTTGAGGGGCTGCGACGCGCCGAACTCCTGACGCAGCGCCATCAGGCCCGGCATCTCGGTCTCGGCGATGTTGATCTCCGCACGGCCGAAATCGGCGAGGGAAAGGTCCTTGACGACATAATCGGTCGTACGGTCGAGCACGGTGGCCACGTCAAAAATCTCCGGAAAAGTCGGTTGATGCGGCTCCCCTACCTAACCGGCGGCCCGATTGCAATCTCGATATAAAGATTTCTTTATATGTTCGCCGGAGCGGTCGTTGCGCGCGCCGGATCGTCCTGCCGGCCAAGGCGATAGGGCAAGGTCGCCCAGGCGATCACGTCGCGTGGCTGGTCGATCTCGGCAAGTCCGACATCGGGCCATTCGTCCGCCGCGGGAAAATGCGCGGTGCCGAACAGGCGATCCCACAGGGTCGTGAATGCCCCGAAGTTGCGATCAAAATGACGCTCCTCGAGCGAATGGTGGATGCGATGAAAGCGGTTGTCGCAGAAAAACACCCGGAGCGGCCCGAGATGGACGCTGGTCGGCGAGTGGATGAACGAGGAATGGAGGTGTAGTAGCACCGCCATCGCCGGCGCCAGATACCCCGTGTCGCTGCCGAACAAGCTGGCCGGCAACAGCAGGAGCACGGCCTGGAAGAACGGTTCGGTAATATGGTGATAGGCGTTGACCGCGTTCATCTCGCGCATCGAATGATGGACTGCGTGATAGCGCCAGAACCATCGATGCTGAGCGCGGTGGCACCAGTAGAAGAAGAAGTCATAGACCGCCGCGCCGGCGACCGGTGCCAGGATCATGGCGAACGGTCCGGCCCAGCGGAATTCGAGCGGCAGGATCAGGATCGGCTCCAACCCCAGCCAATGCCATATCGCGCGGAACGCCGTATAGGTTGCCGCCATCACCGGCAGCCAGATCGCCCAGAACAGAATCCCCGGCAGACGGCCGCGCAGCGAATGGCGGTCGCGCGGCAACAGCAATTCAAGCGCGGTCATCAACGCGAAGGAGAAAAGCCAGGGCGTCGCGGCCGGTAAATATGTGAACAGGAGTTCGGCGAAGCGCATGGGACGATGCTTGCCACGCGGATCACTCCCAAGTGGTTAAATGGCGGTCGAAAAATCAGTGCGCCGGAAAAAATCTTCGGCCCATGTCACATCGGCCCACGCTGTCTCGTCAGGTCTACGCAACCCTGATGAAAAGGACCCGATCATGATGACTCCCCGCCTCAATGCCTGGACCGCCGCCCCCGAGGTCACGCAGGCGTTTCTCGCTTATTCGAACCAGGTCGCCGAAAGCGGCCTCGAAAAGCCGTTGCTCGAACTGGTCAAGATCCGCTCGTCGCAGATCAACGGCTGTGCAAATTGCATCAACATGCACACGTTCGAGGCGCGCCAGGCCGGCGAGACCGAACAGCGCATCTATCTGACCTCGGCATGGCGCGAGGCGCCGTGCTATACCGACCGCGAGCGCGCGGCGCTGGGTTGGACCGAGGCGCTGACGCTGATCGCGGACAAGGGCGCCCCGGACGATGTCTATGCCGCGCTTGATGCGCAATTCAGCAAGGAGGAGCAGATCAAGCTCACGATGATGATCAACGTGATCAATGGCTGGAACCGCCTGGCGGTCGCTTTCCACCTGTTCGAGCCGAGCCTCGGATGGAAGGCGTGAGCGACGCCGCTGCCCAATTCGACGCGCTTCGGCCTCGGCTGATGCGCGTCGCCTACCGCATGCTCGGCTCGGTCGCCGATGCCGAGGATGTGGTGCAGGACGCCTGGCTGCGCTGGGCCGACACTGATCGCGACGCGGTCCGCGTGCCCGAGGCGTTCCTGCGCCGCGTGGTCACGCGGCTATGTTTGGACCAGCTCAAGTCGGCGCGGGTGCGGCGCGAGGAATATATCGGCCCCTGGCTGCCCGAACCGGTGGTCGAGGCCGAGGAAGTGGAGGATGTCACTCTCCCCCTCATGCTCGCGCTCGAGCGGCTGTCCCCGCTCGAACGCGCGGCCTTCCTGCTCCACGATGTATTTGGTGAAAGCTTCGACGACGTCGCCGAAAGCCTCGGCCGCGACGCAGCGGCCTGCCGTCAGCTCGCCAGCAGGGCCCGCGAGCATGTCCGGGCGGAAAAGCCCCGCTTCCCGGTCGAGCGCGAACATGGCCTGGAGATCGCCCAGGCCTTTTTCGCGGCGACGCGCGGCGAGATCGGCGTCCTGGGCGCTATGCTGGCGGACGATGTGAGCCTTTATTCGGATGGCGGCGGCAAGCGGCCCGCCGCGGCGCGCATCATGCTCGGCTCGGAAGAGGTCACGCGCACCTATGCAGCGATCCAGCGCCTGCTCCAGGGCCGTTTCGGCGAGCTGATCCGCTTCGCCTGGATCAACGGCCTGCCTGGCTTCGTCACCCGCGAGGCCGATGGCGTACTCCAGACCACCGCGCTACTGATCGAGAACGGCCGCATCAAGGCGATCTACGTGATGCGCAATCCGGACAAGCTGCGGCACCTGGAGGGCGCGTTGCACTGAGCACGCCGCGCCTGCCCGACCCTGCCGGCATGACTGCCGCTATCGGGGGCAAACCGCGTTTGCTGGCTTCACCCAATTCTGGTCGAGCAGGGTCAGCGCGACGCGCCATGCCTTGTCCTTGCGGTTGCCGATCTCCATCACCTCCGGCGGCACATCGCATTGGGGAAACACCCCGCGATCGGCCTGCATCGGACGCCAGTTGAGCCGAAATTGCAGGAGCGGAACCGACAAGCGCAACCCCGAATTGGGCAGCACGACGTTCCAGCTATAGCCGCTGGTATTGCCCTGATCGCTGCCACCCACTTCCTCGCCGACGAAAACGCCGCGATGGGTGTGCCAGAGCATCGACGCGAGCTCGGCGCCGCCCGAGAAGGTCCTGCCACCGGCCAGGACCACCAATCGACCGTGAAAGACCGGTGCGAACACGGCCCAGCGCGACATCAGGCCCTCCGGTGCCTTGTTCAGCCGCAACAACCGACCGCCGTTGATCCTGCGCTGTCCACGCAATTCCTCGTCGTCGAACACCGTCGTCTCGAAGTGCTTCCCGGAATTGCTCGTGATCGACACCGCGCTACCGCGCGCTTCCACCGCAGCATATTTGTGCAGCAGCCGTGACGTCAGATAGGAAAAGAGTATACTCTCATTCGGCTCCGATCCGCCGCCATTCTCGCGCAGATCGAGGATCAGGTTCCTCGCCCCGCCGCGCGCGATTTCGGTGAACCGCGCCTTGATCGTATCCGGAAACTTCGCTCCCGCGGCGCGATATCTCTTGTTGCTGAAGGTCGGCACCGAAAGATAGGCGGTCACGGGATTGACCCATTCGAGCGTCGCTAGGGTCGACGTGGTCGTTTCGGGAAGAGCCGGGCGACCGCTATAAGGGATCGGATGGACGTCGCGCTCGACCGTCGATCCATCGGCGACCCGCAGGCGCAGGTGAAAGACCGGTTCTTCACCGCGCAGCCGGTACCGAAAACTCGCATAGCCGGCACCCCCGGCAGCGCGCATCGCCTGGGTCGGGATCGAGCCGTCGGTACCGTAGGCGATCATGATCTCGCGCACGAGCGTATCGAACCCTTCGCCATCGATCGACAGCAGCCGCGTACCACGGGCGATATCGGCGGCATCGCCATGGCCTGCGACGACGAACACGCCCTCGGTATTCCAGTGCAGATCGAGCGGAAAGCGACGCGAATTCCTGCCGGCAAGAAGCATTGCCTCGCTCGGCTGGAAACTCAGATGCCCTTCGCCGATCCCGCTCATCAGGGGAATGAGAAGGCGGTAGAGGCTCCAATCGTCGCGAACCTGGGCCAGCGCCGCGCTCGCCCGCGCCTTCGCCGTACGCCAATGCTCGGCCGATTGATGCCAATAGATGTTCGGCAGCCCGGCTTCGACTGCTGCGATCACCAGATCGAAATCCTCGCGCGCCTGCGCCGACGTCAATTGGCCCGATGACTCGCCGGCCGGTTGCGCTTGCCCACCGGCCGGAAGCGCCGACACGCATAAGGCTATCGCACTCCATAACGCGAGGCCGCGTGCGGCGCGGCGGGCAAAGGCTCGCATGGATCGTGATTTCCTGATAATCGGCAATATATTGCCATATAGGTCAGCAAAATATTGCCGAGTCAACCGCTCCCTTCATTCCTTCAGCACGTCGCCGAGAATGTGCGCGCGCGGCGTGTCGCGGCGGGCATGAGTCAATTGGCGCTGGCGCGGGCGTCCGGAGTCAGCCCACGGATGATCGGCGGCGTTGAAAGCGGCTCGACCAGCGTCAGCACGGCGACGCTCGACCGAATCGGCGCCGCGTTGAACGTCACGCTGGCGGAACTCGTCAGCGATCCCGCTTTGCCCCGCTCGCAGATCCTCAACAAACCGGGCTGGGCCGGACGGCACGGCGGCCAGGGTATCCTGTTGTCCAGCGTCGAGGCCCGGCGGGAGGTCGAGACCTGGGAATGGCGGCTGGCTCCCGGCGATCGCTACGATGCGGGCGCCGACCCCCCGGGCTGGCACGTCCTGCTGGTGGTGGTTTCGGGATGCTTGACCCTGGAATATGCAGGCGAGGCGAAACGGATCGAACCCGGCAGCCATCTGTTCGACAGCGCGGTGCCCCACGCATTCGTCAATCGCGACATCAGCGAGGTCAGGTTCTTCCGCAGCACCATTTGCTAGCGCGGCGCACCCGCGACCCTAAGCGCGGACAAGCGTGCTCGCGGTCACCGTGCCGTGAAGGCGGAAGCCCAGGGTCTCGTAGAGCGCGATTGCGCCCGCATTACTGGCATAGGCGTGCAGCCAGGGCGTCTCGCCCTTCGCCAGCATGCGCTCCGCCACGACGCGCATCAACGCCCCGGCATAACCGCGGCCGCGACGGTCGGGATGCGTGCACACGCCGCTCACCTCGCTGAGGCCGGGCATCTTCATCCGCTCGCCCGCCATTGCGATCAGCGCGCCATGCTGCTTCACGCCGATGAAGTCGCCGAGCCGATTGGTATGCGCGGCATAGGGACCCGGTCGGGTCAGCATCGCGAGATCATACATGGCAGACGCATCGTCCTCCTTGAGGTCGACGATCTCGAACGCCGGCGGCTTTCTCGCTGCCAGTCTCTCGCAGACCATTTGCACGCATTCGGCTTGCCGCACGAAGCGCGTGCCGGGCGGCGCGGGCCAGTCCTCGCGCTCGACCATCCACAATTCGCCTTGTTCGGGCACCAGGGCAGCCAGCGCGGCGAGGCTTTCCGGCGAGCGGTCGGCAGCCGCACCGAATACCCCATAGTCGCGGTCGATCCGCCAGGCGCGCGCATCCCCTTCCGCGATCGCTGCCCAGCGCGTCGTCAATGCGTTCCAAACCGGTCGGGCGAGTTGCTCATACCCCATATGATCGGCGCTAATCATTGTTCCGGCGGCCGCCAAGAGCGAACGAACGTCAGGCCGTGCCCGTCTGGCTCGCGAGCAGGCGCGGGTCGATCCCGGCGCGCTCGAATCCTTCCGTCCAGCGGTCGTCCGCTTCGGTGTCGAACAGCAACCGCTCGTCGCCGGCGATATTGAACCAGCCATGGCGCAGCATCTCGCCATCGAGCTGCCCGGCGCCCCAGCCGGCATAGCCGAGCGCCACCAGCCAGCGGCTAGGGCCCTGCCCATCGGCGATCGCTTTCAATATGTCGATCGTGCCCGACAATGCCCAGCGCCCGGCAACGTCGATCGTGTCCTGCCCGGACCAGTCGGTCGAGTGAAGCACGAACCCGCGGCGCGGTTCGACCGGTCCGCCGAAATGAACCGGCGCGTCCGGCGCCTCGCCGGGCTCGATATCGAACTGGTCGAGCACGTCGTGCAGCCCGAGCCCATTGATCGTCGCGCCGATGCCGATGCCGATCGCGCCTTCCGTATCGTGCCCGCACATCGCGATTACCGCGTGCTCGAAACGCGGATCGCCGATGCCTGGCAATGCGAGAAGAAACTGTCCGGTCAGAAAAGGGGCTGCCGATTCCATCGTCGACACTTTAGGGTCTGTATTCGATTAAGGCGAGGATCGTGATTGCCCGCAGGAGCCCGCCGACGAGGAGCGCAGCGCAGACGCGTAGCTTCAGCTACGCGCAAGCAAGCGACGACGCTCGGCGGACTCCTGCGGGCAACCGCGTAGCGGCGGGCCGATTTTGCCGCCCGGACGTCGTCGCGCGTCGGTCACGATGCTAAAAGCATCGCTCCCTCCTTGCTCCTAGCCGGACACCAAAATCGGCTCCGTCACGACCTCGCAGTAATCGAACACAGGCCCTAAGCCGGTTGGACCGCCGCCGTCACGGCTTGAATTTCCTGGCAGCGATGCCAAGTGCCGGGCGCGCGGCGCGTTGACGCGCCTATGAGGAGAGAACGACATGACCATTGCCGTTGGCGACAAGCTTCCTTCCACCACCATCGTCAAGGCGACCGAGAATGGTCCCGAGCAGGTCAGCTCGGACGATTTCTTCGCCGGCCGCAAGGTCGCTCTTGTCGCTGTCCCGGGTGCTTTCACCCCGACCTGCTCGGCGCGCCACCTGCCCGGTTTTCTCGACAAGGCCGAGGACATCAAGGCCAAGGGCGTGGACGAAATCGCCTTCACCTCGGTCAACGACGCCTTCGTGATGGGCGCCTGGGGCAAAGCCAATGACGCCGCCGGCAAGGTCACCATGCTGGCCGACGGCAATGCCGATTTCGCCAAGTCGGTCGGCCTCACGTTCGATGGTTCCAAATTCGGCATGGGCGAGCGCAGCCAGCGTTATTCGATGATCGTCAACGATGGCGTCGTCGAAGAGCTCAACGTCGAAGCGCCGGGCGAGTTCAAGGTCAGCTCGGCGGAGCATTTGCTCGAACAACTCTGATCAACTCTGATCAACTCTGATCAACTCGGATCAACTCGGATCGTCGCGTAACCGAAACAAATGAACACGGCCGCGGGAACGCTAGGGGATCGCCCTGCGTTCTCGCGGCGTTCTGTTTTTCTGTTTTTGTGGAGATCCCCATGGCCGACGATACCATCACCGCAGCCGACACCAAGGCGGCAGCCGCCGACTCGTCGCTTGTCGACGGCGCGATCGAGACCGCCAAAAGCGCACTCGACACCGCCCTCACCGAATCCAAATCATTCCTGTCCAAGGCGCAGGAGACGCTGACCAATGCCGCTGAAAGCGCGGTCGCGGCGGCCAAGGAGCATCCGATCGCGGCTGCCGGGATCGCTGCCGGTGCTGCCGCGGCAGTAGCCGGCGCGGCTTATGGCGCGTCGAAACTCCTGTCGGACGACGACACGGCGACGACGGGATCCAAGGGCGCCACGAAGAAGAACTGACGCGCCCGCGTAACGACCACGACTTGCCAGCGTCATCCCTGTACTTTAGCTGCAGCGGATGACGCAGGCTTCCGATATCGTCGCCGAACTTGATCGGCTCTATTCCGCCTCGGTCGAACGCCTCCAGGACGCGCTGACCGCCTATCTCACCACCGGCAAGACGCCCGACCCCAAGTCGCGCACTGACGGGTCGTTCGCCTATCCCGAAATCCGCCTGATTTATCGCGGCGAGCATGATCGCCCGACCCCGTTGCGCTCGTTCGGCCGGCTGTCGGAAGCAGGCGACTATCGCATCAGCGTCACCAAGCCGCGCATCTATGCCGATTATCTGACCGAACAGCTCACGCTGCTGATCGAGGATTACGATGTCGAGGTCTCCGCGGTCCCCGGGCGGCAGGAAATCCCCTTCCCTTACGTGCTCGACCCGAGTCACGCACTTAACCTCGAAGAGGTATCGGCGGTAGAACTCGCGCGCTGGTTCCCGGCGACCGAGTTGGCGCATATCGGTGACGAGATCGCCGACGGGCTGCCGACGCCGGGCGAAGCGCGGCCGCTGGCCTTGTTCGACGGGCTGCGTACCGATTTCAGTCTCGCGCGGCTGCGGCATTATACTGGGACCCCGCCCGAGCATGTCCAGCGCTACGTGCTGTTCACCAATTACCACCGCTATGTCGACGAATTCGTCCGCTGGGCATTCGACCAGCTCGGCGAGGGCAGCCGCTTCACCGGAGTTTCAGGCGCTGGCGGCGTGCTGTTGCGCGCGGGCGACGATATCGAAGCGGTGCTGGCCGATACCAGCGCATGGCGGCGGCACCAGATGCCCGCTTACCATCTGATGGCCGACGATCGCACGGGGATCACGCTGGTCAATATCGGCGTCGGACCGTCCAACGCCAAGACGATCTGCGATCACCTTGCGGTGCTCCGCCCCGAAGCTTGGCTGATGATCGGGCATTGCGGTGGGCTCCGGCCCAGCCAGCGGATCGGCGATTATGTCCTCGCGCACGCTTATCTGCGCGACGACCATGTCCTCGACGACGTGCTGCCACCCGAAATCCCAGTCCCGGCGATCGCCGAAGTCCAGGTCGCAATGGCGCGGGCGGCGGAGAAGATCAGCGGCCAGTCGGGCGAAGAGCTCAAGCGCCGGTTGCGTACCGGCACGATCGTCACCACCGACGATCGCAATTGGGAATTGAGCTACACCAAATCGGCGCTGCGCTTCTCGCTCAGCCGCGCGGTCGGGATCGATATGGAATCGGCGACGATCGCGGCGCAGGGGTATCGTTTCCGCGTCCCCTACGGCACCTTGCTCTGCGTCTCGGACAAGCCGCTCCATGGCGAGCTCAAGCTGCCCGGCCAGGCCAACCGCTTCTACGAACGCGCGATCAACGAGCATATGCGGATCGGCATCCAGACCTGCGAGGAGCTCCGCCAGGAAGGCGCCAAGCTCCACAGCCGCAAATTGCGCGCCTTCAACGAACCGCCATTCCGCTGATCTGTCACGGGGCTATCACGACCCTGAAACAATCTGGTATGCGCGGACGTTAGCGACCAAAGAGAACAGGGGATTATCTCTCATGGCCACGACGCCGAAAAAGACGCCTGCCAAGCCCGCCGCTGCAAAGGCGACCGCCAAACCCAAGGCGTCCGCAAAGCCGAGGGCTGCGGCCAAGCCGAAGACGGCGGCGCCTGCAGCAGAAGCGGAAACCAAGCCCGTAGCGGCCTCGAAGGCTCCGGCTAAAGCCGCTGCGAAGCCGAAAGCTACGGCTAAGCCGGTCGCGAAGGCAGCCGGCGCAACAGCTGCGACGACACCAAAACCGGCGGCCAAGGCTACCGCGCCGAAGACAACCACGGCGAAGGCTGCGGCCAAGCCCAAGACCCCGGTTGCGCCCAAGGCGACGGCGCCGAAACCGGCACCGAAGCCGGCTGCGGCAAAGCCCGCTCCAACGCCGGCGCCGGCCGCTCCCACGCCATCGACGCCCAGCCGCGCCGCGACGATCGCCAAGCGCAGCGGGATCGCTGCCGGCATTGCCGGCGCGATCGGCGCTGTAGCGGCGCTGTTCACCTTGCGTGGCAGCAGCCGGCAGGGCGAGCCGAAGGACTCGGATTCCTGACCGGGCCGACGGCGGATCGGTTAACTCAGTCTCACTCCGGACATCTCCCGCAACCGTCACCCCAGCGAAAGCTGGGGTCTCAAGCCGCATCGCACCTTCGCCTGAGACCCCAGCTTTCGGTGGGGTGACGGCTGGAGTTCGCTGGGGTGACGGCTGTGGTTGGCGCGCGCGCTGATACCCTTCAGCGACCGCGCCCGCTCACCATCCGCTCGGTTTCCCCTTATTCTGCTCGTCGAGCCACTTCTTGAGCGGCGCGAAATAGTCGACCAGCGCCTGCCCCGAAATCTCGCGGCTGCCGGTGAATGCCTGCAACGCGTCTGGCCAAGGCTTGGATTGCCCCATCTCGAGCATCTTCTGCAGCTTCGCGCCGACCTCCTTGTTGCCGTAGAACGAGCAACGATGAAGCGGCCCGGTCCAGCCAGCCTGCTTGCACGCCGCCTGGTAGAATTGGAACTGGAGCAGTCGCGCCAGGAAATAACGCATATACGGCGTGTTGGCGGGAATATGGTATTTGGCGCCCGCATCGAACCGTGACGCATCGCGCGCGACCGGCGGCTTGATGCCCTGATATTGCAGCCGCAGCGCGTCCCAGGCCGACTGATATTGATCGGGCTTGATCGAGCCGTTGAACACGCCCCAGCGCCATTTGTCGACCAGCAGCCCGAACGGCAGGAATGCGACCTTGTCCATCGCCTGGCGCAGCAGCAAACCGGTGTCCTTGTCCGCGCTCGGCACGCGCGATTTGTCGAGCAGGCCGATCTGGACGAGGTAGTTCGGGGTGATCGACAAGGCGACGAAATCGCCGATTGCTTCGTGGAAGCCGTCATTGGCGCCATTTTCGTACAGGAACGGCTGGTTCATATACGCGCGCTGATAATAATTATGCCCAAGCTCGTGATGGACCGTGACGAAGTCGTCGGCATTGACCTTGGTGCACATCTTGATGCGCACGTCCTGCTTATTGTCGATGTCCCAGGCCGAGGCATGGCAGACGACCTCGCGATCGGCAGGTTTGACGATCATCGAGCGTGCCCAGAATGTGTCAGGCAACGGCGCAAAGCCGAGCGAGGAATAGAAGCCCTCCCCCGTCTTCACCATCTTGATCGGATCATATCCCTTGGCCTTGAGCAACGCCTCGGTATCGTAGCCGATATCGCCCGATCCCTTGGGAGCGACGACGTCGTAGATATTGCCCCATTCCTGCGCCCACATATTGCCGAGCAGGTCGGCGCGGATCGGACCCGTCCTGGCCTGCACCGCATCGCCATATTTCTCGTTGAGCTTCCAGCGGACATAGGTGTGGAGCGAGAGGTAGAGCGGCTCGACCTGCTTCCACAGGCGGTCGGTCATCTTGGCGAAATCGTCGGGCGGCATGTCGTAGCCCGACCGCCACATCGCGCCGACATCGGCATAGCCGAGTTCCTTGGCGCCCTGGTTCGAGATGTCGACCATGTGCGCGTAATCGGCCTTCATCGGCACGCCGACATTGTCGTTCCAGCTGACCCACATCTCTTTCAGCTTGGCCGGGTCGCGGGTCGTGCCCATCGCTGCCTCGATATCCGATCCGTTGATCGGCTTGCCGTCGAGCGTGCCTTTGCCCTTGCCATATTCGGACTGGAGCTTCGTCGCGATCGTCGACAGCTCATCGGCCGCGCCGGGCCGCGACGGCGCGGGCAAGGTGATGCCGTTGCGGATCAGGTCGAGCTTGCGCTTCGTGTCGGGCGACAGGCCCTGGACGTTGAGATATTTGGCCGCCTCGCCGGCATATTTGACCGCGAGCTCGGTTTGGCGGGCACTGACTTCCGCCGCCATCGCATCGGTATCGTCGGTGATATAGGTCGCGTTGATCCAGCCGGCGCGGTTGGTATCGACCGAAATGTCGGCGAGATCCTTTTCGGCCCGGGCGACGAAAGTATCCGCATCCGCCGCGGTCGCCGGAGCATTCTTGTCGGGCGCGGTGGCGAGAACCACGGCCCCAGAAAGAACCAGCGCGAGCGCAAGGCCCGACGCCATCGCGGTACGGATCATGTTCAACGACTCCCTGAACTTATCGGAGCGACACTGATCCCGCCGGAAGCCCGCGGTCAAGCGGCGAGAAAATCGGCGATCGCCTGACCGAGCTCGGGTTTGACCACCGCGCTCATGTGATTGCCCGGCACTTCGACATAGCGGGCGTGAGGCAAGGCGTCGGCGAGCGCTGCGGCACTGCCATTGTCGTCGTCATCGGCACCGTTCACGCAGAGTGTGGGCCAGTCGAAATGCTCGATCTGCTCGATCGGCGTGCTGACGAACGTATCGATCACCCCCAGCAACGCCTGCGGATCGCCGCCGGTTGTCTTGAGGAACGCCTCGGCAAACCATTCGGGGCTGTTGCGCTCGTGCTTGCCGAGGTTGGTCAGGATATTGCGGAAATGCCCGCCGCGCCGGTCGGCCGAAGTCAGGCCGTCCAGCCCCATTCCCGAAAAGATCACGCGGCGCGGATCGGCGCCGGTCGCCAACATCCGGCTCGTCGTCCGCGCGCCGAGCGAATAGCCGCCAAGATCGAAGTCGACGAGGCCAAGGTGCGCGATCAGTGCGTGCCCATCCCGCGCCAAGGCGTCGGGCGGATAGGCGGCGGGATCGTGCGGCCGCGCGCTCGACCCGTGACCACGCAGATCGGGCATGATCACCCTGAAACCCTTGCCGGCGATAGCGGCGGCGTGGCCGTAGCGGATCCAGTTGGTTTCGGCATCGGAGAAGAAGCCGTGGATCAGGACGACCGGCCGCCCATCTCCAACCTCTCGCCAGGCCATGCGCTGGCCGTCGAAACTGTCGAAATATTGCGGCTCAATCGGGGAGTTTGCCAACGCTGTTCATCCATTTGTCGACCAAAGCCTGATGCTCGTCGCTCCGCTTGGCGGGAAGCGTGCTGGTGTCAAGCCATGCCTCATGCCAGCTCTCCTTGCCGAAATGGCTGGTCGGTTTGAACCGACCGGGATCGTCGAAACTGCCGACGGTCAGATCGAGATTGTTGCCATCGTCGAATTCGAACGTGAGCGGCGTCCCGCAGTTCGAACAGAAACCGCGTTGCGCGAAGGGCGACGAGCGATAGCGGTCGGGTTCGTGCTCCCAGGCCACCGCGGCCTTGGGCACGTTGCGGAACGCGATCGATACCCCGCCAGTCGCGCGCTGGCACATCCGGCAATGGCACAAATAGGCATCATCGCCATCGATCTCAGCCACATAGCGTATGCGACCGCACTGGCACCCGCCGGTCATCCTGTTCGCCACCGATCCCTCCTATGCTGCACTGCGCAAAAAAATTTTGCGTCAGCTACTATTTTATATAAGCATACTCATTATATGTGTCGCTATGAGCGACTCACTCGGTTTCCTGATTAGCGATGTCTCGCGCCTGATGCGCCGTCGTTTCGACGAACGCGCGCGCGAGGTCGGCGCAACGCGCGCGCAATGGCGCACGCTGACGACGCTCAGCCGCCACGAAGGTCTCAACCAGGGCGCGCTGGCCGATCTGCTCGAAGTCGAGCCGATTACCTTGTGCCGGATGATCGACCGGCTCGAGGAATCGGGACTGGTCGAGCGTCGTCGCGATCCGTCCGATCGCCGCGCCTGGCAATTGTTCCTGACCGACAAGTCGAAACCGATCCTCGACGATCTGCGTTCCATGGCCGAAGACCTGTTCGATCAGGTTCTGCAGGGCATCGACGAACCCGATCGAGCGGCGCTCGGCAAGACGCTTCAGCGCATGCGCGCCAACCTCCTCATCCTTCCTTCCCCCCGTACGACCGAGACCGCCCATGGCTGATGCCGATCCGAAAATAGAAACGAAGGGCGAAAAGATCGCCGCCGCCAACGTCATCGAAACGGTCGAGGCGCCGCAGCCAGTCGCCAAGAAGCGCAGCTGGGTGCGGATCGCGCTGATGGTCAGCGTCCCGTTATTGATCGCGGCGGTCGCGGGGTATTTCTACCTCACTGGCGGGCGATATCAGACCACCGATAACGCCTATGTCGAGCAGGATACGGTATCGATCAGTCCCGACGTGTCGGGTCGCATCGTCGACGTGCGCGTAAAGGAGAACCAGCGGGTAAAGGCCGGCGATGTCCTGTTCGTGATCGACCCCGAGCCGTACCGCATCGCGCTCGAACAGGCGAATGCCGCGATCGCCAGCGCGAAGGTCGACGTCTCGACCAAGGCAACCGACACCGGAAGCGCCGCCGCCGATATCGAGAGCGCCGATGCCGACATCGCGCTCGCCCAGGCGACATGGCAGCGCCAGGATGCCCTGTGGAAGAAGGGGTTCACGACCAAGGCGTCGCTCGACGCCGCGCAGCACGAGGTCCTTGCCGCCAAAGCGCGGCTCGCAACGGCCCGTGCCGCGGCGCAGAAGGCGCAAGTCCAGCTTGGCAGCGGCGTCGCGGGATCGGGCGTTCCCGCCGCGGTCCAGGCCGCGATGGCCGATCGCGACAAGGCCCAGATGAACCTCACCCGCACCGTGGTGCGCGCGCCGCATGACGGCATCATCACGCAGACCAGCCGGTTGCAGGTGGGCAACATCACCCCTTCGGGCGTGCCCGCGCTCAGCCTCGTCGTGACGTCGCCCTGGGTCACGGCGAACTTCAAGGAGACGCAGCTCGCCAACATGCGTGTCGGCCAGCCGGTCGAGCTGAAGTTCGATGCCTATCCGGGCATGAAATTGTGCGGCAAGGTCCAGAGCATCGGCGCCGGTACCGGCTCGTCCGCGTCGATCCTCCCAGCGCAGAATGCCAACGGCAACTGGGTCAAGGTAACGCAGCGCGTACCGGTGCGCATCACGATCGCCTGTAAAGCCGACCGCCCGTTGATCACCGGACTGTCGACCGACGTCTCGGTCGATACCAAACCCAATGGCTAGTGCGGCGATCCCCGCCGGCCCAAGTGCGGCCCGCACGGCCCAGCCCGCGCTCAGCCCGCCGCTGCTGGCGACCTCGAACCGCCCGCTCCTGACCGTCGGCGTCATGGGCGCGATGGTGATGCAGATCCTCGATACGACGATCGCCAACGTCGCGCTGCCGCACATGACAGCGGCGCTCGGCGCGACCACCGACACCATAACCTGGGTGCTGACCAGCTATATCGTCGCGACCGCGATCGCCCTGCCCGCGACCGGCTGGCTGAGCGATCGGCTTGGCAGCCGCAATCTGTTCCTGATCTCGGTCGCGGGCTTCGTCCTCGCCTCGGCGTTGTGCGGGACCGCAGTCAATCTGAGTGAGATGGTCGTCTTCCGTGCCTTTCAGGGCATTTTTGCCGCCTTCATCAACCCATTGTCGCAAACCGCGATGATCGACATCAATCCCAAGGAACGCCAGGCCCAGGCCATGTCGGTCTGGGGCATGGGCGTGATGGTCGGGCCGATCCTGGGGCCGGTGCTCGGCGGCTATCTGACCGACAATTTCAACTGGCGCTGGGTGTTCTATGTCAACGTGCCGGTCGGCGCCTTAACCTTCGCCATCCTGTGGTTCCTGCTGCCGTCGCGGCCGAAGGCGACGCGCTCGTTCGATTTCACCGGTTTCGCGTTCGTCGGCCTGGCGGTGGCGAGCTTCCAGCTGATGCTCGATCGCGGTCAGAACCAGGATTGGTTCTCGAGCTGGGAAATCATCACCGAAGGGCTGATCGCGATCGCCGCGGCGTGGATCGCGCTGATCCATCTCGCCACCGCTGCCAAGCCGCTGTTCGACCGGCATCTGTTCAAGAACCGCAATCTCGTGACGGCGATGTTCTTCATGATCATCATCGGGATCTCGACCATGGCGCCGATGGCATTGCTACCACCGATGCTGCAGCAATTGTTCGGCTATTCGGTGGTCCAGACCGGCATGATGATGGCGCCGCGCGGCGTCGGCGTGTTGTTCACAATGTGGCTGGCCGGCCGCTTGATCGGCAAGGTCGATACGCGGATCGTCATCGCGATCGGGCTGGTATTGTTCGCCTGGTCGCTACACTCGATGGCGAGCTGGTCGCTCGAGATGGATTCCTGGCCGGTCATTACGTCAGGCTTCATCCAGGGGCTAGGCATGGGCCTGGTGTTCATGCCGCTCAACAGCCTGGCCTTTGCGACGCTCGAGCAGAATTACCGCACCGATGGATCGAGTCTGCTCAACCTGATGCGGTCGATCGGCCAATCGGCGGGCATTTCGATGGTGACGGTGTTCCTGGCGCGCAACATCCAGACCAGCCATGCCGATCTCGCCCAGCACATTACCGATCATGCCGTTCCTGGTTTCAACATCGGCCAGCTATTTCAGCTCGGCGAGATGTCCGACGCAGTGTTCGGGATGGTCGACAACATGGTCAACCAACAAGCCGCGATGATCGCCTATATCGACGATTTCTACCTGATGTCGTGGCTCACGATCGCGGTGCTGCCGCTGGTCCTGCTGCTACAGACGCCCAGGGGCAAGGTCGAGGTGGTGCACGCCGAATAGCGCGCGCAAGGTTCACCGCGACAAGATAGCGGCGAACTCAGCCATCGGAGGGGTTTCGTCGAAACAGGGAATGTCCTCGGCGATCGTCACCCAGGGCTGCTTGCTTTTGACCCAGATATGCACAAGCGGCTCGAGCGCGCGGTTGTGGTCAAGCGTGCCCGCGCGGACGACCGCGATTCCGGGCCGCGAGCTGTTCGTGTTCCACAGCCGGTTATGACACACGCCGCAGGCGCGCTGGTGGGACAATGCGCCGCTCTCGTTGGTGACGGTGAACTCGACGATCGGGCCAGTCGCGATGATCGCGGTTTCGGGCACCACCGCCTGCTCGCTGAACGCGCTTCCCGACCAACGCTGGCAGTCGGTGCAGTGGCAGCAATAGATCGCGGTCAGGGCGTCGACCGCCAGCTCATAGCGCGCCGCGCCGCAGCGACAGCCCCCGGTGAATGTCATCCGCGTTTCTCCAGCCCGGCCTGCCTCATCCGCCACATAGCGAGGTCGATGCGATCCTGTCCGAAAAAGGGTTCGTCGTTGAAGACCAGGGTCGGCACGCCCCAATGCCCCGCCGCTTCGAGCGCCTCCTGGTTGGCGGCGACTTCGGCGTCGAGTGCGTCTGCGTCGCGTCCGGCTTCGGCATCGAGGTCGGCCATGTCGAGCCCGGCGCGCATTGCCGCACCGGCAAGATGATCGCCCAGGTGCCAGTCGACGGCACCGCCCCAGACAAGTTGCGCCACTTCATCGGCATAAGCGAACCCCCTGCCCCGTCGCGCGGCCACCTGGCCAGTTCGCACGAGCCGACGGATATGCGGCTGCTCGGCTGCGATCTCGCGCGTGGCGATATTCTGGACGATCGGGTCTGGGCGGGGCGGCCCGAACGGAATGCCCTCATGCTGCGCGACCCGCATCACGTCGCGGATCGTGTAGCGCAGCCAATTGGGGTGACTGCGCTCGAAGAAATCGGGCTGGCGGATCGCGAGCGGATAGACCGGCTTGAGATCGATCGAGAGGTCATAATCGCGGACGATCGCGCGCCATTTCGGTAGCGCGAGATACGAATAGGGGCTGCGAAAGGAGAAATAGAGGTCCGCGCGCAAAGTCACGCCAATGCCTTCACCAATGCGGAATGCCTGCCGCTTCCCGCTGTTGCGATCAGACGCCGGTCAGCTGTTATCAGCGCCGCCTTCTCCCGCTCGGCGAGGGCGAGGTAGACGCAGTCGTAGATCGGGTGTTGAAGGTCGAACGCGAGTTCGATGGCCCGAGGCAACAGCTCAACCACCGGCACCAGGAAGGTCAGCATGCGTGGGAGCGCGCTCGCGGCGGCCTTGACCACGGGCCCGTGGTCGCCGTCAAGCTTACGAAGCCGCGCCCACATCGCATTCGAGACTTCCGTTAGCAGCAAATCCGGCGCGTACAGCGGTTCGGGCGTCTCGAACAATGCCAGTGCGCGATCGCTGTCGGGTTCAGGCACGAACCATTTGAACGCGACGCTGGCATCAACGATCACTGCCATCAGGAACGATCGGGCTCGCGGTCCCCGTTCGTATCGCGATACCGACGAATGATATCCGCGCCATCCTCGCCGGGCATATTGGCGGGGAGCAAGTCGCGAACCCGCATCGCCAACGCACGCCGGTCGCCCGCGCCGACCGGCTTGGCACGTTTCAGTGCCTCACGCAATTCAGCTTCCAGCGAGCGATCGTTAGCGACGGCCGCCGCGCGATAGGCGGCGATCACTTCGTCATCGAGGCTGCGGATCAGAACCTGTCCCATGCCTCGATGATATCACACTGCTATCAGCAGACTCAAGCCGCTTTCTTGAGGTACCTGCGCCCGAGCAGTTCGGCTATCTGTACCGCGTTCAACGCCGCGCCCTTGCGGAGATTGTCCGATACGCACCACAGCGACAGGCCGTTATCGACGGTAGAATCCTCGCGGACGCGGCTGACGAAGGTGGCATATTCGCCGACGCACTCGACCGGGGTGACGTAGCCGCCATCCTCATGCTTATCGACCAGCATGATGCCAGGGGCCTCGCGCAGGATCGACTTGGCCTTGGCCGCCGAGATTTCGTGCTCGAACTCGATATTGATCGCTTCCGAATGGCCGACGAACACCGGCACGCGGACGCAGGTCGCGGTGACCTTGATCTTGGGGTCGAGGATCTTCTTGGTCTCGACCACCATCTTCCACTCTTCCTTGGTCGACCCGTCCTCGAGGAACTTGTCGATATGCGGGATGACGTTGAAGGCGATCTGCTTGGTGAACTTCTTGGCCTCGGCCTGGTCGCCGACGAAGATGTTGCGCGACTGCTCGAACAGTTCGTCCATCCCGGCCTTGCCGGCACCCGAGACCGATTGATAGGTCGCGACGACGACGCGCTTGATCGTCGCGGCGTCGTGCAGCGGCTTCAGCGCAACGACCATCTGCGCGGTCGAGCAATTCGGATTGGCGATGATGTTCTTGCGGATATAGCCGTTGATCGCGTCCGGGTTCACCTCGGGCACGATCAGCGGCACGTCCGGGTCCATCCGATAGAGCGACGAATTGTCGATCACTGTGCAGCCCGCCGCGGCGAACCGGGGCGCGTGGATCGCGGTCGCGTCACTGCCGATTGCGAACAGCGCCATATCCCAGCCGGTCGGGTCGAAATGTTCGATGTTTTTAATGGTCAGCATACGGCCGGTGTCGCCATATTCGACCTGGTTGCCGGTCGAGCGCGCCGAGGCGACGACCGCGATCTCGTCGGCCGGAAACTCGCGTTCGGCCAGGATATTCAGCATCTCGCGCCCGACATTGCCGGTCGCGCCGGCGACGACCACACGGTAACCCATCACATCGATCCCATTTTCATGCCCGCCATATCGGGCGGCGCTTGCTCTTTAGGCCCCAGCCGAGAGAATGGAAGCGCGCAATTTCTTGATACCCAGCCAAGGTCAGCTTGATGCAGAATTTCCCGATCGACCGTATCCGCTCACGCTTTCCCGCTCTGTCGCGCGACGTCGAGGGTCAGCCCGCAGCTTATTTCGACGCCCCCGGCGGCACCCAGGCATGTGACGCGGCGATCGCTGCAATGACCACGCATCTACGCGAGGGCACCGCCAATGCCGGCGGTCCGTTCGCAACGTCGGTCGAGACCGACCGTTTGTCTGACGATGCGCATGCGGCAATCGCCGACCTGCTTGGTGCCCAGCCCGAAGAGATCGCATTCGGGCCGAACATGACGACCCTCACCTTCGCCGTCTCTCGCGCGCTCGCCCGCGACTGGCGCGAAGGCGACGAACTTGTCGTCACGCGCCTCGACCACGACGCCAATGTCGCGCCATGGCTGCAGGTCGCTGAAGATCGCGGGATGACGGTGCGCTGGCTCGATTTCGATCCGGCGACCGGCCGCTGGACGCTCGAGGATTTTGCGGGGTTGCTGGGACCGAAGACGCGATTGGTGGCGCTCGGCGTCGCGAGCAACGCGCTCGGCACGGTCAATCCTATCGCCGAGGCGGTGAAGCTGGTTCGTGGGCGGAGCGACGCCCTCGTCTATGTCGACGCAGTGCAATCGGTTCCTCATTTGGTTACTGACGTGGCCGCGATCGGCGCCGATTTCGTCGCCTGTTCGCCGTACAAATTCTTCGGCCCGCACCAGGGCGTGCTGTGGATGAACCCGCGCCTCGACGATCGCGTCCGTGCCTATAAGGTTCGACCCGCCGGGAATGACGGCGCGCATCGCTTCGAGACGGGGACGCCGTCGTTCGAGGGCCAGGCCGGCGTGCTCGGCACGATCTCGTATCTCGAATGGCTGGGCGAACTCGCCGATCCCAGCGCGAACAGCCGGCGCTCGCGGCTGGTCGCGGCGATGACCGCCGCCACCGCCTATGAGGTCGACCTCGGCGACCGCCTGCTCGCCGGGTTCGCGGCGATCCCCGGCCTCAAGCTCTGGGGCCCGCCGACGATGGAGGCCCGCGTCCCGACCTTCTCCTTCACGCTTTCCGGCCATGCCGCGCCGGCGATCGCGCAGCATCTGGCGAAACGCGGCATCTTCGCCTGGGCGGGGCATTTCTATGCGGTCGAAGTCGCCGCCCGACTCGGCCTTGCCGACAAAGGCGGGCTCCTCCGCGTCGGTCTATGCCATTACAACACCGCCGAGGAAGTCGACCGGCTGATCGCCGCGCTGACCGAGATTTAGCGCCAGCGATGTCGGGTAAATTTACAGGTAACCATCTTCGTTAATCCGAAACCGCGCATTTCCGCCATTGGCACAGCTCATGCTTCACTACCTGCATGTTCGCCAAGATCGCCCGCCTGTTCGTCATCAAGACCAAGTTCGAGGCCTTCATGGTGATCTATGGCCTGGGTCTGGGCGCGGTCGAGCGCGGGGTCCATTATCTCCAGCAATATCCCGGTTTCGGCGGCTGGATGCTGTTCTCGGTCTGCCCGATCGCGGTGTTCATGGCCGGGGCGCGGATTTTGGATTCGGTCGAGCGGAACTGAGCCCGAAGAAAGCTCAAATGCCCGGAATGAAGATGAGTGGCAAAACGGGACAAACGGATCCTGCAATTTTGCCATAACCGCTGGCACGCCGCCACTAAGTGCTTGCGCCCCCCACTTTAACGATTACAAGTGTAGTCAGTATGTGAGGGCACGATAAATGTTCAGCTACGCCGGGCTCGCCGCTGCTTTCGTCATCGCCGCACCCGCCGCTGTCGCGGCGCCAGTCGACGGACAATGGATTCTCATCGTAGACCGGTTCGGCAATCTCGAATATTCCACCCTCAACCTTCACATAAGCGGTTCGTCGGTTACCGGCGATTGGGACGGGGATGCGGTAACGGGCAGCTCTTCGGCCAATGCTCTGGCGCTGATGGTCACCGACGGGCGCGGCGCGCATTATCGTTTCGAAGCGCAACTCGTGAACGGAACACTGCGCGGCATTGCCGATTATCCCGACAACAACTTTCCCGACAAACGCCTGCGATTCGCCCTGACGGGCCGCCGCGTTCCCGATCGCCCGCCCGGGGGTCCGCGCATCATCGATTTTACGCCCTCGGATTACGCTAACAGCTTCTCGGCCGAACGCGCGCCCGTTCTGACCGTGTGGCCGGGCGACACGATCCGCACCTCGACCATCGATTCCGGCGGCATCGACGCGGCAGGCAAAACGCGCGCCTTGTTCGGCAATCCGCAGACCGGACCGTTCTTCATTGCGGGCGCCACCCAAGGCGACACGCTTGCGGTCCATATCATCAAGCTGACGCCCAATCGCGATTGGGCCGACAGCCTGGACACGATCGTCGCGCGCGCTTTGCCGCCGGGCCTAGCTTCGAAAGCCGGCGCGTTGGGCAAACCCATTCGGTGGCGGCTGGACCGCAGCCAAGGGTTCGCAACACCCGAAAGCGCAAGTGGCAAACTGGCGGAGTACCGCGTGCCGTTGAGGCCAATGCTGGGAGGAATGGCATTGGCAAACGGCTTTGGCTCATCGCCCCTGTCGACCGGCGATACCGGCCGCGCTGGCGGCAATATGGACTTTCCCGAAGTGGTCGCGGGTAACGTCGTCTATCTGCCGGTCCAGCAACCGGGCGCGCTTCTGTATCTGGGCGACGCTCATGCGGCACAAGGCGATGGCGAGACTAGCCAATACGCGCTGGAGACATCGATGGATGTCGTCGTGCGCGTCGAGCTGATCAAAAGCAAGGCAATCGCGATGCCCCGGGTCGAGTCGCCCACCGAATTAATGGTGCTCGGCCAGGCGGGATCACTCGACGAAGCACTCAAGGCGGCAAGCGGCGGCCTGATCCAGTGGCTGCAGCAGGATTACGGCCTGACGCTCTCCGAGGCCGCGCAGGTGATCGGCACGTCGGTCCGCTTCAGCGTGCCCAACCTGGCGGGCCGCAGCGTCGGGGTCGCGGCCCGGATCGACAAGGCCCGGCTACCCAAGCGCCAAGGCGAATAATGTCCGCGGCGGTCGGGTAATCGAGAGCAAAGCCGCACCGGGCAGCTCTCCCCTTCTCGGTTTACCACCAAGCTCCAGGCCGTGCCCTGAACCCCGCGCGCTCCTCGATCGCGAGGCACGCGTCGAGCACGCCTTGCTCGTCGAGCGCCTTGCCGATCACCTGGAGCCCCAGCGGCAGCCCGGCCTTGTCGAGACCGCCCGGCACCGACATCGCCGGTAGGCCGGCGAGGCTCGACGGCACGGTGAAGACGTCGTTGAGGTACATCGCGATCGGATCGGCTGACTTCTCGCCCAGCGCGAACGCCGCCGACGGCGCGGTCGGGGTGAGTAGCAGGTCGCACGTCTCCCAGGCCCGGTCGAAATCGCGCGCGATCAGCGTGCGGACCTTCTGCGCCTGGGTGTAGTAAGCGTCGTAGAAGCCCGCCGACAGCACATAGGTCCCGATCAGGATGCGGCGCTTGACCTCCGCCCCGAAGCCGGCGGCGCGGGTCGCGGCGTACATTTCCTGGAGGTTCGCGCCCTCCGGCAGGTCGCGTAGCCCGTATCGTACGCCGTCATAGCGCGCGAGGTTGGACGACGCCTCGGCGGGCGCGATAATGTAATAAGCCGGCAGCGCGTATTTGGTGTGCGGCAGCGACACCTCGACCACCTCGGCGCCGGCATCCTTCACCCAGTCGATGCCCTGCTGCCACAAAGCCTCGATCTCGGCCGGCATGCCGTCGACGCGATATTCCTTGGGGATACCGATGCGCTTGCCCGCCAGGCTGGCATTGAGCCCAGCTTCCCACTTCGGCACGTCGAGCTGGAGGCTGGTCGAATCCTTGGCGTCGAACCCGCTCATCGTCTCGAGCATGATCGCGCAATCGCGCACGTCGCGCGCCATCGGCCCGGCCTGGTCGAGGCTCGAGGCGAAGGCAATGATGCCCCAGCGCGAGCAGCGGCCATAAGTCGGCTTGATGCCGGCGATCCCGGTGAACGCGGCGGGCTGGCGGATCGAGCCGCCGGTGTCGGTACCGGTCGCTGCGGGGCAGAGCCGCGCCGCGATCGAGGCTGAACTGCCGCCCGACGATCCACCGGGAGCCAGCGGTGCATTGCCGCCATCGGCACGCCGCCAGGGCGAGATGACGTTGCCGAAATAGCTGGTCTCGTTCGACGATCCCATCGCGAACTGGTCCATGTTGAGCTTGCCCAACATGCCCGCGCCCGCGTCCCAGAGCTTCTGCGAGACGGTCGATTCGTATTCGGGCTTGAACCCTTCGAGGATATGGCTCGCCGCCGCCGACTGCACGCCCTTGGTGCAGAACAGGTCCTTCATGCCGATCGGCACGCCGGCCAAGGGCTTCAGCGCTTCGCCCGCCGCGCGCGCCGCATCGGCTTCGTTGGCCGCGGCGATGGCATGATCGGGGGTTTCGACCAGAAAGGCGTTGAGCTGCTTCGCCTTGCTGACCGCGACGATGAACGAATCCGCCACTTCGCGCGCCGAGAAAGTGCCCGCGCGGATGCCGTTGCGAAGCTCGCGGACGCCAAGATCGGTGAGATTGGTCATTATTCGATCACCTTGGGCACGGTGAAGAAGCCGTGTTCGGCCTGGGGCGCATTGGCCAGCACCGCGTCGCGCTTGCCGCCATCGGTGACGATGTCGTCGCGCAGGCGCAGCGTATTGGCGATAACCGCGGTCATCGGCTCGACCGACGACGTGTCGACCTCACCCAATTGCTCGATCCAGCCCAGGATGTTGTCGAGTTCGGGCGCGATCTTCGCGACTTCCTCGTCGGTGATCGCGATGCGAGCGAGGCTCGCGATCTTCTTTACGGTTGCAGCGTCTACGGACATGGCCGCGCGGCTAGCAGAGCGGCCGCCACGATTGCAACCGCCGCGACGATCAGGCACGGGACCCGGACGGCAATCGGAGCACGTTCTTGGCCCGCAAATTCGTCTATCTGGTCCTCTTCCTTATCCTGGTCGCGGTCGCGTGCCTCTTCATTTATCGGCTCTATCCCGGCCAGGTGATGAAAGCGGCGCTGATCCCCAGCGCACAATTCGAAGGCGGACCAATCACGCCCGAACAGGCCTACGAAAAGGCCGACATGTGGTTCGCGCGGCCCGACATTCCGAATAATCCGGCTTTGTGGACTCCAGCCGATTTCAAGCCGGGCGAGAAACCGACAGCCGCGGTCTTCTTCATCCATCCTACCTCGTACATCGACCGCGCGCATTGGAATGCACCGCTCGACGACGCCCAGGCCAACAACACCGCCGCGGTCTTCCTGCGTGGTCAGGCGTCGGCGTTCAACGAGATCGGCGAGATTTGGGCGCCGCGTTATCGCCAGGCCACGTTCGGCGCCTTCCTGACGAGCCAGGCCGAGGCGCAGAAGGCGCTGGATTTCGCCTATCGCGACGTACTCGCGGCGTTCGACGAATTCCTCAAAGAGGTCGGCCCAGATCGTCCGATCATCCTGGCCGGGCATAGCCAGGGCGCCCTCCACCTCGAACGCCTGCTGCGTGAGCGCGTCGCGGGTCAGCCGCTCGCGAAGCGGATCGTCGCGGCGTATGTCGTCGGCTGGCCGATCTCGAAGGCCAATGACCTCCCAGCCCTCGGCCTGCCCGAATGCGCGACAGCCGAGCAGGCCGGGTGCATCCTGTCGTGGCAGAGCTTCGCCGAGCCCGCCGATCCGTCGATGATTACCGATGTCTACGACGCGACCATCGGGTTCGACGGCAAGCCGCGCAAGGACACCGACATGGTCTGCACCAATCCGATCACCGGCACGCCTGGGGCGACCGCGGAAGGGAAAGACAATCTCGGGACGCTGATCCCATCCAAGGATTTGGGCAGCGCGACCCTGGGCGTGCCGGGCGTGCCCGCCAAATGTTTCGGACGCGGCTTCCTGTCGATCGGCGAGCCGGTCAACCTCGGCGGCTATGTCCTGCCCGGCAACAATTACCATGTGTTCGATTATTCGATGTTCTGGGTGAACGTCCGAAACGACGCTGCGCGGCGCTTCGCGACCTTCACTGGTGGCAAGCCCGTGACGGCCTCCACCCCTGTCCCAACCGCGAAGACCCGATGATCACCGAGGATCGAGTCGCGTTCCGTGCCGCTTTGCCCGATGGCGGGCGCCTGCTCGGGCTCGATGTCGGGACGAAGACGATCGGCACCGCCTTGTGCGATGCGGGCTGGAGCTTCGCCAGTCCGGCCGAACTGATCCGCCGCACCAAGTTCACCGCGGACAAGGCGGTGCTCGCGGCGCTGGCGGCGGCGCAGTCGGTCAAGGGCATCGTCGTCGGCCTGCCGCTCAATCTCGACGGCACCGATTCGCCGCGCACCCAATCGACCCGGGCATTCGCGCGCAACATCGCCGATCTCGGCCTGCCGATCCTGCTCTGGGACGAGCGCTGGTCGAGTCACCCCAGCGCACCTCCCGTCACCCCAGCGAAAGAACATCGGGTTGAGCATGCCCCGCATGCTCAAGGATCGTCCGGGGGACGATCCGACCCGATGTTGGTCTCTGGCGGTGACGCGATGCCGCTTGAGATCCCAGCTTTCGCTGGGATGACGAATTTGGAAAACGGATCGATTTAAGAACAACGGCTTATTTAGTTTCTAAACCTAATCCCCCTGCCCGGCCTCGTCCTGCTCAATGTGCAGCCCCTGCACCGGTGCGCCGAGCACGCGTTGGCGTTCCTCTCCCGCCCGGCGCAGCGCCTCGCGCGGCAAGCGGAAATAGGCGAGCGGGGTCATCCCCATGCAGGCCTTGAAGTCGCGATTGAAATGCGCCTGGTCGTAATAGCCCGGATCGATCAGTTCGCCGAGCGGCTGGTCGAGTTGGTCGCGCACCTTGGCCAGAGTCCGCAGGAAGCGCTGACGGCGCAGCAACCGCACCGGCGGAAACCCGAACACCGCGGTACAGACGCGATGCAGCGTGCGCTGCTCGATCCCGAGCTGCTCGGCAAGATCCCCGACATGGTCGACTGTGCCCGACAGCAGCGCCTGCTGCACCTGGACGGCGAGCGCGCAATAGGCGCTCTGCGACTCCCGCTGCGCGCCGAGGATCGAATCGAGGATCGCGATGCGCTCGGCGTCGGTGCGCGCTTCGAGCAGCCGCGCACGAATGGCCGAGCCCGACGGACCCAATTGGCGGTCGAGCGGGACGGCGAGGTTCGCGAAGTCCGACGCATCCTCGCCGATCAGCGTCAACCAGCCGAGCGGCGTCAGGCCGACGCCAAGCACCAGTCCGCTATCGGTCGCGAACCGTCGTGCGCGGTCGGTCGGCCCGAACAATACCGCTCTGGGCGGGTCGATCGTTTCTCGAGCCTCGTCGCCTTCAAATCGCCACACGCCGTTGAGCGCGAATCGGATATTGGCCCATTCCGGATGGGTGAAATCGACCAGCGGTCCGGCCGACTCGAGGAAATAATAAGAGGTGACGAGCGGACGCAGCCCTTCCGCAGGCAGGTAGAAGCGGATTTCCGGCGCGCCCGGTGGCGTGCTGGTCGCTGACGGACCGGTCATGTGTCTCCTTCCAGTCCATTCTGTCCAAAAGTCGGCAACAGCGAAAGCCCATAATGGGCTGATGCAGATCAACCTTGGTTGCGCGCTTGCGCCCCTGCCCAAGCGGGTCTAGGCGACGGCTTTAATGCAACCTTCCGATCATCGTCCCGCGGCCCTTATCGAGGGCGGCGCCGTCTTTCCGCACGGGCATCTGACCGGTATCTCCGGCCTCCAGCCCCATGAGATCGCCTTCCTGCTCGACGAAGCGGAGCAATGGGTCGAGGCGAACCGCAATCGCGCCAAGCCCGACAAGCGCCTCGCGGGTCTCACCCTGATCAATGCGTTCTTCGAAAATTCGACGCGAACGCTTCTCTCGTTCGAAATCGCCGGAAAGCGGCTGGGCGCCGATGTCGTCAACATGGCGGTCGCGCAATCGAGCGTGAAAAAAGGCGAGACGCTGATCGACACCGCGATGACGCTGAACGCAATGCGCGCCGACGTCATCGTCATTCGCCATTCGAGCTCCGGCGCGGTCCGGCTGATCGCCGGCAAGGTCGATTGCCCGGTGCTCAACGCCGGCGACGGCAGCCACGAACACCCGACCCAGGCGCTGCTCGACGCGCTGACGATCCGGCGGCGGCGTGGCAGCATCGCCGGACAGCGCGTGGTGATCTGCGGCGATATCCTGCACAGCCGCGTCGCGCGGTCGAATATCCTGGCGCTGACCGCACTCGCTGCCGAAGTCCGCGTCGTGGCGCCGGCAACTTTGATGCCCGCGGCCATCGAGCGGATGGGGGTGACGCCGTACGCCGATTTCGACTCCGCGCTCGAGGGTGCCGATGTGGTGATGATGCTGCGCCTCCAGAACGAGCGGATGGCGGGGGCGTTCATTCCTTCCACCCGCGAATTCCATCTGCGCTACGGCCTGACGCTCGATCGGCTGGCGCTCGCCAAGCCCGATGCGCTGGTGATGCACCCCGGACCGATGAATCGCGGGGTCGAGATCGATTCGAACGTCGCCGATCATATCGAGCGCTCGGCGATCACCGAGCAGGTCGAGATGGGCGTTGCCGTGCGAATGGCGTGCCTGGACGTGCTGACCCGGCGGGCGCGCAAGGTGGAGGGCTGGGCATGACCGCGCTCCGCTTCGTCAATGCCCGGATCGTGCGGCCCGACGGCGTCGCGGAAGGCGAATTGCACGTCGTCGGCGACCGCATCGTCGACACTGCCCCCGACGCGGAGACCATTGATTGCCGCGGCAAGTTGCTTGCGCCGGGGATCGTCGATCTCGGCGTGTTCGCGATCGACCGCGAGGCGTTCCGCGCCGGCGGCATCGTCCGCGTCGGGCTGATGCCCGATCAGTCGCCGGTGCTCGACGGCCCGGGCATCGTCCAGCGCTCGTCGCTGGTCGGCAAGCCTTTGTTGTGGATCCACCCCATCGCGGCGGCAACCAAGGAATTGCTGGGCACAGACCTAGCCGAAATGGCGATCATGAAAGGCGCGGGCGCCAAGGCGGTCGGCACCGGACGGCGCTGGATCGCCGATTCGGGCGTGATGCGCAAAGTGCTGGCTTATGCGCGCGACCTCGACCTGACCGTTGTAACGCATGCGGAAGATGGCGGCCTGACCGGCAATGCCGTCGCGACCGAGAGCGAGACCGCGACGCGGCTCGGCCTGCCCGCCGCGCCGGCCGTGGCCGAGGCACTGGCGATCGCGCGCGACATCGCGTTGGCGGAGGATACCGGTGCGCGGCTGCATTTCCGTCAGGTGACGACCGCGGCCGGGCTCGACCTGGTGCGCGCGGCGAAGCGTCGCGGCGTTCGGGTGACGTGCGGGATCACGCCTGCCCATCTGTTGCTGTCCGACAATGCGATGAGCGATTTCCGCACCTTCGCGCATTTATCGCCGCCGCTCCGCTCGGAGGAAGACCGTAAGGCCGCTCTGGTCGCGCTGGCGGACGGGACGATCGACATACTATGCTCGGGCCACGATCCGCGTGGACCCGAGGAAAAGCGGCTGCCGTTCGCCGATGCCTCTCCCGGAGCGTCGGGCGCGGAGACGCTGCTCGCGCTCAGTCTGGGATTCGGCCTGCCGATCGAGCGGCTGTTCGAGATGCTGGCAGTCAATCCGGCCAAGGTGCTGGGCGTCGATACCGGCAGGCTAATGTCCGGCCAACCTGCCGACCTGATGCTGCTCGATCCGCAAGCATCTTGGCAGATTCGCGGGGAGGCCATGACAGCAAGGGCCGGCAACACGCCGTTCGACGGATTACCGACCCAGGGAAAGGTGCTCCGCCTGTGGAAGGGCGGGAAGGAGATCAGCGCTTAAGAAAAAGCCCTCTCCCGCTTGCGGGTGCACCGGGTCGGTCATGCCCCCGGCATGACCTGAACAGCGCGGGGCGCTGTTCACCCGGTGCAGGTTGGGTGAGGGTCTTCTTCCTTCTTCTAGGCGGTCGACGCCAAAAGGAAGTAAGAAGACCCTCACCTCCCACCGCTACGCGGCGGGCCCCTCCTCTCCCGCAAGCGGGAGAGGGATCTATTTTACTTCTTCCAGCTCACCGCCTGATCGCCGGCATTCTCGCGGACGAAGCAGGTGCCGCCTTTCGCACGATAATTCGCGCAGAGCTGCGCCGCGCCGGCGCGGTCGAACCCGCCGACCGACAGGCGATAGAAGTTCTTGCCGTTGACCGTCACCGACATGCCCGTCGGGGCATGGCCAGCGAAGCCGGAATAAGCACGTGAGGCTCGGCCCCAGGCATCACGGGCAACGCCCGCGCTGTCATAGGCACCGAGCTGGACATAGAAATTGCCCTTGCTCACGCTGACCTTGGAAGCGCCCGGGGTGGTAGGAGCAACCATGGGTTTCATAAATGCTGCGGCCTTGATGGCCGATTTCGGCGCCTTGATCAGCGGCGCCTTGCTGCCGACCGCCGGTTGCACCGGCAGCGGCTGAACGACTTCGGCACGCGGGCCGAACACGACGGTGCTGACCGCTGGCGCGGCCGCGACGACGGGAGCGGGCGTGATCGTACCGGGCTCGACCGGCGCGGCAACGACCGCGATCTCGGCTGACGACTTGGGCATATAGGCATCTACCGGCGCCGGAGCGCTGGCGACAACCGACGTGCTGGCGTTGAGCGCGAGCGCGACCGGCTGGCCCGGATCGGCCGCCGGCGTGACACCGAGCAGCGCCGCGACCTGGTCGTAGCGCGACGCGGGACGCGCGAAGGCGGCCCATTCGACGATGCGCTTGTCGGCATCGGTCGGGGACAGATCCATCGCCGCAACGACGCGAGCATCTTGCCAGCGGCCGGCCAGCGCCAGGCTCAAGGCCAGGTTCTGCCGCAGCTTGGCGTCGGCACCGGGCTGGCGCGCGACCGGCAACAACAGATTGACTGCGCTTGTCGGATCGCCCGCGAGCGCCATGGCGAGACCGCGATCGCTGACCGGAATCGATCCCGAATTGCTGTCGAGCGTCTGGCGCGCGCCCGTCCAATCGCCCTCGGCGATCTGGGCGAGTGCCATGTTGAGCGCGACCTTGCCATCGCCCGGCGACAGCGTCAGCGCATCATTGAAGGTAGTGCGAGCCGAGGCGAAGCGACCAGCCAGCAAATAGGCCTGACCGAGCACGGCGCGGTAGTCGGCGATTTGCGGTCGGAGTTCCACCGCGGCCTCGGCCCAGCGTACCGCGTTGTTGCCCTGGCGGTCCGCAAGCGCCTTGCGTGCCTTGGCAATATCCGCTGCCGCCGCATTGTCATCGACCTGGCTCGACTTCGAGCCGGCCAGCGCGGCGCCCTGATAGATGCCACCCAAAGCAGCGCAAAGCGCGACCGCCGAGAGGCCCATCGTCAATCGCTTCGACTTCATCGCAACGTCCCCCAATTCACCCCTTGACCCGCGTCGGGAGCTGGCGTGCCAGCTCGGCGACTTCGGGCAGCGATTCCAAAAAGGCGTCGAGCGCCCCGGTAACAATCTGTTGGGCCGAACGACCGCTGACCGCGCTGGCGAGGCGCAGCCGCAAATGGCGCTCCTCGTCCAGACGCAAGGTGAAGGCCGCCTTGTGCTTATGCTGCGTGGCGCGGGCGATCCGGCCCGCCGCCGCGACCGAGATCGGGCGGGGTTCGAACGTCTCGAGCACGGGGACAGGCGCGGTGACCAGCGTCTCGACCGGCGCTTCGACTGAAACCTCAGCCTCCTCGCCCGCCAATTCCTCGAGGACCGGCTCGAATTCCTGCTTCAGCGCATGGCGTTGCGCCAGGACAGGCGGCACGCCCTCGGGCGGCGGCTGGATCTGGTCATCCTCGTGCAGCGGATGGATGTCGGCCATCGGCTCGGGGATATGACCCATGTCGTTCCAGCCGAGATCCTCGATCCCGGCCAGCGAGGCATAGCCGCCGGTGAAACCTTGCGGACGCATCGCCGGACGCGCCTGACCCTTGCGGGCGAGCAGGCCGGAAGACAAAGAGGCAAAAGGCTTGGGTTCGCTCATCATCGCGCCGCCCTCAGCTCATCACTCGGCGGCCGAAGCCACCACCGCCGGCCTGCGGACGCGCGCCGAAGCCGGGATGCTGCATCGCCGTCGGCGCGGCAAATACCGTGCGACGGAAATTCTTTTCGAGACGGTCGGAGATATAGGCCCAGAGCTCGGTGATTTCGGCAGCCGAGCGGCCCTTGGGATCGACTTCCATCACCGTGCGGCCGTCGATCATCGAGGCGGCGAAATCGGTGCGATGGTGGATCGTGATCGGCGCGACCGTACCGTGCTGCGACAGCGCGACCGCGGCTTCCGAGGTGATCTTGGCTTTGGGCGTCGCGCCGTTGACCACGAAGATCAGCGGCTTGCCCGCGCGCTCGCACAAATCGACCGTGGCGCCGACGGCGCGCAAGTCATGCGGCGACGGACGCGTCGGAATGACGATCAGCTCGGCCACCTGGATGACGCTCTGGATCGCCATGGTAATGGCGGGCGGCGTATCGATCACCGCCATCTTGAAGCCCTGCTGGCGCAGCACTTCGAGATCGGCGGCAAGCCGCGCAACAGTGGTCTGGGCAAAGGCGGGAAATTCCGTTTCCCGCTCGTTCCACCAATCCGACAGCGATCCCTGGGGGTCGATGTCGATCAGCACGACAGGGCCGGCTCCGGCGAGCTGTGCCTGCACCGCAAGGTGCCCAGACAGCGTCGTCTTGCCCGATCCGCCCTTCTGCGATGCCATCGCGAGAACGCGCATTGATCCTATTACTCCCCGCTATTCGGGAAGCGAGGTGCCACGGTGCGAGCTAAGAACAGGTTAACGGCGTGATATTCAGTTGGGACCTGGAACGATCGTGGAGTCTGTTTGAAAACGCGCCGAGAGTGCGTTTCGCGGCACCAGCCCGCTCTTCCGCGAGTTTTCAAACAGACTCGTGGCTAACCTTTTCTTTGCCATTCAACCGCTAGAGCGTGATATTCATTACCGGTGCAGTTGGGCGGGACACGAGTAAACATGCGAACGCTGATCGGCGCTGCGGCGCTTTCCCTTGCGACAATCGCCGCGACCATCGCCATCGGCGCGCCGGCCATGGCCGACACCAAGACCGGGGTCGATGCCTGGAACCGCGGCGACTATAAGGCCGCAGTCGACGAATGGCGCAAGGCCGCGATCGCCGGCGACGCCGACGCGCAATTCAATCTGGGCCAGGCCTATAAGCTCGGACGCGGCGTGCCGGTCGACTTGCAGATGGCGGAAAGCTGGTATCGCAAAGCCGCGCTGCAGGGCCATGCGCAGGCCGAAGACAATTACGGTCTTGCGCTGTTCCAGGACGGCAAGCGCGCCGATGCCGTGCCATGGCTCGAGAAATCGGTCGGCCGCGGCGMGCCGCGGGCCGAACTGGTACTCGGCACGATGCTGTTCAACGGCGACGGGATCGAGCGCGACTGGGTACGCGCTTATGCGCTGATGACGCGCTCGTCGGGCGCCGGCTTGCCGCAGGGATCGCAGACGCTCGCCGAAATGGACAAATATATTCCCGCCGACCAGCGCCAGCGCGGCATCGAACTCGCGCGCAAGATGGACACGCAGGTCGCGAACAACGGCAATTATGCGTCCGAGATTACCGGCGGCGGCCCGGCTGGCCCCGGCATCGCATCGACCGACGTTCCACCGTCTTCGGCGCCGGGGCCAGTTTATGGTCTGCCCGGTACCAGCTATCCGGCGCCCGGCAAGGCACCCAGGCCGGGCAAGAACAAGCCGCCGGTCCTCACGGCCAATCCGCCGCAGAGCTACAATCCGTCACCTGCCTATAATCCCGGGCCGGCCGGCAATCCGCCTCCTGTTTATGCAGTCCCGCCTGCCCCTCGACCGAAGCCGGCGCCCGTCCGGCCTGCACCGGAACCCGTAGCGGTTGCGAGCGGCGGCGGCTGGCGCGTCCAGTTCGGCGCCTTCCGCGACGAGGGCAATGCCAAGGCTCTGTGGACGCGGCTCAAGGGACAGGTCGGCGGACTTGCCGGCATGCAGCCTTATCTGCGTCGCGTCGGGCCGATCACCAAGCTCCAGGCTGGACCGATCCGCTCGCAGGCCGATGCGGTGCGGCTGTGCGGCGCGGTCAAGCGCGCCGGGTCGGAGTGCGTACCGGTCAATCCGTAACGTCTGGCCGCAACCGCCTCAGGCGGCCGGGCCGGTATAGTCCGGCCCGTACACTGCCTGGCGGATGTCGTGGTGCAATGTCCCGTCGAACGGGAGAACCTGGACGAAGAATACCGCGGCAAGATCGTTGACGGGATCGACCCAGAACAAGGTCGTTTCCGCGCCGTCCCAGAAGAATTCGCCGACAGCCCCGCGATTCTCCTTCGCGTCCTTGGGCGGCGCGACCCGCACCGCGAAATCGATACCGAACCCGACCGACCCCTTGCCGGGCAGGAAGAAGCGTTTGGTGATCCGCGGATCGAGCTGATCCGTCGACATCACGCGGATCGTGTCGGGCGAGACAATCCGGGTCCCTTCGAGCGTGCCGCGTCCGAGCAACATCCGCGCGAACCGCATATAATCGTCGAGCGTCGAGGCAAGCCCCGCGCCGCCCATCGTCAGTTTGCGGGGGCCGAAATTGAGCGCACGCGCTTTCTCGTCGGGAACGCGATCAAGCTTGCCGCCTGCGGCCTGCGCATAAGTAGCGGCGAATCGCGCGAGGCGTTCCGGCGGTTGGGTCCAGGCGGTGTCCTTCATGCCCAGCGGCTCGAGGATCGTGCGACGGACATAAGGCTCGAACTTCTCACCGGTCAGATGCTCGACCAGCAACGCCTGGACATCGACCCCAGTGCTGTAGCTCCACTCTGCGCCCGGATCGAACAGCAACGGGACGCTCGCAAGCTTGTCGCCAAACTCGTCGAGGCTGTTGGTGAGCGCCAGCGGATCCACCTCGTGGAAGATCTTGTCGGCAACGGTATCGCGCATCCCGTACGAGAAGCCGGCGGTGTGCCGCAGGATGTCGCGAATGACGATCGGCCGCGCCGGATCGCGCAACAGCGGCTTGCCGTCGGCGTCGGTGCCACCCGCCAGCACCTTCACTTTGCCGAAAGCGGGCAGGTAATTCGCGAGCGGGTCGTCGAGCCCGAATTTTCCCTGTTCCCAAAGCTGCATCAGCGCGATGCCTGTCACCGGCTTGGTCATCGAGAAAATCTGCACCAGCGTATCGCGCGCCATTGGCCGCTTGGCCTCGCGATCGGCAAACCCCGCCGCGCCGAAATAGCGCTCGGCCCCGCGCTGCCAGACCAGGCACGAGGCGCCCGCGGCGCGGTTGGCGGAGACCATCTGCTTGAGCGCGGCGTCGATGCGGTTGCGATCGATCGCCAATCCGCCGGTAACGGGAGAAAGACGACGCTCGGCCGCGAATGCCGGCAAGGCCAGCCCCGACGCCATCACCGCAAGTGCACTACGTCGGTCCATCGCCCTCTCCCTCAAGTTTTGTTAACGCTCACTATTCGCTAATCCATTCCTTGCGCGCAACACCCTGCGCGAACAAAAGCGTCGTCAGGTCGCCGTGGTCGATGCGCGCACCCGCCGCTGCAGCGACCACCGGCTTCGCATGATAGGCGACGCCCAGCCCTGCCTGGGTGATCATCGCCAGGTCGTTGGCGCCATCGCCGACCGCCAGGGTTCCGGCTCGCGACAGGCCGAGGTCGAGCACCGCCTCCGACAAGGTGGCCAGCTTGGTCGATGCGTCGACGATCGGCTTGGTCACGGTACCGGCGAGCTTGCCGTCAGCGATTTCGAGCACATTGGCGATGGCGCGGGTGAAGCCTATCTCGGCGGCGACCGGCTCGGCGAAGCGGGTGAAGCCGCCCGACACCAGGATCGCGGTCGCTCCCCAGCCGCGCATCGTGCGGACCAACTCGCGTGCGCCCGGCATGATCTCGACGCGCTCGGCAAGGCAGCGCGCGATCACGCTTTCGTCGAGCCCCTTGAGCAGCGCAACGCGCGCGTCGAGGGCTTCGCCGAAATCGAGCTCGCCGCGCATCGCCGCTTCGGTCACGGCTGCGATCTGCGCCTTGATCCCGGCGTAATCGGCGAGCTCGTCGATGCATTCGACCGTGATCATCGTCGAATCCATATCGGCGACGATCAGTTTCTTGCGCCGGTCCTCAGCCGGCTGGACGACGACGTCATAGCCCTGCTCTTCCAGCGCTACCCGCGCGGCCTCGGGATCGCGGCCGAACTGGAGATCGATCGCCTCGCCTTTCTCGACCCAGACTTGCGCGACGGGCAGGCACCCCGCGGCATCGAGCCGGTCGCGCGCGGCGGTGATCTCGCCCTGGGGCAGATCGGGAGCTATCAGGGTCGCGATGAACAAGCCGGGTCTCCTTGAAGTCGCCGCCCTACCCGTTCGTGTCGCGCGAAGTCGAGACACCTTTGGTTGTGGGGATGCGCTTCTCTACTTCGTTCGAAGCGAACGGAGATGAGCAAGACTGAGCTGCCGAAGGTGGCGATCGTCGCCGGCCCGACTGCGAGTGGCAAGTCTGCGCTCGCGCTTGCGCTTGCCGAGAAAATCCACGGTGCAATCATCAACGCCGACAGCGCGCAGGTCTATCGCGACCTGCGTATCGTCACGGCGCGTCCGTCGCCCGAGGAAGAAGCACGCGCGCCGCATCGCCTGTTCGGCCATGTCGATGCCGCCGATACCGACTATTCCGCCGCGCGCTGGGCGGCCGAAGCGCGGGTCGAGATCGATCGCGCTGTCGCGGCCGGTAACTTGCCGATCCTGGTCGGCGGCACCGGACTCTATCTCCGCACGCTGATCGACGGGATCGCGCCGGTGCCGGAGATCGATCCCGCGATCCGCGCCGAGGTTCGCGCGATGAACCTCTCCGACGCCAATGCGGCACTTACCGCTGTCGACCGGGCGGAAGCGGCAAGGCTCAACCCGGCCGACACCAGCCGCATCTGCCGCGCGCTCGAAGTCGTCCGCTCGACCGGGCGCCCGATCGCCGATTGGCGGCGCGAGCGCGTCGGCGGGATCGGCGAGCGTATCGGCCTGGTCGCGACAATTCTGCTGCCGCCGCGCGACTGGCTCAACGAGCGTATCGACCGACGCTTCGCGGCGATGGTCGACGCCGGCGCCATGGCGGAAGTGGCCACGCTGATCGCCCGCGAGGACGTCCCACTCGACGCCCCTATCCGCCGCGCGATCGGCATGCCCGAGCTCGCTGCGGCCGCGCTGAGCGAAATCAGCCTAGATGACGCGATCGCGCGCGCCAGCCTTGCCACTCGCCAATATGCCAAACGCCAATATACATGGTTCCGCAATCAACCGCCTGCGGACTGGACACGCACCGAAGAGACAGATAGTTTCAATCTAGTTAGTGAAATAGCAATAAGATTACAGCATTGACGGTTGACGCGTAGTTTTCATGCACGTAGAGCCGCCCGTCTGCAATCATGTTGCGTATGCGAAGAAGGAGGACATTGTCGTGGCCGAAAAAAGTGGAGCCGATATCCTGGTCGAGGCGCTGTGCGATCTCGGCGTGGAAGTCGTGTTCGGCTATCCCGGCGGCGCGGTGCTCCCGATCTATGACGCGATCTTCAAGCAGAAGCGACTGCGGCATATTCTGGTTCGGCACGAACAGGCCGCGACCCATGCGGCGGAAGGTTATGCGCGCTCGACCGGCAAGCCCGGCGTCGTGCTCGTCACCTCGGGACCCGGCGCGACCAACGCGGTCACCGGTATCACCGATGCGCTGATGGATTCGATCCCGATGGTGGTCATCACCGGCCAGGTCGCGACGCATCTGATCGGGTCGGACGCGTTCCAGGAGGCCGATACGGTCGGCATCACGCGGCACTGCACCAAGCACAATTATCTGGTGAAGGACCCGGCACGGCTGGGCGCGACGATCCACGAGGCGTTCCATATCGCCACGTCGGGCCGTCCGGGACCGGTCGTCATCGATATTCCCAAGGACGTCCAGGTCGCCACCGCCAAATACAGCCGGCCCGGGCCGATCCAGCACAAGACCTATCGCCCGCAGATCAAGGCCGATCCCGCGGTGATCGAGCAGCTCGTCGACATGCTGGCCGCGGCGGAGCGCCCGATCCTCTATACCGGCGGCGGGATCATCAATTCCGGGCCCGCAGCGTCGTTGTTGCTGCGCGAATTGGCCAAGATCACCGGCGCGCCGGTCACCTCGACCTTGATGGGCCTGGGCGCCTTCCCTGCCTCCAGCCCACAATGGCTCGGCATGCTCGGCATGCATGGGACTTATGAAGCGAACTGGGCGATGAATCAGGCCGACCTGATCCTCGCGCTTGGCTCGCGGTTCGATGACCGCGTCACCGGCCGGCTCGACGCCTTCGCGCCCAATGCGCGCAAGGTCCATGTCGATATCGACCGGTCGAGCATCAACAAGACCGTGCGCATCGACCTCGGCATCGTCGCCGATGTTGGCCATGTGCTCGAGGACATGATCCGCGTGTGGAAAGCGCGCCAGCATCCCAAGCCCGACACCCGCGAATGGTGGCGTCGGATCGAAGGCTGGCGCGCGGTCAAGAGCCTCGATTTCCCCGAAGGCAATGGCAAGGAGATTATGCCGCAACGCGCGATCCGCGCCTTGTGGGAAGCGACCAAGGATCAGGCCCCGATCATCACCACCGAAGTCGGTCAGCACCAGATGTGGGCGGCGCAGCATTTCGATTTCGAGGCGCCGAACAAATGGCTGACCTCGGGCGGCCTGGGCACGATGGGCTATGGCCTGCCCGCCGCGATCGGCGCGCAGCTCGGCAATCCCAAGGCGCTGGTCATCGACATTGCCGGCGAAGCCTCGATCCAGATGAACATTCAGGAACTGGCGACGGCCACGCAATACCGGCTGCCGGTCAAGATCTTCATCCTCAACAACGAATATATGGGCATGGTCCGGCAATGGCAGGAACTGACCTATGAAAGCCGTTATTCGGAAAGCTATTCGGACAGCCTGCCCGATTTCGTGAAGCTCGGCGAAGCCTATGGCTGGAAGGGCATCTTGATCGAGGAAATGTCGCAGCTCGACGGCGGCATCGCCGACATGCTCGCGCACGACGGCCCGGTGATCGTCGACTGCCGCGTCGCCAAGCTGGCGAATTGCTTCCCGATGATCCCGTCAGGCGCGTCGCACGTTGAGATGATCCTGCAAACCGACAAGGTGGCGGGCACGCTCAACGACGAAGCCAAAGCTTTGGTCTAGTATTTACCGTCATCCCAGCGAAAGCTGGGATCTCGTGCCGCAAGCGCACACCATTATAACAGGGAGACCCCAGCTTTCGCTGGGGTGACGATCCAAAGGTGCACATCAAGGAAGAGAAAGCCGAGCGGCATACGCTCGCGGTGATCGTCGACAACGAGCCGGGTATCCTGGCACGGATCGCCGGTCTGTTCACCGCACGGGGCTATAATATCGAGAGCCTGACGGTGAGCGAGATCACCGAGGACAAGCAGGTCAGCCGCATCACCATCGTGACCTCGGCCAGCCCGCATGTCCTCGAACAGATCGTGGCGCAACTCGACCGATTGGTGCCGGTGCACAAGGTCCGCGACCTCACCGCCGAGGGCGCGCATGTCGAGCGCGAGCTGGCGCTGGTCAAGGTACGCGGCACCGGTGAAGCGCGGATCGAGGCGTTGCGCCTGGCCGAAGTGTACCGCGCGCGCGTGGTCGACGCGACGATATCGAGCTTCGTGTTCGAAGTGACCGGCGGAACCGAGAAGATCGACAAGTTCGTCGAATTGATGAACGAGGTCGGCCTGATCGAGGTTGCGCGCACCGGCATCGTCGCCATTTCGCGGGGGAAAGACGCGGCGTAGCGATCGGCAGATCGCGTCATCCCAGCGAAAGCCGGGATCTTGCGCCACCAGGGAATCAACTCATGAGATGCCAGCTTCCGCTGGCATGACGGTTACGTTTCGAAAGGGATTGAAATGCGTGTCTATTACGATCGCGACGCCGATCTGAACCTGATCACCGACAAGAAGATCGCCATCGTCGGCTATGGCTCGCAGGGCCATGCCCATGCCCAGAATTTGCGCGATTCGGGCGTCAAGCAAGTCGCCATTGCGCTCCGCGAGGGCTCGGCCACCGCGAAGAAGGCCGAAGGCGCCGGGTTCAAGGTCATGTCGAACAGGGATGCGGCCGCCTGGGCCGATATCCTGATGATTCTCGCCCCCGACGAGCATCAGGCCGCGATCTGGGAAAACGACCTCAAGGGCAATATGCGCCCCGGCTCGGCGATCGCCTTCGCGCACGGGCTCAACGTCCATTTCGGGCTGATCGAAGCGCCGTCGGACATCGACGTGATCATGATCGCGCCCAAGGGCCCCGGCCACACGGTCCGCAGCGAATATGTCCGCGGCGGCGGCGTCCCCTGCCTGATCGCGATCCACCAGGATGCGAGCGGCAACGCGCATGACATCGCGCTGGCCTATGCCTCGGGCGTCGGCGGCGGCCGGTCGGGCATCATCGAGACCAATTTCAAGGAAGAATGCGAGACCGACTTGTTCGGTGAGCAGGCCGTTCTGTGTGGCGGCATCACCCATTTGATCCAGGCCGGATTCGAGACCTTGGTCGAGGCGGGCTATGCCCCCGAAATGGCCTATTTCGAATGCCTCCACGAGACCAAGCTGATCGTCGACCTGCTCTATGAAGGCGGCATCGCCAACATGCGCTACTCGATCTCCAACACCGCCGAATATGGCGACATCGTCACTGGTCCGCGGATCATCACCGACGAGACCAAGGCCGAGATGAAGCGCGTGCTCGCCGACATCCAGTCGGGCCGCTTCGTCAAGAACTTCGTCCTCGACAACCGCGCCGGCCAGCCCGAGCTCAAGGCGGCGCGCAAGGCGGCGGCAGCGCATCCGATCGAGAAGATCGGCAGCGAGCTGCGCGCGATGATGCCGTGGATCGGTGCCAACAAGCTGGTGGACAAGGAAAAGAACTGACGTGCCGCTGGTTTCTGATACCGTCGCCCCCGTCGTCAAGGCGGGGTTAGACACGGAATGAGCGAAGATGGGGAAGGCAGACCGGGGATCGGGCGCGTCGAGGCTTTTTCGGACGGCGTGCTGGCGATTATCGTCACCATCATGGTGCTCGAGTTGCACGCGCCCGAACTGCCGGGGCTCGACAGGCTCGTGCACCTCTGGCCGGTCTTCCTCGCTTATGTGCTGAGCTTTGCCTATGTCGGCATCTATTGGGCGAACCACCACCGCTTGTTCAGCCATGCCTCGCGGGTGACCAACCTGCTGATCTGGCTGAACCTGGGTTTGCTGTTCACGCTGTCGCTGATCCCGTTCACCGCCGCCTATCTCGGCGAGCAGCATTTCAGCCGCGACGCGACATTGGTTTACCTGGCGTCGATGGTCCTGCCGGGCATAGTTTACGTTCCGCTACAGGGCGAAATCCGGCGGACCGGCGTCCACGGGGCCGAGGCAGAGACCTATCACCGCCAGACCTCGCGCAAGGGCGTCGCCGCGGTGCTGATCTATCTCGCCGGCGCCGCGCTCAGCTTTGTGTCGCCATGGCTCGGCATCGCCGCCGCAGCGCTCGTCGCCTTCCTCTGGTGCCTGCCCAAAAGCCCGTTCGACGCGTTGTTCGGGGATTAAGTAGGAACCGCAATCTCGCGTTTTTCTTGCCCTCTCCCGCCTGCGGGAGAGGGAGGGGCCCGCCGCGAAGCGGTGGGAGGGTGAGGGTCTTCTTTCTACTTCTGCTTCGGCACACGTTTGGAAGAAGAAAGAAGACCCTCACCCTGCCCTCTCCCGCAAGCGGGAGAGGGTCCAACTGTCAGGCGGGCTGCAATGCCCTGAAGTGACGGACGGTTTCGTCAGAAACCCCGGCAAGCAACACCCGCAGACGATCATCGAACGCGTCGATCGATTCCCGGCGGTCGCGATAGATCATCGTCCAGTCCCCGAACTCGCGTTCCTCGATCGGGCGGTCGACGAGAATCGTCAGATCGCGATGACGAGCGTCGTTTTTCAGCCGCTCCATCAAGTCGGACACGCTATCGATGGGTCCCTCGATCGCCTGCAGGAAAGCGTCGTCCTCTGTGTAGAGCAGACCCGTAATTCCCTCCAATCCGTTGCGCGCCGCTGCATCGCGAACGATGTCCGGAATGTCGTCAGCCGCGTGGCCGCTTTTCGATGTGGTGAGGCTGCGATAGATGATTTGACGCACACGCTACTCCTTACAGGGCAGTAAAGCTGCCACAACGCGTCCAGCCTTTCCTTGCCGTGGATCAGTCTTTCGGGCTGGACTTTCTTAACCATCGGGGGCTAGGGCTGAACCTGAGATGACGATCGGACTCGGCCTTACCCTGCTTCGACTTACGCGCCCTTAGGCGCGTAGTTCATCCCGCGTGCCGGCGACGGCGCGCACCGCGCCTAAGGGCCTGACCCTCCCCGCCGCTCCTGACGACGAGAAGAGCCATAGCCATGTTGCGCGACCCATCGACCAAATACCGCCCCTTTCCCCCCATCAACCTGCCCGACCGGCAATGGCCGTCGCGGACGATCACCCAGGCGCCGATCTGGCTGTCGACCGACATGCGCGACGGCAACCAGGCGCTGATCGATCCGATGGACGCCGAGAAGAAGACCCGCTTCTTCGATCTCATCGTCAAGACCGGGATCAAGGAGATCGAGGTCGGGTTCCCCGCGAGCGGCGCGACCGATTTCGACTATATCCAGGATCTGGTTCGATCGGGCCGCGTTCCCGATGACGTCACGCTGCAGGTGCTGACCCAGGCGCGCCGCGACCTGATCGAGACCACCTTCGACAGCCTGATCGGCGCGCCCAAAGCGATCGTCCACTTGTACAACGCGGTCTCGCCGGCCTGGCGCAAGATCGTGTTCGGCATGACCAGGGACGAGATCAAGGCGATCGCGGTCGAGGGCGCGAAGATGCTGCGCGACTGCGCCGCGGCGCGGCCGGGCACCGACTGGCGGTTCGAATACAGCCCGGAGACCTTCTCGACCGCCGAACTCGATTTCTCGGTCGAGGTCTGCGCGGCGGTGATGGACGTGCTCCAGCCGACGCCGGATAAACCGATCATCTTCAACCTGCCCGCAACGGTCGAATGCGCGACGCCCAACGTCTATGCCGACCAGATCGAGCTGTTCGGGCGAACCATCCCCAATCGCGACAGCGTGATTATCAGCCTGCACACCCATAACGATCGCGGCACTGGCGTCGCCGCGGCGGAACTTGGATTGATGGCCGGTGCCGACCGCGTCGAGGGCTGCCTGCTCGGTAATGGCGAGCGGACCGGCAATTGTGACTTGGTGACGGTCGCGCTCAACATGTACACGCAGGGCGTCGATCCGAAGCTCGACCTCTCCGATATCGACCAGATCATCAACACGGTGACCTATTGCACCAATTTGCCGGTGCACCCGCGCCATGCTTATGCCGGTGAGCTGGTCTATACGTCCTTCTCGGGCTCGCATCAGGACGCGATCAAGAAAGGCTTCACCGCGCGCGAACGCCAGAATGACGATGTCTGGGAAGTCCCCTATCTGCCGATCGACCCGGCCGATCTCGGCCGCAGCTACGAAGCGGTGATCCGGGTCAATTCGCAATCCGGCAAGGGCGGCGTTGCCTGGATCCTGGAACAGGACAAGGGACTGAAGCTGCCCAAGCGCCTGCAGGCCGATTTCTCGAAGCATGTCCAGGCCCTGGCCGATCAGACCAGCCGCGAGCTCGATGCCGACGATATCTGGCAGCTCTTCCAGCGCACCTACCTGCCCTATGGCGGCGAGCGGCTGCAGCTCCAGGCCTATGACGAGACGCGCGCGCCCAATGGCGAACGCATCTTCGCCGGCAGCATCGCCGAAACCGGCAGCGTCAAGTCGGTGAGCGGACGCGGCAACGGACTGATCTCGAGCGTGCTCGCGGGAATCCGCGACGGGTTCGGGATCGAACTGGATGTCGTCGACTATGTCGAGCACGCGATCGGCCATGGCAGCGACGTTCAGGCAGCCGCCTATGTCGAGTGCCGCGCGGCGGATGGCGGAACGGTCTGGGGCGTCGGCATCGACGAGGACGTCGCGACCGCGAGCGTCCGCGCGGTGCTGAGCGCGGCGAACCGGGCTGCCTGACCTCCCGTCATGCCGGGCTTGTCCCGGCATCCATCGCGCAACAACGGCTGGATTCCGTTGGGGAGGTTTGGATCCCGGCACGGGGCCGGGATGACTCATGTGAGCAGGTCAGCGCGTCCGGGTGATCTCGCAGCCGATCCGCGCGTCAGGATAAATGTCGGGTTTCGCCGACTGCACGGTCACTGCGACGACACGCGGATCGGCAAAGCATAGCGTCGCGATGCGCTCGCACAGGACTTCCTGCAGCATTACGTGCCCGCCGGCCGCGATCGCCAGCACGCCTTCGCGGATATGGTCGTAATCGACCACCGCCTCGATGCGATCCTCGGGCACCGTCGGATAGGCGCAGGTCATCGCCACCGACACCAAGACACGCTGCGGGCCGGCCAACTCCACCTCGTGGATGCCCAGCCCCATCTGCACTTCAAGCCCGTCGAGCCGGATCGTGTAGGTCGCTTCAGCCATCGCGGCGGCCCGGTGTCGAGAACATCACATCGCCCTGCCGCTTGAGAAAGCGCTGGCCGTTATCGAGGAAAAGATTGTGCCCGGTCACCGCCGGCGTGGTGAGCAGATAGTCGACCGCGCGCGCGATCTCCTCGATCGGCACTGGTCGACGCAGCAGATTCTCGTCAGCGACGCTCTCGAACTCCGCGTCGCTCTGGTCGCCGCTCGGCAAGGTCAGGCCGGGCGAGATGGCGTTGACCCGCACCCGCGGCGCCAGCGCCTGGGCGAGCATCGTCGTCGCGCCTTCCAGCGCGATCTTGGTCAGCGTGTAGCTGAAGAAATCGGGATTGAGATTGGCGACCTTCTGGTCGAGCAGATTGACCACCGCACCGTCCTCCAACTCGTTCTGTTCGGCCAGCGCACAGGCCAGCGCCGCGGGGGCTGCGAGGTTCACCGCGGTCAGCCGGGCCAGCAAGGCAGGATCGAAATACGGCGGCCGGTCGAACTCGAACACCGACGCGCAATTGACCAACCCGTCGATCGGCCCGCCCGTCGCGTTGCGCGCGGCGCGGAGGATCGCCGAGGCGGCATCGGGCGCGGCGAGGTCCCCGACCACCGTCGCGACGCGGTCGCCCGACGGATCGAGTTCCTGCGCCAGCGACACGGCATCTTCGTCGTGCGGATGATGGTGGTGGATCACCACGCGGTGCCCCGCCGCCGCCAGCGCGCGGACGATCGCTGCCCCGATCCGCCGGGAGCCGCCGGTGACGAGGACCGTGCGGATCACGCCCTGCCCTGCATGTCCATCAGCGCCAGAATCTCGCGACGGCTACGTTCATCATCGCGGAACACGCCCATCATCCGGCTGGTCACCATCGATACGCCGGGTGTGCGGACGCCGCGCGCGGTCATGCAGGCATGGCTCGCCTCGATCACCACGGCGACGCCCTGAGGTTTCAGATTGTCCCAGATGCAGTCGGCGACTTCGGCAGTCAGCCGTTCCTGAACCTGCAGCCGCCGCGCGAAGCCGTGCAGGACGCGCGCCAGCTTGGAAATGCCCACGACATGGTTCTTGGGCAGGTAAGCGATATGCGCCTTGCCGATGATCGGCGCCATGTGGTGCTCGCAATGCGATTGGAACGGAATGTCCTTCAGCAAAACGATGTCGTCATAGCCGCCGACTTCCTCGAACACGCGCTTCAGATGCAAGGCGGGATCGTCCTGGTATCCTGCGCAATATTCCTTCCACGCGCGCGCCACGCGCAACGGCGTATCGAGCAGCCCTTCGCGATCGGGTTTGTCGCCGGCCCAGCGAATCAGGGTGCGAACCGCGTCGGCCACCTCGTCAGGCACCGGAATTTTCGGCGCGGCCGCCACCAGGTCGCCGTCATTCAAATCATCGTCATGGTCATTCATGGTTGTCGATCCGGTCTTTCAAACCTGGGTGACGTTACGGCAGGGCCGCAAAATCGAGCCTTGGGTATGGTCCATACTGTTTCTTTTAAGCAACAGACTAGGAAACCCGCCGTTTTCCGTGCCCGAAGCCCATTGACGCCGCAAGACCAAGCTACCTAGGCTCTTGCCAGTTCGTCGGAAACCACGCCAACCGGCATAAGATCGGGGCGAATGCATGAGGGGATGTACCATGAAGAAATTCGAACTGCTTGCCGCGTCGGCTATCGCGCTGATCGCAGCCACGCCGGCCATGGCGCAAAATGCACCCACACCCGCAGCGCCGGTCGCTGCGCCGCAGGCTGACGATCAGGACCAGATCGCCGACATCGTCATCACTGCCCAGCGCCAGTCCGAGACGCTGCAGACCGTGCCGATCGCGGTGTCGGCGTTCAGCGCCGAGGCGCTGAGAGAACAGCAGATCAACACGACGAGCGATCTTCAGCTGACGCTGCCGAACATTACCTTCACCAAGGGCAACTTCACCTCGTCATCGTCGTTCAACATCCGCGGCATCGGCGACCTCTGCGTCGGCGTCACCTGCGACGCCGCGACCGCGATCCACGTGAACGATGTGCCAGTGCTCGGCTCGCCGATCTTCCAGAACGAATATTTCGACGTCGAGCGCATCGAAGTGCTGCGCGGACCGCAGGGCACGCTGTTCGGCCGCAACGCGACTGGTGGCGTGATCAATTTCATCACTGCCAAGCCCGATCTGTCGGGCATCCACGCCTCGGGCGATGTCGAATATGGCAATTACAACAGCGTCCGCGTCAAAGGCATGCTCAACATACCGTTGGGCGACATCTTCGGTGTCCGCGTCGCGGGTTACTACCTGAACCGCGATGGTTTCACCAAGAACCTGTCCACGAACAGCAACATCGATGGCCGCGACCAGTATGACGTCCGTGTATCGCTGCGCTTCCAGCCGACCGCGAACACGACGCTCGACATCGTCGCCCATTATTTCAAGGAAAACGACGATCGCTCGCGCATCCAGAAACAACTCTGCCATCGCGACCCGACCGGCGTGCTGGGCTGCTTGCCCGACCGGCTCGGGTTCGAGCAGGTCAATGGCGACGCGACTTTAGCCTCGGTACTGACGTCGAGCCAGTTCCTCAGGCTGCGCACCTCGACCGCGCCGCTCGCCGGTTTCGCGCTGGGCAGTGTCTATGGTTCGGACGGCGACAGCTACACCGGCTACGTCAACCCGGCCGACATGCGCACGGTCAACATCGACTCGCTGCCGACGTTCAAAACCAATGAGAAGCAGGTCCTGGTCAACTTCTCGCAGGATTTCGGAAAGGCGCTGTTCAAGCTGGATGGCGGCTATACCGAAGGCATGACCGACTCGTCGGTCGACTATAACGTCGGCATCGAGCGCTCCTACGCGACCAACCCCGGCCTCAACCTCTTCAACGCAGCCGCTGGCGCCGGCCTCCTAGGCCCGGGTTACTTGGCGATCCGCAACATCCTGCTGCCCAACGGCAACACCTCGACTCTTTGCCAGTCGCTTGCCGAACCGACCGGCACCGGCGTCTATAGCGGTCACAAGGTCTGCGCTTCGACCAGCCTCGACTTCGACCGTTCGACCGCGCGCGGCAAACAATGGTTCGCAGAAGGTATCATCTCGTCGAAGCTCGACGGGCCGTTCAACTTCCTGGCCGGTGCCGGCTATCTCGACTATAAGGTCACTGACAACAGCTATTATGTGAACTCGTTCGCGCTCGACTATGCGGCGGGTCTGCTCGGCGGGGGAGCCGGCAATGTGCTCGGCACGCCGTTCTATCGCAACGACTCCGAATTCTACCATCTGAAGAGCTACGGCTTCTTTGGGGAAGCCTATGTGAACTTCAGCAGCAAGGTGAAGCTGACCGGCGGTCTGCGCTACAACCATGACGAGAAGGACTATCAGTCGCGCACCAACCTGCTGAACTGCCCGGTTCCAGTGGGCGCGGCGAGCGCCTATTCGGCGCCGGGCTTTGCCTGTTACGACGCCGATCCTGCACGCGCGGGCAACCAGCCACTGGCAATCAACAATGTCAGCTTCGGGCGCCTGACCGGCCGCGCGGTCCTCGATTGGCAGATCACCTCGCGCAACCTGCTCTACGCATCCTATTCGCGCGGCTATAAATCGGGCGGCCTCAATCCGTCGCTGGCGGCTGGGTTCAGCGTCCCGCTGACCTTCGGGCCGGAAACGGTCAACGCGTTCGAAATCGGGTCGAAAAATACCTTCCTGGGCGGCACGCTCCGCCTCAACCTCACTGCTTTCTATTACCAGTACAAGCAGCTCCAGCTGAGCCGCATCGTCGCGCGCACCTCGGTCAACGACAATGTCGACGCCGATATCTACGGCGCCGAGGCGGAAGCGATCATCAAGCCGAGCAATTCGGTGCTGATCAACCTGACGGCGAGCTACCTGCACACCAAGGTTTCCAACGACAAGTTCCTCAGCAACCCGCAGGATCCGTCGGGCGGCCGCGCCGACGCGGTGATCATCAAGGATGTCACCAACGGTTCGAACTGCGCCGTGGTATCGAATTCGGGCAACGCAGCGATCTCGAATGGTTTCGTCAACGCGGCGAACTCGGCGATCAACGCCGGCGCCTTTGCGGCCCAGGGCATCCCGGCCCAGCCGGGCAACTTCCAGGGCACGACGCCGATCCCCGGCACCAATACGACCGGTGCGTTCAGCGTCTGCGACCTTCTGACTGGCTTTGCCGCCGCCACCGCGGCGCCGGTAACCGTGCTGCCGTCGGGCGTGGCGGTGAACATCAAGGGCAACGAGCTGCCGCAATCGCCGCACTACAAATTCTCGGCGGGCATTCAGTGGACCGGTCAACTCGGCAACGACTGGAACATCACTCCGCGCGTCGACCTGGCCTATACCGGCGGCTATTATGGCAGCATCTTCAACAACAACGTCAACCGCATCCAGGGCTATGAAGTGATCAACGCCCAGGTTCAGCTGAACGGTCCGAGCGAGAAGTTCTACGTTCGCGCCTTCGTCCAGAACGTGGCCAATAACAACGCGATCACCGGTCTCTACGTGACCGACCAGTCGTCGGGTCTGTTCACCAACGCCTTCACGCTGGAACCACGCCGCTATGGTCTCGCTGCCGGCTTCAAGTTCTGACGCCGGAGGCGCCAGCCTCACATTTCAAAGGCTCCGGGGTTCATCCCCGGAGCCTTTTTCTTGCCTGATCGCTATCATGACCGAGGAACCGCGAACAGACGCGCCGTCGTCGCTGCCGACCCGACGGCAATCTGCTTCGCCGGAAAGGCTTAGCCCAGCCGGGCGGCGTGCCAGGCGATATGATCGGCCATGAAGGTCGAGATGAAATAATAGCTGTGATCATAACCCGGCTGCATCCGCAGCGTGAGGTCGATCCCGGCGCGATGGCAGGCGTCCGCCAGCAATTCGGGTTTGAGCTGATCGGCGAGGAACGCATCGGCATCGCCCTGATCGACCAGGACGTCGGACAGGCGCGCGCCGTCGTCGATCAGCGCACAGGCATCATAGGGCCGCCAATCGGCGCGATCGGCACCGAGATAACCGCTCAGCGCCTTTGCACCCCAAGGGCAATGAAGCGGCGACACGATCGGCGAGAAGGCCGACACGCTGCGGAAGCGCCCCGGGTTGCGCAAGGCGATCGTCAGCGCGCCGTGGCCGCCCATCGAATGGCCGGTGATGCCCTGGCGTGTCATGTCGGCCATCGCAAACTCGGCGGCGATCAGCGCGGGGAGCTCGTCCTCGATATAGGACCGCATCCGGAAATTGGCCGACCAGGGCGCCTCGGTCGCGTCGACATAGAAGCCGGCGCCCTTGCCGAAATCATAAGCCTCGTCATCGGGCACGTCGTCACCGCGCGGGCTGGTGTCGGGGGCGATGAAAATCACGCCATGTTCGGCACAGGCGCGGCGAAACTCGCCCTTTTCGGTGACATTGGCGTGCGTGCAGGTCAGCCCCGACAGATACCAGAGCACCGGCAGCCGCGCGCCTGCCTCATGCTCCGGCACGAACACCGAAAAGGCCATCGGCGTGCCGGTGGCGGCCGACGCGTGTTCATACACGCCCTGGACGCCACCGAAGGCGCGATTGGTCGATTTGACGGTCAACGACATGCAATTAGCCTAGCCGGTGAAGCCCGCACAGCTTGTTGCCGTCGGGATCGCGCAGATAGGCGAGGTATAATTTCATGCCGGCCCCTTCGCGAACGCCAGGATCCTCCTCGATCGCGACGCCGCCATTGGCGACGCCAGCGGCATGCCAAGCATCCGCCTGTTCGGGCGTTTCCATCGCAAAGCCGATCGTACCGCCATTGGCGTGACAGGCCGGCGCGCCGTCGATCGGCGCGGTGACCATGAAGATGCCGCCATTGTGCAAATACATCAGCCGGCCCTTGGGATCGACGATGGCCTCTTTCCCACCGACCGCGCCGAACAGCGCGTCGTAGAATTTCTTCGATCGGTCGAGGTCGTTGCTACCGACCATCATGTGCGAAAACATGGCTTTATCCTCCCCAGATGAATACGTTTTTTGTCAGAAGACCACAACGGCGCGGATGCTCTCGCCGGCATGCATCAGGTCAAACCCCTTGTTGATCTCGTCGAGCTTCAGGACATGCGTGATCATCGGATCGATCGCGATCTTGCCCTGCATGTACCAGTCGACGATCTTGGGCACGTCGGTGCGGCCCTTGGCGCCGCCGAACGCGGTGCCGCGCCAGTTGCGTCCGGTGACCAACTGGAATGGACGCGTCGAGATTTCCTTGCCGGCCTCAGCCACGCCGATGATGATGCTGGTGCCCCAGCCGCGATGGCACGCCTCGAGCGCGACGCGCATGACGTCGGTATTGCCGGTCGCATCGAACGTATAATCGGCACCGCCATCGGTCATCGCGACCAGGTGCGCGACCAGGTCGCCCTCCACTTTCTTCGGATTGACGAAGTCGGTCATGCCGAATCGCCGGCCCCATCCCTCTTTCGAGTCGTTGACATCGACGCCGATAATCTTGTCCGCGCCGACCATTTTGGCGCCCTGGATGACGTTGAGGCCGATTCCACCCAATCCGAACACGATTACATTGTCACCCGCCTGGACCTTCGCCGTCTTCACCACGGCGCCCACGCCGGTGGTCACGCCGCAGCCAATGTAGCAGCTCGTCTGGAACGGCGCGTCCTCGCGAATCTTCGCCACGGCGATCTCGGGCAGCACCGTGAAATTCGAAAAGGTAGAGCAACCCATATAATGAAAGATCGGCTGCCCCTTATACGAAAAGCGCGTCGTGCCGTCGGGCATCAGCCCCTTGCCCTGGGTCGCGCGGATCGCCGTGCACAGGTTGGTCTTGCCCGACAGGCAGCTTTTGCACTGCCGGCATTCGGGCGTGTACAGCGGAATGACGTGGTCGCCGGGCTTCACGCTGGTCACGCCAGGGCCGACCTCGCGCACGATGCCGGCGCCTTCGTGACCGAGAATCGACGGAAAAATCCCTTCAGAATCAAGACCATCTAGCGTGTAAGCGTCGGTGTGGCAGATGCCGGTCGCCATGATCTCGACCAGCACTTCGCCCGCTTTGGGACCGTCCAGGTCGACCTCGACAATCTCCAGCGGTTTCTTCGCTTCGAAGGCGACGGCGGCGCGGGTCTTCATCGGTATCGGCTCCCTAATTGTCGCGCCCGCTTCTAACCGCTCGCGCGGCGGGGGCAACCTTCAGCATACCCTGAATTCGACGACCGTATGCGTTGCCCGCGCGCGAGCCGCCGCGCGAGCGGTTGGGAGGGTCGGGAAACGATACGCGGAGACAGCATCGGACACCGACTATCGCGCGTTCCGGGATCTGGCACCGGCACCCCTCATCGCCCCGCCGAGCCGGCACAAACCAGCGCCCTGCCGATCGTGGTCATGTCATATCGGCGTCAAAAGTCGCTCCGCGCTCTATCCTAAGGCGTGACAAGCGCAAAAAGGCAGCGCACAAGAGGCGCGCGCTCCATGAGGCGTAACGAGTCTGGGGCCGGAACACCGGCCAAATGAACAGGAAGGAATGCAATGGCTACTGCACCCAAGACCGGCGGAATTCACGCGCCCGTCACCCCGTCGCCCGAGCTGGGCGCGATCGTGGGGACGGCGCCGCTGCCGCGCAGCCAGGTGATCAGCAAGGTGTGGGACCACATCAAGAAGAACAACCTTCAGAATCCCGCCAACAAGCGTGAGATTCTGGCCGACGACAAGCTGAAGAAGGTGTTCGGCACCGACAAGTGCACGATGTTCGAGATGAACAAGTACATCTCGAAGCACGTCAAGGCGTAAGTCGGAAAGACCTGAAGGGCGCCGCGCGGGAGACCGTGCGACGCCCTTTTTGCTGTCGGCAAGGCGTTCAGGCCGCGACAGGCTCCGCCGTCATCACGATCTGAATGCCCGACGCATCGTCCAGCAGCCCGGCCCGCTCCGCCGCCGGTCGTGCCTGACAGCGTTCGATATAGGCGTCGATAGCCGCATTCGGCGGGAAAGCGTGGCGAGCGAAAGCCAGCGCGCTGCCGATCAGCAAGTCCGCACCCGAGAAATCATTGCCCATCACGTAAGGGCCGTTGGCGAGCGCTCGCTCCAGCCTGGCGAGGACAGCATCATAGCTGCGCTGCTTGCGTGGCGCGCCGACCAGTTCGCCCAGCATGGCGGCGAACATCGCCGGCTCCATTTCGGCGGCATACCAGGCGAGCCAGGTGAGGTAAGCGCCGCGTTCCGGCGTCCCGATACGCGGTCCGAGCCCGGCGTTCGGAAAAGCATCGGTGAGATATTGCAGGATCGCGACCGATTCGGCGACCAATGCACCGTCATGCTCGATCGCGGGCACGCGCTTGTCGGGGTGCGGATTGGCGGGATCGCCAACGCCTTCGCCGGTCATCGGCCGAAAGATCGATACCGGGCGGATCTCATAGGGCACGCCCAATTCCTCGAGCAGCCAGATCATGCGCGACGATCGCGATTGCGGGGCGTGGTAGAGAGTAATCATAACGGCGGCTCCTTCGCTTCGAAGCAGCGGCCAAATCGCCGCGCCCGATGAAAAGGCTTGTAAGTGCACCCTCCTGACAGCATCCTGTCAGTAGGAAGTGGGAGGTGTAGATTTCGTCATGCGTCGTGCCGATCGGCTGTTCCAGATCATCCAGATCCTCCGGCGGTCATCACGCCCGATCACCGCGCAGGACATCGCGGCCGAGATCGAAGTCTCTGTCCGAACGATCTATCGCGACGTCGCCGACCTGATCGGCCAGCGCGTGCCGATCCGCGGCGAAGCGGGCTTCGGCTATATCCTCGACGATGCGTTCGACATGCCGCCGCTGATGCTCACGCCGGACGAGATCGAGGCCGCCGTGCTCGGCGCACAATGGGTGGCCGGACGCGGCGATCCGGCGCTGGCAGCAGCCGCGCGCGACTTGATCGCCAAGATTACGTCGGTGGTGCCCGAGCGCCTGCGGCCGTTCATCGCTGATCCCTCGATCGGCACACCACCGCGATTAAAGGCCGCGCCCGACGCGATCGACCTGGGAATTGCCCGCAGCTGGATCCGCGAGGGCCGCAAGATCCGCATCGACTATCGTGACGAACGCGGAGCGGTCAGCGATCGGGTGATCTGGCCGGTCATCATCGGTTTCTTCGACCAGGCGCGGGTGATCGCCGCCTGGTGCGAACTGCGCCAGGATTTCCGCCACTTCCGCACCGACCGCATCGTCGCCGCCCAGTTTCTCGACGAACGCTATCCCGCGCGCCCCGGCGAATTGCGATCGCGCTGGAAGCGCGGGCTCGCGCAGCGGCAGCGGCCGTAGCCAGCATGGCTTGTCTTCGGACGATTGCGCCGGGATAACCCCCGAAACGTGGCCAAACCTTTTCGCCCTGGTGAATGTCCGAGTTCGGGTCTTAGCTGCCGTTCGGCCTAGGCAACATTTAACCGCTTCTTCTTGGGCGCAAGCGAATCGCTCCCCAAGCCGCGGCCACAGCAAACAACCAGTAAAGGGCAAGACTGATGCCCAGACCGGATAGCAGATATGCCGAAACACTCATGGGCAAGGTAGTTCGTCCTGAGGGTATCGCATAGCACTCCGTCCACTCGCCGCGCCAAAACGACAGTATCAGGCGGTCAGTCGGAGCCTTCCTAAACGACGGGTTACAATCGAGAGGTATCGTGGGTGACGATTGAATATAAGGGTAGCTTTGGAACGGCTGAATCCTACGAAGGACCTCCTCCGCAGATACCTGCTGATTTTTTTCAATCGAGGCTGCCGCATCTTTGAACTGCTCGTAGTACGCCCGGTCGTTCGCAGCCTGCGCGGGGAGCCTCAATGGCATCGTTGTACCGATAAATGCGAAGAACATCGCGATCAGGCCAAGCAGCAAGCACAAGACCATTCTCATATATCGGCTCCCGACATGCCGTTTGCGGTACACGTCCACAACTGAGTCGTCTGATTGTTCAGACCATCGGCAAACCTGCAGAGCCTCACAAACCGAACTCGAAAGTGATTGGTGGTCCCGGAGGGACTCGAACCCCCGACGCCCACTTTAGGAAAGTGGCGCTCTATCCGGCTGAGCTACGGAACCACGCCCGGTCTGGTACCGAGCGCATGCGGACCGGTCAATTGCAGGCTTCGGGCGGGACGACCGGAAAGGGCAAAGGCGCGACCGGGACGCCCTCGTCGGCGAGCGCCTTCGCTTCCTCGATCGAGGCCTGGCCGTGGATCGCCGCATGGTCCTCCTCGCCCGAATGCATCGCCCGGGCTCGCGAGGCGAAGGCGGTGCCGACCCATTCGGAATTGGCCAGCGCCTGTTGCTGCGCCTTGGCCAACGTCGCCATCGCCGCCTTCACCGCGGCAGGAGTGGCATCGGCCTGGCGATTGCCCTTGGCCGCGACATTGGGCGCCATCACTGCCTTTTCGATCCCGCTATTGCCACACATCGGACAGCTGACCAGGCCGCGCGCTCGCTGATCGTCATAGTCCGACGATGAGCCAAACCATGCTTCGAACACGTGCCCGCCGCCGCATTTGAGGTCGAACACGATCATGCCCGCACCACCTCGGGAATCGAACGCCGATGCTTGAGCGCGGGGACGCGCGCCCGCACGTCTTCCTGCAAGGCCGGATCGATTTCGGCAAAGCCCAGTCCGGGCGCCTCTCCCATGTCGAGCAGCACTTCTCCCCAGGGATCGATCACGAGCGAATGGCCATAAGTCGCGCGGCCATCCTCGTGCACGCCGGTTTGCGCGGCGGCGACGACGAAACAGGCGCCCTCGATCGCGCGCGCGCGCAGCAGCACATGCCAATGCGCCGCGCCGGTGGGTCGGGTGAACGCCGCGGGCATCGCAAGGATCGTCGCCCCGGCGTTGGTCAGCGCGCGATAGAGATCGGGAAAGCGCATGTCGTAACAGATCGACATGCCCAGGCGGCCGACCGGCGTCGTCACCACCACGGCACCCTCGCCCGGCGTATAGGATGCGGATTCGCGCCAGCTCTCGCCGGTCGGCAGGTCGACGTCGAACATATGAAGCTTGTCGTATCGGGCTCGGATCTCGCCCGCCGCATCGATCACGAAGCCGCGATTGGCCAGCTTGCCGTCGTCGCGGCGGATCAGCAGCGACCCGATATGCACCCAGATGCCGCGATCGGCAGCCGCCATGCGCATCGCCGCCAGCACGGGGTCGTCCGCTTCACTGAACAGGTTCGGCGCCGCACGCTCGCGATTTCGGTCGACCAGTCCGGACACTTCCGGCGTGAACAGCATCGTCGCGCCACCCGCCGCGGCGGTCGCGACCGCATCGACCATCGTCGCCCGATTCGCGGCGGGATCGATCCCGCTCGTCATCTGAAGGACCGCGATCTTTCCGGCGGCGGTCATGCCGCGAGCAGCGGGTCGAGCCCCCCGCGCGCGTCGAGCGCGGCGAGATCGTCCGACCCACCGATATGCTTTCCGTCGATGAATATCTGGGGCATCGTCATGCGACCATCGGAGCGGTCGATCATCTCGGCCTTTTTGGGGCCACCCATCGTGACATCATATTCGATCGGCTCGATGCCCTTCGATTCGAGCAACTTCATCGCTCGCACGCAATAAGGGCACCACGCCTTGGTGTAGACTTCTACCTTGGCCATAGTCCGAGAGAGGTGGAGAGCGTCGGGCGGCTTGTCAATCGGACGTGTCGCTGAGCACCCGCGCCCAACACAGAATGGTGACTTTGCCGGCACCCGCCTTGAGCAGCGCGCGCGTGCAGGCGTCGGCGGTCGCGCCGCTAGTATAGACATCATCGACCAATATGACGTGCCCCTCCTCTATCCGGCGTTCGACAGTGAATGCGGCGCGAACCGCGGCGCGACGCTGGCGGGGGTTCATTCCGCGCAGTGCGGGCGTTCGCTTCGGGCGGCGCAACAACAACGGATCATGCGGGACGCCGCTTGCCGCCGACAAGGCGTCGGCGATCAGCGCGGCCTGGTTGAACCCCCTGCCCCATAACCGCCAGCGATGCAGCGGAACCGGCACCAACAGGGTCGCGTCCTTAGGCATGTGTCGCGCCATCAGCCGCGCCGCCGTTGTCGCGAAGGCGAGCCGGCCGCCATATTTGAGCCGTAACGCGACGGTCTTTGCCACCGGGCCATAAGCGACCGCGGCGCGCGCGCCGGCATGCGCTGGTGGCTTGGCGAGGCACGCTCCGCATTGCGCGTCGGGCCCGCGGTCGACCTCGAACGGCGCGCAGCACGTCGCGCACCACGGTTCGCCGAGGAAATCGAGCGAATCCCAACACGCCGCGCAGAAATTGTGGTCGCCCCTCACCACCGCGCCGCAACCCGGACAGCGCGGCGGCAGCGCCAGCGACACGGTATCTGCGAAGACCTCTTTGACCCCCATCCCGCTCTTGTCGCGCGGTCGCCGCGGCGGCACAAGCGCGGCCGATGGACTCCCCCGAAATCTTCGATCGCGCGGCACGGCGCCTCCACCGAGATCGTGCCGCGCCGGTCTATGCCAGCCACGCTTTCCTGCGCGAGGCGATGCTCGACGGCATTGCTGAACGGTTGAATGGCGTAAAGCGCAGCTTCAGTCGCGTGCTCGATCTCGGTTGCTTCGATGGAGCATTCGTGCCGCCGCCGAACAGCGCGGTGACGCGGATCGATGCGGGGCGCCTGTTCGCCGCGCAGGCGGGCGGCATCCAGGGGGATGAGGATTTGTTGCCAGTCGATCCGGAGAGCTTCGACCTGGTCGTTTCGGCGGGCGTCCTCGACAATGTCAATGACGTGCCCGGCGCGCTGGCCCAGATCCGCCGCGCGCTTAAGCCCGACGGCTTGTTCCTCGGCGCGTTCATCGGCGGCACATCACTGCCAACAATGCGTGCCAGCTTCCTGCAGGCAGAGGCCGATCGTCCCGCCGCCCGCTTTCATCCGATGATCGACGTGCGGTCGGCCGGCGACCTGCTGGTCCGAGCCGGCTTCGCTTTGCCGGTCGCGGACAGCGAAACGCTCAGCGTCCGCTATCCCGACCTGTTCCGGCTGATCGGCGATCTGCGCGGCATGGCGGCGACCAACGTGCTGCGGGGCCGCGTGCCGCTCGCTCGGGCCACGCTGGCCGCGGCCGCCGGAGCGTTTGGCGAGCGCGCCGATCCCGACGGCCGCACGGCGGAGCGGTTCGACCTGATCTTCCTGACCGGCTGGGCTCCCTCGCCCGACCAGCCCAAGCCAGCGCGGCGCGGCAGTGCCACCGTCTCACTAGCCGCCGCGCTCGGCCGCAAGGACTGACACGAACGGGCGGTCCGCTGGCGGCATATCATAATCCGCCAGCGCGGCTGGCAGCACCCACCGGATCGCCGCGGCGTCTAGCGCGCGCGCCTCACCTTGCCAGGCTGTGCAACGGTAAAGCAGCAGGAGCAGATGGCGCGCTCCCCGACCGGCGCTGCTGAACGTCAGCGGTTCGAGCTGCTCTGCCACGACCGTAACGCCCAGTTCCTCACGCAATTCGCGGACCAGCGCCGCCTCTGGCGACTCGCCGGGCTCGATCTTGCCGCCGGGAAATTCCCATAAACCGGCATGCTCCTTGTCGAACGGACGCTGGGCGATCAGCACGCGCCCCTGAGCATCGGTCAGCGCGACGGCAACCACGGGCAATAAGTCCATTTTGGTGCCGTCCCTCCGCGCCGTTGGTCATTCGTTAACGAAACGTGCCTACCATCATACGTAGATTGGGGAGCCGTACGCGGCAAAAAGCGATGATCCATGTCCTACGCCAACTGGCCAGGAGTCGAAGAGGCGCGACCGCCGTCGAGTACGGACTGATCCTGTCGCTGGTCGTCCTGACGATGCTCGCCGCTTTGCAAGGGCTGGCCAGCACGACAACCGGCATGTGGAATAATGTGGCCGACAAGGTCCAGAACCCACATTAATTCGGACATCCGGAACATTTCATTCCGGCTTTAAGCTTTTCTCAACCGCCCTGGCCTACTGATTCGGACTGCTGGACGGGGGCATATCCTGGTTCAGCCGGGTGACTGAAGTAGTTCGAACCACTGGAGACCGGATATGAAGACCGTTCGCAAGATTTTCACCAACAAGAAGGGTGCCACCGCCATCGAGTACGGCCTGATCGCCGCGCTCATCGCTGTCGCTGCGATTGCCGCGATGCAGGGCCTGGGCAACCAGCTGAAGACCACGTTCACCAACGTGTCTTCGAACATGAAGGCTTCGTAAGCTCCAACGCTTACAGCTGAAAAGAGGGGCGGCGGAACTTCGGTCCCGCCGCCCTTTCTTTGTTATGAACTCCTCTCCCGCTTGCGGGAGAGGCCGGGTGAGGGTCTTCTTTCTTCTTCCAGGCGGCTCGCAACCACAAAAGAAGAAAGAAGACCCTCACCCTCCCACCGCCTTCGGCGGCGGGCCCCTCCCTCTCCCGCGCGCGGGAGAGGCGGAGTCTTAGAGTCGGCCCATCGCCAGGAATTTGTCACGGCGATCGCGCCGCAGATCGTCCGGACCGAGATTGTGCAACCCGCCCAGCGCGTCCGCCATCGCGTCGCCCAGCGCCGCAATCGCCTTGTCTGGATCGCGATGCGCGCCGCCTAACGGCTCGGACACGATCGTGTCGATCACGCCCAGCCCCTTCAAATCCTGCGCGGTGACCTTCATCGCCTCGGCGGCGTCGGGCGCCTTGTCGGCGGTGCGCCACAGAATCGACGCGCAGCCTTCGGGTGAGATCACCGAATAGACCGCGTGTTCGAACATCAGCACGCGATTGCCCGCAGCGAGCGCGATCGCGCCGCCCGATCCGCCTTCCCCGACCACCGCCGCGATCATCGGCACGCCGAGCTTCAGGCATGCCTCGGTCGAGCGCGCAATGGCTTCGGCCTGGCCGCGCTCCTCGGCCTGGACGCCGGGAAAGGCACCCGACGTGTCGACCAAAGTCAGCACCGGCAGCCCGAACCGGTCGGCGAGTTCCATCAGGCGGATCGCCTTGCGATAGCCTTCTGGCTTGCCCATGCCGAAATTGTGCTTGAGCCTGCTGGCGGTGTCGTCGCCCTTTTCGTGGCCGATCACCATTACCTTCTGCCCACGGAAGGTGGCGAAACCGCCTAGAATCGCCTGATCGTCGGCGAAGGCGCGATCGCCGGCCAGCGGCATGAAATCCTCGAACAGGCCGGCGATATAATCCCCGAAATGCGGGCGATCCTGGTGGCGCGCGACCTGCGTCTTCTGCCACGGGGTGAGTTTGGCATAGGTCGCCTTGAGCAAGGCGTCGGACTTGGTCTGCAGCCGCTTGACCTCGGAATCGATGTCGATCGCGCCGTCCGAAGCGGTATCGCGAAGTTCATCGATCCGACCCTGCAACTCAGCGATCGGCTTTTCGAAATCAAGGAAGGTAGCCATGGCCGGGCGGGTTAAGGCCGCCTCGGGGCAACGTCAACGAGCGGGTGGCGAGTGTTGACCAGCTCGATCAGCCGTTTGCTGTCGACATGCGTGTAGATTTCGGTCGTCGCGATATCGGCGTGACCGAGCATCGCCTGGAGCGCGCGCAGGTCGGCGCCGCCTTCGAGCAGATGAGTGGCGAAGGCGTGGCGCAGCACGTGCGGGCTGACGCGATCAGGCGGGATGCCCGCATCGGCGGCGAGCGCCTTGATCAATTGATAGAGGCGGATGCGCGACAGATGCGTCTTGCCGGAGGGAAACAACCACGGCCGGTCGCTCGCGACATGCGCGCGCCACGCCGCTACGGCCGCACGCGCGCGATCGGAAACCGGCGCCAGCCGCTCGCGCCCGCCTTTGCCCTTGAGGATGATATAGGGCCGATCGGGCTGGATGGCGTTGCGCGGCAGCGAGACGAGTTCGGTCGCGCGCAGTCCGGACCCGTAAAGCAATTCGATCAAGGCCGAGAGGCGCAGGTCGTTGGGATCCGGCGGCATTCGCGCTTGCCGCTCGGCGATCGCGGCGAACAGCCGGTCGATATCCTGGTGACTCAGCACCTTGGGCAGCGGCCGCCGCGCGCCGGGTCGCGGCAAGGCGGCGCCAGGGTCGTCGGCGCGGTGGCCCTCATCGGCCAGGAAGGCGAAGAACCGACGCAGCGCCGCCGCCTTGCGCGCGACCGTCGCGTGCGAAAGATCGCGCCAGCCGTTGCCCAGCCGTTCGACGTCCTTGACCTCCGCGGAGACCAATCGTCCGTCCAGGGCCTCGGAGGCCAGCCGCAAGTCGCTGGCATAGGCAGCAACGGTGTTCCTGGCGGCGCCGACTTCCGCCACCAGCATCTCGAGAAAGCGCTCGATCAGCGCACGGTCATCAAGGCCGATGGCGGCCATTAGGGTGCAGACCCATTACTAATGAGGTCGAGATGGAGACGAAAAGGGCCGCTGGGAGAGAGGGCGCGCAGCCAGATAGCGGTGCCTATCTGGCAAGCGTCCGACCGCTCCAGCGGCCCTTTTCGTCCCACCGCTTCGCGGCAGTCATGTCCGGGCCCTGTGGCGCGTCGGGGCGCTCGAACGGGGGAAACCCCCCGTTCTTCGCACTCCTCCTCCCACAGCATCCCGGACATGACTGTCTCGATCCTCATTAGTAATGGGTCTGCACCCTAGGCCCGCGTCACGGCCTCGGCCGCAACCATCCGCGCGGTGCTTCCCAGACCCACGACCCGCAACGCATTGACGATATGGAACAAGGCCGCGGGGGATACGCCGCGCCAATCCGGCGTCTGCAGCCCGACAGCGCTCAGCACTAACACCTCACCAGGGCGGCCTTCCGCCGCGGCACGGTCGATCGCGCGGGTCCATTTGTTGTCCCCCTGCACATCGGCCCCATAGCTTTGCGCCACCGCTGGATCGAGCCTGGCGAGCCCAGCCAACCCGGCCGCGAACATTCGCTGCTTGTCGGCGTCGCCCGAAAACGCGCCGACCTCTCCCGATCCGTATCGTGCGTTATTGTCGGGATTGGACACCAGGATCAGCGCCCAGCCCAGGCTGCCACGCGCCACCGCGCCACGCCAGCGCGCCGCCGAGCGATCGAGCCCGGCGCTGAGCATCGAGGCGACCAGCTGATCGCTGCCATCGGTCTTGGCTGCGACCGGAATGCGTTTTGCCGCGCGCGCCGTCAGCACCAGCCGGCCATAGCCCGCCAGGCCGTCAACATTCTGGCCCCATAGCCCACGCAGCGCGCCGAGCCGGGCATCGCGCGATCCGCCCGTATAGGCGGTGCGCAAATCGCTGGCGACGCCGTTGGCCGGATTGCCCTGATCGTCGCCCGCATCGATCAGACCGTAGAGATCGACCAAGGCGAGGTTGGAGAGGACACCCTGGGCAGCCGCCTGATCGGCAAATTGCGACCGTTCGACCGGCGTTTCCTGAGGCGCCAACACTTGCCAATAGCGCATCTGCGGGCCGGTCCCCTCAAACAGCGCGTCGGGAATTTTTTCGCCCGCAGCCATCGCAAGTCCGTAGCGCCACGTATTGATATTGCTGACGCCGTCCCATTCGATCACCACGTCGCCCTTGCTCGACCCGCGCCCGGCGATCTTCTGCGCCAATGCCAGATCAATACCCGCGGCGACGCGCTTGGCCTGGTTCATCAGCGGCGTCGCCTGGCTCGGCGTCGAGGATAGAGAAGCGCACATCGCGCGCGCCAGCACCCAGCTCGGCTCGCTCGACACCTTGATCGCATCATTGGCCAAGGGACACATCGCACCGACATCGCCGGTCGCCAACGCGGCCTGCATCGCGACCTGATAGAGTTTGGGCGTGTAATCCTGCGGGTCGACCGACTGAACCATCGCGCGCGCGCCGACCGATTCGCCCATCCGCAGCAACAGCCAGGCACGCTCGGCCGCGAAATCGGCGCCGTTGACGTTGCGCGGTGTACTGATCGGCTGCAGCAACAGCCGGCGCAGGGCGATCGACACCCAACGCGAGGCGATCGGCGCGCGCGTGTCGCGCATCAGCCGCTCGATGTACCGGCCATCGGCATTACCGAACGCGGCGGGATCCATCATCCGCTCGGCGGTCGGCAGGATGCCGATCATCGCCAGATTGCGGCGCGACGATTCAGGCAAGGTGTAACGCACTGGGCCAGGGGTCGCGGTCGGCGTCGGCGCCGCGATCGACAGCCCGGTCACCGGATCGGTGGCAGCAGGCGTGGGTAATGGCATCGCCGGAGCGGCCGGGCTGGCCGTCGGTGCGGCGCCCACAGCGGGAGCCGTCGTCGGCGCGGGCGCGGGCGCCGGTGTCGGCGCGGGAGTCGAGGCGCGCGGCGATGGGCGCGGCGCGGGAGCAGGCGCGACCGGCTGGTCGAACCCTGGCGGCAGGATCGATTCGGGCTTTTTCTGCGCGAGCGCGACGCCGCCCGCGGCGAGCAGCGCTATCGCCAGCGCTGACGCGCCGGCGCTAGCCTTGGAGATTCGCAAGCGAGACAGCCTTTTCCACCCGGGTCTGCTGCGTGTCGTGCGCTCGGCTCGACAAGAAGAACATTCCGCCCACCAACAGCACCAGCACGACGATCAGCACCACCAACATTCGCGACATGCGACAATAACCTCTACAGTCTTTCGGCGTTCAAACCGGCACGCCGCCCGGCTCGGCGCTTGTGCCCGAGCGTGCGGTGCGCTGTATAGCCCCCAAACCCATGTTGCAAAGCGCTCCTCCTTTTCTTTCCTGGACCGGCAAGCCGATCGTGCTCGTCGGGTTGATGGGCGTCGGCAAGTCGACCGTCGGCCGCCGCCTCGCGGCGCGGCTGCATTTGCCCTTCGCGGACGCCGATACCGAGATCGAGGAAGCCGCGGGCATGTCCGTCAGCGAAATTTTCGAAAAATTCGGTGAAGCGTATTTCCGCGACGGCGAACGCCGCGTCATCGCTCGCCTGGTCGACGGCAAACCCAAGGTGATCGCCACCGGCGGCGGCGCGTTCATCAACGATGAGACGCGCGCGCTGATCCTCGATCAATCGATCGCGATCTGGCTCGACGCTCCGACGCGGATCCTGGCCGAACGCGTCGGCCGCCGCGACACACGCCCCTTGCTGCGCAACCGCAACCCGCGCGAGGTGCTCGACGAACTCGCCGCCGTGCGCAATCCGATCTATGCGCAGGCACCGATTCGCATCGCCAGCGACCAAGCGCCGCACGAATCGGCCGTCAACGCCATCCTGAAAGCCCTCGGCCTGTGACCATCGTTCCCGTTTCGCTCGGTTCGCGCAGCTACGACATCGTGATCGAGCGCGGACTGCTCGGCCGCGCCGCCGAACATTTGAAGCCGCTGTCGCGCGGCAGGTCGATGGCGATCGTCAGTGACGCCAATGTCGCGCCGCATCTCGCCACGCTGCAGGCCACGCTCGCCGCCGCCGGCATCGCGAGCGAAGCGATCGTGCTACCCCCCGGGGAAGCGACCAAAAGCTGGATGCAACTTGAGGCAGTGACCGACCAATTGCTCGCGCACGGCGTCGAGCGCGGCGATCATGTCATTGCGCTGGGCGGTGGCGTGATTGGCGATCTGGTCGGGTTTGCCTGTTCGATCGTCAAGCGCGGCTGCGGCTTCGTCCAGATACCGACCACCTTGCTTTCCCAGGTCGACAGTTCGGTCGGCGGCAAGACCGCGATCAACACGCACGCCGGCAAGAATCTGATCGGCGCGTTCCACCAGCCCGGATTGGTGCTGATCGATCCCGACGTTCTCGACACCTTGCCCACACGCGAGACCCGAGCCGGCTATGCCGAGGTGGTCAAATACGGCCTGATCGACGATTTCGCCTTCTTCGAATGGTGCGAGGCGAATGGCGAAAAGCTGCTTGCCGGCGACCCAGAGGCGCGCGAACATGCCATCGCGCATTCGGTCGGTGCCAAGGCGCGGATCGTCGCCGAGGACGAACGCGAGACGACCGGCAAGCGCGCCTTGCTCAATCTTGGCCATACGTTCGGCCATGCGCTGGAAGCGGAGACGGGGTTTTCCGACCGCTTGCTCCATGGCGAAGGCGTCGCAGCGGGCATGGCGCTGGCCTTCGCCTATTCGGCACGGCGCGGACTTTGCCCGAGCCAGGATGCCGGGCGCGTCGCCGCCCATCTGCGCACCGTCGGCCTGCCCGACGGGATCAAGGCCGCAGGAATAACCGCAAGCGGCGCGACGTTGGTCGACCATATGCGCCACGACAAGAAGATGGACGCGGGCACCCTGCCCTTCCTGCTCGCGCACGGAATCGGACGAACCTATCTCGACCATTCGGTCGACCTTGCCGACGTCGAGGCATTCCTCGACGCCGAGCAGTGACCAGGAAGCACCTCGTTCGCATCGCGCTGCTGACGCTCGGGTGCGTGGTCTATCTGCCGGCGATGGTCTTGATGATCATTCGCGTTGCCGGACCAATCGAACTCCAGGCGTTGTTCGACTGGCTGGCCGGGCGGTGCGCCAGCGATTGCAACGGCTGGAACGTGCTGGCGACGGCAATCCAGATTGCGCCGATCGTTGTCACCGGACCGGTGTTGGCCTGGATCGGAATCATCTGGGTACGTCGCGGCCGGCGTTCCGACCGCGAGGCTGAGGCGATCGCCGACCATTTCGCAACGGCGCCCGATCGCATCTCGCCCCATGCGATCGACGAAGACGGGGATCGCTATCTGTACCGCGATCGTCAGGGGCGACTTCGCCCCGTTTATGCGCCACCCGCTCCATCGCCGAAGATCGACACGCGGCGATAGATGAGCTGTACGATCAGGCTTACCGTCATGCCGGGCTCGTCCCGGCATCCACCGTGCCGTAAACCCAATTGCCGATGGGTATTGCTGCGCAGTGGATGCCGGGACGAGCCCGGCATGACGATTGAGCGCCCATAGGGATATGCCGCATTAGAGATAGACCGCACGACGAGCGGTATCACATGCCGCTGCGCGCAACGCTCCACGCCAACCATAGCCAGCCCGCAATCAGGGCCAGCCCGCCGATCGGCGTGATCGCACCGAACCAGCGCGGAGCGCCCAGCGCCATCAGGTAGAGCGTCCCGGCAAAGATTAGCCCGCCGATTACGAACAATGCCGCCGGACCTTTCGCCGCCATCTTCAACGCGACCAGTGCGGCTACGGCGTGGATCAGCTGATATTGCCCGCCGGTCTTGAGCCATTCGGCCGCCTGCCCGGAGGCGCCATGGGCGCCGAAAGCGCCCGCACCGACCGCCAATGCACCCGACAACGCGGCCAGGATCGCGATCCAGTTCATGGTTCCTGCCCTCGCCCCAATTCCTCGGCACCCACCGGCTCTGACGCGGCGTCGGCGTCGACCGCAAGCTCGCGGCGAGTCGCGGCGAAAATCTCCTCGCGCTCGTCGCTCGTGATGATGCGGTCGCGCGCGGCGCGCACGTCGCCGGTTTCATATTGCGCCTTCAGTCGTTCCTTGTCGCGGGCACGATACATGTCCTCGGCGCGCTCGGCTTCGGCCGGATCGATGTCGATCGCCGCCATCGCCATGCGGCCCATCTTGATCGCCGATTCCATTACTTCACGCACAACACCGGCGATCGGCGAGCCTTTGAGTTTGATCAGCGCGCGCCGGTCATAGGTGCGTGCGAAGATCGCAGCCTTGGGAAAAGCTTCATGCACGCCCTCGATCAAATCGCCGTCGAGCTGGTCGCCGTCGATACAGAACAGGATCAGCTCGGCCTCGCTCGCGCCGGCCTGGCGCAGCAGGTCGAGCCGGGTCCCATCGCCATAATAGACTTTGGCGCCGAAATCGGCGGCGACGTCGATCATCTCGATATCGGTATCGATCAGCGTCACCGGCACGCCGGCGGCGATCAGCATCTGCGACACGGTCTGGCCGAACCGTCCATAACCCACGACCAGCGCGTTGGCGCCGTCGGCGCGCGGCCCCTCGCGATCGCCCGTGACCTGGGGCGCCTCGCGGAATCGCGCGGTCACCATCATCAGGAACGGCGTCGTCGCCATCGACAAGGTGACCACCGCGCTGAAGACGCTGACCGCCGCGGGCTCGATCAGGAACGCGCGTTGCGCCTGCGCGAATAAGACGAAGCCGAACTCGCCGCCCTGGCTGAGCAACAGGCCGAGCGCCAACGCCCCGCGCCAGTTCATGCGGAACGCCATGCCGATCGCGAAGATGATCGCCGCCTTGGTCGCGATTAGCGCCAGCGCCATACCGATGACGAAGAACGGGCGATCGGCAATCACCTGGAGATCGAGCAACATGCCGACCGCCAGGAAGAACAGCCCGAGCAGGATCGAGCGGAACGGCTCGACGTCCGCTTCCAGCTCATGGCGATACGGCGAATCGGCCAGCATTACGCCCGCGACGAACGCGCCCAGGGCAGTCGACAAATGCAGATATTCCATCACCGCCGCCGATGCGGTGACCGTGAACAAGGCGGCGAAGACGAACATCTCGCGCTCGCCGAGATTGCCGATCACTCGGAACAAGGGCCGCAACAGATACCGGCCCGCCAGCACCAGCCCGGTAATCGCCAGCACAGTGTAAATGAACAGCAGATAGCCCGGCGGCCCCTGCTGATCCGCCGGGTTGCGCGACAGGATCGTCACCAGCGTGATCAGCGGGACGATCGACAAGTCCTGGAACAGCAGGACCGCGAAGGCGCGTTCGCCGAACGGGGTGCGCAACCGCCCGGCCGATTGCAGCATCGGCAGCACCTGCGCGGTCGACGACAGGGCTAGCGGCAGGCCGAGGACCAAAGCGGCCTGCCATGAAAAGCCGGCGATGCCGTGGACGATCAAAGTGATCGCCAGACCGCAGGTCAGCACCTGGATCAGGCCGATCGCGAAAATGTCCTGCTTCATCTTCCACAGGCGCGACAAATTGAGTTCGAGCCCGACGATGAACAGCAGCAGCGTGATGCCGAGCTCGGCGACGCTGATCTTCCCTTGGGCGTCCCCGATCAAATTGAGCGCTTGTGGTCCGATCAACGCGCCGGCGACGAGGAAGCCCAAGGTCGCGCCCAGGCCGAGACGGCGGAACAACAGAACGAACACCATCCCGACGCCGAGCATGACGACGCCGTCGCGGAGCATCGATGCGCCGTGCATCAGGAGTCGTTTCCGGTGGTCGAAGCGGCCGCGATCGCCGCCGCTTCCGCCGCCGCCTCGAACGCCAGGCGAATCGAGGGATGGCGCGCGGTGACCGTCAGCGCGGGGGTGAAGATGTCGAGATCGGGCCAGCCCGGCGCCGGGCCTTCTCCCGCCAGCCATGCCGTCAGCTCGTCGCGCGCCGTTGCGAGTTCGGCCGGGCTCTTGCCGAGGATATTGGCGGCAAGTAGCGAGGACGAGGCTTGGCCCAGCGCGCAGGCACGCACCAGCATCCCGACCTCACTGACGCGACCAGCGGCCAGATTGACGTCGACGGTCACGCGGCTGCCGCAGATCGGAGAGCGTTTCTCGCTCGATCCCATCGGATCGGCGAGGCGCCGATGATGCGGAATCGACGCCGCGAGCCGCAGGATTTCAGTGTTGTAGAGCGGCGCGTTCATCCTGACGGCCATGTAGGCGAGCGTAACGAAAAGCGCGACCCCTTCGGCCCAATTAGCGCGCAGAATGTGAACGATGCGGCCCCGCCTTGCCGGCCTTGTTGGTGACGATGGCACCGCCCGTATTACCCGGCTCCGCTGCATCGTCGGCGTTGGCGGTGGTGTCGCTCGCATTGTCGCTGCCGAACATCGGCTGCCCCTTGCGCCGCTTGGCGACGAAGTCGGCGACGAACGCACTGGTCGCATTGAGCAACGGATAGGTGCGGGACTTGGTCAGCCAGGCCGGGCGCAGCTTCGGGCCGCCGTCGATCGTATCGTAGACCAAGACCAGCAGCAGGAAGGCGAGGCTGGCGAGAATCAGGCCCTTGAGCGCGCCGAACCCGAATCCCATCGCGCGGTCGAGCGGCCCCAGGATCGATTGCTTGGTGCGCTGGCCCATCGCACGCGCGAGCATCCGCCCGCCGAAATAGGCAATTCCCGCGATCAACGCGAAGGCGAGGATAGCGGCGCCCGAACTCGTCCCGACAATACCGGTCAATGCGGCGGTCGCGGGCGTGTGCAGCGCCTTGAGCGCGAACACCACGAGCACCCAGGCGAGCAGCGACAGAACCTCGGTCACGAAACCGCGCCACCAGCCGAGCGCCGCGGCTGCGCCAACGCCCAGAAGGACGGCGATATCTAATCCAGTCAGCCCCATACCCGGTCCGACAGCTAGCCCCGACCCAGCATATGGTCAACGAGTTGACCGAGCGTGCGGAAACCACTGATCTTGATTCCGCTCTCGCTCTTGGTCGATGCGGGCCCCAGCGCGCGGTCGAACCCCAGCTTGGCGGCCTCCTTCATCCTGAGCGGCGCATGCGCGACCGGGCGGACTTCGCCCGACAGCGCGATCTCGCCGAACGCGACCGCATCGGCCGGCACCGGCCGCTCGCTCAGGGCCGAGATCAACGCCGCCGCGACGGCAAGGTCCGCCGCCGGATCCTGCACGCGATAACCGCCGGCAATGTTGAGATAGACTTCGCAGGTCGAGAAGCTGAGCCCGCACCGCGCCTCGAGCACTGCCAGGATCATCGCCAGCCGGCCCGAATCCCAGCCGACCACCGCGCGCCGCGGCGTCGCGCCCGAAGCGAGCCGGACGACCAGCGCCTGGATCTCGACCAGGACCGGGCGCGTGCCCTCCAGCGCGGGGAAGACGGTCGCGCCGGTCATTCCGTCCTCGCGATGGGTCAGGAACAAGGCCGACGGGTTGGCGACCTCGTTCAGGCCCGACGTCTCCATCGAAAATACACCGATCTCGTCCGTCCCACCGAAACGGTTCTTGATCGCGCGCAGGATGCGATATTGGTGGCTGCGCTCGCCCTCGAAGCTGAGCACGGTGTCGACCATGTGCTCGAGCACGCGCGGGCCGGCGATGCTGCCGTCCTTGGTGACATGCCCGACCAGCACCACCGCGCTGCCGCGTTCCTTGGCGAAGCGAATCAATTCCTGGGCCGACGCGCGCACCTGACTGACCGTCCCCGGCGCGCCCTCGATCAAGTCCGAATGCATCGTCTGGATCGAATCGATCACCAGCAACGCCGGCCGCGGCCCCTGCCCCAGGGTCGTCAGGATATCGCGAGTCGATGTCGCGGCGCCCAGTTCGACCGGAGCGTCGCCCAGCCCGAGGCGGCGCGCGCGCAGCCGCACCTGATCGGCCGCTTCCTCACCCGACACATAGACGACACGCTCGCCGCGCCGCGCCAGACACGCCGCCGCCTGCAGCAACAGCGTCGACTTACCGATCCCCGGATCGCCGCCGATCAAGGTCGCCGATCCTTCGACGAATCCGCCACCCAGCGCACGATCGAGTTCGGCGATCCCCGTCACCAGGCGATCGGGCAGCGTCACTTCGGCATCGAGCCCGATCAGCGCGATCGCCCGCCCGCCCGATTGCAGATTATGCTTGGCCTGGAACGGCGTGACATTGCCGCCGACCTCCTCGACCAACGTGTTCCATTCGCTACAATCAACGCACTGCCCCTGCCACCGGGTCGCGACCGATCCGCAAGCCTGACAGACGTACCGTTTCTGAGGTTTGGCCATGGCGCGGTGTTTATCCGAAACGGAACGATTAGGGAACATCGATATTCCCTTGCCGTTAAAGGGATCGTCGCCGGACGATTAGCTTGCCGGCCGCGCCGGGATCGTCAGCCCCTTCTGCACCGCCGGTCGCGCCAGACCACGCTCCAGCCAGGCCGCGACATTCTTGAACGTGTCGAACTCGACGAGGTCGCGCGCTTCGTAGAAGCCGATCAGGTTCCGCACCCAGCCCAAGGTCGCGATATCGGCGATCGTGTACTCGTCGCCCATGATCCAGGTGCGGCAATCCAGCCGTCCGTCGAGCACGCCGAGCAGCCGCTTGCTTTCCGCCACGTAGCGGTCGCGCGGACGCTTGTCCTCATAGTCCTTGCCGGCGAATTTGTTGAAGAAGCCGAGCTGGCCGAACATCGGTCCGACGCCGCCCATCTGCCACATCAACCAGGCGATCGTCTCCCACCGCGCAGCGGCGTCGGCGGGGATGAACTTGCCGCTCTTGTCGGCGAGATAGAGCAGGATCGCGCCGGTTTCGAACAGCCCCATCGGTTTGCCGCCGGGTCCATCTGGATCGATGATCGCGGGGATTTTGCCGTTGGGATTGAGGCTCTCGAACTCGGGCGACTTTTGATCGTCGGTCGCGAAATCGACCAGATGCGCCTCATAAGGCAGCCCGATTTCTTCGAGCATGATCGTCACCTTCACCCCGTTGGGCGTTGGCAGGCCGTAATATTGGAGGACATTCGGATCGGCCGCAGGCCACTTCTTGGTGATCGGAAAGGACGACAGATCGGCCACACGGCATCTCCCTGGGCTTGGGTCTGGGGAGTAGATAGGCAAGCCGCCCGCGCACCGCTATGGGCGTTGGATGCAACCAGGCGATCTTCGTGTCGCGCTGTTCAGCGGTAACTACAATTACACGCGGGACGGCGCCAATCAGGCGCTCAATCTGCTGGTCGGGCATTTGCTCGATCGCGGGGTGAAGGTGCGTGTCTATTCGCCGACAGTCGACGAACCCGCCTTTCCGCCGACCGGAGACCTGGTGAGCGTGCCGGCAATCCCGATGCCGGCCGGCCGTGCGGAGTATAAATTGGCCCGCGGCTTGCCGAAAAAGGTGCGCGCCGACCTGGAGGCGTTCGCCCCCAACCTCGTCCACGTATCCGCGCCGGAGATCCTTGGTCACCGCGCGGTGACCTGGGCGCGACGGAACAACCTCGCCTCGGTCGCCTCTTTCCACACGCGGTTCGAAACCTATCCGCGTTATTATCGCATCGGCTTCGTCGAGCCGTTGCTGATCGGCATGCTGAAGCGCTTCTACAATCGGGTCGACGAAGTGGTCGTGCCCTCACCCTCGGTCGCCGATCTGATCAAGTCATGGGGCGTGACGGTTCCGGTCAGCATCTGGTCGCGCGGCGTCAATCACGAGCGTTTCAATCCCGGCCGGCGCGACCTCGCCTGGCGCCGCTCGCTGGGCATCGCCGATGACGAAGTGGCGGTCGGCTTTCTCGGCCGGCTGGTGCTCGAAAAGGGCCTCGACATCTTCGCCGACGTGGTCAACGAGCTGGCCCGGCGCGGCATCCGTCACAAGGTGCTGGTGGTCGGCGACGGCCCAGCGCGCGACTGGTTCGCCGATCGCGTGCCCGGCGCGGTGTTCGCCGGTTTCCAGAGCGGCGACGATCTCGGCCGAGCGGTGGCGGGGATGGACGTATTCTTCAATCCTTCCGTCACCGAGACGTTCGGCAATGTCACCTCGGAAGCGATGGCGGCGGGGGTCGCGGTGGTTGCCGCGCGCGCGACCGGCGCGGTCGATCTGGTCGAAGAGGGCGTCAACGGATTTCTCGTCCCGCCGCGCGACGTCAACGCCTATGCCGACGCGATCCAGCGGCTGATCGAGGACGATCCGCTGCGCGCCTCGGCCGGCGCATCGGGACATGCCAAGGCGCAGGCCTATGTCTGGGGTCCGGTCAACGAAAAGGTGCTGCAGACCTATCTCGACGTGATGGCGCGGCGCGGCGCCTGAGCCCCCGGCTCGAGTCCGAGGTCGCGGCCGATCGCCTCGACATCGGCGCCGGCGGGCACCAGCCGCCACGTGCCAGGACGGCTGGTATCGACCAGCGTCACTGCGCCTTTGGGACAGACGCCCAGGCATTTGACCTCGATCAGCCCCACCGGCGATTTGCGTCCCTTTTTGAGCCCAAAACGCTTGCGCAACGCTTTGCAGAGACTGGTCCTGCCCTTGCGCCCAAACCCGCCGTCGAGCTTCTTGGAACATTTCGAGCAGACCAGGATCGCCCCCGACCAGCGACTCTCGATCCCCCGACCCAGCGCGCCGAGTTGGGGGGTAACTAGCTCGTCGGTCGCCACGCGCGGTTTTCCTCGGCGGCACGCAAGACGTCATAGGCAGCCTGGATCGCCTGAAAGCGCTTTGCCGCTTCCTCGTCCCCTTGGCGCACGTCCGGGTGCCATTCCTTGGCTAGCTTGCGCCATGCGGCACGGACGGCATCGAAATCGGCGTCCGAATCGAGTTCGAGCACGTCGAGCGCGCGCATTTCGTCGCGCGATCGGCTGCCGTCGCCCGATCCGCCCCAACCATAATGCCGTGCCTCGGCATAACCGTTCGCCGTGCGCGTCTCGGCCGCTTCGCGCTCGGCCGCTTCTTCTGCGCTCAGGCCCTCAAAATAATTCCAGCCGCGATTATACTCGGCGGCGTGGTCCTGGCAGAAATACCAGCGCTCGGGGCTATTGGGCGATTTGGGCGCCGGGCAATTGCCGGGCTGATCGCACCCATGGCGGTCGCACATCCGCACCCGTGTCGCCTCGCGCGTCGAGCCGTAGCTGCCCCAGCGGGGAAAGCCCCAGTTATCGGATCGGGTCGGACGCGCCATGTGCGCGACATAGGCAGACGCGCCGCGGATTGCCACCGGCATAGGTTGGAAATTGAGCGTTCCGTACAAATGCGGGTGTCGCGGCATGCGAGTAAATCGCATGCCGTCGGTCCTCGCTGTGCGAGGCCGGCCGCGCTCATGCGCACGCTTCGCGTGCCGGCGATTAGCTTCCGCTAATCGCCGTGCATGAGCGCCAGAGGGTCTGTAAGCCGGGTTCTGTCCACCGCTCGCGCGGATGGGCGACCATTCCTCTAGGACGACGCTTGCGCGCCGCCTCAAGCAACCAACCCGGGCGACGGGTGGGAACACACCCATATGCCGCCCCTATTCGGTCTTGCTCCCGGTGGGGTTTGCCATGCCGCCGCTGTTACCAGAAGCGCGGTGCGCTCTTGCCGCACCCTTTCACCCTTACCTCCCGGCGAACCGGGTTGGCGGTCTGCTCTCTGTGGCACTTTCCCTGGGGTCACCCCCGGCGGGCGTTACCCGCCACCGTCGTTCCGCGGAGCCCGGACTTTCCTCGGGGATGCAAGCATCCACGCGGCCGCCCGACCCTCTGGCAGGCGCGGCCTAGCGCGCCAATCGCCGAAAGGCCAGCCACGTCCAATAAATGCCCGCGGCACGATCCGCCGCCTGCATCGATTCGATCCGCACTTCGCGTTCCATCTGCAAGCCGTTCGCGCTCGCCAGATCGACGGTCGCAGGCACCGATGCCTCGTGCAGGGTCTGGCTCGGCGTGCTCGGCCCCTGTCGCAGCGAGATCAGGATCAGGCCTCCAGCCACCGTCAGCTCGACGATATTGGGCATCGATCGCGCACGATCGCGATCGTCGAGGTGCTGCCACACCGCGGATAGGAGGGTGACGTCGAATCCGCGTGCCGGTGGCGGCGAAATGGCAAGGTCCGGCAGCATGCCGTCGCACCAGTCGATCCTGGCGGTCCCGTGCAGGTGCATCCCGACCTCGCGCAGCGCCGCGACGGGTTCGACCGCGGTCACCTCATATCCTCGCCGGCTGAGCCACGCCGCATCCCGGCCGGTGCCAGCGGCGATATCGACGATGCGCGCGGGCGGTGGGGGAAACATATCGAGGAACGGTCCGAGCAGCTTTTCGCTCGATACCGCTTCGGATCGCTCGACGAACGAACCGGTCGTTGCGGTGGCGTACTCGTCGAGCACGCGCTCGATCGATCGCTTACTCATCCCCCTGCGGCTTCGGCAGCAGCAGCGCCAGCAGCAGGCAGCGGCATTCGCCGTCGATCTCGCCGTCGATCAGTTCAGGGCGGAAGCGGCGCTGAAACGCCACGACGGCGGCGAGCTTGTCGGTGACCTCATACCCGAACCGTTCGAGCGCGAGCAGGAAGCCGGCGTCGGTCCACAACGGGTCCATCAGATTCTTGGTTGGGCGCGGCAGCGCGAGACGCAGGCGCGCCAGCTGGGCCCAGGGGAAAAGCTCGCCGGGATCCTGCTTCCTGGTCGGCGCGATGTCGGAGTGGCCGACAATGTTGCCGCGGGTGATCTCGTAGCGATCCTTGATCTCGGCCAGCAGCGGGACCAGCGCCTCGATCTGCGCGGGCGCGAACTCGCGATAGCCGAATTCGTGGCCGGGATTGACCAATTCGATCCCGATCGAGGCCGAATTGACGTCGGTGATCCCGCGCCAATGCGATTGCCCGGCGTGCCAGGCACGCTTGTCCTCGGCCACCAGACGATGAATCGTGCCATCCTCGTCGATCAGATAATGCGCCGACACCTCCGCCGCTGGATCGGTCAGGCGCGCCAGCGCGGCCCCCGCGCTTTGCATGCCGGTATAATGCAGCACGATCATCGAAACCGGCAGCTGCCGCTCGTTGAAATTGGGCGACGGGGTTTCGACGATGCTCACGCCCGCTGGATTGCGGCGAAGCGCGGCGAAAGTAAACCGTCCCGCTGCTTCCGGAATCACGCAGCCGCGGCGGCGGCCCAGTTCGGCTCGTACAGTCCACGATAGCGCTGGCTGGGGCGGAACGCGTCGGTCTGGCCGATCACGGTCTCGCCGGCGCCAAGCACCAATACCCCATCGGGCCGCAGCACTTGCGCGAGCCGACCGAGGACCGCGCGGCGCATGTCGAGCGAGAAATACAACAGCACGTTGCGGCACAGGATGACATCGAATCGGCCGATCGGCAGCGAGTCTGCGACCAGGTTCATCCGGCGGAACGAGACCATCCGGGTCAGCCCCGGATTGGCGATCCAGTCGCCGTCGACCGAATCGAACCATTGCATCATCCGGCGGATCGGCAGGCCGCGCTGGATTTCGAACTGGGTGTAACGTCCAGCGCGTGCCTTATGCAGCGCCGATTCGGAGACATCGGTGGCCAGTATCTCCGGCATTTGATGATCGAGCTTTTCGGCGAACAGCATCGCCAAGCTGAGCGGCTCTTGCCCGGTCGAGCAGCCCGCCGACCAGATTCGCGGGCGGCGCGTATCGGGGATCGCCGACACTGCCTGCTCGACGATGTCGAACACCGCTGCGTCGCGGAAGAACGAGCTCTCCTGGTTGAGCAATTCGTCGACCACGCGGTCGGCGAGCGGTCCGCCGCGATCCGCCCGGGTCGCTTCGGCAAGCTTCTCCAGCGTATCGTGACCCGTATCACGCATCACTGGCTTCAGCGCGGTTTCGATGCGCCAGTTACGGTTGGCGCCCATCTGCTGCCCGGTGCGCGCCTCTAGCAGCGCGATGAATTCCGCGACCGCGCCGGCGGGGCGCGGGGTCAGCATGAAGGCCGCCGACGGCGCGCGATCAATTGGCCGATCTCGTCCGGCGGCAGGATCGCGTCGGCGACTCCACCGGCAACCACGGCACCGGGCATACCCCAGACCACCGAGGACGCACGATCCTGGACGACGACACTGCCACCGGCGGCGGACAACTGCCCAGCCCCGATGGCGCCATCGCGGCCCATCCCGCTCAGCATCACGCCGAGCGCGCGCGCGCCATACACCTCAGCCACCGATTGCAGCATCGGGTCGACCGACGGCAGACAGCCACTGACTGATGCCGCGGTCGATAGACGGATCGCCACGCCATCGCCCATCGCCACGCAACGCATATGCGCGCGACCCGGCGCGATCAGGATGCGGCCGGGACGCACGCGGACGCGGTCCTCCGCCACTTCGCATGGTCTATTGGCCAGCACCGCGACCTGCGCGGCGAAATAGGGCATGAACGATTCGGGCAGGTGCTGGGTGATCAGGATCGGCAAGCGGAACTCGGCGGGGATTGCCCGGAGCAATTGGCTGAGCGCGTGGATGCCCCCGGTCGAGGCGCCGATCGCGACGATATCATAGTCGTTCCCCGGCGCGCTGGCCGCCGCCGGCGTCCGCGGTGCGACGATCTCATCAGCCTCGACCAGTCGGACGAGTCGTTCGTTGAGTTGATCGCCGAAGCGCCCGGCAAAGGCGCCGACTTCGGGTTTGACCAGGGTGTCCGCCGCGCCCAGCGCCAATGCTTGGACCGTCGACGCGGCGCCATCGGCGCACGCAGAGGACACGATCAGCACGCGGGCGCCCTGCCCCGCCGCGATCAGGTCGGGCAAGGCGGTCAGGCCATCGACCCCCGGCATTTCGATGTCGAGCAGGATCACGTCGACGCGATGCCGCGCCAGGAACGCCAGCGCCGCCTTGACGTCCTGTACCGCGCCAGCCACCAGGAAACGGTCGCCGCCGTCGATCGCTCGCGCGATCACCGCGCGTGCAACGACCGAATCGTCGACGATCAGGACCGAGGGCGGCGCTTCGAAATCGGGAAAAGGCTTGCTCGCCACCACGGCACCGGTGCGCTTATGCCAGGCCGACGATTTGGAGCTTCGATTCCAGCGTTTCGCGATCGAATGGCTTCATCACATATTCGTCGGCACCCGCTTCGATCGCGGCGCGGATATAGGCCATGCCGTTCTCGGTGGTGCAGAATACAACCTTGGGCCGGCTCGACAGCGCGGTGTCGCGGAGCGCACGCAGGAAATCCATCCCGCTCATCACCGGCATGTTCCAGTCGAGCAGGATCACGTCGGGGACCGACGCCATGCAGCTGTCCAGCGCCTCCTTACCGTCGGCGGCCTCGCTCACCTCGAAATTCAACGTCTCGAGGATATGGCGGGCGACCTTGCGGATCACCTTGGAATCATCGACAACCAGACACGTCTTCATGACCGAAACACCCCGTTACTAGGCCCATCGAAGGGCTTACCCGCCAAACCGTGATCACCCGGTTAATTGATTGCATTCGTGTCGTTTGATGGTCCGTGGACCAGCGCGGTGAGATCGATCGCCAAAATGGGCTCGCCATCGCGCTCGATCGCGCCGCAACCGGCCTGGCGCCATCCGGCGTCGAGCCCGATCCCCGGCGGCAGCGGCGCGGCGACGAACGGCGCGACATCCTCCAAGCTGTCGACCAGCACGGCATAATGATGCCCGTCGACGACCGTGATGACCGCACGCGATCCGGCAATCGCGAGCTTGGGCAGGCCGAGTGCGGCATGCGTGTCGATGACCGTCACCACCCGGCTGCGCAGCGCGGCCAGCCCGCGAATGTGCGGCGCCGCGCGCGGCGTCGGGATGACCGCGCCAATATCGACCACCGACTCGACTTGCGCCGAATCGATCGCGACTCCGCGGCCGGCGATATGCGCGATTAGGAAAAGCTGTTCGCTCATGCCACATTCACCCGTTTGGCGACGGCGGCGAGCAATCCGGCGCGGTCATAGCGATAGACGCGATCGTCGCCGCCGGTATCGCACCGATCATTGCTGAGACGAAGCACGCGGCCGTCGCGTGCCGCGGCCGGAGCGGCATCGGTGGTCAGGATCACCGCCGGCTGTTCGTCCGCGCTCGCCTTGGTCGAAACACGATATCCTGCTTGTTCGAGCACCGGCTTCAGGAAAGTCGCGATCCAGCTGTCCGACTGGCTGTCGATCAGGCAGAGCGGCGCGCCCGCCCGGACGATATCCAGGGCATCGGGACCGAGCAGCCATTGCGGATCGATCAGTTCCACCTGTTCGTCGCCGATCACGACGACCCCCAGGATTGGCCCAGGCTGCGCCGACGGGGAGATGTCGGTCGGAATGGCGACGATGTCGACCGGTTCGGCAATCGCATAGGCGATTTCGGCATCGCCATCCTTGATCCTCAGCACGGCGAGTTGGGCATGGCCTTCGATCTCTCCGAGCGCGGCAAGCGGCACGATGCGATCGTCGACCAACAAGCGCATCCGGCCACCGCTGAACCGCACATTGGACGCGTCGACGGTTTCGACACGGTCGATAATTGCCAGCGGCACCGCGCGGCGACGGCCATCGAGGTCGTCGAACAACAGCGCGTCGGCCAGGACCGCCTCCGGCTCGATCGCCTCCTCCTCTTCGACCGCCGTATCGCGGGTAAAATTGATCCCGGCCGCCGCGGCGACCCCGGCGCAATCGAGCAACAGCATCGGCGAGCCGCTGTCGGGCAAGGTCTGGCCAGCATAGATGCCTGTCGCCATCACTGCAGGCGACGCGGGCTTGATCACCAATTCCTCGTGATCGAGCACCGAATCGACTGCGACCGCGAAACTGCCGCCGCTGGCACTGATGATCGCCAGCATGTCGACCGACATCGGATCGATGGCGCGCAGGCCGAGCAACGCTGCGAGATCGACCAGCGGCATACGGCGATCGCGCACCGTCGCCGCCGGCGTATCGCCCAGCAGATCGACGCGGATCGCATCACCGGAGACATGGACGATTTCCTCGATCGCCTGGCGCGTGACCGCAAAACGCTGGCCGGCGATGCCGATGACGATCGCCGGGATGATCGACAATGTCAGCGGCACGTGGATCAGGATCCGCAGTCCGCGGTCCTTGGCGTTGACCAGATCGATTCGTCCGCCGATCTGTTCGATATTGGCGCGGACGACGTCCATCCCGACGCCCCGGCCGGAAATCGCGGTAACTTCGTCCTTGGTCGACAGTCCGGGTTCGAAGATCAGGTCGAGCTTGGCGCGCTCGCTCAGCATCGACAGATCGCGGCCGCGCGACTGGCCCGACGACGTGAGTTTCTGAACCAGGCGATCGGTATCGATCCCACGGCCGTCGTCCGCGACTTCGAGGATGATCTGATTACCCGACTGGCGCGCCGAAACGACCAGTCGGCCGACTTCGCGTTTGCCGAGCGCGCGGCGTTCCGCGGCGCTTTCGATGCCGTGGTCGATCGAATTGCGGATGATGTGGACGAGCGGATCGCGCATCATCTCGATCATCTCGCGATCGAGTTCGACGTCGGATCCCTCGATCTGGAGCTGCACCGATTTGCCGACTTCGGCCGCAGTGTCGCGGACCATGCGCGGCAAGGCCGAGAACAAGGCGTCGACCTTTTGCATACGCGTCCGCGTCACGGTGTCGCGCATCTCCGCCACGGTCAGCGACAGGCGGTCGAGCGCGGCTTCGATCGTCGGGTCGACATTCTGGTCGCGCATGCGGCGCGCGAGTTCGTTGCGCGCCAACACCATGTCCGACATGCCCGACATCATGCGGTCGAGCAGATCGGTCGACAGCCGTACGCTGCGATTGCCGACGCGCTGAGCCGTCGGCGCCTGCTGCGCCGCCGGGGCGACCGCCTCGGCACCGGCATTGAGCGCGGCGATCAGCAATTCTTCGCCGCTATCGTCGAGCGCGGCACCGGCATCGATCGCCTCGACGATCTCGCCGATGCGGTCAACGATCGCCAGCACCGCGGTGACCAATTTCTGGTCGGGGCTCCGCTCGCCCGACCGTACAGCGGCCAGCACGTCCTCCGCGGCGTGACTCAGGCGCGCCAGGCGCGGCAGGTCGAGAAAGCCGCAGCTTCCCTTCACCGTGTGGACGAAACGGAAAATGGCATCGAGCCGCGCACGGTCGGCCGGGTCGGCTTCCCACGCGACGATCTCGCCCGAGAGCGCGTCTAGCGTCTCGCGCGTTTCGGCAATGAATTCCTGGAGCAGGTCGTCCATGGGTCCCCGAGCATGATGCGCGGTTCGACCTTGGACGAGCAGTGGTAAAAGAGACGTTTACCCGGCGCGAATTGTCACGCCGAACAGCAACACCGGAGCATCGGGCTCGGAGATCTGCACACTACCGTCACCCTCGCTGACCAACGAATGGATCAGATAGGCCGCTGCGGCGCGTGGCGTGATGGCCGTGTCGCCCTGTTCGCCGAGCAACGTCGTGCGCAATTCCTGATCGAGCACCAGCCGCGGCCCTTCGGCGCGCACCACGATCTCGATATTGCCCGCATTCTCCTCGGCGCCGATATCGAGTTGCCCACCGCGCACCAGGGCGTCGCCGGCGATCAGCGCGAGGTTGAGCAGCACCTTGGTCGCGGGCTTGGGCAAGGTCGCTTCCTCGACCATCCAGCCGATCGTCAGCTTGGCATTGTCGCCGAACAACCCTTCGATCGCCGAGCGCGTCTCCCGCGTATCGACCTTTTCGCCGAAACCGCCCGCCGCGCCGAACGCGAGGCGGAAGAATTTGAGCTTGTTGGCCGACGCCCGAGCGCTTTCGTTGAGCAATTCGAGGCAACGCGCACGCATTTCCGGGTCATGCTCGTCGGCGAGCAATTCGAGCCCGTTATTGAGCGCACCCACCGGGCTGAGCAGGTCATGGCACAAACGCGAGCAGAGCAAGCTGGCGAAATCGACCGAGGTCATGGTCATTACGGACGTTTCTTTCCTATCGTTGCCTGTCTTCTGGCGTAGGGAGACGCGACCCGCAACCTGCTAAGCGCTCGATTCGGCAAGTCCGGCCAAGATTTCGCGCGCCTCGACATCCGCCTCTTCGAGCAAATCATCTTGGCTCGGGTCTTCGGCAAGAATGCGCAGATCATTCGTCAACTCAAGCTGAGCTGACCGCGGCAACCGACGGACGATAAAGCGCATGCACATCCATTTGTGCCCGCCATCATCACCGCGCAGCACCCGGCGGACCGGTTCTAGCATCGGTTCGCCAATTGTCGCCAGATAGTCGATCAATGGGCCCGCGACTGGCCAATTGCCATCGGCGGTCCAGCGCATCAAATCATCTAGGATCGGCGCGATTGCGGGATAGCCCGCAGCGGCGATCAGCGGCACCATGTCCTCGTCGGTCTTGTCACGGGGGATCAGGTGTCGCACCTCGCCAGTCGCCATTGGGACGTGCTGGAAGCCCCTGATTGTATGGCTCACGGTCGGTATCGCCACACACTGCCCGTCACGCTGCTCAACTGAATGCTCGGCCCAGCTATAGACCGGCTCCTCGACAGCTAGCCATGCAGCTACATCGTCGCCGGCGACGATGACCCAAATCTTGCCGTCGATATCCGCCATCTCAGCGTCACGCCGTGACGGTTTTACCACCCCGTTCGGATGTGAATGCCAATAGCCGATCAATCGCGGCCCGCCCGCCCGCTCGGCGCGAAGCGCTGCAAAAAGCGCGGCTGGATCGATCTCGAATTCAATGTCCGGACGCTCGGCGACATTTTGCGTTCCCTGCCAGCCGGTGATCCGGTCCGCATCACCGAACAGCAGCCCGCACGCCTCGTTAGGATGCGCGCCAGCGGCCGCAGCCCGGATTCCGGCGAGCACTTCTCTTGAAATTTCCAACCTCATTCCCATCTTCCTACACGAATGGTTCCGGGGGTTTCCATCTTCGAAGCAGTGGTTTCGGGCGCGGCCAAAGGCTGGCGGCTCGATCGGGCGCTGGCAGATGCCGTGCCCACATTGTCACGCGAGCGGCTGAAAGCGCTCATCTCGTCGGGCGCGGTCAGCGATCCGTCGGGCGTGTTGATGCGCGACCCCGCCCGCAAGCTCCTTGGTGGCGAAACCTTCACCGTCACCGTGCCCATTCCCCGACCGGCGCATAACGAAGCCCAGGACATCCCGCTCGAAATCGCGTTCGAGGACGAGCATCTGATCGTGATCGACAAGCCTGCCGGGCTTGTCGTCCATCCCGCGGCCGGCAATTTCGACGGCACGTTGGTCAATGCCCTGCTCCATCATTGCGGTGGCAGCCTGTCGGGGATCGGCGGCGTCGCGCGGCCCGGGATCGTCCATCGCATCGACAAGGACACGTCGGGGCTGATGGTCGCGGCCAAGACCGATCGCGCCCATGAAGGCCTCGCCAAGCAGTTCGCCGACCATTCGATCGATCGACGCTATCGCGCGTTGGTCTCGGGTCATCTGACGACCGCCAGCGGCACGATTGACGCGCCGCTCGCGCGCAGTCCACAGAACCGCAAGAAGGTCGCGATCGTTCGCACCGGCAAGCGCGCGGTGACGCATTGGTGCAAGCTCAAGAGCTTGCACGAAGCCGATCTGGTCGAGTGCAAGCTCGAGACCGGCCGCACCCATCAGGTGCGCGTGCACATGGCGTCGATCGGTCACCCCTTGATTGGAGACCCGGTTTATGGTAGAACAAAACAGGTTCACAGGAAGGTTCTGGAAACCCTGAATTTCCGCCGCCAGGCATTGCACGCGGCGCATCTCGGGTTCATCCACCCCATCACAAGAAACGCTTTGTCGTTCGATAGCGAAATCCCAGCGGACATGCGGGAACTCTTCGATACACTCAGCGATTGAGTTTTGTTGCAGTGCGGCATGCCGCCTTTTGAAGGGGCAGGCCGGCTGAAAGGTAAGGGAGACTAGGTCATGGCAAATCGCAGCAACGTCCCCGCGACGATTCCTGCTCTCGGTGGAGAGGCAAGCCTCAACCGCTATCTGGCCGAGATCAAGAAGTTCCCGATCCTGACCCCGGAACAGGAATATATGCTCGCCAAGCGCTTTTCGGAGCATGGCGATACCGAGGCGGCGGCGCAGCTCGTCACTTCGCACCTGCGTCTCGTGGCCAAGATCGCGATGGGCTATCGCGGCTACGGTCTGCCCGTCTCGGAACTGATCAGCGAAGGCAATATCGGCCTGATGCAGGGCGTGAAGAAGTTCGAGCCCGATCGCGGCTTCCGTCTCGCCACTTATGCGATGTGGTGGATCCGCGCCTCGATCCAGGAATTCATCCTGCGCTCGTGGAGCCTGGTCAAGATGGGCACCACCGCCGCGCAGAAGAAGCTGTTCTTCAACCTGCGCCGGATGAAGTCGAAGCTCGACGCGTTCGAGGACGGCGACCTGAGCCCCGAGAATGTCGCCAAGATCGCCAAGGATCTCGGCGTCACCGAGGACGAGGTCACGTCGATGAACCGTCGCATGGCGATGGGCGGCGACACGTCGCTCAACGTCTCGATGCGTGAGGATGGCGAGGGTCAGTGGCAGGATTGGCTGCAGGACGATGCACCGTTGCAGGATTCGGTCGTCGCCGAAGCGCAGGAAGCGGATGTCCGCCACAGCCTGCTGACCGAAGCGATGGACGGTCTCAACGAGCGTGAGCGTCACATTCTGACCGAGCGCCGGCTGACCGACGACCCCAAGACGCTCGAAGAGCTGAGCCAGGTCTATGGCGTGTCGCGTGAGCGCGTTCGCCAGATCGAGGTCCGCGCGTTCGAGAAGCTGCAGAAGGTAATGATGCGGCTGGCCGGCGAAAAGCGGCTGATCGCGGCTTGATTGTCCAACCCCCGGCTGCCGCGGTGCGCGGCGGCCGGGGCGATTGCGCCAAAATCGATCGATGTTCTTGACGCGTTCCCTGTACTGAAGAATATTCCCCTTGAATAACGGAGGGGTAGCATGGGTACGCTAATTACAATTATCTGGCTTGTCGGAACCGTCGCATCGATCTGGTTCATCATTCGGCCGTCATCGTCTCTGCCAATGTATGCCACGCGGGGCCGCGCCATTGCGACTGGGGCAGCGATCTTCGTCGGCCTGCCGATCGTGGGCGCCATCATCGGTATCTCGAGCTTGGCGCCAAGCCAGACCAAATCGACGTCGACGGCAACGGTCGATTCCGGCTCTGCTGCCGATGGCAACAGCCAGAGCGCGGCGGCGGCGCCTGCGTCACCCTGGACCTATGGCGAGAACAAGGATGCGATGCGGGGCACATCGACGAAGTACGCTGCCACGCGAAGCGAAGAGAAATATCAGAACGTTCTCGGCACGGACGAACAAACCACCTCGTTACAGGTTCAAACTGCCGCCAAGGGATACGACGTCGTTATCATCAACCCCAATCTGCAGTTCACCTGTAATTCGCTCACTAGCAAACAGGTGTCTGTCAAATTCGACGATGGCCCAATCGAACGGTTCGGCTGCACCGGAGCGGTGGGCGATGAATTTGGTACTGCGTTCATCAATCCGGGTTCGCGGATTGTCAGCAAGCTGAAGGCCGCCAAAAAGGTTATGATCGAGGCTGAGGTGTTCCAGCGTGGCAACATTCAGATGACCTTCAATGTCGCCGGCCTGAAATTCTGACGCCCTGCGCTCGCGTTGCGGGCTGACCGCCGCCCGATTCGCCCTATACAGGGCGGATGAGCAGCAAGTTCGTCGTCATCGGAGGAGGCGCCGCCGGCATCGCTGCCGCGCGGCGCCTTGTCGATTCGGGCGCCGATACATTGTTGCTCGAAGCGAGCGGGCGGATCGGCGGGCGGGCGCATAGCGTCCGCGTTGGCCGCGAAACGCTCGATCTTGGCTGTTCCTGGCTGCATTCGGCCGACCGCAACCCCTGGACGCGGATCGCGCTCGCCGAGGGGTTCCAGATTGATCGCACGCCCGCGCACTGGCGCGAACAATGGCGCGATCTCGGTTTCCCCGCCGCCGACCAAGAGGCGTTCCAGGCTGCATATCAGCAATTCAGCGAGCGCGCTTTGGCCTATCGCAGCGGCCCCGACCGGCCGCTGTCGGACTTCATCCCGCCCGACAATCCGTGGCGCCCGCTGATCGACGCGATTTCGGGCTATGCCAATGGTGCCAACCTCGGCGCCGTCTCGCTGCACGACTGGGCGGCGTATGAAGACGCCGCGGGCGACGACAATTGGCGGCTGGTCGAGGGCTATGGCACGCTCATCGCCGCTCATGGCAAGCGCCTGCCCGTCCGGCTCGATTGTCCCGTTTCGCTGATCGACCATCGCGGCCCGCGCATGCGCCTCGTGACGCCGCACGGGCTAATCGAGGCCGACCGCGTGATCGTCGCGGTGCCGACCCCGATCATCGCCGATGGCGACCTGGCATTCGACCCGCCGATCGATGCCAAGCGCGAGGCCGCCGTCGCACTCCCGCTCGGGCTGGCCGACAAGATCTTCCTCGGCATTCGCGGCGACGATTATCCGCACAATGCGCATCTGATCGGCAATCCGCGCAATGCGTGCACCGCAAGCTATCAGATCGGCTATCTCGGTCGCCCAGTGGTCGAGGCATTCTTCGGCGGCGATTGCGCCGAGGCGATCGAGCGCGAAAGCGACCTCGGCGCCGCCGATTTTGCGATCGGCGAACTCGCCCGCCTGCTCGGCAACGACTGGCGGTTGCGGCTCCAGCCGCTCGCGCGGACGCGCTGGCGCGCCGAACGCTTCATTCGCGGCAGCTATTCGCATGCCCGGATCGGGCAATCCGGCCAGCGCCGCGTGCTTGCCCAGCCGCACGACGACCGCATCTTCTTTGCCGGCGAGGCTTGTTCGGCGAGCGATTTCTCGACCGCGCATGGCGCCTACGAGACCGGCATCGCCGCCGCCGAAGAAGCTCTTGCCGCCGACCGCCGACCGCGGATAGTGGCAAGCATGCCGTTGATGACGGCGCCCTCGCCCAACCCGACCGATATCGCGACGACACAGGCCGATCCCGACTCCATGCCCGCCAGAGCCAAACCCCGCCGCCCTTTCCTCCGCCGCCTGTTCAGCTGGATCTGGAAAGGTGCGCTCGCCTTCGTGGTCGTCAGCGTGCTGTGGGTCGGCATCTACCGCTTCATCAATCCGCCTTTCACCTTCACGATGCTGGGTGATGTGCTGCATGGTCAGTTGATCACCAAACAGTGGATGTCGATCGACCGCATGGATCCCAACATGCCGCGCGCCGCGATCGCCGGGGAGGATGCGCGCTTCTGCCTGCACGACGGGTTCGATTTCGGTGCGCTGCGCCAGGCTTATCAGCGCAACCAGAAAGGCGGCCGCATCCGCGGCGGATCGACGATCAGCCAGCAGACCGCCAAGAATGTCTTCCTCATCCAAAGCGGCGGCTACGTCCGCAAGGGGTTCGAGGCGTGGTTCACCTTCCTGATCGAACATCTGTGGGGCAAGCGACGCATCATGGAGGTCTATCTCAACGTCGCCGAGACGGGAATCGGCACCTATGGTGCCAATGCCGGGTCGATCCGCTATTTCGGCCACGACGCATCACGCATGTCATCAACCGAGGCTGGACGGATCGCGGCGGTCCTGCCGCTCCCCAAGAAGCGCGCCGCGATCGATCCGCGCGGCTTCGTGCGCCGCCACGGCAATGCGCTGGCGAAGTACGTCAATGTCGTGCGCGGCAACGGGCTCGACAGCTGCGTGCGGTAGCGCGGAGAGACCTGCCCCTCCGGAACGGACCAAGGTAACCGCCGCTTAATGGTCCGTAGCGCGGTCGCTCAGGAACGCGCTTAGAGCGCGTGCAGTCGCCTCAGATTGTTCCTCGGGAAAGAAGTGTCCGCCCGATACGGCGTGTCCGCGAACGTCCTCCGCCCAACGGCGCCAAATGCCGAGTGGCCCACCGGCGTCGTCGTACCAGGTGGCCAATCCGCCCTTGTCGCTCCACAATGCCAGTAACGGACATCGAATGCGGCGCCCCGTTTCCAGGTCGGCACGATCGATGTCGCGATCGATCCCGGCCGCGGCTCGATATTCCTCGCAGATCGCATGGACGTGGGCGGGATCGCTGAGTGCAGCGACATAGGCTTCGCGCAACCACGACGGAAAAGTCTCGGGCGGGGAACCCCATTCGGACAAGGCATTGTCGATGATCGCCTCCGGCGCTGCAAGCAACAGCCGCTCAGGCAAGGGAGCGGGTTGAGCGAGCAGGGAGAACGGCCAGAAGGACAAAGCGAGCCGCGCATCGGCCCTTTCCCAGACCTCGTAGGTGGGGATGACGTCGAGCACCGCGACGGCGGTCACTCTGTCGGGATGATCCAGTGCCGCGCGATAGGCGACGCGGCCGCCACGATCATGGCCGATGATCGCGAAGGCTTCATGCCCCAGCGCCTTCATCGCCTCGACGAGAGTCGCGGCAAGCGCCCGCTTGGACATCGCGCTATGGCCTTCGCCATCGACCGGGCAATCACTGCGGCCATAGCCCGGCAGATCGGCTGCCACGATGGCGAAATCGCTCGCCAGCAATGGCGCGATGCGGTGCCACATCAGGCTCGTTTCCGGAAAGCCGTGGAGGAGCAGAACCGGGGGGCCGCTCCCGCCTTGGTAGCAGAAGACCATGCCGCGATCGGTCGTCACTTCCCGGGTGACGAATCCTTCTATTCCGCTTGGCGTCATGATCGGGAAAACGCATCCGAGCCACAGCTGGGTCCGTGGCGGCAGCCCGCTCCGATCGGCTCAGAACGGCAGCTTGAACCCCGGCGGCAGCGGCAGGCCTTGCGTCATCTTGGCCATTTCCGCGTTCGATGCCGCATCCGCCTTCGCCCGCGCGTCGTTGAACGCGGCGACGATCAGATCTTCCAGCATCTGCTTTTCCGACGGCTGGAGCAGCGATGGATCGATGTCGACGCCGATGATCCGACCCTTGGCCGACGCCTTCACCTTGACCATGCCGCCGCCTGACGCGCCTTCGACCTCGATCTGGTCGAGCCCGTCCTGCGCCTTGGCCAGTTCGGCCTGGACGTTCTGCGCCATGGCCATAATGTCTTCGAGACTCTTCATCCCAGTGCTTCCTTGTTGATGCGTTCGAGCACCGCGTCGGGGAATGTCTCCAACGCTGCCTTCACGATGGGGGTTTCCATGACCGCGGCGCGTTCGGCCTCTTCCTCGGCCTTGCGGCGTTCGGCAAGCGTTGCCTCGCCCTCGGCGTCCTCGGTCGTCACTTTCCATTTCGCGCCGGTCAGTTCGCCCAACCGTGCGGCAAGGGTCGTCGGCAAGTCGGCGGGCAAGGGCCGCGAGGTGCTGAGCACCAGTTCGGGCGCCTCATAGCGTACCACCCGGGCATTGGCGGTCAGGTGCGACAGCAATGCGCCGCCGCCATTGGCGCGGACCAGTTCGACCATCGCATCGAAACTGGCGGGCAGCGCCTGGACCGTGGCTGGAGCGGAGGACGGAGCGGCGCTCGTCGAGGGCGGTGCGATCGATGGTGCGGAGCCCGCCGCGATCTGACGCGCGAGTTCGCCAGGGTCTGGCAGGCTGGAGGCATGGACGACGCGGAGCAACGCCATTTCGCCGGCCTCGATCGGCAACGCGGCGCGCGCAACTTCCTCATACCCCTTGAGCATCAATTGCCACAATCGATGGAGCGCCGGAAACGACAGCAGCCGCGCCCAGCCCTGATAGGCCTCGCGTTCCTCCGCCGATTGCGCCGGATCGGCATCGCCACCCAACTTGGCCAAGGTCACCGCGTGCACGGTCTCGAGCAAGCCACGCAGCACCGATTGCGGATCGACGCCGAGATCATATTGCCGGCGCAACGCCGCGAGCGCGCCGGGCGCGTCGCTGTCGAGCAACAGCGCGAACAAGTCGCGAATCGCGGCGCGATCGGACAGGCCGAGCATCGCACGCACGGCAGGCGCCGTGACGCCGCCGCCTTCCATGCCGGCATGCGCGATCGCCTGGTCGAGGATCGACAGGCCATCGCGCGCCGATCCGTCCGCGGCGCGCGCGATCAGCGCCAATGCCTCGGGCTCCGCTTCCGCGCTCTCCAACTCGACGATGTGGGCGAAATGCGCCGCCAATTTGTCCGCGGGAATGCGCCTGAGATCGAATCGCTGGCATCGCGACAGGACCGTCACCGGCACCTTCTGCACCTCGGTCGTCGCCAGCAGAAACTTCACATGTTCAGGGGGTTCTTCCAATGTCTTCAGAAGCGCATTGAACGCATTCTTCGACAGCATATGGACTTCGTCGATGATGTAGATCTTGAACCGCGCGCCGAACGCGGCGAGCCGCGCCGCGTCGATCACCGCGCGCATGTCGTCGACGCCGGTATGGCTGGCCGCGTCCATCTCGATCACGTCGATATTGCGCCCCTCGGCGATCGACACGCAAGGGTCGCAGACACCGCACGGGTCGATCGTCGGACCACCCTGCCCGTCCGGACCTATGCAGTTGAGCGCCTTGGCGATCAGCCGCGCGGTCGACGTCTTCCCGACTCCGCGCACGCCGGTCAGCAGGAAGGCATGCGCCAACCGCCCGCGCCGGATCGCATTGCCCAGCGTCTGGACCATCGCGTCCTGGCCGATCAGCTGATCGAAATTCTGCGGCCGGTACTTGCGCGCGAGCACGCGGTACGCGGTTTCCTTGGGCTGCGGCGGCTCGCCGAGATCGAAAGAGTCGGACATCAAGTCCTATCTAGGGTCGGCGAGCCGGATTGTCGAAGCCTGTTACCAGCGACGGAAGCACACGCGGTGCGGCCGGCCCCAGCGCCACGACGTGCGGCATGCGAGACGCGGTCCGCGCCAACGATATGGGCGACCATAGGCATAACGCGGACCGTAATAACCGCGGCCGCGATAGCCGTAACCGCCGCGATAGCCATAGCCGCGGCCCCGCCAGCCCCGGTCGCCGCGCCAACCGCGATCGCCGTTGCGCCAGCCATTGTGGCGGCCGCGATCGCGATACTGGTCCGCGGTAGCGGTGGTGCCGGAGGGTGCCGCGATCGGCGCGGCGATCGTCGTCGACCGCGTCAGCGACGTTTCGGCCGAAGCCGGATTAATCGCCGATACGCCGGCAACGGCCAGCAGGACGGCGAACATTCGAGTGATACGCATACAGGACTCCTTGCCTTGTGGGTCAGAGGCACTGTCGAAATGCACGAAAGCGCTATCGCGTTCCGTATCGGATTGGAGCGCCCCGGTGCGTCGATCCTGATCCATTTCGGATGCGATCGCAGCCGATACTAAAACGGTCCGCGCCGACACGTCGTAAGCGACCAAGTGTCGCGCCGTCACGCAAGTGGACAGGCCATCATATCAATGGAGGCAGGTGGGAGCCGGAACGACCCGCAACGAAATCGTTACGGCTGCTTCCTTCCGGACCTGACCGGGTTGGCGACGATTGCGTCCGCCCGACTCCCGCCGCGCATATGGCGGGATCGGGCGGCGCTTTCAAGCCATTAGACGACCGCTGCTACCAGCGAACACGAACCTTGCGGCACGTCCGGACCTTGTGGCCATGATGCCAGCGCACCGTGCACACCTTTTTCCACTTCCATCCATGATGTCCGTGGCCCCAGCGTGCGGGAGCGGGCGCCGCACTGGCGGGAGCGACCGGCGTGAGTGCGGAGGCGGCAAGAATTCCAGCAGCAACTACAGCGAGAAATTTCATGGCGTGTCTCTCCATGCTTTTTTCGCCCCCCGGCGCGTCCAAACGCCTAACATGCAGCGGCCGTTCCACGAACGAAATAATGCTTAGTCACTGTAAGACATTAAGAATTTAGGTCAGCGTCCCTGCATGTTCTTGGCTTCGGAGGGGATGCGCACGGTCAGCGTTTCGAGCGTGTCGTTCAGCCAGATCTGGCACGCGAGTCGGCTGTATCGCGTGGCCCCAGCGGCAAGGTCGAGCATGTCTTCTTCCTCCTCGACGGCGGGAGGCAATTTCGCGAAATCCTGGGCATCGATGATCACGTGACAGGTCGAACAGGCCATCTGGCCTTCGCAGGTTCCTTCGAGCGGCTCGCCGGCATTTTGTGCCAGGTCGAGCAGGCGATCGCCCGGCCGCGCCTCGACTTCGCGCGTGGCGCCATCGCGCTCGATGAAAATCACCTTCGTCATGCTGCGATTCTCTGCGCGCGGGCGGCTGCGTCGATGCGCTGTAGCGCGGTCACCAATTCCTCCTCGGTCGTATAGCGCCCGAAACCGATCCGGACGCTGTTGCGGGCCTGCGCATCGCTCAATCCGATCGCCTCGAGCACATGGCTCGGCCTTCCCGATCCGCTGGCGCAAGCCGACCCCGCCGAAAAGGCGATGTCGCGCAGATCTGACATCAGCCGCGCCACGTCCAGCCCATCACGCCGAATGTTGAGATTGCCATGATAGCGGTGCTCGATCGACCCATTGACGATCCATTCTGCGCTCAGGGCAGCCCGCCCTACCGACCATAACCTCTCGACATGAGCCGCGTCCCGATCGCGTCGCGCCGCCGTCAGCGCCGCCGCCGCGCCGAACCCCGCGCACAGAGCCGGGCTGAGCGTGCCCGAACGCCCCGCCGCTTCCTGCCCGCCGCCATGGAGCAGCGGCGCCAGATCGATACCCTCGCGTATCCACAGCGCGCCAATGCCCTTGGGTCCGTGAATCTTGTGCGCCGACAGCGCGATCAGATCGCAGCCCTCCGGAATCGCCACGCGACCGTAGCCCTGCACGGCATCGCACAGGAACAAAGCGCCCACCTGGCGCGCCAGCGCCGCCATCTCCGCGATCGGCTGGACCACCCCGATCTCGTTATTGACCAGCATCGCCGCGACCAGCTTCACGCCTGGCCGGATGGTCGCGCGCGCCACATCCAGGTCGAACAGGCCGTCATGTCCAACCGACAGCACCACCGCGTCACCCACGGCTTCTACGGTATCAAGCACGGCGGCATGTTCGGTGGCGATGGTCACGATCGGGCCGCCTACACCCTTGATCGCCCAGTTGAGCGCCTCGGTCGCGCCGCTGGTGAAGCTGACCGTTCCGCCAGCCGGCAGCAACGCCGCAACCTGCGCCCGCGCAACTTCGATCGCGGCCTTAGCCGCCCGTCCCGGACCATGCGCCGAATGCGGATTGGCATGCTGGTCGCGCAGCCAGGGCAGCATCGCCTCCAGCGCCTCGGGCGCGAGCGGCGTGGTCGCCTGGTAATCAAGATAGATCATGCCGCGCGCGCCAGTGACGCCGCGATCTCGCGCCACGCCGCGACGAACGCGTCGAGCTCGGTGCGCGTCGTCGATCGTCCGAAACTGACCCTTACCACTTCCTGGGACGCCTGCATGTCCCAGCCCATCGCCGACAGCACATGGCTCGGCTTCATGCTGCCGCTCGCGCACGCGCTTCCCGCGGAGACCGCGATCCCAGCCATGTCGAAGCGAATCAGCTGCGTCGTGGCGGCGACACCGGGCATACGGTACGAGCCGATCGCCGGGTGACGCAGCGCGCCGGCCAGCACCGGCTCACCGCCCGACGCCTTGATCTCCTCGTCCAAATGGGCGCGCAATGCTCGGTACCCGGCAATGTCCTCGGGCTCGGCGAGCGCTGCCGCATAGCCGATTATGCCGGGCATGTTCTCCGTCCCGGGCCGATATCCCCGCTCCTGCCCACCGGTCGGATCGAGCGTCGCGAGATCACGTACCAGCAACGCGCCGACACCGATCGGCCCGCCGCGCTTGTGTGCCGACAGCGCGACGAAATCGGCATGGCGCGCCACCTCGCGATCAGCGCCAACCGGCATTTGCGCGGCATCGACCAGCAGCAGATGGCCGGCGGCGTGAACCTGTTCCGCCAGTTCGGCGATTGGCTGGAGGATTCCGGTTTCGCTATTGGCCCATTGGATCGCGACGACCGCGCGCCCTTCACTCGCCATCGCGGCATCCAGCGCGGCGCGATCGACAAGTCCCACCGAATCCACTGAGACCAGGACGATATCATAGGCAGCGCGAAGCACCGCGTCGTGCTCGACCGCGCTCGCCAGCCGGCGCGTCACTGCCGAGCGAGTCAGCGCGATCGCCAACGCCTCGCTCGATCCGCTGGTGAACAGCACTTCGCCCGGCCAGCCATAGGCCGCCGCGATTTGCGTCCGCGCCTTCTCCAGCATCGCCTTGGCCGCGCGCCCCTCGGCATGCGGCGATGACGGATTGGCCCAACGCGCATACCCCTCGGCCATCGCCTCGCGCACGGCCGCCAGCAGCGGCGTGGTCGCGGCATGATCGAGATAGATGCGCTGGCTCACGATGGGTCCGACTCGTTCCAATTGCGTGTTGGGGCCTGCTGCCTATATAGCGCGCAACCTTTAGCGCCACACCGGCGCCTCTGCGGCTAAAAGAACAGGACACGATGCCCGAAGTCATTTTTCCCGGCCCCGAGGGCCGCCTCGAAGGTCGTTTCGCCCCCGCGCCCAAGCCGCGCGCACCGGTCGCGATGATCCTGCATCCCCATCCGATGTCGGGCGGCACGATGAACAACCGCATCGTGATCGAGCTCTACAAGACGTTCCAGCGGCGCGGCTTCGCGACCTTGCGCTTCAATTTCCGCGGCGTCGGCAAGAGCCAGGGCGTGTTCGACAATGGCATCGGCGAACTGAGCGACGCCGCCTCGGCTCTTGACTGGGTGCAAAGCTTCCATGCCGAAGCCTCGACCACCTGGGTCGCCGGGTTCGGGTTCGGCGCGTGGATCGGCATGCAGTTGCTGATGCGCCGCCCGGAAATCCGCGGCTTCATCTCGATCGCGCCGCCGGCGAACATGTTCGACTTCACGTTCCTCGCCCCCTGCCCCGCCTCGGGCATCATCATCCAGGGCGAGAATGACGAGGTCGTCACGCCGATCGCGGTGCAAAAGCTGGTCGACAAATTGCGTACCCAGAAGCACATCACGATCCACCACGACACGATTCCCAAGGCCAACCATTTCTTCGAGCATGAGATGGGCGAGCTGATGGGCAGCGTGGACAAGTATCTGGATATGCGGCTCGACCCGAACTCGCCGATTCGCTGAGGCTCGGCGGACAGCTCCGGCCCTCCCCATCGCTTATGGGGAGGATTGCCGGGAAGTCTGGCCAAACTTGACCGGCCCCGCTAGCGTCCCGCTCCATGCAATTCCTCAAGATCCTTTTCTGGTGCCTGATCAGCTTCGTCGCGGCGATCTTCACCTATGGCAATTGGAGCTGGGTGACGATCAACCTGTGGGGTGGGTTGGTCGCGGAAGTGAACCTTCCCTTCATGATGTTATTCATGTTTCTCGCCGGAGTGGTCCCGACCTGGCTCTATTACCGGACGATCCGCTGGCGCCTGACGCAGCGGTTGACGACCGCCGAGCGCGTGATCGCCGATCTGAAACCTGTGGTGCCGATGGGCGCCGATCCCGGTCCGGTGCTTGCCGCGCCGATCGCCGCGACCACGCCGCCGGCACCGCCCAAGCCGCCCAAACAGCCGCCGCTCGAGCTGACGCCATGACCAGCCGCGTCTACGTCGCGCTCGACACACCCGATATCGACAAGGCGAAGGCGATCGCCACGCGGGTCCGCCACCATGTCGGCGGGATCAAGCTAGGCCTCGAATTCTTCATGGCCAATGGCCGCCATGGCGTGCTGGAAATGCACGAGCTGGGCCTGCCGATCTTTCTCGACCTCAAGCTACACGACATTCCCAACACCGTCGGCAAGGCGATCCAGGCACTGCGCGGGCTCGAGCCAGCGGTGCTGACCGTCCATGCCAGCGGCGGCCGCTCGATGCTGGAGGATGCCAAAGCCGCCGCGCCGAGCAATACCAAGGTCGTCGCGGTAACGATGCTGACCAGCCTGGACGAGAACGACTTGCGCGCCACCGGCGTCGACGGGTCGTCGCACGACCAGGTGCTACGGCTGACCGAACTGGCGATGGACGCCGGGGTCGACGGCATCGTGTGTTCGGGCGAGGAAGTCCGGGCGGCACACAAATTGTGGCCCAAGGGCTTCTTCGTCGTGCCGGGCGTTCGCCCCGCCAACGGTGCGATAGGCGACCAGAAGCGCGTGGTGACGCCGCGCGCCGCGATGGACGCCGGCGCCTCGATTCTGGTGGTGGGCCGGCCGATCACTGCCGCCGAGGATCCCGACCTCGCCGCGCGCGAGATCGGCGCGACGCTTTAGGTTCTTGTCATGTCCGATTTATCGGTTCGCGTCGCGCGGCGCGACGACCTCGCCACGCTTCAACCGCTGATTCAGCGCGCCTATCGCGGCGACGATGCGCGCGCCGGCTGGACGCACGAAGCCGACCTGCTCGACGGCGAGCGGATCGGCGTCGACGAGTTGGAGGCGATGATCGCCGATCCGGCGGAACGCTTGCTGGTCGGGTTCGATGATGATCGCATGGTCGGCTGCGTTCGCGTCGCCAATTCGGGCGGCGGACTCGCCTATCTCGGACTGCTCTGCGTCGATCCGCTGTTGCAGACCGGCGGCTATGGCAAGCAATTGATCGCCGCGGCCGAAGCGGCCGCGCACCGGGAATTTTCTGCCGACCGGATCGAAATGACGGTGATCGATCGGCGCGCCGAGTTGATCGCCTTCTACGAGCGCCGGGGCTACGCGCAGGTCGGCACGCGCGATTTTCCAATCGTGGTCGATCCGCCGCTTCACATGGTGGTGTTGGAAAAGCCGCTCGGCTGAATTCCTCATCGCCGTCCGTTCGCGCCGAGCCACTCCCATGGTCATCCGCCCCTCACCGCGTCTATAGCGCCGCCATGTCCCGCGTTACCGCCAAGATCTGCGGCCTCAGCACGCCAGAAACGCTCGACGCCGCGATTGCCGGCGGGGCGAGTCATGTTGGGTTCGTGTTCTTCGAGCGTTCGCCACGCAACGTTACGTTCGACCAAGCGCGCGCGCTGGCAGCCCGTGTTCCCGACGGTATCGGAAAGGTCGGGGTGTTCGTCGATCCCGATGACGATCTGATCGCGCGCGCCACGGAAGCCGCGAATCTGTGGGCAATCCAGCTCCACTCGACGGATTTCCTTCGCGTCGCAGAGCTGGACGCGCGCGGCTATTCGGTCTGGCCGGCTATCTCTGTCAGGCGGGCCGCCGATATCGACGAAGCCAAGCGCTATGCCAGCATCCCTGTCGACCGCGTGCTCTACGACGCCAAAACGCCGGATGACGCAATGCTGCCAGGCGGCATGGGATTGCGCTTTGATTGGACCATGCTGCAGGGACATCGCCATTCGAGTCCGTGGGCGCTCGCTGGAGGCCTTACGCCGGAAAACGTGGTTCCGGCTGTCACTATCACGGGCGCCCGCATGGTCGACGTTTCCTCCGGGGTCGAATCCGCGCCCGGCGTCAAGGATGTGGACAAGATCGCCGCGTTCCTTAAAGCGGTGGCGCAATGCTGATGCCGATCCTCCCTGCCCTGCGCATCCCGCAACGATGGCGCTGATCGCTGTTCGAAGCGATTGGACCTAATGTTGTGACGAGGAAATAACGGTAATGTCTGACCCTGATCTTTTGTCGAATTCGTATCGTACCCAACCCGACGATCGCGGGCATTTCGGCGAGTTCGGCGGCCGCTTCGTCGCCGAGACGCTGATGCCGCTGATCCTCGACCTCGAACGCGAATATCGCGCGGCGCAGGTCGACCCCGCGTTCGCGCAGGAATTCGACGACCTGCTCGAACATTATGTCGGCCGGCCCAGCCCACTCTATTTCGCCGAACGGCTGACCGCTGCGATCCGCGCCGGGTCGGAGCCAGGCAAGGGTGCGCAAGTGTGGTTCAAGCGCGACGAGCTCAACCATACCGGCGCGCACAAGATCAACAATTGCATCGGCCAGATTCTGCTCGCGCGCCGCATGGGCAAGACGCGGATCATCGCCGAAACCGGTGCCGGCCAGCACGGTGTCGCCACCGCCACCGTCTGCGCGCGCTTCGGCCTGCCCTGCGTCATCTATATGGGCGCCAAGGACGTCGAGCGGCAGCAGCCCAATGTGTTCCGGATGAAGTTGCTCGGCGCCGAGGTGATCCCCGTCACCAGCGGTGCCAACACGCTCAAGGACGCGATGAACGAGGCGCTGCGCGACTGGGTCGCGAACGTCCACGACACCTTCTACATCATCGGCACCGCAGCGGGTCCGCATCCTTATCCCGAGCTGGTTCGCGATTTTCAGAGCGTGATCGGCAAGGAAGCGCGCGCGCAAATGCTGTCGCGGATCGGCCGTCTGCCCGACCTGCTGGTTGCGGCGATCGGCGGCGGATCGAACGCGATCGGGCTGTTCCATCCGTTCCTCGACGATCCCGACGTGCGCATGCTCGGTGTCGAGGCGGCGGGCGAAGGACTCGAGCGCAAGCATGCCGCGAGCCTGGCCGGTGGATTCCCCGGCATCCTTCACGGCAACCGTACCTATCTCCTCCAGGATGATGACGGCCAGATCGCCGAGGCGCATTCGATCTCGGCAGGGCTCGACTATCCGGGCATCGGTCCCGAGCACGCCTGGCTCAAGGAAATCGGCCGGGTCGATTATACCTCGGCAACCGACGAGGAAGCGCTCGACGCCTTCCAGCTTCTCTGTCGGACCGAAGGCATCATTCCCGCGCTCGAACCCTCACATGCGATCGCAGCTGTGACCAAGAAGGCGCGGGAAATGAACGAGAATCAGATCATCTTGGCGAACCTGTGCGGGCGTGGCGACAAGGACATCTTCACCGTCGCCGAAGCGCTGGGAGTGAAGATATGACGGCCGCATGGAAAGCTGGGATCGGAACCTTCGTTTCGATCATGCTGGTCGGGCTGATCGTCAGAGCCGCCGGATTGTGGCTCCTGCGGCAAAGCGAGGCCGGATTCGGGGATTTGGAATCGCTCGGTATCATCGTCATGATAGCTGTCTTCGCCGGTATTGGCGCAGGGAGCCGGCAATGACCCGCCTCTCCCAAGCCTTTGCCAAGGGCCACCCGGCCCTCGTCGCCTTCGTCACCGCCGGCGACCCCGGTCGGTTCGCGACCGGGCCGATCCTCGACGCCCTCGTCGAGGGCGGCGCCGACGTGATCGAGCTCGGTATGCCATTCACAGATCCGATGGCGGACGGCCCCGCTATTCAGGCAGCGAATTTGCGGAGCCTCGCGGCGGGCACGACCACGGCGGACATCCTGGCCATCGCGACGGCGTTCCGTGAGCGTCATCCGACCGTCCCGCTCGTCCTGATGGGCTATGCCAATCCGATGACGCGGCGCGGCGCCGATTGGTTCGCCGAGCGCGCCAAGGAAGCCGGAGTCGATGGCGTGATCTGCGTCGACATCCCGCCCGAGGAAGACGATTCGCTCGGCCCGGCGCTGCGCGGCAATGGCGTCGACCTGATCCGCCTCGCTACCCCGACCACCGACGCCGCGCGACTGCCGACCGTGCTCGAAGGCGCTAGCGGGTTCCTCTATTACGTCTCGGTCGCAGGCATCACCGGCAAGCAACAGGCGGTGCAGGCCTCGATCGAGGAAGCCGTGGCGCGCCTCAAGGCCGCCACCAAGCTGCCCGTGGCGGTCGGCTTCGGCGTCCGCACCCCCGATCAGGCCGCGGCGATCGCGCGGGTTGCCGATGGCGTCGTGGTCGGATCGGCGATCGTCGAACTGGTCGGGCAGCATGGCAAGGATGCGGCCGAGCCGGTGCGCGCCTATATCGCGAGTCTCGCTGGCGCGATCCGCGCCGCCAGAAAGGAAATGGCATGAGCTGGCTGACCAACGTCCGCAACGCGCTGTCGTACGTCATCCCCAAGAAGGAAAGCCCCGACAACCTCTGGCACAAGTGCAAGGGGTGCGGGCAGATGGTGTTCGCCAAGGAACTGGCCGACAATCTCTACGTCTGTCCCAATTGCGCGTTTCACGAGCGGATTGGGCCAGAGGTGCGGTTCGCGCAGATTTTCGACGCCGGTTCGTTCGCGACGCTGACTCCGCCCAAGGTTCAGGATGACCCGCTCAAGTTCCGCGATCAGAAGAAATATACCGACCGCATCAAGGCGGCGCGCGCTGCCACCGGAGAGAGCGACGCGCTGATCAACGCGACCGGGACGATCGAGGGCCGCAAGGCAGTCGTCGGCGTCCAGGATTTCGCCTTCATGGGCGGATCGATGGGGCTCGCGGTGGGCGAGGCGTTCGTCCGCGGCGTCGAGGCGGCGATCAGCGAAGGCGCACCCTATATCATCTTCACTGCGGCGGGCGGCGCGCGGATGCAGGAAGGCATATTGAGCCTGATGCAGATGCCGCGCGCCACGGTTGCGATCCAGATGCTCCATGATGTCGGCTTGCCGTATATCGTCGTGCTGACCGACCCGACCACCGGTGGCGTCACCGCGAGTTATGCGATGCTCGGCGACGTGCAGATTTCGGAGCCCGGCGCGTTAATCGGCTTTGCCGGCCAGCGGGTGATCGAGCAGACGATCCGCGAAAAGCTGCCCGAAGGGTTCCAGCGCGCCGAATATCTGCTCGACCACGGCATGCTCGACATGGTGACGCCGCGTGCGGAACTGCGCCCGACCTTGGCGCGGCTGATCGATTATGTCGGTGGGCAGCGTAAGGCGGCGTGACGGATTCTCGCCTCCCGCTTGTGGGAGGGAACTCACGGTCTACAACTGGTCAATCATGCCCCCGGCATGATTGCGAAATGCGCGGGGCGCATTTCGGCCAGTTGCAGACCGCGAGTTGGGAGGGCATGTGCCGTTCGTGGTGACCAACACGCCCTCCCCTAGCCCCTCCCATGAATGGGAGGGGAACTAAGATGCCTGACCACGCCACCTCTTCCGATCCCGCGGTGCAGCGCCAGCTCGACCGATTATGGGCTCTTTCCCCCGGTGCCGATATTCTCGGCCTCGAGCGGATCACCGAATTGCTCGAGCGCATCGGCAATCCGCACGAACGCTTGCCGCCGGTACTCCATGTCGCCGGCACCAACGGCAAGGGATCGACCTGCGCCTTCCTGCGCGCGGCGATCGAGGCGGCGGGCTACACGACGCATGTCTATTCAAGCCCCCATCTCGTGCGTTTCAACGAGCGCATCCGGCTCGCCGGCACGCTGATCGAGGATGCCGAGCTGGCACCGCTGCTCGAGGAAGTGCTCGACGCCGGCGGCGATATCGGCGCGAGCTTTTTCGAGGTCACGACCGCAGCGGCATTCCTCGCCTTCGCCCGCACGCCCGCCGACGCCAGCATCGTCGAGGTCGGGCTCGGTGGGCGGCTCGACGCGACCAATGTCATCGCGCAACCCATCGTCACCGGCATCGCGCAGCTCGGCATCGACCACGAACGATTCCTGGGCACGACCATCGAGGATATCGCCGCCGAAAAAGCTGGCATCGCCAAACCGCAAGTGCCGCTCGTCACCATGCGTTACCCGCCATCGGTCGAAGCGCGGGTCAATGCCGTCGCGCGCACCGCCGGCGCGCCCGTGTCGCCCGAAGGCAGGAACTGGTTCTGGGCGGCCGACGACGGCCGGCTCACCTATCGCGACGCCGCCGGCAAGGTGCAGACGCCGCTGCCGGTGCTGGCCGGGCCGCACCAGCCGGGCAATCTCGCGCTGGCGATCGCCATGCTCCATCATCAGAAGACGCTGACCATCCCACCCGACGCTTTCGTCGCCGCCGCCGAGCACGCGACCTGGCCCGCGCGGATGCAATTGCTCGGCGACGGCCCGCTGACGCGCCTATTGCCGTCCGGCAGCGAGATCTGGCTCGACGGCGGCCATAACGCTGCCGCAGGCGCCAGCGTCGCCGCGGCGTTGCGCGAGGTGCTGGATCACCGCGAGACAGACGGTGCGCACATGATCGTGGGCATGCTGTCCAACAAGGATCCCGCAGGGTTACTGCAGCCGTTCGCCGGGCTGGCAGCGAGCTTTCATGCCGTCCCGGTCGGTGGTCATGAATGCCACAGCGCGGAAGTGCTGGGTGCGGTCGCCCGCGATATCGGCATGGCACCGCAGTCAGCGGAGACAATCGAGGCGGCACTGCAAGCGATCGCCGACGACGCCAGAAAACCGGTGACGGCGATGATCCTGGGCTCGCTCTATCTGGCAGGCGAAGTGCTCGCGGCGAACGACGAAGCGCCGGAGTGACGCATTATTGCGATTGACTATCAATAGCGGTTTACCGACTATGCGGCTCCCACCATGGAGTCGCCCGATGGCCCCTGCCCCAATGCCCGCGTCGCTGGTCAGCGAAGCCCTGCCGCACAGCCTGCCGGAAACAATGGCCGCACGCCTCCTGCTGCTCGCGATCCGTCGCATGGGAGCGCACGGCCTCAACGATGCGGTCGCCGCGAACACCTTTCTGAGCGCATTCGGCGCGGGGTTCCGTCGGCCGCTATTGCTCGCACGCGCCTTCATGGCCGAACTCGCCGCGACCTCGACCACCACTATTCCGATCGCGCCGTGCTGCTGCGCGCGGATGACCTGGGCGGAGCAGACGATGATCACCGCGATCGCCCATGCCGAGCGTCGCCCGGAAACCGCCCGCCTGTTGCTCGCTGACCTGATGGCGCAACGCCGTGCCGATGCGATCGTGGCGACGGCGGCGGCCTTGTCCGCGGCGTTCGCGGATGCGGGGCTGCCAATCGGTATTCAATAAATTTGTAAGGGGCCAAGCAGCCCGCTACCCCGCCGCGCGCAGCTCGCGTAATTTGTCGGTCGCCCAGCGGTACATGTCGCCCTCCGCCTGGCGCTGGTGGCGATCGAGCCGTTTCATGCGATCCTCGACTTCCTCCAGCACGCCCAGCGCCTCGCGCTTGCGGCCGAGTTCGATCAGCAGTGCGGCATAGCGGCAGCGCGCTTCTTCACCCGGCATCCGTGTGACGATGTCGCGATAGATCGCCAGGGCATCGTCCTTGCGCTCGAGATGGTCGTAGATCCGCGCGCGGAGCAGATCGAGGCGGTCGCGGTCGCTTTGCCCCGACGGCTTGGCGATCGCGTCGATCACCTGCTGCGCCTCGTCGATCTTGCCTTCTTCGAACAACGCGCGGGCAAGCTTGGTTTCGGTGCGCGTGTCGGGCAGCGGCTGCACGGCGATCGCTTCACGGTAGAGCGGGATCGCCTCAGCCGGCCGGTTGACTGCCGATAGGGCGTCGGCCAGCCGGATGCGATTGGCGATCGTATCGGCCAGCCCCAGCGCGTCGCGGGCGGAGCGCACTTCGCGCTCGGGGTCGATCGCCTTGGCGGCCTGCGCGCGCATCGTGCGGACATGGCGATTGCCCTGCATGCCGGGCAGCACTTCGACGATGAAATAGGCGATGCAGCCGACCATCGGAAAGAACACCAATGGCCAGATCCAGAACGTGTTGCGGCTGTTGCGCACGCAATGCACCACGCAGGCGATCTGGCAGACGATCGTCCCGCCCGACAGGATCAGGAACAGCATCAGGCAGGCTTGCCGGTATTGCCGGCCTCCACCACCGTCGGAACTTGCGAGGCGCGCCACCATTCGAGCAGGACGAACAGGATCGCCAGCACGCCGACCGCGGCGACATAGCGGAACACGTCGGCATAGCCGTATTTGTCGATCATTTCGCCGGCCATGCCCTTGCCCAATGAGCCGATCAGGAAGGTCAGCGACGACAGCACCGCATATTGGACCGCCGCGAACTTCTTGCTGACGATACCCGACAGGAACGCGACGAACGCAGCCAGCGCCAGGCCGGTCGAGATATTCTCGTAGCTGATCGTCAGCAGCAAGCGCGCCATCCGTTCGTCGCTGCCTAGTGCGACTGCCAGCGAATCGAGCCGGAGGAAATGCAATACGGGGTCGATATGCGGCGATCCGTCAGCGAGGTCGGCATACAGGAAATTGCCGAAGATCGGCAGGATCGCCCCGATCAGCACGGTGGGGAATCGTCCGATCTTGGCGAACAGATAGCCGCCCAGGCTGACGCCGATGATCGACATGATAATGCCGAAAATCTTCGATGCGAAGGCCACCTCGTCCTTCGAATAATGCATGAATTCCAGATAGAACGGATAAGCGAACGATCCCCAGACATTGTAGCAAAGCGCATAGGTCAGGATCAGCCCGATCACGATCAGCACGCCCCAGCCGAGCCGCGCGACGAGATCGGCGAGCGGCGCGATCAACGCGCCATAGAGATGGTTCGCGGCCGTCCTCGATGCGGAAACCGTGGTGTCTCGCTCGGCCTGGACCTGGCGTCCCTGCGTCTTCAGCCAGTTGAGGATGGCGGCGACGGCGAGCGGCACGAGCACAGTCGCGATCACGATCGCCGGACCATGATATTTGAGGAAGTCGGCCGGGGACGGCTTGGTTGCTCCCGGCGGCGTGTCGGCGAGCATCGAGACCATGAAGCCGATCAGCGAGCCAATCGCCCAGACCCAACTGATTCCGACGACGAGCAATGCGATCGCACGCGTCCGCGGCCTGATCTCGCCCGGCTCGGACAGCGCCTGTACTGCCTCGCTCGGCACACGTTTGGTATCGGGAGCGCCGAGCGTGATCAGCAGCATTAGCCCCATGATCACCGCCATCACCAGATAGACGGTCGGCCATGACATTCGCGCGGCCATGTAGAGCGCAATCGCGCCGCCGACGATGCTGGCCGTGCGATAGCCGAGCTGGTTGACCGCCGACAGCAATTCGACCGGCGCATCCTCGTCCGCCACGTCGATGCGCCAGCCGTCGATCGCGATGTCCTGCGTCGCGGAGCCCAGCGAGCCGAGAAAGGCGAACATCGCGAAAATGCCGATCTGCTGCGCAGGATCGGTGACGACGATCCCCAACAAAGCGACGATCATCAGCGTCTGGCACAACACGATCCAGCTTTTGCGCCGCCCGAGCTTGCCGAGCACTGGCAATTGCAGGCGATCGACGAGAGGCGACCACAGGAATTTGAAGGCATAGGTCAGGCCGATCCACGACAGCACGCCAATCGTCGCCATCTTGATCCCGACCTCGCCCAGCCAGGCGGTCAGCGTCCCGATCAGCAGCGCATTGGGCAGCCCCGACGAAAAGCCGAGCGCGAGCATCGACGCCGACTTGCGCGTCCGAAGCGCAGCGACGAACAGCCGCCACCCCTTGGGACGTGTCACCACGGTACCGCTCATTCAGGCTTGCTCCCCATGCTCTTAAAGCAGACACTAAACACAAAAATCGGGAGAGGAAGCCCATGAACGTGGCGACCAGGATCGCTCCGACCGCGGGGCAGCTCGCGCTGGCGAAGAAACTGGCCGAAGGTGGCGAGCGGCGCGGTGGCGGAATCACCCATGTCGACGCCGCCGCCTATACCGATCCGGCCAGGTATGAGGCCGAACGGGCGGCGATCTTCGCCAAGCGCCCGCTGGTAATCGCGCCGTCCGCGCTGCTGCCCGACCCCGGCATGGCGGTCCCGCATGACGGCTATGGCAAGCCGCTGCTGATCACGCGCGACCGTGAAGGTAAGGCGCACGTCTTCATGAACGTCTGCCGCCATCGCGGCACGCGGCTGGTCGAGGGCCAGGAGCCGGTCTGTGCCGCGCGCCTGGTCTGTCCCTATCATGCCTGGACGTATGCACTCGACGGCGCGCTGCTCGCGCTGCCGCGCACCGACGCCTTTCCCGGTCTCGACAAAAGCGAGTTCGGTCTGCGCCGCCTGCCGACCTGCGAAGCGGGCGGTCTGATCTGGTTCGCGTTCGACGAAGGCGCCGATTTCGCCGAGCCCGAGACGCTGGGTCATGATTTCGACGCCTTCAATCTCGCCGGCCAATATCTATTCCGCCGTCGCACCCACGATGTCGCAGCAAACTGGAAACAGATCATGGATGCCTTCCTGGAGAGCTACCACGTCCAGCGCCTCCATGCCGCGACGATCGGTCCGTTCTTCAAGGATGGCGTCGCTTCGGGCGACATGATCGGCGCGCACCAGCGCTCGGCGGTCGGTCGCGACGTGTCCGCGGACGACTGCGCGGCGGAAGACTGGCCGACCCTGCGCCGCGCGATCACTTATACCTATCAGATGTTCCCGGCGACGGTGCTGGTGGTCAGCCCCGATTACATGAACCTGATGACGCTGATGCCGCGCGGCGTCGACCGCGTGCTGGTCGAGGATTTCATGCTGATCCCCGAGCCTCCCGCGACGGATAAGGCGCAGGCGCATTGGGAAAAGAGCTGGAACCTGCTCGACGGCGAGGTCTTCGGTTCGGAAGATTTCCGCGCGGCGGCTTTGTGCCAGGAAGGGCTGATGTCCGGCGCGATCGACCGGCTGACCTTGGGCAGCATGGAAGGCGGCATTCGCCTGTTCCATGACGCGGTGGAGAGCGCATTGCGCGATTAACTGACCATCGTCATGCCGGGCTCGTCCCGGCATCCATCGTGCAACAACTCCTAATCGGGAGGATGGCGCGGTGGATCCCGGCACAAGGCCGGGATGACGATGGGGGTAACGGCTGGCGTCAGCCCCTCCCCAAACTCAGCCCTTCAGCACCGTCGCGACGGTCGAAATCACCAGCCGGGTCTGCTCGATCTCATCGACCTTGATCGTGTCGAGCCCCATTTCTTTGGCCGGATAGTCGTTGCCGCCCGGGTAGATCGCATCGCCGATGAACAACACTTCTGCCGCGCGCACCCCAGCCACCGGCAGCAATTTCTTCAGCCCATATTGCTTGTCGACACCTTGGCGCGTGATGTCGATCGAGGTCGATCCGCCGATATTGATCGACAGATCGGGCAGTGCGGCGCGCAGCCTTTTCTGCAGCGCTTCACGCTTCGAGCGATCGGCATCCCAGGCGTTCTTCGCGACCAAAGGAGCGTCCTGGCCCAGGCCGGAAAAGGTGATCTGGCTGCCGCGATCCTCGATCCGGTCGCCCCAGGTCTGCCCCTCGTCGAGACCCTCGGCCTTGACGGCGTCGTCGAGCGCCGTCTCGATCTGACGGCGCTCACCGTCAGAGAACAATTCGGCATAGACAGGCTTCCACTCGCCCGACCAGCGGTAGAGCTTGGTCCCCGTGGTCGGCTGAATGAACAGGTTCTCGAGCTTGGCCCGCTCCGGTAGCCGCGACACGACCTGCTTTTCGAATTGCGGCCAGTCGCCGCCCGAAATGATGTCGACCAGGCAGACGTCGAGCAGATCCGCGATCCGCCCCGCCATATCCTCGTCGAGCGGCTGTTTGCTGAGCGCCAATGTCCCGTCGAGGTCGAACGCGACCAGTTTCTTCATGCCACCGCCCGCGCCAGCACGAACGCGTCGATCGCATGCGCCACGCCATCTTGCTCGTTGCTCGACGAGACGAAATCGGCGGCGGCCTTCACCGTGTCGGGCGCTTGTCCCATCGCCACCGACATGCCGGCGCGCGCGAACATGGCGACGTCATTGTCCATATCGCCGAACACCGCGACATGCGCGAGATCGACGCCCAGGATAGCGGCGAGCTCCGCCACGCCATCGCCCTTGTTCGCGTGAGTGTCGGTGACGTCGAGATAATAGGTCTGGCTCTGCCCGATCGTCGCGCGCGCGCCGAATTGCGCAACGCCGCGAGCGGCGAGATCCTTCAGCACCGGCGGGTTATCGCTGACGAAGGTTATCTTGTCGGCACGGTCATAGAGATCGCTGAAATCGTCGCGCAGGATCGGCTCCTGGTTCGAGGCGACATGCTCATGCTCGACATGGACGCCCGCAAGGCTGGAGGCATACCAACGGCCATCGGCGAACACCCAGCGATCGACCGGAACGCCCTCGGCCAACGCGAACATGCCATGCACGACCTCGGGGTCGATACCATGCCTGGTGATCACGCTGCCGTCCGGGCGGAAGACGATCCCGCCGTTGATCGCCGCCAGGGGGATATCGATCCCCAGCGGCGCGATCAGCGGCAACACGCCCGACACCGGACGCGCGCTGATCAGGGTGAACGCGACGCCGGCCTGACGCAGGCGATGCACCGCGGCGATGACCTGGGGACTGAGCGACTTGTCCTTACGGACCAGCGTGCCGTCGACGTCCGAAATGACCAGCCGGATCGCCGGATCGGCTTGCGTCACTGCGGCATCTCCACATGCCCGCCGAACCCGAAGCGCATCGCCGACAGCAATTTGTCGCCATAAGTATGCTCAACGCGGCTGCGATAGCGCGCGAACAGCGCCGCGGTCAGCACGTGCGCGGGCACCGCTTCTTCCATCGCCGCTTCGATCGTCCAATGCCCCTCGCCCGAATCGGCGACGCGGCCGGAGAATTGATCGAGCGCCTGGTCCTTGGCCAAGGCCTGTGCGCACAGATCGAGCAGCCAGGACGAGATCACCGATCCGCGGCGCCATACCTCGGCGATGTCGGTGAGGTTGAGATCGAAGCGCTCATCCTCGGGCAATTGCTCCGAGACCTTGCTCTTGAGGATGTCGAAGCCCTCGGCATAGGCCTGCATCAGGCCGTATTCGATGCCGTTATGGACCATCTTGACGAAATGGCCCGCACCGGCGGGGCCGGCATGGATATAGCCCTTCTCCGCGCGCGGATCCTCGCCTTCCTGCGCCATCCGGTTGGGCGTGCGCGGGATGGTACCCAGCCCCGGGGCGAGCGTGTCGAAGATCGGATCGAGATGGCGCATGACGTCGTCATCGCCACCGATCATCATGCAATAGCCGCGTTCCAGACCCCAGACACCGCCCGAGGTGCCGACATCGACATATTTCAGGCCCTTCCCGGCCAGCGCCTTCGAGCGGCGGATATCGTCCTTGTAGAAGGTGTTACCGCCATCGATGATGATATCGCCGGGCGAACAGAGCCCGGTCAGCGTCTCGATCGTAGTCTCGGTCGGCGCGCCCGCCGGCAACATCACCCAGAAAATGCGCGGGCTGTCGAGCTTGCCCGCCATGTCCTCAAGCGACCCGGCGCCGATACCGCCATCGGCGACGATCTCTTTCACGGCTTCGGGCGCGCGATCATAGACGACGGTCTCGTGATTGCCGCGCATCAGCCGCCGCGCGATATTGCCGCCCATGCGGCCGAGGCCGATGATTCCGATTTTCATGTGAAACTCCTGAAGCGCTGATCTATTCCTGCGTCACTCCGACCTTGTGCCGGGGTCCAACTATCCACGGGCGATATCGCGTGAGGCCCGTTGGATGCCGGGACAAGCCCGGCATGATGAGGGTGAAATCAGGTCGCTTCGACGGGATGCTTCGCGGCGATCGCGCCGAGCAGGTCGTCGAACGCCTTGGAGAAGGAGGCGACGCCTTCCTCGACCAAAGTTTCGGTCACGCCTTGCAGGTCGAGCCCGAGCCGTTCGGCCTCGGCCAGCACATGCCTCGCGCCGTCCAGATCCTGGGTCAGCGTCTCGGCGGCGGTGCCGTGATCGCGGAACGCGTCGAGCGTCTTGGGCGGCACCGTGTTGACCGTGTCGCGGCCGATCAGCGTATCGAGATAGAGCACATCCGAATAATCGGGGTTCTTGGTACCGGTCGACGCCCAGAGCAGTCGCTGCGGCATCGCACCCTTGGCGGCGAGCGCCTGCCAGCGGTCCGAGTGGATGAAGTCCTGATACCAGGCATAGGCCGCCTTGGCGTTGGCGATCGCCACCTTGCCCTTCAGCGCCTTGGCCTCGTCGCCGCCCGTTCCCGCGTCGATGGCATCGTCGATCTTGGTGTCGATGCGGCTGACGAAGAAGCTCGCGACGCTGGCGATGCGGTCGATCGGCTCGCCGCGCGCGGCGCGTTTCTCGAGACCCTCGACGAACGCCAGCGCGACGGCCTTGTATGCCTCGATCGAGAACAGCAACGTCACGTTGATGTTGATGCCCTTGTCGATCGACGTCGCGATCGCGGGGACGCCCGCGGCGGTGCCGGGGATCTTGACCATCAGATTGGGCCGGCCGACCGCTTTCCATAGCCGTTCGGCTTCGGCGGCGGTCTCATCGGTGTCGTTGGCGAGATAGGGCGACACTTCGAGGCTGACATAGCCGTCCTTGCCACCCAGTCGGTCATAGACCGGGCGCAGCGTGTCGGCGGCCGCCTGAATGTCCTCGATCGCGAGATGCTCGTAGCGTGCCATCGCCGATGCACCCGGATGGGCCTTGTCGAACTCGGCGAGCTCGGCGTCATAGGCATTGCCATGGCCCATCGCCTTCTCGAAGATCGACGGGTTGGAGGTCACGCCGGTGACGCCGTCTTCCTCGACCAGCTTCTTCAAACCGCCCTCGGTGAGCAGCTTGCGGTCGATGAAGTCGAGCCAGATCGCCTGACCGAGTTTTTCCAGATCGTTGATCCGTCCCATGTGTCTTTCCTTCTGCGTCACCCCAGCGAAAACTGGGGTCTCATGCGGCACGAGATCCCAGCTTTCGCTGGGATGACGGCCTGTTATTTGCCGATCAGTTCCTTCGCCCTCTTCACCACATTCTCGACGGTGAACCCGAACTTGTCCTGCAGACCGGCGAGCGGGGCCGAGGCACCGAAGGTCGACATGGTGATCGTCGAACCCTTCGGGCCGACATAACGGTCCCAGCCCATTTCGCCGCCCATCTCTACCGCGAGACGCGCGGTAACGCCCGACGGCAGCACGCTTTCGCGATACGCCTGATCCTGCAATTCGAACCTGAACCAGCTCGGCATCGACACGACGCGCGCCGCGATACCTTCGGCTTTGAGCTGCTCATAGGCTTTGGTCACCAGGCTGACTTCCGATCCGCTCGCGATCAGGATCACCTGCGGATCATCGCTGTCGGCCAGTACATAGGCGCCCTTCGCAACGCCGTCGGCGCTGGCATAGGTCGATCGATCGAGCGTCGGCATCGCCTGACGCGACAGAACGAGCGCAGTCGGGTGCCGGCCATCGATCATCAGCGCGCGCCACGCCGCGGCAACCTCATTGGCGTCGCCAGGGCGAATCGTGTCTATCCCCGGCGTCGCGCGGAGCATCGCCAATTGCTCGATCGGCTGGTGAGTCGGGCCGTCCTCACCGACGCCGATCGAATCGTGGGTGAACACCCAGACCGAGCCCAATTCCATCAGCGACGACAACCGCACCGGCGGGCGCATATAGTCGAGGAACACGAAGAAGGTCGAACCGTAAGCGCGCAGATGCGACAGCGACATGCCGTTGACCACCGCGCCCATGCCGTGTTCGCGCACGCCGAAATGGAAGTTGGTGCCGCCGTAATTGCCCGGCTCGAACGACGGCGCGTTCTTGATGTCGGTCTTGGTCGAGGGCGCGAGGTCGGCCGAGCCACCGAGCAGCCACGGCACCTTGGGCACGATCGCGTTGAGTACCTTGCCGCTCGAATCGCGAGTCGCGAGACCTTTTTCGTCGGCGTCGAAAGTCGGGATGTCGGCATCCCAGCCATCGGGCAACCGGTCCGACAGGATCAGGTCGAGCTCCTTGCCGAGATCGGGATAAGCCGATTTATACTTGGCGAAGCTCGCTTCCCATTCCTCGCGCAGCGGGCGGCCGCGGCCGGCAATCGCCTGGTTGAAATGTTTCTCGACGCCGTCGGGGACATAGAAGTCCTTTTGCGGCCAGCCATAGGCCTCCTTGGTCGCCTTGACATTGTCGACGCCGAGCGGCTCGCCATGCGCCTTTTCGCTGCCGGCGCGCGGGCTGCCCCAGCCGATCACCGAATGGACGACGATGAAGGTCGGCCGGTCGTCGGTCTTGCGGAACGTCTCGAGCGCCTGCGCCATCGCGGCGCAGTCATTGGCGTCGTCCACATGGATGACGTTCCAGCCACAAGCCTCGAAGCGCTTGCCGACATCCTCGTCGAAGGCGAGCGCGGTGTCGCCCTCGATCGAGATGTGGTTCGAATCGTAGATCCAGCAGAGGTTGGAGAGCTTGAGGTGCCCGGCGATCGACGCCGCCTCGGCCGAGACACCTTCCATCATGTCGCCGTCGCCGCACAAGGCATAGACGTCGTGATCGAACAGCGTGAACCCGTCCTTGTTATAGCGCGCCGCGAGCCAGCGCTCGGCGATCGCCATGCCGACCGAATTGCCGCAGCCCTGCCCGAGCGGACCAGTCGTGGTCTCGACGCCGGTGGTGTGGCGATATTCGGGATGGCCCGGCGTCTTCGAGCCGAGCTGACGGAAATTCTCGATATCGTTGAGGCTGACCGCTTCCTTGCCGGTCTTCTTTCCCGTGCCGTCGACTTCCTCGATTCCGGCGAGGTGGATCAGCGAATAGAGCAGCATCGAAGCGTGGCCGACCGACAGCACGAACCGGTCGCGATTGGGCCAGGTCGGCGTCGACGGATCGTAGCGAAGGAATTGCGACCAGAGCGTGTAACCAACCGGCGCCAGCGCCATCGGCGTGCCGGGATGCCCCGAATTGGCCTTTTGCACTGCGTCCATCGACAGCGTGCGGATCGTGTCGATGGTCAGGCGCTCGATCGAGCCATCCTCTTTGAGCTGATCCACGTCGGCGGTCTGGGTATCGGACATTCTCTTTCAGGCTCCCGCTTCGGGTGGACGAACGCGCAGGCCGCATCGCGGTTGCGCCATTTCCACGCCCTATATGGGGAGCCTTGCGCGCTTGCCACCCGTCAGGTGGTATTGCGTTCCATTTTCGTAACGGTTCCCCCATCGGCGACATAGGCGGCGTCGATTTCGCGCAGGAACAGGCCATGTCCCATCACGCCCGGGATCGCCTGCAACGCTGCCGCGAGGCCAGCGGGGTCCGGGAACGACGCGAAATGGCAGTCGAAAATGACATTGCCCTGATCGCTGCGCCACGCGCCCTCGTCCGCCATACGCAGGACAGGTTCTGCTCCCAGCGCCGCCAAGCGGGCTGCGACGAAGCTGCGGGCGAAGGGCAACACCTCGACCGGCAGCGGCGCGGCGCCCAGTCGATCGACCCGTTTCGACGAATCGGCGATCACCACCATCCGCTCGGACGCTTCGGCAACGATCTTTTCGCGCAGCAACGCGCCGCCAGCTCCCTTGATGACGCGCAATGCGGGGTCGATCTCATCGGCGCCGTCGATCGTCAGGTCGAGTCGGGCCGCGAGCGCGAATCGCCCGATCGGAATGCCGACATCGCGCGCCGCCTGTTCGGTAGCGATCGACGTGGCGAAAAATATCGTCTTGCGCAGCTCGGGCAGGCGCGCGGCGATCGCGCCGATCGCAAACGCCACGGTCGATCCGGTGCCGATGCCGACCAGCATGCCGTCACGGATTTCGGCGACCGCAGCCTCGGCGGCGATCCTTTTGTCGTCGTCGATCATGGCTAGCGGCGTAGCGCGAAACCATGCGCACGCAAACGCCCGGTTCATCACCGTTGCGCCACGGTTATAACCAAGCGGAATGGTGCACCGCAACGAAACGGGCTTGATTCATGTAACAATGCAACATAGCAGGGCGGCCGCAACCCGTTCGTCGAACGACCGGCCGGAGATTATGGCGACTAAAGCAAGGCGCATCGGCAGCACGTCGCGCCCGCCCCGTTCGGGACGGCGGCTTGGTGCTGGCTGGGCCGCCGTGCTGCTGGCCATGCTGCTGGCCTTTTCGTGGCAGAGCTTCGTTGCGCAGACCCACAACCATTTCGCCAGCGCACCGATCTCGACCGCCGCGGCTGGGACAAATGTCGCCGCGGCGTCCTCGTCGGACAGAAACTCCCCGTTCGATTCCCCGGCAAATTGTCCGATCTGCCGGGAAATCGCGCAAAGCGCGGCCTATCTGCCGCCGGCGCCGATCGTCCTGCCGGCGCCCCAACCGATGCTCGTCTGGCTCGTCGCCGGGCTAGCGTTCGGGCTGATCCTCCAACGGCGCTCGCTCGGCTGGCATAGCCGCGCACCCCCGATCCAACTCCAGGCCTGACTGTATCGCCGCGACGCGAAGGCACGGCACCGTGCCCAGTCGCGTCCCGCGGATTCCGTTGAGAATCCGCGACCAAGGTTCCCGGAGTTTATTCGAATGCGACATCTCTTCCTGCTGGGCGCGGCCTCCGCCGCGCTGTTTCCCGCAATTGCCTCGGCCCAGGACGCGCCGGCCAGCCCGTCACCGGCTGCCCCTGCCCCTGCCCCTGCCCCAACGTCGTCGGCCCAGCCGGGAGACATCGTGATCACCGCGCAGCGGCTCGACGCCGCGCGCGACGCCATCCTGCCGTCGCTCGGGGCCAGCGCCTATACGGTCGACAAGGCGATGCTCGCCAAGCAGCCCGGCGGCGTCAATGTCAGCCTGGTCCAGATCCTGTCGCAGGCTCCCGGCGTGACACTCGACAGCTATGGCGCGGTGCACGTCCGCAACGAGCATGGTAACCTGCAATACCGGCTGAATGGCGTGATCGTGCCGGAAAGCATCTCCGGCTTCGGCCAGACCTTCGACCCCCGGATCGCCGACTCGGTCGAGCTCATCACCGGTACCTTGCCGGCGCAATATGGCTATCGCACGTCGGGCGTGGTCAGCCTGAAGACCGGCACGGGCGGGTTCGACGATGGCGGCGATGTCGGCTTTTACGGCGGCAGCCGGAACACGCTCAATCCCAGCGCGTCGATTCACGGATCGGACGGATCGCTGAGCTATTTCGCCTCGGGCAGCTATCTTCAGAACGATCTGGGCGTCGAAAACCCGATTGCGACGCGCGACGCGATCCACGACCGCACACGTCAGTACCGGGCGTTCGCCTATGTTTCGGACATCGTCTCCTCGACCAGCCGCATCACCGCGTTCGGCGGCACGTCGATCGGCTATTTCCAGATTCCCAACAACCCGGGCCAGACGCCAGCCTTCATTCTCAATGGGCAGTCGTCTTTCGATTCGGCCAAGCTCGACCAGAACCAGCGCGAGATCACACATTATGGCGTGCTCGCCTACCAATATGCCGGCGGGGCGCTCAATTTTCAGGTCGCGCCGTTCGTGCGTTATTCGCAGACCCGCTTCACGCCCGATCCGCAGGGCGGCGACCTCATCTTCACCGGCGTCGCCGATCGGTCGCGCCTGTCGAGCCTGACCGCTGGGGTCCAGGCCGATGGAAGCTACAAGTTATCCGACACGCACATGCTGCGCTTCGGGCTGTTCGTCCAGAACGAGCGGACGCGGTCGCTGGTGACCTCGCGCGTGTTCCCCGTCGACGGAGACGGCAACCAGACCTCCGACGTGCCGATCACGATCACCGACAAGGGCGGCCGCAACGGCCAGCTTTATGGCATCTATCTCCAGGACGAATGGTCGCTGACTCCAAGGCTGACGCTCAACTATGGCGTCCGCTTCGACGCAGTGCGGGCCTATACCCGCGAGCAACAGGTCAGCCCACGCGTCAATCTGGTCTGGAAGCCAAGCGACGGCACCACCTTCCATCTCGGCTATGCGCGCAACTTCACGCCGCCGCCGCAGGAACTGATCGCGGCACCGACGCTGGCGCTGTTCAACGGCACGACCAAGGAACCCGAGATCGCGACCGCCGATCCGGTCCGTGCCGAGCGCGAACATTATTTCGATGCCGGACTGGAGCAGAAGCTGCTGCCGGGCCTCAAGATCGGGCTCGACGCTTATTACAAGATCAAGCGCAACCTGCTCGACGAGGGGCAGTTCGGCACGTCGCTGGTGCTGTCGCCGTTCAACTACGCCAAGGGCTATGCCTGGGGCGTCGAACTCAGCGCCAATTACACCAAGGGGCCGGTCGATCTCTACGCCAACGTTGCGCGCGGCGAAGAGAAGGGACGCAACATCGTCTCGAGCCAATATTTCTTCGCGCCGGACGAACTCGCCTACATCTCCAACCATTATATCTTCACCGACCATTCGCAGAATTGGACGGCGTCGGGCGGCGCCAGCGTCACGATCCATGACGGGATCGGCACGCTCGTTCCGGCGGTGGACTTCCTCTACGGCGACGGCCTGCGCGCGGAGGATCCTGCGGGAATCGTCCCCAATGGCGGCAAGCTGCCCTCCTACGTCACCGCCAATATCGGGATCGCGCAGAATCTCGAAGGGCCGGGCGTGCTCAAAGGGCTGTCGATCCGCTTCGACGTCGTGAACCTGTTCGACAAGAGCTACCTGATCCGCGACGGATCGGGGGTCGGCGTCGGCGCGCCGCAATATGGCGCGCGGCGCGGATTCTTCGCCGGCATCAGCAAGAAGTTCTGAGCACGGATCGGGGCGTGCCGGTGGCGCGCCCCGCTGGGGTTGGCCAGCCGCCGCGGCGCGCCCGTGGTGGCCGCTAGCCGCGAGCCTTCCCGACCAACATCGTCAAAGGCGCATCGACATTGGAGAATCGCATGTCCCACCGACAACCCGCCGCGGGCGCGCCAGGTATCGACTGGGTGGAGCGCGCCGCGGTCGGTGCGTCGGCGCTGTGCCTGATCCATTGTATCGGCCTGCCGCTCTTGCTGGCTGCCCTGCCCGCTCTATCGTCGTTCCTTCCCATTCCCGAAAGTTTCCACGTCTGGGTCCTGGCCTTCGCCGTTCCGACCTCGGCGCTGGCCCTGTTTACCGGCCGGCACCATCATCGACGGGCCCATCCCTTGATGATTGGCGCAGCAGGGCTGATTCTGCTCGCGACCGGCGCGCTGTTCCTGCTCGGCGGGCGTTGGGAGACACCGGTGACGATCCTCGGCAGCCTGTGCCTCGCCAGGGCGCATATCGCCAATTGGCGGCTGCGACATTCCAGCCATCGGCATTGCGACTGACATCGGCATCGGCGGCAAGCAGCGTCAGTTCGCTATTCGACACCCATTGCGAGAGCACTTCCCTCCGAGTGCTAGTCGAGCGCTATCGCGGTGGTGTTATTGGTGGCAGGCCGGGAGCATCCAATCCCCGGAACGGCTCCCGCCATGCCTCGATGTTCTCGAGTTGATCATACCACCGGCCAATCGCCGGATATTCGTCGATGGGCAGGCGGGCGACGTCGTTGAACGGCAGAAAGGCGGCCATTCGGAAATCGGCATACGAAACCGATTCCCTGACAAGCCACTCTCGCGCCGCGAGTTCGCTTTCAAGGATGGTCGCAGCGTCGTGGAAACGCGCCAGCCCTTCCGCAACCTTTTCGGCGTCGATCGGTCCGAGGGCGTAACGCTGCTTCGTTCCACGCTCGAAATGGACCATATCGCACGCCCGCATGAAATGCTCTTTTCCCCAGCTCAGCCAACGGATCATTTCCGGCTCGTCATCGCCTGTGCGCCAGAAGTCCGACGCTGCGTCACGCGAAAGCCGGCATGCTATGGCGTCCGCTTCCCAGAGGACCCGTTCGCCGCCCACGAAAATGGGCAGGGAAAGGTTCGGATTCAAAGCCCGGAACTTCTCGGATTCGCCCGGCGCGAACGGCGAAGCATATTCAAAGTCGATCGCCGAATTCAGGTAGCGTGCGACCGCGACCGCAAGCCGCGGATTTGGATTTCGACTGAAGAAGAGTTTCATCATCATCGTCGTAATTCCGGATGTGGGTCTGCGAGCGGCAGGTGCCGCCGGCCGGTACAGCTGCCGTCGCCCCACGACAATGCGCGGCGAGCTGGCGCAGAACGCGAACCGCCGCCTCTGGTATAGAGGCGGCGGCGATAGGCATTTGTGCCTGTGAATGGAAATGGCGCGCCCGGAACGATTCGAACGTCCGACCCTCAGATTCGTAGTCTGATGCTCTATCCAGCTGAGCTACGGGCGCCTGGGAGACGCGGCACATAGAGGGGTGTTTCGGGAAGCGCAAGTGCGTTGCGCCATAGTTTTTCGCCGCCTAGAGCAACGTCATGTCAAAGCGGATCGCGATACTCCTTACCCTCGGGCTGGTCGGCTGCACGGAACCACCCGGCACCTATCCGTCGCTCGCGTTACGGCCGATCGAATCGCGCTCGGACGCCGAGCCGGAAGTGGTGACGCCAGTCGCAGCCCCGGATTCCGAACTCGACAAGAAGATCGCGGCGATCGCCGCCAAGCTGGGCGCGTCGGACGCGGCGTTTGCCGCCAGCGCCGCCACCGCGGAGAGCGCCGCGCGCAGCCCGGCCGCGCAGGCGGTGGGCAGCAACGAATGGGTGCGCGCCGAATCGGCGCTCGCCGATCTCGATTCGCTCCGCGTCGATACGCTGGGGGCGGTCAGCGATCTCGACCAATTGGCCAGCGAGCGCGGCGTGGCCGGCGATCCCCCCTATCCAGCGCTGGACGACGCGCGCGCCAAGGCGCAGACACAGATGGAAACTCAGCAGAAGAAGATCGCCGTGATCAAGGCGATCCTCGGCGAGAAATGAGCCGAAACGGACGGAGGGTGACGGCGCTCAGCCACTGAGCGCCGTCATTCAGTTCAGCTTATGGCTGGATTGTTCATCGCATTCAGATATCGGAACCAGCTCTGCCCTGCGTTGGAGCCCAGCGCCAACTGCTCGCTTTTCTTCTGGTTGCGCCAACCGGTGACAGTGGTGAGCGCCGAGTCGAGATCGGTGCCCGTCTGCGCCAATTGGTTCTTCAGGATTGACGGGCCGGCCAGCAGCTGGTCGGTCGCCTGGCCATCTCGGATATCCGTGACGCCGTTGGCGGTCGAATAATCCCAACTCGGCGCATTGCCGTTCTGCGTCGCGACTGCGGCAAAGGTTTGCGGCAGGCTGGCAACATTCCCGCTCGCGGCGTTGATCGACGCCGTCTTCCATAACACGAACAGATAATTGTTGTCGGCCAGATTGGCACGCGGTGCCGAGTTGATGCGCCCGACGATCCGCTTGCGATGCTGGGCGATCAGCCAGTCGAGCACGGCCCCTGCCTTCGCGGATGCACTGCGCAACGCGGCATTGAAGCCCAGCTTCTCGCCGATTCCCAGCGCGCTTAGCCAGTAGCCCGCATAGAAATCGTGCTGGCCATAGTCGTCGTTGATCGGGATGATGATGCCGAACTTGCTCGCACCGGCATAGGCGACTTTGACCGGATCAATTGCGCCGCCGGTGAACAGGTTGGCCGGCGGATGGTCGAAGCCGGGCGTGGCCGTCTTGTGCATGTCGCTGAACGCTTCGAAATCGGCGACAGCAAATGCCATCACCTCGGCCCGACTATAGAGCCGGTCGGAATTCGCCGATGCCGTCTTCCACGCCAATGCGGCATGGAGGAACGACCACGCACCATCGCGTACCGCCCAGCGCTGGGCCGACGATTCGTTGATGATTACGTTCAGATAGAGACGGGTCTGATCCCAGAGTTTGTGCCCAAGGAACGCGAATTCGGGCGTTTTCCAGAGCAACGAGCCCCAGTGCGGGAACTGATGCGCATGCAGCGAATCGATTTCGTTCGTCCCGAAATAGGGCTTGTCCGCCGCAGAACCGGCATAGGGCACCGTGACCCGTAACGGACTGTATTGCGTCGCGAACACATAAGGCTGGCCGCCCTGGATGTAATAGGCCCGTTCCGGCGGCGTCGCGCCGTCACCCGCACCATAATAGTGATTCCGCAGGGTGATCGTACGATTGGCGTTGGGGCCCTTGAACAGGGGCACACATCGCCCGCCTTCGAAACAATGATAGGGATCGCTGGCGTAACTCGAACAATAATCCAGCGCGATCGCGGCGAACGGCGTACCGTCGTGCGGCCGCGTGGCGGTCACGTCGTACATATATTGGGCAACGGGCTCGGCGATGCCGGCGCGATCGTCACGAGCACCGCCCGGCCCCGTCACCGGGCTGCGGCCGGCTTGATTGAACGGCGTATATTTGAGCCAGGTCGATGCTACGGACGCAAGTGACACGTCGGCGTAGAGCGACGCCTTGTACGGATCCTGCGTGACGCCCGCCTGCGGTACCAGGGCAGCATAAGTGGTCGGTTGCCACGGCATGACGCGCGTATTGCCAAACCCGTTGGCCTGTCCGTCGCTCCACAAGCGCATGTCCCCGCCATTGTTGGAGAAATGGGTGTGCGACGCATACGGCACGGTGATGTCGTACCGCGGCAGATTGGCGTTGATGAATGATTGGCTCTGTGCCGTCGGCGTTGCCGAGCGCCAGATCACCGCCGCGCGGACCGTGCCGTGCGGATACCATCTATCGGTGGCGTTAGTGATCGCCACACCGTTGCCGTCATAGCTGCCGGCGAAGATTCTCGGGATGTCAGTGCCGTTCAGCGGGCCGCCATCGGGCCTTTCGACCTTGCCGAGCAGATTGCCTGAGGAATCTTCGATTCGCCATTTGTGCGGCACCATGTAGCTGTTCTTGCCACTGGGATCGCCGAACGGGTTGTTGGGCATCGTCACGGTCGTCCAGTCATAGCCGAACTGGAAGGTCGCGTAGCTCCCGATGCGCACGGCTTCGCAATAATAGGCGATGCCGCCGATCACCGGTACCGCGCCTTGCGGCAGACACTCGATCCATGGCGGAACCGCCCCCAATTGCGCATCCTCGAACACGCAATTCTGCCTGACCGGTCTGGTCATGACGAGCACGTTGGCATGGCTGACAGCCGAGCCGCTCGACCAGTCCTCGAGCACTGCTCGATACGGAGCGCCTGCCGGCACCGTCAGGGGGCCGATGACCACATCCAGTGCTTGGACCGATCCACCCGTCGGTTGATAGGTCACCGTCCGCGCACTTTGCGGCGCCATTACCGCCAGCGCATCGACATAGAGGTTCTGCAACTGCGTGGCGGTCACGTTGCCCGCCGAAACCGGCGTGAAGCTTTCGCTCTGCGAGGGAAGATCAACGGTGACGCCGAGTTTTTGCACCTTGAGCGCACCGCCGCCGGCAGTGTTGCCCGATAGCGCGTTGCTTTCCAGCGGAGCGTCAGGGACGACACGCGGCTTGATCGTCGTTGTCTGCGCCGTCCCCACCTGTGTCCCGGCACGGAGGAAGCTGATGGTCCCGCCTGCCCCCGAGGCATTGTCGACATAACGCACCGCTACGTCCTCGACCGCGGTGTTCGAGAACACACTCGCGCTCTCGAACTCCTCGACGGTGCCGTCGCGCTCGATCCGGACGATGACGTTGTTGGTCGCCCAGTTGCCGAGTAGCACGATGCCGCCTTCGCCATATTCGTAGACCGCGGCGATGACGTTCTTGTCGGTCGGGATGACCCCCTTGAACGACAGGGTGAAGGCCGGCGGCGTCTGGCTTTTGCTCGCGTCGCTGCTGCTCGCGAAGCTCAGCCCGAGCGCTGGAGAGGCGAGATAGGTGCCGGCCGATAGGTTAAGGTTGGTGCCGTCGAAGCTTTTGCCGCTGCCCACAATCTGCAGCGATACGCTGCTCGCACCCCCTGCGGTCTGGGTGGGAGCAAACGGCCCGGTGGCGCTGGTGAGGCTATAGGCGGAACCTACGGTGATGGTCGTCGGGCTGGTCGAGCGCACAACGAGCGACAGCCCGACGGGGATCGTCAGTGCATAGCTCGCCGCCGGGGACGGAAGATAGATGCCGAGCGGGAAACGCGTGCCCGGATCGCCATAGACCACCGGATTACCAGTCGGCGGCGGAGTGGAGCCGAAATCGGTCGATGTGTCGCCGATCGGCACGCGATAGGTGGCGGACGATCCGCTGCCGCTGGCCGGATGCACGCCCAACGCGGCGAATACGCACGGATAACGGCTGGGCGACACGCCGAGCAGGCGGAATCCGACCCAGCGACCGGTCGGTGCACCGGAGACGGTTGCGTTCAACTTTTTCTGGTTGAGCGGACTGGCGCTGTCCGCGGTGATCGCCAGGGCATTGAGCACCGACAATGTCGTGCCGTCGCTGCTTGCGATCGCGTTGGCGGTGACTCCGGTCCATTGATCGGTCGTCGCCGTGGTGTAGCCCAGACTGGCCTTCGTGTCAGCGACACTGGCCAGCGTGATTGCGGTGCCGATGTCCAGCAACACGTCGATCGTATAGGTTCCAGTGCCGCTCGTCGGCAGGCCGGGGATGAAGTAATTGCCATCCTTGCATGCGGTCACGGCGTTGGCGTCGCCAGTCGTGAAAGACGGCGCGGTCGTCCCACTGGCAAAGACGCGCGTACGTACGCCAACGATCGACGACTGGTCGATGAGCGCACCCGATCCCGACCCGCTGTCGGCCGCGGTAACGCCGAAATAGACCGGCGACGGCAATGGCGTGAAGGTCGAGCCCGACCCGGTGCTTGCCTGCACGCCAAGGCCGCCGAACACGCAAGGGTAGCGGCTCGGCGAGACAGCGGTCAGCCGCACACCGACCCAGCGGCCCGACAATGCGCCGGTGACAGTCGCATTCAGCTTCTTCTGGTTGAATGGATTGGTGCTGTCGGCGGTGATCGTCAGCGCGTTCAACACCGATACGGTCGTACCATCGCCGCTGACCAGGGTTGTGGCAGAGACGCCGGTCCACTGATCGCTGGTCGCCGTGGTGTACCCCAGGCTCAATAGCGTATCGACCACCTTACCTAGCGTGATCGCCGTACCGATATCGAACAGCATGTCGACGGTGAAGGTGCCGCTGCCGCCCGTCGGAAAGTCCGGGATGAAATAGTTGCCATTCTTGCACGCGGTGACCGCCGTCGAATCGCCGGTGGTGAAAGCGGGCGCGGCGGTGCCGGTCGCGTAGACACGCGAGCGGACCCCGACGATCGCCGACTTGTCGATCGTCGGGCCGTAACCGGTGCCGCCGCTGGCGGTACGGGTTACGACCAGTGCTCCGGCCTGCGCCGGCGTTAGCGCGGCGCCGACAGCCAGCGGTGAAGCGGTGGCCGACAGGCGCACCGAAGCAACCTGCGCAGGGATTTCAGTGACGCTGAAGCCGACGGTACCGGTAGTGCCGCTGGTAGTCAGCGCCAAGCTCTGCTGTGCCGAACCGTCCGGAAAAACGATTTGGCTGGGGCCATTGATTTGCATGCAATTCTCCTCTGGGATCCGTCCAACGCACTGCGCTGGAACATAAGGAGAACATCAATAATCCAACCTTGCAATCAAAGTTTGATCGCTAAGCTTATCGGATTTCAGCTTCTTTCAACTTCTATCGCCTAGATCGCGGCGATGGATATGGCGACCGGGCAAATTGCGGACCGATCGGCTCTGGTCGGAGCGCGTGCCGGCTATCGTCCAGATATCGATGGGCTGCGCGCGATTGCCGTTACCTCCGTCGTGCTCTTTCACGCCGGCCTCGGCTGGCTGCCCGGCGGGTTTGCCGGCGTCGATATATTTTTCGTCATCTCGGGATTTCTCATCGGCGGAATCGTCCATCACGAGATCGCCGATCACCGATTCAGCTTTGCCGCCTTTTACGCCCGGCGCGCCCGGCGCATCCTGCCGGCGCTCATCGCCGTGTCGTTGGCGACGCTGGGATCGGGAGTGCTGATCCTGGGGCCGAGCGAACTTGCGCGGTTCGCGATCTCGGCGGTCGCCGCGTTGCTCGGCATCTCCAATTTCTGGTTCTTCCACACAACCGATTATTTCACGCCAAGCGCGGTGCTCGAGCCGTTCCTGATGACCTGGTCGCTCGGCATCGAAGAACAGTTCTATCTGCTCCTGCCGCCATTGTTACTGGTGCTTCGCCGATGGAGCGTCCGAAGCACGTTATGGGCGGTGCTCGCCATTACGGGCCTATCGCTTTTGCTCGGCCTGCTGGCGACACCGATCGAGCCGGTCGCTTCCTTCTACCTATTGCCGACGCGTGCGTGGGAGCTCGGTATCGGCGTCTCGCTGGCGATCGCCCACCGCGCGGGCTTCCGGCTCCCGGCTGCCGTACAGCAATGGATCGCCGTTGCCGGGCTGGTGGCGATCGCCGCGTCTTTGCGGTTGTTCGACGAACAGGTGCGCTTTCCGGGCTATGCCGCGCTCCTGCCGACCCTCGGTACGGCGATGATGATTGCGGCACCCGAAAGCGGCATCAACCGCCACCTGCTCGGCAGCCGCCCGCTGGTCGCGATCGGGCTCATCTCCTATTCCTGGTACCTCTGGCACTGGCCGCCGCTCGCCTTCCTCCGCGTCGCCGCTGCTGGTCCGGTACCGCCGCTGCTGCTGGCGGCAACGGCGATCGGGTCGATCGTTCCTGCCTATTGCTGCTGGCGTTGGATCGAACGGCCTTGGCGCCACCCCCGGCATGGCCGCACCAATCCGGCCACCCTGCGGCGCTACGGCATCGCGCTTGCGGCGAGTCTCGCGCTGTTCGGTGGTATCGCGCTGTCCGGCGGCATTCCCGACCGAACCGGCGCATCGTCACGGCGCATAGAGAGAATCCTGACCAAGAGCAGGAGCTCTTGCCTGACCGGCTATGGCGTCGATCGCCCGAACCCCAGCCCATTCTGCGCGCCGCCCGGCAATGGCCCGCTTGTCGCATTGCTTGGCGATAGCCATGCATCGTCGCTCGGCGACGCGCTGCGCGAGGATGCCCGTGCGCACGGTTACGGGCTGATCCAGATGACGGCGGGTTCCTGCCCACCGTTGCTCGGCGCGACGCTCAGGCTGCGTGAGCATCCTGGCGCATCGCGGGCCTGCGCTGATTTCAACATTGCCGCGATCGAAAAGGCGGCCCGGGATCCCCGCATCAAGATTGTCGTCCTGACGGCATTCTGGCAGTCGCCTTTCAGCGCTCGTGCCATTGCCATCGGCGATGGGGTGATACCCGCCAACGGGACGAATACGGACAGCTCAAGCGACATCGAACTGCGCTCGGCGCTCGGCCGAACGCTGACTCGCCTCCGTGACGCCGGCAAGAAGGTCGTTCTGCTCGGGGACGTGCCTTGGCTGCGATTCGACCCGGCGCGCCATGTCTGGGCGCAAGCGCTGCCGCTGCGCGGGGTCATCGAGGGGTACACAACGCCGGGACTGAGCGAGATGGACGGATCAGTCGACGATCGCTTCTTCGACCCGCTGGTCGATCGCGGCAATGTGATCGTCGCAGAGAGCGCTCACGCCGTCCGCGGCGTTCGTTTCGCGCTATTGCGCGACCTGTTGTGCCCCAATGATCGGTGCCGAACCAATGACGGAGAAATTCCGTTCTTCATTGACCAACAACACCTTTCGGAATCGGGTGCAGATTATGTGGTCGAGCGCCTCAACGGCACGCTGTGGGACTAAGGCCGCGCTATCCGGTAGACGATGTGCGGCCTCAACGGATCGCCGATCGGCACCGCCGGATGGTCGAAATCGGCGGCATGATCGCGCATCATGCCGATCCGCTCCATCAGGCCCCAGCTGCGCACATTCTCGATATTGGTCATCGCGGCGATGCCGGGCGCGTCGGTGTTCTCCCAGCCCCAAGCGATGCTCGCCTCGGCCGCTTCGCGCGCATAGCCCCGGCCCCAGGCGTCCCGCGCGAGCCGCCAGCCGATCTCGACCTGGTGGAAGAGCGGCGTACCCTCGGGGCCAGGCTTGAGGCCGCAAAAGCCGAGGAACGCGCCATCGGCTTTTCGCTCGACCGCCCAGAAACAGTAGCCGTGGCTGGCGATGAATCCGTTCTGGCGGGCCGCGGCGGCTTCGGCATCCTCGCGGCTCAGCGGCGGCCCGAGATAGCGCATGACCTCCGGGTCGTTGCACATGGCATGGAACGGCGCGACGTCGCTCTCGCGCCAGCCGCGCAGGATTAGTCGTTCGGTCTCGATCGCGCTCATCGCGGTCGATCGATCGCGTAGACGATCATGTCGCCGATCACGTCGTCATTATCGAGATAGCGCGGATGCCGGAAGTCGAGCTCGGGACGGCGCGTCATGCCGATCCGGATCATCAGCCCCCAGGACGGCGCGTTGTCGGGATTGGTCCACGCCGCGATCGTCTCGGCCGGCGTGTTCGTCCAGCCCCAGTCACGGCTCGCCTCGGCCGCCTCGCGTGCGACCCCCTGCCCCCAATGCTTCTCGGCGACTCGCCAGCCGAGTTCGTACATGCCGTCGACTGGCGTATCGGGATGGCCGCCCAGCCTGAGCCCGCAAATCCCTGCCAGCGCGCCATCCGCCTTGGTCTCGACCGCCCACATGCAATGGCCGTCGGAATCCTGCTTGGCGATCTGGCTGTCGATCAGCGTGTCGATCCGGTCGCGCGGTGCAACGCCGCCGAAATGCGTCATCATCGCCGGCGTGTTGATGATCGCGTCGAACGCAGGTTTGTCATCCTCGCGCCATGGGCGGAGGATCAGGCGAGCCGTCTCGATCATTTTGCCAGCAGCTTCGCCGCGTGGAGCGCGTGATAGGTCAGCACGCCCGAGCAACCCGCACGCTTGAACGCCATCAGCGTCTCAAGCACCACCGCGTCGCGCTCGGCGGCACCGGCCGCCACGGCAGCCTCCAGCATCGCATATTCGCCCGACACTTGATACGCGAATACAGGGACTTCGAATCGATCCTTCACTCGCAATATGATGTCCAGATAAGGCAGCCCCGGCTTGACCATCACGCTGTCGGCACCCTCGGCGAGGTCGAGCGCGACTTCGCGCAGCGCTTCCTCGGCATTGGCGGGGTCCATCTGATAGGTCTTCTTGTCGCCCTTGAGCAGCCCGCGCGAGCCGACCGCATCGCGGAACGGGCCGTAGAAGCCGCTGGCATATTTGGCGGCATAGGACATGATCTGGACGTTCACGTGGCCTTCCGCCTCCAGCGCGTCGCGGATCAGGCCGACGCGACCGTCCATCATGTCCGACGGCGCGATGATGTCGGCACCGGCGGCAGCCTGATTGAGCGCTTGGCCGACGAGCACGTCCGCCGTGGCGTCGTTGAGGACGTAGCCGCTATCGTCGAGCAAGCCGTCATGCCCGTGGCTGGTATAGGGATCGAGCGCGACGTCGGTCAGCACGCCGATATCGGGCACCGCGTCCTTGAGCGCGCGGATCGCGCGGCACATCAGATTGTCGGGATTGAGCGCTTCCTTGCCATCATCGGTGCGGCGATCGGGTTGCGTGTTGGGGAAGAGCGCGATGCACGGGATGCCGAGGTCACGCGCTTCCTTCGCCCGCGCGACGATGCCGTCGACCGACCAGCGCGATACGCCCGGCAGACTGGCGATCGGTTCCTCGACGCCTCGCCCTTCGGCGATGAACAGCGGCCAGATCAGATCGGCGGCGGTCAGGGTGGTTTCGGCATGCATCCGCCGGCTCCACGCCGAAGCGCGAGGGCGGCGGAGACGGATCGCGGGGTATTGGCTCATGGCCGCGCATTTGAGCCTCCCCGCCGCTGCGCGCAAGGGGCCGGGGAGACTCTCGCTCAACCCGTTGGATGCAGCCGTCCCGCCGGCTCGCCGGTGCCATGGGCATGCTCTTCCGCCTCGGGCTCGGGCGGGACGATCAGCACCTGCTCGCGCCAATGGCCGCTCCGGTAATACCAGGCGGCGAGCAGCAGCGAGACCATCGAGCCGATTGGAAAGGCGTACCACAAAGCGTCGGCACCAATCAGCGGCTGACCGAAGATCGCGAAGCCGAGACGAACCGGATAGAAAGCGACCGCCAGGATGATCAGCGGCGGCACCGTCGCGCCGTTGGCCCGCACGGTCGAGAACAGCACCATCGTCGCGCCGAACATCACGAAGGTCCAACTCGAGATCAGCTGGATATGCCGCGCGATCGGGATCGCCGGGCTGCCGCTGCCGACGAACAGGGTCATCACCTGACGGTCGAACAGGATGATCGCGGTGATGACAACCAGCGTGATGATCGTGTTGTAGACGATGCCCGAGCGCGTAATCGCGTTGACCCGCTCCCATTTGCCCGCGCCGATATTCTGCGCCGCCATCGAGCTGACCGCGACGCCGATCGCCATCGCCGGCATCTGGATATAGGTCCACAGCTGCTGCGACACCGCATAGGCCGCGGCGGTTTCCACGCCGTGGCGGTTGACGAGACCGATCATCGTGAGACCGGCGGTCGACATGACCAGCATCTGCGCGCCCATCGGCAGACCCTTGGCGAGGATCGTCTTCACCAGCGCCTTTTCGGGGATCAGATAGCGCAGTTCGTGCCCGCGCAAGCGGATCGGCAGGTCGCGCCAATAAACGTAGAGCAGCATGCCCGCCGACGACACGATCCCCGCGAGTAACGTTGCCGTCGCCGACCCGGCGATCCCCATCTTGGGGAATGGACCGATGCCGTCGATCAACAGCGGGTTGAAGCTGCTGTCGATCGCGACGCTCAACCCCATGAACCAGAGCGGCGTGACCGAATCGCCGGTGCCACGCAGGCTCATCGAGATGAGCACGCCGAGCATCGAGAAAGGCAGGCCGAGGAAAATCACGCGCAGATAATCGCGCGCCATGTTCTGCGCCTCGCCCGGCGTCGCCAGCAGCCGCAATATCTGCGGCGCGAACAGCCAGCCGAGGATCGAAATCACGACTGCGCCGCCGATCACCAGGCCGACCGCCGATCCGAAAGCGCGCCGCGCACCCTCGATATCGTTGCGCCCGACCGACTGGCCGATCAGGATCGTCGCCGCCATGCCGAAGCCGAACACGGCGGAGAACATCAGGAACATGATGATGTTGGCGTTGGAGGTCGCCGCGAGCGCGCTTTCGCCGAGGAAGCGCCCCACCCAGATCGAGTTGATCGAGCCGTTGAGCGACTGAAGAATGTTCGACGCGAGGGTCGGCAGCGCGAACGCCAGCAAGGTCGAGCCGATCGGTCCGACGGTCAGATCGCGTCGGCCTCCCGGCCCCCGGTGCTGAGGCTGTTGCGGCGGCTGCGCCACGGTGGATTGCCTTTCTTCGGCCCGGACGGCCGGATTCGCTAGTCGTTTCGCTGTCGTGCGGTTCGATAGGGAATGGGCGCCGGTTCGCCTAGCCCAAGGCGCAACATAATCCGTTCGCGGGAGAGATGTTCCTTGGCGTTATTGGGCGGCGAGTGGCATTCGCCCGGAGTCGGCAGTCACTTCGTCATGCCGGGCTTGTCCCGGCATCCACCGTGCCACAACTCCTGCCTTCGCAAGAGGAGGAGTGGACCCCGGCACAAGGCCGGGGTGACGTTGTAAGTGTGGCTAACCCAGCCGCGCCAGCGCCGCCGTCAGCCGCTCGGCCTCGGCCGATTTCTCGGCATGATCCGCCCGCGCCTTCTCGACCGCCTCGGGCTTGGCGCGCTCGACGAAGCTCGGGTTGTTGAGGCGCCCGGCCAGCCCGTCACGCTCCTTTGCCGCCGCCTCGATCGCCTTGGTCAGGCGGGCGCGTTCGGCGGCGAGGTCGATCACGCCCTCGAGCGGCAGGACGAAGGTTGCCTCATCCACCACGACCTGCGCCGCACCGCCCGACGCCTCGCCCTCAGCGCGATCGATCCGCGCGAGCCGTGCGATCGCCGGCGCCAGACGCTCGAACCGCGCCTGCGTCTCGGCCGAGGCATCGCGAAGATACACGGAAAGTCGCGCGCCCGGTGGCACGTTGAGCTCGGTGCGGCTCGACCGCACTTCGCTCACCAGCCGGATCAGCCAGTCGATCTCCTTGCCCGCTTCGGGATCGATCGCGCGTGCATCGGCGATCGGCCATTTGGCGACGATCAGGTCGTCGTCGCGCACGCCGAGCTTCGACCAAAGCTCTTCGGTCACGAACGGCATAAACGGATGGAGCATGACCAGGATCTGGTCGAGCACCCAGCCCGCGACCGCCTTGCTCTCATCATCGATCGCGCCGCGTTCGTCGCCGCTAGAGACTGGCTTGATCAATTCGAGATACCAGTCGCAGAACCGGCTCCAGGCGAATTGGTAGATCGCGTTGGCGGCGCCATCGAAACGGTAATCCACCAGCGCCAGGTCGACCGCCTGCACCGTCTGGATCGTCTCGCCAATGATCCATTTGTTGACCGCGAGCATCGCTTCGGGCGCCTCGAGCGTCTTGGACGCGCCGATGCCGTTCGACTGGCAGAAGCGCGCCGCATTCCACAACTTGGTCGCGAAGTTGCGATAGCCCTCGACCCGCTTCTCATCCATCTTGATGTCGCGGCCCTGGCTTTCCATCGCCGCCATAAAGAAGCGCAGCGCGTCGGCGCCGTACTGGTCGATCAGCCCGAGCGGGTTGACGACATTGCCCTTCGATTTGGACATCTTCTGCCCGTCGGCGGCGCGCACCAGGCCATGCAGATAGAGCGTGCGGAACGGCACGTCCTTCATGAAGTGCATGCCCTGCATCATCATCCGCGCGTCCCAGAAGAATAGGATGTCGAAGCCGGAGATCAGCACGTCGTTAGGATAGCGGCCGTGGAGCTTGGGATCGGTCTCGTCAGGCCAGCCCATCGTCGCGAAGGGCCAAAGCGCGGAGGAGAACCAAGTGTCTAGGACGTCTGGGTCCTGCCACAGGATAAGCGTCTTATCATCGTCGGCCAGCGTCTCGCGCAGCGCCTGCGCGGCGCGCTCATCCTCCACGACGATCGCCGACCCTCCCATCAGGTCGAGCCCGGCGTTATCGCCCCCAATCGCTTGCAGCAAAGCCGCCTGCTCATCGTGGGCAACAAATATGCGTCCATCGTCAGCGAACCAAGCCGGAATCCGGTGCCCCCACCAGAGCTGCCGGCTGACACACCACGGCTGGATATTCTCCATCCAGTTGAAGAAGGTCTTCTCCCAGCTCTTCGGCACGATCTTGATCGCGCCCGACTTCACCGCCTCGATCGGCGCCTTGGCCAGCGTCTCGGCATCGACATACCATTGGTCGGTCAGCCACGGCTCGATCACGTCGCCCGAGCGGTCGCCATAAGGCGTCTGGATTGTGCGCGGCTCGGCATCATGCTCGACCCCGTCCTTGTCGATATGAAGGACCAGGAAGCCGCCTTCCTTCAGCCGCTCGACCACCAGCTTGCGCGCCCAGAAGCGATCGATGCCGAGCAGATCGTCAGGGATCAGACCATCGGCGGTCTGCTGAACCTGCGCCTTGGCATCGAGCATGTTGAGCATTTCGCCCGCCTTGAACCCGGCGCGCTTGCCCACTTCGAAATCGTTGAAATCGTGCCCCGGCGTAATCTTCACCGCGCCGGTACCGAGCGTCGGGTCGGCATGCTCGTCGCCGATCACCGGGATCAGGCGGCCGGTGATCGGCAGCTTCACCTGCTTGCCGATCATCGCCTTGTAGCGCTCGTCCTCGGGATGCACCGCGACCGCCATGTCGGCCAGCATCGTCTCGGGGCGCGTCGTCGCGACGGTGATCGAACCGGAGCCGTCGGCCAGCGGATAGCGGATCTGCCAGAAGCTGCCCTTGACCTCCTTGGTCTCGACCTCGAGGTCGCTGATCGCGGTACCGAGACCCGGATCCCAGTTCACTAGCCGCTTGTCGCGATAGATCAGCCCCTGGTTGTAGAGGTCGACGAACACCTTGAGGACGGCCTTGGAAAAGCCCTCGTCCATCGTGAAGCGCTCGTTCGCCCAATCCATCGAGCAGCCGAGGCGGCGGAGCTGCTGCGTGATCTCGCCGCCGCTTTCGGCCTTCCATTCCCACACCTTGGCGACGAATTCCTCGCGGGTGAAATCGGTGCGCTTCTGCTGGCGCTCGGCCATCTGGCGCTCAACCACCATCTGGGTGGCGATGCCGGCATGGTCGGTGCCGACCACCCACAAGGCATCCTTGCCCTTGAGCCGCGCGTGACGGACCAGCACGTCCTGCAACGTATTGTCGAGCGCATGGCCGATATGGAGCGAGCCGGTGACGTTGGGCGGCGGGTTGACGATCGTCCAGGGCTCGGCGCCGGGGCGATCGGGGCGGAACTGGCCGCTCTCCTCCCAATGCGCATACCAGCGCGTCTCGATTTCCGCAGGGTCGAAGGTCTTGGGTAGCTCGGTGCTCATCGCACCGCCTTTACCGGCTGAGCCGGGCTAGACAAGCCGTGGCGCGGTCGGTTCGCCTGCTTGGCCAGCCGTCGACTCGCCGGACAACATTGCCTCAGGGCAATCTGGTGAAGTGCAGAACCACGCGCGGGATAGTCAGAGTGAAGCCCATGGCATTGTCGTCGAAACTCAGCGTGTAGCCCGGACCCTTATATTGGCCGGGCCCGGTTGCCTCCAGCAATTGCGGCGCGCGCGGCTTGCCGGTGCGATCGGTGACGGTCACCGTGCCGCCGGCTTCGGTGAGGGCGATGGAATAGACCGCCTTGAGGTTGGGATTGCCGTAGCGGCCGTTGAGCGAAGAGGGCGGTGCGCCCTCGCTGACGCGCGGCACGTTTCCGTCATAGGCGGCAAGCACGGCATCGGCCACTTTGTCGGGGTTATAGTCGCCATTGTTGCACAGCAGCGCCACGCCGAAGCGTTGCTCGCGATTATAGCCGAACAGGGTCTTGAATCCTCCCGCGGAACCGGTGTGGTGGAACCAGTGCGGACCGATCAGCAGGGCATTGCCATAGACGGGCCCTTGGCCGTGGTCGCGCACCGGGCTGCCATCGGTGAACCGCCCCGGCATGGCCATCAGCCGGGTGACCTCGGGGGTCCAGACCTTATGTCCGTGGTCGATATCGGCATACCATTTGGCGAGATCGTTGATCGTCGTGATCAACCCGCCACTCCCGCCGAACAACGGAAATTCGTTGGTCAGCACCGCCTTGCCGCCGGGCATGGTATAGCCCCGCGCGGCATTGGCGTCCGACGTGCGACTGCCCAGCATGACGAAGCTGCGGGTCATGCCGAGTGGCTTCAACACATGCGCATCGACATAAGTCTCGAAATTTTCGCCGGAGACGCGTTCGACCACTTCGGACAGCAGCAGATAGCCGCCATTGGTATAATCATAGGCGGTGCCGGGCTTGAACTTGGTATCCCGTTGCTGAAACACCTCGGCCAGCGCCTCGGCGCGAGTCGCGCGGGAAAGCGGTTCGATCCCGTCGAGCTGCAGCAGGACCAGGGAATCACGCACCCCGCTCGTCATGTTCAGCAGATTCTGGATCGTCAGCGGATCGGGATAAGACGGCAGATCGGGCAGGTAGCGATGGACGTCGGCGTCGAGCCGAACCTTTCCCGCCACGACCAATTGCATCAGGGCCGCAACGGTGAACTGCTTGGAGACCGAGGCGGCGTAGAATTGCGTGTCGGCGTCGATCCGGCGCCCGGTGGCGACATCGGCATAGCCGTCATTGACCTGCAATTCGGTCTTGCCGCCGCGAAACAGCCCGACCGCGCAGCCGGGGGGGGCCGAGGTGGCGGGCACAGCCAGCGCGGCTTTGACCGCGGCTGCCTTGGCCGTCATCGGCTCGGCCGGCGTGGCGGACGTTGCCGCGGGCGCCATCAGTGACATCGCGATGAGCGCGACCAGCGGCAGATATCCAATCCGAGTCACGCTACCCTCCCCTCTTTTCGGCAATCAGCCTCAATATTTCACGCGCAACCCACCCATGAACTGGCGACCGATCGTGTCGTACAGCGCGCGCGTCGTGCCATAGCCGCCGGCGCCGGTGATCGGCGGATCATTGTCGAACAGATTCTGGACCGCCGCGAACAGCGCGACCTTGCTGCCCGCGCCATGCGGACGGAAGATCGTCACTTCGCCCGACAGGTCGGCATAGAGCCGCCCGTTGACGGTCAGCTTGTCGATATTGCTGGCGGTCAAGGTGCGGTCGATAAAGCCGCCGCCGACATAGCGGGCGGTGGCTGATAGGCGCCAGTCGCCGGCGATATAGCTGATGTTGGCGTTCGCCTTCCACCGCGGGTTGCCGCCCATGCCGGCGACGGTCGGCTGGACCACGCTGTCATCCAATCGGACGTGGACGGTCCCGTCATAGGTCTCGGTCTTGATCAGATAATTGACCAGCCCCTGAAAGACGATGCGATCGCTGCCGACCGGCATCGTATAGCTCATCTCGACATCGATACCGCGAGTCATGGCATAAGCGAGATTGGTCGGCCCGCTGAACACCGTGGTGATCAGCCCGCTATTGTCCCGGGTGATATATTGGCAAGCGGCCGTGTTGGTGGTGAAGCATTGCTGGACGATCGTCGCCGGCGTCAGCTGGATGATCGCCTTCTTGATGTCGATATTGTAATAGTCGACCGAGATGCTCAGCCGCGGAATGAAGCTCGGCGTCAGCACCACACCGCCCGTGAAGGTCCTGGCGATTTCCGGCTTCAGGTTCAGATTGCCCGCGGTCAGCGCCGTGACCAGATAACTCTGTCCGAGATAGCGTGGGTCGAGATCGGTGACGGTCAGGAACGAGCTGCCGCTCTTCTGATACAATTCGGCCAGATTGGGCGCGCGGATGTCGCGCGATTCTGTCGCACGCAGCCGGATCGACTTGTTGATCGCGTAATCGACGCCCGCCTTCCAGGTCTCGACCGTTCCCGAGGTCGTGTAATTGGTAATGCGGCCTGCAATGTCGACACTCAGCCGTTTACCGAAAGGTGAATCGGCGAGCAACGGGATCAGCAGCTCGCCGAACGCCTCCTTGACGTCGACGCTGCCGGAATAAGGAAGCGCTGGAGCGGAATAGGCGCCGGCCCGCGAGGCGCTGTCGAAATTCACCCTCAGCGACTGGCTGCGATATTCGCCACCCAGGGCCAGCGACACCGGGCCGGCCCAGGTCGAGAAGGGTTCGCCGCGCAGCGTGAGCGAAAGCTCGTCCTGCTCGATGTCGTTGATCGTTTCGGCGACGCCGTTGACATAGCCCAAGGCCGGATTGTTGGGATCGACCTTGCCCATGATGTTGAGCGGGATGCAGCCATTGCCCGGCTTGGTCAGGGTGGATCGGCAGATCGCCGAGCCCGGATGCGCCGGATCGGCCACGGCGTCGATCGCCAGGGCGTAATTGGCCAGGATGCGGTTGTTCCGGCTGATATTGTCGTTGTAGTTGCGGCCGTGGCCGTAATAGCCGTCGAACGACCAGCTCTTGCCGAGATCGCCATGCACGCCCAGCGTGATCTGATAGACGTCGGTATTGTAGCTGGTCAGCGTCCGCGCATTCTGATCGGCGAGCTTGTTGACGGTGATGGCGGCAACCTTGTTGGCCGCCATCGTCGCCGCCAATTGGCTCGGCAAATAGAAATTGTCCGCCGCGATCGTGTAGCTGAAGGTCGAGGGGATTCCGTCCTGCAGCGAATGGAAATGGCTGTAGGAGCTCTCGATGAACGCAGTCCATCCGGGCGCGACGTCGCCGCTCAGCTTGCCATAAGCGGTATAACGCGTGATCGGCGTCGCCCCGACCTGGTCGGCCATGCCGTTCACGCCGTCCCCGCCCAGCATCGTGCCCGAGGTCGTCAGGGTTCCCAGCGAGAACGGTACCGCCTGACCGGCATCGTTGAACTGCACGCCTTTCAAATAGGACGGCAGGCCGGTGATGGTGTTGATCGGCGAGCCGGAACCGGGCCGGAAGGTCACTCCGGTGATCACACCGTTGGCCGTGGAATTGCTGTTGCGCAGACCGCTGGTAACGAGAAACTGACGCGGTTGGCTCGGCGTGCCGAGCCCGCCATTGCCGGCATTGGGGTTGGCCAACAGACCGGCGCCGGCCGCGGCCCATCGCCGCGCGGCCAAGCGGGCGATACCGGAATTGTCGGAATATTCGCCGGCCAATACCAGGTGCATGCTGTCAGTCAGCTTGGTCCCGGCCGCCACCGAGATCAGCACGTTGCGATAATCGCCCGCTCCGGCCTCGCCGGCTTGCAGCGTCGCCTTGAGCCCTTCCAGATTCGCCTTGGTCTGCAGGTTGACGACACCGGCCACGGCATCGGCGCCATAAGCGGCGGAGGCCCCGCCCGTCACGATGTCGACGCGATCGATCAAGGCCTGGGGGATGTTGTTGAGGTTGACCGCGCCGGTCGGGTTGGACGGCACGTAGCGCCGACCGTCGAGCAGCACCAGGGTACGGGCATAGCCGAGACCGCGCAGGTCGAGATAATTGCCGCCGATCTGGGTGCCGCCGCCGGCGTTCACGGCGCTGGTCGGGGTGAGCGAGGGACGCAGCGCCGGCATCTGGTTGATCGCGTCGGCGACATTGGGCGCGGAGACCCGCGCCAAGGCGTCGGCATCGATCACGGTGACCGGCGTCGGTGCGGTGAAGCCGGTGCTGCGCACCAGCGAACCGGTGACGACAATGTCCTTTTGCGGTTGATCGTCACTCGGCTGAGTAACAGGGGGCGTTTCCTGTCCGGTCGGCGCCTCGCTATTGGCGCTCGCGGCAAATGCGGGCGGAGATACCAGCAAGATCGCGGCGCAACCAGCAAGGTACGCGTAGCGCAGACGTGCGGCATTGGAACACGAATGAGGCCCCATGATTTTCCCCTGATGTTTATTTTGCTCTCGGTCTTATTGCTGACCGGGCACTGCAACGTCCGTGAGCGGGGGCGAGGAATCAATCGCAATTACGTCTTGCGCCGATAACCTGGAGTTATGATCGGGCTCTGTTCATCCCGCGCTGCTCGGCACCTGCTCGCGGCGTATCGCAGATGTCAGTTCTTGTTGCGGCGAGTCTCGGTTTTGCTCGCGGTCCCGCAGGTTTGCATCGCGCACCACCGTCGTCGCCCGTTCTTGCTGGTGTCCGCGAATATCCATCCGCAGGAGCTCTGGTTTGCACAACGTTTGAGCGTGAACTTGCCGGCGCGCGCGTCCGCGAGCGTGTCCACGACGTCCAAGGCGATCCGCTTGAGAGGAAGGCGAAGATCCTCCGGGTCCACCTGCAACGCTAGTAGGCCGCTTTCTGCCAGCGACTGGCTCCGTCGGGCATGCAGGAGCCAATGATTTTCAACGAGCAGCGGACCTTTGGGAAGCGCGACATCGTCGATGTATGCCGACAAGAGGAGATAGGTAGCGTCCCGCAGCGAGCGAACGTCCGCCATGAGGAGTTCGCCCTCTCCGTCCAAACGCGATACCTCCATCGCCTCGTCGGCAGCGATCGCGCCCGAGCGCCTCGCCCATTCCACATAGCGTTCGGGGGTCGCGATATAATCCTCCACGTCCGCCGCGAACCGGTCGTGGATCGTGTTGGCGAAATCGATGGACAAGCGGCCGCCATCCAGGCGGATCGCGGAAACCGGACGGGGAGAGGAAATGGCCATCCAACCTGCACTCCGTTGACTGCACCAGTAAAACACATTTAACTGGTGCAGTCAGATCTACCTGCTTCAGTTTCCAAATGCACCTTCGTTCGGGCAGTTTGTAGGGGAAGCGAATTGTCTCAGCGGTTCTGGTTCTGCTCTCTCTGTCTGGTGATGCTGCTCTCGGTCGTCGCAACGCTCGCGATCGGCGGCCGGCCCGATCCGGTTGGCCCGGCGAGGGTGCTGGACGGGTCGTGGCGCTTCCACGCGGGCGACGATCCACGATGGGCCGACCCGCGGACCGACGATCGCAACTGGGATCGGATCGACCTGGTTTCGCTACCGAGCAATCACGATTTCGACGTCGGCCTTCCCGGCTATCTCGCCGGTTGGCACGCGCGCGGCCATCCCGATCTTGAGGGTTATGGCTGGTATCGCCGCCGCGTCGCCTTGCCCGCGCAGGGCGACTTGGCGTTGCTTGGCCCGACGATGGTCGATGACGGTTATGAGATGTTCTGGAATGGCAAGCCGATCAGCGGCATCGGCAGGCTGGGCCATGATCCGAAAGTGGTCGGTGCCCGGCCGTTCCTGGTCAAGCTTCCGCGATCGGTGGGCGAGCATTCCGCGTTGCTGGCGATCAGGGCCTTCATGCAGCCGGGACTTGGTCGGGACAATCAGAGCGGCGGACTCAGGAGCGTGCCCACTCTGGCCGCGGCCTCGTTCGGCGACACATTGTACAATGCCCAATGGCATCGAACCATTGCCGGCTACATCGTCGAAATCGCGTTACCGATCATGATGTTCCTGCTCGCCGGGATCGCGCTCGTCGTGGCTCCCTCGATGGCCAGGCCAGGCTTTGCCCGGTGGTTATCGATCGCCCTCGTTGCGACTGCTTGCCTCAGGCTGGGAAACGCGGTCGCCTCCTGGACCGACCTGATCGGTATTTCGACACTGGATCGGCAGAACGCCATTCTGCTCTCGCCACTCGCCATGCTGGCATGGACGGCTGCCTGGAACGACTGGGCGGACGGCCGCGATAGGCGGATCGTCTTGCTGACCGGTATAGCCGCCTGGGTGGTAAGAGTCGTCGGAGCGATCACACATGCAGATGCATTGGTCGCCGTTGGACGCGCCGTCTTCGCCGTCCTGTTCGTGGTGATTGCGGTGCGGATCATCGCGCGCGGCGAACGCAGATTGCTAGCACTGACAACGATGGCGGTGGTCGCTGTAGCGCTGTTCATCAATGAGCTTTCCCGGCTTGGGGTTCCCACTATCTGGTTCCCGTTCAACATCGGCGTCTCGCTCACGCAATATGCCTATGCGCTATCGCTCCCGCTGCTTTCCTTTGCGCTCTCTCCGCTCAAGGACGATGCTCGCGCGCAGGATATGATTACCGTCAGTGCGCCATGAACACGGGACATGGAGCGTGCGTGAGCAAGTCGCGAGTGACGCCGCCGAACAGCGCTTCCGTCAACCGCGAGTGCCCGAATCCGCCGGCAATCATATAGCCTGCGTCGTGTCTTACTGCGCGGCTGATCAACGTGCGGCCGATGTCGCCGTTTTCGGGCGCCAGTCGCTCGACGCGGACATGCACGTCGTATCGCGACAAATAGCTGGCCGCAGCCTCGGCGGACCCTTCACCGCGCCCTTCCACTTCGGTCAGGAACACGCGGTCGGCGTGCTGTAAAAGAGGAAGCGCGTGCCGCACCGCCGCCATCGAGCCGGTCGATCCGTTCCAGGCGATCATGGCACAGGCTGGCCGGAATCGGCGCAGACTCTCCGGAACGGCGAATACGGGTTTGCCCGATCGCGCGATCACTTCGCCGGCGACGGCGCGCATGTCCGAACTCGGGAAATCGTCCAGCCGCCGGTTGACGACGATCAGGTCCGCAAACTGACTCGCAGCGCGCAGGCTGGGGGCAACCCGGCCCGTCGCGTCAGCCCATTCCCAGGAAACGCCTTCGATCTTCAGCCGCTGCTCCAATCGGGTGCGATTGGCGGCCTCATGGGTGACCTCTTCGGCCAGCAGGATCGCGCCGACCCCACCGCCGAATGCCTCGTCCGCGAGCGCGATCGAAGGAATTGCGACGTCCAGGCACATCAGGTGCCCGTTGAACATCCTCGTCACATCCAATGCCAGCTGGAGGCGCGCCTCCTGCCCCGGGTCGTCATGGATCAATACCAGGATATTCTTCATCGCCGTCCCCGCGAAATAGCCGGCGCTCACCCTATTGCGCCGGCTGCGACCGCGATATTCGGGGTATTACGGACCCATTCAGCTCGGCGAGGATCACGCGCGTCGCGCCAGCTCGATCTCCGTCGGATCAGGGAAATAGCGCCTATATCGTCCGTCCATCGCAACAACGACGATATTCCCGCCGTTCGTGCGAACGCACCGCGCCATCCGACCAGAATTCGATCGAGGTCGGAGGCATGGCATAGCCACTCCAGAAGGGCGGTCGGGCAACGTGTTGCCCGTCGAAACGCTCGGTATGCGTCGGCCTGCATGACGGATCGTGCCTCGGCTGATGGAAAGCGACGAGACGGACCGATTACCCCCTCTGCCGCCTCGTCGCAAAGACCCATAAACCCCTGCTCCACGGCCTGGATTTGATCGTGGTCAAGGAATTCGCGGCATTGACGGCCACCGGCCCATCGCGCCGGCAAGGCCTTGGGGAAACTACGCATAGAGCCGCGCCGATCCCCCCGGCTAAGCCGCCGCCACCCCCATGAACCGGGGTGACAACGCTTTTCGGGGGGTCGATTTGGACGACGTCGTGACCAGAGCCGGGGGTTGGCTCCTATTGATGTTCCTGTGCGTGAGCGCAGCGGGCTTTGCGGCCGATACCGGCTTTGCCGTGCACATGATGATCTCCGCCGCCGCGGCGACGATCGCGGCTTTCTATACGCTGCGGCAGATAGGGCGCGCGCCGGAAGCGGTACGTCCCGACCGTTATTATGACGACGTGATACGCTGGGGCGTCATCGCGACCGTCTTCTGGGGCGTCGCCGGATTTCTGGTCGGCATCCTGATCGCATCGCAGCTTTCATGGCCGATCTTCAATCTCGGCATCGAATATACCTCCTTCGGGCGCCTGCGTCCGCTCCACACCTCTGCGGTCATCTTCGCATTCGGCGGCAACGCGCTGATCGCGACCAGTTTCTATGTCGTGCAGCGGACGTGCCGCGCGCGGCTGTTCGCACCCGCCCTCGCCCGCTTCGTGTTCTGGGGATACCAGCTGTTCATCGTCCTGGCGGCGACCGGCTATATGTTGGGCATCACCGAGGGCCGCGAATATGCCGAGCCCGAATGGTATGTCGACATCTGGCTGACGATTGTCTGGGTCAGCTATCTGATCGTCTTCGTCGGCACGATCGTGAAGCGGTCGGAACCGCACATCTACGTCGCCAACTGGTTCTATCTCGGCTTCATCATCACCGTGGCGATGTTGCACCTGGTCAACAACATCTCGGTGCCGCCGTCATGGCTGGGATCGAAATCCTATTCGGCCTTTTCCGGGGTTCAGGATGCGCTGACGCAATGGTGGTACGGCCATAACGCGGTCGGCTTCTTCCTGACCGCCGGCTTCCTCGGCATGATGTATTATTTCGTGCCCAAACAGGCCGAGCGGCCGATCTACAGCTATCGCCTGTCGATCGTTCACTTCTGGTCGCTGATCTTCCTCTACATCTGGGCGGGTCCGCACCACCTTCACTATACCGCGCTGCCCGACTGGGCGCAGACGCTCGGCATGGTGTTCTCGGTGATGCTGTGGATGCCGAGCTGGGGCGGCATGATCAACGGCCTGATGACGCTCAACGGCGCCTGGGACAAGATCCGCACCGACCCGATCATCCGCATGATGGTCTTCGCGCTCGCCTTCTACGGCATGTCGACCTTCGAAGGCCCGATGATGTCGATCAAGAGCGTCAACTCGCTGTCGCACTACACCAACTGGACCATCGGCCATGTCCATTCGGGCGCGCTCGGCTGGAACGGCATGATCACCTTCGGCGCGCTCTATTACATGACGCCGCGCTTGTGGGGTCGCGAGCGGCTCTACTCGCTGCGCATGGTCAATTGGCACTTCTGGTGCGCGACGCTGGGGATCGTCCTCTACGCCTCGTCGATGTGGGTCGCCGGTATCACCCAGGGCCTGATGTGGCGCGAATATGGCCAGGACGGCTATCTCGTCTACTCGTTCGCCGAAGTCGTCGCCGCGCTGCATCCATATTACGTGATCCGTACCGCCGGTGGCCTGCTCTACTTCGTCGGCGCGCTGTTCATGGTCTGGAACATCTGGATGACCATCGCGGGTAAGCTGCGCAGCGAAGCCCCACTCGCCGATGCCGCGTTCGACCCGGCCAGCGACCGTCCGGTGGTCCGGACGCCCGCCGACGGTGCCACCGCCGCTCCTCTTCCTCTTGCCGCCGAGTAAGCAGCAATGGCCATTTCATTCCTTCAGAAGCATAAGGTCGTCGAACGCAACGTGATGTTGCTGCTGGTGCTCTCTTTGCTCGTCGTCGCGATCGGCGGCATCGTCGAAATCGCGCCGTTGTTCTGGATCAAGGAGACGGTGCCCAAGGTCGACGGCGTGCGGCCGTACACCCCGCTCGAGCTCACTGGGCGCAACATCTACATCCGGGAAGGCTGCTCGCTCTGCCACAGCCAGATGATCCGCCCGTTTCGCGACGAGGTCGAACGCTATGGCCATTACAGCCTGGCGTCGGAGAGCATGTACGACCACCCGTTTCTATGGGGATCTGAGCGCACCGGCCCCGATCTGGCCCGCGTCGGCGGACGCTATTCGGACGAATGGCACCGCCAGCATCTGACCGATCCGCGTTCGGTCGTGCCGGAATCGATCATGCCGGGTTATGCCTTCCTCGCCGAGCGCGATTTGAAGCTGCCCAATATCGACCGCGACCTGACCGCGTTGCGCGACGTCGGGGTTCCGTACAGCGACGACGACGTCAAGAAAGCGGTCGCCGACGTCCTGACCCAGGGCGACTTCGGCGACGGCGACAAGGCCGAACTCGCCAAGCGCTATCCCGGCGCGCAATCGCGCGATTACGACGGCAATCCCGGCCGGCTGACCGAGATGGATGCGCTTGTCGGCTATCTCCAGATGCTCGGCACCCAGGTCGACTTCAAGAAGGCGGCGGCACGGGAGCAGGCACGATGAGCTATAATGCGCTCCGCGAATTCGCCGACTCTTGGGGGCTCGTGCTGATGAGCGTGGCCTTCCTCTGCTTTGTCGGCTGGGCCTTCCGCCCGAATTCGAGTGCGGCCACGCGCCGCGCCGCCACCAGCATTTTCGAAGAGGATCAGGCCGATGTCTGAGAAAGGCCGCATCGACCAGGCGACCGGCACCCCGACTGTCGGTCACGAATGGGACGGGATCGAAGAACTCGACACGCCGATGCCGCGGTGGTGGCTGTATATCCTGTACGCGACCATCGTCTTCGCGATCGGTTATTGCATCGCCTATCCGGCCTGGCCGCTCTTGACGCGCGGTACGCCGGGCGTGCTGGGCTGGACCAGCAAGGGCCAGCTGGAGGCGGAACTCGCCGCCGATCAAAAGGCCAAGGCGTCCACGCTCGCGGCGATCGATCGTCTGCCGATCGAGGAAATCGAGAAGAACCCGACCTTGATGCACGCGGCGATCGACGGTGGCCGCGCGGCGTTTCGCATCAATTGTTCGGCGTGCCACGGATCGGGCGCCGCGGGCAGCAAGGGCTATCCCAATTTGAACGACGACGATTGGTTGTGGGGCGGCGACATCAAGTCGATCCAGCGGACCCTGCTCGACGGCGTACGGTTCCCGGGCGACGACAGCACGCGCATGTCGCAGATGCCGGCGTTCGGCAAGGACGAGATCCTCAAGCCCGAAGAGGTTCAGGATGCCGTTTCCTATGTGCGCTTCATCTCGCACCAGGAAGCGATGAGCCCGTCGGCCAAGCGTGGCGGCACGATCTTCGCCAACAATTGCGCGGCGTGTCATGGCGCCAATGGCCAGGGAAACCGCGACTTCGGCGCGCCGAACCTGACCGACAAGATCTGGCTCTATGGCGGCGATCGCGACAGCCTGACCCAAACGGTGGCCAATGCGCGCTATGGGATCATGCCGGCCTGGGGAAAGAAGCTCGACCCGGTCACGCTGAAGATGCTGGCGGTCTATGTCCATTCGCTCGGTGGCGGCGAAGCGCTCCCAGCCGCGGCACCGGCCACGACCGTCGCGGCCAAGTGAGATGTCGGACCCACGCGACCTGACCAAGGGCGAGGAACATTTCTTCGCCGCGCGCCGCAAGGTGTTTCCCAAGAAGATCGACGGGACGTTCCGCCGATTGAAATGGGCGGTGATGGCGGTCGCGCTGGTCATCTATTACGTCACGCCGTGGCTGCGCTGGGGCCGCGGGCCCTACGCTCCCGATCAGGCGGTGCTGATCGACCTGGCGCATCGTCGGTTCTACATGTTCTCGATCGAGATCTGGCCGCACGAATTCTATTATGTGGCCGGGTTGCTGATCATGGCGGCGATCGGACTGTTCCTGGTGACCTCGGCGGTCGGCCGCGCTTGGTGCGGCTATGCCTGCCCTCAGACGGTCTGGACCGATCTGTTCGTGCATGTCGAGCGCATGATCGAGGGGGACCGCAACGCGCAGATCCGCCTCGATCGCGCGCCTTGGGGACCAGCCAAGATCGCCAAGCGGACGAGCAAGATCGTCCTGTGGCTGGCGATTGCCGTTTCGACGGGTGGCGCCTGGGTCTTCTACTTCACCGATGCGCCTACCCTCGCCCGCGAACTCCTCGACGGCGCCGCGCCATTCGTCGCTTATGCGACGATCGGGGTCCTGACCTTCACCACCTTCACGTTGGGTGGCCTGATGCGCGAGCAGGTATGCATCTATATGTGTCCGTGGCCGCGTATCCAGGGCGCGATGATGGACGAGCGCACGCTCGCGGTGACTTACAAGAGTTGGCGCGGCGAACCGCGTAGCCATGGCGTGAAGCGTGCTGCTGAAGCGCGCGACGGCAATATCGTACTGGCCGACCTCGCGACCGGTGCGTCGCGGATCGGCGATTGCATCGACTGCAATGCCTGTGTCGCGGTCTGCCCGACCGGGATCGACATCCGCGAAGGCCCGCAGATCGGCTGCATCACTTGCGGCCTGTGCATCGACGCGTGCGACGACGTGATGAAGCGGGTCGGACGACCACCGCGGCTGATCGGCTATACGACGGAGGTCGATGCGCAGCTCGAGACCGCGGGCAAGCCGGCATTGCCGCCGCTGCGCCGGCTGTTGCGGCCGCGCACGCTGATCTATCTCACCGCCTGGTCGGCGGTCGGGCTCGCCATGCTCTTCTCGCTCGGCACGCGCACGCGGCTGACGGTCGAGGCGCTGCAGAACCGCAATCCGATGTGGGTGCGGCTGTCGGACGGCAGCATCCGCAACAGCTATTCGATCAACGTGCGCAATATGGAAGGTCGCCCGCGCAGCGTCGAACTGCATCTGCAGGGAGTCGATGCCGTGATCTGGACCGAACAAGGGTCACGCGAGGCCGCCACCCGCACGATCCGCCTGACCGTCCCGGCCGATCAGGTTGCCAAAGTGCCGCTGTTCGTGGCCGCGCCCGCAGCCGAGGAAGAGCATACGCCGATCACCTTCACCGCGCGTGCGCTCGATCGCGAAGGCGGCGTCGCGTCCGTGTCCAGTGTCTTCGAACGCCCGGAGTAGATGATGACCGCACGTTTCACCGGCTGGCACATGCTGGCGATCATGATCGGCTTTTTCGGCGTGGTGATCGCGGTCAACATGGTGATGGCCAGCGACGCGATCCGCACGTTTGGCGGCTTGGTCGTCGATAATTCCTATGTCGCGACGACGCATTACAATCGCTGGCTGGCAGAGGGCCGCCAGCAGGAGCGCCAGGGGTGGCAAGCCGCGCCGACCGCCGATTCCGCCGGGACGATCTCACTGCGCCTGTCGCGCGCCGGCCGGCCAGTCGAGGGCGCGATGGTCAGCATCGTCGCCAACCATCCCGTCGGGTTGGTTGCGCAGCGGAAGGTTCGTCTGCGGTCAATCGGGGACGGGATGTACCGCTCGGTCGACCGCTTGCCGCATGGCCGGTGGCTGGTGCGCATCGAGGTCGATACCGGCGCCGAGAAGGCCGCGTTCGACGATGAGATCAGGGTATGAACGCGCCGGTCGTCATCCGCCGCGACGACAGGCTGGCAACGACCGATCTGACCGTCGAGGGCGTGCATTGCGCCTCGTGCATCGCCAAGATCGAGGGCGGCCTGCATGCCCTGCCCGGGATCGCGACTGCCCGGATGAATCTCTCGACGCATCGGCTGCATGTCGCCCATGCTCCGGCAATCGATGCGGCGACGCTGGTCCGCACGGTCGAGGGGATGGGTTTTCGGGCGCATCCGTTCGCCGCTGCCGAGAGCGCAAGCGAGGACGGCGAACGCCGCCGGCTACTGCTCGCGCTCGGCGTGGCCGGGTTCGCGGCGATGAATATCATGCTGTTGTCGGTATCGGTCTGGTCGGGCGCCGACGACACGACGCGCGGCCTGTTCCATTGGCTGTCCGCGCTGATCGCGATCCCGGCGGTAGGCTTTGCCGGCCGGCCCTTCTTCACCAATGCGTGGAGCGCGCTGCGTCGTGGCCGCACCAACATGGATGTGCCGATCTCGATCGGCGTCGTGCTGACCACGCTGATGAGTCTCTACGAAACCGCCACCGGCGGCGAGCATGCCTATTTCGACGGCGCGGTCATGCTGCTGTTCTTCCTGCTCGCGGGGCGCTTCCTCGACAGCGTCATGCGCGCCCGCGCCCGCGACAGCGTCGCGGCCTTGCTCCACCAGGTTCCCGCCGACGCGCTGGTCCTTGCCGCCAATGGATCGTCCTCGCGGCGGCCGATCGCCGACCTGCGCCCCGGCGACCGCGTGCTCGTCGCCGCCGGGGAGCGGATCCCGGTCGACGGGATCGTCGAGACCGGCACGAGCTTGGTCGATCGATCGCTGGTGACGGGCGAAAGCGCGCCCGACCCGGTGGAGGCCGATGGCGAGGTTCTCGCCGGCACCATCAATGTCGCCGCCCCGCTGGTAATCTGTGTGACGCGAACGGGCGACGATACGGCGATTGCGGATATCGCGCGGCTGATGGAAACGGCGCACCAGGTCAAATCGCGCTATGTACGGATCGCCGATCGCGCATCGCGCCTTTATGCACCCGCGGTCCATACGCTGGCTGCGCTCAGTTTCCTCGGCTGGCTGATCGCCGGTGCCGGCGTCCATCACGCGGCGACGATCGGGGTCGCCGTGCTCATCATCACTTGCCCGTGCGCGCTGGGGCTGGCGGTGCCGATCGCACATGTCGTCGCCTCGGGTGCGCTGATGCGTGCGGGCATGCTGGTCAAGGACGGCAGTGCGATCGAGCGCCTGTCGCGCGTCGATACCGTGCTGCTCGACAAGACCGGAACGACGACGCTGGGACGCTTCGCTCCAGTCAGCGGCATGCCTGACGACGTCGCCACCTTGTCGATCCTGTACACCCTGGCACGCGGCAGCACGCACCCGATGTCGCGCGCCATCGCGGCGGCGGCGCAACGAGCCGGCGCGGTGGCGCTGCCCTCCGCCTATCTGATCGAACAGGCCGGATTGGGGCTCGAAGGCGAAATCGCCGGGATCCGCTGCCGGCTGGGACGACCCGACTGGATCGCCGGCGACGTTGCACCGAACTATGATCGCACCGCTATCGCCTATCGCATCGGCGAAGAGCCGCCCCGCATGGTCGTGCTGAGGGACGAAACCCGGCCCGATGCGGCGGAGGCGATCGCGCGCCTGCATCGTTCGCGATTGACCGTAGAGATGTTGTCGGGCGACACGCCCGCCGCGGTGGCGGAACTCGCCGCCACGCTTGGCGTCGCCGCCCAGGCGCGGATGTCGCCGGGCGACAAATATGATCACGTCGGCAAGCTCCAAGCTGCGGGACACCACGTCCTGATGGTCGGCGACGGGCTCAATGACGGTCCGGCGCTCAAAAGCGCGGACGTTGCGATGGCCCCGGGAAGCGCGAGCGATGTCGGCACGCTCGCCGCCGATATCGTCTTTCTCGGCGACCGGTTGATGCCCGTCCCCCTGGCGATCGCGGCCGCGCGGCGGACAATGTCGGTCGTGCGCCAGAACTTCGCGCTGGCGATCGGCTACAATGCGATCGCCGTGCCGCTCGCCATCCTGGGGCACGTGACGCCGTTGATTGCCGCGGCAGCGATGTCGGGATCGTCGCTGTTGGTCGTCGCCAATGCGCTGCGGTTGAGGGGCGCGGTACGATGAACGGCATCCTGTTGCTCATCCCATTCGCGCTTGGCCTCGGCCTCGCTGGTCTCGCGGCCTTTTTCTGGGCGGTTCGCGATGGCCAATTCGAGGATCTCGACGGCGCCTCCATGCGTATTCTGATCGAGGATGATCGAGATGATTGAGGGCGCGGCGGCCTGGATGGGGATTGCAGCGGTTACTCGGCTGGCGCTGGCTATTGCCTGCTGCCCGCCTTCACAGGTTCTGACGCTGTCGATCTGCGGCGATAGCAGTCACCGCATCGCCATCCCGCTCGATCGCAAAAAAGCCCCGCGCGAGGAATCGCCTACGGGGTGCCACGCGGTTTGCAGCCGGAAGCTGGCCAGCGACGGCGAAGACTGTCCCGATTGCTGATCGCCGTTACGCCGCGAGACGAACGGCGCTTTCCATTTCCAGCCGGTTCCAGATGTCGACCAGTGCCTTGGTGAGGTCGCGCATCATGGCTTCGTCGTGGGCGGGGCCGGGCGTGAAGCGCAGGCGTTCGGTGCCGCGCGGCACGGTCGGGTAGTTGATCGGCTGAACATAGACGCCGTATTCGGCGAGCAGGATGTCGCTGATCCGCTTCGCCTTGACCGGATCGCCGACCATCAG